>NZ_VORY01000009.1 GCF_007997295.1 Gillisia hiemivivida | reverse complement strand
TTCCCTCTACCACATCCCGTAGTGAGGCCTGTGTGTTTTTGGACACCTCTATCCATTTATAGGATTCTTTTTCTTCTATGGGCAGTTTACCGTACTGTCTTTCATGCTTTGATTTGAACTCTAAGGGTCTGTTCCAAACTTTAATATCAGAATAGCCGTAGGGGGTACCAGTCACGGCATCCAAGACCAAACTTGGATGAATAAAGAATCCCAATCCTTGAAAGCCCTTTGCATTGGTAGTGCCCACAAAGCTATCTTTGTTGATCCTTTTACCATGGCTGCTTAAGTTGATTTCTGTGGTATCTTGGATACAGACAACGAATCTGCCGGCACATGCCGTACGGCAATTATGAATCAGGTTTTCTATAATATCTTTTTCACTGACCCTGTCGTTCTGTAAAAAACGGTAAACCGCTTTTGCCTCTGATTCATTCCTGCTAATCTGACGGATTGAATGGACGCTTTTACTGAATAAATCCGATAAAATCTTATTGCCTCTATAAACTAAACGTTTATCCTCTAGGTCTGTGAATCCCCTTTTCATTTTATTAGCAAAACTATTATTAGTCAGCTAAAATATTAAAAAATTGTGTCCACACGATAGGAACCATCGGGAGTTTCAGGTTCTAAAAGAATTAGAAATTGCCCAAGCGAAAGATTCTGAAATGAATTCAGAATGACATCCTTTTAACTGTTGGAATTAAAGAAATGGGAGAGAATGATTGTCTTTAAGCTAACGTCAACCTGAACTTGCCCGACCCTACCGTTCGGGAAGGTTTCAGGTTCTATAGGAATTAGAGATCCCCAAGCAAAAGATTCTGAAATAAATTCAGAATGACGTACTTTGATAATTTTAGGCTTAGAGGTATTAATAGATCCAACTGGAAAAACTGAACTCTTTAGTCATTTAAAACCTTTCCCTTATTTATTGTGTCCTTAACAATCGTGAATAAGTCCTTTATTTCAAAGGGTTTTGCTATAAAATTAGTGGCTCCAGCCTCTATGCAAATTTCCTTGGCGCCATTGAGCGCAGACATCATAAGGATGGGTGTATGTGAAATAGTATCGGTTTTTCTGATTTCAGCGCAGATATCCGTCCCGTCCATCCCGCTCAATAATTTATCCATCAATACCAAGTCGAATTTATCTTCCAGAAGATTTTTGATCGTTTTATCGGGCATCCTTAAAAGACTCACTTCATATCCATTTAATTCGAGCAGGTCACAGATCATAATTCCCAGGTTATGATCATCCTCAACCAGTAAAATTTTATTCATTCTTATTTTTTTTAAATGTAGCTAATTATACCTTCGTTTGCTTTAAAATAGTCTCAATCTTTAAAAAGAGGGTCTTCATCTCAAATGGCTTAAATATAAAATCTGTAGCCCCGGCCGCCAAACATTTTTTTTTCACTTTACTATGAGCAGACATCATTAGTATAGGTACGTTAGCGGTAGTCTCATTTTCCTGTATTTTCTTACAAACCTCTATACCACTCACCCCAAATATAAACTGATCTAACATAATCAAATCAATAGAATTCTGGAGAATGTTATGTACTGTTTGCTCGGGTTTGTTAGAAATGAATGCCAAATAGCCCTTAGAGTCTAGCACAAATTTTAGCATTTCTCCTATGATAGGGTCATCATCGACCACCAATATCTTATCCATCTTTATTCCTTTTTCACATCCAATTTGGTAGTTACGGGAAGGGTAAAAATAAATTCTGAGCCCTCTCCTTTTTTGCTTTTCACCTTTACCTGGCCATTGTGCCGTTCTATGATCTCCTTGGCTAAATACAACCCAATCCCAAAACCAGAAAAGGTTTCCTCATCCTTTCCGCTTACGCGGTAAAAACGTTTAAAAATATTTTGTTGATCCTTCTTTTCAATACCAATCCCATGATCTTTTACACTTACAGAAACCGAATTATCCTTCGTCTGATAAACCTTGATCTCAATATTCTGGTCATCTGGTGAGTACTTGATGGCATTGGTAATAAAATTGATAAGCACTTGCCCTATTCTGTCCCTATCTGCATTAACCAGGCAACTACTTTCTGTCTGTAAGCTAATATGGGTTTGTTCATAGGCATATTTAATATCATCAATGGTGTCCTTTACAAGTTCATTCAAATCAAATGTTTCACTTTGCAATAAGAGTTGACTGTCTTTTATCCTATCAACATCTAACATTTCAGAGATCAATCTTGTTAATCTGGTTATTTGTTTATCAATGCGTTGCAAGGACGATTTTATAGGCAGGGAATCCCATTGAATTTCCTTATCGTCTTCCATCAAACTTAACAGGAGTTGTGTGTATCCCTTTATGGAAGTAATAGGGGTCTTGAGCTCATGGCTTACCATTTTAAGAAAATCCTCTTTGCGTTTTTCCTCTTCTTTTAATTTCTGTATTTGGGCATTTGCACCTAACCACATAATGATTTTTCCCGTTTCATCTTTTACGGGGACGGCGCGGCTGAGGTGCCATTTGAAATCCCCGTTTTTATCAAGAATTCTCAATTCCATCTCATAATTGTCTCCCGTATTTATCGCCTGTTGCCAGTTATTTATTGCGTCTCGCAAATCTTCTGGGTGTATCAATTTCACCCAGCCCTCTTTTTTTATTTTTTTCAAACTCCATCCCGTAAAATCTGTCCAGCGTTTGTTGTAATAAAATACCTCCCCATCCACTGTCGCATTGATTATCATGTCCGGCACCAGGTCGGTCATTTGGTGATACCGGGCTTCACTTTCCTTTATTTCTTTATTTAGTTCTGCTTGTGCCGTGACCTCATTGGCAATAATCGTCACCCCTATGATCTTTCCTTGAACATCCCGTTGTGGCTGGTACACAAAATTATAGTAAGAGAGTTTCTTTTCTCCGTCCCGTACCAAGTTTACGGGCATTTCATGGGCGTGATAGGGTTCTCCGGTTTTATAGACCTTCCGTAAAAGATCGCCTAAGCCTTGCTCTTCCAGTTCTGGCACCGAGACCAAATATGGTTTGCCGATAATCCCATCCCCTTTCCCCAGGTGATCTAAAATGGAATCGTTTGCTACCGTAAGTATAAAATCTTCACCCTCGAGGACAGCGACCATGGAAGGAGAAGAATGGATTATTTCATTGTACTTTTGCGCACCTTCCTCCACTTTTCTCCGGGCAAGCACCTGCTCGGTCACCTCAACGGCTATTACCATGACTCCTGTAGCTGTGCCTTCCCAGTCCCGTATAGGTTGGTAAACAAAGTTATAAAAGCCACGTTTGCTTTTGTTGTTCCTGTTAATTTTCACTTCCAGCTCTTTGCCGTGATAAGGTTCACCACTTTTTACTACTTTATCAAAAAGCTCTTTGAATCCTTGATCTTTCAACTCTGGCAGTGATTCAAAAATGGGCCTATCAATAAAGTCTTTTTCTTGTTCTACCAACTGCAGGTAAAAATCGTTGGCTAGTTCTACCTTATAATCTTCCCCTTTTAAAAACATAATTGCCACTGGCGCTTGCAACACGAGGTTTTTAAATTTTGCCAAACGCACCTTTTCTTTTTGACGAAGATGCTTTTTTTCTGTAATATCCTCGATGGCCAATAGCACCATTTTTCTGGACTTATTTTCTCCTTTTATCTCCCGGGCATTTAAGAGCATGGTACGCTCCCCAATGGATTTAAAGGTTTGGGTGATCTCAAAATCCAAAAAACTTTCCTTTCTCGGTAATACGGATTCAAGCCGGTCCTGCAATTCAGGGATGTCCCACTGTTTATCTCCAAGTTCATAGAATAATTTTCCTATGGTCTCAGATTCTTTTTCGTGAAAGGTTAAATAAAAAGAACTGTTTGCGCTTATTACCTTAAGATCTTTGTCCAGCACCACCAAAGGTTCACGCACAGTCTCGACTACCACTTCGGCAAAATTGCGCTCTTCTGTCACTTGTTCATTCAGGCTAATAAGCTCCTGGTTTACAGATGTAAGCTCTTCATTAGTGCTTTGTAGTTCTTCTTTGCTGGTTTCCAATTCTTCATTCAGGCTTTGTAACTCTTCACTACTACTTAACAGCTCTTCATTGGAACTTTGAAGTTCTTCGTTAGCAGTCTCTTGGTCTTCCGTGATTTCCAGAATGTCTTCACGGGTCTGTTGGAGTTCTTTCTGTAGTTGTGCTATTAGCTGATCCTTAGGATCTAGCTCACTTTTCTTTCCCTTTTCTTCCGCAGTAATCTCCACTGTGTTAGCTTCTAATGCCTTGGCATGAAAAAGCACCATAAAATAAGGTTCGGCCATATTGGGTAGTTGAACAACCTCCAAAGACACAACTAAGGTGGTATTTGCCACCTTGATGGGGATATTTTCCTTTTGTACCCGATCCTTGTTCTTTTTTGCTTTTTGAAGTAAGCTACGCAGCTCGAAAGCCAGCCCAGGCCTTGCAATTTTAACCAAGTTATAGCTAGGCCTGCCGGTTTGTTGTTGCAGGTAGTTTCCCGTATCGCCCTTAAAATGCACAATATCCAAAACCCCATTCACCACCACCCCTGCCGGGGTATATTCATTAAGTAGAAGGGTATTTGCCGCTTTTTCAAAATTGGTGCCTTTTTCTTCGGTTTGAGCAGCACGATCGCCCCGTTCACGACCGACTTTCTTACCAACCTGTATGGGAGGGAGTATCAATTGACCAGGTACTTCTTTACGGATATATAATTTACTGGCCTTATTTTCACTAGCAAATAACTCACTCATCGTACTGCCAGTTTCAGATTTTCCCAGCAATAAAAAGCCTTTTGGTTTTAGTCCATAATAAAAAGTGGTGAGCGCCTTTTTTTGCAAATAAGGTTCCATATATATCAATACATTTCGGCAGCTAATTAAATCCATATTCCCGAATGGAGGATCCTTCAAAAAATTTTGCTCTGCAAATACACACATTTCCCGCACCTCTTTATTAATCCTATATTTTCCATGGGACTTCGTAAAGAATTTACTAATGCGCTCCGAACTAAGACTCGCAAGTTCATCCTTTTTATACACGCCTTTACGAGCCTTTGCAATGGCCGGTTCACTAATGTCGGTTGCAAAGACTTGTACTTTCTCCCAAGGATTAAGATTGGCTTCCATTTGCTCCCTTAGGCAAATGGCGAACGTATAGGCTTCCTGCCCCGTGCTACATCCAGCTACCCATATTCTTATTGCATCACCACTTTTCCTATTGTTTAATATATTAGGTAAAACCGTCTGACATAGATGATCGAATATTTTTGGATCCCTAAAAAAATCGGTTACGGGAATCAATAGATCCTGATATAATAGATCTTTTTCCTCGTTATTGTTTTTAATAAAATGGAGGTAAGCATCAATGTTTTTGCATTTATTAATCGTTATCCTGCGATCTATTCTTCTGCCTATCGTAGTTTTTTTATAATAGGTAAAGTCTGTCCCCCGGCGCTCTTGCAATAGATCCAGTATTTGCTGAATCGCTTTAGAATTATCTTCTGAATTATCTTCTGAATTATTTTGTTCCTCTCCCTTATCCGTATTGCGTTCACCTATTAACTCTACAATTTTTTCTGGGATCCTTTCTGGTGGCAAAACAAAATCTACAACTCCAGCCTCCGCAGCATGTCTAGGCATGTCGTCCCACTCGGCAGAAGCTTCATCCTGGGCAAAAGTAGTCCCGCCTTTGTTTTTAATAGCTTTAAAACCTTCCGTTCCATCAGATCCAGATCCCGATAGGATAACCCCAATAGAATGAGATTGATGTACATTTGCAAGGGAATCAAAAAAGAGGTTTATTGGTAGATTAGTGGTACCTTTTTCTGGTTTTGGACGTGGTTCAAGTTTTAATATGCCATCGTTTGCCATGAGCATTTTATTGGCCGGTAGAATATAGATTTTATCAGGTTCCACGTCAATATCATCTGTAATTTCCAAAATCTGTATTTTGGTAACCTTTTGTAAAATTTCGGATAGAAGGCTTTTATGGTCGGGATCGAGGTGCTGCACCAAAACGTAGGCAATGCCGGATTTTTCAGGAATATTTTTTATAAAACTTTTAAAGGCTTTTAAGCCTCCCGCAGAAGCACCAATTCCCACAACGGGAAATTCATTCTTTGATTTAATAAGTTTATCTTTTTTCAATTTTTTGGCTTCTTTTGGAGTTTCGGTCAAGAAATATAATTTAACTTATCGGGTTTTCAAATAAAAAGGAAGGTTTTACAAGCATTTTAACTAAACTGCAGTAAAATAAGGGGGATTCCAAAATTTAAACATAGCTCATAGCCTACAAACACACCTTTATTTAAATGCTCGGCATTGAATTTGACTAAAATCCATTTCATTTTTTTAGAACTGTAGTTTTGTAAGTGTTTTCTTGAGTTTTTTCATACGGCAAGTTCCGCTTTACAAATTATCAAAAAGTGTCATCCTGAACAACGTGTAGAATCTCAATGAAGCAGGAGTAAAGTTTAAAAGAGATTCCTCCTCCGTCGGAATGACAAATCAGAAAAAAGTGTCATCCTGAGACCCGTGATAAAAAAATTATCTAACGGAGGAAATTGACGTATGATGGTTCTCAGCAGATTTATTGTTTTAAGAACTTCTTTTTTGCAGTGTAGTGCTTTCCCAGCGTAAAATTTTCGAAGCCTTGGAGAAAATTTAGCTGGGGAAGTACGGTTCAAATTATGCGGTAGCATAATTTGAAACACCTACAAAAAAGTGTCCTTTTTTTGGTTCGTTTTTTTGGACAGGCAAAAAAATGAACAATCTCAAATATTAAACAAATCATTACCGACCAAAGGGAGTGTATTCCAGATTCTTGGAATTACGTCAATGGTAGCCTGTCGAAGGATCTCTAAGCAGCATCATTGCCGCACCTCTTTTAAAAATCTATTGAACTTTTAAAAACTATATCTTCTATATCCTCAGGATTTAGCTGATATTGGCTTAGTGATTTTTCTCCAATAACAAACAAATCGTTATTGCGGATAATAATATCGAAGGCATCTTCTTCAATACCTCCAACAAGATCTGGTTGTGCCGGGTTGGTAACATCAAAAATACGTACCACATCTTTATCGGTAACCAATAAATGATTTCCGTAGAGACCAAGTCCAATGGGACGATCCAGAGTTATGGTTGTAATCAATTCTGGTCTCAAGAGGTCTTGAGTATTATAAACTTCCAGCTGATTTATATTTCCAATACATACCGCATTGGTATGAAGCGTTACATAGGTAAAATCACCAGAAGAAACCACCGGATCACAACTACGCACATGTTCTACTTTAGAGAGCTGCAGTGGAAATTTAGGATCGGAAATATCAAAAATAAACATTCCAAGACGGCTACCTACAAACAAATATTCATCTAAAGAATAAAGGGTTTCTATATCGAAACCTATTTGTTTAGTGCCTACAAAAGTTGGTAGCGCAGGATTTGAAATATCGAAGATCCGCAGAGATTGATCATCTACGGTGTATAAAAAATCGCCTACTAAAGAAAATCGTGCAAGCGAGCCTCCAATACCATCTACAGATGATGCCGGGGAATTATCACCATCGGCGCTACAACCAAACAACATTATGGAAAGACAGAGTAGTATAACTTTTTTCATCTTCTTAGTTTATTTGTTGATAGCCTATTACAATTTCATTTTCGGGAACATTATAAAATGAGGGCTCTAGTCCTTCAGGAGAACGCAGTTCAGGAAAAACGTTACGCTCCCGGTGCACAATATTTAATGAGTTAGAATTTAGGGAATAGGTGAAAGCAACAAGATCTACCGCATGATGCACATATAAAATATTGTTTCGAATAGCCAGATCTGTAGCTAATGGAATTTTTATGAAGGCAACAGGATTAGGATTAATAGGATCGGTATTATCTATAATATGAAAGCCTTCACCTACCTCATTTAAATAAATAAGATCGTCTTTAACATATATTTTTCCAGAATTAATTACCGGACGTTCTCCCATAATAACAATGCTCTTTTCAAAATCCTGACGGGATTGGGTTATGGGTTTAAAACTACTCCTGTTAAGATCGTCATCGCTTCCAGTTCCAGGCCAACAGGATTGCAATATTAATAATATTGAGAAACAGAATAGAAGTTTTTTCATAAAGCGACTCTTATAATTCATAAAAATGAATCTTTCCAAAATTTCTGCGGGAAAAAACAAAGATTTGATAAATATAATTAAATTTTTATAAACTATGGCTTCGGAAAACTCATAAATACTGGCGATTCGTTTAAAGTCTTGCTGCTACTCCATTTTCAAAATCAGCCTGAATATAGCTACAGTTTAAATTCAAAGCAAACTAACGGTATAGCCTAAGCATTAATACATTTCAAACTTAAGCATAACATACCATATATAAATTAGACCTTATTTTCAAAAAATCATTTAAAAAAATGAGGTCGATTTATAAGCTTTAAAAAATTATGTTGGTATCCAATAAAACTTCTAAAGAACTATGTTAGCTCATAATTTACAAAAGTTCAGTGCTAACTATTCATTTTAGACCCTGCTTTCAGAAATTTATGGTTAAAAAGATATCGATAAATATTGAAATTTATAATGTTTATCAGTCAGTTAATATCAAGTCTCAAGTCTTGTTTCTTTCAGCAGAGCGATCTTTTAATGTTAACCCACATAACTGAAATACTTACTCTTCCAATGTATCATTAAGCTTTTTTATAATACTCCTAATATCCTCTATCTTTTGTGCTCCGCGATTATATTCTGCTAACAGCTGTGGTTGTTGCTCTAGCAATTTTTCTATTTTATTCTCTGTAAGCACGGTTACAATTCCTGTTTGGGTGTCCAAAACAATTCCGTGTAATTTAGTTGAAGCCAAGCTTCCTATCATCCCAAAAGCTGCGGTAACGTATTTATTGTCATATTGATCTTCAAAATACACATACTTACCTAGAAATTTCGATTTTATAAAGTATTCTTCTTGGGTGTAATTAGTAGCATTTAGGTATATGTTTTCACCATCTGAATATCCAAAAAGGTTTTTAATTCTTTTTCTGGAATTAGGGTAATGCACCAAGTAATGCTGAAGCTTTTTAGTTTCTGCAATTAATTTGGTATTATAATCTAAGGTATCTACTGGCGAATTACTTAACAGATTATTAAAATTATAATACAATCCTTTCTTTAAACCTTCCGAAAAATCTATTTTTTTATTTGTCCTGTCATTATTCGCCACTGGCAAGTCATTCGGGTCCTTTTCTACACCTTTCAAAGAAGCTTCATTAATAATCTGTGTAAGTGATTCTAAAATTCTTTCGTCGTGTTTATTTGTAACATCCAAACCCTTTTTCTCTACTGTTGCAGAGTAGGTCCCCAAACTATATTTAATACCATCTACAGAATTCAAAAATTCAATTTCTACTTCACAAGTTCCCAATTCGTAAGTAGTGGTAGTTCTTTCAGAAATATAAAGCTTATGGATAAGTGCAGTAATACTTTCTTTATTTTCTGCCGGCGGAAGCAATATATTAAAAGTGTTTTGCAAGTGTTTCTCAAAAGGCTCACTAAAATTTGCAGCTACTTGCTTATTAAATGCTCCTTTTTGTATAACCCCAATACCTTCTTTTGATACCCGGTTATCTATTACTTCGGAAATATAAAAGTTGGAAACCTCCAGTTTTTCTTTTGGTTGAAGCATAACCAAATGAGCATCATTCTGACAAATTCCTTTAAAGGAAATTATTGATATGAATAAAAAGAAAATAATTTTACCTGATTTCATAGTTATTTAAACGTTAGTGTTTTATAGTATAAACATACTTATAAAAATCATTCGTTTTTAAATTCTTAAAAATATAATTTTTCATTAAAACAAAGGCGTTTCAAGGGATTAGATGGAAATCTTTGCTTAAAATTGAATTAAAAAAATCTAGCCTATATAAAAAATTAGAAATTCTTATTTTGTTATTGTATATCCGCTTTTAGTCTTATAGTTCTTTCGTCACCCTGAGACCAGTGATAAAAAAATTTATCTAGTGTAGGAAATTGACTTATGATGGTTCTCAGCAGATTTATCTTTTTAAGAACTTCTTTTTTGCAGTGTAGTGCTTCCACAGCGTAAAATTTTCGAAGCCTTGGAGAAAATTTAGCTGGGGAAGTACGGATCCAATTATGCGGTAGCATAATTGGAAACACCTACAAAAAAGTTTCCTTTTTTTGGTTCGTTTTGGTTGCTTCCGACGAGTGAAGCGAGAGGAAAGCATGGCAAAAAAATGAACAATCGTAAATATTAAACAAATCATTATCGACTAGAGGGAGTGTTTTACAAATTCTTGGAATTACCTAAATGAGAACAAAAAGCGTATTAAAAACTTGTAAGGAATTAAGTATGTTAATTACCTATAAATCAACTACTTATGCAATACGTCAATGGTAATTTATTTCAGGGTCTCAATTTATTATGCTGATTATTAGTGCTCTAAGATTCTGAAACAAGTTCAGAATGACGTACTTAATCAATTTATGACACTTTACGGATATACAGATATTGTTAAACTTAATTTTGATTTGAAGCCATTAAAGCAAGGAAGTTTCTCAATTTAAGTTAAATACAAATTGGCTAAATTAGCACTCATTTAAACACTTAAAATATATTGATGTTCCAAATTCTATTGAAGCGATTCAAATTACTTAGCATAATTATAAGTTTAGTTTTCTGCGCAAGTACACAAAAAGCCATTTCCCAAGAACAAAATAAACAGGTTGCGAAACACGTAATCCTAATTGGGGTGGACGGTTTTGGAGGCTACGCTTTCGAAAAAGCTAAAATTCCAAACATTCGAGAAATGATGAAAAATGGAAGTTATTCCCTAAAAGCCAGAGCTGTGCTCCCATCTTCCAGTGCTGTGAATTGGGCTTCCATGCTTATGGGCTCAGGTCCCGAATTGCACGGATTTACCGAATGGGATAGCAGAGAACCTGAATTACCTTCAGCAAATCTTGGTAAAAGCGAAATCTATCCAACTATTTTTAGTCTAGTAGACACACAATTGCCAAAAGCAAAAAAAGGAGCTATTTATACCTGGGGTGGAATTAGAAATCTTTTTGAAAGAGATCTTGTGGATTTGGATTATAATGCTGAAAATGATACATTAACGCTTGAAAAAGCTACAAAATTTATAATCAAAGAAAAACCGGTTTTCACTTTTATACATTTAGATGACGCCGATCATACAGGACATAAAATCGGCTTTGATTCCCCTGAATATTATATGGATATTGAAGCAATTGATGTCCTTATTGGAAAGATGATCACTAGCCTTGAAGATAAAAATTTAATGAAAGAAACCATCATCATTTTAACTTCAGATCATGGTGGCAACAGGAAAAGCCATGGTGGTAAAACCTTAAAAGAAGTTGAAATTCCCTGGATCGCCTACGGCAAAGGAATATCAAGCCAAGGAGAAATGAGCACTACCATAGTAACTTACGATACCGCAGCTACGATTGCGTTCTTATTAGGACTCGAAATACCTGAATTCTGGAGAGGGAAACCGGTAAAAAATATTCTCGATAAATAACAAAAATGTATTTAATCCCAAGGATCGAAAATATTTCTAAAATAAAATTAATCGGGAAGCGAATGAATATGACTTTTTCCAATCTCCAAACTCAAAACCTTTGGAAAAGTTTTATGCCCCGAAGGAAACAAATAGCGAATGTCTTGGAAAACAAGCTCTTTTCAGTAGAAGTATACAATACTGCGAACTTTTTCGAAGATTTTGATCCTAGACTAGAATTTGAAAAATGGGCTGCAGTTGAGGTCTCTGATTTCGATACTATCCCTTCAGAATTGGAGATTTTAATTATTCCTTCCGGGAAATATGCTGTTTTCAAGTATATAGGAAGAGGTAGTGAGGCTTCAGAAGCTTATAGAAATATAATCCAAGATTGGTTTCCAACTTCAGAATATAAATTGGATCATCGTCCGCATTTTGCAGTGATGGGCGAAAAGTATAAAAATGAAGATCCCACTTCCGAAGAAGAATTATGGTTTCCAATAAAAGCAAAATAAATAATTATAGAGTCAGTAAGCAATTTCATGTTCAAATATTTATGGGTGCTTCGGATGTAAGGTTGAGCATTTCGACTTCACTTGATACAGGCTAAAGTCGATACCTGATTTTTGCATATTAATAGTTCTCGACTGCGCTCGAACAGACTAAAAATCTATTTTATATTATTAACAATCAATTAGTCAGGACTATGAAATTGTACGCATTTAACTACCGACCTTTATATAACTAAATTAATGTTCATTTTCAAAAGCAAACTATGAATAGCAAAATGCATAAAATCCTCTTCCTACTATTTCCTTTAATTTTAATTTCTTCATGCACTTCGAGCAAGAAAATAGAAAAAACAGTAGGAGATAAGTATATCCCAGACGATCCTAAATTATACGAAGAAATTGTAAATATGGACACTCAGTTTTTTGATGCTTATAACAGTTGCAACTTAGAAATGCAGAAATCCATATATGCTGAGGATATAGAATTCATTCACGATCAAGGCGGATTAATGACTTCCAAAAAAGGAATTTTGGATGCAACAGAAAAAAATATCTGCGGAAAAGTCAAAAGGCATTTAGTTCCGGGTAGTATAGAAGTCTACCCCATAAAGGATTTTGGAGCCATAGAATTTGGCAAACATACATTCAAAAACAACCAGGAAAGTGCAGACATTCCTTCTCAAATTGGGAAATTTGTGATCTTTTGGGAGAAAAAAGAATCGAAATGGTTTATCACTAAGGTTGTTAGTGTGCATTAGCTCATAAAGGCAAAAAGGGATTTATTATTTATCAAAATCTCTTTTCAAAACTCCCTATAATTTTAGTAATTTTCCGCCGTAATAACTGCCAACACCACTTTCATGGAAATATTTTTACAAGCAGATACTTGGATTGCCCTACTTACATTAACCTTTATGGAAATTGTATTAGGAATAGATAATATTATTTTTATTTCTTTAGTTGCAGCAAAACTGCCTAAACATCAGCAAAAAAAGGCACGCCTAGGTGGACTTTCTGCCGCATTAATCATGAGGGTTTTACTGCTTTTGAGTATCACTTGGATCATAGGACTTACAGAACCTGTACTTACTTTTGGAAGCTTCGAACTAAGTTGGAGAGACATCATATTAATTGGAGGGGGAGTATTTTTACTGGTAAAAAGTACTCTAGAAATTCATCATAAAGTTGAAGGGCAGCATACGGAACAATCAGTAAAAAAAGTAAGTTCCTTTGGGTATGCAATTCTACAAATCATGCTCTTGGATATTATATTTTCTTTCGATTCTATTTTGACAGCTATTGGTCTTACCGACCAACTTATATTAATGATCATCGCAGTGGTAATTTCCATAATTGTTATGATGATTTTTGCGAGACCCGTGGGAGATTTCGTGGACAAGCATCCTACAATTCAAATTCTTGCTCTTTCCTTTTTAATTTTAATAGGAGTAATGCTAATTATTGAAGGAGCTCATTATCATGTACCAAAAGGCTACATCTATTTTGCAGTTTTCTTCTCTTTATCTATTGAAATGCTGAATATGAGGTTTAGAAAGAAGAATACTTAAAGTAGAGAACTATTAAATTCAATTAGTATTGTCCAGTAAAAAATCAGGATTTCGGTGAGGCTAGAAGTAACGTGGTTAAGACTGTTTTCAATGTTTAGGAGCTTGCTATTGGAACACAGAATTATTTTTCATTTTTGAAAAATTCATACAGATTAAAATATTGATTTTCAATTAGTTGAAATGAAGTCTTAAGTCTTGAATCTAGCAGCTCAGCGATCTTATATCTTTTGTCGGACGACAGTGAAGATCAATCTAAAATTTCATAATGAATTGGCTTAAAGCTGCCGTTATTACTGTCTTCTGCAGAACATGCGGTTAAGGCAACAATAAGATCCATTTGAGCTTGAAATAGTAAATAATCTCCGGCTTTGCTTAATGGCGGGTCCACACTTAACTTACCATCTGCAGCAAACTGCACGTTCATAAAAATATTGAAAGCGGTTGGCACCTCATCTGGCTGGATGTTGAACTTTTTGAGATTAGTATATAAATTTTCAAAACAACTCGGGTGGTATTCTGGATTGTCATACATAATTTGGAAAGTCTCCGGACTGCAAGGAGCTAAAAGAAAATCATTTCTTCCATTGGTGTCTTCCAAGATCTCCATCATTTTTCTACTGCGATTACTCCATAGAAAATTCCCTTTTGTAATAAGTACACTTTCCTCAAAATCTAAAGTTTTTCCTGAAGAAATTTTCTCTCGGGTATCTTCTGCATTAAAAAGAACCATATCACTCACCTGTTCTCCTAGGGGATCCAAAACTTTCAATTTCTGTCCTTTCTTTATAGTAAAAGCAGCTCCAGTTTGTTTTTTAATGACTTCCATTATTTTCTTTTTTAATGTTTTTGCTCAATTCCCTACTCAACGCATCTCCCTCACTTAAATGATCCACTACAGATTCTACATCCTCCTTTTTATAAGTCTGATGCAATTTTGCCACTCCTTCAATTTTAACCGGCTCTGCCCAAAACCCCGTTATTAATGGAAGGTGATCTTCTAACATTTGCTTAGGTAGATCTTTATAATATAATGGCTTCGTCTGATTTTTTTCAAATCTATGAACCAAATTCTCTAAAGACGTTTCTAGCTCTTCTCGGGATTGTAATTTTAATTTAACATTTACATGCACTGCAGAATAATCCCATGTGCTTATGTCCTTTTCCTGATACCAAGAGGAAGAAACATATCCATGTGCCCCTTGAAATATCATTAAAGCCTCTGCATCATTTTTTAGATATTGGAGTTGTTCATTATTGTTGGCGATATGGGAATACAATCTAAATTTTTGAGGATTTCCCTCAACGAGGACAGGAATATGTGTGGCCAAAAGACGTTCCCCTTTCAGAATAAAACTCGCGAAAGGATGTTTTTTAATAAATTCAAATAAATATTCAGGGTCTTGCTTCTTATATTTCTTTGGCTGATACATGTATTAGATTTTCCCAGAAAGAAACGGACATTTCCATTCATCTCCAACTTTTCTTCCGCTGTATTGTCTGGCTTCACTATTCTCACCAAAATCCTGAAGTACTGGGTTTATATCTCCCTGCAGTTCTGTATCTCTCTCCCGAATTTTATCCCTTACAACCTCATAGGTTCCCATTTCTCGTAACTTTTCAAATTGCCAGTGCAAATTAAAAGCAATAGTAGGGAAAGGAGATTGCCTAGACATTCTAGAACTGTTTGGATGCAAACCAACGATATAGAAAGCTTTCCCGCCTAAACTGAAACTGAAATCTTTATTTGAAGGATCGCTGCTCACCGAAGGGTCCCAAGCATCTGTATCTTCTTCATGTAAGAAATCCAGCTGTTTCCATAGAATATCCTCGAATTGCTGCTCGGTAAAGGTTTTTCTTCCTTTAAATACTGCCATAAAAGTCAAAAAATCATTAGATTCGAAATCATAATTGGAGATATACTTTTTCAAATCTTTCAAAATTTTCCTTGCGGTATTTTTAGAGCCGAAATTCTCGTAAGTATGAAAATCGACTTTATCCATACTAAAAACAGTTTGCGCCATTACGCATGGATGATCTTGCTCTATGATAAAATCGATGAATTTTTCCTTTATCTTCTCATCTTCAATCTGGATTTCCGACTTGCGTTTAATCGGATTTATTTCTGGTTCAGGAATCATTTTCTGGTAGTTTCTATAAAAGTATACAGGACTTAATTCAACCAAAAGAGATTTAAGACCATCTTCTGATAAAAATAAAACTCTTTAACACCATGATTTGAAATGGGTTAAGATGCTGAACTAATAACATTAAAAGGGAAATAAATACTGTAGTTTATTTTCTTGAAAAAGACACAAAAGCTTTATTTCCTAACCCCCTGCATTAACCAATCTTCCAATTCTACATTTTCATCTTTAGTATGCAAAACCGAAATGTCTCCTGTTGCTTCAAAAACCACCGCTCTAACTTGGGAGAGTTCTAAAACATTGGTTTCTCTTAATTTCGATCTTAAATCTGACTCTGTTACTCTAGCTTTCTTGAGGTTTTCGTGCAATATCTTGGTTCCATCCATCAACATCAACGGAGTGTTATCAACAAGTTTTTCTATATTTGAAGATCGTCTTAAGGTAGCAACAGTGAGTTGAAGTATGTAAACCATTGCAAGTCCAACAACACCATCTGTAAGACTTACAGATTTTGAAAGAACTGTAGTCGCAATGATAGATCCTATTGCTACAGTCATTGCAAAATCAAAACTAGACATTTTAGAAAAACTACGCTTACCTGCCAATCTTGTAAAGATTATTACTGCCAGATAAATTCCAATTGTCGTGATACAGATTGCTATAACAGATGTCCAGGATGCTTCAAACCACTTTTCCATATCTAGTTCTTTAAATTATTTCTTCTTTTTTTCAACTCTTGTATTACAAATTATTGATCGAGTAGCACAATTAAATTTGAATATCAGTAATTTACCAAGTGTAATTGCAATTTAAAAATTACTGTCAATAAAATAACTATAAATTATGAATCCAATCTATAAAATTGGTCATCGCGGGGCGAAAGGACATTGTACCGAAAACACTCTGGAAAGTATCAAACTCGCATTGGGAATGGGAATAGACGGAATAGAAATAGATGTCCACTTATGCGCTTCGGGAGAACTGGTGGTTTTTCACGATTTCACTCTAGACCGATTGAGTGATGGTATTGGAGAAGTTACTACTAAGACTTATGAGCAACTTCAGCAATTAACTCTTAAAGGAGGTTACAAAATCCCTTTGCTAACCGAGGTTTTAGATCTTATTGAAGGCAAATGTTCTATTAATATAGAACTTAAAGGTTTGCATACCGCAAAAGGCACTTGCGCCACTATTTCTAATTATATAGATAAAGGCTGGGAATACTCGAGCATTTTAGTTTCTTCCTTTCAAGAAAATGAATTACTAGAAGTAAAAAAAATAAATAGTAATATTCTTATTGCAATACTTAGTAAAGCAAGTGTAGAGGAAGCAATAGAATGGGCTAAGGTATTAAACGCCACCGCAATTCACCCTTCCCTTGGAATTATTACCAGACAAAGTGTTATAGATGCCCATAATGAAGGATTTAATGTAAATGTATGGACGGTGAATGAGCCAGAAGATATTGCCAGAATGATCGATTTTGGCGTAGATGGAATAATTTCAGATTACCCAGACAGACTTGGCTAAAATGCTACTCTGAAAACCGCTAACTTTGCGCTTTCAATTTTTTCTGAATGAAGTATGATATTATTATTATTGGGGGGGGTGCTGCAGGATTCTTTGCTGCTATCAACGCTGCCGAATTAGATCCAAATGCCAAAATTTTAATTTTGGAAAGAGGAAAAGAAGTGCTTACTAAAGTGCGTATTTCGGGAGGTGGAAGATGTAATGTTACTCATGCTGAATTTACTCCAAGCGAACTAATAAAAAAATATCCTAGAGGAGAAAAAGAGCTGCGCGGTCCTTTTCATTCCTTTATGACGGGAGATACAATTGCCTGGTTTGAAGAACGCGGAATTGAATTGAAAATTGAAGAAGACGGGCGAATGTTCCCTGTTTCAGACTCTTCGGAAACTATTATAGATTGTTTTCTTTCTGAAACTCAGCGATTAGGTATTGAGATCCTTAAAAATCATTCTGTTCAGAATATAACTTCAGAAAATGAGCAATGGCTTATAAATACTAATAATGGAGATTTTTCTGCTGAAAAACTTCTTGTAGCCACAGGAAGTAATCCGAAGATCTGGAAATTATTGGAAGGTTTAGGGCATCAAATGGAAACCGCAGTGCCTTCATTATTTACATTCAATATAAAAGATGAGAGAATTAAAGAACTTCCGGGAGTTGCCACTTTTGCTAGCGTGAAAATTCCAGAAATAAATATGGAAGATGAAGGTCCTCTTTTAATTACTCACTGGGGATTAAGTGGCCCGGCAATCTTAAAACTTTCTGCTTGGGGTGCCCGAGAGTTGAATGAGCTTAGTTATAAATTTAAGATCCAGGTAAATTGGCTTGCGCATCAAAATTCAGAAGAAATTCTAGAGCAATTGTTAGAGCTCAAATTGAAACATGCTAAACAGCAACTTACCAAATACGCTCAATTTGACTTACCAAAACGTTTATGGAAAAGTTTGGTTCTAGCTTCGGGGATATCAGAAACCGATATTTGGGCAGATATTAATAAAAAACAATTAGTCACACTTAGTGAGCAACTTACAAAATCGGAGTTTTCTGTAGATGGAAAAAGCACTTTTAAGGAAGAGTTTGTAACTGCCGGGGGAATTAAACTTAATGAAGTAAACTTTAAAACCTTTGAAAGTAAGCTTCAGAAAAATTTATATTTCGCAGGAGAAGTTCTGAATATAGATGCCATTACAGGCGGGTTTAATTTTCAAAATGCATGGACTGGTGGCTACTTAGCTGCCAAGGCAATGACTAGTCTAGATTAATAAAATATTACAAGTTCAGTCTCCAGATCTCAAAATTCAAGACCGCTGCAAAAGCTACCCAAATAGCATAAGGAATAAGTAAATATGCCGCAGTTTTATTTACAATTTTAAACCATTTAATGGTCAAAAGAAGGACTATAAAAAGCGCTATTATATCCAATAATGCCCAAAAGGGTTCCATCAACCCAAAGAAAAGCAAGGACCAGGAAGCATTTAGCAAAAGTTGAAACCCAAAATGATATAAGGCTATTTGCACCCATTTGTGATAAAAACCTTTATTCCAAACTATTCCCGCTGCAATTCCCATTAATATATATAATACCGTCCAAACAGGTCCGAAGATCCAGTTTGGCGGATTGAAACTAGGTTTATTAAGCTGTAAATACCAACCTCCAATACTTGTTTGAGTAGCAAGAGATCCCAAAAAACCAATAAATAGGCAAATACCTAGAGCTAAGGAAACCCGTATGAAGAATTTAGAAGTCATTTTTTTAGTTGGTTTGGCAACCTAAAATAGGAAATTATTTGAAATCATGAGTTTGATTGTTTGTAAAGTATCATAAACTGAACTAGGACGTCATTCTGAACTCGTTTCAGAATCTCATAAAACTATAAAGGAATAGGATAAATGGAGACCCTGAAATAAATTACCATTGACGTAATTCAAGAATCTGGAATACTCTCCCTCTGGTCGGTAAAGATCTGTTTAATTTCTAAGATTGTTCATTTTTTTGTTATGCTTTCCTCTCGCTTCACTCGTCGGAAGCAATCTAAACGAACCAAAAAAAGGACACTTTTTTGTAGGTGTTTCCAATTATGCTACCGCATAATTAGAACCGTACTTCAACGGCTAAATTTTCTCCAAGGCTTCGAAAATTTTACGCCGTGGAACTACTACACTTGCAAAAAAGAAGTTCTTAAGAAGATAAATCAGCTAGAAACAATTATACGTCAAAAACCTAAGCTAGATAATTTTTTTTATTACGGGTCTCAGGGTGACGAAATACTTTTATGATAAAAAAGGGATATAAAATCCTAGGTTATCATCTCTTAACTAAAAAAGTATATTTGTCTAAAATTTAAGGAGGATGAAAGCAAAAGATTTTATACCACAATCTAATCTAGAGACAATTGTTACCGGTAAAGTTACTTGGCAATCGCCTAGCAACATTGCTTTGGTAAAATATTGGGGTAAAAAAGAGAATCAAATTCCTGCAAATCCTTCTATCAGTTTTACGTTGAATAATTGTAAAACAATAACCAGTTTAGAGTTTACTCGTAAAAAAGATTCTGAACAGAAGGGAGACCTTTTTGATTTCGAATTTTATTTTGAGGGTCAAAAGAAAGAAGATTTTAAGCCTAAAATTTATACTTTTTTTGAAAGAATAGAAGAATATTGTCCTTATCTATTGGACTATAAACTTATTATAAATTCTGAAAATTCCTTTCCTCACAGTAGCGGGATTGCCTCTTCTGCTAGTGGAATGAGTGCGCTGGCTTTATGTGTTATGAGTTTAGAGAAGCAACTTTTTCCGAATATTTCTGAAGATTATTTTTATAAAAAAGCTTCTTTTCTTGCGCGCTTAGGTTCAGGAAGTGCATGCAGAAGCGTGCAGGGGAAAATAGTTGTTTGGGGTGAGCACGCTAACATTAATGGAAGTTCAAATCTCTATGGTGTAGATTACCCAAACAAGGTTCATGAAGTTTTTGAAAATTATCAGGATACTATTTTATTGGTAGATAAAGGGGAGAAAAAAGTGAGCAGCAGTGTGGGACACAACTTAATGCACGACCATCCTTTTTCGGAAGAGCGTTTTAAGCAAGCACATAAAAATTTAGCTACTCTAAAGGACATATTTAAATCAGGAAACTTAAATGATTTTATTGAAATAGTAGAGAGTGAGGCTTTAACATTGCACGCAATGATGATGAGCAGCAAGCCTTATTTCATCTTAATGAAGCCTAACACATTGGAAATCATTAATAAAATATGGGCTTTTAGAGAAGCAACCGGACTACCTGTTTGTTTTACATTAGATGCGGGCGCAAATGTTCATGTATTGTATCCAGAAAAAAATAAGACTGAAGTTTTTCAATTCATTGAGGATAAATTACTTGGGTATTGTGAAAAAAATCAATTTATATCTGACAGTATAGGTTTAGGTTCAAAAAAATTGTAGTTTTAATTGATTATATTTGCCTCGAAATCTATCGTTTAGAATTCTATTCAATTCAGAATATTACAAGCTTATGAAAGGACCATTATTTTATTCTAAGATCTTGCTTTTCGGAGAATACGGGATCATCAAGGATTCCAAAGGTTTATCTATACCATACAATTTTTATAATGGTGCTTTAAAGGTGGATGAAAACCCTTCTGAAGAAGCTATAGAATCTAATAAAAGCCTTCAAGCTTTTGCTAAACATTTAGGCGAATTAGAAATTTCTAATCCTTCTTTAGTACATTTTAATTTAGATGAATTAAATAAAGATATCTCAAATGGGATGTATTTTGATTCTACTATCCCTCAGGGATATGGAGTTGGGAGCAGTGGTGCCTTGGTTGCAGCAATTTATGATGAATATGCTACAGGTAAGATCACGGTCTTAGAAAATCTAACAAGAGAAAAGTTATTAAAACTGAAAAAGATCTTCGGGGAAATGGAATCTTTCTTCCATGGTAAATCTTCTGGTCTAGATCCTTTAAATAGTTATTTAAGCATTCCTATTTTAATTAATTCTAAAGATAATATTGAGCCTGCCGGAATTCCATCTCAAACTGAAAACGGAAAAGGTGCTGTCTTTTTATTAGACAGTGGTTCTATGGGTGAGACTGCGCCGATGGTGCAGATTTTTATGGAAAACATGAAACAGGAACCTTTTAGAATAATGGTTAAAGATCAGTTTATCAAACATACAGATGCTTGTGTAGATGATTTTTTACAAGGAGATATCAAATCTTTGTTCGGAAATATTAAAAAACTTTCTCATGTTGTCTTGGACAACTTTAAACCAATGATCCCTACTCAATTCCATAAGTTGTGGAAACAAGGAATAGACTCTAATGATTATTACTTGAAACTTTGTGGTTCTGGTGGTGGTGGATACATTTTAGGTTTCACCGAGGATATAGAAAAGGCTAAAAAATCTT
Source organism: Gillisia hiemivivida (assembly GCF_007997295.1). Lineage (GTDB taxonomy): Bacteria > Bacteroidota > Bacteroidia > Flavobacteriales > Flavobacteriaceae > Gillisia > Gillisia hiemivivida. The sequence continues at coordinate 88,742 of NZ_VORY01000009.1, read as the reverse complement.
TAAAAGATTATAATTTAGAAGTGGTTTACAACTTCTAAAACCTACCGAATTACATGGCGCCAGCTAAGAACAAACTTTTAATGCTTAAGATGTTGAGTTTGTTTTCGGTAGTGCGAGGTTATAATATTCTCATTCTTATAATTGCACAATATCTTACTGCAGCATTCATTCTTGCGCCTGGCTTAGAGTTGAGAGATGTGTTTTTCGATCCAAATCTCTTTTTCCTTATACTTTCTTCTGCCACCGTTATAGCTTCGGGATATATTATCAATAATTTTTATGATAGCGAGAAAGACCTTATAAACAGGCCTAAAAAAACAATGCTGGACAGGCTTATTAGTCAGCGTACCAAACTTTCGGTATATTTTATTCTGAATTTTGCTGCGATCTTCTTTGCCAGTTATGTGTCTTTTAGAGCAGTGGTTTTCTTTTCTATCTATATTTTCACTATCTGGTTATACTCACACAGGATCAAAAAAATCCTTTTTCTTGGTAATATTATGGCAAGTATCTTAGCCATAACCCCATTTTTTGTAGTATTCATCTATTATAAAAATTTTGAAACCGTTATTTTTATCCACGCCACTTTTCTATTCATTATGATCGCGATGCGGGAACTGGTAAAGGATTTGGAGAATTTAAAAGGAGATCTTATTCAGAATTATAAAACGATACCAGTGGTCTATGGTGAAAATTGGAGTAAATTTTTTCTATCTGTGCTCACTGTTCTCGCTGTTATTCCCATCTTGCTTTTAACAACAAGGTTCGACACAGGTCTAATGGATTACTATTTTTACACCTCTTTGCTCCTACTTATTTTCTTTTTACTTTTTCTTTATTTCAGTAATGCTAAGTGGCAATATTTAATACTGCATAATATACTTAAGCTAATTATAGTTGCGGGGGTTTTTAGTATCCTACTTATAGATTACAAAGAAGTTTTTAGTAGAGTTTTTTAAGAATAAAAATCTTTAAGTGTTAAAATATAAAGAGAAAGATATATCTAGTATCTTTGCAAAAAATTAGCGTTATGAGCAGGAATGATAATTCTTCAGGGAAAAAGTTTAGTGGAAGACAAGGTGGTGGGCCAAAGAAAAAATCTATGGCTAGAGGAAATGCTCCTATTAAGAAAGATTCTGCTCCAAAAAGCGCTCCTAAAGGTGCCGTTAAACCAGCCGCGAAAACTGGTCCTAAGCCTGAAGGAATAAGACTAAATAAGTATATCGCAAATTCTGGCGCTTGTTCTCGTAGAGATGCAGATATCTATATTGGCGCAGGAAATGTAACTGTGAACGACAAGATAGTTACCGAAATGGGATACCGTGTAAAACCTACCGAAGAAGTGAAATTTGATGGTAGACGTGTTATTCCAGAGAAACCAGAATATATTCTATTGAACAAGCCTAAAGGTTTCTTTACCACTGGAAGTTTAGAAAAAGGTTCCAGAACGGTAATGGATCTAATAGCTAATGCAACAAAATCCAAAGTAGCGCCTGTTGGAAAACTGGACCGTCAAGCTACTGGACTTCTTTTATTTACCAATGACGGGACTTTGGAAAAACAACTAGGAAAACCAAAGAACGGAATTAGACAGATCTATCATTTAGAACTTAATAAGCCTATTTCTTTTGAAGAATTAAAAAGAATAGAAGACGGAGTTACCCTAGAAGATGGAAAAGTAAAAGTTCAAGAGGTAAGTTATATAGACAATAGACCTAAAAATGAATTGGGAATAGAGACCAATAGTATAAAGCCACACGTGATACAACGTCTATTTAAAAGCTTAGGTTTTGAGGTGGAAAAACTAGACAGAGTAACCTTTGGCGGACTAACGAAAAAGGATCTTCCAAGAGGGAATTACAGAACTCTTACCAAGCAAGAGATCATAAATATAAAAATGCTTTAAGCCTTAGGTCAAAAAATGTAATTTCAACTAACATTTTTTATACATTTGCTTGACTAATAAGTGAATTGCTTTTTAAATATTCATTTTTAGCAACAAGTAAAGTAGAAATTTTCAGATTTAGAATTAAATAAACTCAATTGATAACGTTGATGTTATTTTCAAGTGAAGCCATTGAGCTTCAAGTTTTTAATTCAGCCCTAGGTTCGACAAATCTTAGCGCGCTTACAATTAGCGACTTCCCTTCAATTTATCTTAACAATAATTTACGAGTCAATCCTTTTGACAGTATAATTTAATCCCTAATTTTTAACCAACAATTAAAACAAAGCATTGAACACAAAATATCGCGATTTAATAGAGCAAACTTTTTATTTTCCTCAGGAAGAATTTAAACTAGAAGATAACGAGCTGCAATTTCATGGTATAGATCTTATGAAATTGGTAGAGCAATATGGTGCACCTCTTAAATTCACCTATCTCCCAAAGATATCTGAGAATATAAATCGAGCAAAAGAATGGTTTAAGAATGCAATTAAGGAACACGATTATAAAGGAAAGTATAATTACTGTTACTGTACCAAAAGCTCTCATTTCGAACACGTTTTAAACGAAGCTTTAAATAATGATATTCATATTGAAACTTCATCTGCGTTTGATATTAACATCGTTCAGAAATTAAAAAAATCGGGGAAACTCCATAAAGACGCATATGTTATATGCAATGGTTTTAAAAGAGACCAATACATAAGCAATATTGCAGATCTTTTAAATGAGGGTCATAAGAATTGTATTCCTATAATAGATAATTATGAAGAGATCGATCTTCTTTCTGAACAGATCGACGATCCTTATAAAATTGGAATTAGAATAGCTTCTGAAGAAGAGCCAAAATTCGAATTCTATACTTCCAGATTAGGAATTGGATACAAAAATATTGTTCCTTTTTTCAATAAAAAGGTAAAAGACAACCCACAGGTAGAGCTTAAAATGCTTCACTTTTTTATAAATACCGGAATTCGCGATACTGCCTATTATTGGAATGAGCTTAATAAGTGTTTAAAGGTATATATCGACCTTAAAAAGGTTTGTCCAAGTTTAGACAGTCTCAATATTGGTGGCGGATTTCCAATAAAGAATTCTCTAGCTTTTGAATATGATTACCAATATATGGTGTCAGAGATCGTCAACCAGATCAAACTTACTTGTGAAGAATATGAAGTAGAAGTGCCAAATATCTTTACTGAATTTGGATCGTTCACAGTTGGAGAGAGCGGAGGAGCTATTTATGAGATCCTTTACCAAAAACAACAAAATGATCGTGAGAAGTGGAACATGATAAACTCATCTTTCATCACCACACTTCCAGATACCTGGGCTATTAGCAAGAAATTTGTGATGTTGCCTATAAATAGATGGAATGATGAATATGAGCGTATTTTATTAGGTGGACTTACTTGTGATAGCGACGATTATTATAACTCTGAACAAAATACTAACGCAATTTATCTTCCGAAGTATAAAAAGGAAAAGCCGCTTTTTATAGGTTTCTTTAATACAGGAGCCTATCAAGAAAGCATTGGTGGTTTTGGCGGATTACAACACTGCTTGATTCCACAACCAAAACACATCCTAATAGACAAGGAAAAAGATGGCACATTGACAACTAAAGTATTTAGTGAGCAACAGAATGCCGAAGATCTATTACATATCTTGGGATACGATAGAAACAAATAGATTTAAAAAAATTTATAACTTTAACCATTACAATTTAAACCCTTAATGAGGGAGTCAACTTAAAACTTTTAAAATCAAGCAATGAGCAAAAAGAATTACGCCGGGATACCAGAAAAATATGCACGTTTAGACGATGCACAAGTGGTATTAATCCCTGTTCCTTATGATGGAACAAGCTCCTGGCAAAAAGGCGCAGATAAAGGACCAGATGCTTTTTTAGAAGCTTCAGAGAACATGGAACTTTTCGACATTGAAACGCGTTCAGAAGTTTACAGAAAAGGTATTTACCTGGCTCCGCCAGTAACTGAAAATTCTTCACCAGAGAAAATGGTTGAAGCAGTTCAGAAAACTACCAAAAATTACATAAATCAGGAAAAATTTGTAACCATTTTTGGAGGTGAACATTCTGTAAGTATTGGAACCATTCGTGCTTTTAATGAAGCATTTCCAGATCTTACCGTTGTTCAATTAGATGCTCATGCAGATTTGAGACCAGAATATGAAGGTTCTAAATTTAACCATGCTTGTGCGCTTCATGAAGCTAGAAAAACCACCAACCTAGTTCAGGTAGGAATTCGATCTATGGATGTCTCAGAATTAGAGTATATGGACGAAAATCAGGTATACTTTGGGGATGACCTTTACGAAAATTGGACGGAAGATGCTATTGGTCAAATGACACCTAATGTGTTTATCACGATAGATCTGGATGCTTTTGATCCTTCTATTATGCCATCTACAGGAACACCAGAACCGGGAGGATTACTATGGTATGAAACTTTGGAATTCCTGAAAATGATATTCAAAAAGAAAAATGTAGTAGGATTTGATATTGTAGAGCTTTGTCCAAATGATGTGGATAAATCTTCCGATTTCCTTGCAGCCAAATTATATTATAAAATGTTGAGCTATAAGTTCAAATATTTGAATCATAACCCAGACGAAGACGAAGATGAGTAAAGGAGCGATTTCAGAATTTATTAAAAAATACTATTTACATTTTAATGCCGCTGCTCTTGTAGACGCTGCTGAAGCTTATGAAAAGCAATTAGCACAAGGTTCTAAAATGTTGGTTTCTCTTGCAGGTGCCATGAGTACTGCAGAAATAGGAAAAATATTTGCAGAGATGATCCGTCAGGACAAATTGCAAATAATTTCTTGTACTGGTGCCAATTTAGAGGAAGATGTAATGAATCTAGTTGCGCATTCTCACTACAAAAGAGTGCCAAACTATAGAGATCTTACCCCTCAGGATGAATGGGATCTTTTAGAAAAAGGATTGAACAGAGTTACAGATACTTGTATTCCAGAAGAGGAAGCATTTAGAAGAATTCAGGAGCATATCGTGAAAATCTGGAAAGATGCTGAAGCTGCCGGAGAACGTTATTTCCCGCATGAATACATGTACAAACTTTTACTTTCCGGAGTTTTAGAAGAGTACTATGAAATAGATATTAAGGATTCTTGGATGTACGCTGCGGCAAAAGCAAATCTTCCAATGGTCGTTCCGGGATGGGAAGATAGTACCATGGGGAACATTTTTGCATCTTATGTATTAAAAGGTGAATTAAAGGCAAGCACTATGAAATCTGGGATTGAGTATATGACTTTCCTAGCAGATTGGTATACAGAAAATTCTAAAGAAGGAATTGGCTTCTTCCAGATTGGTGGAGGTATTGCGGGAGATTTCCCAATATGCGTGGTGCCAATGTTATACCAAGATATGGAACGTACAGATACTCCTTTTTGGAACTATTTCTGCCAGATCTCTGATTCTACAACCAGCTACGGATCTTATTCCGGAGCGGTTCCAAATGAGAAGATCACATGGGGAAAATTAGATATCAATACTCCTAAATTTATCATAGAGAGTGATGCTACTATTGTTGCGCCACTTATTTTTGCATACTTATTAGATATGTAGATCTAGATAAAAAATATTTTAAAAGCTGCCAATCTCTTCTGAAAGGCAGCTTTTTATTTTTAAAGTTGTTTTTAAATTATGAATGATTGGATAATATACAGCATAGGATTTCTAGCACAATTACTCTTCTCGATCAGACTTATTTCTCAATGGTTCTTATCTGAAAAGGCTGAAAAAGTAATAACCCCAACTCTGTATTGGAAATTAAGTTTACTTGCGGCGCTCTTGCTATTTATTTACGGATATCTTAGAGGTGATCTTCCCATCATGCTAGGTCAGGCTTTTATCTATACCATTTATTTCAGAAATCTCAAGTTACAGCAGGAATGGAAAAAAACCAACCTGCTTTTCAAGATCACAGTGCTACTTACACCTTTCTTGATTGCTGCATATCTACTATTTTTTAGTGAACTAACCTGGAAATCGCTAGTAGAAAATGAAAATATTCCGCTTTGGTTAATAATTGTCGGAATTATTGGACAGGTAGTTTATACTTCAAGATTTATCTACCAGTGGATATATTCTGAAAGGCACGAAGAATCTTCACTCCCGAAAGTCTTTTGGATTATAAGTATTACTGGCTCTGCTATTCTTTTCACCTATGCTATTTTTAGAAGCGATCCCGTTTTACTTGCTGCTCATTTTTTTGGAGCAATCGTTTATATCAGAAATCTTTTTCTAAAAAATGATTAGAGCTGCAAAAGAGTCTTTCTTCCGAAGAGTTCTTTAATAAAAACACCAATTACAATTATATATTCTAAAGCCACCAACCATAAATTTTCTTGAAATCCATCGGATGTATACGCAGCATAACTTAATATCACCACAAAACTCCAAACCATTAGATATTTATAAGTAGTAAATAAGGATAGCATTAAGGGTATTGCCAAATACCATGGATGAACAGTTGTGGAAAGAAACAAGTATGCGGTGAAACCAAAAAGCATGGCTGTAACAAGTTTTTCAAATGAATTATTCTTTCTGAAGAACGATAAGCCTGCCAATATCCCAATGGTGACCAATGGGAGGGCTTTTCCTGCTGTTTCTATAATATTATAACCCCTTGACTGAAACCCAACCCAACGCACTATATAATAGAAACTAGCGTTGAACTCAAATTTCTGAAACCAAAGGCTAATGCTTGTCATAAAATTTTCGATAAATACTGAAGATAAAATGGGTAAAAAACCCATTACAACTGTAATACCAATAATTAAATAGAATCCTAATAATTTAGCGAAGCCTAATTTCGACTCATTTTCTGCATCATTAATATTCTCTCTTTTATAGATAAAATACCCGAAGAAAACTGGCAAGAACATTAGTGGAACTAACTTTAGTAGCACAGAACACGCAAAGATGATCGCACTACCGATCCATTTTTTTTGCTGAAGTAAGTACAAACTCCAAACTAAGAAAAAAACCATCACGCCTTCAAAATGAAGATTTCCGGTGACTTCAATAATAATAAATGGATTCAACAGATAAAGAAATATTCTGGATTCAGGTAACTTAAGATTTATTAGTAATTTTCTTCCGAAGTATAATACTCCAATATCGGCTAAGATGATGATCATCCTCAAAATGACTACGGCACCAATAATACTCTTTCCAGAAAGGATTCCTGCAATGGCAAACAACAACTGATTTAACGGAGGATAATTGGTAAAATGGCTGGCACTAAGCGCTCCCATCCCGTCAAACAATTCTTTGGCTTGAGCAATGGGGGCAGTTCCCAACTCGATTAAATTCTCTGGCAAATATAAATAAGGGTTAAATCCAGCGGCAATCATTCTGCCATCCCATATAAATCTGTAGAAATCTTGAGACAGATTGGGAATTGCACCAATAAATAAAAGCCTAAATAGCAATGCCACTCCTGCTAAAAACCAAAAGTTGACTTTTTCAATTTTATAAAGCTTCCAACTCAAATAGAATACTCCTGAATAAAGTCCGATGAGTTTTATAAGATCAGAGCGTTCCAAGTCGTATGCAAAGGCAACATAAAATGCTGCGCTAGATACTATAAGTAACAGCGACATTTTATGCAGTTGAAAAAAGTTCTTCATTTAAGGAATTGTAGTTCTTTAAAGAAACGGAAAATTTAGTTTCTGAAACAAGTTCAGAATGACGTGTTTTGGATTTTATATGTCACATCGAGCGGAGTCGAGATGCTTCGATAGACTCAGCATGACATTTCGATTATAAAACTTATAAATAACACTGTCAGTCTGAGCTTGTCGAAGACAGCTATTTCAGTTATAAAACAAACCGTCACATCGAGCGGAGTCGAGATGCTTCGATATCTCGACTCCGCTCGATATGACAACCCAAAACATCATTTTCAATACATTATAAAAGCCTCAATGAGGCGCTAGTCTACGATGTTCATTTTTTTCAATAAGAAAGAAGCATTCATATTCTGGCAGATTCCTTCTTTAAATTTATAGTCGAAAAACAACTCATCGTTTACGATCTCTGCATCAAAATAATGATTCTCCACCTGTTTCAATTCATCTGAAACTTCGCACAAGCTTAGATCATGTGTAGCAATAATTCCTGTCGACTTGGATTTTACCAATTTCTGAATGAACTTTTTAGAGCCTATCGCTTTATCGGTACTGTTTGTTCCCTTCAAAATTTCATCTAATATTATAAAGTATTTATCTTCCTGAATTTCATTTACGATATACTGCAAACGCTTCAGTTCAGAAAAGAAATAAGACTCATCATCACTAAGCGAGTCTGTAGTTCTCATACTCGTAATAAGTTTGATTGGCGTATACTCACTTTTATCGGCACAAACAGGAAGACCAATATTAGCCATCACAATGTGCAGGGATACAGTTCTCAAAAACGTGCTTTTCCCTGCCATATTAGCTCCGGTAATGATCATGAAATGTTCATTCTCTATATAAATATCGTTATCTACTCTCTTTTCAGGATTTAGCAAAGGATGCCCCAGTTTTTGTGCCTTGATAATCGACTTATCTTTATGGATCTCTGGGAAGCTATAGTGGGCATGATTAAATGCAAAATTCCCAAGGCTGTTATACGCATCTATAAATTCGATCACCTCGAACCAGTTCTTCACATTTTCATAATGTGCCGAAATCCATTTCTCAAGACGTAATGATTGTCTTAGATCCCATAAAAGAAACCCATTCCCTATAGCTATGAATATACCGTTATTCCGCTGATCCAAAGCATCGATAGCTTTAGAAAAAGATTTCAATATTTTTGACGCCTTTTTTTCTTCAGATGTCACATTGGATTGCTGCTCCTTTAAGATATCAGATTGAAAGCTCACAGTCTCGATCATTCCCAATAACTGATAGTATTGATGGAAGGTATCCTGCACTTTCCCAACATTACCCGCAAGAACATTTATTTTCTTTACATATATCGCGGTAATCCCCCAGCCCACTAAAAACCATCCAAAAACAAACCATCCATTGATGCTTTGCATGTAATATGCAGCTATTAATAATATAGAAATTGCCGTGAAGACCCAGCTAAGCCAAAACATGAATTTCGGAACAAAAGTTTTATAATTGGTTAACCATTTTAGCACATTGCTAGAACTGTTTTCTGTTTTTACCAACTTTGCTACAGCAGAGAATTCCTGTCTCCATGTTGCCTTTTCTGCCAATTCCTTGATAGCTTCCTGCTTTTCAGGAATTTGTAGAATAGTGTTCTCTGTTAAGATTTTGGCTAACTTTCGTTTCCCATCTTTTAAAGAAGTTCTATTCAAATACTGGAAAAAAGATCCATTTCCAAACAGATCTATATCCTGACTAAAAGGATGATCGTGATCTTCGAATTCCTTTCCGGTTGCTAAATGAGAAAAATTTCTATTCAAAACTTCCAGCTCAGTTTCATTCAGCTTTACAAGTTCATCAATTTTATTGCGCTTGTACTTCAAGTCTGAATGGCGAGAAACCAAGAATAAGAATATGCCGAATCCAACTACTCCAATTAAAGCAGCAATCTTCCAATCTGGATAAAAGTAATAGATGCCAAAAGCAGTTCCTATAAAAAGGATTAGGCGCAGCATACTAGACAAGTTGAGTTGCTTGTTGGCCTCTTTTAAACGCTTATTTTGGGTTGCTTTTTCTTGGGTATAAAAATCGAATGCTGTCATGAAATTTAATAGCTATAATTATAGTAAATCCAGCTCCTCTTTCAGTTTCTTGGTTAAACCTGCACGTATCAAATTATAGGAGTGATCTACAAGCTCGAAGATAAGTGTTTTTTGAAGACTGCCATCTAAGACCATAGTATTCCAGTGCTTTTTATTCATGTGATATCCTGGCAGAATAGTTTCTGGATGTTCTTCCCGAAGACTAATAGCCCTTTCCGGGTCGCATTTTAGATTAACTCTTAAAGGAACCTCATCTAAGGAGGCAATAGTAAAGATCTTACCCATTAACTTAAGAACAAGACTATCCGGCCCAAAAGGCAAACCCTCGGTCACTCCTTTTTTAGAAAGACAATAATCTCTATAAGTTTCGATGTCCATAAGCTCTTCAATTATAATTTTTCAGTTCAACTTGTCGAAGTTTGAAGGATGATTGGTATTCAATCTCCAAGAGATCTCTCGACTCCGCATGAAATGAATTATATTTTCAATTGTCATCCCGACGGGAGGAGGGATCTCTATTAGAAAGACAAAATACCATCAAGGAGATTCCTCCTTCGTCGGAATGACATACAATTGAATTTGATTGTCAGTCTGAGACCTGTGATAAAAAATTATCTAGCGTAAGTTTTTGACGTATGATTGTTTCTAGCTGATTTATCTTATTAAAAACTTCTTTTTTGCAAGTGTAGTGCTTCCACGGCGTAAAATTTTCGAAGCCTTGGAGAAAATTTAGCTGGGGAAGTACGGTTCTAATTATGCGGTAGCATAATTAGAAACACCTACAAAAAAGTGTCCTTTTTTTGGTTCGTTTTTTTGGACACGCAAAAAAATGAACAATCTCAAATATAAAACAAATCATTACCGACTAGAGGGAGCGTTTTCCAAATTCTTGAAATCACCTTAATGATAACAAAAAGCGTATTAAAAATACGCAAAGAATTAGATGTATTAATTATCTATAAATCAGCAAATTATGCAACAAGTCAATGGTAGCATGTCGAAGACTCTTACTAATTACAAAGCACACTTCGATCTCAGTGTGACAAAATTATTTTGAAATCTTCGCTGGCTCTTCTGAAGCTATTTCCAAAGCGGTATAATCTAATTTCCAACCTATGGTCTCCACTATCTTTTCCATCAAGAGAATAGTCCCCAAAGCTTCCTTTGCTGCCTTTTCCAGCAATCCGCTTTGCGGGATCTTATCTACAATGTGTTTTTTTGAATCTCTGCTAATATCGGTAAGATCTGAAGTAGTAAAAGGATTCGCCCAACCTTCGCGCTTATCGTAATATTTAAAATCGGTTTCTACAGTGAGTAGTTCTGGTTTCGGGAAATTGGTAAGTATGATTTTCTTATTTTCAATATCGCTCTCCATCCGCACTTTACTTAAATCGAAACCTACATGTGCTTTTGCGGTGATAAGAATGATCGCTTTTTTCTTTCCCAAAAGCAAGCTTACATACTTCTCTTTAAGGTTTTCATAGTGATAGATCTCAGAAAAATCTCCTTCAACAGAGATAAACTTACAGACGCTCTTAATTTTATCCATCAAGATCACAGATTGCTCATCTGCCCGCGATCTATTTTTATTTTTATTGAGCCTGGCAAAAATAAAATATGCTAAAATAGCTCCTGCTCCCAATCCAATTAAAAGATACTCCATATATCAAATATAATTAAATGCCATTTAATCCTCATGCGGGTTTAATTCCCCGTCCCTTCGGCTCGGGATGCCTCGAATCTTTAAAAGTGTTTTTCTCCCGAAACCTTGGGACGTACCTCATAGGATTGCGCCGAGGTTCTTGGTTTTTTACTCTTAAATTTAGCCCACAATGTTCACGATCTTTCCTGGAACAACGATCACCTTTTTAGGAGCTCTTCCGTCCAATTGCTTCTGGGTACGCTCATCTGCCATCACCGTTTTCTCAATTTCATCTTTCCCCATGTCTAAAGGCAACTCCATAGTGAACCTCATTTTTCCATTAAAGGAAATAGGATAATCCTTGGTGCTTTCTACTAAATAGCTTTCCTCATAAACAGGGTATTCTGCAGTTGTAATAGAAGAATCATGACCTAATTTACTCCAAAGCTCTTCTGCAATATGTGGCGCATAAGGTGCAATTAATATGGCTAAAGGTTCTAACACCTCACGCTGATTACATTTCTGAACCGTTAATTCATTCACACAGATCATAAAAGTAGATACCGAAGTATTAAAGCTGAATTCTTCTATATCTTCTGTGACCTTTTTGATGGTTTTATGAAGAGTTTTCATAGAATCGGCTGAAGCTTTTTCTTCTGAAATATAAAACGAAAACTCCTCTCCTTTTGAGGGGTTGGGGGAGGAATGATACAGCTTCCACATTTTCTTTAAGAAACTATGAACTCCAGTGATTCCAGCTGTGTTCCAAGGTTTTGCTTGCTCTAATGGCCCCAAGAACATCTCATACATACGCAAAGTATCTGCACCATATTGAGAACAGATCTCATCTGGACTCACTACATTGTATTTGGACTTAGACATTTTTTCTACCTCTCTACCAACAATATATTTTCCGTTCTCTAAGATAAATTCAGCATCTGCAAACTCTGGTCGCCAGTTTTTGAAAGCTTCTATATCCAATTCATCTGAAGAGTTGATCATAGCCACATCTGCATGGATAGGTTGTACCGATTTACCCTCTATCAGTCCTTTGGAAACGAAGGTGTTCTCTCCTTCCATTCTATACACCATGGCGCTCATTCCAAGGATCATACCTTGATTGATCAACTTCTTAAATGGCTCTTTTACTGAAACCATTCCGCGGTCATATAAAAATTTCGTCCAAAATCTGGAATATAATAAGTGTCCCGTAGCATGCTCGCTACCACCTATATATAGATCTACATTCTCCCAATAGTTTTGAGCTTCTTCAGAAGTAAATCTTTCTTCATTGTTGGCATCCATATATCTAAAGAAATACCATGAACTCCCCGCCCAACCTGGCATCGTGTTCAATTCTAAAGGATAAACATCCTCCCCGGACCCCTCCAAAGGAGGGGAAACCACCTTATTTAGCTTTGTATTCCAATACCAATCTTTGGCGCGACCTAATGGAGGCTCCCCTTCTTCGGTTGGCAGATATTTTTCTACTTCTGGTAATTTTAAAGGCAAATGTTCATCTTCGATCATTTGCGGCATTCCATTTACATAATACACAGGAAATGGCTCACCCCAATAGCGTTGTCTGGAAAATACTGCATCTCTCAATCTGTAATTGATCTTTCCTTTTCCTGCATTCACTGCTTCCAAGGCTTCAATTGCTTTTTGAGTTGCCTCCTTATAACTTAATCCGCTAAGGAAATCACTGTTTGCAATGATGGTTCCATTTTTTTCTGCGTAAGCCTCCTCAGAAATATCTATTCCCTCAAAGATGTTTGGGATTGGCAATCCGAAATGCTTCGCGAAATCATAATCACGCTGATCTCCACAAGGAACCGACATTACTGCCCCGGTTCCATAACCTGCCAACACGTAATCTCCAATCCAAACAGGGATTTTCTCCCCGCTCAATGGGTGAAGTGCATAAGCTCCAGTAAACACCCCGCTTATGGTCTTTACATCTGCCATTCGCTCACGTTCGCTTCGTTTAGCCGATTTTTCTATATAGGCATTAACCGCCTCTTTTTGTTCTGATGTTGTTATTTCCTGAACCAATTCATGTTCGGGTGCAAGCGTCATGAAGCTAACTCCAAAAATAGTATCGGGTCTGGTTGTGAAAACATCAATCCCCCTAACCCCCGGAGGGGGAACTTGGTAATTAATCAATTCTTTTTCAATTTCTTTTAAAACTGAATCAATATTTCCTATTACTTCTTCATTTGAAAAACGAATAACTTTAAATCCAAGATCATTTAAAATTTTACTTCTTTCTTGATCTTGCTCTCCTTTAGGAAGATGAATTTTGCCATCAACTTCTATAACAAGTTTCTTTGTTAAACATACAAAGTCTACAATGAAGTCTCCAATTAAATGTTGCTGTCTAAATTTAAAACCTACCTTCTTAGTTTTTAATTCCTGCCAAAGAAATTTTTCAGCATCTGTTGGATTATCTCTCATTTTCTTTGCTTTTTCAAGCAACAAATGAGAGTTATTTCCCCCGGTGAGATATCCGGGCTTTGGCTCCCTTCCCTTTGGGAAGGGCTGGGGATGGGATGAGTCTAAGATCTGGAACTTAACCAATGCCCCCTTAGATCTTCCAATCCAGTTGGTTTGAGAATCTTTAAGCGGTTGTGGCCAATCTAAAGTTTCAGAATCATCCAATAATCGTTGAGCATATGCTGAAATACGCATGCTCCATTGTGTCATCTTTTTTCGAACTACAGGAAATCCTCCACGTTCAGAAACCCCATTCACAATTTCATCATTCGCCAGAACAGTTCCTAGTTCCGGACACCAGTTCACTTCAGTTTTAGCTAAATAAGTAAGTCTGTATTTTAAAAGGATCTGTTGTTTTTCTTCAGAAGAATAGCCATTCCATTCATTTGCGGTAAAAGTTTCCACATCCTCATCACAAACTGCATTTACAGTTGCATTCCCTTCCGAAGAAAAAAGAGTTTTTAAGTCTGAAATGTTGCGAGCTTTATCTTCATTTTTATCGTACCAAGATTCAAAAAGTTGAATAAAGATCCATTGCGTCCAACGGTAATAATCTGGTTCGCTGGTGCGCACTTCTCTGCTCCAATCGAATGAAAACCCAATTTGATCTAGCTGCTGGCGGTATCTTTTGATATTATCTTCTGTAGTGATAGCAGGGTGCTGACCAGTTTGAATGGCATATTGCTCTGCCGGTAATCCAAAACTATCGTAACCCTGAGGATGCAATACATTAAAGCCTTTATGGCGCTTGAATCTTGCATAGATATCACTTGCGATATAACCTAGAGGATGCCCAACGTGCAAGCCTGCTCCAGAAGGATAAGGAAACATATCCAGCACATAGAATTTTGGCAGATCGCTTTTGTTCTTTGCTTTAAAAGTTTGGTTCTCTGCCCAATATTTTTGCCACTTGGCCTCAATCTCATTGAAATGGTAACTCATTCTATATTTTTTCTGATTACGCAGTAATACTTCACTGTAATGTGCGCAAATTTACAATTTTATACTTCTTTACCTGTTCTATTTTATTTTGATTCTGCCTGCATTCTTGCTTGATTTTCCATTGGCAGCAAACATTCATAGATAAATTGATTCACTGGAGTCGGGATATTTAATCGGTTCCCTTCTTTAACTATATAACCATTAAAATTCTCCAATTCTGATGGTTTCCCTTCCATGATATCACGCTGTGTTGAAGCAGTGGTTTTTGGATCTAACTTATTTATAACTTCAAATACCACTTTAATATGATCTTCATTTAAGGCAATTCCTTTAGCGTTGGCTACATTTTTAATCTCACCGGCAGTCTTTCTCATAAGATCCATCAAATAAGAACTCTCTCTCATTTCTCCAAGACTAACTCTTGTAAGTCCGCCCAAAGCGCTTATCGTTGTTATGAACAAGAACTTCTTCCAAATTTCAAGATCTATATCTTCTGAAACTATATTAGTAATCTTGGCATCTGAAAATACTTTTTCTAATTTTTGAACTCTTACAGAATTAGAGTTATCTAACTCCCCAAAAGTGATTTTTGGCTCGAAACTTACATGTTTTATTCTTCCTGGAGCCGATACAAAACTTACAATATGGCAGAGCCCGCCCAGAATATTTTCTTTAGGAAGCACTTTCATCAAATTTTCCACATTGCTTGCTCCGTTTTGAAGAGGCAGTACCATCGTGTTTGGATTGATAATGGATTTCAACTCTTTAGCTGCTTCAGGAATCTGCCAAGATTTCAGTCCTAAGATTATTAATTCGGGCGCTTCTACTTCAGTTAAATCATCTGTGACTTTGCTTAGAATAATTTTAAAATTCCCATTGATACTTTCTACCTCTAAACCATTCTTTTTGATTGCTTCCAGATGTTTTCCTCGGGCTATAATACTAACCAAATTACCTGCCTTCGCTAATCTTCCACCAAAATATCCACCTACCCCACCTGCACCATATATCAATATTCTCATAGTAGTAATTTTCGACTAAATTAATCTAATAAGAATAATTTAGAAAGTTTGAACGTTTTAAAGAAAGTGAATGGTTAACTTTCTTATTTTTACACCAAAATCTATAATTACACTATGAGTACATCTTTTGAAAGGTATCAAAAACGCCGATTGATCTCGTCTTATTTTTCTGTAGTTATAAGTATTTCGTTAGTGCTATTTTTATTGGGCCTTTTAGGTCTTTTGGTGCTTAATACCAAGAAAGTAGCCGACCATTTCAAGGAACAGATAGCACTTACAGTATATCTTAAAGACACCGCCAAAGATGTAGAGATCGAACAGCTAAAGAAGAGCTTGGCATTGGCAGAATACACTAAATCTAGCGTGTTTGTTTCTAAAGAAGAGGCTGCAGAAGAACATAGCAAGGAAATAGGTGAGAATTTCATGGAATTCTTGGGCTATAACCCTTTACAAAATTCCATAGATATCCATATGAAAGCAGATTATGTCTCTTCAGATCAAATAGACAAAATTGCTGAAGACTTGACCTCTAAGGGATATGTAGATGAAGTTGTTTACGATAAACCTTTGATTTCGCTTTTAAATGACAACGTTAAAAAAATAAGTTTCTGGATTTTAGTGATAAGTGGAATCTTCACTTTTATCGCTGTTCTGTTGATCAATAGTTCTATCAGATTGGCTGTTTATTCTAAGCGATTTATTATTAAGACCATGCAAATGGTTGGAGCTACCAAAAGTTTTATTCGCAGGCCTTTTATTTTACAAAGTGTGAAATTGGGAATTATTGGAGCCGTTTTAGCCTTAATGGGTATGGCTGCAGTACTTTATTATTTGAATGACAGCTTCCCTGAACTGGAATTGTTAAGTGATAAAAAAATATTAATAGCATTGTTTGTTGGCATTTTTCTAATGGGATCGCTTATCTCATGGTTAAGTACCTTTTTTGCAACCTCTAGATTCTTGAATCTTAAAACAGACGAACTGTATTATTAAATAGATCTCTGGAAATAAGTTGGTGATTTTAGCTAATTTTGAAGCAGATAAATTAATGCATAAGCGAATCGACTTATAAAACATTAGTGCATTCGTGGCCAAGTTTAGATAATTAAAACATTACACATGAGCAAGATCAAAAAACCATTTCATAAGCAGGACCTCAACTTTGTTTTCGGGAAAAAGAATTACACCTTCATGTTTATTGGTTTAGCGGTAATTGCCCTTGGTTTTATCTTAATGTCTGGCGGCGGTAGTACAGATCCAAATGTATTTAATCCAGAGATTTATAACTTCCGGAGAATCCGCTTAGCACCTGCATTAGTTTTAATTGGTTTTGGAATAGAAGTTTACGCCATCTTATTAAATCCCAACAAAAAATAATTTACTTTGAACGAATTTGACGCCGTAATCCTTGGAATCATTCAAGGACTTACCGAATTTTTGCCTGTTTCTTCAAGTGGGCACTTAGAAATTGGAAAAGCCATTCTTGGAGACGACAGTATTCCTAGCGAATCTTTACTTTTTACAGTGGTATTACATGCCGCTACTGCTCTTAGTACCATTGTGGTTTTTAGAAAAGATATTTTAGAAATTTTCAAAGGTCTTTTTCAATTTAAATGGAACGAGCAAACTCAGTTTTCATTAAAAATAATCCTTTCCATGATCCCGGCAGCAGTAGTGGGACTTCTTTTTGAAGAAGAAATGGAAGTGCTCTTTGGAGGAAATATACTTCTGGTAGGTTTTATGCTTATTATAACTGCACTATTATTATGGCTGGCAGATAAAGCTAAAAATACAGAAAAACCTGTGAGCTTTAGAAATGCATTTGTAATAGGAATTTCTCAAGCTATTGCAATTTTACCAGGTATTTCGAGGTCTGGAGCAACAATCTCTACTTCGGTCTTATTAGGAAACGACAAAGCAAAAGCAGCGAGATTTTCTTTTTTAATGGTAGTGCCATTGATCTTAGGAAAAATTGCAAAAGATGTTCTTAGTGGAGATCTCTCTGAAAGCTCTACAGAACCCTCAATTCTAATTATAGGCTTTATAGCTGCTTTCTTAGCAGGATTGGTTGCATGTACCTGGATGATAAAATTAGTAAAGAACAGCAAGCTTTCTTACTTTGCTATCTATTGTTTGATCGTTGGAATAATCGCTATAGGATTTGGATATGCAAACTAAACCCTTCACTCCAGAAGAATTTAAAGAAGGACAAATTCTGTTGTTTGACAAACCATTAGGTTGGACTTCTTTTCAATTAGTAAACAAGGTGCGTTGGCTTATTCGCCAAAGCTGCAAAATAAAAAAAATTAAAGTTGGCCATGCAGGCACTTTAGATCCTTTAGCTTCTGGTCTACTTATAATTTGCACGGGGAAATTCACCAAACGAATAGAAGAATTTCAAGGCCAAGAAAAAGAATACACCGGTACCTTTACTTTAGGAGGCACAACGCCATCCTATGATCTGGAAACAGAGATTGATCAAACTTTTGAGATCGATCATATTTCCGAAGAAGATATTAATGAGGCAACAAAAGGCTTCCTTGGGGAGATCTCACAAGTTCCACCAGTATTTTCAGCCTTAAAAAAGAATGGAAAACGTCTTTATGAATATGCCAGAAATGGAGAAGATGTGGAAATTCCATCCAGAAAAGTAACTATTTCAGCATTTGAGATCACAAATGTTGAAATGCCAAAAGTCGAGTTTAGAGTAGCTTGTAGTAAAGGAACCTATATTAGAAGCCTTGCGCATGATTTTGGAAAAGCCTTTAATTCCGGAGCACATCTTTCCACCTTAAGAAGAACTAAGATTGGCACTTTTAATGTAGATGATTCTTTAGATATTGCATCTTTTGAAAAATTGCTACCTTAATCCCAGAATAATTATAAGTTTTCGAAGTTTAAACTCTATGGATTTTTTTGACAGACATAAAGCCTTGATCATCACTCTTTTGTTTTTTGCTGTATTATTTTTGAGCTTATTTAATTTAAATCTCTCCAATAATATTCAAAAAGAACGAGAGCTATTAGTGGATCTCGATAGTTTTAAAATTGAAGAAGCTTTAGAAGAAGAAAAGGAACCAGAAGAATTGGTGCCCACGAAAGCTCGGGAGAATGTTGAAACCCATCAAGCCTTCAACCAAAATCAAGAAGCAAGAGATGCTAATTTTAACGATCAATTAAACGAGATCTTTCAGAAAAACAGCGCTGCCGAATTAGAATCTTCAGATGAGAATGCGTCCAACACTGTTGGTAGTTATAATCTCGCTTCAGCAAAGAAGAAAGAACCAAAAAAACAATCTGATGGGAATAATTCTTCAGAAATTAAATCTGTTCAGAAAGGCGGAATAGATAATAGTTCTATTTCATATTCCCTAAGAGGTCGTACAGCTATAGAGATTCCAAATCCTATTTACACCTGCGACAGATCTGGAAAAGTGGTGATTAATATCACTGTTAATCAAGATGGGCGGGTTATTTCCACAAGTGTCAACAAAGGAAGTTCTTCTACTAATAATGAATGTTTGACAGATCAGGCTGAGGAATACGCGAATCAGGCATATTTTAGCTCGATGCCGGGACGTTCTTCCCAATTGGGAACAATTACCTATAATTTTAAGCCTTAAGTAGTATGAGCGACAAGAAACGTTGTGGTTGGTGCATGGGCGATCCATTATATGAAGCCTATCACGACGAAGAATGGGGTGTTCCGGTTTATGATGATGCAACTATTTTTGAATTCTTGGTTTTAGAAACTTTTCAGGCAGGCTTAAGTTGGATCACTATTCTTCGGAAAAGAGAAAATTTCAGAAAAGCCTTTGATGATTTCAACTATAAAAAGATTGCGAATTATTCTGAAGAAAAAATTCAGGAGCTTTTGCAAGATGCTGGAATTATTCGGAATAAGCTAAAAGTTAGAAGCACAGTTACCAATGCGCAGTTATTTATAAAAATTCAGGAAGAGTTTGGCAGCTTTAGCAACTATATATGGGGATTTGTAGATGGAAATCCTATTCAAAATGCTGTGGTAGATTATAAAAAAGCACCTCCTACTACCCCAATAAGTGATGCCCTAAGCAAAGATCTAAAAAAACGAGGATTCAAATTTGTGGGTTCCACAGTGATTTATGCCCACATGCAAGCTACGGGGATGATAAACGACCATGAAGTGGATTGTTTTAGATATAACGAAGTTTAAACAGAGAATTCTAGATGAAAACCAAATTTGTTAGAAATTTACTTTTCTTCCTGTCCTTGTGTGTTGCGATCTTCACTATACTGCCAACATTGTTCCCTAATATTTGGTGGATAGATCTAATGTCTCATTTCCGGGTTCAGTACTTAGTTGTATTAGTATTGATTTTGCTTTTTATGGTATTGGTGGGGCTTCAAAGAAATAAAACACCCTTAATAATTCTAGTTCTCCTTTTCATTTGGAATGCAATCTATGTAGTTCCTTTATATATTTCTCCTGCGATTGTTTCTGAAAATACTGAACAAGAATTAACAATTCTTTCCATAAATCTTTTATCCTCAAACACTAATTCCACTGAAGTTTTAGAGTTAATTGAAGAGAAAGATCCTGATATTTTGGTTTTAATGGAATTGACACCTCATTGGGAAAATCAATTAAATGAAGTTTTTAAATCCTATCCATTTCACGAAGTAAAACAAAGAAATGATAATTTTGGAATTGCTTTATTTAGCAAAATAAAAATGAGTTCTTCTGTTATTTATTTTGAAAACAGCTCTAAATCATCTATCAAAGCAGATTTAGTTTTTGGTGATAAACCACTCAGCATATTAGCCACTCATCCTGTTCCTCCTATTAGTCCAAGAACTTTTGATTCAAGAAATAGTCAATTACAAGATATTGGTAGAAAACGGGATAGCTTTTCAGAGAATTTTATCCTGATAGGAGATCTAAACACTTCTTCTTTTTCATCGCATTTTAGAGACCTTCTTACTAATGCGAATCTAGTAGATTCTAGAAATGGATTCGGAGTAGCTACCACATGGCCAGCCGATTTTTACCCATTAAGAACCACCTTAGATCATTGTTTAATTGGGGGAGAACTTAAGGTTTTAGAAAGAGAAACAGCAAAAAATATTGGGTCAGATCATTTACCTATTTTCTTAAAAATTGGAATTTAATTCCTCATTGGGGGTTTAAATTCCCGAGGTTCTTGATTTTTTTGAAAGATCTTATTTCAAATAATCCAAAAACTCTTTCCTAGGAATTTCAGTAGCTCCCAAACTATTTAAATGTTCCGTATAGATCTGGCAATCTATAAGGGAAACTCCTTCAGCTTTCAATTTTCTTACATACCTGATAAATCCGTATTTGGAGGCATTGCTAACTTTAGCGAACATACTTTCTCCGCAGAAGACTTTTTTCTCTTTCAGGTAAATACCATACAGTCCGCCAACCAATTCATCATTTTGCCAGACCTCAACAGATTGAACTATTCCCAAATGATGAAGCTTCAAATAGGCATCTTTGATCTGCTGCGTGATCCAGGTCCCATTCTGCCCATCACGTTTAATTACAGCACAGTTTTCTATTACGGCCATAAAATCCTGATTATAGGTAACCTGAAACGCTTCCTTTTTGATCAGCTGTCGCATACTCTTGGAAACTTTTAAATTTTCAGGAAACAACACCATTCTAGGGTCTGGGCTCCACCAAAGAATAGGCTCCGAGGAATCATACCAGGGAAAGATACCGTGATTATATGCATCTAAAAGCCGTTCCACTGAAAGGTCTCCTCCCATTGCGAGAAGCCCGTCTGGGTTTGCAAATTCCACGGGTGGAAATTTTTGATATGGAATTGAAGAACTCAAAATTCTAGGGTACTAATAATTGGATTAATTCAATTTAGCAAATAAAAAGAAAAGCTTAGCTTCTTAATTTAAGATGCTAAGCTTTAAACATATGATATTCTTGAGGTCTTAGACCTTAGAAAGGTAAATCGTCGTAATCTTCATCTTTAAGATCTTGAGCAGGCTCAAATTGATCTGCAGGTGGAGGAGTTTGACCTGGAGCAGCACTACCAGCTTGCAAATTCTCTATTCTCCAACCTTGAATAGAATTAAAATATTTAGTTTCTCCCTGAGGATTCACCCATTCCCGACCTCTTAGGTTGACTCCAATTTTTACTGGTTGTCCAACCTGGTAGTTATTCAATAGGTCTGTTTTATCTTGTACAAACTCCACCATGATATGTTGTGGATACTGCTCTTCAGTTGTCACAACAAGCTCTCTTTTTCTAAATCCATTACTTCCAAATGTTTGGGTTTCACCAATCATTTTTATTTTTCCTTCTACTTCCATTTTAATTTGATTTTGCTAATAATATTTTCCAGGCTTTTGCCGGATCTTCTTTCTCTAAATATTCTTGTGCTTGCATATGGATCTTTTTAAGATCCCCAGATTTCACCAAACTCGAGGCATTACTATCCTCATTTATAAATGCATTTATTTCTTCTGCGGAAGGTAAAACTTCTACATTCCCAAGTTTACCAAGATCATTCCCTGTTAGAAATTTACTATTTCTAATTTCCTGCGGAATTTGATCTACACCTATCCCGAGAGAAGACAATGGTTTAGGCACTTCAAAAAGACCCATATTGGCTCTGGTATACCAATTTCCTCCCATTCTCGCTACCTGATCTATTTTATGCTGATCTATAAAACCTTCAGCATCTAAAATAGCTTCATCAAAATGCATTTTTACTACTTCACAAATCACTAAATTTCCTGCTCCACCTTCTTCCCCAAGCTCCTTTACTTCTAGGATCTTACACTCGAACTGGGCAGGAGACTCTGCAACTCTAAAAGGTTTTACCATATCAGATTTCAGCATAGTAAAACCAGCTTTTTCAAACTCATTAACCCCTTCAGGGTATTCTGTGCTGGAAAGTGACATTTGTTGTACGATCTTATAATCTACAATATTAATCACCACTTCCTTGGTTGCTTTTGCATTCAAATAAGTATGCTTAACAGTATTATCGCGACCCCTTCTCGCAGGAGAGAAGATCAAGATTGGCGGGTTAGCACTAAACACATTAAAAAAACTGAATGGTGACAAGTTTGGCTTACCATTTTCGTCCAATGTACTTGCAAATGCAATGGGTCTTGGACCTATTGCTCCCAGCAAATATTGATGTCTTTTACCTGTACTAATTTCATTAGGATCTATAGATAGCATTCAGCGATTTTTCACAAAGGTAACGAATAGCCTTAGGAATGAAAAACCGTATTTCAACAATAATATCAACAGAAAACGGTTATATTTAAATCCTTCTAAATAAGGCTTCATGAATTTTACAAACGAACGAAACTTTGCACGTTGGTTCATTATTATCTCCTCCCTACTCATTGTAGCGCTTATTTTATGGAACACCTCCATTTTTTTTGAACGCTTAAAACAGGATGAGCGAGATAAAATGGAATTATGGACTGCAGCACAGGCATTTCTAGATAAAGCCACCGGGGACACTGATATCGATCTCACTTTGAGAATTCTTAATACCAACACTACTATCCCTACCATTTGGATAAATGAAAAGGGGGAAATTGTAGACGGATTAAATATTCCTATAGAAACAAGGGGAAATCAAAAGAAACTGGATGAATATTTCAGCGAATTAAAGTCGGAAAATGAGCCTATAGAAATGGTTTTGGGGAAAAATCAAGTTCATAAGATCTACTATGGAGATTCGCCGCTGCTCACAAAGATCAAATATTATCCTATTGGATTATTACTTATTATATTTCTGTTTATAGGGGTTGTCTATTTCTTTTACACCACCACAAAATCTAGCGAGCAAAATAAATTATGGGCGGGAATGGCAAAAGAAACCGCGCACCAAATAGGTACACCATTATCATCTTTAATTGGATGGACAGAAATTCTGAAAGAAGAAAATGTTAACAAGTCCTATATTTCTGAAATTGAAAAGGATATAGAAAGATTACGAACCATTACCGATAGGTTCTCTAAAATTGGTTCTACTCCTATACTCTCTGAAACCGATATTGTTATTGCGATTAAGGAGAGTTATAATTATCTTTTTACCCGAAGTTCCCGACTCATCAACTTTAAACTTTCTACACCGCACAGCCCTATTTATGTAAATTTAAATGAATCTCTATTTAGTTGGACCATAGAGAACCTGGTAAGGAATGCTATTGATGCTATGAAAGGAAAAGGAAATCTTGATATACAAATAAAGCAGGATCCACATTGGGTTTATATTTACATAAAAGATAGCGGAAAGGGGATCCCAAAAAGTAAGTACTATACTATTTTTAATCCGGGATTTACCACAAAAAAGAGAGGTTGGGGGCTTGGGCTTTCACTTTCCAAACGAATTGTGGAAGAATATCATAATGGAAAGATCAAGGTTTATGAAAGTGAACTTAATAAGGGATCAACTTTCCAAATAGCCCTGAGAAAGATTCAATAATTCTTCATGATTGCCCTAAGATTATCCGGGATGGTGTAAGTTTTATTCAAATTAAAATCGAAGCAAACAGCAATATCACGACCCTCGGCACAAACTTCCATGTCTTCATTCAAAATAATATGATCTAGACCAAAACTGCTATTCTTAATAAATGCCAGTTTTGTTTTTACAATGGCAGTTCCAGGATAATATAAAGATTTTTTAAAATCGCAATGTGTAGATACCACCATTGGCCCTCTATGCGTAGCTTCATAAATTTCAGTTAGTCCAGTTGCTTCCCAAAAAAGCGCTCTTCCTGTTTGCATGAATCTGATAAATGTCAGATTATTTACATGTTTATACATGTCCAGATCACTCCAGTCTATCCTTAAGTCTATACTAAGTTTATAATCTGAATGATCCATTATAAATTCTCCTTGATCTCTTCTGCTAATCTCGATAATTGATCATGTGAAAAATTCAACTTTTTACCGAAGTCCATATCCTTCATTTTATTTAGTGGAATTAAATGAACATGTACATGTGGTACTTCCAGCCCAATCACTGCCATTCCCACTCGTTTACAAGGAACCGCTTCTTCTAGAGCCATTGCTACCTTTTTGGAAAAACTCATTAATTCCATATAGGTTTCGTCATCTAATTCAAACAATTTATCAACTTCCTCTTTTGGAATACATAAAGTGTGTCCTTTTGCATTAGGATTAATGTCTAAGAAAGCAAGAAATTTATCGGTTTCGGCAATCTTATAAGAGGGAAGTTCCCCGCTGATGATTTTAGAAAAAATTGTAGACATAACTATTGTTGTATATATTAAAATTGAAAAACCTTTTCATGGTATCTCTTAAAAGACACAGAAAAGGTTATATGTTTTTTTATTTAAAATTAAAATCATTCTCTCCAGATCTCAAGTACTTCAAATTCCATGGTACCATTAGGAACACTAATTTCTGCAGTATCTCCCACCTGTTTTCCCAGTAATCCTTTTCCAATTGGTGATTCAACAGAAATCTTACCGGTTTTAATATCGGCTTCACTTTGAGCCACCAACTTATAGGTCATTTCTGATCCGTTGGTTTTATTTTTAATTTTAACCAAGGAGTGAACTAAAGCTTTTGAAATGTCCAACTGAGATTCATCTATAACTCGTGCATTAGAGGCCACTTCTTCCATTTTAGCAATTCTCATTTCTAATAATCCCTGTGCTTCTTTTGCTGCATCATATTCTGCATTCTCACTCAAATCTCCCTTATCGCGAGCTTCAGCAATTGCTTCAGATGCTTTAGGACGCTCGACATCCCTTAATTGATTAAGTTCATCTTTCAGCTTTTTTAAACCTTCAAGTGTATAATAAGATACTTTACTCATAATTTTCTCGTTTATCAATAGCAGTTACAGGAATTCACCTCACACTCCTCATTACCTATAACTGTATCGTGATTTTATATATTCCAAACTCCAAAAGTAATAGGGTTTGGAGAACCTAATTTAGGCCTGTTTTATATGCGTTTAAATTTCAAAATCTTGCTAATAAATACAAAAAATCCCACATAAGACGGGATTTATATACACAAATATAATAAATTTAAATTTTGAAAGCAATATATTTCTTAAGCCCAAAATCCAATTAAAATGATCCAAAAAATTTGTAGTTTATTAATGCTACTATTCGTCTTTAACTCTTGCAGTACCAATGCTGACGATAGAATAGATAATCCCAATTTAATAAATGTGAGTTTTAGATTGAATCTTGATTTAAACTTACCAGAATATAACGCTTTAAATTTTCCCGGAAATAGTTATTCTACTTATAATACCGGGATTAATGGTGTAGTTGTTTATAACATTAATAACTCTCAGTTCACTGCTTTTGAATTAAGCGATCCCAACCACCCTTTAAGTGAATGTTCAACTTTGCGAGTAGAGGGAGTTATTGCTAATTGTGATTGTGATGATGGCAACAGTTATAACATTCTAACGGGGGAGCTTACTAACGGGAGTGGCCAATACACCATGAAACCCTATAGGATAAGTAAAAATGGAAATACTTTAGAGGTATTTAACTAAAGCATTTTTTATAAAAAATATAAGTCGCCATTCTAAATTAAGAATGACGACTTTTTTTGTGCATCAATCTTGAAAATTGATCCCTACCGCACAAAATTCTTTTTATTATATGAGAATCTTCTAGGTTTGCCCCGATATTTCGGAATGAAAATACTTTTAAAATTTTTGAGTTAAGTTTCACCTAATTGATCTCTCAATGAGAGATTAAAATTTTAAGGTGGCTCCAGCCAAGAAATTAATTCCAGCCTGCGGATAATAACCTGCTCCCTCTATTGTGGTTATTTCTCCGGGAATAGAAAAATCGTCATCATAGGTAAAGAAATATCCATTAGACACATATTTAACATCAAAAATATTATTTATCAAAGCATTAAAAACGATGGATTTAAAAACCGGAATGTCTCTTAATTCATACACCACATTTAGGTCATTTACAAAGAAACTATCCAACTTAGAAGCTTCGCTATCTATGTTCCCTAAATACTGCTCACCTACAAATTTAGATAGCAAGCCTATTTGTAAATTCTCTTTAGGTGAATAAACGAACATATTAGAGGCAACAATTTCTGGGGAATAAGAAATATTGGTATTTCCAAGATCTACCAAAGCCCCATCTATAGAAGCGACAAAATCTTGATTTTTATTTGTGCTTAAAGCAATATTAGGCATCAAGCTCCATTTACTAGATATTTGCCAGTCGGCATCTATTTCTAAACCTAATCTATAACTGTTCCCACTGGTAGTTCTTAATGGAGCTCCCACATCGTTTAAGGCTCCTGAAAGCACTAACTGATCTTTATAATCCATCAAGTAAAGATTCGAGTTCACCTTAAAATTAGGTTTATCATATCTCCAGCCTAATTCAAAATCGTTCAATTTTTCAGCGGTACTAATTCCTTCTTCAAAATCGTTTCTGGTAGGTTCCCTGTTTGCTCTTCCGTAGTAAGCATAAAACTGATTGCTTGGATTTAACTGATATGTGATCCCCGCTTTTGGATTGAAAAATTCAAAGCTTTTATCAACATCTATACCTACAAGGTCTGAGGTGATCCCACCTGTGGAGTAATCTATAAACCTCCCCTGAAGATCTATAAAAAGTTGCCATCTATTATCTAGCTTAAAAGTAGCTTTAGAGAATACAGTAAATTCAGTTTTAGTCGCATCACTAAAATAATACTTGTCCCTTATTTCAGAATCACTGGCAAATCTAGCCCAGATAACCTCTCCAAAATGATCGCCTTCATACAAACTATAAAATGCTCCAGAAGTTACTTCCAATTTAGAGTTCTTATAAGTTGCATTTGCATTCACCACATAATAATCATTATCCAGCCATCTGCGTCTTATAAGATTTGTAGAATTAATGGTTTCCCCACCAATTTCTATGGGTGTAAAATTATAATCTTCAAAATCTTCATCTTCCTTATATTGTTCGAAATACCCTCTTCCGTAGGTATAATTTAAGCCAAGATTCGTAGACCAGTAATTGTTAAACCGCTCATTCCAGTGCAACTGATAATGATCCTGCTTGTAATTATCTACTTCATTATCATAAAATTGAGTATTTCCCTCGGTATCTGTATACATGCCCGCAGGATTGAAAGTTCGGTTACTCTTCAAAGTATCTTTATTTATCCCAAACCAAGATTGATATGTCACCTCATGCCCACCAAAAGCGATGGCTTTTATTAAAGTATTATCATCTACATAAGCAGCTTGTAAAAAGTAAGATTTAAGATCTGAAGAAGCTCGATCTACATACCCATCTGAAACTATTGTAGATAATCTCCCGGAGATCTCTACATGATCCTGTAACAAACCTGTGCTTAATTTTACATTATGTTTTCTGGTCCCAAAAGAACCAACAGAATTAGAAATCTCTCCATAAGCTTCTTCAGAAACAGCATCTGAAAGCAAATTTAAACTCGCTCCAAAAGCTCCAGATCCATTGGTAGAAGTACCTACTCCTCTTTGCAATTGAAGGCTTTGGACTGAAGATGCAAAATCTGGCAAATTAACCCAAAAAGATCCCTGACTTTCAGAATCGTTAAATGGAATTCCGTTGAGGGTCACATTTACTCGAGAAGCATCGCTTCCCCTAACTCTAATATAGGTATATCCTACTCCAGCACCTGCATCTGAAGTGGTTACCACAGAAGGTAAATAATTTAACAGGTAAGGAATATCCTGCCCTAAATTGCGCTTTTCAAGTTCCTTTTTAGAAATATCTGAGTGGGTTACAGGAGAATCTGCATCTACCCTGATGGCTTGTACTAAGACTTCATCCAGTGTTTCCACGGGTTTTCTTAGCGTGTCGTTTTCTTGTTGAGAATAACCTAATACGGTTATTAAAAGAGCTGTAGGTAATAGAAATAAATGCTTCATTCGTTACATTAATGTTGTTACGAATAAAAGGGGCGATTATTCTTGATTTAAATTTAGTGCGAAAATTCGCGTATAAAAAAACCCTTAATAAATCTATCCTGAAGATCTATAAAGGGGGTGTCTATACAAACTTGACACTCTTTCGAGTATCCGTATCCCTTGGCAGCATTACCTGCCCAGGTTCGTTGGGTATAATCTCAGCTATTCTTCAGAAATAAATCTTATAATAGCACCCCTTTGAGATGTCCGGCAAATGTAATAAGGTTTTTTTGAATTCCTACATCAATCCCAAAATATAAAAGAATTGGCGTAATTTTAGCTATAATTCACCAATGAAAAACACAAAGCGCTCCATAACTTTTAAGGTAATTATTGGGTATCTAATGGTAGCTGCCGTTGCTGCTATGGCTGTATGGTTCACCTATGAACAGGTGGTTAAATTTTCTTCTATAAATCAGTCCAACGATCTAAACAATCAGCAATTAATACTGGTAAGCGAAATTGCTACCGCTCTTTACGAAACAGAAAGTACAGGTCGCCAATTTATTCAAACAGGTGACACTACAGATCTTAATAGATATAGCGGGCAAATAGATGGCATTCAAGAAAGTATCAATGTTCTTAAGACAACCTATGCAGATTCGATTATGAAAATTGAATTGGATAGTATTTCCAACTTATTATCCCGAAAGAGCCAAAACTTGGAGGAATTATTGAAACTGCGATCCAGAGATAGAAATACAAGTTTTTATACTGAAGTGATTCAGGAATTAGGAAAAGTAGATGAATCCTTCAAAGATAACAATTACGATAAGCGCTTCTCAAATTTAGAACCTCACCAACGTAGGGTTCTAATTAGATTGTTAGAATTCTCCAAAGAAGAAAATCAAGAACAACTTTCCAGTATTAGTGCAGATTCTTTAGTGACCTCAGTTAAAAAAGTATTAAATGAATTAGAGCGTGAAAATCAAAAATTCAGAGCTATAATCAACAAGAAAGAAAACGAATTACTCGACAATGATATCATCCTAAATGACCAATTAAGAAATTTATTAGCATCTGTAGAGCAAGAGGAAAGAGCTACGACATTTAATAGAGCTAAGAGGTCTCAAGAAATGCTGAACGAAATTTCCCGAATACTCCTTTTTGTAGGCGTTACAAGTGTGCTAATTGTGTTGTTTTTTCTATTTCTAATAATTAGCGATGTTTCCAGAAGTCAGCGATATAGAATTCAACTGGAGGAAGCTAAAGCCTTTACAGATTCTTTAATGATCCGCCGGGAGCAATTCATGGCAACTATAACACACGACCTAAGATCTCCTCTTAATACGGTGCTTGGCTATACAGAATTAATTGGCAAAACACCTCTTAACAACAAGCAAGAACATTATCTAGGACACCTTAGGAAAAGTTCAGAATTCATTCTCCATTTAGTTAATGATCTTTTGGACCTCTCTAAACTGGAGGCTGGTAAAATGCAGATTGAAAAATTGCCTTTTAATGCCAAAAAATTACTGGAAGAAACTTTCTATAATATTATTCCTGAAGACGACCCTAAAAATCTAGAATTGATCGTTGAAGCTGAAGAAAATGCAGATGTAAATGTGTTAAGTGATCCCTTTAGGATCAAACAAATACTCTCTAACCTTATTAATAACTCCTATAAATTTACTGAAGAAGGAAGCTTAACGGTATCTGTTAGCCTAGAAAAACAAATAGAAGACAGCTATATCTTAACCTATAAAATAAAAGATACAGGTCTTGGGATTTCTAAAGACAAACAGAAAGAAATATTCGAAGAATTTTCTCAGGAACATCGTCAAATTGAAAAAAAATATGGAGGAACCGGGCTTGGTCTCGCTATTTCTAAACGAATAACTAAATTATTAAAAGGGAAACTTTCCTTAGAAAGCAACCCTGGAATAGGAAGTGAATTTACAGTAAGAATTCCGGTTATAAAACTAAAAGACAGTTTAGAAATTATTGCTGAGTCACCAATTAGCAATACCCACTTATACGGGAAAAATATTCTCGCGGTAGATGACGAATCCTCTCAACTGGCACTTTCCCGAGAACTCATAAAATCTATTGGGATGCATTGTGATATAGCACAAGATGGGAAAGAGGCTCTGGAAAAATTAGGAAGAAAAAAATACGATCTAGTCCTTACAGATATTCAAATGCCAAGCATGGATGGATTTGAATTACTAAATGCAATTCAATCTAAAAAGAAGTTAAAACACATTCCTGTGATTGCGGCCTCGGGTAGAACTACCCTTACTAGCAACGATTATTTAGATGCGGGTTTCTCCGGGAATTTATTAAAACCATATAAGCCACAAGAGCTATTGCAAAAAATTGGAGATGTTTTAAATTTAGAACTAGAAACAAACTCGGAAATTAAAATTCAAACAGGGGAAAGCTCGGAAGAATTTTCCTTAAAGGAGATCTTATTATTCGCAGGGGACGATAAAGATGCTTTGAATACTATTTTAAAAGTCTTTGTAGATGCTAGTAGAAAAAACCTGGTAGAAATAAACAAAGCAATTATAAATAAAAACAAAACCAAAATCACTGCTATCGCACACAAAATGCTGCCAATGTATAAGCAGCTAAATACTCGAAATATCGTTTTCCAATTACAGCAGTTGGAAAAAGAAGTGCCAGAATATTTTGAAGATCAAAAAATCAAAGGATTGATAACCGAAATAGAAGCGCTTTTAGAGAAGTTAGAGAGAGAAATTATAGTTTAATATCGTACTGCTTCAGTTTGTTATAAAGTGTTTTCCTATCTATATCTAAAAGTCTTGCAGCCTTACTCTTATTTCCCTGTGCCTTTTCCAGAGCATCTAGGATTAAAGATTCTTCGTTTTTATTCTTAAATAAACTGTATGATTCATCGCTGCTTTTAGCCAATGAAATCTCATGGGGCAATACTTTAAGTGGGATTATATCAGCCTGAGCAAGTAACACGGATCTTTTCACCATATTCTTAAGTTCCCGTAAATTTCCCGGCCAACTGTAATTTTTAAAAGCTTCGGTTGCTTCATCACTAAACCCAACTACCTCTTTTTCAAGATCTTCATTTGCTTGGTCAAGAAAATTATCTGCAAAAAGCATTAAATCTTCACGTCTCTCGCGCAATGCTGGAACTTTAATAGAAAATTCATTTAACCTATGATAAAGGTCTTCTCTAAAATTCCCTTCTTTTACGGCTTTGGTTAAATCTTCGTTCGTAGCCGTTACTACTCTAATATCAACTTTTATTTCGTGGCTGCTCCCTACAGGCTTAATTTTACGTTCCTGCAAAGCACGTAACAATTGTACTTGCAATCCATAACTTAAATTACCAATTTCATCCAAAAATAAAGTACCACCATTGGCTGCTTCAAAGTGTCCAGTTTTATCTTGAATGGCTCCCGTAAAAGATCCTTTCACATGTCCAAAGAATTCACTGGAGGCGATCTCTTTTGGAATTGCCCCACAATCTACTGCAATAAAAGGCGCGGCTTTTCTCTTGCTTTTATTATGTATGCTTTTGGCAACTTGTTCTTTTCCTGTGCCACTTTCCCCAATGATTAAGACTGACATATTGGTTGGTGCTACGAGTTCTATATAATCATTTAGTTTTATAGCTGCATCACTTACTCCTTTCACAAATTCTGAAGAAGACTCAGCTGCTTTTATTTTTTGTTTTTTCTTCGGAAGAACTTCTTCCTGAGAGATCATATTTCCATTTAAATTCTTCTGGTCTAAAGCATTTTCAATGGTCTGAAGAATGGCTTCTGGCCTAAATGGTTTTGAAACATAATCAAAAGCTCCATTTTTCATAGCTGTTACAGCCATATTTATTTCAGCATAATTGGTCATTACAATAACCTGTGCTGTGGGGTAATTAGATTTAACTTCAAATAGCACTTCCAAACCATCACTATCGGGCAATCTCACATCGGTAAGTATCACTTCATATGGGTTTGCCTTGATTTTTTTAAAGGCTTCTGCGGCAGAAAAAGAAGTGTCCACCTTATAACCCTTTTTTTCAAAAAAGGTTTTTAACATTGTTGCAAATGCCACATCGTCTTCTACTATAAGAATGGATACCATAATTGGTCTTTGGTTTATTATCTCGCAAATTTACGAATTATGGTTCTTTTAAAGACGTACATATTAAAACAAAAAAAGAGCTGACCGCAATGTCAGCTCTTTTTATTCAGAAAGATTGGTTGGTTAGTTAGACTCCTCTTTCTTATCTTCTTTTTTAATCCAGTTTCCTGCTGAATCCAAATAGACTTTTTTCATTTGTCCTTTAAGATCCAATTTAACTTTATATATCACCTCTTCCTCATCTTGCTTTACAAAAGCTTCTGTGGTAATAGCCTCTGGAAATTGAGTTAAAATTGCTGCAGTAACTGCTTCTGGTAATGCCGAAACCTCTATTTTCTCAAATTCATCTCCTGCAACTACTAATTCTTTTTCTACTTCTACCTCAGTCTGCAATTCTTCTACTTGAGCATTTGCAGCAGTAAAAAACAAGCCAATTACTAACAGTATTAAACCTAACTTTTTCATAATAGCCAGTATATAAAGTTAATACTAAGTTTTAGTGTCTAACCTTAACGAATAATTGTACCATTTAAGCAAATATTAACGCAATAGGCTTTAAATGATGACTTTAAGTTAATTTTTTGGTAGTGGAAATATGTGAAAAGTGTAGATTACAGTTTTTAAAACGGGGATATTTTACCCAGTTTTAAGTAAGTTTATGAATGACCTGGCTTGCGCCTATTAGTTTTTTTCTCTGAATGCATTTTCTTTTTGCGTAGTCGTTTAAATTTTGAAGCCCTGCTAGGCTTCGTCTTTTTTCTCTTTTTGGGTTTAGTAAGTCCCGCCAAAACAATTTCTTTAAACCTGTCAAGAACCAGCTCTTTATTTTTATGCTGACTTCTGGTTTCACTACATTCCAGAATTAATTCGTTGTTGAGAGTTAATCTGCTTTGCAATTTTTTACTTAATAATTGCTTTTCTTCTTCTGAAAGACCAGAAGATTGTTCAACATTAAAAGTGAGGATCACTTTAGAAGATGTTTTATTTACATGTTGTCCCCCAGCACCAGAACTGCGAACAGCTTTAAACGAAACCTCATTAAAAAGTGTAGCTAGATTAGGCATGATCTATTTAGGCTGATGACTCGATTTTAAAAGATCTCCAATAGTTTTCACCGGATTAAATGTAGAAACAGGAACCTCTACAAAAACAGTATTCCACTTTGCCATAGCTCCATTCCATAAACCCGGAAGTTCCAGAGCTTTTAAAGCTTTCCCATCCTTTGTTTTAGAGGTAATAAAACTCATATCTGGGTCTACAAATTTGTTAAGATCGAATTTCTCTCCTTTATAATCTTTTAATCCGCATACCAGATCTACAGGATTAAAATGAGTGGAATTTTGTGCTATTTCTTTTTGTTGTGGATTCTTAGAATCTATTTGTGCTCCTTCTATTATTTGAAGGGAAGAATCTCCATTTTCAAATTCCACTAAAAACGGTCCTCCACCCGGCTCTCCTTCATTTTTAACCATTCCACATACACGTAATGGCCTATTTAGTAGTTGCTTTAATTTATGTATCTGTTCTACTTCTGAAAGTGAATCAACATCGTTTGAAAAACTTAGTGATAATTGATCTTTTGAAAATTGGATAATTTGCTGAAGGCTGGTCTCAGAGAAATCCTGAGCGTCTAAAATTTCTATGTAGTAAAAACATTCTTGCTGAACCTTCAATAAATATCCGGCGAGCATTTTTTTATAAAATGCCACTTCTTTTCTATTAGATGCGGTTACCAGATTATCTATATTCTTAATAAAAACAAGATCGGCATCGAGATTATTGAGATTTTCTATAAGTGCTCCATGACCTCCTGGTCTAAAAAATATTTCTCCGGTGGAAGACCTGAAAATTTCATTAGAAGGATCTACAGCAATAGTATCTGTCTTTGAATCTTGAAAAGAAAAACCAATTTGAAAAGTAGTACCTGTTTGTTCCTCAACCCGAGATCTTATCTCATCGTATTCCCTTTTAAATTTATCTAAATGTTCTTTGGAAACGGTAAAATGAAGATTGGCTTTATTGTTTTTTTCAGCATAAGTGCCAGTTTCATAAAGATGCTCTTCGAAAGCTGTAGCTGTAAAATCTTTATATCTATGGAAAGGTACTAAGCCTTTAGGAAAATTCCCAAGCTCCAACCCGGGCTTAAACAACATAGATCTTACTAAATAGTATTTTTGAATATCTGCAGAGCTATTCTTAAATTCTGGAAAATTTTTAATTGCTGAAGAAAGCGTTTCTTCATAGAAAGGCAACTTATGGAGCTCGCTTAAAAAATGCTCTAGTTTCTTAGTTTCATTTCTTCTGAAATATTCCTGCAATGAATCTTTATCAGGATCAAAATTTTCAACAAAGACATATAATTCTTTAAACATTCTTGTAGCTGCACCAGATGCTGGAATAAAATTAAGGAGCTTAAGATTATTTTTTAGATCTTCAAATATACAAATGAACTTATCAGCTTGTTTGTTATCTACCTGACTAATTCCATTTCCCAAGGTAGCAGCAGCCAATATCTTAACAGCTTTATTACCCCGCTTAAAAATAGCTATTTGGTCTTCTATTTCTTTTAAACTAAGTCCCTTTTCTTGAATCTGGGCGATATCTTTCTGGCTAAACTTCAATTTTTTGACTTTAATAATTCATTAATTGCTGAAACCGCAGTTTCAAACCGTTCGTTCTCATTCCCTTTTAATTCAACAAAAGGCTTGTTATGAAAGCGTAGGGAGCTTTTAAATTTATTAAACATTCCTTCCCTATCATGGGGTTTGTCCCGCAGATCATCTGGAACCCAAGGAACATCAATATTAGTTAAAAAGTAAAGGTCATACCAATTGTTTAACGCATGTTTAAGAATAGAAGGTTCACAAAACCCATTATAATAAGCTTTGGAATAGACGCTTAACTCCAATAGATCTGTATCACAAAACAATACTTCATTAGCTGTTTTAGCTTTTTTGTTTTCTCTTTCCATTTGGCCTTCAGCAATAGTTATAAGATCTTCTGGTACGCAGACTTCTTTTTTAGAATCCCATTTTTTTTGAAGATACTCTCTCATATATTCTGCAACCCATTCAGTTTTGAAATGAGCCGCAAGTTTTTTTGCCATAGTAGTTTTACCGGTAGACTCCGGCCCGAACAATACTACTTTAAAACAGGCTGAAGGTTTTTGTTTAAGCTTTTCTTCCATGCGAAATAACCAAAAACGGCTATAATTGTAAATAATAAATATTGAAAGCTAGTTAAGGTTAAGCCTTTATAAAAATATAGTGGTACTGAAATGATATCACCAACGATCCAAAAGATCCAGTTCTCAATCTTCTTTCTTGCCATTAGCCACATTCCAACAAAAAAGATTGCTGTTGTAATAGTATCTACATATGCAGTCCAATTATTCCATTTTTCAAAATATTCATAGACTCCAAACACAAACAATAAGGTGGCAACAAATATTAAAATGGACCAAACATGTTCCCTCTTAGTCATTTTTGTTACTGGAGTAAAATGGGTAGCATCCACTTTTCTCGTCCAAATATACCAACCGTATATACTCATAGCAAAATAGTAAGCATTTATCATCATATCTCCCAACAACTCCCATTGCCATAAGAGATATACAAAAATAAGGGTACTTATAATCCCTGTTGGATATACCAAAATGTTCTCTTGCTTGGAATACCAAACAGATAGAAAACCAAAAATTACAGCTATAACCTCTAGATATATAAATAATGTAGGGTACTCATAGTATTGCCCAAAAAAGAAATCAAAAATCGGCTGCATACTCGCTTCTGTCAGATTTTACAATTTTAATATAAAGCAGTCCTCGTTCTACAGATTCTAATGCGGTCTTCATTTCTTTATTCAAAACTTCCATCACTTTATCATACTCCCCATACACCTGAGTACTCAATGGATTTTCTAAAACAGTTAATCCGGAAGCTCTTAATTTCTTAATGAAATTGATAATGGCAGGCTCGTATTCGTCCTGTAAAGGAGTAAGAGTAAGTTCTACGGAAATTTTCATGTATTATTTTTTTACGATTATCAAATTTAAATATATTTTAAGGATCATCGGGTGAAATTTGGAGCTTATAATTTTAGGTGGAAAAGTGAAGTGTGAGGAGTGGAGAGTGAGGAGTGAAGTGAACGGGATTTCTACAATCCCATTTAAAGCCCAAAAATTATATATTAATGAAAATTACCTTTTTCAAAAGCAGTTCCTATCACCACTATATCTGCTCCTGCTTTATAAATGTTTTCTAATTGACGACTGTTTTTAATACCACCGCCAACAATTAATGGAATGGAAAGCGCCTTTTTAACTTCATTGATAATTTCCAGAGAAACATGATTGATTGCTCCACTTCCTGCTTCCAAATAAATTAATTGCTTGCCCGAGAATTGTCCTGCCAAAGCTGTATTTACAATAGCTTCTATATTATTTTGTGGCATCGGCTTAGTCTTACTTATCCTTTGCACTGCACACTCTTTTCCCCCATCTATTAAAATATAGCCTGTTGGAATAATCTCTAGATTAGATTTCTTTAGTTTGTATATAGATTTAACTTGTTGTTCTATTAAATACTCCGGATTCCTACCAGATAACAAGCTTAAAAAAAGAATTCCATCGGCTTTTTCTGTAATTTGAGTATGATCACCCGGGAAAATAATGACTGGCAACTCTGAGAAAAGTTTTATAGCAGAGACTGTTCTGTCTGTTTTATAAGCTTCAACAGTACTTCCTCCAACAAATATATATGTGATATCTTCGGGAAGATTATTAAAAAATTCTTCTGCTTTAAATTCGTCAAATTTGTCGGGATCTATAAGAACTATAAGTTGCTTTTGATCGAGATCCTTTAATAGAGATAGATTTTCATAAATGGTTGCTGTGAGCATAGCCTATTTTTTAACTTCAACTTTAGAAAGCTTTGCATAGACACAGGTGAAGCCTTCGAATTCCAAAAACTCCAAGTTATAATCGGAATTCTTTCCTTTAAAATAAACCTTACCGGTAGTTCTTTTATCGTCGAAATCAAAATCAGCAACATTGATGTGTTGTAAAAACCCAAGACCAGATTGTGAATACAATTTGTAGATAGATTCTTTAGCGCCCCAAACTATCGTCAATTTTCTTATAATCGCTTCTTCATTAGCCAAAGTATGATATTCTTTTAGGGGAGTAAACTTTTCTGCAATCTTTAAGATCTTATCCCTTTGCTTTTCTATATCTATTCCCACCTCATCTTCAGAAATAATGATCGCTGTGAAGTTGAAGGAATGTGTAATGGAGATACATTTACCATCTTTAAGATGAGGTTTTCCCTTTTCGTCATAAAAAAGATCATGATCTGTATAACCCATTTCGGCAAATAAATGCCTAATACTCATGAACCCACGTTTATGGATTTCAGATTTCATTCCGTCCACCCGTTCTTGGCAATGATTGGTTAATTGAATATCATCAACAAGCCAATCCAGCGTTTCTTCGATCTTCCAAATGAGCACTTTAGTGCGTTCATCAACTGTTATTGTTTTGTAAAGTGGCATGAAATTTTGTTAGATATTACGTACTTTTGCGACTGAAAAATTGCTAAAAATCAAATATAATAATATGTCTACTAAAACAGTGCCTTATACGGCCTATAAAGTTAAAGATATTTCCCTTGCAGATTGGGGAAGAAAAGAAATAGAATTAGCTGAAGCAGAAATGCCCGGTTTAATGTCTCTTCGCGAAGAATTTGGAACAGAGCAACCCTTAAAAGGGGCACGCATCGCCGGATGTTTACACATGACTATCCAAACGGCAGTTTTAATAGAAACGCTTAAGGCTTTAGGAGCTGAAGTTACTTGGAGTTCTTGTAATATATTTTCTACTCAAGATCAGGCCGCAGCAGCTATTGCAGCTACAGGAGTTCCTGTATATGCTTGGAAAGGGATGAATGAAGAAGAATTTAACTGGTGTATAGAGCAAACTTTATTCTTTGGAGAAGATCGTAAACCACTTAACATGATCTTAGATGATGGGGGAGATCTTACCAATATGGTTTTAGATAAATATCCTGAATTAGCTGAAGGAGTTAGAGGTCTTTCTGAAGAAACCACGACCGGTGTGCACAGATTGTATGAGCGAGTAAAGAACGGAACACTTCCAATGCCTGCTATAAACATTAACGATTCTGTTACAAAATCTAAATTCGATAATAAATACGGATGTAGAGAAAGCGCAGTAGATGCTGTTCGTCGTGCTACAGATATTATGCTAGCTGGAAAAAGAGTAGTAGTTTGTGGATATGGTGATGTTGGTAAAGGGACAGCAGCTTCCTTTAAAGGAGCTGGTTCTATTGTAACTGTTACAGAGATCGATCCTATTTGTGCTTTACAAGCTGCTATGGACGGTTTTGAAGTTAAAAAACTGGAAACCATACTTCCAACAGCAGATATCGTTATTACCACTACAGGAAATAAAGATATCGTTAGGGGTGAGCATTTTAAAATGATGAAAGACAAAACTATCGTTTGTAATATTGGTCACTTTGATAATGAAATCGCTGTTTCCTGGTTGAACGACAACTTTGGGGACACTAAAGATACTATTAAGCCGCAGGTAGATAAATATACGATTAACGGAAAAGATATAATTTTACTAGCTGAAGGTAGATTGGTAAATCTTGGTTGTGCAACTGGACACCCAAGTTTTGTAATGAGTAATTCATTTACCAACCAGACTTTAGCACAAATAGAGCTTTGGAAAAATGCTGACAACTACGAAAATGAAGTTTATATGCTCCCTAAGCACTTAGATGAAAAGGTAGCTAAACTGCATTTGGAAAAAATTGGAGTTGAACTTACAGAACTTTCTAAAGACCAAGCAGAATATATTGGGGTAACTGTGAAAGGGCCATTTAAGCCTGAGTATTACAGGTATTAAGTAGATGTTAGAATTTAGTTTTGAGAAACTAGATGCTAGATATTAGAATTTAGAAAGCCCCGAAATTTCAGGGCTTTCTTGATTATTTAAATGAATAAGTTTTTATTCTTCAACAATTACTGCATTTTCTTGAGCCAGGACTGTCTCACCTTTTAGCTATTCTTGAAAACCTTCTTCACCCAAAACGGCTATCACTTTTCTTGAACTTACAGCTTTCCCTTCTACAGTTATTGTAGAAACGAAGGGATAGTCGCCATACCTTACCACACCATCTACTAGAAAATCGTATTCCGGTCCGGCTTTTAATAGGGCCTCAATCCATTGCGTCTTTGATATTCTATCCTATTCCCAAATAATAAGCTTTTTTACCTTCGGTTTTGGAAAGTTTTGAAAAGCAGTTAATGGGCTAGATAATGTAGCGTTAAGTTACACGCTACAACTTATAGGAAACCGTGATCATGAAGATTCTAGGCAAGATGAATGTACGGGTATCTGTAATCACATAGTCGCTTACCGAATTGTTCTGTTTGAACTCGTTGTCAAACAAATTTGTGGCCCGCAAATCATAACTCCACCTGGAATCCTCATTGAGGTAACTCAGTTTAAAGTTGGCGTCATCATAGTTGGATCTGGTTCCAGTTTGGATGCCCTTGAAATAGTTGTAGGTGTAATTGAATTCTAAATTCCAATGTTGCAAGAAATCCGTGTCCAAAGTCAAAGCCATTTGATCCTGAATAAAATCGCTCTGCCCTATGGAATTCTCATAGGATGAATAGGTGCGGAAAAAACTTGTGAACAGATTAGGGAATTTATCATACAATGTGAACACATTTGCTCCCAGTAGCGTGCTGCGATTTTTGGTTTCCAGTACTTGATTGTTGATAATCTGGAAACCGTTGCCGATGGAATTGTTGACTTTAACTTGTGAACTTATCAGGCCCAACCGCTTTTTATAGGAACCACCGTAGGAAAATTGATCTTCAGATCGCTCCAGTCTTATGAAATTTCTGATCTGATCCACGCCGTTGAAGTTGGTTACTGGTTTGAAGGAACCGTTCTTGATATTGTAATCCAGATCAATCTTAAAATTTGTGCCTTTCCAGAGGTTTGCATAATTATAGCTAAGAGAAATATTATCCCTTGTCAGCAGTCCAAGGTCTGGATTGCCAGAAGAAACACTGGTCAAACCGCTTACAAAATTGCGGTTGACCAACTGGCTGGTGCTGGGTAGATCCACATTGCGATCATAATTTAGAACAAAGCTGCTGGTGTTTGTAATCCTATACTTTGCAAAGGCTTTGGGTAAAAGCAATATGTTGTTAATGTCCC
The DNA here is from genome assembly GCF_007997295.1 of Gillisia hiemivivida. GTDB lineage: Bacteria > Bacteroidota > Bacteroidia > Flavobacteriales > Flavobacteriaceae > Gillisia > Gillisia hiemivivida. The sequence continues at coordinate 47,647 of NZ_VORY01000009.1, read as the reverse complement.
GATCTCCATCGCGCTGATTAATATTTTGATAAATGTAATCCACAACTAAGGTAGGTTTGATCGTCCAATCATTGTCTTTGTACCGGTATTCCAGTGAGCCATTTGCCAGCGTGATATTACGGGTTGTGTTTACATTAAATCCCGCATCTGCAAAGCTATTTATGGAACCATCTGTTAATTGCTGAAAGGCGTTGTTTTCATAGCGCGTCGCATATTGATTGAACACCAGCGTGGCATGAAGCTGCTCCTTTTTATTGATACTGTAATAATGTTTTGCGTAAAAATTCATCTGGTAATTTTCTGATTGCACCTGCTGGATAAGTCGGTATGGATCGTCCGGTTCGTAGGGAATAACCTGATCCACCAGCGGCCGGTTTGTGGTCCACAGATATTCTGGTTGTGTCTGGTTTGCCTTTAATTTAAGTTCTGAAATGATGGTGTTTTTAGCATCGATTTCCCTTGTGATTTGGGTGTCCAGATTGAGCTCAAAGCCATCGTTAGAGGAATTGGTTTGGAGCAATGTGTTTTGAAATGGCGAGGTAGACTGGATGTTTCCAGATTCATCGGAAGAATTTGTTTTGAAAAATAAAACGCTTCTCACATCTGTTTTGGTATTTGGCTTATATTCCAATGCTGTTTTTGTAATGAGAAAGGAAAAATCCTTTTCCTGTTGTTGGTCCCGGTTTTCATTAAAGGGCTCTGTGCCCAGATACCTTCTTACGGATGTACTTTCTTGTTCCAGATCTGAATCATCAAAAATCACATAACTGTTCAGGTCTGTTTTTTTCCAACTGCGGCGGTAGCTTCCAGCGCCCAACCTATGAACGGCTTGGGTATTGTCATTTTCTGACAAAAACCTGGAAAATTCATCTGCACTCAGTTCAAAATAAGATGTAGGTGACATGCTGCGTATCCCACCATTGAGATCCAGATAATCCTTGCGGGTAAAGGATTTCTGTCCTGCATTATTGAAATCTCCTATGAAATTAAGGCTGTATTCTGGACTGAAGTAAAACAGCGCAGGATTAACCTTGTACCGATCTTTATAACCTACACCAGCTGCCACATCGCCAAATAGCAGCTGCTTCTTATCTTCCTTCAATATCAGGTTCATGATGAGCTCGTCTGTGTCTTCAAATTTCTTTAACATGGCTACATCCGTAAAATTATCCAGCAGCTGGACTTCTTCAACAGCATCAGCCGGGATGTTGTTCACGCCCAGTCTCTCGTTACCCGTAAAGAAAAGCTTTCCCTCCACGAATAAGCGTTCGACTGATTTTCCATTTAAGGTGACATTACCAGATTTATCTACTTCCAGTCCAGGCATGCGTTTGAGCAGATCCCGCAATTTATTCTCATTGCCCTGAGTAAATGCATCTGCCTGAAAAATCACAGTATCACGTTTCACGATGATGGGTTGTTTGAAATCCAGTACCACATTATCCAGTTGTTCAAGGTTTTGTGTCAAGTTCACTACTATCAAGTTCTCGCCTGATTTTAAAGTCAGATCGATAACTTTGTCCAAATATCCCATTCTTAGAAAGCGGACTTTTACGGCCTGACCGGAAGAGAGATTAATAAAACTCACTGATCCATTCAACGCAGTAGATTTAAAGCTAGGGGACTTGCCTAATGTTTCCAGCACCACGCTAACCAACTCAATAGGTTGCTGCACAAGAGAATCCAACACTTTAACGCTTAGGCTTGCGTCTTGGGCATGAGTGGGATTAACATTTAATAAGAAGAAAAACATAAAAAGAGAAGAAAAATACTTCATTAAATAATGGAAATTCTAAAACTGAAAATAAAAAAACCGTGGTTCAACAGCCACGGTTGCTTTTAATTAAACGCTATTTCAAGTAGGTTAGCGGCTATGCTCTTTTATAAAAAGCACCATTTGTTCGACATAATCAGTGTGGCTCACATGGCGAATGTCAGGCATCTTTTCAAGAACTACACTTCCTGGTTTTTCTTGTTTTATTTTTTGAACCAAATAACTCACACCATTTTGATCCGTGCCAAACAATACTAACCCTGGAAGATTGTAATAAAAAGGTGGCCCTACCTTACTAGGTATCGAGGGAGTGAACCAAGCCTCATAGGATCTACCTTTGCCATTATCGCCTTTTAGACCTACTACGTCCTTTAGATTACCAACCGCTTTATAACAAAGATATTCACCAATCATTTGCCTTTCATTAGTAATTTCCCATTCCACTAACGGATTATTTTCAATCACAGCTGGATTTCCCAAAAAGGAAGAATAAGACATGTGATTTTTGCTATTCGCATCATATACAACTACTTCCTGGCCGCTATCGCTAAATACAAGACGACCAAGCACTTTTCCTCTACCAAACTTCTCGTTTACAGGCAATTCTCCAGTGGCCTTAAATGAGGATTTGTTCCCTGAGACGCGCAGTTCATAGTTAAAAGGCAGCACTATTTCTTTAGCGCTACCTAAATCCTTCGATTTTTGATATTCAATGATGTAATCTTGCCCGTAGCCAACTTGGAATGAGAGGAATATAATGAAAGCTACTGTAAACCTCATCTAGTTAGGAGACAAATAAACAGGATCTAAGATCGTACACGGACAACCTCCGGCATCTTCGCAAGCAGTATTCCAATAATCAATGTCTTCAAAATAAGTCTGAGAATCGCTAGAATCCTCATTATTTGCCATTGCTACAGAATAAGCGCCACAATTGTCGTAGGTCTCTGGATCCTCATAAGTAAATGAAGAAAGCGCAAATACAAATGTGCTGGCCATAATAAATAAGAATTAAAAGTTAATATGAACACAAAAGAAACTAAAAGAAACTAAAGATGCAAATATTGAAGCCGTGATTAACAGAAATAGTTTACATTTCCACGAATTATCACATTTGCGATCCACTTCCTTATCTGTCACTATTTGTGTTATTTTTAGCAAAAAAGCTTTCTTAAAAACCTTTATACTTTTCGATATATGGCAAAATAGGATTTATAGTTTTCATTCATATGACCCAATGATTTCGAGTGCCTATAATGGATTATGATCATTTCAATGACCCTTCTCAAAATTTCAACTTGAATGTTAGGTTTAGTTTCATTTTCATACCTTAAATCACATAAGTGAATTTAACCCGCAAGCCCACAACCTCCCTGTTTATCGACAATTTGTTATTGATTTTCATCGAAGGAATCTTTTTTGCTTTAAATCAATTAGGATTCATGAACCACATAATCAGGAATGAAACCAGAATTAAGATCAGGATAGCCAAAAGGACAACGATCCATTTTCTGGCAGGATTTTTAGGTTCTTTACTTCTGTCACTAATAGTTAGCCCGGTGAAACCCAATTCTTTCAATAATTTCCTTGCCGTAGGCACCTGAGGTTCAATTACCTGAATCCTTACCCCGTTAGCACCCATCCCGGCGATTCCGGCTGCAGAATTTGTGGTCTCATCAAGAACCTTTACATCTAAATCTTCATCTTCAAAACGGTGCCTGATAATAGATAATTCGCCACTGTCAAAGGTTCTGTAAACGGTAATATATTGCATCTTCCGGAATATTTAGAATATCAATCTACGTAAAAAACCCTTCAAAAGAACTTCTGAAGGGTTTGATAAGATATTAAAAGAAAGAAAACTACACTTCAAACGGTTCAATAGAAATGTATGATTTGTTGTCTCTCTTTTTTGTGAATTTTACAAGACCATCTACTTTAGCGTGTAAAGTATGATCTTTTCCTCCATACACATTTTCACCTGGATTGTGTGTATAGCCTCTTTGTCTAACGATGATATTTCCTGCTGTTGCGGCTTGACCTCCAAAAATCTTAACGCCTAAACGTTTTGATTCGGATTCTCTACCGTTCTTGGAACTACCAACACCTTTTTTGTGAGCCATGGCTTAAAGTTTTTCTAATTAGTATTCTTATTTATTCTTAAGCAATTCTTTAGCTTGTTTTACCCATTCTTCAGATTCTATCTTCTCACGAGTAATACCATCGATAGCAGAAAGTTCTTCTCTATCGGCAGCTTTTAACTTGCTAATTTGCTCATAAGTATAAATACCTATTTCGTTTAATTTAGTTTCGTAAGCAGGTCCAATTCCGTTGATCTCTTTCAAGTCATCAGCATCAGATTTAGTAGCAGTCCCTATACTGTGAAGAATTTTATCAATATTGATTTCCATTCCTTCAGTTCTGTGCTCAGCACGAGTTACTAAATTTTCACTTACTTCAACTTCCTTTTTTGCTTTTGCCTTAGTATCAGCTTTTGAAGCTTCCTTCTTTGGTTCGGCTTTAGCAGAAGAAGATTTCTTTCCGCCTGAAAGTGTTATTCCAACAATAGAAATTTCAGTCAAGGATTGACGGTGACCATTCTTCACACGGTATCCTTTTCTTCTTTTCTTTTTAAAGACAATAACTTTGTCTCCTTTAACGTGTCTGGTGATTTTAGCATCTACCAAAGCTCCGTCTATAGCTGGGGCGCCTAAAGTAATATTGTCACCATCGCCTGAAAGAAGAACTTTGTCAAAAGAAACTTTGTCTCCTTCTTCTCCCGCTAAACGGTTTACAAATACTTTTTGGTCTTTTGCAACTTTAAATTGCTGCCCTGCTATCTCTACAATTGCGTACATAGCGTATTTATTAATTAATTATTTTAAATAAACCACCTGTGAAATTTCACAAGCGGGTGCAAATATACTTCTAAATAATTAATTCACAAAGTCTTTGGTTAATTTCAATAAGTGTGCTTTTTTGCCTCTTTAGTGTTCCAAGAGTCTTTAAAGAGCTGCATAAACGCCAAAGTAAGTACAAAACTTGTGGCAATACCCATTATTGCAACAACAAATAAGATGATTCCCACACCTGTATCGTAATCGGTACGCCACATATTAAGTAGCTCGTTAAGGAAACCAGGATTCAATTCAGTAGAATAAATTCCGAAGAAAAGAGTGAAAATTATGGTTGCGTTAAAACCGGTAAGCAGTCCGGTCATAAATCCTTTTTGATATTTAAATTTAGACCCTTTCTCTAGCCTATAATTTTTAATGGCCTCATACATTCCGAAAGCCATAATTACACCATTAAATAAGCTAAAAAATGGATTTTTATGTGCATCAAATAGAGATAGCACTAAAAAGTAGGCAATTAATCCTGCCGAAATTGCAATCCCGTATTTAATAGGGATTTTATATTTTTTCATATTCAATTCTTTTATGATAGGAGTAAAGTTCCAAAAAAACAGGCAGTATTCTCCCTAAAAAGCTGTTAATTTTAACAATTAGTGAGATTTTTCTATTAAACATAATATAACCCGCGATATTTTATAGGTATTAATGTAACAATTTTGCAATTTGCACTACTTATATTGCACATTAATAAAAACCATTAAAAAAATGATCAACAAAATTAAATTATCAGCCTGTGCGCTGCTTCTGGGAGCAACCGGATTTGCACAAGAAGTTGAGTTTACAGAATACGATCTAGATAACGGCCTACACGTTGTCCTGCATCAAGATAAGACCGCACCTGTGGTTACAACTTCAGTAATGTACCATGTGGGTGGAAAAGACCAACAAAATGGCAAAACAGGATTTGCCCATTTCTTTGAACACCTATTATTTGAAGGAACCGAAAATATTCCAAATGGAAAATGGTTTGAAATTGTAAGTAGTAATGGAGGAAGCAACAATGCAAACACCTCTAATGATAGAACTTATTATTACGAAATTTTTCCATCAAACAACCTGGAGTTAGGACTTTGGATGGAATCTGAAAGAATGATGCACCCTATTATCAAACAAAAAGGAGTTGATACGCAAAATGAAGTTGTAAAAGAAGAAAGAAGATTACGTGTAGATAATTCACCTTATGGAAACTTATTACAGGCAGTTTCGTCAAATTTATTTGTGAACCACCCTTATAAAGATCCAAATATTGGCTATATGGAAGACCTAGATGCTTCTACTTTGGAAGAGTTTAAGCAATATTTTGATAAGTATTATGTTCCAAACAATGCTGTTTTAGTAGTTGCTGGAGATATAGATATTTCCAAAACAAAAAAAATGATCGAAGATTATTTTGGGCCAATTCCTAAAGGAGAAGCTGTGACTAGAGATTTTCCAAAAGAAGATCCTATTACCCAGCAAATTAATGCTACAGCTTATGATGCCAACATTCAGTTACCGGCAACAGTGCTAGGTTATAGAACACCTGCCTTTACTCAAAAAGATTCGTATGTTTTAAATATGATTTCTAATTATTTAAGTGATGGTAATAGTTCTAAACTTTACAAAAAATTAGTTGATGAGCAGAAACAAGCACTTGCAGTTCAAGCTTTCAATTTAGAACAAGAAGACTATGGAATGTATTTAGTATTTGCAATTCCACAAGGAGAAACTACTCTTGAGACCTTAAACACTGAAATGGAAGAAGAAATTGCGAAAATTAGAACTGATTTAATTTCAGAAAAAAATTTTCAAAAACTTCAGAATAAAGCTGAAAACAATTATGTGAACTCTAATTCTAGTGTAGCTGGAATAGCAAACTCTTTAGCTTCTAGTTATTTATTATATGGTAACACGGATTTAATAAACGAAGAAATTAATATTTACAGATCTATTACTAGAGAGGATATTAAAAGAGTTGCCAACGAATATTTAAATCCTAACCAAAGAGTGGTTTTAGAATATTTACCTAAAGCCGAAGAAGCAAAACAATAAAATTAATAAAACGATTAATATGAAAAATAATATAATAGCTTTTGCAGCCTTATTGTTTCTTTCTTTTAGTGTGACTGCACAGATAGATAGAAGTAAGCAACCAAAAGCAGGGCCTGCCCCAAAAATAAACATAGAAGAACCTGATAGCTTTACTTTAGACAATGGTCTGAAAGTAATGGTTGTTGAAAATCACAAACTTCCAAGAGTATCTATGTCTTTAAGTTTAGACAATCCACCAATATTTGAAGATGATAAAGCTGGAGTTTCTAGTTTAACAGGACAACTGCTTGGAACTGGTACTCAAAATATGTCTAAAGACGATTTTAACGAACGTGTAGATTATTTGGGAGCTCGTCTTAATTTTTATTCTAGTGGAGCTAGTGCCAATACGCTATCAAAATATTTTCCAGAAGTTTTAGAACTAATGGCAGATGGAGCGCTAAATCCAAAATTTACTGAAGCGGAATTTACCAAGGTAAAAGATCGTGAAATCGAAGGTTTAAAATCTCAAGAGAAAAATGTAGCTTATAATGCGGGTAGAGTAAGATCTGCCTTGGCATATGGGAAAAATCATCCTTATGGAGAATTTGCTACAGAAGCAACTGTAGAGAAATTAACTTTGGCAGATGCACAATCTTTTTACGAAACTTATTTCGTTCCTCAAAATGCATATTTAGTTATTGTTGGAGATGTAGATTATGATAATGTAAAAAAAATGGTAAAAGAAAATTTTTCTAACTGGAAGAAAAGCGAATTGCCAGAATATAAAATGCCAGCAGTTACAAATCTAGATCAAACTGAAATTCAGTTCGTTGATATGGCTAACGCTGTACAGAGTGAGATCTCTTTAGTAAACACCATAAATCTAAAACAAAAAGATAAAGATTATTTTCCTGTTTTAGTAGCTAATAAAATTCTTGGTGGCGGTGGAGAGGCTCGTTTGTTTTTAAATTTGAGAGAAGACAAAGGTTATACATACGGAGCATATTCAAGAACTGGTAACGATAAATATGGTGCTGCCACATTTGTTGCAAGTGCTAGTGTTAGGAATGCAGTAACAGATAGTTCTGTTGTTGCTTTTTTAGATGAAATTTACAAAATCAGAAACGAAAAGGTTTCAGACAAAGAGCTAGCTAATGCAAAAGCTAAGTATACAGGAGATTTCGTATTATCTTTGGAGCAGCCTGCTACTATTGCAAGATTGGCTTTAGATGTAGAAACTGAAGATCTTGATGACGACTTTTATGAAGATTATTTAAAAAACATTAATGCAGTAACTCCAGAAGATGTACAACGAGTTGCTAAGAAATATTTCCTTGCAGATAATTCTAGAATCGTAGTTGTTGGTAAAGGAAGTGATGTTGTAGAAAATTTAGAAAAAATAAATTATAATGGAAAGAAAATCCCAGTTGTTTATTTTGATAAAGAAGGAAATAAAGTAGATAAGCCAGAATTCAATAAAACAGTAGACGCCTCGGTAACTTCAAAATCCATCTTAGATAAGTATATTCAAGCTATTGGCGGAAAAGAAGCAGTATCTGCTGCAGAGAGTGTTATGATGATGGCTCAGGCGGAGATTCAAGGTCAAAAATTAGATCTTGAAATGAAAACAACTTCAAGTGGGAAATCTTCTACATCTGTAGCAATGGGAGGCAAAGTTCTTAGCAAGCAAATCTTTAATGGAAAAACTGGATTTATGGTTGCTCAAGGCCAAAAGATCGACTATACAGATGAGCAAATAGTTGCTGCTAAATCAGATGCAAACCCTTTTCCAGAACTTACTGCAACAGATGCAAAAATTATGGGAATAGAAGCTGTAGACGGGAAAGATGCTTATAAAGTGGCAATTTCTGAAGACACAACAAATTTCTACGATGTAGAGACTGGATTGAAAGTAAAATCTGTTAAAACAGTATCTCAAGGAGGTCAAACTATCAGTGTTCCTACTGGATTTAGTGATTATCAGGAAGTGAACGGAATTAAATTTCCATTTACCGTATCTCAGTCAATGGGACCTCAAACATTCGAATTTAAGGTATCTGCCATTAAAGTGAATGAAGGAGTATCTGACGAGGATTTTATGGAATAATCTTTTTATTAATGTTGAAAGAGCCGGCCATTATTGGTCGGCTTTTTTGTTTTTAGCATATAGATTCTTCGATCTATTTACCAGAAAAACACCCAATAAAATGATTAGCATAGAAATTAATTGAAATACACTAAACACCTCTCCATCCAGAAAACCCCAACCTAGAGCCACTAGCGGAATGGTATAGGTAACAGAAGTCGAAAAAACGGGATCGGAGATCTGTATAAGTTTATTAAAAATCACCATTGCAATTCCAGTTCCTATAACTCCTAAAATAAGCACATAAATAATGGAGGTAGATACAATTTCGTCATTCAGGATGTTTTCAAAAGAAAACCCTGTTAAGAACAATACCATAAAAGAGGGTCCAAGCAACACCAAAAAATTCCCAGCTGTGATTCCCAATGCAGAAATATCGTGCATATATCGCTTTATAATATTCACATTAATTGCGTAACAGGCTGCTGCTATTATAACCAAAACTGAGTAAAAATAATTTTGATCTGGATTTACTTGTGCTCCGCTAAAAATCAGTCCTAAAGTCCCAATTAGCCCTATTACCACTCCTAATACTTTATTTTGAGATAAGGCCATTTTAAAGAATAACACTCCAAAAAGCAAGGTCATTAATGGAGTAGTCGCATTTAAAATAGATGCCACTGCGCTATCGATTTCGGTTTCTGCATAAGCAAAAAGATAAACTGGAAAGAAGGAACCTATAAAAGCAGAAATAGAGATCCATTTCCATTGTGCCAGTGTAAGCTTACTTATGCTTTTAAAACCAATCAGGATTAAAAACAAAGAAGCAAAAATTATCCTGAACGATCCTAGCTGCAAAGCACTAAGACCAATAAGCCCTTTTTTAATAAGAATAAAGGAACTTCCCCATACCAGGGATAATAAGATAAGATAGATCCATTTAAGGTTTTTAGACGGCATTTGGTAAGGAATAAATTAAAATTATAGCTCGCGAAAGTACTATAAAAACCACCTAGGTGAGAAGGGAAAATAAGAAAAGGCCTGAAACGTGAGAAATCCACATTTCAGGCCTTTTAAAAAATATTAATTAAGTTTTATTGATTCTCTGTAAGCGGAATAGGGAATTGAGTGAACACATCATCCCCAGGCCTGTCGATAGGTAATGTGTTTAGGATATCGAACCTTCTTGCATCTATCCATCTGTGACCTTCCCCATATAATTCATACCTTCTTTGCTTCAGCATTTCAGTAACAAGCGCCGCCTGAGTCACAGGACCTGAATAATCTGGGAGCGATGCAGAATTTCTAATTACATTTAAAGCTTCTACCGCTTCAGATGGGTTTATTGAAATATTTGCTTCAGCATAAAGCAAGATCAATTCAGCATTTCTAATTATTGGAATATCATCTGTTCTGGAAGTGTATACGAAGAAATCATAATCTCCTGAAAGTCCATCAAAAGTGATCGTTTCATCCCTAAGACGTGTTTTCTCATCAACTCTACTATCGCCTGCTTCGGCGTCAGCAATAAATCCAGGCTGAACAATTCTCACCCCTGCGGCTGAGGCATTTTCAGGAAAAAATACCGGATTTGCTAAATCTGTTTGATCTTCAGAAAAAACATAATAAATTCCAGTATCAAGATCACCGGAGAGATCCAGAAATGAGCTTTCCAGAAAATTAAGCACTGCAGGGTAATCCCCTTGATAAGCTGCTACTCTGGCAGACAAGCCTTTGTTCACCTGGAGAAATTTAGCAGGCGTATTAAAATCTGCAAAACCTGTTGTCATTTTGAAAGGAAATGAGTTTCCTCCTGAAACAAGATCTGTTGCAGCCTCCTCCATCAAGTTTCTAATTGCCGTTAAACCTTCAGTGTAAGAAACAAAAGGGCCTAAATTATTGGGATCATTAACATCAACGCGAATACCATTCTCGTAGGTCAGGTTCAAATTCAGCAAAAGTTCATAAGCCTTTATGGTTTTGAGAAAGCCTCTTGTAGCACTTAATTCTTCTGGTGAAAAGTCTGCAGTAGAATTTTCTAAAGCATTAAGAATTATGTTTGCATTTTTTACTGTTCTGTATCTGGCTGCCCAGGGGGTAGTGATATAAAAAGTGTTATTATCAAGAATCGCATTATCCCTTCCAAGTAAATCTGCAGTAAGACGTGGATCTGAACTTGAGAAACGATAAAATTCCCGGCCTATAACTCCTACATCATCATAGTAATTCCCTAAACCTTCTCTCATAGAATAAAATACTCCCCCTACAAGATCCTGAAGGTCTCCACGGCCAAGGTCTTCCACCAGAGCGTCTACTTCAGGGCCATTCAAATCGGAAAACTCTTCTACCTCACAAGAGACAGTAAAAATTCCGGTGGCCATTAAAACAAATAGTTTATTTATAATTTTCATACTGATCTTTTTAGAAGTTAAATTCTGCTTTAAATAAATAACGTTTGGATGAAGGGAAAGGAGTTACTTCAACTGCGTTGAAAATAGCACTTCCTCCAAAATTTGATACTTCAGGGTCATAACTGTTGTAATCAAATATGTTCACAAGATTTGTCCCAGAGAATCCTAATCTTATTCTCTCAAAAGTTCCGTTAAGCAATCTGTCTGAAAGGGAGGATGGTATATTGTAATACAATCCAAGCTCTCTTAATCTTACATATCCAGCATCTTCAATGAAAACCTGGGCCGAAGAACCAAGTTGACTAACCCTGTAGGGACCGTTACCTAATTGTCCTTCCGGATCCAGATCTACAGTATCAAAATCATGGCTGGTACCACTAAGGTCTGTCAATAACGCTGTTAAGTTTACGTTATCTCCACCTTTTTTCCACTGCCATAAAAACGAAAGTTCAAAATCCTTATATCTTAAGAAGTTGTTGAAAGCCATTTGAAAGTCTGGCTCAGAATCTCCAAATACCTGAAGGCCGTTAGCACCTGCATTAGGTCCAATACCTACCAGTTGAGTAGCACTTTTTCCTTCTTCAATTCTAAAAGTTCCCAATGTTGCACCAAATGCACCAATGTTAAAAGCAGGTACGTCAAGCTTGGTGATCTCAGATTCATTTTTGAAGAAATTGATTCCCAAATCCCAGTTGAAATTACGGCTTCTAGCAAGGATGGCATTAATGCCAATTTCTATTCCTCTATTCTCAAGACTACCTCCATTCACAAATTGATTTCCAAATCCTGAAGATGGTTCTTTAACAGAAAGAAGAATTAGATCATCAACTGTTTTCTTATAATAAGTAATCGAGCCGGTAAACCTGTTAGAGAACATTCCAAAATCAATTCCTGTTTCAAATTCTCTTTGTCTTTCAAATTTAAGATCTGGATTTCCCAAAACTCCTCTTAAACTAATTCCTTTTAAAGTACCATCAATTCCTACGTTTGTATAGCTGTCATAAGAAGTAAATAAACCAGCAGGTGGAGGGAAATTACCTGCTTCCCCATAAGCAGCTCTTAGTTTAAATTGACCTAAAAAAGATTCGTCATTCCAGAAATCGAACTCGTTCAAATTAACTGCAACTGAAGCTTTTGGATAGTAAAAAAGCTCATTAGCATCTCCGTTATTTGAAGATTTATCGCCTCTCAAACCAATTGTTGCAATTATCTTATCCTGATAATTCACCTCTTCCTGAACAAAGAAACCAGCATCTTCCTGCCTTACCCTTGTTTGTTCAACACCAGTGTTGGTAGCCTGATCTACGTTGGTTTCAGAAGCAACAAGATCTGTAGCTGCCAAAAGATATCGATTTTGATCAAAAGATTCTCTTGTCAAACCTGCCTGAGTTCTGAAATTGATATTACTATCAGTAAAATAATTATGTACTAAGAATCCTGATACATTGTAGTTCTTGTTGGTAGCAGTTCCCTGTACAGATACCCCATTTAGTCCTCCGTTATCCGGATTTTGAAACTGAAGTTCTTTTGGAAAAAACGCATATGTGTTATAACCGTAATAATCTAGTCCTCCTCTTAATATAAGCTCAAGACCAGATTTTTCAGCTTTATAAATATCTATATTTGCGTATCCTCCGGTAATCAACCTATCTACCTTTTCTTGGTTTACTACAAGGTCTCTGGTTTGCAAAATGTTTGATGCTCCTAAAGGGTTATCTGGATAGTTTCCATTTTCATCAGGAAATAATTGTAACCACGGCACCGTACCTGTTAGAGCGACTCCGATAGATGTTCCAGTATTGTCATTGTTAAAGTATCCCCTGTCTGAAGTAGAATTTACGTAATTGGTACTAAAGCCAAACTTGATAAAATCGTTTGCCCTGTGATCTATGTTCAATCTAAATGAAATCTTATCATAACCGGTATTGGCGACAATTCCGTCTTCTTTATTTTGTGTAACACTGGCAAAGAATCTGGTATCTTCGCTTCCCCCACTGGCGCTAAAATTTGTGATACTAATAAGACCTTGATCTCCAAAAAGTTCCTTTTCGTAATCGACAAGTCTGTTTTGGTCACGTGCGTCAATAAAATCCTGAACAGCTGCTTCTCCAAAACTTTCTCTCACCCTCTCCTCATTATAGTCTCTTACACCTAAAAGGTTAATAACTTCTGTCCATCCTAAACTTTGAGAAAAATTGTACCTAGTCTTTCCAGCAGAACCACGCTTGGTTGTAATAATAACAACCCCCGCAGCAGCTCTACTACCGTAGATTGCAGCTGTAGATGCTCCTTTTAAGATCTCAATATTGGCAATATCTTCAGGATTAATATCTGCGATCCTGTTAGATGGGTTATCCTGGTTAGATGAACTTCCCTGTCCTGCAGCAGCAGAAACAATATTTAAACCTGCCGGAATTGAAGAGTTATCTATATAAACACCATCCACGATGTACAAAGGCTGGGTATTTCCTTGCAAAGAAGTAGCACCTCTTAATTTAACCGAAAGTCCTCCTCCCGGTGCTCCAGAATTAGCACTAACTATAGCTCCCGGAAATTTACCGTAAAGGGCTCCATCTAAGGTGGGAGGTGCAGTTGTTCCAACCAATTCCTTGGCGCTAATAGAAGAAACTGCGTTAGCCGAATTAGATCTTTTAATAGATGTTGCAAGACCAGTAACCACTACCTCATCTAAGGCGGCGGCAGCTTCTACAAAACTTACGTTTATTGGTGAATTTTGAGTAACTACTCGCTCTTGGGTTTCAAAACCTATATACGAGAAAACTAGGGTTGTAGGTAAAGATTCAACAGATAATGAAAAATTACCGTCTAAATCACTAGTCGTTCCATTTGAAGTTCCTTTTTGAATTACATTCACAAAAGGTACAACTTCCCCTGTCGACTCATTAATTGTTTTACCTGTTAAAGTTTCTTGGGCGAATAGCACTGCAGGAAAAATAAACAGTAAAAGCATCATTTTGATGCCAGTTAGTTGGATGTGCCTCATAATTTTGGTTTTTTCAATTAGCAATCACCAAATTAAGTAAAAAACCAAAGGCCTCGACTAAAAGTTAATTATTGTTTAATAATGACGGAAGAAATGTTAATATTTAAAAAAACGCACACTATTTCGTGAGAATTATCTCCATTTAAGAGATTCCATAAGCCTCTTAATGTCAGATTTAATGTAAGATGCCGCTGGCATTATAGAATCAAAATTAGGTTTTTGATTGAAATAAAGAGAGCCTGTCACAAAGTGCTTGACACTATCTGTAACATAAAACTGTGCTTGAGATGCAGCATCTCCATCTATTGAGTAAAACATTCCGTAAGTTTTATGCTCTGGATTCATATAAACATCACCTTCTATATAGTCTGCCTTAATAGTATGCTGTAAAGGTAATTTTTGAGAATCCATTAAAAGAGAATCCAAATTGTTGTGCACTTCCTGATATGTAATAAAAATAGAGGCATTCAATTTTGGGTAATTCAGATTGATCCAACACGGCCTAGAACCTTTAGGTTTTACAATCTTCGCGATAGAATTATACTCAAAGCTATATGGGCAACTTAGGTTGGTTTCAACATATTCTGCAGTAGGAAATTCTAAGTCTAAAAAAGCCTTCTGCTTAGGAAGCACCTCGTCTTTACACGAAATAGAAACAGCGATAATTAATAATATGATACTTATTTTTTTCATCTTGAAAATGGTGAAAACTAATTTAAGGTATAAAAGCTCAAAGCTCTAGACTATTCTTCTGAAGATGTTTCTGACATAATACTTAATTTGATCTGCTTTATTCTCTTATCATCTATTACTTCTACTGTAAAGAGATAATTCTGAAAAGAGATCTTTTCATTCTTCTTCGGGAAACCTCCCGATGTTTCGAGTAAAAAGCCTGCAAGGGTATCTGATTCTCCTTTGTTTTCTTCAAAATTCGAGGAGTCTTCTAGCTTTATAATCTTATAAAAATCCTTTAAAGGAGTCTTTCCTTCAAATATAAAATTAGACTCATCCAGCTTGGAGAAAACCAAATCTTCATCATCAAATTCATCGCTTATATCACCTACAATTTCTTCAATTATATCCTCTAAAGAGACCAAACCACTGGTTCCACCGTATTCATCTACAACAATTGCCAAATGAATTTTCTTATCCTTGAATTCATTTAAGAGATCATCTAATTTTTTATTTTCAGGAATAAAATACGGCTCTCGTAAAAGAGAAGTCCATTCAAAGTCTTTTCTATCTAAAAATGGTAATAGATCTTTAACATATAGAATTCCGCTTACTTGATCTATGTTTTCCTTATAAACAGGAATTCTGGAAAACCCATTTTTAATTATTTCTGGAATTATCTCCTTATAAGTTTGATTTTCTTTTAAGGCAAAAATATCCATTCTAGGGCGCATAACCTGCTTGGTATCCGTATTCCCAAAGGAGACAATCCCTCTTAAAATCTTTTGCTCTTCATGCGTGGTATCCTCATCCCTTGTCATTTCCAGCGCCTGGGAGAGATGATCTACACTTAAAAACCCTTTTTGTTTGCCTAACTTATCGTGAATATAAATGGTAACGGCCCTCATAGGAGTGCTAAGAGGAGATATTAAAAAATCCAATACATTTAATGGAATAGCCATTAGATTACTGAATTTCACATTATTCCGACTTGCGTAAACTTTTGGCAGGATCTCTCCAAAAAGCAAAATTAGAAAGGTCACGATACCAACTTCTATCAAAAATTTAAAATTGATTCCAAAGACAACAGCATTCAAATTCCCGAAAAACTCATCTGTAAAAGAATCAAAAAGAAGAACAATCGCAATGTTTATGGTATTATTTGCAACTAATATAGTAGCTAATAACTTTTTTGGCTTCTCTAAGAGCTTAACAACTATTTTTTGAGCATTTGTTCTCTTTCCATTATCACTAAGGAAATCTGCAGGAGTTAGAGAGAAAAACGCAACTTCTGCACCAGAGATTAGCGCAGAGCAGATTAATAATACAATTAGCATTACAAGGCTTAAAACCTGTGAAAACTCTAGTGATATAAATAATAAAATTAAACTGGGAGGATCTGGATCCAAATGCTTATGTTTTAGTTAGACTTAGAAAGGCAAATCGTCTTCTTCCTCATTGCCTGTATTTTGATTGGCAAAAGTATCATTTTTAGTATTGGAAACTGGTTTCGCTGAAGCAGTATTTTGATCAGCATTTCCTGAAGTTTCACTTTTAGGTGTTAGAAAGGTAAAATCTGTACATTGAATTTCAACCGAGTATCTTTCAATCCCTTTATCGTCTGTCCATTTTCTGCTTTTCAATCTACCTTCTACGTAAACCTTATCTCCTTTTTTAAGGTATTTCTCACAGATCTCTGCAGCCTTATTTCTCACAACTATATTATGCCATTCGGTATTCTCTACTCGTTGCCCAGAAGATTTGTTTGTGTAAACCTCATTGGTAGCTAAAGGGAAACGTCCAATTGCTCCGCCTCCTTCAAAATAATGCATTTTTACATCGTCTCCTGTATGCCCTATTAGCATTACCTTATTAAGTGTACCCGTCATTATATTTTATTTAATTATTTAGCTAATTATATAATTTAAAAATAGAGAAATTTATTCAGTATCCCCTCTTATTAGAGTCAATATTACCAAGCTTTAAAAATTTTTGGTTGTTCATAAAGTATTATAAACTGATTAAAGATGTCATTCTGTCCCGATACTTCTGGAGTTTCAGAATCTCATGAGGCTTTAAATAAATACCATAAATGGAGACCCTGAAATAAATTAGCATTGATGTATTTTCAAAGGTACTCCGAATGAGCGACCCTGAAACAAGTTCAGGGTGACGATACTGGTTTTAACTTCCGTGATGCTGTCCCGAAACATCGGGAGTTTAAGCATCTTTCATTCGTCAATTTCCTCCGCTAGATAATTTTTTTATCACGGGTCTTAGGGTGACTAGATAACTATTATGAAGAAGAACGGACATATATAAAATATTTCAACCAAGTTTAATATTCGTCCAATTCAAATTCGCTAATAAAATTGGCGATTAAAACCGGAACAGGGTATTCTTGGATTTTAGATAAAGGGATTGTATTGGTATTTAATTCAGCATTCTCCACAATCCAAAATCTGGTATATATATGCTGATGGGATAATTTATGTATAATAGGTGTGTCATTATACAAACTTACTTTTAGATTATATTCTCCTCCCTCGGGGAAAAGGCCAGGTTCTGCCAACAAGGCTTCTGCATCTATTAAGGATGTAGACTCCATCAGAGGAAATTGATACAATCCTTCCCAGATTCCTTTCCCTATCCTTTGCTCTAAAATAGTTTCATTCTCTTCTGAAAGGAAAACCAAATAATTAAAATACCGTTTTTTTACCTTGGCTTTTTTCAGCTTAACAGGAAGCATCGCTATCTTATTATTTTTTAAAGCCAAACAGCTATTGGAAAGCGGACAACTTTCACATAACGGATTCTGGGGCTTACATTGCAAAGCACCAAACTCCATGTTCGCTTGATTATATGTAGCGGGATCCTCCTTATCCATCAGCTCGGTTGCCAAAGCCTTAAACTCTTTTTGACCTGCACTACTATTAATAGGTGTCTCAATATCAAAATATCGAGCCAAAACCCTATATACATTTCCATCTACCACAGGAGCAGCTTCATTATAACAAATAGAAGCCACTGCACTTGCTGTATAATCACCAATTCCCTTTAATTTCAATAAATCCTTGTAATTATCTGGAAATTTACCATCTAATTCATAAGCCACAACCTTTGAAGTTTCATGTAAATTTCTGGCCCGAGAATAATAGCCCAAACCCTGCCACAGTTTAAGAACTTCGTCTTGTGAGGCATTTGCAAGATCAAAAACAGTTGGAAAAGAGGTTGTGAAGCTCAAATAATAGGGCAAACCTTGCTCAATTCTAGTTTGCTGAAGCATGATTTCACTTAACCAAATACGATAGGGATCACTGGTTTTTCTCCAAGGCAAATCTCTTTTATTACCTAAGTACCAATTAATCAATATTTTATGAAAAATCATGAATGTCATTGTTTGCCTGCAATAATAATTCTTTATTTGGTTACTATTTAATGAATTAGGATTGAAATATTGGAGATTTAATTCTTATATTTGCCCCCTTGAAAATTAAGAACCCCAATTATAATTTTAAATAGTACGAAAATGACGAAAGCAGATATCGTAGCGAAGATTTCCGAAAAGTTAGGAATGGAAAAAGGTGATGTACAAGCTACTGTTGAAACATTTATGGAAGAAGTGAAGACTTCTTTAGAAAGCGGAGACAATGTTTACCTAAGAGGATTTGGAAGTTTTGTTATTAAAACAAGAGCTGAAAAAACCGGAAGAAACATCTCTAAAAATACTACAATTAAAATCCCTGCACACAATATCCCTGCATTTAAACCTGCTCGTATTTTTGTAGATGGTGTTAAGACTAATGTTGAAGTAAAAGAATAATTCCTGTAATAGGGAGTTTGAAAGTATATAATTATTAATTTAAAAAAAGTACACTATGCCAAGTGGTAAAAAAAGAAAAAGACATAAGGTAGCTACTCACAAGCGTAAAAAGAGAAGTAGAGCTAACCGCCATAAGAAAAAGTAGTGTTCTCACTACTTTTTTTAGTAAAAAACGTTCTTTGAAATTGAAGCCGAATTTGAATACCCTTTAAATTCCGGTTTCTTCAGGCTTAAAAACCCTGTGAAAATTTATTGTTTAATCCATCCCGATTTCCGGGATAAAAATCTAAAAGAGTGGACAAAGAATTGATTATTAGATCAGGTTCCTCTGCTATAGATTTTGCCTTAATTAAAGATGGAAAACTAGTCGAATTAAACAAAGAAGAAGACGATAGCAACTTTGCTGTAGGTGATATTTTTATTGCCAAGATCAGGAAAGCTGTTCCAGGATTAAATGCCGCATTTGTAAATGTTGGCTATACAAAAGATGGTTTTTTACACTATCATGATCTTGGACCTCAAGTCCTCACTTTGTTGAAATTCGTAAAACGTGTAAGCACAGGTAAATTAAAAGATTATTCTTTACAGAATTTAACTTTTGAAAATGATATTGATAAAGACGGCAGTGTAGCTGAAGTCTTAAAATCAAATCAGTCGTTACTGGTTCAAGTAATGAAAGAACCAATCTCCACAAAAGGTCCCAGAATAAGCTCAGAGCTTTCTCTCCCGGGACGTTATATTGTGTTGGTGCCTTTTTCCAATAGAGTTTCAGTTTCTCAAAAAATTGAAAGCAAAGAAGAAAAAGACCGCCTAAAAAGATTGGTAAAAAGCATTAAGCCTAAAGGCTTTGGTGTAATTGTTAGAACCGTAGCAGAAGGCAAAAAAGTAGCAGAGCTAGACAGAGATCTCCAGAATTTAATGAGTCGCTGGACAGCAATGTGTAAAAAACTATATAAAGCACCTCATCCATCCAAGGTATTGGGAGAGTTAAATAGAGCGTCCTCAATTTTGAGAGATGTCTTTAACGACACTTTCTCCTCTATTGCGGTAGATGAAGAAGAGCTTTATACACAGCTAAAAGATTATGTGGCAGAAATTGCCCCAAATAAAGAATCTATAGTAAAGCTGTACCAGTCCAATGTTCCAATTTTTGAAAAATTCGGTATCGAAAGACAAATAAAAACTTCCTTTGGTCGCACCGTATCGATGAGCAAAGGAGCTTACCTGATTATTGAGCACACAGAAGCCATGCACGTTATAGACGTGAATAGTGGAAACCGTTCCAATAAAGCTAAAAACCAGGAAGAGACCGCCTTAGAAGTGAACCTTATAAGCGCCACAGAAATAGCCCGACAATTACGATTACGTGATATGGGTGGAATTATTGTGGTTGACTTTATAGACATGAATAAGGCCGAAAACAGAAAAGCACTATTTGATCATTTACGCGAAGAAATGAGCGATGATCGTGCTAAACACAAAATATTACCCCCAAGTAAATTTGGGTTAATACAAATTACAAGACAACGCGTTAGGCCGGAAACTAATATCAAGACCCGTGAAGAGAATCCGAACGGAATAGGAGAGATTGAGGCTCCTATTATAGTTATTGATAAGATTAAAACCGACCTGGAAAGGCTGATCAAAAAGAATCACAAAAAGATCACCTTAAGTGCGCACCCATTTATTGCAGCCTTTTTAACAAGAGGCTTTCCATCACCCCGCTCCCAATGGTTTTTTGACCATAAGCGCTGGGTAAAAATTTTACCAAGAGACGCTTACACGTACATGGAATATCACTTTCACGACAAAAACGGGGAAGTTTTAGACTAAAATTTTAAACCGCTATTCATTTATTTGAGTAGCGGTTTTTTTTGTTTTAGTATGTTTTGTGAGTAAGCTCATTAACTTCATAACAAGCTATAAAAGGTCCTTGTTACTTTACAATATCCAGTTCACTAATAAGACCTTCCTTCTTTTTAGTAATCTTAATATCTAAGCTTTACTTTAATCACCTTGTCTCAATTCAGCCAATTAAAAAGCCGGAAATCTCTTTCCGGCTTTAGCTTAATTTCCTTTTTCTGCTTCCTGCTCCCAACCTTCCGGACGTTTCCATCTTACCGGCGGGGCAGGCTCTTGCTTCAAATCTACAGGTGTTTCTTCCAGGAGTCTTAATGCTTCCTGAACAGAACGCTCAAGCTGTGGATCTCTTCCCGCAATAACATCTGCCGGAGTCATCTGTACCTCAATATCAGGGGCTACCCCTTCTCCTTCTATAGCCCAGTTCCCTTCAACATCAAAGAATCCTCCGCGCGGTGCTACCATTCTTCCTCCATCTACAAAAGCAGGGGTGTCCCAGGTGCCAACAAGTCCGCCCCAGGTACGAGTACCTACGAGGGGTCCTATTTCCATCTCTCTAAATAAGTAAGGTAATAGATCTCCTCCAGATCCTGCTCTTTCGTTAATGATCATCACCTTTGGGCCCCAAATTCCAGCCATAGGGGTTGTAAAAGGCTTATTTCCCTCCACCCTACTATTAAAATATCCATGAAGTTCCCTTGCGAGTACGTCAACAATATAATCTGCGGCAGAACCTCCCCCGTTGTTTCTTTCATCTATTATAGCTCCCTGCTTATCCTGCTGGGCAAAGTAATATCTGTTAAAATATTGATAGCCTTGTTGCCCTGTATTAGGGACATACACGTATGCCAGTTTCCCATTGGACATTTCATCAACTTTCCTTCTGTTTCCCTCGATCCAGGCAAAACTCCTTAGTTGATATTCATTTTCAACAGGAACAACCGTGATCAATCTTGCTCCATCTTTCGAAGGTTTATCATTCACTAATATATAAGTTTGCCTTCCTGCTGTCCCTTCAAAATAAGTATAAAGATTTTTGGAAGCTGTAACTTCTTCTCCATTTACCTCTAAAAGAAAATCCCCTTCGTTAACGTTCAGCCCTGAAAGACTTAATGGTGCCTTCACTTCCGGATTCCAGCTTTCACCATTATAAATCCTGCTGAAATAATATCTGTTTGATCTCACAGCGTAATCTGCCCCAAGCAATCCTACAGCGACTTCATTGATGTCCGGAAAATCTCCGCCTGAAGTATATGAATGCCCAACAGCTACTTCACCTCCCAATATGTCTACCAGGTAATTTAGATCTGATCTATGACGCACGTGCTCTACCCATGGCGTATACCATTCCAGGATTTTATCCCAAGGGGCACCGTGAATATTGTCTACATATAAAAAATCTCTTTGATACCGCCATCCTTCTCTAAAGATCTGCTTCCATTCTTCTATAGGATCAATTTTTAATCTCAGATTGGAAACCACCAGTTTATTATCTTCAGCATTCGGAGCTCCATTAGCGGTGGGGACAATTCCCCAATTACTGCCGTTGCGATAGAGCATATTTTTACGGTCATGGGAAACAGAAGCCTCATTTACTTTAGGAAGAAATGGAATAGATTTTCGTTCTTCCAGGCTGTACCGACTCATTGAGAATTCAGACTCGTTTGGGATATCTTCCATATAGAATACATAGCCCTCCGGCCCTGACAATAAATTGGTATAACTTTTATCTGGAACACCCAGTACTTCAATTCGGTTTTCCAATCCGTCAAAATCGATTTTTACCTGGGCGACATTCTTTTCAGGTTCCTTTTTACCTAAAGATTTCTTTTTCTCTTCCTTAGCTTTGTTTTCCTCCTCTTCCTTTTGCTCCTTCTCATCAAAAAGTCTGGGCATAAGGGGAGATGGAGTGTCTTTTGAAAGTACCATCATATACAAACTTCTGGTTACAGGTCTTTCATAACTTGTCATATCCAACCAGCCTGTATTGAGCCCGTAATTTGTAGTAGCAAGAAAGTAAAGATACTTCCCACTTGCATCCCATACCGGCGAAATTGCATCGGCCATGGAATTGGTTAATTGATGGTTTTTACCGGTTTCAACATTATGCACTTTCACCGCCTTGAACATATTATCCATAATGCGTACATATGCTATCCATTGGCTATCCGGAGACCAGACCGGGTTAAGAGAACGATTTGGATGAGCATAACCTTCTACGTCGGCTTTGGTGATCTTTTCGCTCTCTACATTTATATACCACAAGTTGTAATCTGTATCTGTGAAAGCGATATACTTTCCATTTGGCGACCATTCCGGTTTAAAGAAAAAGGTTGGGTCTGGTATCTTTACACTACGGATATCTCCTAATCCTTCCTGGTTCCCAATCATAAGCTGATATTCTCCCGAAGCATCAGAAAACCAAGCTATTTTAGACCCATCAGGAGACCAGACAGGAAATCGATCTGCCGCCCCGGATGAGTTGGTAATGTTTCTCCAGTTCCCTTCTTCTTTTGAAACAGTAAAGATCTCTCCTCGGTATTCAAATAGGGCTCGCTGCCCCGTTGGACTTAAGGACGAATTGGAAAGTTTGGTGGTTTCCACATTTTCCCATCTTGGCCTGGCCCAGTTAAAATCTCCGTTGATATTTATTTCAAGCTGTTTACTATTTCCGTTGGAAGGGTCTAGCAAATGAAGATATCCTCCCTGCTCATAAACGATCATTCCGCCACCTGCGTCAAGGCTTTTAGCATCAAATTGCTTGTGAAAAGTTATCTGTTCAACATCTTCGGTAGCAGGGTTATAAGACCAGATATTGTTAGCAAAATCCCTTTCTGATAAAAAGAATATTTTACCGTTAAGCCAAACAGGATCGGTATGTCTCTCATTATCTGTTTGTAAAGTCTGTTTGAGTGAATAATCTTTTAAATTCAGGATCCATATTGGTTGCGCCTGTCCGCCACGATAGTTACGCCATTCAGGATCCCAAAAGGAGATAGGAGTATAGGCAAGAAAATTACCATCTTTGGACAATTCTCCGTTGGCCGCTCTTGGAACTTTTAGAGCTACTGGCATGCCCCCATTCGTAGCGATAGTATATAATTTAGAAGCTGCAGTTGGATATCCTTCCCTTCCGGAAGAAAACAAAACCGACTGTCCATCTGGTGTCCAGCCGGTAACTTCATCGTTTCCCGGATGCCAGGTAAGCCTCTTTGGCTGTCCACCTTCAGCAGGAATAATATAAACATCTACATTTCCATCATACTCCCCGGTAAAAGCTATCCATTTTCCATCCGGAGAAAAGTGCGGATTGGTTTCAGCTCCTTCATTTGAAGTGAGACGACGTGCATTACCAAGCTTGGTCTCTCCCAGGCGTCGGTCAACAACCCAGAGATCATTGGCATGAACAAAAGCAATATGTTGATCGCTAATGGTTGGCTGGCGTAACAACCTGGTGCCCTGGGCATTTGTCTGTACAGGGTAAAATCCCAAAAAAGAACAAAAAAACAATAAAGAGCCTATTTTTGATATCATAGAAAGAATAGCTTAAATAATAAATTAATAAGTAGTAATATAAGGAATAAATCTTGTGGAAATATTTACAAAATTTAACCCATCTCTATTAAAGTATAGTTTTAGAATAAAATTTTGAAAACCGCCTATCAAATAAATGATAGGCGGTTTTTTTATGTATAAGATTTTCTGAATCAATCATCTCATTAATGAAAAATGACCTTTTAGAGTAGCATAGCCTTCAATTTTAATATGATACCAATAATCTGAAGCGGGCAAATTTGTACCATTAAAAGATCCATTCCAGGAAAAGTTAACTCCATTCCCAGATTTCAATAATTTCCCATATCTATCAAAAATCATTATTTCTGAAGAAGGAAAAAACTCCAGACCTTTCAATTTAAAGGAATCGTTATACCCATCTCCATTTGGAGAGATCATCTTGGAGACAACAATATGAGGGAATTGTAGCAAAACAGTTTTACACGCGCTTAGATCACGCATATATGCGGTGTATACTCCACTGGGAACATTTAAAAATACATTTGAACTCTGAAAGTTGATACCATCTAAAGAATATTCAAAAATTCCAGTATTGGCCGGAGTAATTATTACAGTATTTTCATCAGATTTAACGCTTCCTATTGAAGCGTTATCCACAGGAACAACTGCAAAAATTTTAGTTGAAGAACAAGCTTGATCTGTAACAACCTCAACAGAATAAGTGCCAGATTGAGAAACGTTTATAGATTGGGTGCTTTCTCCTGTAGACCAAATGTATGTATAGCCTGAAAGCTTTGTATCTAATACTAATGCAGAATCTGGACAAAGTTGAAGCTCTTCATCTTCCAGAACCGGCACATCATTTATTACCACTCTAATTGGTGTTCTTGCACTTGCATTACAATCATAATCCGCATTTTCTGCTTCCGCATAGAAAACACCGGCTTCCTCTGGCTGATAACTAAAAGAATCTTCCTTTAATAATACCCCATCAACTGCTGCACTGTACCAATTTATTCTTACATTTTCTGCATTAACAACTGTTATTCGCGGAATAACTTCTCCCTCGCAAATAAATTTATCACCTTCACTAATTGGTGTATCTGGTTCTTTTAAGATTTCAATAAAAAAAGCTTCAGAGAAAGAACTACAAAGATTGTTATTCAAATTAACAACATCTTCTGCCACCTTGATCCTATAATAATTAGAGCTAGAAAGCATACCAATAGTAAATTCACTTTGCGTAGCACCAGCAATATTCACCCAATCTTCCCCATTTGCGCTTTGCTGCCATTGGTAGGCATGAGTTTGATACACGCTATTATCTGGGGTTGCCACTAAAGTTTTAGTGACAGGAGCATCTTCTTCACAAATCGTTATTCCCGTATTTGTAGCTCCATCTGTATCGATACTTGTAAGATCTCCGCAGGATCTAAATATTATATCGTCTATGGCAAGATCATTTCCGCAGCCGCCATCTCCATTATTAAAAATCTTTAAAATAACATTGTTCTGTCCGGCTTCGCTCTTGAAAGTTAATGCAAATTGTTCCCATTCAGGAGTGGAGGAAGCAGGGATAGCTGCAGTACTTCCTTCTTTCAAAAGTTGAGTATCGGTTTCATCCCAAATTTGGAACTTTACATTAACAGGAATATCGCCATTAGGACAAGCACCACTTGTAGAATTATAAATATTCATAAGATAAGCCGAAAACTCGTAGGTAGTATTTTCACAAAGCCCTGAAATATTAGTCTTATAAAATTGTCCTGAAGTAAAACCTGCATTAACTATTAAAGCTCTTCCTCCTGAAAGTGTTGTGTTCGGGAAATAAGAATGCCACGAAGTAATTTGACGACCAACAATATCAGACACCGTATATTCTCCATCTTGCGGGTCTTGAGTTACAAAATTATAACTGGTGATTCCCGTTGCCAATGCGGTACCATAACC
Source organism: Gillisia hiemivivida (assembly GCF_007997295.1). Lineage (GTDB taxonomy): Bacteria > Bacteroidota > Bacteroidia > Flavobacteriales > Flavobacteriaceae > Gillisia > Gillisia hiemivivida. The sequence continues at coordinate 21,623 of NZ_VORY01000009.1, read as the reverse complement.
GGCTCCACTTCCAAAGTCCTCCTGAAAAATGGGGTCGCCCTTACTGCCCTCACAAAATCCTAACTGTGCAAAAGAAGACTTAACAACAAAGAAGAAAGCAAGAAAAAACAACCTAATCATTTTCAAATATAAGGCAATTAAAGAGCTTTAGTAATAAATAATATTATTTAAGATTTTCCTTCATTTATAGTCTTCTAGAGTAACTTTAAGTAAAAAAATCTATCCATTTTAGACAAGTTATTGTTTTCATATCTTTCCTGATAAATCGTGCTTAATGAAAACTTATAAATATTTTCTGCTTTTTCTAATAATGATATCTTTCTCAGGATATGCCCAGAATAAAAATATAGCTCACAAGCCCTTGATCATAAACATTTTGATAGATGCAGAAAAGAATGTTTATATTGAAGAATACAAAACTTCAAATGAAAAAGTAATTCCCAGTATTCAAAAAATTGTGAATAATACACCTTCAAATAAGCACGAAGGAGTTATTTATAGGATATTTGCAGATGGGAGTTTGCAGCATGGAGTTATAATGGACGTAGATCAGTTACTTCTTGAAGCCTACCAACCAATAAAAACTAAGACCGAAAAATATCTTCTGGACTTAAAGGAAAATGACCTAGATGGTCCTGACTGGACAAAAAAGCTTAATAAACTAGATCTAAAAGCATCCCGAATTAATTAAAGTCTTTTTTATGAAAGCCAATGCCTCAGAGAAATCCTATACAGTAAAAGAAGCTACTATAAAACTAATGCAGTTTTGTGCCTATAGAGATAGATCTCAAAAGGAAGTGCAGGAAAAGCTACGCGAAATGAGAATGATCCCTGAAGCTTGTGAGAAGATCACCATTCAGCTAATGCGAGAAAATTTTTTAAATGAAGAGCGTTTTGCCCGTAGTTTTGTTAGAGGGAAATTCCGCATCAAAAAATGGGGGAGAATCAAGATAAAACAAGAATTAAAAAAGCGGGAGATCTCCACGCCACTTATAAAACTGGGATTTACAGAGATAGATCCTTCAGAATATTATTCAACTTTAAATGATCTGGCAGAAAAGAAACTTCCACTTATTAAAGAGGCAAATTCCTATAAAAAGAAACAAAAATTGATCTCTTTTTTACACCAAAAAGGCTACGAATTTCCCATAATTATAGAAGTTCTGGAAGAATTTAAGTTTTAATATTGTTCTTTTTGTGAGTCTTGATAATGGCCTGCTCGTTCTTATAATCAATCCACTTCTGACCTCTTAATTTGCGCATATAATTATCAAAATAGCGCATAAATGCAAGGTTGTATACTGCTTTTGAAAAATTGGTGATGTTTCTAGAAGTTGCTCTTAGGCTCATTGAAAACCCAGGAGTTAGATATGTCATCTGGTGCCAATAGCCTTCAGGCATATACAAAGCTTCTCCATGATTAAGATTAGTAATATATCCCTGAGCTTCCTTTAAAGCTGGAAACTTTTCGAAATCTGGATCTGTAAAATCTATATCTTCTCTGGAAATCAAGGCATGCGGTACTTTATAGAGATATTTACTTTGTGAAGGCGGATAAAGGATACACTGCTTTTTTCCATGAAAATGGAAATGGAGAATATTTGCAAAATCTATATCATAATGCATGAACACCTTCGAGTTCTCCCCTCCAAAAAACAAGGTTGGTAGTTGTTTTAAAAATCGTAGTCCCATATCCGGGAATTTAAAATCATTCTGAAGCACAGGAACCTCTTTCATTAAATGATACAAAAAGATCCTGTAATTGGTAGGTTTAGATTTTAACAACGCGATATACTCGCTCATCTTCATCTTTAAATGTGGCTCATTAAATTTGAACTCAGAGCTGATTGGCCTATCATCATACAAAGGCACTATTTTATCTCCAGCAATCTCAGCAATATATTCTAAACTCCATTTTTTGTATGCTGGCCAATCTTCGACTAAATGTTCGATCACCACAGGTTTCTGTGGATTTACATAATGCTTTATAAAATCGGCCTTAGAAATATTCTTTATCCTAGGGATTTCAGCTAATTGCAATCTTTCTTTCATCCTTTCATCATCAAATTCCTGCATTTCTATGCGTACTATTTACGGCAAGTCTGTTTTTATAATCTATCCATTTCTGGCCTTTAAATTTCCGCATAAGGTTGTCGTAATTTCTAATAAAAATTACATTATTTAAAACCTCTAAAATTTTCGTTGGTTTTGTTGGTAACGAACGAAGGGTTAAAGATAAGCAAGGGGTTTCATATTTTACAAAGTGCCACCACTTACTTGGAATAAATAAAGTATCTCCATGCTCTAAAACCACTTCAAATCCTTTAGCCTTTGCCAAGGCAGGATACTTTTCAAAATCTGGACTATCCATATCTATCGACTCCATGCTTACAATAGAATAAGGAACCTTATAAAGATATTTTGTTTCTGAAGGCGGATAAAGAATAAACTTCTTGGTACCAGCGAAATTGAAATGAAAATTATTCGCAAGATCCATATCGTAATGCATCAACACCTTTGCACCCTCACCTCCAACAAATAATACGGGAAGTTTTTTGAAGAACTTCACGCCAATTTCCGGATACTTAAAATCTTTTAATAAATCTGGACAATTCTGAAGTAAATTAAAGAAGAACATTCGAAGATCTGTAGGTCCCGATTTTAAAATATCTATATATTCAGACATTTTAACCCTCATAGCGGGTTTATGACTCTTTTCCTTTCCTTTGGCAGGAGTACCGTCATAAAGTGGCACCACGATCTCTCCAGCTTTTTTTCTAAAATATTCAAAATCCCATTTTGCTTTTGCTGTCCAATCTGCGCTTAAATTTTCCATGACCACAGGTTGCTGCGGGTCAAAATACTCCTTTAAAAAAGTTTCTTTATCTATCGCATTAACGCGTGGTATGGGTTTTAAGTTAAGCTGCACATTTTAAAGCAATTAAACGATATTATAAACTGGTTTTAGATTTTTTTTGAGCCTCTAGGTTTCTTTCAATTTTATGACTAGGTCTAGACCATTTAGGTTTTTCGCCTAAATTCAGAAACTTAGATTCGGTTGCTTCCACACTTTCCGGTTTAGATTTCTTCACAAAAGGTTTTTGTGGATGAAGCCCTAAAGCTTTAAACATTTCCATGTCTTCTCCCACATCTGGGTTTGGAGTAGTTAGCAATTTATCTCCTGCAAAAATAGAGTTAGCACCCGCAAAGAAACACATTGCCTGCCCTTCTCTACTCATTTCAGTTCTTCCTGCAGAAAGCCTTACTTGAGTCTCTGGCATTACAATTCTGGTGGTAGCGACCATTCTTACCATGTCCCAGATAGAAACTGGCGCCTGTTCTTCTAGCGGTGTTCCTTCTACAGGAACCAAGGCATTTATTGGCACAGATTCGGGCTGCGGACTCAAAGTTGCCAAAGCAACTAACATTCCTGCACGATCGTCGTTAGACTCTCCCATTCCAATAATCCCACCACTACAAACAGTAACATTGGTTTTTCTAACATTTCCAATGGTATCCAATCTATCTTGATAGCCTCTGGTAGAAATAACTTCTTTATAATATTCTTCTGAAGAATCTAAATTATGATTATAAGCATACAAACCAGCTTCAGCCAAACGCTGTGCTTGATTTTCTGTGATCATACCCAAAGTACAACACACCTCCATATCCAGTTTATTAATGGTTCTTACCATTTCCAAAACCGAATCAAATTCTTCACCATCCTTTACATTTCTCCAAGCTGCCCCCATACAAACCCTGGAACTACCTGATGCTTTCGCTCGCAAAGCTTGCGCTTTCACTTGGTTCACACTCATAAGATCGTTCCCTTCAATATCTGTATGATATCTTGCAGCCTGCGGGCAATACCCACAATCTTCTGGACATCCTCCTGTTTTTATAGAAAGTAATGTAGAAACCTGAACTACATTTGGATCGTGATTTTCCCTATGTATAGATGATGCTTCGTAAAGAAGATCCATAAAAGGTTTGTTATATATTTCAAGAATTTCTTCCTTGGTCCAGTCGTGTTTGATTGTCATGAAATTGTATTTGAATTCAAAAATAGCTAAAACTAAGCTTTCTTGGATATTTAGTTGTAAAAGTTTTTATGTTGAAACTAGCCAGAAGCCAGAATATATTAATTTTTACTTATTAAAATGGAAACAGCATTACCTCCAAAACCAACAGCATTAACGAGTATATTGTCTAGCTTTTTCGGGGCTTTACTTGTTGATGAAAATGGAACCGGTATAAATTCATTATGCTGAAGCATTAAAATAGCCAACTCCATACTCAAGATCCCGGAGGCCCCAAAAGTATGACCTATCTTCCATTTATTAGAAGTTAATGCCGGAAGTTCGTTCCCGAAAATTGCTTTTATCGCATTTACTTCTGCTTCATCTCCTTTAATAGTTCCTGGCGCATGCATAACCACAGCATCAATGTCACTCATTGCTAAATCACCAATTGCCATTTTCATAGATTTCTGAAAACATGTTCCATTGGCAGAAATAGAAACCGAATGTTTCAATTCTTCTGTAGCATACCCAATTCCTGAGATCTTGGCGATGCTATTTTCAGAGTTTTTGGAAATACAAGCCACTCCTGCCGCTTCTCCCAACACCATAGAATTATGCTTTTTTTCCATGTTTAAAGCTTGGCAAGGATATTTTAGATCTTTTGTAGCGTAGATCTTCATCGCTTTCATCTGCGCAATTGTAAACGGGGTCAAAGCGGCCTCACTCCCTCCAACGACAAACTTATCAGCAAAACCAGACTGAAGCCAAACCACGCCATTTAAAACCGCATGTAAGCCGGTAGAACAGGTTACGCTGTGTGAAATGTCCGGGCCAGTAGTTCTAAGGTCTTGAGCCACCCATGAGGAAATATTCCCTAATGTTGTACTTGGGGAAGCCAAGACTCCAACTTTTCCTTTTTCTATAAATTCTTTGTGATGTTTTTCAAAAAGCTGAGTTGCACCTCGAGAGCTTCCAATATTTATCCCGATAGAATCAGCTTTTTCCCATCCAGCTTCTTTAAATGCTGCTCTGGCTGAAAAAATGGAATATAAGACTGAATTATCCAGACCTTTGAATCTGGATTCAGAATTTCTTAAATTCTCTACTTCTGCTTTTTGCTTTCTGGTTAAGCTCGCTGCGAATGCTTCACTGCCAGAAAAATCATGCTGTTCAATAAAATGCTGATTGGTCTTGTAGTTATTCCAAATTTCTTCCCTTGTAGTTCCTAGCGGAGATATGGAAGCGATGGAATTAATATAAACAGGATTTTTCAATTGGTATAATTTTCAGCAAAAATAAGGTCTTCAAAAGATTTATATATGTTTATTCTCTTAAACTTGACGGAAAAATTAAGCAGATATTACTTTACTTTTTCAGAATAATAAAGCTTCAATATAGAATCTAACTTTTTTTCTCCCCTCAGTATTTGCTTTACAGTTGTTTGGGTTGTTTGCGGTAACAAGCTTTCTAAAGCTTGTGGAATTTGATTCAGCCTTTTGAAAGAATTTGCCAATTTAACATCCCATTCCTTATGAAAATTCAAGAGATCATCTGGATATACGGTAGTTCTGGAAGTGCCTTCATCTTTAGCTTTAAATGCTTCGGTAACATTTAAATATCCGTAATCGTCCGTTAATTCTTCTCCGGGTTGTATATCCCGAATGGCAATTTCAAAATCGTAAGCCGTAGAAAGACAATTGGAATTAAAGCTATGATTCACATATTTTGCCGTATCCCAGCACAGCACATAGTTTCCTTTATTATTTCTAAAAGTGAATTTATCTATCATCTCTTGGGTAAACGGTAACATTTCAGCTACTTGTTCAGGAGTATAAACTTGATCTAATTCATCTTGAACCCACGTGATAGTGCCTTCAGGAATAAATTTAGTGGCTACAATTCCGTAACCAATCTCTTCACTAATAAATCGAACTTCTGTATCTGGATGTATCATATAACAATTATAACTAACCGAATTTAACTATTATTATCGCATGTAAATTTCAAAATTAGTTAAAATATCTCCAATGCCGAAAGGATGGAATCGTACACTTTTTGTAATTCTTCTTGCGAGATCACATAGGGCGCTAAGATATATATGGTATTGCCAAGTGGTCTCAAAAACACTCCATTCCCCATAAAATGCTGAAAGAGCTTATTTCTTAAGTTGCCATAGCGCTCCATTTCCACATTAAGTTCAAAAGCGAGAATAACCCCTAATTGCCGTGGATTTGTAACTTTTGGATGATCTTTTATCTCTTCTAAAAAACCAGAATGTGAATGGATCACTTTCTGTATGTTTTGCTGAATTTCTTCTGAATTCAATAATTCTATTCCTGCCAAGGCAGCAGTACATGCCAATGGATTTGCTGTATAAGTATGGCCATGGAACAAACCTTTTGCAATATCATTGTCATAAAAGGCATTAAAAATTTTCATGGAACATGAAGTAATAGCCATCGGGAGCAATCCCGCAGTAAGCGCTTTAGACATGCAAATGATATCTGGTTGCTCTTCCATATATTCTGAAGCGAAATTCTTTCCGGTTTTCCCAAAACCGGTCATTACCTCATCTGCAACGATTATAATCCCATTTTCTCTGCAAGTTCTTAAGATCGCATTCAATCCATCTGCATCATGCATTTTCATACCAGCGGCACCTTGCACAAGAGGCTCATATATAAATCCTGCAATTGCATTCTCTTTTATCAAATTCTCTAAACTTTGAAGAACTTTGGGGTTATTTTCACCATTGGGAGTAGGAATACGAACCACCTCCAAAAAATGATCTTCGAAAGCGCCGTTATAAACTGAAAGCCCAGAAACTGACATGGCGCCAAATGTGTCTCCATGAAAGCCTTCTTCAAAAGCTAACATTACTTTTCTCTCGTTCCCTAAATTGAAATGGTATTGCAAGGCCATTTTGATCCCAATTTCAGTAGAAGTAGAACCATTATCGCTAAAAAATAACTTTTCTTGATTTGAAGGCAAGATCTTGATTAGCTCTTCAGAAAGTTGGATTGCTGGTTCATGTGTAAATCCACTAAATACAACCTGATCTAGTTTCTGCATTTGTTCAGCAACTTTACTTGTAATATAAGGATTACAATGCCCGTACATAGAGGTATACCAACTGGAAATTCCGTCTATATATTCTTTCCCGCTCTCATCCCAAAGTTTCACTCCCTTCGCCTTCACGATTGCAAGAGTATCTGGTGAGGTTTTATGCTGAGTTAAAGGATGCCAAAGGTGTTTTTTGTCTCTTTCAGATAATGTCATTTCTTAATACTTAGGGATATATGTTTTTAAAGAGTCTTCAAATTTTCTTGAAAAATAGCAGCATATTCCTTGATTACATTTCGATCAAAATAAGGTTCATTTTCTATTCTTCCAATAAACTTAACACCTGTCATTTCCAAGATCACTTTTTCTGTGCTTTTATTTTCATCTCCGTTAAAAATAATTCCAGCAATGCTTAACCCTTTACTTTTTAAAAATTCAATGCTAAGAAGGGTATGATTGATACTTCCTAAATAATGCCTTGAAACAAGAATGATCTTATCTGTAGGCAGAATAAGATCTGCAATCGTTTCTTTTGAATTTATTGGAACTAATAAACCGCCAGCTCCTTCTATAACAATGTCTTTAGATGTTTTTGGACGCTTTATCTTTTTGGCAATTAGCTTAACCCCATCTATTTCTGCCGCTGCATGCGGACTCATAGCTGATTTTAATTTTATTCCTTCAGGATAGAAAAAACTTTCCTCATTAGAAATGAGTTTTTCCACCTTTATTGAATCACTATTTTCTAGATCTCCAGCCTGAATTGGCTTCCAGTAGTCTGCTTTTAAAGATTCCGTAATAATGGCCGATGCAATAGTTTTACCAACATCTGTTCCTATACCGGTTATAAAATAAGTGTTATTCATCTAAATTAAATTTTAGTTTACAGGTTTCACACCTGTATTCGTAGCGTGTATAAATTGGTAAGGCTATGGTTGAAAAGGAGAACAGAAAAAAGAACATAGATTTAAGTCCTCTAACATTGGTGAAAAGTTCCACTTTCTGGCTACCACAAACTGGACATTCAATTTCATGCCCATTATCATCTAAAGAATATTCACTTATGGTGTTTAATATCTCTAGCGCTTTAGCTTCATCTTCCTGCCAAACCTTTAGTTTTACTCCTCCAATCGCATTACTCACCAAAGGATCTGTGTCTACGGTAAACTGGTCATATAAAAAAACTTCGATTCCTTCTGCCTCTAATCTGGATTTGATTATTTGCGCTTCCGAAGAGTATTGAAATACCGCTATTTTGGAAAAGGTTTCTTTCATTTTATAAAAGTAGCCAATAGTTCAAGAAGATCCTTTATCTCTTCTTTTGAATTGTAACTATGCAAACAAAACCGAAGTCTTTCCTTACCCTGCGGGACTGTTGGACTTAAAATAGCTTTTACGTTGAAACCTTTATTCTGAATTTGATTTGCAATATTTTTAACCTCATCATTACCAGAAACTATACAAGCATGTATCGCAGAGGTGCTTTCTAAAAAATGCTGCTTAAGGTTCAGTCGGTTCACTTCAGATCTAAAAAACAGGATGTTCTCTTGAAGGATTTTTAATTCTGAATTAAATTCAACAGACTCAAATTTCTCTAATCCTTCATACGAAGCAATAATAGCAGCCAAAGAATGTGGGGAAAGTGCAGTGGTGTAAATAAAGCTTCTGGAGAAGTTCACTAAATACTGCTCAAGCAATTCACTACCTAAAATTACAGCGCCATGAACTCCAAGTGCTTTTCCAAAAGTTACAATTCTGGCAAATACCTTTTTCTCCAATCCTAAATCCTGAACTAGACCTTTTCCTTTTTCGCCAGAAACACCTACTGCATGAGCTTCATCTACTATCAAATGATAATCCCTTTCTTCCGCAAAATTCGCAAAAGCTTTGAGATCTGGACTATCCCCATTCATAGAAAACACTGATTCGGTGACTATATATATTTCAGAATTTGCTTCCGAAGTAATTATATTCAGCTTTTTTTTTAGATCTTCAAGATCATTATGATTGAATTTATAAGCTTTCGCATTGCTCATCCTAATTCCATCCCGAATAGAGGCATGTGCCAATTCATCGTAAAAAATGAAATCTCCTTTTTGAGGAATGGCTGAGAAAAACCCAATATTAGCATCGTAACCAGAATTAAATATCAAAGCAGCATCGGCTTTATGAAAATCTGCTATCTGCTTTTCGGCAATAGGATATAGTTTATGATTCCCAGAGAGTAATCTCGAGCCTGTGGCTCCATTTTGAAGGATATTATATTCCTCCAGAATTCTCTGAGTCTTAGAAAATAATTCAGCATTTCCTGCAAATCCCAAATAATCATTAGACGCAAAATCTATCAAATTATTGGAAGAACCCAATTCCCTAAAAGCATTTTGCTGCTTTCTGTTTTCAAGGCTTTTCTCTAATTTTAATGGGAATTTATGCATCGCGCTAAATTACAACATTCATAAATCTAAAAAATATGGAATTACTAGAATTTAGTATCCGTATTGGTTTAGTAAGATTGTCAGCTTTATTAGTTGTTGCAAGTGCTGATCTTCATCAAAAACGAACTTTAAAAAGCATTACTACATCTGCAACAAATTAGTGGAGGCAAAGGCTATTTCAGAAATTTATAAAGAATTGATAGTGATTATTATGACACCTATTCTTTCGGGATCTTAGAGCGAAAATTAATTCAGAAGAAAATAGGACTATAGATGAACAGAAAATAGATCTATTTAAGAGGTTTTTTTTTGATCAATTCCTTTTCCTTTTTTTTACGCTTCTTTAATTCCTCTACATCTTCACTTTTTAACTCCTGAGTGACTTTATCATATTTCCCTTCCAAATCATTCATAATAGAGTGTTTCCATAATTTTACACCAGAAAAATAACTGGCCCTCCCAATTAAATGCGCACTTATGGGAGCAGTAAGGAGAATAAAAAGAATAATTGCAAAAACTCTTGTAGTAATAGAAAAATCCTGAAAATGGATTGTAGCTGCTAAAAGCAATAGTCCAATACCCAAAGTAGCAGCTTTTGTAGTAACCGAAATCCTTAAATAAGCATCTGGCATTCTTATTAGACCAATGCTGGCAAACAGAATGAAGATAGCTCCGGATAATGAAAATATTGCAACAAAAATATCTGTCATTTTTTATTTCTTTTTTGAATATAATACGAAAAGGCAACTGTACCCAAAAATGCTATAAGCGCTAATATCATTGCGACATCTAAAAAAGATGGCCTATTTGTTAATATACTATACCCAGCAATAAACCCAATTCCTATTGTAATAATAAGATCTAAGGCAATGATCCTATCTACAATACTTGGCCCCTTTAAAAACCTCCAGAGAATAAGCAACATCGAAATTGATAGAATAGGAATTACGATGTAAAATATAAATTCATGTAATGTCATCTCAATATCTCTAGTATACGTTTTTCAAATCCGTTCTTGATACTATCTATAAATTCCTCTCTTGAAGTTATATACATAGAATGTACATATAAAACTTTACGATCGTCTGAAACATCCAAACTCAGGGTTCCAGGAGTAAGGGTTATCATATTTGCAAGAAGTGTGATCTCCACATTTGTTTTTGCTGAAAGCGGAATTTTCACAATCCCCGGACTCATGTTATAGTGAGGCGTCATTACCTCATAAGCCACTTGTAAATTAGCCTTAATAAGTTCGTATAAAAAGAAGAATATAAAAGCAATCACTTTTGGCAGAATCTTGAAATATTTCGCATTTCCAGAGCCTGTGGTGATCATCCTCAAGGTGAAGAAACTAAAAGCAAATCCAAATATATAATTGGCAAAGGTGAATTCTCCCGTAAGAGCTACCCAAATACCCATTAATATTATGTTGGATAAAAATCTATTCTTCATGATCTATTATTTGTTATTTTCCTAATACCGCTTCAATATATTGCTGATTATCCATCAGCTCGCCAGCAACTCTAGAAGATACTTGCTGGATATGCTCTGCTCCAAATCCAATATACAAAGATACCAATGATAAAAATATCATAGGCGCAATCATTTGAGCCTTTCTTATCGTTATTAATTTATCAAAATATCTAAAATTCAAGCGCACAGGTAATTCTTTCTTTTCTTTCCAAACAACACTTGCCCAAACCTTTGCAATTACAATAAGTGTAATTAAACTCGCAAAGATGATCGCTCCTACAACCCACCATCTTTCTGCTTGGAATCCAGCAATTATCAAAGAAATTTTTGGCCAGAACCCAGATAAAGGAGGAATCCCTACTAATGAGAATAATGGGATTGCAATCAATAAACTCAACTTAGGATAATCTGCATACAATCCTCCTAAATTTCTGATACTGTTAGTGCCTCGCATTCTAAATATCAATCCACTTACCATAAAAAGATTTGTCTTTACAATGATGTCATGGATTAGATAAAATATGGTTCCCGCAATGGCCACTTCAGTAAATAAGCCTAAACCTGCAATCATATATCCAATATGACAAATGATAAGATAGGAAAATACTTTCCTTAAATTATTCTTAACCAAAGCTCCAAGACCTCCACTAATCAGCGTGAGTACGGCCATAATTAGAATAATGTTTTCTATAAATTGATCTCCTACAAATATTAAGGTAAATACCCTAATTAGGGCATATACTCCAACCTTAGTTAACAAACCTCCAAATATCGCTGCAACGGCAGACGGTGGGGTATGGTAGGAATCTGGTAGCCAAAAGTAAAGGGGGAACACAGCTGCTTTAATCCCAAAGGCCACCAGAAATAATATCGCGGTGATAGACACTAATCCTCTATTTTCTATGGCAGCAACTTTTAAGGCAAGATCTGCCATATTTAGTGATCCTGTAAGACCATATAATACTGCAATTGCAGTAAGAAAGATCATGGAAGCTAAAATATTAAGTGTAAAATATTTTACTGATCCTTCCAATTGTGCTTTTTCGCCACCAAGGGTAATAAGAACAAAAGAGGAAATTATTATAATTTCAAACCAAACATATAAGTTGAAGATATCACCTGTTAAGAACGCTCCATTTAATCCTAGGAGCAGAAAGTGAAAGATAGGGAAATATCCAAATTTCAATCGAGCAGCAACTACCGAAGCCGAAGAAAAACTGGACACTGCCAGTCCCGAGATAGCAGTTAGCAATACCAATGTAGCCGAAAGTGTATCTGCTACAAATATAATCCCGAATGGTGGTTTCCAATTCCCTGCCAGAACGATTTGTGTCCCATTCTCCCAGATATAACTGAATAACCAAATAGAAACCCCAACATTAATGATGCTACCAACAATGCTGATTACACGTTGCCAAGAAATTTTTCTCCAGCAAAACATCAAAACGATGCTTAAAAACATTTGAAGCAATAGTGGGTATAATACTAACTGTTGTGTCATGAATCTTTATCTATTGCGTTCATTTCATCTAAATCGTCTGTTTTCACCACTTTATAAGCTCTTTTAACCAGAATTATTGCAAAAGACTGCAATCCAAAACTAATTACAATTGCAGTTAAGATAAGAGCTTGTGGAACAGGATCTGCATATACAGACTGAAATACATCTGAATCTGCAGGAATAATTGGAGGACTTCCTTTTACAACTCTTCCGAGTAAAAATATGAGCAAATTTGCACCATTTCCCAAAATAATTATTCCAAGTATCAGCTTAACAAGACTTCTACGTAGAATCATGTAGATCCCCGCTGCGTATAATACTCCAATTAATATTGCTAAAATTACTTCCATGAATTAAGCAGATTCTGTGATTGTAAATATGATGGTTAAAGTAACTCCTACTACCACTAAATAAACTCCAAGATCAAAAAACAATGCAGAGCCTAAAGAACCTATTACTGGTAATTGACCTGGATACCATATCCCTGTCATAAATGGTAGATCGAAAAACAGCACTGGGGTTACACCAGCTAGAAATGCCAATGCTAAACCTATTGGCATTAAAAATCCTGGGTGTATTTTAAGCAATTCTTTGGTGTTATCTAAGCCTCTGGCAAAGGCATGTAATACAAACGCAATAGAGGCTATCAAACCGCCTACAAATCCTCCTCCTGGAGAATAATGACCCCTTAGCAATATAAATATTGAAAACATAAGCAAAAGCGGCAAAAGGTAAGTAGATGCTGTTCTTAAAATTATTGTTTTCATCTTTAATATTTTTTATCTATTTCATAACCCATTATCGCTGATCGGATTTTTTCAATCTCAACTTTAGCAATGCAAAAACTCCAATCGCTGCAATTGCTAGTACAGAAATTTCAAGCATAGTGTCCGCTCCTCTAAAATCCACTAAAATAACATTCACTACATTTTTTCCGTGTGCTAGGATATATGCATTTGCGGCATAATAGTCACTCACTTCCTTATTTACCGGTTCTGCTAAAACTTCTAGAATTAGCAGGGTTATAATGGTTCCAAAAGCAAGTGAAAGTACGCCATCCCGAATCCTCATCTTATAGTCTGATAATTTGAGATATTTTGGTAATTTATAGAGCACCAATACAAAAAGAATCACCGTAAGCGTATCTATAGAAAACTGGGTCATTGCTAGATCTGGAGCGCTGTAAATTACGAATAAGATACAAATGGCATAACCTATAATACCCATTGATGCAACAGCAGCCAGTCTTGATCTTGTAAATACTGTATATCCAATGGCGACAAGCATTACAAGTGAAGTTGCCGCTTCATAAAAAGTAATAGGAGAAAAGGAATTGAAATCTACAGCGTAGTTGGCAGTAGTAAATAAAGAATAGCCTGTTAATGCAATAGTAAATACCATTATAGTAGCGACATAATTTCTTAAATATCCATTCTGAAACAAATTTGTCCAGCCATTGGAAAACTTAAAGAAAAAAGCCCACGAGTTCGTTACGATGGTTTGAGGGGAAAACTTTTCGAATTTAGCTATCCATGCTTCCAGTTTTTTTGTTGGCTTCAACGTAAAATATAAAACTGTCCCTAAGGCTATAGTGATTACACTCAGCAATAAAATAACATTAAAACCGTGAAATAATTTTAAATGAATATCCTTTCCGTCCAATCCCATAGAACTAACCATCGGTTTTACCAAGGAACCTTCTATTAGTCCAGGAAAAATTCCAAACACTAAACAACCAACAGCCAAGATCACTGGGGGAAGCCACATTAGAAAACTAGGCATTTTGGTATTTTCAAATCTTTCTGGAAGAGCTCCTGTAAATGGTTTTATACCAGCAACAAACCCAGCATAAAGTAATAATATTTTGGTGATCACAATTAAGCCGGTCAAAAGAATGGCCATATTTCCAAAATGAAAAGTAGATTCGTAAGTGAGCTCTTTTCCTATAAATCCAATTGTTGGAGGTATTCCTGCACTAGAAAGTGCAGCTAAAAATCCAGCGATAGCGACCGGGAATAAAACTTTTCTTAGTCCGCGTAAAACAGTTGTATCTCTTGTCCCGGTTTGGTGATCTATGATACCTGTAATTAGGAAAAGTGTAGCCTTATATAAAGCGTGTACAATAATAAATACCGCTGCCGCAGTAAGCGCATCTACAGTACCTTGACCAATTAAAAAGACCAAAATTCCTAATGCCGAAATGGTTGAATATGCTAGTACCCCTTTAAGATCTGTTCTGAAAAGCGTGTGAATAGCCGAATAAACCATAGTGATAGCTCCAACAATAATTAAGGTGGTATTCCAAAATTCATGATCTCCTAATACTGGAGTTAATCTCATTAGAAGATAGATCCCTGCTTTTACCATTGTTGCAGAGTGCAAATATGTAGATACAGGAGTTGGTGCTTTCATTGCTCCCGGTAACCAGAAATGGAAAGGGAATTGCGCCGATTTTGTAAAGGCAGCTCCAAAAATGAGTGCCACTATTAATATATAATACGGATTAGAAGCTATCTCAGGATTCATTGTTAGCATTTCTGCAATGCTATAAGTTCCTGTAATAGATCCTAAAAATATCGATCCAACTAATAAAGAAAGACCTCCAATTCCAGTAATTGCTAAGGCTATTAAAGCAGATTTTCTTGATTCCCTACTCGTATTATTAAATCCAATTAGGAAAAATGACGAGATACTAGTTAGTTCCCAAAAAACAAAAAGTGAGATAAGATTATCGGATAGCACAAGACCGAGCATCGCGGCCATAAACATACTTAGATATCCGTAAAACCTATCCAGATATTTGTGACCCTTTAAATATGCAGAAGTATATACAAAAACCAGAAATCCGATTCCGGTGATCATTAAGGAAAACAGAAGGGACAGTCCGTCTAAGGTAAAACCAAGATTTACACCAAAAGCTGGAATCCAGGAGTGAAATTGAGTAATTACTTCTCCATCAGAAATTCGCCCAATAAATTGAGCAAAGTATACAAATAGTGCCAATGGAATCCCTGCAGCCAGAATGGAAATTCTTCCTTTAAAAAATTTCCCGGTAAATACCAGGAATATAGAAAAGGCAAAACCTAAAAGTATGGCTAATAGCATAGGTGACTAAAAATTCAATTTCACGCAAATATAATAGATATTATCGAGGAATGGGAACACTAGCCCCATATAAAATTAAGATCATTTAACAAATTTCATTCTGCTTTTTAGCATGTAAAATTATCTAAAACATAAAATTAATTATTGTTAATCAATAATTTTATGCTAGGTTTGTTATCGTAAAACGATAATTTATGAAACTACCTATTTTATTGAAAACCATTCTAGACATTTGCCTTTATTTCTTAGTAATTGGTTTAACTGTATCAGTTTTCTTTTTTGTTATTCAATTAGTAACTGGTGAAAACTTTTCTCCTTTAAATATAAATGGAACAAAGATTATAACTTTCGATACTCCTTCATCTATTTTAATTTCCGTTCAAATGATTATTGCTGGATTATTTATATATACCATTTATATTTTAAGAAAATTAGTACGAAATTTTTTTAAGGGAAGATTGTTTACTCATTTTCAAATTGCATCACTTAAAAATATTGGCCAGCTTATAATTCTTATTACAATATTGCAAGGGATAGTAAATTTTATTACCCCAATAATTATTGAGGGAGAAGGAAGGATAGGAATAAAAATAAATTTTTCCTTTGGCTCTTTCTGGTTTATACTTGCCATTGGCTTATTCTTTATTTTTTTGAGCAAGGCTTTTGAAAATGCGAAAAAATTAAAAGACGAAAACGAATTAACTGTTTAAACTGAAGAAAATGAAATCGATCAATACACCTCTCCAACCATTAAAATTCTTTCTGAATTTTATATTTATAATTGTAATAATATCTGTTGGATTAAATATTACAGGAATTCTTTTTGTACCCTTTTTTCCTGAATCAAAATTCTTAGCAGAATTATTAGGAGTTCCTTTTTTTGAGTGGAAATTCGCTATAGTCGCGTTAATTATTTCATCAATAATTTTACATCTTGGATTTATCTATAGTCTATATGTATTCAAAAAATTAGTAGTTTCACTATTTGACTCTCCGCTGTTCAGTCATTTTCAAATTTTGAGCCTCAAACTTTTAGGACAATTGATTATCCTACTAATAATTCTAAAATCAATTTTTAATGTGTTTTCAAACGTGGTTTTTGAGAAAAGTGAATCAACTGGAATTCATCTATTTTCTTTCGACTCGAAGTTGATGGCTCTTTGTACGGGTTTATTTTTTATTTATCTCAGTTATATTTTCAAAAAAGCAAAAGACCTAAGAGACGAAAACGAATTAACAGTATAAAATTATGCCCATAATAATAAACCTAGATACTGTTCTTGAAAGAAGAGGCATGAAAAGCTATGAACTGGCTGAAGCCATAAACATTACCACCGCCAATCTATCTATACTCAAAACAGGTAAAGCCAAAGCAGTACGGTTCTCCACTTTAGAAGCCATTTGCAAAGTTCTGGAATGTCAACCTGGAGATATTCTGGAATATATCGATGAAGATTAATTAAAGACATTAGCTTATTCCTTATTTTAGAGCCTAAAACCAAATATTACTATGCGTAAATTTTTATTTCTACTACTTATTTCGGCTGTCTCATTCGCCCAAACCAATACTTACGAGATCTCTTTCGATAATGCAGTTCATCATGAAGCCAACATAAAAGCAACTTTTCCTAATGTTAAATCACATGAACTTGTTGTTTCCATGAGTAGATCTTCCCCTGGAAGATATGCAATTCATGAATTTGCTAAAAATGTATATGGATTCAAGGCTACAGATAGTAAAGGAAACAAATTGGAAGTGACAAGAAAGGATCCATATTCCTGGAATATAACTGGCCATGATGGAACCGTGAATGTAGAATATACTTTATTTGGAAATCGGGCAGACGGCACCTATTCTCAAATAGACAACACACATGCTCATTTAAATATGCCTGCAACTTTTATGTATGCAGAAGAACTTCAGCATAGACCTTTAGAAATAACCTTCAATTCTCCAGAAGGTTCTAACTGGAAAGTTGCTACCCAACTTAAGCCAGTCGAAGGAAATACGTATATGGCAACAGACATGTACTATTTCATGGATAGCCCAACCGAGTTGAGCGACTTCAGCTTAAGAGAATTCAAGTTGGACGGAAAGAATATTCGATTTGTATTACATCACAATGGTACTGATGCGGAATTGGATGAGTATTTCGATCAAGTAAAGCGAATAGTAGAGCAAGAAAAACAAGTTTTTGGAGAATTACCAGACTTTGATTACAACGAATACACATTTATCGCTTGTTATCTGCCAAATGCATCAGGAGATGGAATGGAGCATAGAAACAGTACTATTTTAACTGATACCGAAGGTTTAGCAGATGGAGGAATGAAAGGGAATATAGGCACTGTTTCCCATGAATTTTTTCATTCATGGAATGTTGAGCGAATTAGACCTTACGATCTGGAAGCATTCGATTTTTCTGAAGCTAACATGTCTGGATCTTTATGGTTTGCTGAAGGTTTCACTAGTTACTACACCAATCTAATTCTTCATAGAGCCAATATTTTGACTGCCGAAGAATACATCAAGAGCTTAAATGGCACTTTCAACTACGTTTGGAATTCCCCAGCCAGAGCTTATTTTAATCCTATAGAAATGAGTTACCAGGCTCCATTTGTAGATGCTGCCACCTCTGTAGATCCTGTAAATAGAGAAAACACGTTTATTTCCTATTATTCCTACGGAAGTGTACTTGGATTAGCACTCGACCTTAGCCTTAGAAGCAAAGGCTTGAATCTAGATGATTATATGAAACAAGTTTGGAAGAAGTATGGTAAAACAGAGGTTTCTTATACTATTGAGGATCTTCATAAAAGCCTTGCTAAATATGCAGGAGCTGCAGTTGCAGATGAATTCTTTGGAAATTATATCTATAAAAGCGAAATGCCTAAGTATGCTGAGCTATTTAAAACAGTGGGTTTAAAGCTGACTCAAGATGTTGATAAAGGATATTTTGGAGCGTCACTGAAAGCTAATGACAGTTTAGTACAAATAACCAGCAATCCTAAAATTGATAGCCCGGCTTATAATGCGAAATTAAATAGCGGAGATCAAATAACTACTGTGAATGGAAACCCTATTTCCTCTATGGAAGATTGGGAGAAGATCATAAAAGAAAGCAAACCCGAAACTGTACTGAATTTGATTTATATGAGAGATAAGAAGGAAGCTAAAACCAAGGTTACACTTTCTAAAGATCCAACTTATAGCATCAATATAGATGAGAATGCCGATAAAAAAGCGGTTACTGCCAGACAGAATTGGTTGGCAGGGAAGTAAAAAGCCTGACTCAGGCTTATGAGAAAATTGTTATCAAAAGGAAGACTTTTCGATAGATTAAAGATATCCATACTAATTGTCATTCCGACGAAGGAGGAATCTCTTGTAAATACAAATTCTGATTCATTGAGATCCTTCGACAGGCTCAGGATGACATTCTTTTTATTTGTCATTTCGACGAAGGAGGAATCTCTTGTAAATACAAATTCTGCTTCATTGAGGTCCTTCGACAGGCTCAGGATGACATTCTTTTTATTTGTCATTCCGACGAAGGAGGAATCTCTTGTAAATACAAATTCTGATTCATTGAGATCCTTTGACAGGCTCAGGATGACAACATTTTGTCACATTGAGCATGTCGAAATGTGAGCTTTATATGCAACAAAAAAGCCTGTTGAAGTTCAACAGGCTTTCTAATATCATTATATAGCTAATTAATCAGCTAATACGATCGCTTTATTATCTTTCATTTCAAGCACCCCACCTTTAATTGGGTAGAAAAGTACATTGTTAGCTTCTTTTCTGAAAGCTGAAGGCAAACTTTTTAGCATTTCAGGACTGGCCGAAACTAGATCGATCTTTACTTCTCCTTCTACTAGAAGTGAAACAATTGCAGCATGATGATTTAACATCTGAAATTCCCCATCCATTCCGGGAACTATTACCGAGACTACTTCTGCACCAAATACAACTGCTTCCGGAGTAACTATTTCTAAATACATATTTTTTAGTATTGAGTAGTTAGTATTAAGTAATTAGAAAAATGATCTCTCAATTCTAATATCTCAAACCTAAATACTAGTTTATGATTCGGCCAACATTTTATCTCCTGCCTCAATAGCTTCTTCAATAGAACCTTTAAGGTTAAAAGCAGCTTCTGGGTATTTATCTAATTCTCCATCCATGATCATGTTAAATCCTTTGATGGTTTCTTTAATATCTACCAATACTCCTTTTAATCCTGTAAACTGTTCTGCAACGTGGAATGGCTGAGATAAGAAACGTTGTACACGTCTTGCTCTATATACCGCTTGCTTATCTTCTTCAGAAAGTTCTTCCATTCCAAGAATAGCAATGATATCCTGTAATTCTTTATAACGTTGTAACAACTCTTTTACTCGTTGTGCACATCTATAGTGCTCTTCCCCTAATATTTCAGCAGTAAGAATTCTTGAAGTAGAATCCAAAGGGTCTACCGCAGGATAAATACCAAGCTCTGCAATTTTACGAGAAAGTACAGTTGTAGCATCCAAGTGAGCAAATGTTGTTGCTGGTGCTGGATCTGTTAAATCATCTGCAGGTACGTAAACCGCTTGTACAGATGTTATAGATCCGTTTTTTGTTGAAGTAATACGCTCTTG
Source organism: Gillisia hiemivivida (assembly GCF_007997295.1). Classification (GTDB taxonomy): domain Bacteria; phylum Bacteroidota; class Bacteroidia; order Flavobacteriales; family Flavobacteriaceae; genus Gillisia; species Gillisia hiemivivida. The sequence goes on along the minus strand of NZ_VORY01000009.1, from coordinate 1,380 downwards.
CATCGCACCCATCTCTGTTGCCAATGTAGGTTGGTATCCTACCGCAGATGGCATACGTCCAAGAAGTGCAGATACTTCAGATCCCGCTTGTGTAAAACGGAAGATGTTATCTACGAAGAAAAGTACATCTTTCCCTTGTCCTTCTCCTGCTCCATCACGGAAATATTCAGCAATGGTAAGTCCAGAAAGTGCAACACGTGCACGTGCTCCTGGTGGCTCATTCATTTGTCCGAATACGAAAGTTGCTTTAGATTCTTTCAAAGCAGCTTTATCTACTTTAGATAGATCCCATCCACCTTCTTCCATAGAGTGCATGAATTCGTCTCCGTATTTAATAATACCAGACTCCAACATCTCTCTTAAAAGGTCATTTCCTTCACGAGTTCTTTCTCCAACTCCAGCAAATACTGAAAGTCCACCATGACCTTTTGCAATATTGTTAATTAATTCTTGAATTAATACGGTTTTACCTACTCCGGCTCCACCAAATAAACCAATCTTTCCACCTTTTGCATAAGGCTCGATTAGATCTATTACTTTAATTCCTGTATATAATACTTCTGTAGAAACAGATAAATCTTCAAATTTTGGAGAATCACGGTGAATTGGCAAACCAGCATCACCTGCTTTTGGCAAAACATCCAATCCATCAATAGGATCCCCGATCACGTTGAATAAACGCCCATAAACTTCTTTTCCTATTGGCATTTGAATTGGAGCTCCAGTTGCTACTACTTCTACTCCACGGCTCAATCCATCGGTTGACTCCATGGCAATGGTTTTTACGGTATTTTCCCCTATATGGGACTGTACTTCCAACACCAAAAGAGAACCATCTTTTCTGGTAATTTCTAAGGAATCGTAAATATTTGGCAAATCAGCGTTATCTGCGTTGAAAACTACATCAACTACAGGGCCTATAATTTGTGCAACTTTACCTGTGATTTTAGACATTATCTAATTCTTTATGTTTAATATTGAAATCTTTGAGATATGTTGGATAAAAATGAATTTATCTTAACCTATTTTCAGGCTGCAAATATAGTTTTTTCTTTATAAAATCATATAGGCTAAAGCACAACTTTTTTTGAAGATTCTAATTTTCATGTAATTGGAAGCCTATAACAATAATAAAACCAGCTACAGACATATAATTAGCTAAACATCAGATGCGTTTTAAGTAAAAAAAGCTCTTTAGAATATTGTTCTAAAAAGCTTTTTTTGATAATGAAGAATTCAATAATTAAAATAAAGGATCATGACTAATTGTTGTGTTTATGCAAAAATTGTGGTTAATCTGTAGAGGAAGAATTCTACATTTTTTACTCCTCTGAACTGTGCTCTAAAGGCTTTTATTTTTGCGTTGAATGATTCTGCTGA
>NZ_VORY01000008.1 GCF_007997295.1 Gillisia hiemivivida | reverse complement strand
TCAGCAGAATCATTCAACGCAAAAATAAAAGCCTTTAGAGCACAGTTCAGAGGAGTAAAAAATGTAGAATTCTTCCTCTACAGATTAACCACAATTTTTGCATAAACACAACAATTAGTCATGATCCTTTCTCAGTTGATTTTATAGCTGAACCAGAAGGAGTGAGACCAGATGTTCATCTTGTAAGGATAATAGATGAGACCATGGCCAATGAAGAAATCTTGAAGAAATGGATGAACTTTTTCCATTTTGGAGAAGATATGGAAGGTTTAATGACTCCCGCCCCGGCAGGCTATACTTTTCTCGGCGGAACCCAAGAAGTACCTCAAGGTGCAAGGACTTATTTTCAAGCTGTATTGACTCCGGGTAAATATGCTCTAATATCTGAAATAGATCATAACTTGGGAGATAATTTTTATCAGGAATTTACAGTAGAATAAATATAATAACCAGCAGTTTACTAAAAAATCCGGTACTGGGTAGAGACAGTGCCGGGTTTTCTTGTATCATTCCCGAAAGTTTTGGAGGGAATGAAAAGAATATAAAACCTCTCTAAAAGAAAAAAGCCCTTTTCCAATAGTTAGGAAAAAAGCTTCTCATTGGTAAATGCTGCAAAAACAGCATCTTAACCACGTTGTCTCAACTTCTTGAGACACACAACACAACTTCATTATACTTGCTAAAAGAAGCTTCAATTTCTTGAAGCTTCTTTTTTTGCTACCGATGCTTCGGTATTGCGGTCTGGACGAGACTCGAACGAACCGCATAATCTCTTTATTAATAGGCTTCTTCAAAGGCCTATATTTCGATGGCACCGAATTCGGCACCTTTTAACATATTTTAACAGTGTCAAGATGAGTAAATACTCAAAGAGTGATGTTTAAATACAAATGATGCTTTTCGGACTCTATTTTATTAAGAACAATCTCGATGTAAACCTAGGTTTTCAAGGAGGGCTGGCAAATATACAATTTCTTATTTCTACTATACAAATAAATTTTTCGCTTTATTTAGCTTATTCAGAAAAGTCTTTTTAGTAAACTCACCAGTTTTAAAAAAACTATATAAAAAACTTCTCAGCAGCGGTCCCAATGGATTAAATAACAAGAGCTTAAAATATCTCAAGCCATACTACAAAAATATAAGCAGTACTGAAAAACAAAATCAAAGCAAACCCTTTTTTCGAAACCTAACCTAAAAAATTAAGTTGATGGTAGTTCCCCCGGTTTCATTCCCGGAGATCTGAATCTTTCCTCCATGCAGCGTCATGATCTGTTTCGATAAACTTAGTCCTATCCCACTCCCTTCTTTTTTTGTAGTAAAAAACGGCACGAAAACATCTCCTTTTATTTCCTCAGGAATACCCGACCCATTATCTGAAACTCTTATAAAAATTTTACCATCCAGTTTTTTTTCTGCTGAAATCCGGATCTTCGCATGTGTGACTTTTTCACAGGCTTCCACAGCATTTAACATAAGATTGATAAGTACCTGTTCCATTAGGTATGAATCAATTTCTACTTCTAAGTCTTCCTTCTGTAAATGGAAAATCAACTCAGCCTTTTTCACAGTAATAAGTGGCTGCATGAGATGTTTGATATTGCTGAAAAGATCTTTTACAAATACCTGTTCTAGGTTTAAATTAGTGACTTTATTCAGGCTTCGATAGGTTTTGGCAAATTTCAATAAACCTTCGCTTCTTTTTTCGATACTTGAAAGACCGGCATCAAGATCTTCAACATCAAGCTGATTTTCACCAGGGCTATCCTGATGCATTTGTACCTGAACTTTCAAAGTATTTGCAAGCGAAGAAATTGGTGCAATGGAATTCATTATTTCATGAGTCATTACGCTCAACAATTTTTTCCAGGCCTCAGATTCGGTTTTATTTAGGGTGTCTTCAATGTTATGCAGAACAATAAGTTTGAAGCTTTTATTTTCCATCCTAAAGATACTGTTAGAAAGCAACACCTTGCTATTTTCCTTATGTACCTTGATCTCTACAGCCGTAGGTTTTGAATAATCCGTTTCAAAGAGTAATTGGTAAACTTCCGGATTTCTGCTAGCCACAAACCTGATATTTTTAAAGGATGGGAAATCTAATGTATCTTGAAAAGATTCGTTTGCCCAGAGTACTTTTCCACTTTCAATATTGTATGCTAAAATCCCAATATCTATTAGTTCCAATATCTTCTGAAGGTAAAGGTATTGAGTTTCCTTTTCAGAATTTATCTCTCGTACCACTTCATTAACCGTATTGAAGCCGTTGTAAAGCCGCCTGATGTCTTTCGATTTATTTTCTGCCAAATACCGTCGGGAAAAATCCTTGTATTTAACCGATTCAAAAAAGTCGTCTATGACTTCAAACCTTCGGCTTAGAAATCGAAAGAATTCATAGATCAGGATTGAAACGAAAAGAAGTGAAGCACCAACGGCAATAAAATAGCTTTTAAAAATGCTGAATACCAGTCCGCTTAATACTAGTACCAGCATTAAAATCCTGATCAAAACACCGCTATGGTAGCTTTTAAAGATCATATTTCTCCAATCTACGATATAAGGCTGCCCTTGTGATTCCCAGTTCTTTTGCCGATTTTGATATGTTTCCCTTGTTCTTATCTATCACCTTTAAGATGGTGTTTTTCTCTACCGTTTCCAGGCGCATATCATCAATTTCTGCTGAACCATGATTGTTTTCAAGTGCTGAGAAAGAAAGGTCTTTCTCCGTAAGTAACATAGCATCGGCCATAATTACTGTTCTTTCAATCACAAACTGCAATTCCCTCACATTTCCAGGAAAAGCATGGCTTTTAAGCTTTTTAAGAAAAGCAGGATCTAATTTAAACGGACCTTTGGAATATTTTTTAGAATAAACTTCTAGAAAATACTTCGCCAATAGAGTGACATCGGTTCCCCGATCCCGCAATGGCGGCATTGTAAGATCTACGGTATTGATCCTGTAAATAAGATCTTTTCTAAATTTTGATTCGTCTGATAGTTCCGAAATATCGAGATTAGTCGCACAAATCAGGCGAATATCTATGGGGATCACTTCATTGGAGCCAAGAGGCGTAATATGTCTATTTTGAAGAACCGTTAACAACCGGGCCTGCTGTCTCAGGCTGATATTTCCAATTTCATCCAGGAATAAAGTTCCACCCTGTGCGGCTTCAAACCTACCCTTTCTATCTTCCCTTGCATCGGTAAATGCCCCTTTTTTATATCCGAATAATTCACTTTCAAATAAACTTGATGTCAGTGCTCCTACATCTACTTTTACAAATGGCATCGTTTGCCTGTTAGAATTCTCATGGATGGCTTTGGCGATCAAGTCTTTTCCAGTGCCGTTCTCTCCCAGAATAAGGATATTTGCATCTGTAGGCGCTACTTTTTTTACTTTTGAAAAAACCTGCTGAAGTTCTTCGCTTTCTCCGATTATTTTTGTTCCTACTACACTTGGTTTCACCGATTTTGAATTTTGCTTTTTACGATTCTGAAGCATTTCCTTAATAGATTCTATCACTTTCTGATTCTGCCATGGTTTAACAATAAAATCTGAGGCTCCTTCCTTTAATGATCTTATGGCAAGATCTATATCACCGTACGCGGTGATTAAAATTACATCGGTTTCCGGCGCAGTTTCCTTGATCTTATTCAACCAGAATATCCCTTCATTGCCAGTGTTTACCAGTCCGTTGAAGTTCATATCCAGAATAATAACATCATATTTATTTCCGGATAACAAGGAACTAAGGTTTCCGGGCTTTTTTTCGACGGTAATTTCAGCAACAAAAGGTTTCAGCAATAACCGGAGTGCGGTAAGCACATCGATATCGTCATCTATTACCAGTATTTTAGCATCCTTGAGCTGCATAGACACAATATTACAATTTATTCATGCCTCTTTTGGATTTCAAAAGCAGAAATATTAAATGGGTTAATAGTGTATTGCAACCGAACAGCTAGTGTCCGAAAACGAACACTTTTAAAACGCATTAAATATATACCTTATTGATTTATAGCTATTTAAGTTTATGGCACTATCTTGATAGTAATATAGACAGAAACAAGATTATTTATGGACATACCTCTTAAAAAGAAACGTTTTACTCCTAAGAAAATCGCGATCATCGCGGGATCTGTACTTATTGTTGCCCTAATTTTATTTGTGATCCTTTCCTCCACCGGAAATTCAAAATTGAATGTTGAAAAAGAACGGATCACAATAAGTGATGTACAAAAGGGAAATTTTCAGGAGAATATTCCGGTAAACGGAGTGGTGTTACCCATAAGTACCATTTACCTAGATGCGATGGAAGGAGGACGAGTGGAAGAAAAGTTTGTAGAAGACGGCACCATAATGAAAAAAGGAGAGCCTATAATAAGGCTATCCAATACAGACCTTGAATTAAGCTTAGTTAATCAAGAAACCCAGGTATATAATCTTCTTACACAAATGCAGATTTCACAAAATGCTGCCAGACAGAATACCATTAATAAGAGAAATAATCTTACCGATGTGGAAAACAATCTTATTGAAGGAAAACGTAAATATGAACTAAACAAAAAGCTTTTCGAAAAAGGTGCTGTTGGAAGACAGGATTATATGGAATCTGAGAATAATTACAACTATCAGAAGGAAAAATATCAGTTAGCTAATGAGGTCTTGGCGCAGGACTCACTTTCCAGTAAACAGGAATCTCAACAAGCTCGTGAATCTTATGTACGTACAAGGAAAGCACTGGAACTAATGCGCAGAAAAGTTGGTGACCTGGTGGTCAAAGCGCCTGTAGATGGGCAACTTACGGCCTTGGATGCAGAAATTGGACAATCAAAACAGAAAGGGGAACGCCTAGGGCAAATAGACGTGGTAAGCGGTTATAAAGTTCGTGCGGAAATTGATGAACATTATATTTCAAGGATTTTCAACGGTCAACGTGGGAGTTTTACTTTTAACGGAAAGGATTACGAACTGGAAATCAAGAAAGTTTTTACACAGGTTTCTAACGGAAGATTTCAGGTGGATATGCATTTTGTAGACGGAGTTCCAGAAAATATCAGACGTGGGCAAAGCCTTCAGATCAAGCTGGCTCTTAGTCAGGAAAAAGAAGCGGTATTGATATCAAAAGGAGGATTTTTTCAGCAAACCGGAGGAAACTGGATATTTAAAATTTCTGAAGATGGAAAAACTGCTTATAAAACACCAATCCGGTTAGGCAGTCAGAATACCGAATATTATGAAGTACTGGAAGGAATCGAACCTGGCGATAAGGTCATTACTTCAAGCTATTCCAATTTTGGAGATATTGAAGAATTAGTGCTGGATTAACATCATAAATTTGAATTAAAAAACACCTTTAAAATAACATCAATAAATCAGTCAAAAATGATAAAAATCACCAATCTAGAAAAATATTATAAAACAGAAGAGGTACAAACAATTGCTCTTAATAAGCTTTCTTTTGAAGTAAAACAAGGAGAATTTGCAGCTATCATGGGACCTTCCGGATGTGGGAAATCAACCTTATTAAATATTCTTGGATTACTTGATGATCCTGACGGTGGAAGTTATCTCTTTAACGGGATAGAAGTTGCCGGTTACAATGAAAGGAAACGAGCGCAGCTTAGAAAACACAATATTGGCTTCGTTTTCCAGAGCTTCAACCTCATCGATGAACTAAGTGTTTTTGAAAATGTGGAGCTTCCTCTTATCTATACAGGAGTAAAACCAGCGGAACGGAAAGAACGTGTTCACGCAGTACTGGAAAAGATGCAGATTATGCACCGAAGAAAACACTTCCCTCAGCAGCTATCTGGAGGGCAACAACAACGGGTCGCGGTAGCCAGAGCAGTAGTAAATAATCCCAAACTGATTCTTGCCGATGAGCCTACAGGGAATTTGGACAGTAGTAATGGAAACGAAGTAATGGATCTTTTAACCGAACTCAACGAAGCGGGAACCACCATCATCATGGTTACGCACAGTGAACATGACGCGAAATTCAGTCATCGAATCATCAGGATGCTGGATGGGCAAAAAGTAACCGAAAATGTACTAGTCTAAGGGGATCATTCATCAATCAAAAACGAACATCATGTTTAGGAATTATTTTAAAATCGCATGGCGAAACCTCTGGAAAAACAAGCTACAAACAGGGATTAATTTACTAGGCTTAACGGTGGGTACGGTATGCTGTTTAAGTATCCTTATATATGTTATCGCACAGTTCGGTTATGATCAACAATTTGAAGATTCCTCCTCGATTTACAGGATAAAAACCGTTATCGATGAAAACGAAAACACTAATCCTTCGGCCGGCACTTCACCTCCTATAGCATTTGCAATGAAGGAAGACTTTCCGGAAGTATCTGAAGTGTGTCGCATAGTTTATTTTGGGGAAGGGAATGAATCGCTGGTAAGAGTTTCGGATAGTGACGAAGCATACTACGAGTCTCGCGGCTATCTGGCGGATTCCACTTTCTTTAAATTGTTCAATTATCCTTTTATCGAGGGAAAACCTGAGGGAGCTCTAAACGCACCCAATTCCATTGTACTTTCAAAAACATTAGCTAAGAAACTATTTGGAACAAAAAAGGCGCTAAACGAAACCTTGGTTCTGGGAAGTGGCGAGGAAGAGCAGACCCTGAGAATAAAAGGCGTTTTCGAAGATGACTTTGGTAAAACACACCTAAATCCAAACTATATATTGACGATGAATTCCGGTGGAACCGGGGAAAGAGTGATAGAAATTCAAAACTTTGCCACACAAAATTTCGTTCTTAGTTACTTGAAACTGGCACCAGGTGCCAGTGCTGAAGCTTTGGAGTCAAAACTCCCCAGTTTTTTACAACAGCATGGAGCAAAGGATTTGGCTGCGGTAGGTTTTAATAAATCCCTCTTTCTACAAAAGCTTAACGATATTCATTTGTATTCAAAAGGAATTCGAAACCAGATTGACAAAGTTTCAGATATCAATTATCTCTATATTCTGCTCATCTTGGCATTGTTCATACAATTAGTAGCATGTATCAACTTTATCAACCTAAGCACGGCACGTGCCAACAAGCGAGCCAAAGAAATTGGGGTGAGAAAAGCTATTGGTGCGAATAAGGGAACCCTCATACGGCAATTTTTAGGGGAATCTATACTACTATCCCTTTTTGCTTCAGTAATCAGTATTCCTTTGACTGCGTTAGCATTGCCCTTTTTAAATATATTAACAGAAGGCAATATAGACTATTCAGCCTTATTTGACTTGAAGATTTTAGCATCAATCTTAAGCTTGGGAATCCTTACTGGTTTTATTGCAGGCCTTTATCCCGCAATCATCCTTTCGGGAATAAAACCGATTAAAGTTTTGAAAGGATCGGTAAGCTTGAATTTAGGTAGCGGAAACCTGCGTAAAGGTTTGGTGGTTTTTCAATTTGTAGTTTCCATTGGGTTAATTTCTTCCGTCATCATTATTACCCAACAGGTAAAACATTCCCAGAGAATGGATATGGGGTTCAATAAGGACAATCTTATTGCAGTGCGTTTGGGAACACAGCAAGTTTCAGAAAATTTCAATGCTACAAAATCGAATTTTGAAACAGTTATTGGTGTTACCGAAGTTTCTGGAAGTAACCATTATCCTTCAGAATTTATTATGGGAGATATGGGATTGACAATTCCAGGGGGAAATCCGGCAGATCAAACCCTGGTGCATTACGATGGGATTAGCCCCAACTATCTCAACACCGTTGGAACCTCTTTACTTATTGGACGTACGCTCCGTACCAATGATAGCATTCAGGTTCTGGTAAATAAAGCCACCATTGATGCCTTCAACATTCCGCTGAATAAAGCTGTTGGATCAAAACTTCTACAAACCTACGAAGGTGAAGTTGATGAGTTTGAAATTGTAGGCGTTACAGGTAATTATCACTTTGCTTCCCTAAAAGAAGAAATAGCCCCCGTGTTGCTCTTTAATGAAACGCAACCTGGTTGGATCATTTTAAAAGCCGAAACACAGAATTATGAGGCTCTTTTAAACAAGCTTGAAAGCTCCTGGAAAATAATTAACCCAAATACCCCTTTTGATTACACATTTGTATATAAGGAGGTTGAAAAATTATATGCCGAAGAAAAACGCTTAGGTAAAATATCTGTTGTCTTTACTTCATTGGCAATTTTGATAAGTTGTTTGGGCCTGTTCGGGCTTGTTTCTTTTGTGGCAGAACAAAAGAAAAAGGAAATAAGTATTCGTAAAGTACTTGGAGCGAGCGTTCAAAATGTAGTTAGGCTTCTCTCCAAGGACTTTTTAAGTTTGGTGGGCATTGCGTTTATAATCGCCTCACCACTTGCTTACTACATAATGCAAAAATGGTTACAGGATTTCCCATATCGAATTACTATTGAATGGTGGGTGTTTATGATTGCCGTTATTGTTGCATTAATAATAACGCTTTTAACGGTAAGTTTTCAAGCTATAAAAGCAGCAATTGCAAACCCTGTAAAAAGCCTTAGAACCGAATAATCATGATCAGAAATTATATCAAAATAGCATTTAGAAGTCTAAAAAAGCAACCCTTTTTTACCTTGATCAATACATTAGGGCTTGCCATAGGAATGGCTGGTGGTTTATTAATCGCACTCTACATCTATGAAGAGCTTAATCATGATAACATGTTTGCAGATGCAGACCGCATTTATCGAATTGAAACAGACATAAAATTTGGTGGGGCAGAGATTAAGAGCGCTGAAGCTGCTCCGCCGATGGCCGGAACCTTGCAAACGGATTTTGCCGAGGTTGAAAATACCGTTCGGTTTAGAACTCTCGGGAGTAATCTATTGAGGAGCAGTGATAAAACGGCCAATATCAAAGAACTTTCTACCACATATGTGGATTCCACATTTTTCAACATGTTTGGGCTTGAGCTCATTAACGGAAACACCGAAACAGCACTGAAGGAAACCAATACACTGGTCATGACCAGAACGGCTGCAGAAAATCATTTCGGCAGTGTGGATGTAGTTGGCAAGAGTCTTCTATTAAATAATAAAGAAACCTATATGGTCACTGGTGTGATGGAAGATCTTCCCAAAAACTCCTTTCTCGGGGATTACAGCATATTTATGGCGATGGCTGGAAACGTGGCCTCTCGAGAAAATATCTGGGGCGGCAACAACTACTACACCTTTGTCAAACTAGCACCAGAGACCCGCATGGATAATTTCCAGCTGCAACTCGATGGTTTGCTTGAAAAATATGTGTTGCCTTGGGCTAAAAAAACCTTTCCAGGTATGACCGCAGATTCCTTTGCGGCGTCTGGAAATTATATAAAATTCCACACCATACCGTTGACTGATATTCATCTGTATTCTGACAATCAGAATGAAATGGGCGAGACAGGAACGATCCAAAACGTCTACATTTTATCATTCATTGGTTTCTTCCTAATTTTTCTAGCATGCGTAAATTTTATGAATTTATCCACTGCTCATTCCCTAAAAAGAAGTAAGGAAGTAGGAATACGCAAGACACTGGGATCCAACAGGCTTCAATTAATAGTGCAATTCCTAACAGAATCTGGACTTGTTGCTTTTGCCTCAATGATAATAGCCATTGTCATAGCGTTTATTGCATTACCATTTTTCAATGATCTAGCTGGTAGGAATATTAGCATACCTTTTACAGAACCTTTGTTCTATGTTGCGATTTTACTCATCACTATACTTCTAGGACTCTTTTCTGGCAGTTATCCAGCCTTTGTCATATCTCGATTTATTCCAGTAGACACACTTAAGGGAAACGGAATGAAGAATAGTAGCAAATGGAATATTAGAAGCATGCTAGTTGTATTTCAGTTTGGCGTTGCTGTGTTCTTGATTGTTGGAACCCTTGTGGTTTTTCAGCAATTGGAGTTTATACAAAACAAGGATTTGGGTTTTGACAAGGAACAGGTTTTAGTAATCAATGACACATATGCCGCTGGAAAACAGCTAAATGTTTTTAAACAGGATGTTCTCAACTTGAGCGCCGTCAAGAGCGCTACATTGAGCAGCTTCATGCCTACTCCATCCTCACGATCTAACAGTTCCTATTTTAGGGAAAGCGCCATGGATCAGGAATATGCCATCCAGATGCAAACTTGGGAAGTCGATGACGATTATTTAAATACGCTAAGTCTGGAGTTAATCGCCGGTCGCGATTTCAATAGTCAATCTGCCGCAGATTCTACTGCCGTTATTATCAATGAATCGACATTAGCAACGCTAGGTCTAAGTGCAGAAGAAGCTCTTGGAATAAGAATTACCGAAGAAGTGGAACGTGAAAATCCTGAATTTTATCATGTCATAGGTGTCATTAAAGATTTTCATTATGAATCCCTGCGAGAGAATATAGGTTCGCTGGGACTATTCATGAAAAGATCTACGGGATCCATGGCCATCAAGTTGAAAACAGATGATTTCGCCAGCGTCATTGCTAGCATCGAAAGCATTTGGATAAAGAGAGTTCCTGGTCAGCCTTTCAATTATCGCTTTATGGATGACGCATTTGAAACCTCCTACAAAGAGGAGCGTCGCCTGGGTAGCATCTTTATTGTATTTACAAGCTTATCAATTTTTATCGCCTGTTTGGGTCTTTTTGGTCTGGCAGCATTCAATGCCCAAAACAGAATCAAGGAAATAGGAGTGCGTAAGGTATTGGGAGCCAGCGTGAGCCAGATTACTTATGGGTTAACAACAGACTTTCTAAAACTTGTGGCCATCGCTACTATAATAGCGTTACCATTTGGCTGGTATTTTATGAATATCTGGTTGGAGGATTTTTCATATCGGATACAGATAGGCTGGGAAATTATGAGCTTTTCAGCAATCTTAGTAATAAGCATCGCTATAATAACAGTGAGTTACCAAAGTATCAAAGCGGCACTAGCCAATCCTATAAAAAGTTTAAGAACTGAATAAGCCCGCTAACTAACAGATGGAGAATAAATTGGCAGTAAATAAAAAACGATAGGGTTAACAATTAACTTTTAAAACATGATCAGAAATTACTTTAAAATAGCATGGAGGAGTCTCGTTAAAAGCAAGGGTCTTACGCTTATTAATCTTATAGGTTTGGCAACTGGTTTTGCAATTACATTACTTATTGTACAGTATGTTCAGTTTGAAAGAAGTTATGAAAATACACATCCTAATGCAGATAGAGTTGTGCGACTTACTCTAAACCTTATGACAGGAAACTCAGTTACAACACAGGATAGCGAAATGTACCCTCCCGTTGGCCCAAAACTGGTGTCTGAAGTGCCCGAGGTGGAAGCCTATTCGAGGGTTTATGCTATCGGGGAACCAAACTCACCTATGCAGATTAAAGAGCAGCAGTTTCTTATGAAAGATCTCTATGCCGTGGATGCCGATTTCTTCAAGATGTTTAATTATAAGCTGATACATGGAAGTGAAAAAGATCTATTCAAAAAACCCAACCAAGCCATAATTACCGAATCCACAGCCTTAAAGTATTTTAACCGGACTGATGTTGTGGGAGAAGTTATTAAATCACCTAGAAGTTCAGAGGACATACTTTATAATGTGGTTGGAGTTACCCATGACAGCCCCCCAAATACACATTTGAAATTTGATATGCTTATTTCCTATCCAACAATGCTTGCGGATGCCGAGATGTTAAAACGTCACGGAGAAAGGGATGAAAATTGGAATAACAACAACTCGTATATGTATGTAAAGTTGGTGAAAGGTGCAGATTACAAGCATTTCACTACTTCTTTAGCTGCTTTTAACAAACGATTAATTGACGAAAAAAAAATAAAAAGCGAAGAAATTATCGGTCAAAAAATAAAAGATATTCACTTATATTCAAAAAAGACGTTCGAACCTGAGACCAATGGGGATGCCAAATCTATTTTCTTTCTTTTGGGAGTGGCCTTATTGATAATAATAAGTGCTTATGTAAATTATATAAATTTAGCCACATCAAAGGCTTTGGATAGAGCAAAGGAAGTGGGGATTAAAAAAGTGATGGGATCTACCATTACTCAACTTAGACTTCAGTTTTTAGTAGAATCTCTACTTATAAATGTTCTTGCTGGAGGCCTTGCATTATTACTCGTTTGGATAGGGAAATCTAGTTTTCTTTCCCTTTCAGGATTACCAGAGGATTTTGTGCTCTTCGGAAATCTAACTTTCTGGGTTCTTCTTTTCACCTTCATTGTATTGGGAGGACTTCTTTCTGGGCTCTACCCTGCCATTATTTTATCGTCCTTTAAACCGTCAACAGTTTTAAAAGGTGATTTTTCACATTCAATTAAAGGAACGTTCTTGCGAAAAGGCCTTGTGATTTTTCAATTTGCGATAACCATTATTTTATTAATCCAAACGTTTACCGTAAATGAACAACTTGAATATATGCGAGGTTTGGATAAGGGGGTTAATGTGGAGCGTAGTATTATTGTGGAAGCACCTACAAAAAATTCTTCTGAAAATTATTCGGTATTTAAGCAAAGCTTACTAGCAAATTCAAATATAAATGCCGTTTCCTTATCGCATACTGTCCCAGGTCAACCATCTGCTTCTTTGTCTACAACGGCCGACATTCATATAACAGGAGTTACTCCAGAGCAATACCACAATTTTTATATCACGTTTATCGACAAGGACTATATTCCATTGTTAGATGTCGAAATGCTAGCAGGAACTAACTTTGATGAAGGCACTACTCCCGAAAAAAGTCAGGTTGTGGTAAATGAAGAGGCACTTAAACATTGGGACATACAAACTCCAGAAGATGCAGTAAATAAAAAACTTACTTTTTGGGGTAATGAATGGACGATCAAAGGAGTAGTGAAAAATTATCATCAGCAATCACCCAAATCACCTTTTTTGCCAATGATCCATATATTCAATAACAATTTTAGAAGTCTTGCCACAGTACAGTTTAATGGAGGTTCATCAGGCGATAATGTTGCACAGGTGAAGGAAAACTTTAATGCAGTTTATCCTGAGGCACCTTTCTCGTATTTTTTTATGGATCAGGAATACAACAAGCAATTTGAAGCTGATGATCGCTTTAAAAATGTGTTTATGATACTTACCGCATTCTCTATACTAGTAGCATGTTTAGGACTATTGGGGCTCGCTTCCTTTTCGGTTGAAAAGCGAAGAAAGGAAATAGGAATTCGGAAAGTAATTGGCGCTAGCACTACAAATATTTTGATTTTACTTTCAAAGGATTTTGTAAAAACGGTGATGCTTTCAGTTTTACTAAGTGTTCCAATCAGTTATTTGCTAATTCAGAATTGGTTGAAAAATTTTGCGTTCAAAATCGATTTACACTTGTGGTTGTTTATTCTTCCTATACTATTAGTCTTTGGATTGGTACTCTTATCCATTAGTATAAAAACGGTAAAAACTGCCATTGCTAACCCCATAAAAAGTTTAAGGACAGAATAATATTAAAAAACAAAAATTATGACACAATTAATTTTCTTTTTAACAACGCTCACTTTATTATTTACTGAAACCGTTTTCTCCCAAAATGTAATGGCAGTAGAGCATTTCGATAAAGTGATTGTGAGTCCGCATATACAGGTAACATTGGTTGAAGGAGCTGAAGAAACAGTAACCATTGAAAGTAATAAAGTAAGCGATGATAAACTCAATATTGAAGTGGATGGCAAAACCCTGCGCATATATCTAGAGGATGCCAAAGAAATTACCAAGGAAGAAAACGTTTATGAAAATGGGATAAAAATGAAGCGCCCAATCTATAAAGGAACTATCGTAACCGCTACGATTACTTATAAAAACTTGGAGGATCTTTGGGTTAAGGGAGAAGAAAATCTTGTTTGCAAAAGTATTTTGAAAGGAAATGATTTCAATTTGAAAATCTACGGGGAATCGCATATATATCTAAATGAAGTGAACCTAAAGCAACTTCACACAGTTATTTATGGCGAAAGTGTTTTGGAAATTAAATCTGGAAACATTCAAAATCAAAAATATACCGCTTACGGAGAAAGTAAGGTCAATGCCTTGGCCGTAGCCAATGAAGAAACCAAAATCACGGCTTATGGTGAAGCGGAGTTTAAAATTAATGCTTCAGAAAAAATCAAAATCACATCATATGGCGAAGCCTCTCTTGAATATACAGGAGATGCCAAAATAAAGAAAGGCTTGAATATAGGTGGAGTGAAAATCAGTAAAATAAAATAGATATAAAATAAGTGAACCATTTTTAAAGCAGACATCATGATCAAGAACTATTTTAAAATCGCTTGGCGAAGTCTCTGGAAGGAGAAGACCTTTACTTTTCTAAATGTTTTTGGACTTTCAGTAGCGTTTGGGGCAGCGATCCTACTTTCCATTTATTCGCTTTTTGAGCTTTCTTTCAATAAGTTCCATGAAAATGCAGATAATATTTTCCAGGTTTACCATACAGAATATACCCCCAAAGGGCCTGAGGCTGGAATTGCGAATCCGGTGCCATTTGCAAGTGCGCTAAAAGAAGAAGTTCCGGGAGTGGAAAAAATCACCCGTTTCAGCAGCGGTGGCGTTCTGGTAAGTATAGGCGAAAATCAAGTTCATTTACAATCGGCTTTTGTAGATCCTGAATTCTTTGCAATTTTCACTTTTCCGGTATTAAAGGGAGATGAAAATCCAGTTTCAGGCAAATCTGAAGTTGCCCTTACCGAAAAAGTAGCAAAAACACTTTTTGGCAACGAAACAGCCCTTGGGAATTCGCTTAATATTTTTATTGATGGACAGGAGGTTCCATTTACCGTAACTTCTATAATTAAAGATCTTCCTGTGGAAAGCAATATTGAATTCGATATTGCTCTGAACTTTACAAGTCAGAATGAACATGCTTATGGACGCAATGTAGGCAGATGGGATAATTCCAACCACGAGGTCTATATGCAACTGGTTGAAGGGATCTCCCCTACTCAATTTGAAAATTCTACCCGCGATTTTTCAAATCTCCATTATGCCAATGATATTAGCAATGCCAAAAGGGATGGTGCGCAACCAGGTAAGGAAGGCCAATATATCCAGCAGCGACTTTTATCCGTAAAGAATTTGAATTTTGCAGAAATCGGGAATGGTGAAATCACAGTGAACAGAACCTATCCATACTTAATCCTGGGAATCGCCTTTTTGATCTTGTTTATTGCCAGTGTGAATTTTATAAATATGAACATTGCAAAGAGTTCTCAGCGATTGCGGGAAATTGGTATGCGCAAGACACTTGGAGCCGGGAGAGCTCAGTTATTCTTCCAGTTTTGGGGAGAAAGCATTCTTGTTTTCATTGGTGCGATATCATTGGGTTTACTCCTGGCAAAATTGCTTATGGAGCCTTTTCAAACGCTTTTCAATACCCGTGCTTCGTTTGAAAATGTCATCAGTTTCTGGAGCATCTTTAGTTTCATTTCGGCAGTTGCACTTATCACCTTTATCGCCGGCGGATATCCCGCATTGTTGCTCAGTAAGCTTGGAACTTTAAAAGCGCTGAAAGGAAAAATCAATTTGAATGGTGGCAACCGGTTGAGGAATACATTGATCGTAATTCAGTTTAGCATTGCGATACTTCTGATTAGCGGTACGCTTGTACTTTGGAACCAGCTTCAGTTTATGAGAAATAAAGATCTCGGCTTTAATAAAGAACAGGTGATCTCTTTTCCGCTCAACGGAAAAAAAGATGATTTCAGGACTATGCAATTGCTTCGGAATGAACTTCAGAATAAACCCGAAATAATAAATATAAGCGCCAGCAATAATATCCTGGGAATCGGAAAAGACCATAGCACTACTTCCAGTATAATAGGTTTTGAACACCAAGGAAGAGTGGTTAAAACCAATATCCTTATGGTGGATTATGAGTATCCGGAAACTGTGGACCTGGAATTAATTAATGGAAGAAGTTTTGATGCTTCCCGTCCTTCAGATACGCTTTCTGTTATTATTAACGAAGCTATGGCCAGAGAGTTAAATGAGAAGGAAATCTTGAGTTCAAATATTGCTATAGATGACAGTCTTCAGTATACGATTATTGGTGTGGTGAAAGATTATAATTTTCAGTCAATCGACAAAGAAATTGAACCCCTCACTATTTTCCTGAAACCAAAGTGGAATTTACGCTATGGCTATGTGAAAGTAGCATCTCAAAACCTAAACAATTCTTTTAATGAAGTAAAACTGGCCTGGAATAAGATAGAACCAAATGCTGAATTTTTGGGTTCTTTCCTGGATGAAAATATAAACCGAACCCTGGAAAAAGAGCGAAATATGACCACGATGATCACCAGCGGATCTGTGATTGCCATCATTTTAAGCTGCGTGGGACTTTTCGCTATTTCCCTGCTGGTTGTATCTCAACGCCGAAAAGAAATAGGAATACGAAAAATAGTAGGCGCCAGTGTTGGGAAGATTACCGTGATGCTCACTTCAGATTTTCTGAAACTCGTTGGCATTGCATTTGTGATCGCAACACCAATTGCCTGGTATTTCAGTGATGAATGGTTGAAAAATTATCCCTATCGAATGGAGCTGAATATCTGGATTTTCCTGTTTGCGGGGATTCTTGCTATTGGATTTGCCATTTTCACCATTAGTTTTAGAACAATAAAAGCCGCTATGCAGAATCCAGTAAAAAGTTTAAGGGCTGAATAACAAACAAGACCCCCGAGATTTTCTAAATATAAGAACAATGATCAGAAATTATATCAAAATAGCATTCAGGAATCTCCGCAGAAACAAGCTTTATAGTTTTATAAATATCGGAGGTCTGTCCCTTGGTTTATCGGCATGCATACTCATTATGTTCTACGTGTCGCATGAATATAGTTATGATAAATTTCATGCAGATTCAGAAAGAATATATCAATTAGAGGGCAAGGCTGAATTTGGAGACCAAACCATTTTTATGCAGAATTTTAGCCCCGTAGTTGCAGGTGACTTGGTTGAAAAATCTCCATCCGTAGAAGCAGGATTACGTATAAATTCTGAATACAAACCGGTAATTGTAAAAACTACAGAAGGAACACCTCAGAGTTATTCTGAATCCAACTTCTTTTATACCGATGAGAATTTCTTCAATTTCTTTTCTTTCAATCTTATTCAGGGAAATAAAGAAATGGTTTTGAAAAGACCATTCAGTTTGGTGATTTCCGAAGAAATATCGAAAAAATATTTTGGAAAGAGGGATCCTATTGGTCAAAAGCTTGAGATTATAAAAGATAGCACTTATCAGTTTCAGATTACCGGCGTAGTTGAAAACAGCCCATCAAACTCCAGCATTAAAACCGAATTTATCACTTCCATTGCCACCATGGAAAAAATGAAGGAGAATGAGCGAAATTTCAGTTCTCAAATTTTTCAGGGTGGATCTTTCGCAACTTTTCTAAAACTGGATAATATCGAAAATGTAGCATCTGTTAGCGAAACTGCTCAAAAGCTAAGTAAGCAGGCTAGTACGCAATCTAAAGATGAATATTTGTTGGCTCCATTAGAAGACAAGCATCTAAAATCAAAGTTTGATAGCGGAATAAAATATCTGGAATTATTTCCTCTTATCGCCCTATTTATTTTACTTCTTGCACTAATCAATTATATGAGCCTTACTACCGCAAGATCCGATTCCAGGGCAAAAGAAGTTGCTGTGAGGAAAGTAAATGGTGCCAACAGAAAAAATATCGCACTTCAGTTTTATGCGGAATCTGCATTATACGTCAGCATATCGTTTATAATAGCCGGAATCTTGAGCTATTCTCTTGAAAAACGATTTTTCAATTCCCTAAATATTGAAATTGACGGCGGGTTCTTTTTCCATCCCATATTTTTAATAATTCTTGGTGCAATCTACGTAGTGAGTATTCTACTGGCTGGTATCTATCCTTCATTTGTAATGTCATCATTTAATCCTATAGAAAATTTCAGAAAGAAATCGCAGGGAAAATTTGGTAGGAATTTAATTAGAAAAACATGTACCACTGTTCAATTTACTGTAGCAGTAGTTCTAATAATTGGCGGGATTATCATCAAACAACAAATGGATTATCTAAAAACATTAAATACTGGGTTAGATCGTTCAGAAATTTTAATACTACCACTTCAAAAGAGCATGGGGAATAATTCTCAGGCATTTAGGAATGAGATTGAAAAAAATCCTGGAGTAGAAAACACTGCAATATCAAATAATCAAATTTATGATGGATACGATATATTCTATGCTTCTACTGAAAAAACAGAGTCATTAGCACTTCCACTTATGCAGGTTGATAATCGCTTCCTGAACGTTCTGGATGTAAAATGGAGATTTAAACCGGCAAACGAAGAATTAATAACTGCAGGTAAGAAAATAATAATAAATGAAACGGCAATTGAAAAATTCAAGCTTAGCCAAGATCCAAGAGGAGAATTCATAGAATTGGCGGGAAGTCCTCAAGAAATCGTTGGTGTGGTCAAAGATTTTAATTATGCTTCTTTGGAGAATCCTATAGATGCTTTGGGGCTTAAGGTATCAAAGCGAGATCAATTTTCTGGAACAGGCTTTTTATACATAAAATATGGTAACACTGAAAACTTGCAAGGACTAATCTCAAGCTTAGCAGATAGTTATAATAAATACGATTCTGAAACACCTTTTGATTATCAATTTATGGATGATAAATTCAATGCTCTTTTCAAATCTGAAGAGCGCTTATCCAGAATGTTCAGTTTCTTTATTATTTTGACTATTATAATTGCAGGGCTTGGACTTTTAGGCCTTGCCACTTTCACGGCTCAGCGAAGAGTTAAAGAGATTGGAGTTAGAAAGGTTTTGGGCGCAAGTGTTTTGGAGATAACCACTTTACTATCAAAAGATTTCATCAAACTAACAGCTTTAGCAGTATTAATCGCATCACCAGTTGCATGGTATCTTGCAAATAAATGGCTTCAGGATTTTGCATATCAAACTGAAATTGAATGGCAAGTATTTTTACTTTCCGGTGTATTTGCAGTATCCCTTGCTTTGGTTATAGTCTGTTTTCAGGCTATTAAAGCAGCCATTGCAAATCCGGTGAAAAATCTAAGAACGGAATAATCCAACAGGCCTGCAAGGTTTCTAGAACCTTACAGGTATAAAATAAAAACTCATGATCAAAAACTATATAAAAACCGGCTGGAGAAATATCACCAAAAATAAAGGTATTTTTTCTATCAATATTGCCGGTTTGGCTATTGGCATTGCTTCCTGCCTGTTGATCATGCTTTATGTGTCTGATGAACTGAGCTATGATCGTTTTCATGAAAAAGCAGACAGGATCGTTCGCGTAGTCTTTAGGGCAAATGTAAACGGGGAAGAAATGAAAGAAGCCGTGGTGATGGCTCCCGTTGCACAGGTTCTTAAAAATGATCTTCCCGAAGTTACCCAATCAACCAGACTGGCGAAATCATATAATAATCGTATAGAATACAACGGTGCTTATTATGGCCAGAGCAGCCTGGCTTATGTAGATCCTAATTTTTTTGAAGTATTCACCCTTCCAATTATTCAGGGTGCTAAAACTGAGCCGCTGGATAAACCTAACACCGTCGTCATCTCCAAATCTTTCGCTGAAAATACCTTCGGAAATACAGATCCCATAGGTAAAATGCTGAAGGTAACTAATAGGGATGAAAACCTTTTAGTTACTGGTGTGATGGAGGATATGCCCAAAAACTCCCATTTTCATTTTGATCTCCTCGTTTCCACATTGGGATATGCACAGGCAAAAAAGACAAGCTGGATGGAATCTGATTTTTTTACCTTTTTAGTTTTGAAAAAAGGTGCAGATATCGATGTTGTTGAATCAAAGCTTCCGGCTATTTCTGAAAAATATATGGGCCCGCAATTAAAAGAAGCTTTGGGGATGACTTTTACTGAATTCACCAAAGAGAATGAAATTGGACTTTTCCTGCAACCGCTTACAGATATTCATTTGCATTCCGATTTTTCTGATTCCACCACCCTGGAACAAGGCGGCGATATTAAATATGTCTATATTTTTAGTGCGGTGGCGATCTTTATGCTGGTGATTGCCTGTATTAATTTTATGAACTTGGCAACGGCTTCAGCATCGAAAAGGGCGAAAGAAGTAGGCATCAGGAAAGTGCTTGGCTCCAATAAAAAACAACTTATTTATCAGTTTCTGGCAGAATCGTTTATCTCGACTTTTCTTGCGGCTTTTCTGGCCATCATTCTTGTATCGATGTCGCTTCCTATTTTCAATCAATTAGCAGGGAAGGATTTGAATTTTCAATATTTGCTTTCTCCAGAAGTGATATTGGCTATTTTTAGTCTTATCCTTATTATTGGTTTTATTGCTGGCGGATATCCGGCATTTTACCTTTCCTCCTTCAATCCTTTGAGTGCTCTAAAATCTAAATTTTCTGGTAGCGGAAAAAACTCCGGAATTAGAAGCGGACTCGTTATTTTTCAATTTGTGATCTCAGCAGGACTTATTCTCTCAACCCTGGTAGTAAAAGAGCAGATGAATTTTATTCAAAATAAAGAGTTAGGCTATGAGAAGGATCAGCTTTTGGTGGTTAGAAACTCATATCTGCTGGGGAATAATGAAGATAATTTTATAGACGAGATTAAAAATAATCCACTGGTGGAAAATGTAACACATTCAGCATTTGTCCCTGCAGGCGAAAGTGATAACGAGGTTGGCGGAATCTTCAAAAACAACGAATTTCAACGCAGAATGTCATTTTATAATGTAGATGAAAATTATATTCCCACCATGGGCATGGAAGTATTGGAAGGCCGAAATTTTTCAGAAGATTTTGGAGCTGAGTCCGATAAGGTAATTCTAAACCAAAAAGCCGTGGAAATTCTAGGCTTCAAAAAAAATCCTATCGAAAAATCTTTTCAACGTGATACGCATGATGGGCTAAAAACAATGACGATAATTGGCGTTATTAAAAACTTCAATTTTAAATCGCTACACCAGGAAATTGAACCCCTTATTTTAAAATACAATCCATACGGCGGTATCATCATCCGCTCCAAAGTTGCCGATATGTCGGGGCTTATTGAAAACCTCAACGGGCGCTGGAATGCTTACAATGTAAAAGAAGGTTTTGATTACAGTGTTTTGGACGACTCTTACAATCACACTTATTTAAAAGAACGAAAAATGGGAACTATTCTCAGCCTTTTCGCCATTCTTACCATTATTGTTGCCTGCCTAGGATTATTCGGCCTGGTGACCTTTACGGCAGAACAGCGTTTTAAGGAAATTGGGATTAGAAAAGTGCTGGGTTCTTCAGCATCCCAGATCGTTGCACTGCTCTCGAAAGATTTTCTAAAGCTTGTAGGAATATCCTTCTTAATCGCCTTCCCACTTAGTTATTATTTAATGAACAAATGGTTACAGGATTTTGCTTATCGCACCGAAATTCACTGGTGGCTTTACCTCTTGGCTGCGGGTATCACCATAGGAATTGCATTTTTGACCATCAGCATTAAAAGCTATAAAGCTGCCAGCGTAAACCCCATAAAAAGTTTAAAAACGGAATAAGCCCCCTTGTCCGCGGATTGCGGACATTGACCAAAAAAAAGTAGAAAATTAATAATAATAAAAAATAAAAGACTAATGCTAAAACTAAATCATATCTATAAATGGGTAAAATCAGGTGGACGACGAATTTTTCTACTGAATGACCTAAGCCTAAACGTGGAACAAGGCGAATTCCTTTCCATCATGGGCCCTTCCGGTTCGGGAAAATCAACTTTGCTTAATGTCATCGCCATGCTTGACGATTTTGATGAAGGAGAATATTACTTTGAAGATGAAGCTATCCATAATTTGAAATCAAAAAAAAGAACTGACATTTTCAATCAAAACATCGGTTTTATTTTCCAAGCTTACCATCTGTTGGATGATCTAACGGTGTATGAAAATATTGAAACTCCGCTGCTGTATAAAAAAGTAAAAAGTTCAGAAAGAAAGGCTCTAGTAGCAGATATTCTTGATCGTTTCAACATTGTTGGAAAGAAAGACCTTTTTCCGCATCAACTAAGTGGCGGACAACAGCAATTAGTCGGTATTGCCAGGGCGTTAATTATTAAGCCGAAGCTAATTCTTGCCGATGAACCTACCGGAAATCTTAATTCCAAACAAAGCGACGAGATCATGCAGCTATTCAAGGAATTGAATCAAGAAGGGGTTACTATTATTCAGGCCTCCCATTCTGAGAGTAATGCGGCTTATGGCTCACGAATCATCAACCTTCTGGACGGAAGCGTTCAAAAATCATAAAAATTTCAATTTTGAGAACATTCATCATCATTTTATCATTCCTACTTTCAATTCATCTTTATTCGCAGGAAACTCCTACAGATAAACTTTCACTGAAGGAAAGTATTGAGATTGCACTAAAGAATAACATCAACCTAAAAAGATCACACTTACAGGCAGAAACCGCAAAACTCAATTTCAAGGGAACGCGGGCTGAAGTGCTTCCTAATTTAAATGGTAGGTACAATTATGGTGTAAATAATGGTCGGAGTATCGATCCTTTTACCAACGACTTCATAGACCAAAAATTAAATTTTAGCAACGCCAGTCTTAGTCTAAATGCACAGATCTTCAACGGATTTGAACTCAGAAATTCCATCCAAAGAGACCGGTTTAACATGAAAGCTTCTGAAGCTGAAGCTGAAGCTGAACGGCAACAGCTAATTCTTGAAGTTACACTGGCTTATTTCCAGGTCTTGAACAATCAGGATCTTCTAGAATTGGCGAGGTTAAGACTGGAAAGCACCAAGCAGCAAACCAACAGGTTAAAAATTCTGAATGAACAAGGCCAGGGTAACCCAGCAGATTATACTGATATTAGGGGACAGGTAAATAACGACCAATCTATTATAGTGGATGCTAAAAATAACCTTTATCAGTCTAAACTTGAGCTAGGCCAACTATTAAATGTAGATTCTGAAATAAACATACAAGATTTTCAAGTCTCTGCAGAACTGGAGAAGTTCCGTTTATCCCCTGAGGAAACGTACGAAACTTCCTTAGAAAATCTGGCGACTTTTGAAGCAAAACGCTTGAGAATACAGGCTGTAGAGGAAGATGTAGCAGTTTCCCGTTCGCTATTTGCCCCTGATATTTCTTTTTTTGCACAATTGAACACTAATTATTCCAGTGTCGCCAGGTTATTCAACGAGACGGGCACTCAACTTGTTGAAACCGGGCAATTTGTCACTTTGGACGATGTGATTTTTCCTGTAACAACTAACCAAATTCAATTTGCAGAGGAAAAAATATCTTATTCAGATCAGTTCGAAAATAATTTAAACTCGGTAGTTGGGGTCGCAGTCGATATTCCCATTTTTAATGGTTTTAGGGCAAACAGGAATGTTCAAATCAAGAAGATTCAATTAGAAGATGCCACACTTGAATTGGAAAACACTAAAAACCAATTTTTGCAGGCTATCAAAAAGGCTCACAATGATATGGAAGCCGCTTATGAAAACTTTTTTATCCTCCAAGATCAGGTAAATGCCTATGGGCAATCCTATGAAGTAAATGAAATAAGGTTTACAAATGGGGTTTCCAATATTGTGGAATATATAATAAGTAAAAACAATCTTGACCGTGCCAGAATCAATCTTGCAAATGCCAAATATGAGTATTTAATTAGGTTAAAAGTACTAGATTATTACAGAGGTGAATCTATTTAATTTTTTTCGGGTTTAATCACTAGAAAGGAGCAAAAAGAATTTAAATCACCTCAAGGTTTATAAGTTAGCCATGATTCTAAGAAATTTTATCACTCTAATAGAGTGTGAAAAGCTTTTTTGGGCTCTGGAAACTTATGAGCCGAATAAGCTCCTTAATCAAATCATTTATTTTGTATATTTGAGCCGAATAAAATATATAATCGGCTCATGAAGTATAATTGGCAACAGGCAGATTGGCCAAACTTTCAATATTCTACTGAAGAGGTGGAAGATTTGCTTTATGATTATTCACAAAGAACGGGAAAGATTAATGGTATCCTCGAAGGTTTACCGGAAGAAACAAAGAGTGAAGCCATTATAGAATTGCTGGTTTCCGAAGCTCTCAAAACTTCAGAGATCGAAGGAGAATATCTTAGCAGGAAAGATGTAATGTCATCTATTAAAAAGAATCTTGGATTAAAAACCGATATTATTTCAAAAGATAAAACTGCCGAAGGTATATCAGAATTAATGATCGATGCCCAAAAAACTTTTAAAGAAGATCTTACTAAAGAAAACCTTTTCAGCTGGCATAAGTTGTTAATGAAGGGAAACCCCAAAATTCAGGCTGGACAATGGCGAACTCACGAAGAACCAATGCAGGTGATATCGGGAGCAATGGGAAAAGAAAAAATACATTACGAAGCTCCTCCTTCCAAAATAGTTGCCAAAGAAATGAAACGCTTTATCCAGTGGTTTAACCAAACCGCTCGTGGAGGAGAAATGGAAATAAAAAAACCAATACTTCGTGCTGCTATTGCACACCTTTATTTCGAAACAATCCATCCCTTTGAAGATGGAAACGGACGTATTGGACGAGCCATTTCAGAAAAAGCTCTTTCACAGTATATGGACCGGCCTGTATTATTGAGTCTTTCTAAAGCAATGGAAGGAAAAAAGAAAAACTATTATGCTGCTTTGCAACTGGCCCAAAGATCAAATGAAATTACTCAGTGGATCAATTACTTTGTAAAGACTACTATTTCTGCTCAGATAGATGCCGAATCCCTGATTGAGTTTACCCTTAAAAAAACTAAGTTTTTTGACCGTAATAAACATCAATTAAACCAAAGACAGGAGAAAGCTATTCGACGTATGCTCAAATCTGGCCCCAAAGGTTTTGATGGTGGAATGAATGCCAGAAAATATGTTTCCTTGAACAAAACCTCCAAACCAACAGCCACAAGGGATTTACAAGATCTTTGTGACAAAGGTATTCTCACCAAGGAAGGTGGAGGGCGAAGTACTTCTTACTATATAAATGGTTTCAAATAATGATAATCATCTATTAAGAAATTCTTTATCAATTTGATTTAAATGGTACAATAAAAATTAAAGAGAAAATATTTTATGTTGAATGTGAACATAGATCTGTTGTTAATTCCTCTCCAAACCTCTTTCCAATACTTTTTTGATTCCTTCAAGATTATCTGAAAACTGCATCATCTGCGAGAGCACCTGCGCCATTTCATTCTTATTTCCAAAACCTTTCAGCTTATTATTTTTCACAAAGGTTTCCTTAATGGTTTTCCACCGCTCCTGCTCTGTCTCATCAAGGCGGTTTATAAGCTCCTTGTATCTTAAAAGGTTGGCTTCTGCAGAAGAAGTGAGGGTTTGCGATTCGCTCTCATAGTGAGAAAGCAGAAGCCTCTCCAGCTCCTTGTCGTTCATAATAGGTACTACTTTGCTCACCAGCTTGTTCATATCTCTATAGGAACCCTGAAGTTTAAACGTGGGCTGTGTTCTGTATTCATCTTCCATAGCGGCGCTATTTATATATGCAGCGTTTACTTTAAGAACAGTATCTCTTATGGCAATCACTTTCTTAAGCACCGAGGTGTATTCCTGCACCTCCTGGGCGGTATGACTTCCGGTAAGTTGGGTGTCCTGAGTATTATTTTCGATCCTGTCAATAAGCGTGTATATATCGTCAAAATGGGTGCTGCTCAACTGCTGCAATAACGGATTCGCAGTAAGCGAATTCTCGATCAAACTTAGCTTGAACAAGTGCCCGGTATCTCCAATGATATCTCCCAGGTTGTAAATATCTGCCCGGTTGGCAAGCATATCGGGAATCCTGAATTTGTCACCGGTTTCAGTATATGGGTTTCCGGCCATGATCACGCAAAATTTCTTTCCGCGCAGATCATAGGTTTTTGATTTCCCGTTGAAGATCCCTTCTATTTTTCGGGTACCATCAGATAGAGAAATGAATTTCTGTAAGAACTCTGGGTTGCAATGTTGGATATCGTCAAGATAAAGCATCACATTATTCCCCATTTCAAAGGCGAGGTTCAACTTTTTCAGCTCTTCCCTGGCTGCAGAATTTGTTGCTGAAAGCGGATCTACTGAGGTGATCTCGTGACCAATTGCAGGGCCGTTGATCCTTATGAATACCAAGCCAAGACGATCTGCAATGTATTCCATAAGCGTAGTTTTTCCATAGCCAGGGGGTGAGATCAACAGCAGCATTCCGCTTCTGTCTGTTCGGGTCTTATCCCCCACTGTTCCCAATTGTTTTGCAAGATTATCTCCAAACAATGGAAAATACACCTGGTCTATCAACTTGTTTCGTACAAAGGAAGTCAACACTTTTGGCTGTAACTCTTCGAGTTTCAGGTCTTCCTTGAGCTGTTTGGTCACTTCGTTTTTTGCCTTTCTAAAAGTGTTATAAGCAGGAATGTTATTATTTACAAACTCCTCCAGTTGAGCTTCAAAACTGTGGTAATTGAAATTAAAAACCCCATCCTGAAAACTTGGATGATCCCCGCTTAATCCCTGTATGGTTTCCCCGGGAGATACGGCTTTGGTTTTAGAAACAGATCCATCTTCAAACATAATAAGGCATACCACCTCATCAACATAATTGAGAAGCAAAGGTTTTCCCAATGTTTCAGGTTGCTCCGTACTATTTACAAAGGCCGAAACCCACTGTTTGATCAAACGGATCTTTCCTTCATAAGTTGTTTCCGCTTCATAACTTTTCCTGAATTTAAGGTCGGCCTGTTGTTCTTTCAATGCCTTTAAAAAATCTTCTTTCAAAAACAAAGCAACGCTACTGCGTACAAAATCGTTATCACTTTGTAGCTCTTCAAAAATATAAGCGGCTATTTTTTCACTAAATTCTGAAGAAAACAAACCTGATCCTTCTGAATAGTTACAGATGTGCCCGCTCAGCTTTGAGATCAGAAAATCGTATTCCCGCGTATTGGGAAAAATGCTCAATACTTCTCCTGAAGCCTTCATAGTCTGGTCTAAATTCTTGCGAACTTCAGCGGTTAAGCTGTTCCAGAAATACTGTGCATGTCCTCTTATTTTTGGCGAATAAGTGAGTAGTCCTAGTTCATAATCTTTATGAACCAGCACCCGGAGGATCTTGGCGGCATCTACATCGTGAACACCTTTAATATAACCTTCAGTATAATCGCTATTGCTTTCCTGCTGCACGATTTTCAGCAGCCCTTCTTCTGATGACTCCAGCAAGGTTGCTTGAGGAATCTTTCGGAATAATTTGTAAGCGAGATAAGCCGAACGATACACCTTCGGATTTTCAGAAACAAATTCCTGCTCCCACAGTGCGGTTGAATTCAGCAGAACCTGGTTTTTTAATTCCTGGTAAAAATCAGTTCCAGTTAAATGGTAATGCGGGGTGCCATCCTTTAAAACGATGGTGAGGTCCAGGGGCTGCTTGTTCACTCCAAACTTATGTTTACCCAGCTTGATCACATTGTCGCCATCTTCGTAAAGATCGAGTTTATCCTTTAGTTTTCGCAGCGCGTTTTCCCTGGCGGTTTTCAGGCTGGTCTCTATCTCTTCAGCTTTCCCGCTATCTTCCAGTTCCACCAATTGTTTGATGATGTCGCGAACCTTATTGATCATAAGATCTGCAGCAAAATACCCGTGAATCTCTGAGGCTGTTGAAAACCTTTCAGCTTTAGAAATGGCTCCTTTCAAAATCCGATCTGCAGCATTTTGAAGGGCGAGGGCTTTTTTGTTCCGCTTTTCAACAAGAGAATTTTTTCTCGCTTCAAAGGCTGCGTGAACCTCCTCCCGCTTTTGAATTATTAGAGATATGAATTCTTCAAAATCTGTGAATTTTCCTTCAAGTTCCTCCAGCTGTATCGAGATCTTTGTCTGGAATTCGTCACACTTTTCAGGTGTTGATGAAATATCGAGGTAATTAATGATGCTCTGGTCTATAAGCTTTAATTGAGCTGCAAAATCGGCACGTGCCTCTTCACTTCCCAAAGCTTTTTTCTTATTTTTCAGTGCGGCTTTCAATTGGTTGATTGTCGCGAAGATCAAAGAAATATTGTCGATGATTTTTGTAGAATGCGCGGTGTCTTCAATATCGAGATTGGAAACGATCTCTATCAACATCTCAAGATCTGCCGCTATTTGGTTTACCTCCTCCTCCAGTTTTTTTACTTCTATGACCTTGTTGACTTTTTCTAAAGCTGCCCGCTTTTCATCAACGGTCTTTTGATAAGGTAACAATGCTTTTTGATCCAATAAGAAATGTACGCACTTTTCAGAAATTTTTTGAGTTTGTTGGGCGATCTCCTCTTCCAGCTGCTTAATAAAATCTGCATCTACGTAGCGAATATCCTTAAGGCTAATAGCCTCCCCGCGAAGCTTCCTCAACTCGGTTAAGAACAACACAAAATCATTGATAGATTTGAAGGAAGAGCTTTTCACTTTGCTAAAAATAGCCTGTGCTTTCTCCCTGATCTCTTTGGTTTGTCCCTGCGCGTTTTTCTTAAGCTGAACAACTTTCTCAAATTCATCTATCGCAGCATTTGCAGCTTTATTGATCTCTCCAATAGGCTCGTTGAGTTGCTGCGCTTCCGGCTCCGGCAACCAGTAATAGGAATCGAGAATGTCCCTTGAAAATTTGGAGATATCCAGATACAATCCGCCGTAGTTGTCTTCTTTGTTTAGTAAATTTACAAGTCCGTTCACCTCGGCCATCGCTTTGACTATATCTTTATTTCCAATTTTGTAAAGCAAAGTATCCTCGTGCTGTGAAGGCATAAAATCTCCTGATAAATACGGGGTTTGCCAGATCTGGATTACGTGGTGCCTAGTTTGCTCATTCTCAGTTCTAAAATAACAGAGCTCTCCGTTTTTAAGAATTGTAAATCCGTTGCAAATAATAGGGGTTTGAATCTCCTGGGTGATGATATTGTAAGACATCAGGTTGTAAAGGCCTTCCCCGGGGGAATAGAAAACATAAAGATAATCTTCGCCATTGGGAGAAGCGATCTTCTGCTCAAACTTTACATTCTGGATCTCATTGTTGAGAATCTTGTACTCCCCGGTTTGCAAGTAATATCCGGTAGGAAAAATAATTCCCTGATCGTCTGGCAACAGGATACAGGAATCTTTGATGCTTTCAATTTTCTTGACTTCCTTAAGCTTATGGTTGTATACAAAGTACCGCGGCGCTTCCTGAAATGGCTTTATTTCCAAAGCGATAAGGTTGCCTAAATTGGCGAATTTGTATTGCCCGTCGTCCAAAGTCTGGTCCTGATGCTCCACCGGCTCATCGAGGATTCCTTTTCCGTCCTGGGTGTTGTTCTCGATCTTAATGGTAAGATCACCTCCAATGGTTTCTACAAAAACCTTATCCAGAATAGAAACATGAGAATGCACGCCGTAGCGATGCATATCCCGGGTTACCTCAAGCCATTTGAATTCGTGCTGAGGCTTGAATTTGTACTCTGTTTCACTACGATTATCAATATATTGAAGAGTGTTGTCCCTTATGAGCCATTTGAAAGTCTTAATATCTGTTGCACTGTCACTAAGCTGAAAAACCATATGAAGGTAATTCCCAATAACAGCAAACTTAGAGAAAATGGTGTTGCGGTAATACTTGTAAAGGTTGGCAAAGTCGGCCACAAAAACCTCATCCTGCAAAATATCTAGCGGCTTAGGCTCAAAGCGATTGTCCCTGAATTCATAGATACTAAAAACATCTGAAAGACTAATCTCGGTTCGCAAACCGAAATGCACGTTGTAACCAAACACACAGGTATTTCCCAGGGAGATGATGTCCCGGGCAATGCAATTATTCTCTGTATTTATACGGTCTGTAGAGATCAATTTGGTCTCCAGAGAACCAAAAACCTCTTTGCGTTCTACATTAAGTTTTTGTAAACGCTCCTGCAGCTCGGTCTTTTGTTTCTGTAAACGGCCCTGGATGATCTCATAGGTGCCGCCGTCGAGGGTTTGAGTGTCCTTAATTGTTGCCTGCTCTTCTGCCATTTCTCTATGTAATAATTTTGAAACGCATGAATGATCCTACACAATCTAGATCTTGTTAGCGCATGAAAACCTTCGTGGCCTTCCAGATCCAGAAATGACTTGTGGGAAAATTTCGCTTTTCGTGTGGAAAATTAAAGCACCCCGGTTGCCCGGGGCGCAAGTTATCTACTTATGGTTGAGTTTTGGGAGCGGTTTATTTGAGATCCCAAGACCATCGGCCAAGGTTAACAAATTTCCGAAGATCGTTTGCTCTTCCTGGTCATCAGACTTCTGTCTAAGGTTGTTCAGCAATGTCGCAATACTCAGATTCTTTACATCTTCCGAAGAAATGCCGTACTTATCTGTGAACATCTTGATCTTGTCCAGCAAATCTCCTTTTAGGTTGTCACTGCCTAAAATGGCGGTTTTCACTTCCTGTAGATTGGTACTGTTCTCCACCAACCTGTCATATCCTTTGGCTCTGGTGATCTGGCTTATGATCTTGTCAAAGAACATAGTTTCACCACCTACAATATCAATTTTAGCAGCTCGTAAAGCATCTCCAAGCACTGCGGCCTGGGCATCGGCGATATCTTTCTGGATGTTGATGTGTGCAAGATCTACCTGAAGGTCTTTGTCAAGACGTAGTTTGAACTCTTCGTGTTCTTTTCCTACCCCGTCAAGTTTCTTCATTGCATTGGCTTTCTCCTCAATTCCTGCAGCATCGGCAAGGGCTTTTTCCTTGATCACGGCAGCTTCAGCAAGGCCATCTTTACGTTTTGCATCGGCATTGGCTTCAATTCCTGATGCCAAGGCTTTGGCTTTAAGTTCTATTATATTTGCTTCCACAATTCCCTGGCGCTCGTGGGCATCAGCTTTTGCGTGCATTACCTGAGCTTCAGACATCCCAATGGTAGCTTCTTCTTTGGCTTGTGCCTCTGCAAGGATCTTACGGGCATCTGCTTGTTTAATACTGGCTTCTTTTTCTGCCAGAGCTTCAATATTAATCTCTTCTGCTCTTTGTTTAGCGGCTTCTTTAGAAGCTTCAGCGGCTTTGGTTACTTTGATAAGGCTTTCCTGAGCATTAGCTTCAGCAATAGTTATCTTCACCTGCTTTTCACGATCGGCAGTTTTGAAGGCTTCAATATCTTTCATATTTTCCTGCTCCTCAACCACTCCTTTTTCAAGGGTTACCCGGTCGCGAATCACATCCTGAATATTCTTCTTTTCAACTTCAACAACTTTCACTTTCTCGATTTGGGCCAATGTCACCACGCGTTCTCTTTCGGTAGCTTCAAGCATGCGGTCTTTTTCAACGCGTTCTGTTTCCACAGCTTCGGTCCTTTGCTTGTTCTTAAGTGCTACAATGATCTGGCGCTCCATATTTTCTTCAGCAACTTTCACTTTTTCCTGAGTGATAATTCGTGCTGATTCAGATTTCAGACGCTCCTCTTCAGAAACCTTCAAGATTTCAGCTTCCTCCCTGGACTTGATGTTTGCGATCTCTCGTTTTTGTTGTTCCTCTTTTTCAGCTAACTGCTTATCGAGTTCCAGGATCGCTTCCCGGGCTTCTACATCCTGTTTGCGGATGGTCTTTTCTTCATCTCGCTTTATAAGGTTGGCTTTAATATTTTGAATAGCAGTGAGTTCAGTAATCTTCTTGATCCCTTCAGCATCTAGAATATTATCTGCTTTTAAAGCCGTAACTGGGGTTTGCTCCAAAAAGTCGATAGCACAGTCTTCCAGTGTATATCCATTAAGATCTGTACCTATAATATTCACGATCTCATCTCGAAATTCCCGGCGGGCTTCATAAAGCTCTATAAACTCAAATTTCTTTCCAACGGTTTTAAGTGCTTCAGAAAATTTTGCTTCGAAAAGATCTTCTAAAGTTTCTATTTTAGATGCACGGGCTACCCCAATGGTTTGAGCCACTTTTTTGATGTAGTCAATATCGTTGTTCACCCTAACGAAAAAGGCTACTTTAATATCTGCACGCATGTTGTCCTTGCAAATGAGTCCTTCATGAGCAAGGCGCTCTATCTGGATCTTTTTTACTGAAACATCCATAATTTCAACCTTATGGAATACTGGTACTACGTATAGACCTTTATCTGTAGCAACCTGGGATCCGCCAAAACCGGTACGGATTAGGGCCTGACCCTGGGGAACTTTTTTGTAGAACATCGCAATGATTGCGAAGTAGACGATGATGAGGAAGAGAACTATGCCTATCCCAATGCCAATAATTGGTAAAATTGAATTCATGAATTTAAGTTTTTTTAATCGTTGTACGTTTGAACTAAATAATAATTGTGGTCTGGCGACCTTTTGATGATTAGGATATTACTTCCGTATGGTAAAGCTTCTCCATTAAGTGATTTTACATATATAGACATGGAATTACCGTCTACCTTCACCTCTGCATTGCCCATCTTATCTTCTGAAATTGAAGAGAGCAACATGGCTTTTCTTCCCAAATAATCTATAGGTGAATCTCCGTTTTTATTGAGATTTTTGAAAAAACCTTTGAACGGGGTGGTGAAAATTTTAGTCACGATCAACGCCGGAAAAAGAGCCAGCAGCATAATGGCAAACCCAATAAAATTGTCATATGTATAGGTAAGTGCTGTGGTAAGCACCGTCATGAACCACCAGAAAAAGATCCAACAGGTAAATGTGAACATGAATGGAAGGCCTACAAAATTGAAGTAGATCAAAAATATTTGCCACCATTTTAGCGGATTTCGGCGCTTTCCAACGACATCTTCCTGATTGACCTCGGCGTTTGAAATATCCTCAAAATCCATATTGCCACCTTCTATACCTGCATCCAGGTCCAACGCAGGCTCAATATTGGCATCAACATCTATATCAAAATCTAGGTCAAAGTCAATACCGCCTATCATTGTGGCTATCCAGTAAACAATTAGCACGATGAGCAGGATGGAAAGTACCAGGTTAACTTCAGAGAATAATATATTTAAAAGATCGGTCAAAGCTATTGGTCTTTAGAATCGTTAAGCCCCAGTTTTGCCTTCAATTGCGCAAGATCTTCTTCGGCCTTACCCTTAGAGGTATCTGCTGCTTTATCGATCTCGTCATCTATGGATTTTGTTGCGTTTGCAATATCTCCATAAGCTTCAGCAAGGGCTTCTTCCTGGGCTACTTTTTCCTTCATTCGTTCCAGCATGCTCACAGTTCCCGAGTTGTCCAGCTGTGCCATTTGCTTATTGAGGCTTTTTGTAGCATTGCTCACTTTCACGCGCGCTCTCAGGGTTTTCAATTCGTTCTCCCAATTCCCAATATTCCCTTTGATAGACTGGATGTTTTTTTGCAACTGGGCTACATTGTTGTCGAACTTAGCAGACTCTTCTTTTGAGCGAATTACCTGTTGGTCGCTAAGGTCTTTTTGAATTAGCGATTCTTTGGCAAGGCGGTCTGCCTCTGCGGAATCCATCTCCTTTTTGTGTCCTTTTTTTAGGATAGCAATGGCCTTGTTCTGGTAATCATCGGCTTTGTTCTGATGTTCATCCTGATCGTTCTTCGCACGAATAGCCAAAGCTTTCACCTGTGCTAGGGCTTCAAGGCTTTTGTCAAGATCTTCTTTCATATCTCTTATGCCTTGCTCGGTCATTTTGATGGGATCTTCCATTTGGTCTATAGCCGAATTGGTTTCAGCCTGTCCAATTTTAAATAATCGCTTAAATAAGTTCATAATTTTAGATTTTTAGTATTTAGAAAATTCAATAATGTTATCGGAATATTCACTCATTAAAAGGCTTAGCGAGTTTAGGCTGCCTTCCAATTCATTGATATCCATGTTTTCGATTTGAAGGGTATCTCTAAAGATCACCTTCTCACCGCTCTCGTCCAGGACAAAGGCTCCGTGAATAATATCGCGGTTCTTTTGCAGCAGGCTTTTAAAGATCTTTTCAGACTGGTCATTGATCCTGAAAATAAACTGTTCCAGGATAAGGATGGGAGGCGCCACTCCAAGGATGAGATTTCTTATTCCCGCACTTTCTTTTTGAACCACAAGGATACAATCTTCTGTTGCTTCTCGGGAGATATCAAAATTTAGTTCCAGTAAAAAATCCCTGGTAATATTGTAATGATTTTTCATTGAGTTTGTTTAGTTAGAAAATGTTAAAAATTTCTAAAGGTTAATAATACAAAAAAGTTCTAAAGCTTTGGTTATTACGTGGGTTAAAAACATAATTATTAATGGAATCATAATTTTTGGCTTTTAAAGTTAGTGTTTTTATTAAAAAATTAAAGATCGAGGTCTCGAAGACACTGTTTTTTCCTCCTTACTTTTTAGCAATTATTTCTTGTAGGGAGGAAATGAATTGCTAATGATTGTGGTAAAGTGAAAACTTTTTGCTAATATTGTTAGACGAATATACAATATTTTTTAAATGCTGCAAATTAAATTAGCAAATTATGTCATTTTTTGGTAAAAATATTCGGAAGATCCGAAGCGTAAGATCCTTAAGCCAACAATCTTTTGCCGAACTTTTCGACTTAAAGCGAGGTACACTTGGGGCTTACGAAGAAGGAAGAAGTGAACCCAAGATCGAAACCATAATTAAAATTGCTAACCATTTTAGCATTCCCATAGATGATCTACTTACCAAAGAGCTTACCGTAAACAAGCTACTGAAGTTTAAAAGTAGCATGATCACAGATCACGAAGAAATGGTGCGTGAACAATTTGCTGTGGTGCCGTGCATTGTACATAGTAACAGCAACGACTATAAACGTTATTTTGACAAGGAGGACTTCATCAAGAACATGCCGTGCTTACGTCTTCCTATAAGCAAAGAAACAAATTACAGGGGTTATACAGTAGACAACTTAGAAATGAGTAATCATGATAAAGGCTTATTTCCTAAAGATGTTGTTATTGGAGAGATTATTCCTAAATCGGGGTTTAAGAAATTAGACAACGGGATCCTGGTGGTGGTCATTTATCAGGATCAGCTGGTTCTGCGCAGGCTCTACATCACCAATGATACCGTAGTTTTGAGGGCAGATCATAAGGTAGTAGAAGATATCAAAGTAAACCTGAAAGAGGTGAAGGAACTTTGGCGTATTTGCTATGTTTTTTATCACCGAATTCCTGAAACCGGGGATGGCCTGGAGGAAAAACTTAGCCTGTTGGAGCAGGAATTTGCAAGATTGAGGTCAAAGATGTGAGCATTAAATTTCATCTATCGCCCTTATTTACATAACCCTTAATCAAATAGCCTCTCTCCCTTAACAATAACATGAAGATTATATGACTTTAATTTTCAATGAATAAGGCTGTTTATTTTTAAATTTATTTCCTAAACTTTCAGCTATGCAAGTAAGGAAGACCTTTAAGATCATAAGTTTCACGATTTTTTTGATAACTTATATTATGGGCATCTCTATGCTGATGAATATTCGAACTCTGGAAAATATTATGATTTGTAGTTTGGGGTGTTTTATTTCCCTTGTGCTTTTTCTGATCTCCCATAGTTATTATGTGAAAATTTGAAATGCGAAAATATCAAAATACTTAAGGCCTCACTCAAATACACCAAACCTCCAAACCAACAGCCACAAGGGACTTACAAGATCTTTGTGACAAAGGTATTCTCACCAAGGAAGGTGGAGGGCGAAGTACTTCTTACTTTTTGAAATTCATGCAAACAAGTATTTAAAAACATATGCTTCTAATAAATTTTTTAATCAGCTTGATATCTTTATAAATCTGAGGAAGAAGAATTTTCTATTCGGCTCATAAAATTTAATCGAAAAAACTAAGCTTTAGTGAAGTAATATCACTCAGAAATCCAAAGATTGAATGGTAATTACAAAAGAAGCACTGTAAAGGTTCCTCAGTCCAAAAAAATAATTTCTTTAAATCTCAAATTATAATACTTTTCGAATCCTTTTTTATTATACATTTATTCAGTTTTTCTTAAAAATGAATATGGGAAAAAAAATCTTACTGATATGGGTGCTAACACTTGGTTTTTCGTGTAGTCCTGATTCCGCAAATGAACAGCTTCCTGAAATTGAAAAAATTTTCAACGTAAACCTTACACCTTCTGTAACTGAAGTAACAGTGGATATACCTTTTGAAGTTAAGGTACAATCTAACGAAGATATTTATGATATCACCAGAATTTTTGAAAATGGCTCTCAGAGTATTACGGCAGCAATGCCCGGTACTTCGCTAGATGAGCAAAATCTTAATCTGCACTTCCAATTTGGATATTTAGGTAACGAAGAAGTGAAGTTGGAGTTTACCAGTATCAGCGGAAAAAGAACAACAAAAACCCTGAATTTTAATGTTACTCGCGGAAATGCGGTGAAGGTTATTGGCTTCCGGATCAATTCGTTTTATAACATGAATGGCAACTGGGACGAAGAATATGCTGAAGACGACCCAAACCGAATGGCCGATATAATTTTTTCACTTAACAAATTAAAAAATATACATTTTTCGAAAGCCACTGTTGATATGAGGTTATGGTACCTTTCCCCAATATATCCAAATCAGCAACAACTAGAGTGGGATTTGTCCCAAAAGGAACTTTATATTTCGGACCGTTCTACAATTGAGTTTGGAATTGGGGATGATGACGGAAATGGTGTTGGACAAGACCTTGCAAGGAGTTCGCAAGAATTAATCATTCGGCTTAACGATTACAGGGATACAAAACCCACCGAAATCAATCTAAGGAATGAAGAATATGGCTATAACGTAAGTTTTCAATTGGAGTGGTTGTAAGCTCAGTGGTAATTATTAAAGTAGAGTTTTTAGAACTCTTTTTAAAGGAATGAACACACTAAAAAACAATTCCTGACCAAAAACTCCTAACAACTGTGACCAAAGATTTGCAAGATCTTTGTGACAAAGATATTCTTACCAAGATAGGTGAGGGCGAAGTACTTCTTACTTTTTGAAATTCATGTAACCAAGTATTTAAAAGCTTAATTATTTCTTCTTTTTATTATCTTTAATTAGCTAATAGTAAGATTGATAAGGATGTTTTTAGAGCGGATTGCAATTTTTTCACTTCAAGCGAAGGAAAAGCTAGATACTTTTCTCAATTATCTCATTCGAGAAACAAATTCTCAAATTGGTCCTCTTCTTTTTTTGGGTTGCGTTTTCCTTCTAACATTGCTTTTGTATTATGTATGGATTACTCCCTATGCTTTTTGGGCACAAATTGTATTCACTTTTATATTCATATTGTGCTTACTAATATGTGCTTCTGTAATGTACTTTCATATTACACAAAAGAGGGTTAGAAGGAATTCTAATACATTGGAGGTATTTAGCTTAGCTGAAGATGAAATAAAGAAATTTGACCTAAATGCCATTCCTTTAAATGAGGTTCAAGTAAATAATATTTTTAAAGCATTTTCAGAAAATCATTTAAGTGGAGACTATCAAACCTTTCAAGCTTTTATTCAGTTAAAACCAGTTTCAAGATTGAAACGATTGGTATGGAAAGATTCTTCTTATAAATTACCTAAACAAGTAAACCGCCAAACCTTGTTGGAATTTCTAAGTCAAATTTTGGTAGGATTTGAAAATTTGGAAAATCAACAAATGATAGAATTAACAAATTATTACTTCATTCTGAAAAATTCTGAAGGAAAAGAATTGACTTTTTCAACAAAAAATATTTACGATTGGAAAAACAACAAATCCTCCTATCTAGAGAATATTTCCGCGCTTCTCAAAAAGAATTTATAAGGTATTACCACTAGACCACGACTTACCCTATTGATTTTCAGGGATTTTCGTTATTCATTTGTTTCTATAATCAAAAGACAACAAGACTTGTTGGCTTTATAAAAAATAGAAATTATGGATGATTTACAACTAGAGGATCGATTGATTCGTATTGAGCAACTGCTTCTGGCAAACAAAGAAGTTCTAACCTTGGAAGAAGCTTGCCAGTATACTGGTATTTCAAGAAGTTATATGTATAAGCTTACCTCTACTGAAAAAATTCCCTATTGCAAACCCCGAGGAAAGTTGATCTATTTCGAAAAGGAAAAACTGAATTCCTGGCTACTAAATAAATCTAATTCTTAGAGTGATGACTGGCTACGAATTTTCCCGCACATGGTTCGATTTTAGTTTCGCAAACACTCATAAGATAAAACCCAACCATACCGCTATTTACTTTTTTGCCATCGAACGCTGCAATCGGTTGGGATGGAAAGAGGAATTTGGTTTTCCCACTGATCTAGCAATGGAAGCCCTGGGCATCAAAAATTATAAAACCTATATCTGTGCACTACAAGATCTAGCAGATTGGGGTTTCATAAAATGGATTCAGAAAAGCAAAAATCAGTACACCGCCAATATCATTGCTTTGGTAAAAAATGACAAGCCAGTTCTAAAAGCATTAGATAAAGCAATGTCCAGCCATTATATAAAGCAAGTCCATGGCACTTGCCAAGGCATTGCTAGTATAGATAAACAAGCAAACAATAAAACTATAAACCTTGAAACTTTAGAAAAGAAGCCATTAATGGAAATCAAAGATTTTGAAGTTGGTTTTGATCAAAAACTGTCATTCAATTGGGCGATTAAATTTCAGGAGTTATTTCTGCAGAATTTAAAAAATAAAGGTGCGCCATTGAAAAAAATGAAAGAGGCCAGTTTTGAAGATTTCGTAGAGCCTGTTCGGAAAATGCTAATAAATGATGGGATTACGGAAACACATTTACAGCTCGCTTATGAGCTGCTTCATAAAGATGAATTCTGGAAAGGGATCATTTTGGACACTAATAAACTTCGGGAAAAAATAAGTCAGCTTATCGCACAGGGAAAAAAGTATGTGGAAATTAAAGAAATGGACATAAGAGTTCAGGATAAAATTAAAAGCTATGATTAATTCAAATACAATACTGGTTTCATCAAAAACCTCCGCATCGGTAAAAGTTAATAGTCATCATCAATCCTTGATTACCAAACAACTTTTTTGGAAGCTATTCCGATTTCATGCTCCTCAATTCATCATAAAACCTGAAAACAAAGAAATAATTTACAGTGTTTTCAGGTATTTTTTGCACCAACCTGATTTCAATGATTACGGAGTGATTAAAAATAAGGCTGATCTGGATAAAGGTTTATTGGTATATGGAGATTACGGAGTTGGAAAATCCACGCTCTTTAATACCATTCATGAAGTTGGAAGAACAATCGTTACTAAAACCCAAAATACCCAATTATGGTTTCCGCGCATATCAACCATAGATATGCTTAATCAGTATTATAAATCTCAGAAACATCCAAGCAGCAATTTTAAACTGGAAAATTATTATCGAGGAAAGCTATACCTGGACGATCTAGGAAAAGAAGATAAGGCTTACAACAGGGAAGAAATAATTGGAAAGCTACTTTTTGAAAGACACCACCGGAAGTTTAAAACTTTTGTAACTACGAATGAAAATCCATCGGCCATAACTGCGAGATATGGAAATCATATTGGAGATCGACTGCCGGAAATGTTTAATATCATTAAATGGGAAGGGAAAAGCTGGAGAGAATAAGGATGATTTATAAAATAAGTCCTCACCACATTTTTCCCGATGTTTAAAAAGAACATCTTAGAAAAAAGAGGTTCGTCTGTAAAAATCTTGAACACCAACCAATATTTTGAACAGAAAAGCAGATTGAAATAAGAACGAAAATCGAACTTTAAAATTATTTATAGAAAATTATGGTTGGAGTTCGCTGTCGTTTTTCTGAAAGTAATTTAGTAGATAATTATAAGACAGTTAACTTCAAAATCTAATCAAAAAATCGAAAATTGCACTACTAACTTAATTTTCAAATTGATACAAAGGCAGTCAAATAATATTCTTTGAGTGCTGCATTAAACAGAGAAAATTAAGGATAGTAATCACTAAAAAAGTACTCTTTTGATGAGCTGAAAGCGAAGGAAAATGAGTAGCAAGAGGATAACACGCTACGCGATGTTAAGTTATTCTCATTTTCTCATAAGTAATTGAATATCAGTATTTTATATAGGTGTTCTGAAGATTATAAAACCATTCCAACTACAATATTTACCGCAATTGGTCGGCAGGCCTTATAAACAGTACAACCAATTA
Organism: Gillisia hiemivivida; assembly: GCF_007997295.1. Lineage (GTDB taxonomy): Bacteria > Bacteroidota > Bacteroidia > Flavobacteriales > Flavobacteriaceae > Gillisia > Gillisia hiemivivida. The sequence goes on along the minus strand of NZ_VORY01000008.1, from coordinate 100,474 downwards.
TCCTAATCTTTAAAAAAAAGAAACCATGAGCAAGAATTTCTCCCGAATTAACTTTCATTCCGAAACGGTAGAACGCTTTAAAAAATACGCCGTAGAAAATGAGGTGAATTATACTGAAACCTTAGAAGCGATGCTGGACTTTTTTGACAAGAATTATATCTCTCCCTTTAAGCCATTCCCTCTTACTAATAATAGATTACTGCATATTTTCAATAAAAGAATGGATGCTCTGGAAGCACTGTTACGTAAAATGGAAAAAGATTCTTTAGAGCCTACGCTCAAAATTCTTCTTAATCTTATAAATGGGGCAAATCTAAGAAACAAACCTCTGTATCGTGAGAAAAAAGCCTATGAAGAGGATGATACACATCCCGATTTTTATAAATAAATCAAACAATTTCTTCTGTAGTTTAATTTTGAGTAGAAAAAAAAGAAATTCAGTTTCAAATCATAGCACAATTGCGCCCTCTGCTGTTTTTACTTAACGCTTATCTTCCCGAACGCTATAAAAACAGCACAGGAACCACGCGCAGGTTAGTTCTGGTAGATTTGGGGGCATTGTAGTAGAAAATTATGTTTTAGATTCTTGATTAGGAATTTGTGATCTTTGCATAACAATCATTCTTCCTACAACTCTTTTGAAATATGAATATTCATAAAGAATATCGGTTTCATAGTATCTATTTAATATGTTTTGATAAAAACTACTTATGAATCGCTATGTTTCATATCGGGTCAGAACATTTAATTGGCGGAATTTATCTGAGGAATGTTTAAGTGAAAATCAATAGCAATGTGTGTTTTTTCTGAATATTTATTTAAGCGTTTCTTTAGGGAAACAATTTGGTAAATAAGATGGAACCTGTAATAAAAAACTCTATTAAAAAATATGTCATAAGTGCCTTTTAATGCACTATTTGGATGTGTTTGTTGTTTTGTGAAGCGTTGATATCTAAAAAGTGCTTTATGTTGCACTATTCAGATTAATAATCTTTAGTAGGTTAAGCGATATCGAGCTTGTACCCTGGTATTGAAAAGAAATGAACTCAAATTAATTCTAGTGCCGACATATTTTGTCGCTCTAATTGGTTTTATTTGTTTTATAGAATTAGAGAAGATGAGTAGATCGAGAAGAAAACTACCAATTTTAGGAAACTGCCTGGCATCTTCTGAAAAGGAAGAAAAGCTAAAAGCAAATAGAAAACTAAGACGCCTGGTCAAGAAAAAGTTATCAGACTCACAAATCGAATTACCCCAACTAAAAGAGATCTCCAACAAATGGAATTGGCCTAAAGATGGAAAATCCTATCGAAGTGATCTTACTAAGAAACAATTAAGCAAATAACTATGAACATACTTTATTTACATGGACTTAACAGCAAATTGAATGATCAAAAACGTGCGATACTTGAAAAATATGGAAATGTTTACGCCCCCGATATTGATTACAGTATTGAACATATTCAACCAAAATTAATTTTGGAAAAGCTTAAAGATATTGAGATCAATGTGATTATTGGAAGTAGCATGGGAGCTCTAAATTCTTATATCATTTCAGACAGCATAGGCAGACCATGCTTACTGTTTAATCCACCATTAGCTAAATATGAAGACAAGCATACTATTAATTCTAATTACACTAAAGGAAATTCCTATAAGCAGATTGTTTTAGGAGGCATTGATGATGTCGTGGATCCTAAGGAGACTTTAGCTTTCTTAGGGAACTACATTGATAAAGAAGAAATAGACCTTCATATAGATCCTCGATTAGGGCATCGAATACCTTTAGACCTATTCGAGACTCAAACTGCAATCTTCTTTTCTAAACTTTGTTATTAAAACTAATACTATGTCTGTACGCCAAACCATCAAACGTCATTACAAAATTATTTCTCTTTTAAGGTTAAGACCTCTGGGATATGATGAAGTTCAAGATGAAATGAACATGGATCCTGACTCCAGAGAAGAAAGTTTAATGACTTCTCAAAGAACTTTCCAAAGAGATATACTCGATATAGCATCCATCTATGGAATTGAAATTGAATCTGATCGAAGTAATAAAAAATACTTTATAAAGGACGATCTGGAAGAAACACATTCCCAAAGATTGCGTGAAAATTTTGAGATCTTAAATGCAATTCGACTTTCTAAAAGCTTAGGAAATAGTTTAGTATTTGAAGAGCGAAGATCATTAGGAACTCAGAATATGGCAGGGCTTCTAAATGCTATTCAAAATGGTTTAAAAGTGAAATTTGACTATCATAAATTTTATGATGATACAGACAGCAAAAGAGAGGTTATGCCCATTGCTTTAAAGGAAGCAAGAAACAGGTGGTATCTAATAGCTGAAGACGCAGATAATATAATCAAGAATTTTGCCCTAGATAGAATTGTGTCCCTCCTAATAACTGAAACCAAATTCAAACCAATTCAATACAACGCACATCAAGAATTTAAGGATAGTTTCGGGATAATAAATGGAACCAATGAAAAACCGATTGATGTCATTCTTTCATTCACGGCTAGAGAAGGCAGATATGTAGAATCCCTTCCGCTACATAGAAGCCAGAAGCTCATTTCCAAAAATGATAATGAATATCAGTTTAATTACTTCATTAGACCTACCTACGATTTTAAAATGGAACTACTTTCCTATGGAGATCAGGTAAAAGTTCTGGAACCAAATAGTCTCCAAAAGCAAATTCGGAATCAGTTAGAAAATGCTTTAAAAAATTATTAAGCGACATGTCTTGACATACGTAAATAATAGTTTTGAAAATATAACCGCTTTATTGATGTTTTGATATTTATTGGTAGGGCAATAAGAATTGATTGAATATAAGGCGGTTTTAAAAAATATTGATTGGTTTATGGATTTCCATCAAACTATTAGGATTAAAATTATATATTTAAAAACTTTTAAGTCCCTACCTTAAAATCACTTAACCTACAATTAAAATGAGGGACCTTAATACGTTTTTTTCAGATACCTCTGAAAAAGCATTCTTACTTTATAATAAAATTCTGGCATCAGTTAGCAAAAGCGCTAGGATTAAAGAATCTTTATTTAGGCCATATACACTTACCAATTGATAAATATTTTTTTCGTTGCTGCTTATTTTTCTTTGATGATTTGACTAATAGCTCAAAACATAACCATAGAATATTTAATATATTTCAATTAATCTAAAGCTCAAACTCATGTTCAAATCACCCAACTCGGAAAAAGTCATTAATTTAGGTAGCATTATTTCTAGTAAGGTTACTGATACAGGCAAAAAGACTGTAGAGTCAGATATGGTAAAAAAAACAATTTCTATTATTGGAGTTTCATCAAAAGATATTTCCACTTTTACTAATGTAACCACTAAAAGTGCCATTGCTGTAGGTAAAAAAACTATTGAATCAGAAAGGGTGAAGAAAGCTATAAATTATGTTGAAGCCTCTTCAAGAGAGGTTATTTCAGAAAGCAAGAAAATAGCTAGTAATGTCATATTTAATGTTTCAATAGTAGCAATTCTTTTTTTCTCTGTAAATATAATATTCATGATTTATGGTGTATGGATTCTGTTTACTGAATTCGCCTATTTCAATCTTCTCTTAATTCTAGGACTAATAATAGGTGGAATAACATTTTCTGGCCTTGCCGCTTTTAAATGTTATAAGTATGCTCAATTTAAGATTGGACTTGGAGTTTATCACCTATTTACAGCTTTTTTCAAAAACTTGATTACCACATGCATCAACGAATTAGAACTTCATGGCTCTGAAAAATTGAAAAAACATAAAATTCATGAGGTTCTGAAAAAGAATGGAAATTCTCAAATTCAGTCATCCAATTTCAAAGTTCCAGGAATAGTAAGGAAACCAGTCTTGTTATTATTTGAGTTTCTTCCTTTTGGAGATATTATTGTTGAAATAGTAGAAGAGTCAAAAAGGAAGGTCTCTAGTAATATGGAGGATCAGGTGATGAAGCGAATGGACACTTTTGTCTCCGACTTGAAACCTCATAAAAGATTCACCAACTTCATTGTAATGACTTTGGTAGCAAATATTGTTGTAATGGGCTTTTTAGTAAACTGGATGTAGATAAAAATAGCAAAAAATGGTTTAATAAGAAGTCCCTATCTTCAAATTAATAATCTCCTCTTGAAAAATCTGAAAAGAAGATATCTTACCAAATCCCGATTTAAACTGGCTTTAGATTGTCCAACAAAGCTTTTCTACACCCGTAAGAGTGAGTATGAGAACCAAAGTGAAACAGATTCATTTTTGGAAGGTTTGGCGCAAGGTGGATTTCAGGTTGAAGAATTGGCAAGGATGGATCATCCAGCTGGAATTGCTATTCTGGGTAAAGATTATAATTATCAGTTACTGGCAGATAAAACAGCGGAATTATTAAAGCAGGAGAATGTGACCATCTTCGAACCTGCTTTTCTAATAGATGGTCTTTTTATCAGAGTAGACATCTTAGAGAAAAAAGGAAATAAGATCAGACTAATAGAGGTTAAAGCCAAATCGATCAATAGCAACTCACATGATTCTTTTATAAATTCCAAAGGCAATTTGAGTGGCGGCTGGGATATCTACTTATATGATATTGCTTTTCAAAAACATGTAATGCATTTATGCTATCCGGAATGGCAAATTACATCCTATCTCAAATTAGTCGATAAGAATGCGATTACTACCGTGGATGGATTACACCAATGCTTTAAAGTGGTTGCCGATTCACAATTACGAACTGGTATTGAGAAAAGAGAAGGACTTACTAAAGATGACATTGGAGATCCTATTTTGTGCTTATTAAATGTAAGCGCGGAAGTGGATCTCATTCTAAAAGATAACCCCATAGATACCAATAGCTCTTTCACAGAAACGCTTGCTCATTTTAAAAAGCATTATCAGGAAGATATAAAGTTATTTACTGAAATAGGTGCTCATTGTAAAGGCTGTGAATTCCAGGTTAGAGATTTAGCAGAGGGATATAAAAGTGGCTTTCACGAATGTTGGAGGGAACAACTTCAACTTCCAGATCATAAAATAGACCGTCCTAAAGTATATAATGTTTGGTACAATCCTGTGAAAAATGCGATAGAGGAAGGTCGGTATTTTATGGATGAATTAACAGAGAATGACCTCAACATTCGCCCCGAAGCCGGCAAAATGAGCCGTTCCGAACGCCAATGGCTTCAGATAAGTAAACATCAAGAAGACGATGCTACTCCCTATTTTGATATAGAAAACTTAAGGATGGAACTGGATTCTTGGAAATTCCCATTGAATTTTATCGATTTTGAAACCACTGCGGTTGCCATTCCTTTTATGGCTGGTATGAAACCATATGAACAGATAGCCTTTCAGTTTAGTCATCATATAGTATATGAAGATGGCAGAGTAGTACATCACAATGAATATCTAAATACAGAAATTGGAGTAATCCCCAACTTCGATTTTATTCGTGCCTTAAGAGATTCTCTTTCTGAAAATAAAGGCAGTATTTTCAGATACCACAATCATGAAAACACCATTGTAAATGTTATCTATAATCAGTTACTAAAATCTAAGGAGCTTGATAAACAAGAGTTGCTAGAATTTATTGAAAGCATAAGTCATAATACTGGTAAAAACGCCAAGTCATGGTGTGGCGAAAGGGATATGATAGACCTTCAAAAAACCGTGGTGAATTACTATTACGATCCATCAACAGGAGGTTCCAATTCCATAAAAGCCATTTTACCTGCAGTTCTAGGTTCTAGTGAATATCTTCAGAAGAAATATCAAAACAAACTAACTACCATTGACTTAACAAGTAAGAATTTTGACATGGATCATGTGTTTTGTGAAATGGAGAATGGGAAACCCATTAATCCTTATAAAGCATTACCTCCACTTTTTGATGGATGGGACAATGAAAAATTAGAGCAAGTTTCAGAAAGTCTAACTGAAATTAAAGATGGTGGAGCTGCTTTGTTTGCTTATGCCAAATTACAGTTCCCGGACGTCCCGGAAATAGAACGAGCAGCTATTAAGAAAGGATTACTGCGCTATTGTGAATTAGACACCCTAGCTATGGTTATGATCTATGAGTATTTAAGAGAAGTATGTAAATAAACAATTTTGATCTGAAAAGCTGAATCACCTAATCAAGGAAAAGTGATCTCCATATGTTTTCCCATCTGCCATTTGTGCTTTGAACCAATAATCATCTGCAGGCATAGGTTTACCATTAAAAATTCCATCCCAACCTTTATCGTTTGGGTTCAGTACCTTTAATAGTTTTCCATAACGATCATATATATAAATCTCATATACTTCTCCTTCAAATCCAGTAATTTTCCAATATTCATTAATGCCATCACCATTCGGAGTAAAAACTTTAAGAAAATCAAGGATCATAACGGAATCTGATAAGGTTCTGCACCCGTCCACTTCTCTGGCAAAAATTCGGTGTTCACCTCCAGATAGGTTTAAAAATCTATTACTAGCATAATAATTTTCACCGTCAAGGGAATATTCAAAATTCCCTATTTCCAAAACGTTTATCTCTAAAAATGCATTTTCATTAAATTCTGAAGTGTTTATTTCATAATTATTAATCGAGACATTCGCGTCTAATTCAATTATTACTTCAGAACTGGAACTGCCGCAATTGTTGTTCAATTTATATGTATAGATTCCCGGGGAATCCTGTTGTGGATTAAAAGTTCCATTATCATTAAGTAATGGTGGAGACCACTTACCATCTCTATCTACATTAGGCCCTAGAATATCATAAAGGTCAACTATTGGGCTATTTTCACATAATGATATGGAAGTTGAAACCCCCGAATCAGGAATAGAATTTACCGTAACCGTTACAAAGGAGGAACTTACCCCACAAGTTTTATTATCAATTTTATACTCATAGATTCCGCTGTCATTCACTTTCGGATCGAAGATGCCATTTATTAAAATTGGTGTCCATTCGCCATTATCATCTGCATTTGGTCCTAATAAAGGTTTTAGATCTATAGGCCCATCATTTTCACAAAGCTCAAGGCTTGCGTCTTCTCCCGCATTAGGTTCTTCTTCTATTAAATTTATAACCACCTCCGCAAAAGTTGGATTGCAATTTGTAGCGCCTACAGTATATGTGTACTTTATGCTGCTGTCAAGCTTAGGGTCAAATACACTTTCTCCACCAGATAAAGCAGGAGACCAAGTACCTCCAGCAGTAGGTGTGCCGTTAAGTATAGTGAATAGATCTACAGGGGCTGAACTTTTACAAATACTTAATTCTCCATCTGACCCTGCCGTTGGAGTATCATTAAAACTGATAGAAATTTCTGACTTTGCTGTTTGGCAGTTATCATCTCTAAACCAATAGCGATAGGTTCCTTCAGCATCCATCGAAGTATCAAACACAGAAGTCCCGCTATTTAATGGTGGACTAAATTGCCCTCCTTTTTCCGGAGTGCCCTCAATTAAGGAGAAAAGATCAATTTTCCCTGAGGAAGGGCAGAATTCTAATTGTGTATCTTCTCCTGGATCTCCTAAAACACTTGATTTCACAATTAGCGAAGCAAAATAAGAAGTGATTTGAGCTGTACAGGAATTTCCACTATTAGAAATATTAACACGGAACAAATAATTATGAAACTCTTTCGTGGTATTTTGAATTGTTAGCACAGAAATTTTAACTCCACTATAAATAGTATTTGCATCAATATCTTCCCAAGTATTTCCGTTATCCTTACTAACCTGCCATTGAAACCTATCTGCATTAATGGTTTCTACGGAAAAGCTTGCAGAATTGCCAGCACTCACCTCCAAAAACTCAGGATTTTTCGTTATCTGAGGGGATAAAGTAGGTTGCTGAAAAAACAGAATACCTTCTTCTTTATCCGGGCATCCATCATTATCGCTGTCAAGATCTACATGGTCTGGCAAGTTATCCCCGTCGGTATCTAAGAACTCATTCCCAGCATTTTCTTCAAGATCCCTAAGACCATCATTGTCATCATCTAAATCGTTAACATCTAAAATTCCATCCTTATCGGTATCTGCTGCCGCCTCAATATCTGCTCTAGTATTGCAACCAAAGGCACCTGTAGAGACATTAATATTATTAGATATACTACCATATTTTAGAAGATTGGAAAGACCAGAACAATCCTGAAGTGTTGGCATAGCCTGTATAAAAATATCTGAATCATTTGAACTTACATCATGTAAATTTTCAAGAAAATCGAAATTTGTTAAACTATTATTCAATAACCAAAAAGCATTCTCAACATATTCTGCGGACTTAAATGCATTTACCTCAAACAACTTAATATTATTACTAAGTTTAAATGATCCATTAATTAGCTTAAGATTTTCAAAGCCTTCAATAGTCTCTAGATCTATGTTATTATCTATCCACAAATTCTTGGTGGATTGTGTTTTATTAAAACCTTTTAAACTTTTTAAATTCCTAAGCGATTCAATCTTTAAATCATTTATCTGAACTAGATTATTAAAGGCCGTGTAGGTTTGCGGCATTATGAGCTGTGTTAAGTAAATATGATCTGCACTGCGCAAGGAAGGGAAGCTAGGGAATGAATTAGGAGCCCCAGAGCCTGCATTATTATCGAATATTAAATGCTGAGCACTCTCTAAGCTTTGAAAGCCTGTAATAGATTCTAGGATAGGATTATCGGTGATCCGTAATCCACCAGAATCACCAACTAGACTCGCTATCGATGAAAATGAATTAATAATCTTTAAACCTTCATTGCCAATAATCGATATATTTTTTACGCAGGTGAGGGATTGAAAACCTAGAATCTCTTTTAGGCTTGGATTGGCAATGATAGTTAAATCCTCTAATATAACTTCCAAGTTATTAAAGGCTGGCAAAATTTCTACAAACCCGTTATCTTCAAAAATAAAAAATTTGAGAGATTTAATTTGATCGAATCCTGTAAGGGTATTTGCATAGGACATACCCAATAAATTAAGGCCTCCTCCAATAAAACTTATATTGGGAACACATACATAAAGCAAATCATAATTTCCGAAAATATTAAAATCACCATCAACATTTTCAAGATTGCTTAGTGAAAGTTCAATTGCTTTGGTATTCTGAATAGTCAAATCTCCATTGATGGATATCATATCTTTTAAAAAGGAAAGATCAGTAACCTCTTCACTTCTCACTAAAAGGCTTCCATTTATATTTGTACAAGAAGGATAGGTGGCCACAAAATTAGTTATTTGTTGCTGACTTTCTAATGTAACATCCCCGCTAGGACATTGGGCTAATAAGAATTGAGATGAGAATAGACTAATAAAGAATACTAACCAAAAAGTATGTTTTCTTATTGTCTTGTTTGTGTAAGCATCAATTTTAGAATTGAATTTAACTAGTGGGTTCGTGATTTGGGTTTTCAACATTTTATTTTTAATCTCTCCTTTCAATACTTATAGTTTCCGGCTCCATCCATTTTGAAATCGAAGCATTTTTATTGACTTTTCTAAATTTGCACCAGTGTCCATCAAAACTATATTCATAAACCGGTATACCCTTACTTTTTAGAATACCCTCCTGTGGTTTATTCTTAATTTTCACTCTCCAATTCTGTTTAGAACCTTTTAAATTGAACAACAGGTATTCGGGATATATACCTGTTCTTTCAAATTCTAGCATTCCGCCTTGTATAAAGGTGATTTCTAATATCATTTAATACAAAATCAATTCGTCTTTAGCTCTTGTAATAGCCGTATACTGGTATCTTAAACTTGGCATATAGTAAGAATTTAAGTAAACTTTTTTCCATTCCCCGCCTTGCGCTTTATGACAGGTAATGGAGTGTCCATAAGTAGCTCTTATAGCTCCTACATATTTATCATCAGCCGGATTACCTGACTTTTGATATATTTTATTTGCTCTAAATCGTTCAAATCGCAATCTTTTTTCTTGCTCTGCATTAAGCCCTTTAGACTGTTCTAGGCATTCTAAAAGCAAATAATCATCTAAAAACTCCTCCTTATCTAACAAGTTTTTAAACATTAATTTCACAGGAACAAATCTTAGCCCAGCAATAATTTCTGTTTCATCAAGATCAATTTTCTTTACAATTACGTGATCCCCACTATATAATTCTTTTGCTTTTCTTCTCCATGAAGAAATTATAAGTAACAAATCATTTTCCACAAGTTCATCCGCAAACTTACCATACATATATTCCCTTACTATTCTATTAAAGAGTTGGTTCATTTTATGAGTTGCTGCAATCGAGATACTTCCTTCCAATCCATAATTTTTATACTCCTGGATATAATTCAGTGCTGCGGTGTTCATTCTTTGCACTTCTAAATCTACCAAATCTTCCGGGGGCATATTATTATCAATTGCTTCCCTAACAGTTACAGCATTCTTTAAAATATAGCTGTCTTTTTGCTGACGCTTAACTTCTGTAAGTCTATATGACTCACCTGACAATTGATAATTCTCCTCCAAATATGATTTAGAAAGAGCTTTGGAATATTCTTCCTGAATGGGTGGTAACTGATTTCTATCTCCTAATAAAATTAATTTGTTTCGAAGGTTTCCATCTTTTACAAATTTCACAAGATCATTAAGAAGGGAGTTCGTACTCACAAATAAACTTTCTTCATCATTTGTAATGATTGATGAAATCATTGAGGCTTCATCTAAAAGATAAACTGAATAATCTTTAACCGTATTAGGTTTCAATTTAAAGTTCACTTCACCTGTATTAGGATCGGATACAGAATTATATATTAGTGAATGAATAGTTGTACTGGTAGCTCCAGCTTTTTTACCAAGGATTCTGGCTGCTCTGCCAGTAGGTGCTGCGATTTTAAATTGAACATTTTGATGGTTCAAATATTTTATCAAACTAGTGGTAATGGATGTTTTTCCAGTCCCGGCTGCACCACTAAGAATAAGAAAATCTTCTGAATTAGAAGTTGAAACAAAATCAGACATAGCAATTAAAGCATTCCTTTGCTCTAAGGTGGGTGATTTAAAACTGACAAAATCTAAAATAGATTTTTGCTTAATGTTCTTATCCATATATTTAAATTCGGTCTCGAGAAACCATCCTCTTCATGGTATCAAAAAATGCTTGATAGAAGCCTTCGTCCTTGGCATATAACTTATAAAGATCAAGCTCATTTTTTCGCTGTTTTCGCATTACATCTTCAATGATCTTTTCTAATGCGAGGTCGCTATTTTGTCTATCGCCATTATCTGCCACCTTGGATTGAAAATCCTGGTGTGCTTGAATATGCTTACTTAATTGTATGAATTTTGTCCGCTGCTCATCTGGTGTTGCTTCCCAGCCCTGAAACCATTTTTCATTGAAGTTTCTTATAATGCTTTCAAGAATATCTTCCTCTTTCTCTCCATGGGCTCCACGCGGTTTTGCATTCTGTGGATCCAATTCTGAAGCTGAAGCATCTAAACCAATACTATCATTCAATTTAGTGCGTTCAAGACCATAGGTAGACAGGTCTACAGACTCTAGTAATTTATCAAGATCATCTGCATCTTTATCTTTCACGATCAGTTTCGGAACAAGAAATTTCAGGAACCAAAATAATTTTTCCCAGGCCATCATTTCATAAGGCATAATAGCTGCCATTTGTCCGTAGATCTTTACGAATTGCTTTGCTTTTATTTTAAAGTCGGCTTTGTCCTCATCCTCCAATTCAAGTTCTTTATTAAAACGATTGGCGGCCATATCAATAATAGGACTCAATTTCTGCGCATCCTCTTTTAAAAAGAACTTCTCGCAAAACAACTCTACTTCTTCCTGCTCGTAAACCCCGGTTTCATCCAGCGTTTGTTTTAAGTCATGCAGAACATTAATATCTGTTGCGCCACTTAAGGATGTTGCTGTATAAAAAGGATCAAAAGATGCTTTAATATCATCTGTAGAATTAAAGAAATCTAGGATGAAAATATCCTCTGTTTTCTTTCCAAGTTTGTCTGCAGACCGATTTAATCTTGACAAAGCTTGAACAGCCATAACTCCCTGAAGCTTTTTATCCACGTACATCGCAGTAAGCTTTGGCTGATCGAACCCGGTCAAATATTTATTGGCAACCACCAATATTCGATACTCATCTTTATCAAAATTATCTTTGGTATCTTTTTCTCCAAACCCATTAATATCGGCTTCGGTATATTCAATTCCATCTACAGTTTTAGAGCCGGAAAATGCAACTAGGATTTTAAATGGATTTCCTTTTTCACCTAGAATTCTACTTAATGCTTTGTAGTAGCGTATAGCCGATATTATACTTTGAGTTACTACCATAGCCTTGGCTTTCCCTTTAAGCTTTTTCTTATTCACAATATTAGGAATGAAATGATCCAGAATCACTTCAGCTTTGGTATCTATTGTTCGCTGATCGCTTTCTACAAAAGCCTTTAATTTTTTTTGTGCCTTTTGCGAATCAAATAAAGGGTTTTCTTCAATAGACTTTTCTATTTCATAATAACTCTTATAGGTAGTGTAGTTTGCCAGAACGTCCAGAATAAATCCTTCTTCAATAGCTTGTTTCATGGAATATAAATGAAATGGCTTAAATGAACCATCTTCCTCTTTTACTCCAAATTTTTCTAATGTATTATTTTTTGGGGTTGCAGTAAAGGCAAAATAAGAAGCATTCCCACGCATCTTTCTAGATTGCATAGCTTTGATGATCTTGTCCTGCACATCTTCCTCCTCATCCTCTTCCTGATCCTTCTGCCCCATAGATTGATTCATCTTATCGTGCGCTGAACCGCTTTGAGAACTATGAGCTTCATCTATAATTACAGCAAAACGCTTATCACTAAGATCTGATATTCCATCAATTATAAAAGGGAACTTCTGAATTGTGGTAATAATGATTTTTTTTCCGCTTTCTAAACTTTCTCGTAATTCTTTAGAAGAATATGCCGGAGACACAATATTTTTAACTTCTGAAAAATCCTTTATATTATCCCTGATCTGCTTATCCAGTAAGCGCCTATCGGTTACAACTATTACTGAATCAAATAAAGGCTTTTCCATTCCAATACTTCCATGAAGCCCTTCCTTCTGTGGATAGGATTCTATAAGCTGAAATGCCGCCCAGGTAATAGAATTGGATTTTCCTGAACCTGCCGAATGCTGAATGAGATACGTTTGCCCTACTCCGTTCTTTGCAGCGTGATCTATGATCTCTCTAACCACATCCATCTGTTGGTATCTTGGAAAGAACAACGTTCTGGAATTCAATGGATCTTTTGATTTCCCGTCTAATCTTACGAAATGCTGAATAAGGTTAGCTAAACTTTTCTTGGTTAAAACTTCTTCCCAGAGATAGGCAGTTTTATGTCCGTTTAGATTTACAGGATTTCCCTTCCCATTATTATCTCCTTTATTGAAAGGTAGAAAGAAGGTGTTCTCTCCATTTAACTTCGTAGTCATATAAATCTCATCGGTATCTACAGCGAAATGCACTAGGCAGCGGCCAAAATTTAGCAATGGTTGTTTGATATCCCGGTCAAATTTATATTGCTTCTGGGCATGTACTTTAGCATTCTGCCCGGTCCAGTGATTTTTTAATTCTGCGGTAATAATTGGTAGCCCGTTAATAAAGATTACTATATCGATCTCCTCCCGAGGATTATCTACAGAATATCTTAATTGCCTAGTGGCGCTAAACTGATTGTTTTCAAAAAGTTTTTTTACGCGAATGCTGCTACTTGCTAGTGGGGCCTGATAAAACAAAGTGAAATGCGCATCATCTACATCCAAACCTTTCTTTAAAATTTGGAGGACTCCATATTTTTTGATCATCCTGTCCAGACGTTCCAGGATCTTTAATTTCCAATCGCCATGCCTTTGAAGTTTCTCGAGTTCCTCCTTTTGGGTTTCCTTCAGATAATTCCAGAATCTTCTATTATCAATAGCATATTTTGCATCAAAATCATCGGGATTACCAATATAATAGCCTTTCCCTAAAAGATATTGCTCAGATTCTTCTGCAATATTAGCCAAAGGATTTTGCTCCTTTATCATCTCTATGGTGGTACCAGAAAGTGTTTCCTGTATGGCTGCTTCTAAAGCTTGTTCGTTGGTTTGGCTATGCATGCTATAATTTTGTTTTCCGAATTCCAGTCAAATAAGAAATCCTTGATATTTAATGGTTTAACAACTACTTCCTAATTCTAATCAAATAAACATCTACAGTATAATTATTGGTTTTAAAACCCACAATCTGTCATTTTCCGAATTCCCGTCAAATAAGAAACCCCTACAAACACTGGTTTTTTTCGATTTTTATAATTTCAAGTTAAATAAAATCATGCCCAATAAGGTATATACATTATGAATTTTTTGGAATCGCTACCTAATCTGAAAGATCTTACTACTTTATCATCGCAATCTTGTTACCAGATAGCATTTCCTGTATTGAATCTTTTAAAGCTTTTTCATTGGTTTTACTATTCATTGAAATAATGCTTAGTAATTTTTTTTATCATCTCTTTTTGATGCTCTTTTATGGAATCTATATTCCATGGGTGAGCAGATTTTTCAAAAATATAATAAGACTTTAATGTATCATAAGCGTCTCTTTTCTCTTTGAACATTGATTTTTTAACACTTACAGATTTATTACTGTACTCAGAATTTTGAGAAACACTTAATAAAACTAAATTTCCAAAAGAATGGAGATATTCATCTTTAATCTCTGGATGATTCAAAATGTTTTCCGGGTTTTGAGGATAGATATGTTCAATTGAATTTTTGGAAGTTATTTTGTAACTTTTAAATTCATCTGTTTCTTCGAACTTCCAATTTTTCCATATAATATATTCTAGTTTCTGAAACCAATAATGTTTAAACCTAGTTCCTTGATTAGAATTTAAATATTCTTTTATGTTAAAACGTTTTTCAATTTCAAAATCCTGACCCATTAAACTCCAAGAGAGTTCTTTATCTGTGATTGATTTACAAATTGAAAAGGTATTATCTAGTTTCTCCAAATAATTTAAGTGTTTCTCATCTGTAGGGGAAAGATTAGAATGATTTTTATGCAGATAATTCAGATAAGTTGTCAACCAATATTGCCTTAAATAATCACCTGTGAAATACAGTACACTTTGAAGCATTAAACTTTCAGACTTTTCGTATTTGCTACGACTGTAGTAACTTTCTTTATTTCGATTAATGTTAACTAGCTCTAAAGATTCTGATTTAGTATCTACATCAGAAATCCATTTAATTATGTATTTATCGAATAGGTATCGAATATCCCAAAGCAGTAAAAAAAAACGTTTGATCTCTTCTGGATTTTTACGCAATACTAGTTCATTAAATATTTCGATTAATCTTGACACATGAAAGGTGCCCTCAAAATCGTTAAGACCTTTTTCACGATACAAGTGAATACGATATGTATGCAACAAAATCTGACCGAAGCTAATTACAGATCTACAATATATCTCGTCAGATTTTCGCGTTTCTTCATTTAAACTTTTATACTCTGGTCTTTTATATTCTTCTAATTCATCAATATTAAAATTATCAATATTAAATATTTCAGAATTCCTTTTATCTCTTAAATTTTCAGATTGATATTTAAAAACAGCATCATTAAAAAATGTAAAATCCTGCATATGTACAGCCTCCCATTTTGTGCTCGGAAAGGAATCCCTTGCATTGCGTTCAAAAAAATTATTCATGTTTTCGCAGGACTCCCATATTCTACTATACTTCGTTTTTTCGTCTATAAGACTTAACAGGTTTGCTTTTATAATATCTGTTTGCTCTAGTTGAATTCCAGCACTATTTATTGTAGAAAATAATTTATTTAGATCGGTGTTTTTAGGTGTAGTGTTTTTAATTAAATGTACATTTCTGTAAATCCAATCTCCAAAATCATCCAATTCAGTCACGGGTAATTGATCTATGAACCCTTTTATAAAAACAAATGCTTTAGCTATATTTTTAAGGTAAGGATGCTTAATTATATATTGTTCTTCAAATATTCTTTGTGAAGTATTTTCTTCTTCTAAAAGCGACCTGAAAAAGTCTCCAACCTCTTTTCTTATTTCAAAACTTAATCGAAGTTTACCATCTTTTTTAAGAAACTTAGAAATTTCTGAAGATTCACATACGCTATCCAACACGAAGGAAATTAACCATAACGTTGTAAATCTTTGTTGTCCATCTATTAGTTCAGCCTCATTATTATTTTCCTTAGTTAAAAAGGTGCTTACATAATAGACGTCATTAGGTGCAGTATTAAATGCTAGATAAAAATCATCTAATATTTTTTTCAATTGTTCATCTCCCCAAACGTAAGGACGTTGATAAGTTGGTATAGAAAAATTATAATTATCTAAGGTTTTTAAACTTACTATTTTAGTTTCAAATATATTATCCATCTTATTGCTTTTCTTTTATTTTATCTGAAATGCTTAATAATAAGTGTTTATCAAATTCACGTGGATTATTCTTGTAGTAGTCTATAGCATTTAAGCCGGAAAAATATTTCTGTAAAGTACTAATATGCTTTCCTTTGGATTTGTTTTTATCTGCATAAGATGTATCCAAAGAGTAATAGTGTTTTTTAAGAAATAAGAATAATTCTTCGGTTGTAAATACCTCTATTATATTATCTACAAACTGCTTATCGTAAACAAATTTAAAGACACTATCCTCCCTAACGTTTCTTTTCATACTTACACGTAAAGAATAAATAACCCTGTATAGCCAAAGGCTAGCCTCAAACATTTTGTAAAAGCCAAACCTACTTACATAACTAATCATTGCTATTTCAAACAATTCCTTTAAAAAAAGAGTTCCATTTTCACCGTGTATAACTACATCTCTAAACTCGTAATAATTATCATCTATTCGATGATCTGATAATTTACCAAAAAGCACTTCGTACAGATGTATATAATCATTAATATAATCCAAGGTGTTATTACCGTTAGAAAGTGGTTGCTTTAATTGTTTATAATTGCTTTCGTGCATTTGTAGCAAACGTCCGCCATCGTTTTGTACGGCACTGTAGTAAAAAGACACATCTCCATTATTACTTGAAGTATTTAAAGTATATTCATCGATAAGCACTTGTTTGATTCCTATTTTATTTTTGTAAAAAGGGAATTGTCGCCATTTTCTATTATCCCAAAAACGAATCTTAGTTAATTGTTGTGTTACATATTCAACATTATCACTATCTATAGATTCCCATTTTCTTGCTTGATAATTAACTGTTTTCTTACAGTCTATAGCTCTTAAGTGATGAGCTTTTAAAATATCACTCCCTTCAAGGCGGACTCCTCCTGTGTTTTGAGTTTCAAAAAAAGTGTAAGCTAAATCTTGGGTAGAAGTAATAATTAAAGTAATATTAATTTCATCGAATTTGATTAAATCAAACACGTCAAATTCTCTAAATTCAAAAATATTCTTATCCTGAATACTTTTTAAGTATTTCAAGTTTTTTTTAATATTTTTAATAGTTGAGCTTGATGAATATTCTAGTCCACTTTTAATTTCTTCATTTTTCAACTTTTGAATAAGTAATGCAGTGGTTATGCGTTGTTGACCATCTATTATATTTAATTTCCCATCATCATGATGTAATAGAATACTTCCTAAATAATATAAAGGTTTATCTGCAACATTTTTTTTGTCATACTCAATATAATCATTCAATAACTGATTAATTTGTTTTTCCTTCCAAACATAAGGTCTTTGATATTCTGGTATGTGTAATTGTCCTACTATGGAAGTTCCTGGTATAGCATCAGAATTACAATTTAAGAGTTCACGTAAAGTACAACTAACCACCTTTACCGATACATTTTCAATATTATTTAAAGTTAATTCTTCTTGCACAATCTATTTATTTTCTTTTCGCATTCCAACACACTTTCACTTTACGAGTTACTAAGCAATCTATTAAACAACCATTTTTTTTCTTTAATTTTTCAATTTCTAGAACTCCTGATATCAATTGAGTCTTTTGTTTTTCTAGATGCTATTCGCTTCTCAAACTTTTCCAATGCTTTTTTTAAAGCTAATTTCTCGCATTCTTTTATCGTTCTACAATCATTTGGATCATCAGAATACATTGTATTTAGATAAGAGTTGCTGTAGCATTCAATAAAAAGTGATTTATCTTTAAGATTGTTTTCATTGGCATATTCCCAACCATTTATATAAGCCTTGGCTTTATCTTTCGCAAAATCCAGTATTTCTTCGTCCTCTGAAATACCGGCTCTTCTTTTAACGTCCACCAATTCGCTGGCATATTTTGATGCATATTGCTCAGCATATTCTTCACTTTTCTCGTGTGTGAGGGATTGATCATAAATCAAAGCATAATCTTGACAATATATCTCATGATAATGATCTTCAGCTATTAAACTTGCGTATTTGTTAGCATAGATCTCCGACTTACCACCTTCTATTTGCTTCTTATAAATTTTAGAAAAGTCATCTGCAAGTTCTTCAACAGGTCTTTCTGAGTAACCATTATTGATTACATAATCAATTAAAAAATCAGTGTATCGTTTATCTCCATTATTTAGTTTGCAAAAAACATGTAGATCTTTTAAAGCTTCTTCTTTATCTACCGCGGCAACTTCCTCGTAACAGCTAAAAACTTCGTTACTCCTAACAGATGACATCTTTAATTTCGCTCGCGTTATACTCCAAATTTTGCTAAATCCATCCTTCCTACACTCAATATAACAGTCTATAAAATCATTTGGTATTTCAAGCAAGGTTGTGGGAGTATCATCTTCTTCAATTGCATTATCTCCTTCCAACTCTGTAAGATAGTTGGATAAAAAAGAGGTGAAAACTTCCTCGAATTCAGTATTCCCGAAAAACTTTTCAACTTTTTCTTCAAAAGCTTTTTTACCTATATATTTTTCTATAATTGTTTTCATAAAATTTATATTAACTTACCTTAATCTTCCCAGTTACTGCGCTATTTATCAAACTACTCTTATACTCCTTTAACTTCCTAATTTCTTGTTGTTTTAAGTTGACGGCTTTTTCAGTCTTCTTGTTGAGACCATCGATAAATTCCACAATACTCCCTTGCTCCTGGAGATCTGGAAGTACAGTAAACAACTGTTTGAACTCATCCCAATATAATCTCTTTCTAAAGTCTGTAATACCCCGCGAGTTTTGGTTCATTTGTTGGATAAAGGAATCAGTTCGATAGAGATGTTCGAAGTATTTGGATTTCAATTTTAAGTTTGGGGTAGCCACAACGTATGCTGGACTCACCAGTCCTTTGACACTTACTGAACCAATCGCTCCTTGCCAAGCTCTCATCATATTAAAAACTATATCTTGCTCATCAACAAGTTTATATTTTGTCTTGTCTTCAATTTTGACCCTACCTCTAATATTATTATCATCTTCCAGTTCTTCAGAAGAAACAGCCGAATGAATAGATACAGATAAGAGTGGAAGATCTTCCTCTCCAGGTTTATTACTTTCTCGGAAAAGCGTTTTATTTTTTACTAATTCCCAATGCTCAGGAATCTTTCCAATCCATTCTACACCAGAGTCTTTTAGTTTGACATTTGGATTTAAACCTTGTGTAACTGCTTTGTGTATGAGTATTTGTTTGCGTTCTTTAAGCAGGTTTATTTGTCGCTCTTTTATGGT
Source organism: Gillisia hiemivivida (assembly GCF_007997295.1). Taxonomy (GTDB): domain Bacteria; phylum Bacteroidota; class Bacteroidia; order Flavobacteriales; family Flavobacteriaceae; genus Gillisia; species Gillisia hiemivivida. The sequence continues at coordinate 80,798 of NZ_VORY01000008.1, read as the reverse complement.
GATAGCATCTTCTATTTTTGTTGTTTTATCATCTAAAAATTGAGCTATTGAATTCTGTTCTTTTAATGGTGGAATTATTACCTGTATATTTTTAAACACTCCTCTACCAATAATTTTTCTTGTCGTCCCTTTTCCTGCTCTAGAAAATTGATTTAAAACAAAATTGTTATTTGTTAAATATTTTCTAAATGGATGATTGATGTCTTTAGCAAATTGAAATCGAATAACGTGATATGAAAAAGATGTGTTTTCGAGTTCTTCATCTATTAATGCGGCAAGCCCTAATTCTTCATAGGTCTCAGAACTGGGAAGTAATACTAAATCTCCTTTATTTACAAGATGTTTAATTCTATTTGATTCAGGAGTAGTAACCTCCATAAATTTAAAAAGTGAATTGATAGTTCCCTTTTTATTTCCATAGACATCCGTAAAATTGATTATTTTAATTATACTTTCATTATTCTTAATATATTTATCTATTCCGCTCGCAGAAAAAACGCCAATATTTCTCAATTTAATTACCTCCCAATGCTCAGGAATCTCTCTTAACCATTCTACTCCAGAATCTTTATAAGCAGGATATTTTGGTATGCTGTTTTCTACCTCCACCATATTATTTTTTGTTTTTAAGCTGTTTATGGGTTTGGTCCAATTGCTTTATAAAGTCTTTTTCAACCTTAGACAAACTGTTTTTAATGCTTTCTTTATATTGGGTATAATCATGGGTTGCTTTTTCTAGCGCTTCCTTATGGCTAATACTGCCGGCGTGTGTTAAAATATTTTTCCCTGTTAATTGTAAAAAATCATCTACACGTTGTAACCAATCTTTCATATACATTGGTTTGCTGTTTAAGGCCTGTAGTTCGGCAATTTCTAAATAAGCAGTTACCATACGGTTTAATATGTTTAGCTCTTCTCCATTTAAATAATTTTTAGCCACGCCCACCTCTTGTTTGGTAGGCTGTTCGCCTTTAAAAGTAGTCAGTCCCAAATACGGTTTTGCAGGATCTATACGGCTATAAATAACCTCTGCGGCGGTTTGGCCGTGTGCTGCCCAATGCATTTTATTTTGTATGGTTTTAAAAAATTGTTGCGAAGTTTCAGCATTTGGGTTGTAATCTACACTAGTAGCATAAATATCTAATACTTTTCGCCAAAACACTTTCTCTGACGAACGTATATCACGAATACGCTCTAATAATTCTTCAAAGTAATTGCCACCACCAGCTTCTTTCAATAAATCATCGTTTATGGTAAAGCCTTTCACAATATATTCTCGCAGTCTTTGGGTTGCCCAAATACGAAATTGTGTACCATTATTAGATTTTACTCTGTAACCAACCGAAATAATAACATCGAGATTGTAAAACGTGCTTTCGGCTTCTTGTGTTTTACCAACAATAGCACCATGTTGAGTGGTATGTCGGATTTTCCGACTTACCAATGCTTTGTCTAGTTCACCTTCTTTAAAAATGTTAGTAATATGTTCTGTAATGGTAGAACGTCCTTTGCCAAATAGCGTTGCCATTTGTGTTTGTGTTAACCAAACAGTTTCATTTTCTAAACGTGTTTGAATTTTAGTTTGTCCGTCTTCGGTTTGATATATAATAAGTTCTGAAGCCATACTTTACCCTAAGTTTAAAATTTCAGCAATTAAACCATCGCTTTTTTCTTCTAATGCTAAAATATCGGCAGTAACTTCTTCAATAGAACGCAGTGGCGTATGCTTGTAAAAGTATTTGTTAAAGCTAATTTCATAACCAATTTTGGTAGCGTCCAGATTTATCCAAGCTTCGGCTACATGTGGTTTTACTTCTCGTAAAAAGTAACTGTGTATATTGTCTTTTAAGGGTACATTCTCGGTATCACGCAGGTCGCTTTCAGTTTCGTAAGTGATATATTCTCCTTTTTTGTTAGTTGCAAAATACCCGAAATCTGCTAAATCACTTTCTTTACAATCTAAATGCACTAAAAGTTTGTTTAGCTTATCGCCAGTTAGTTTTTCTATCTTTTTTATTACTTTTTCGGCTTCAGCATCATACCAACTTACTGCATTTAAAATGGCTTTTTTATCGCTAGCACCTAGTGATAGTTTCTGCTTTTTAATTTCGGCATCTACCAATACTTTAAATTGGTTAAAGTCGGCATACTCATTTTCCCCAATCGCCTTTAATAAACTCATCCCTGTTTTTACCAGATAGAGATGTTTCTTCCAAGTATCAGCCTTGGTGAGTTTCTTTTTATTAGCAGAAGAAAGATTCAGGTCATTTTTCTCGCACCAGTCTAGCAATTCCTTTTCGTGTTCCTTGGTGTTGGTATATATACTTTCTCCAAAAGTTGTGTATGCCCATTGCATAGGTTCTTGTAAGCTCTTATCAAAACGCAAAGTTTCAATTCGTTCTGCGGTAAACTGAGCTTTTAAACGTTTTGGCCTTTCTATGCTAGCTTTGTAATATCCGAAATCTGCATTATCGAATACTTGAGCAGAAACACCCTTTTCTCCTTCGCGTTCTTTTACACTCATTTTGGTATAAGCCGTAACAATCTCAGTGATGTGTTTTGGGGAAAATTCGCAATTCTTATTTCCTAAATTCTTGCGCAACTTTCTATATAACTGTCCGGCATCTATAAGTTGTACTTTTCCTTTTCGGGTAGCCGGTTTATTATTGCTTAATATCCAGATGTAAGTAGTGATTCCTGTATTATAAAAAAGGTTGTTTGGTAATTGCACAATGGCTTCTAACCAATCGTTTTCTATAATATAACGGCGTATATTACTCTCACCACCTCCGGCATCTCCTGTAAATAAACTGCTTCCGTTATGTACAGAGGCTATTCTGGTTCCTTTATCACTTTGAGTCAAGGGTTTCATTTTAGACACCATCTCCATTAAGAATAATAACTGCCCATCTGAAGATCGCGGAATGGCATCTGCATCTTCATCTACTCCCCAGTAATTATTTAATTTAATTTGAAAACGAGGATCGATAACCTCTTTTCCATCCTTTATGTATTTCTGCTCACTGCTCCAGGATTTCCCATAAGGCGGATTAGACAGCATAAAATCGAAGGTATTCCCGGCAAATTCATCTGTAGAAAGTGTAGAGCCAACTCTAATGTTTTCAGGGTTGTTTCCCTTAATCATCATATCACTCTTACAGATTGCGTAAGTTTCATCGTTAATCTCTTTTCCGTAGAGATATACATCCCCTAGGGCTTTAATGATTCCTTCTTCATCCTTTATGAAATTTTGAGCTTCCGTAAGCATTCCGCCACTTCCACATGCGGGATCGTAAATAGTCATCACCGGCGGTAAATTATCTTTTACAGGATCAAAAATAATATGGGTCATCAAATCTATCACTTCACGAGGCGTAAAGTGTTCACCCGCTTCTTCATTATTTTCTTCATTGAACTTCCTGATAAGCTCTTCAAATACATACCCCATCCCTAAATTAGACAATGCAGCTAATTTTCTTCCTTCCGGGTCTTCTTTTTCAAATGGAGTTAGGTTGATGTGAGGAGAAGTGAATTTTTCCAACACATTTAATAGTACATCCTTATTTGCCATATGGCGAACCTGACTGCGTAATTTAAACTTTTCAATGATCTCCTTTACATTATAACTGAAACCATTAAGATAATCTTCAAAATTAGCCAGCAATATCTGTTGAGAATTAGTTGCGGTGCCTCGTAATTTTTGAAGAGTCCAAGTGCTAGTATTGTAAAACACATAACCTGAAGCTTCACAAAGTCCGCTTTCATCCCACTCTGTAAAACCGGCTTCATCTCTTTGAAAAATCAGTTCCTCCATTACGGCATCTTTTGAAGGTTCCAGAAGTGCATCTAGCCTTCTAAGGACTATCATTGGTAAAATTACATCTCGGTATTTTCCACGTTGGTATACATCACGCAGGTAATCGTCTGCAATAGACCAAATAAAAGAAACGAGTTTATTGTGTACTTGTTGATTCATTTATGTAGATATGTTATAATAGAATATGGGTGCTTAATTACTGAAAAATCAATCTCCGGAAGATAGGGTAACTGGAGAATAATTGAAAGCGGAGTAAATCTAAAGCTTTTCTTAAAGCTTAGAAAATGTTTTCCCGTAATGTAAACACTAAAATTTTATTAGTAAGGATCATTATCAAACAAAACCCTCAGAAATATTAAAAACAGGTTCTTATTTGAAACTCCTTTTCTAATTGCAGTTTCACAAATTTTCTGGATAGATAGATTGATCTCCTTTTTAAACCCTAAAGTTTCAAAATCCTTTTCCAGTTTTACTACTACAGGAATATAATGATCTATTAAACTGATTGCTTGGTTGATCTCAGTGATAATAAAATCATTTGAGTCCAAAATTATAAAGAGAAGATACTTCTCGTTAGCCAGCGTTAAGCAGTGATCCATATGATTCTCTAATTTAAAAGTTGATGGATCTACACCTTTTAAAACAGAACTTATCAAAGCATATTTAATCATGCTTATCCCCAACAATTTCTCAAGACCCTCAATTTGGGAAAGCCCTTTAAAAAATTCGATCTCATATTTCATTAGGCTACTTAATTGATCATGATTTCAGGCTTAAGAGACAATTTTCTGTAATGCACATAATGCTGAATGTCAAACTTTCTAAAATTGTCTGGTTCTATCTCCGGAATAACTCCTCTTAAAGTTACCGGAGAAGTGTCTCTGGGATTAGCTCTTATCCAGCCATTACAAGCCTCTTCTTTGGCTATTGCATCTGTGTTTTGCAAAGTTATTCGCGAAATAAAATCATCATTATCCACCGCATACAGGCCAACAATCAATAGATTGCGTTTTCCTCTCTTTCCGCGTAACTGAAAGTGGTTCAGATCTTTCATTGAATTTTCCATTTCACCTCCCCTAGGTCGATACTAGTATTCGTCTTCAATTCAAGCTGTCCCCCAAAAACGTTCGGGATGCCAACGCTTAGGCATAGCTCGTATCCGCCAAAGACACCTTCAGATAAATGAACTCTGTTCGAGTATTTGATCTCTTCCTGTATGTGTTGGTATTGTTCTTCGGTAAGGCTTATTTCAAATTTCCTCATATTGCTTTTAATTTCAATACAAGTTTAAGTTAAGGATCAGACAAAGCGTGTCGGCTTAAAAGCCATAATAAGATGAACCATTGATATTATATACATCAAACATTAATCCTTAAAAATTTCTCTTATTAGCCACTGACATTGCCCTTCTTCCGAAGAAAAATCAAACTCTGCCCACACAGGAATATGATCTGAGATGCGGCACACTGCTTTCATATTCGGAAAACTTTATAGATTAAAACCACTCCGAAATTCAATGACTTAAGTTTCCCTGAATTGACGAAAATAATCTCTTATCCGAAAACAGAAGAATCATTTAATAGACTGAAAATAATATCTGAAGCCTGATTTCTACTAAAACCTGTTTCTAATACAATTCCCCTCTCCGTGTGCAAATAAACCTACTTCTGAGATAACGATTTCTTTAAAAAAACATTACAGGAATTAGCACAGAACAAGATTCTTTCGAAAATAATTAAATAATTTTCTTCAAGAGTTTAAAACTAATACCTGTTATCTTTAATTAGTATATTACTTTCGCACCCATGGGGTTTTTAAAAAAACAGGGAAATGCAATGCTTGCATTACACTAAAAAAATGTACAGAACAAAAATATTTTTCACTCTTTTAATTAGTCTATTTGCGCTTTGCTCAACCGCGCAGGAAAGGACAATACTTGAAGGCCGGGTTGTAAATATTGACAGCCTTCTTGAAAACGTTTACCTAAAAAATATCACCACCGGCAGATCTACGGTGACCAACCTTTATGGAGAGTTCCTGCTACTTGCCAAAGCCGGGGATACCCTGCTTTTTTCGCACGTAGCAATGTATGACCTTATCAAATTCGTGGATTCCAATGATGTAAAGAAAAGTTCCTTAATAATAAATATGAAAAGCAGCACCAATGAACTGGAGGAAGTGACGGTTACGGATGTGTCAAGGATAAATGCGGTGAGCCTCGGGATCATTCCAAAAGAAATAAAATCTCTTACTTTGAATGAGAGAAGATTGCAAACCGCTGGAGATTTTAAATGGATACATCTTCTGGGTTTGTTGGTCGGAAATCTTCAGGTGGATCCAATTCTCAATGCAATCAACGGGAGAACCAAAAAATTAAAACGGAATATCCTCATCGATAAAAAGATTCAAAACATTGCAATCCTTGAAGGACACAGAGATTATATTCAGAATAGTATGGATTTGACAGATCAACAAATGGGCAGACTTATTTATTTAGCTGTGGATGAAGAGGAGGTCCAAATGGTTATCGACACTAAAAATGACGGAAGGATGCAGATTTTTCTTCTTGATACTTGGATGAAATTTAAGCAGCCTGAAGAATAGGTTTACAAAAGAAAAATTTTTTTGCTAGTCTGATCTAACAGACTTCAATACTGCTGCATTAACTACTGACATTGCCCTTCTTCCGAAGAAAATTCAAACTCTGCCCACACAGGAATATGATCAGAGATGCGACGCACTGCTTTCATATTCGGAAAACTTTTATAGATCAATTTCACCCCGAAGTTCAAGGACTTAAGTTTCCCTGAATTGTAGAAAATATTATCGTATTCTGAAGCCAAACATTCCTCTCCAACACATTCCATTTTCATAGTGGTCTTCTGATCTACCAAAACCGAAAGATATCCAGCCTTCTTCAGCGGATTAAATACCGTATGACTCTGCGGAATGTTAAAATCTCCCAAGAAAACCAAGTTTTTATCGGGGTATTTACCAGGAAGGAACTTGAAGTATTTAATCTCAGTTTCAGGTTGTTTCTTTTTTGGAATCGCGTGAAAGCTTACAAGGGTAAAGGACTGACCTTTAAAATTGAAGTCCATCATGTAGGGTTCTCTATCAATTTCAGCAACATAATTTCGATCTAGCCAAGCCCTACCCTCTCGTTTTACCTTGGCTGTTTTCCATAAAAAAGCATAACGCTCTGTAGCATAAGGAGTGCTTTCAGTAGGATCACTTACGGCATAGTCCCACTTAGCGCCTTTCCTGTTTAAAGCATCTGCCAGTTTCGCCACCGCCTGGGTTCCACCAAACCCTGCCACTATCTCCTGCAGTGCCACCACATCGAATTCATTTAGAACATCTGCAACATAATTAATTTCAGATTCTGATTTTGTTTTTCCGAAGTTCTGCAGATTCCAAGAGGAGATCTTTACCTGCGCGGTGATGAGTTCACTACAGAATAACAGAAGTAAAATTAAAAGGATACTTGGTTTAAGCATGGGATTTTAAAATTATGAAGTGGGACTGCCTTATATTATTAGAATGATGTCTATTGAGCTAAGGAATAAATTAATAGAAATTTGTAATTATTAGTAGTTTTTAATTTGAGGGCTTATTAAATAAGAAGACTCAGGTTCTAACACCTGAGTCTGTAATTAACTTTAGGAATCTTGAACCTATATTACCTTCTCTGGTGGTTAATTATACTAAAGCAGTATAACAATTTGCACAACAAATAAATTGCACTTCCTCAGTAAAATATTGATAATTCTAGTCCTTTTATTTATTTATAAAATCTAGTATTACACCTTCCATATTAGAAGGAATCACCGCATTTTTAATTTTATAATTCCCCTCTGGAATTCCCATTTCTCTAAACCATTGGCTCCAATATTCCTGAATAATATCTAAAGCATAAGGATTGTTATCGTTCAAACTATTTATTCCAATTACCAATACTTCTAGATCTTGCAGATCTTTTGCTGCCGGTATGAAACCTAAATCTTGCTTTTGCATTTCTTCTTTCCAGTTGCTCTTTTTTAGATTAAGTTTAGATAGATAATTAGGGGTTAAATAGGAAGTTCTTCCACCTTCCTTCATTTCAGTTTTATCATAATACATATAGCCATCTGTAAGAATTACCAGAATATTTCTATGACAATTATCTATACTATAATCCCTCACATTGTCTTTAAAAAATCGCCATATATCAGAACCGGGATAATTCTCTTTATTCCCGTTAGCATCCGTTTTGGCAAATTCATATAGTTTCAATGGTTCATTTTGATAAAGAGTTTTTGTTTCCTCAATTAATTCCTTAGGAGTGTTTTTAGTAAAGGAAATTTTAAGGTTTTCAGCAATTTCATTTATTGCACTGCTAGAGGGTTCTGGATTAAAGAATAATTGAATACGATCCTCCAATAAAACCAATTTCTTAGTCTTTATATGGTTTGTAAAAGCCTTAGATAAGCTTCCCAAATAAGCCACGTCTTTTTCAATAGATTTTGGTTGTTCAATCCTATCGGAAAGGTCAAGAAGAATACTAATATTTAAATTATTCTGTTTATTTTTTATTATATATGCGGGGCATTCCATTGTGCCCTCAGTTCGTAAATTAGGTGTGGATTCCGCTATTATTTTCTCCTCTTTAGGATCCTCGCCACATGAGGATAACGCCAGAGTAAATATTGCTAATAGGTATATTGAAGATTTAAAATTCATGTTTAGACAGATTTTAGGTAAATTTTATTTGGTATATGTGAAACATTCAAGCCCAGATCATCTATATGTAAATCATATTCTTCTCTGCACTTTTGCAATAATTCATCCTTATGATTTTGACCCATTGATAATTCTGAAGCAATAAAATGTTGCCAGCCTTGCAAATACTGTGAAGAATTATTTTTATAATTTTTGATCGGGAATATAAAGCCATCAATAATATTGTCCAACTCAGTGCCTCTTACTTTTAGTTTGTCCATTTCTTCCTTAATATTCTCAACTTTTAAAGTATGGGTCTCTAGTAATTTCATTTTATTAAATATTTCAGCTTTTAAACTGGAAAGAAACACCTGAATTTTATCACGGTCTGCATGCTCTTTCATAATAAAATCGAACACTAAACCCCAAATTAAATAGGACACAAATCCTGCAAATATTATCACCCAAAAGCCTGGACTTGTTAAAGCATAAGAAACAGAGAATGGTGGATCTCCATATACCTTATCTAGATCATATAACTTCCCTTCTATCAAATAGGCCAATATTGCATCGAAAACAAATGTAATAATGAATAACATCGCAATCTTAAAGACGTTAAGTATTCCTTTTTTGTGCTGAAACATGTGTATCAAATAGCCTAAACCAAAGAATACAAAGGGAATAAAAACAATGAATCCTAATTCCAACATTCCATCTTTATAGGCTTCTGATAATGCCTGTGGATAAAATATCCCCCCGAATAGATCTATCGAAGGATCAAAATTTCTAAAAAATCCTGAATAAGAAGTTGAAATGTAAAATATAAAAATATAAGCGCTAATAGGTAACAATAAAAATAGTCCAATCCAAAATTTAACCGAGGACTTGGCATCAACCTCAATTCCGTAATCTATAGGATTCTTACGGACATTGATTTTATCTTGTTGAAGTTTTTCAATTTGACTCTCCAATGTAGATTTGTGATCTAATAAGCCGCCCAATGTTTCAGCTTTATTTAACAAAGAGGTATTGATTCCTTTCTGTTCTGCAATATATGGTTGCTTTAATCTACGTTGTTCTTCTTCTTCTTCTCTGCAATCTTTTTCAAATCTATGAAACAGAGCTTGTAAAGAAGTTTTTAAGTTATGAAAATTCCCGAGGCATGCTTTTGAACCTCCATGTCCTTGATTATGATAAGTTAATCTTTGATCGTATAGAGTTTCATTTTGAGACTCTTCAATTTTCGGAGATTTTAAAGCAGATAAATTTCTTAATATACTCATGACTATTAATTATTAAGTTCATTCAAAAATTCAGTTTTAGATTTATTTTCTTTAGCACTTTCTATTAAGTATTCTGCTAAGGCATCTACATTTTCATCTAAAAATTCAAACTTTCTACAATACTTCTTAAGAGTACTTAACTCATCTTCTGTGATTTTTTGATCTGCCCAAATCATTACGGCAAAATCATATAAATACTCCATTCTTTCTTCAAGAGCATCTGGGATGGTTATTTCTCCAATAGATCCAGTTAATATCTTATCTAATTCTTCACTAGACACATTCCGTTCTTCAGCGAACTTATAAAGTAGCTGCATTTCTAAATGACTAAAGTTTTCGTCTGCAAGAGCAATTTGATAAAGTCTAAGAAAGTGGCTTTTTAACTGTGTAGTAATTTCTATTTTTTCCATTGTCAATTATTATTTATTAACTGTTTTATAATTTTAAAATCAATTTTTTAACTAATGCCTTAATATCAATTATAGGTACCGTATAATAATACATCAAGTAACATTAGATATATTAACGAATAATCCCTTTTTACTTTAAAAAATCCAATTATGGATTATTTTATAAGTAATTGACGTGAAAAAAAATAGAACAAAAGTTTTTAACATATACGAGGTTTAGGAAAATCAACCTCTTCTGTGTAGGGCAAAAGAATTTGGGTTAGCAATTTAAAATAAAATCTTAATTTATCGAAAATTATTAAAGTATTCTTGTAATTTTTATATTTATACGCGAATAAAATCACCTATTATTACTAAATTTTAGTGTAAAGTAACTACGATTTTATTTAAAATGATTATGGCTTTCCGTAATTGATCAAGGAACTGGATAATCAAAAAGCACTTTCAAAAATGTGATAAATAAATTTTTACCGGGAATATCTCTCTTCCGTGATCCGGCGATGATATTATTTACATTCAAGCCTAAATAATTTTTAGGCATCGGCACCTTCACTTCCTGTTCTATTAGAATTACAATAGTGTTTAAATGTTGGATCTCTTTAACCGCTTTGTTTATCTCCCTAAGCACTGCTTTATTTTTTTCTACCAATACAAAAACTAAATATTCCGAATTGGAGTAAGTGACACATTTATCCTGATGATTTTCAATCACGAAAGTAGTTTCATCAAAGTCCTCTAAAACACAAGCCAACACCGCTTCTTTTATACAAAAATTAGATAGCCTTGCAAAAGCGCCTGTTTTATTTAACCCCCTAAAAAAGGCTACATCTTTCAGACCCATTAGCTCGCCACTTTAACAAATTCCGATTCCACCTCTCCCATGTCTATATTAGTATTCGTTTTCAATTCTAGCTGTCCTCCAAAAAGATTCGGGATTCCCACACGTAGGCATAGCTCATATCCTCCAAAGACACCTTCAGACAAATGAACTCTGTTCGAGTATTTGATCTCTTCCTGAATATGTTGGTATTGTTCTTCGGTAAGGCTTATTTCAAGTTTCCTCATATTGATTTTTATTTGAATACAAGGATAAGTTAAGGTGCAGACAAAGCATGTCGGTTTAAAAGCAATACCAAGATGAACTATTGTCTTATATACATTCAAATCTTAATCAATAGAAATCGATCTAATGGCGCGGATTTGTAATCCGTGACAACAAGCTCTTAATAATTCAATCTATAAATCCTTGTAATACTACTGCGACTCCTCTTCCAACTTCAAACCTTCCGCAAAAAATTCAAACTCTGCCCACACAGGAATATGATCTGAGATACGGCGCACGGCTTTCATATTCGGAAAACTTTTATAGATCAATTTCACCCCGAAGTTCAATGACTTAAGTTTCCCGGAATTGAAAAACTTGTTTGCCATCGCTTTTTTTAATTATTTTCGTTTTATGAAATTCCCCCATCTTCTTATATGCCCATATTTCTTATTGGCAACTTTACTCTTTTCCTGTAATTCAAATCAGAAAGAAAATTCTCTCAATGATAATACAGAATCAACATCTTTACAGTCACCCAGAAAAGATTCTGTTACATTCTACTTTGATCAAGCAAAATCTGTAAAGGGAGCTCAAGAAAAGATAGTGTTTTTAAATAAAGCTCTTGCAGCAGTTCCCAACGAAAATGATACTATATTAACCAATCTATTGGACTTCAAGATCTATTATCACAATCAGATTAAAGAGTATGACAGTTCTCTCTATTTTTCTGATAAGCTTCTCAATACAGCAAAATTTCAGAAAGATACCAGTTATGAGGCCATGGCTTATTACAGAAAAGCTACTATCCATAAATATTTAAAAGTTGAGGAAAAAGTATTTGAAAATCATTATCGAGCGCTTCAGCTTTATTTAAAAATAAATGATAGCGCTAAAGCTGGAAAAAATTTATCAGACATGTCATTATCTCAAGGCAGGGTTATGGATTATACAGGATCCCAAGAATCTGCCACTGAATCATTAAAATATCTTAATAAATACAAAGATTCTATAGGGATTAGTAGTGCTTATAACAATATTGCAATTGCCTACCGTCAACAAGGATTTCATGATGATGCAATCAAAGAATATCAGAATGCCCTACGATATTCCACTAATCTTGCGGATAGTTTAAGTCATTTGAATAACATGGCTCTAGTACTAGGAGATCAAAAGAAGTTTGAAGAAGCGATACGCATACTTCAACAGATAGTTTTAAAATCTTCCACAGTTAATGAAAGCTCTAAAGCACGTTTTTTGAATAATCTAGCTTATACCAAATGGTTAAGAGATAGCACTATTGATATTGCAAAAGATCTACAAGAAGCAAAGGAGATACGGCTAAAAATTGATGACAAACCGGGTCTGTTATCAAGCTATAATGATCTTTCAGTCTATTTTCTAACAAAAGATAAAAATCAAGCTAAAATATTTGCTAAAGAACATTTAAACGTCGCGACAGAATTGAATAGTGAATCAGCACAATTAAGAGCTTTAAAAAGATTAGTACGACTTTCTTCAGGAGAGGAACTAAGAAAATATTCAGAAGAATACTTTCTTATAAACGAGGATCTAAATGAATCCAATCTTAAAGCAAAAAACACATTTGCCAAGATCAAATACGATGAGGAGCAAAAGGAAAAGGAAATAAACAATCTAGAAGCAGAAACAGTTCGCCAACAATTAGAAACTAAACAATTGGAGGATCAAATGCTCATTATGTTTTTAGGAAGTCTCTTAATTTTAAGTATTGGTGGTTTTATTCTTTACTATTTCAAGCATAAACATAAAAAAGAGAAACTACAGGAAGTTTATATTACAGAAACGCGCATTTCTAAAAAGATCCATGATGAATTGGCCAATGATATTTACAACATGATGGGCAGCTTGGAGCCTATTGCTTCGCCTGATGTATTGGACAATCTGGCAAGTATATATTCCCGTACCAGAGATATTTCCAGAGCAAATAGCGATATAGATACTGGGGAAAACTATATAGCACATTTATTAAGCATACTTTCTAATGCTGCTCCTGCAAATGCAAAACTTATAATTAAGGGTGAAAATTCTATAAACTGGAAAAACATTTCTGAAGAAAAGAAAATCGTGATCTACCGCGTGCTTCAAGAATTCATGGTTAATATGAAAAAACATAGCACCGCTAGTTTTGTTGCCATCATTTTTTCCAAAACTGAGAAATTTTTAAATATTGATTATTCCGATAATGGACAGGGAAGCGAACTTTCGACTATAAAATCTGGAAACGGACTTAAGAATGTGGAAAACCGTATTATTTCAGTAAACGGAAAGCTTAATTTTGAAACTGAAAAAGGAAAAGGATTGAAAACAAACATCCAAATCCCAATATAAGTCTAGCATGTTTAAAAAAGTTTTAGTTGCAGAAGATATGGATAGCATTAACCACGCGGTGGCTGCTGTTTTAAAAGAATTGGGGATCCTAGAAGTAGTTCATGCCCAATACTGTGATAAAGCCTGGCTATTAGCAAAAAAAGCTCTTCAAGATGGCGAAGCTTTTGACCTTCTAATTTGTGACCTCAGCTTTAAACCAGATCATCGGGAAGAAAAAATAAGCTCGGGACAAGAATTAATAGCTGCTCTTAAACAAGAAGATGCATCCCTTAAAATAATCGTAAACTCTATTGAAGATCATCCTCAAACGGTCAAAAACCTTTGGGAAACAGGTAATATCGATGGGTATGTTTGTAAAGACCGAAATGGTCTGAAGGAACTTAAGGAAGCGATAATCCGAGTAGATAGTGGGGAGAATTATAATTCACCCGCTATTGAAAATGCATTAAAACAAAGCAATCTGCTGATATTAAATGATTTCGAGATAAATATTGTGAAATATCTCGCCAATGGCTTAACCCAAGATGAAATTCAGGAGAAATTAAAAAATAACAATATAAAACCCAGCAGTAAAAGTGCGATCGAGAAGCGTTTAAAAGAACTGAGGGAAGAATTTAATGCCAATACAAATCCCCATCTTATAGGGATCATGAAAGATCTAAAACTGATCTAGAATCAGTTTTTCAAGAATCTCTATTAAGAGATAAAATAACAGTTCTTATCTAAAATTAATGGAGTAGGGTCTATTAATTATTTGAGGCTGTTATTTTGTATTTATAAGATCGGCCAAATCAGCCCATATTTACTGTTGTCTTCTTCATTCTTTATCTGGTTCTTTTATCGAGCCATATTTATTTGATTTGAGATAAATACAATAGCACAGCAAATTCTATTTTTGCTGTCTCATCCCATATCCTTAGCTACTTTCTCATCCAGCACCTTGGCGTAGATCTGAGTTGTCTTTAAGGATTTATGTCCAAGCATCTTCCCGACAGATTCAATAGGCACGCCTTTAGAAAGCGTTGCCGTGGTCGCAAAGGCATGCCGGGCAATGGGTGGTTAAATTCTTTTTGATACCGCACACGTCAGCTATTTCCTTTAAATAGGCATTGGATTTCTGGTTGGTGAGAACTGGTAAAGTACTCCAAAAAGTATCATGTCATAGACATAGTTCCGGAACTTATAGCGCATAACAAAATAATATTTGGAGCAGAAAATTTAGAATTTCATGCATTAGATGTCGCTGAAGATAATCTACCTTTGGGAGATTATGTTATTCTGAGGCAGGTCTTGCAACATTTATTGAAAGAGGAATAAAAGATATGGTAGAAAGATTATGCTACCGGAAGTCAATGCAGGCTTATGAAGCGCATTATTAATTATTTTTAGAGCATTAAATATGATTGAGAAAACAGTTTTTAAAATGTTTTCTTTACCATTCCTTTTTTATAAGATTCAGAAGTGTTTTTAATCACAAAATCCACAACACCAAGTACCAGTTCCTCTTCTGTAATTACATCAACTTTCCATTGGCCTTCCTCAAGGTTGTTTTTATAAGTATATCCGCGGAAACCACGATCACGCCCACCGGCAACTTCAAAGCCAAGGTCATCAGTTACTTCCCATTTCCCGGTTTCGGGATTGTACCGTTTCCACCTATGAAAAATGGCCTTTTTTAAATCTGTAGGTGCAAAAACAGAAGTGAACACATAAACTCTTTGATCTGCTTGACGATGAAATTTGATGTTATGTTTACGCCAAAATACATACCATTGATCCTTCTCGTAAGTAACGATGTATTCGTTATTTATTTTCCGCACATCATGAGCCACCAACCCGGTATCCAGAGCTAGCGGCACTGGTGGAATAAGATTGAAATAATAAAAAACATTAATTGTTATATAAATACAAAAGATAATACTCATCAGTTTTTTTAGACTTATCTCAGCTCTTGTGCCTGGGCTTGACCTGTAAATAAACCTGATGAGTGCCAACGTACACCCCAAACTTACAAGTCCGGAAATGATAAAAATAAAGGTATTCATTTGCCTGATGAGCGTGGGAATCATAAAGGCGAAAAAGGTAAAACTTATAAAAAAATAAACACTAAACTGAAGGTATTTATTGGAGATTTTCTTTTTAAGAAACTCGTTTGCAAATAAGAGCAGAACCAGCAGTATGAAAAAAATCATGGTTTTTGACATGGACACACTTCTGAAAAAATAGATGACAAAAGCACTTGAAAGTGCGCCAAAGAAAAACTGTATAGCTAGCGGAAAATATTCCGAATAACGTCTGATAAAAGTACCTTCCCACTTGTCATCATTCACTGTATTATATAAATAAAGCGTTATGGATAATAAGGTCATATGCGAGCAAAGGACCACCGTATCATAAACACGATCTATTCGCCCTAAGGTCAACGTATCAAAAATAAAACCACCCATAAAAAAAAGAATGGGAGCGTACTTTTGATTGCGAATAACATACCTTCCAAAAGCACTGTTTCTATATCTTACTAAAGTTCTTTTCATAATGTATTAGTCCCGCCAAATTTAGCGTAAAAACTTCATCCGGATATTTGCTTTGACTTTAATCCCAGAGAGCTTATGAAAAAAAGCGGAATTTGAATATTATCGAATTTCAGCGGAAGAGAATTAATTGTTTATTGTTCATGATTTCTTGTCATTCTGTGATTTAAAAAAAAGCCATAGATACACCGATTATTTTTTAGCTAATAGCTGTTGGATTTAGCATTTGCAGTTGGGGTTTAACCCAAGATGAAATTCAAGAGAAATTAAAAAATAACAATATAAAACCCAGCAGTAAAAGTGCGATCGAGAAGCGTTTAAAAGAACTGAAGGAAGAATTTAATGCCAATACAAATCCCCATCTTATAGGGATCATGAAAGATCTAAAACTGATCTAGAATCAGTTTTTCAAGAATCTCAATTAAGAGATAAAATAACAGTTCTTATCTAAAATTAATGGAGTAGGGTCTATTAATTATTTGAGGCTGTTATTTTGTATTTATAAGATCGGCCAAATCAACCCATATTTACTGTTGTCTTCTTCATTATTTATCTGGTTCTTTTATCGAGCCATATTTATTTGATTTGAGATAAATACAATAGCACAGCAAATTCTATTTTTGCTGTCTCATCTTTTGTTCTAAGGCTTCCATATCCTTAGCTACTTTCTCATCCAGCACCTTGGCGTAGATCTGAGTTGTCTTTAAAGATTTATGTCCAAGCATCTTCCCGACAGATTCAATAGGCACGCCTTTAGAAAGCGTTACGGTAGTCGCAAAGGTATGCCGGGCTAAATGGGTGGTTAAATTCTTTTTGATGCCACACACATCAGCTATTTCCTTTAAATAGGCATTGGATTTTTGATTGGTCAACACTGGCAATACTACTTTCCCGGTTTTTACCTGCGGATGATCGCTGTATTTTTCAAGTATTGCTTCCGGCACTTCGAGTATGGGAATACTACTCATAGAATTAGTTTTCTGACGTTTGGTTTTTATCCATTTTTTACCGTTCATTCCGATCACTATATCATTCTCTGATAGCTTTTTTACATCGGCGAATGCCAAGCCAGTATAACAACAGAATAAAAAAATGTCCCTTACTAGGTCCAGACGGGGAATATCAAATTCTATTTCCGCCATTTTCTGAAGTTCCATATCAGTCAAATATTCCCGTTCAGAAGACTTCCAGGTTCCTTTCCAGTGAAAAAATGGATCCCGATCTATCCACTGATTGGCATAAGCAATACGGATGATCTTTTTAAAATTCACGATATACTTTAGAGCTGTGTTATGTGCGCAGTCTTTTTGGGATTTTAAATAATGATCAAACCCGGTGATAAATTTATGATCTACTTCCTGAACAGGAATATCTTTCTTTTTGTAAGAGTACAGCAGATAATTTTCGATATGGTTTTTACAAGCCTCATAGCGTTGCATGGTGCCTTTTGTATAGCCTTTGCCAATTAGCTTTTTCATTTGGTCATTATGATCTTGAAAAATCTCCATTAGCATACGTTCCTCCTCCCCTTTTCCGAAATAAATATCTCGAATGATCTTAGAGGATATTGTTTGATTATCCCTGATCAATCGATCATGTATATTATATAGTTTGGCTTTTATGGAATCCAGATACCTATTTATAGATTTTGACTCATCGGAATTACCCTTAGCATTATTGCTATGAGTATTCCAATTTTTTATGTCAATTTTTCTAGAAGTTGTAAAATCTATTCGCTTTCCATTATAGGTTAAACGCCCATATATTACAGCAGCTGTACTTTTGACAGAGGTTGTCTTTTTAGGATAAAATAGTATAGATAATAGATTATTCATCGGTGCATATTTAAATTATACATCGGAAGGTAAGAAATTAATGCATTAAAAAATCCTCGTAAAACATTTATTAACAGTACGTTAGGAGCTTCGCGGTGCATATTTTTTCATCAAAAAATATGCACCGAATTGAGCACCAATTACTTAGGTTTATTTGCTATCAAATGAGATTAATTGAATTAAAAAAGCCTCTAAATCGTTGATTTAGAGGCTTTTAGTGTTATTTTGAAGTGTAATAAGCGGTCTGGACGAGACTCGAACTCGCGACCTCCTGCGTGACAGGCAGGCATTCTAACCAACTGAACTACCAGACCGTTGCTTTATTGCGATGGCAAATATACACCTGTTTTTAGATTCCACAAACGTTTTTTAAAATAATTTTTGATTAATTTTTGCATTAGCCCGCAAATTTTTGTCTCTCAATAAGATAGGTGGTTAAAATTTTTTCGAAACTTTCCTCAATATCAGCCTGCACGTACTTTATTCGGTATTTCGCACATTGTAGTTTGAGCATATTAAAGTATTTTTCGACTGAATTTTGATAAGATTCCTTGAAATTTTCAGCATAAAGATCCAAATGAACACCCGATTCTACATCTGTAAATCGTTTTGGAGTATTATCAAAGTCGAAATTGAGCTCTTTTTTCTTATCAATGACATGAAAAAGCACCACTTCGTGTTTATTATATTTAAGATGCTTTAGTGCTTCAAATAATTCCTCCTCCTTTTTATCCTCTTGGAACATATCTGTAAAAAGGAAGACTAAAGATCTTCTTTTTAATTTTTCAGCGATCTGGTGTAGATATGTATAACTATCTGTTGTTCTATTTTTCACTGGACTGGCAACCATCCTATCCAATTCATTCAACAACATATGATGATGGCGCTCACTTCCCTTCTCTGGCGCATAAAATTCATATTTGTCACTATACACACTTAAACCAACAGCGTCTCTCTGACGCTTTAAAATTTGCATTAGCGAAGCTGCTGCTAGAGCAGAAAAAGCAATTTTATTCAAAGAGACCCTATTGAAGGTTTTCATAATAGGAAAATGCATAGAAGAAGAGTTGTCTATAATCAAATGACACCTCAAATTGGTTTCTTCTTCATACCGCTTTGTATACAACTTATCGGTTTTTGCATAAAGCTTCCAATCTATATGCTTTGTACTTTCTCCATTGTTATAGATCTTATGTTCGGCAAATTCTGCAGAGAATCCATGAAACGGACTTTTATGGATCCCAGAAATAAAACCTTCTACCACCTGCCTGGCTAATAAATCTAAGTTGATGAAACCACCCGATTTATGGACTTCCTGTTCTAACATTTTTTAAATCTAAAATTACCTGAGAAAGGTACGGAATATAATTTTTTTTGCGTTCCAGAAGCTTGGGGCAAGTTCAAGAGGTATGTCCCAATGATTGGTAGGAAGATAATTTTAAAATTCGAGGCATTCAGATAAATATCGAGACAGGGAAGAAACCCTTAAATAAGGAAGAATAAAAAAGCCTCGCTAAATTTAAATTTAGCGAGGCTTATATCTTAAAATTTGAAGTTCTCTATAAAAGAGCATCTAATGCTTCAGCATAGGTGGTTTTTGGAGCAACTCCAACTTGACGTCCAACTACTTCTCCGCCTTTGAAAATAAGCACTGTTGGAATATTTCTCACTCCATATTTAGCAGCGAATTCCTGGTTAGCATCTACATCTAGTTTCCCTACAACAGCTTTCCCGTCGTAATCTTTACTGATGTCTTCTATGATTGGTCCAACCATTCTACATGGTCCACACCAAGCTGCCCAGAAATCAACCATTACTGGTTTCTCACTTTTTAATACTGTTTCTTCAAAATTAGCATCTGTTATCTCTAAAGCCATAATTTTTTTTATTTCAATTAATATGTAAAAATAGTCAATTATTTCAGCAAAACTTACAGCGCTAGTATTGGATTTGGCTATTCATATATCAAATGGTCTTATATATCTACTGTTTTACCTATGCTTATCATTATATTTTGTATAAAGTCCTCTCCTTTGGGGATGGTGAATATTTTCTTATTATTTAAGCTTCGATAAATTAACAAAAACTGTTTGCTAAGCTCTTTGTATTAAAGTCCTCCCTTTAGGGAGGATTTAGGAAGGGATGAGTGTCTAAAAAAAAAGCAATGCTTTTAATTCAACTTATATTTCACGTGTTCCTCTTCCAAAGCATTCAATAACTCTTGTGAGATCTTCACTTTTTGCTTTCTGCTTGTCAAATTCAGTTTTATAAGCTCTTTCATTTCATAAATTATAAAATGCAAATTGTGATCTCCCTTATGAGTCCTGAAAATATCTTTTAAGGAATCTATATTCTCTTCTTTCAATTCATTTATATCCAGCTGAATAGTAAGTTTTCTTGCATAAATATCCATAATATCATGCAACAGCTGAAAGTTATTGAACTGAATTCTAGGCTCCCCTTTACTACCTGTCTCCTTATTGGTCCATCCTTCTTTCACAAATGCTTTGATGTACACAAATGCGTTAGGCACCAAAAAATGCTGATATTTTAAATACTCTTCTCCGAATATTCTGAATTCATAAGAATCCCAGTAATCTTCTATGGAAAATGCAGCCCAACCTTTCCCCATTTTTGAAGTTCTATGTTGCACCTCAGAGATCACCCCTCCAAAAGAAAGCTCACTGTTTACATATTTCTCCTGCTCCCTAAAGTCGGAAACCTTAGAATTACAGAAATAATGAATTTCAGCTTTAAAATCGTCTAAGGGATGTCCAGATATATAGATCCCCACTACTTCCTTCTCTCTTTTCAACTTTCCTATGCCTCCCCATTCTTCACACGGTGGCACCACAGGTTCCGGAATCTGCACATCACTGGCTTCTCCAAATAAACTTACCTGCGAAGAGTTTTCATTCTCCTGAAATTTCACTGCATATTTAATCACTTTTTCTAAAAAGGTGATCCCATCACCTTCATCATAAAAATACTGTGCTCTATGATTTCCGAAGCCATCAAAACCTCCCGCTAAAGCCAAATTTTCCAAGGCTTTTTTATTTGCAGCTCGAAGATCTAAACGCTTCGCCATATCGAAAATAGACTTATAGGGTCCTTTCTCGGTTTTCCGACTTTCTACAATAGTTGCAACCGCTCCAGAACCAACTCCTTTCACAGCACCCATTCCAAATCGGACGGCGTTCTCCTTATTTACAGAGAATTTATAAAAGGATTCATTTACATCTGGCCCAAGTACATTAAGCTTCATTCGTTTACATTCTTCCATAAAGAAAGTAACCTGCTTGATATCGCTCATGTTATTAGACAATACCGCAGCCATATATTCTGCAGGATAATGCGCTTTTAAATAAGCAGTTTGATAAGCGATCCACGCATAACAGGTAGAGTGAGATTTGTTAAAGGCATAGGCCGCGAAGGCTTCCCAATCTTTCCATACTTTTTCTAAAACCTCTCTTGGATGCCCTTTAGCTTCTCCACCATCTAGAAATTTCGGCTTCAATTGCTCCAGTAAAGCAAATATCTTTTTACCCATCGCTTTCCTTAAAACATCGGCTTCACCTTTGGTAAATCCAGCAAGTTTTTGAGAAAGCAGCATCACCTGCTCTTGGTATACTGTAATTCCGTAGGTTTCCTTAAGGTATTCATCCATACCCGGAAGGTCATAAGCTATTTCCTCATTCCCATGTTTTCTAGCAATGAAACTCGGAATATATTCCATTGGTCCAGGTCTATATAGCGCATTCATCGCAATAAGATCTCCAAACACTGTAGGCTTTAAATCCTTCATGTGTTTTTGCATTCCCGGAGATTCATATTGAAAGATCCCTACAGTTTCTCCGCGCTGGAACAATTCATAGGTCTTTTCATCATCTAACGGAAAAGCATCCGGATCCAGGATTATATCATGTCTTCCCTTTACAATTTTAACCGTATCTTTTATTAAGGTAAGGGTCTTCAACCCCAAGAAGTCCATTTTTAATAATCCGGCACTTTCTACCACCGAGTTATCAAACTGAGTTACATATAGATCTGAATCTTTTGCAAGGGCAACCGGAACAAAATTGGTAATATCACTTGGCGTGATGATTACCCCGCATGCATGGATACCGGTATTTCTAACAGAGCCTTCTAAAATTCGCGCCTGATTTAAGGTTTGTGCTTGTAGATCATCTCCATCTGCAATATTCAACAGCTCGTTAACTTTTTCCAGATCTTCACTTCGGAAAGATTTTTTAAGCTCCTTAGCATCCATTCCAAAGATCTTCCCCAATTTAGACATGGTAGGAATCAGTTTTGCAATTCTGTCAGATTCATGCAGCGGCAGATCCAAAACTCTGGCAGTATCGCGAATAGAAGACTTTGCAGCCATGGTACCATAGGTAATAATTTGCGCCACCTGATTGGAACCATATTTCTTGATCACATAATCCATTACCCTGCTTCGACCCTCATCATCAAAATCGATATCAATATCGGGCATACTTACACGATCCGGATTCAAAAACCTCTCAAAAAGCAGATCGTACTTAATGGGGTCTATATTGGTAATCTTTAAACAATAAGCAACGGCACTTCCCGCTGCAGATCCCCTACCCGGCCCAACCGAAACATCCATTGCTCGCGCTGCCCGTATAAAATCTTCAGTAATTAAAAAATATCCAGGATACCCTGTGTTTTGAATTACCGAGAGTTCAAAGTCTAATCTTGTTTTTATATCTTCTGAAAGATCTCCATAACGCTCCTTAGCCCCTACATAAGTTAGATGTTTTAAATAGGCATTTTCTCCACGCTTCCCGCCGTCATCCACATCTTCTGGGTTCAAAAACTCTTCGGGAATATCGAAAGCTGGTAAGAGCACATCTCTGGCAAGTTCAAAAGGTTCAATTTTATCTACCACTTCCTGAATATTGGAAATAGCTTCAGGAAGATCCTTGAACAAGCTTTTCATTTCAGAATCGGACTTGAAATAGAACTCGTTATTTGGCAATCCATATCTATATCCGCGTCCTCTCCCTATTGGAGTAGCCTGTTTTTCTCCCTCTTTAACACACAATAAAATATCGTGAGCATTGGCATCTTCCTTTGCGCAGTAATACGTGTTATTTGTTGCAACAGTTTTTACCTGATGCTTCTTTGCTAATTTTATCAATACATCATTCACCCGATTTTCCTCCTCGAGATCATGACGCATCAGTTCTATATAAAGGTCTTCTCCAAAAGTTTCTTTCCACCAGAGCAAAGCTTCCTCCGCTTGGTTTTCTCCAACATTAAGGATCTTTCCAGGAACTTCCCCATACAGGTTTCCAGTTAATACAATAAGGTCTTCTTTGTATTGTTCTATAACTTTTCTATCTATTCTAGGTAAATAATAAAACCCATTTACATAGGCGATAGAAGCCATTTTAGCCAGATTATGATACCCATTCTTGTTCTTGGCAAGGATCACTATCTGATATCCATTATCCTTTCTTGTTTTATCTAAATGATCTTCACATACAAAGAATTCGCAACCAATGATGGCTTTTAATTCTTTTCCAGTTGCCGGTTCTCCTTTTTCTAAGGAAGCTGCATTTAGAGATTTTATAGATTTATTATAGTTCCCAACTTCTTTTACAAAATGGAAAGCTCCCATCATATTTCCATGATCTGTAAGTGCAACAGCCGGCATACTCTCCTTGGTGGCAGCTTCTATTAGATTTGGAATACTAATAGTAGATTGTAATATTGAAAATTGAGAGTGATTATGAAGATGTGAAAAACGCACTTCATCAAGTTTCTCGAGGTTTTCCTCAATCTCCTCGGTACTAACCTCATCCACTTTTTCAAGCTTCTGAAGCTCTTCCCTTATTTTAGCCGAAGCCTTTTTAAGGTTGATATGTTTTAAACCTATAAGCTTTAATGGCTCAGGGTTCTCTTCTTTATAATTTTCGAAATAGTCTTCAGAGACCTGAAGCTGTTCTTTCGTAAAATTCTCTCTTCGTATTAATTCTAGAAAACAACGCGTAGTCGCTTCTACATCGGCTGTAGCATTGTGCGCTTCAGAAAAAGGCTGATCAAATAATTCCTGATGTAACTCTGTAAGTGTTGGAAGTTTAAATCTACCATATCTACCACCGGCAAGTTTACATAATTCTGCCGTTTTTTCTGTACAAGTATCTAAGACTGGAAGTGCCTCCATCGGATTCTCCAATCCTTCTCTTAAAAACTCGGCACCCATGATATTAAGGTCGAAGCCAACATTTTGCCCCACAATAAATTTCGATCTTTGTAAAGCTGCCTTAAATTTTTCTAATACTTCCTGAAGAGGCAAACCATCTTGCTGTGCCAGTTCAGTAGAAATCCCATGTATTTTTTCTGCATCAAAAGGAATGTTGAAGCCTTCTGGCTGCACCAAGTAATCCTGATGCTCCACCAAATTACCCATCTCGTCGTGTAATTGCCAAGCTATCTGAATACAGCGAGGCCAATTGTCGAAATCTGTTAATGGGGCATCCCATTTTTTTGGTAATCCAGTAGTTTCGGTATCGAAAATTAAATACATGTATTAATTTTAATGCTGTTAAAACTTCGCAAATGCATTTGCAAAGAAAAGGGACTTCTAATAGAAAGAAGCACTAAAATTACAGATTATTCACCCTTTTTAAAAACGAAAGTTATAAACATTTTAAACAAAAAAAACGCAACCCTAAGGTTGCGTCTTAATATTTATCAAGCAATTTTCTATGCTACTGCTTGTTCTAATTTTGGAACATTATTAATAACGTTCTTAATTGAATTTCTATGAGAAACCAAAACAGTCTTTATATTTTCTGGGATGTCTGTTTCAGAGATTATCTCATTGTAGTCCTCTAAACTGGCCTTTTCACCTCTAAGTATTTCTTCCAAAATAACTTTTTCATCATTTGAAGTGAATAAAGTTTTAAATTCCATCCAGTTTCTATGCATTGTTCCAGTAAAACTACCTGATTCTTTTGGAGTTTCACCGAACCTTAGAATCTGAGTTCTTATCTGGCTAGCAAATCTACCTCTATCTTCCGAGCGTTCTGTAAAAAATGATTTTAAGCTATCATTCTCTACATTATGCATTGCCTTGATATAACCTTGTTCGGCATCGTAATTCTTGATTAATAATTCATTTAACTTGTTTGAAATTTTTTCAAAATTCTTCATAATATCTATCTTCATTTTAAATTTCAATAAATTCTTTTAAGATGTGTATTGTCTCGCATCTATATATAGTATAAGGCTTAAAGGCCCTAATAGCAAGTATATTAACATCTTTCACATAAGTTTAATAGGATTTAACACTTATGTTATATATAGACTTAAAATGTTTGAGTTTAGAAGTATAGCTATTATAATTTAAAACGTTTTTATAAAAAAAACTCCCGGAATATGCTCATTGAAGCATACCCCGGGAGGAAATATTTTTTATTATTCTATGAAATTAAGTTTTCTACCGCTTATTTTCCATAGACTTCAATTTATTTAAAGATGCAGTAATAGAATCTCTTTGCTTCGTTAGAATACTTCCAGTAGATGCAGGAAGGTTTGTGTCTTTTAAAATATCATTATATTCCTCTATAGCTGCTTTTTCACCTCGTACGGCCTCTTCCAAAACCGCTTCTTTTTTATCTGAAGAAAGACTGGTTTTTAAATTCATCCAAGTGCGGTGAGCATCACCTGCCAAACTAGATCCTTTTTCTGGAGCCTCTCCAAAATTTCTGATCTCAGACTTTAATTCATGTCCAAAATCATATCTCTCTTTTGCTCTTTCACTAAAAAAAGACTGAAGTTGGGGATTCTTCACTTTCTCAGCAGCGAACTTGAAACCTTTCTCTGCATCATAATTTTTCTCCAACAACTCGTTTAATTTTTTTGCTAAATCTTCAGAATACTCCATATTATATTTTTTTTTGATTAGTAAATTTATTTCCAACGGTATAAAAATACAAGATAAAAGAGCTCACTTCAAGCTCTTTAACAGGCTTTGGCATAGTTTAACTGCTTTTAACAAGGCGTCTCAGTAATGGAGAAAAATTCTTAATTATTAGCTAAACTACTTTGTCCAACGTCCTTTTTAATTAAATGATTTTGCCTAAATGAGCAAGGCGATTTTATTAAAATTGTGTTGCTGAATTATGTTCAGAAAAACAAATAATATAGTATCTTTGCAGACTTATTAATAATAGAGGTCGTGAACCTCACTAATTAATTTAATATGCCTGTAAAAATAAGATTACAAAGACACGGTAAAAAAGGGAAACCATTTTACTGGATTATTGCTGCGGATACCCGTGCAAAAAGAGATGGAAAATACCTTGAGAAAATTGGTATCTACAATCCAAATACAAACCCTGCAACTATTGAGTTAGATGTAGATGGTGCTGTAAAATGGCTACAAAATGGTGCACAACCAACAGATACGGCTCGTGCAATTCTTTCTTACAAAGGTGCCCTTCTTAAAACTCACCTTGCTGGTGGTGTTAGAAAAGGAGCTTTAACTGAAGAACAAGCTGAGGAGAAATTCAAAACTTGGTTAGATGAAAAAGAAGGATCTGTTTCTTCTAAGGAAGAGTCTTTAACAAAAGCACAAGAAGATGCTAAGAATAAAGCTCTAGATGCTGAAAAAGAAGTGAATGCTAAACGTATGGCAGCATCAGCTGAGGCTGAAACTGCAGCCACAGAAGCTTCTGAAGAAGTAAATGAGGCTGAAAAAGCTGAAGGTGAAAGTGAAAATGCAGAATTGGAAGCGCAGGCTGAAAAAGATGTAGATTCCAAAACTGCTGAAGAAGCAAAAGCACAAGAGAAAAAAGACGCCTAAAATTAAATAGCGATGCTTAAAGAAGAATGTTTCTATTTAGGAAAGATCGTTAGTAAATTCAGTTTTAAAGGCGAGGTATTAATTAAACTTGATACCGATGAACCTGAAGAATACACAGGAATGGAATCGGTTTTCGTTGAATACAACGAAAACTTGGTTCCATTTTTTATTGAAAGAAGCGGACTTCACCGAAGTACTTTACTTCGTGTAAAATTTGAAGACGTAGATACGGAAGAGGGTGCAGAAGATATTATGAAATGTGCTGTATATCTTCCGCTTAATAAACTTCCAGAATTAGATGGCGACAAATTCTATTTCCACGAGATCATAGGTTTCACTGTAGAAGATGTGAATTATGGTACCGTTGGAAAGATCACTGCTATAAATGATAGCACCGCACAATCATTGTTTGAGATAGATAAGGATGGTAAACAAGTACTCATCCCCTTGAATGATGAATTCATAGAAAAACTAGACAAAAAGAATAAGATCATTTTTGTTAAAACTCCAGAAGGTCTTATAGATCTTTATTTAGACTAATCCATTTTGGAAACCCCATTTCGTTTTAAAGAATTTAGTATAGCTCAAGACAAATGCGCCATGAAAATTGGTACAGATGCTGTCTTGCTTGGTGCCTGGACCTCAATTTCTTCTGAAGTCAATTCCATTCTAGACATTGGCACAGGAACAGGAATAATCGCATTAATGCTCGCACAACGCAGTTTTGCAGAAACCCTTGATGCTTTAGAGATCGATGAAGATGCCTATGAGCAAGCTGTAGATAATTTTGAGAACAGCCCATGGGGAGACAGATTGTTTTGTTACCATGCTGCCTTCGACGAATTTGTTGAAGAAATGAAGGACGAGAAGTATGATCTAATAGTAAGCAATCCACCTTTCTTTCCTAATACCTCTGCTTCAGAAATTACAACTTCCAGAGAAACAGCAAGATCTCAAGCCTCACTTCCATTTGAAGAATTGCTTCATGGAGTTTCACTATTACTTTCAGAAACTGGCACTTTTACCGTTGTTGTCCCGAAAGAAGAAGAACCTATTATTTTAGAAATCGCTTCTTCAAACAAACTTTATCCAAATAAAATTACTGAAGTAAAAGGGACTGAAACCGCGAAAGTGAAACGCAGCTTGATCACTTTTCAATTTCTTCAGAAGGAAATAGAAAGAGATGTATTGATCTTAGAAGAGAGCAGACACATTTACACCCCAGAATATAAAAAAATGGTGGCTCCGTTTTACCTTAAATTATAAGCTTTTTAAATTGCTTGCTACTAGCAGGTTGGTTATTTTTGTGTACAAAATCATAACCAATGAAACCAGATTTATTCCAGGCTCCAGATTATTACAATCTAGACGATCTTTTAACCGAAGAACATAAAATGGTACGTGACGCTGCTCGAGAATGGGTGAAGCGAGATGTATCTCCTATTATAGAACAAGCAGCTCAAGACGCAAAATTCCCGAAATCTATTATTAAAGGTCTTGCTGAAATTGGTGCTTTTGGTCCTTATATCCCTGAAGAATACGGGGGAGCAGGTCTAGACCAGATCGCCTACGGACTTATCATGCAAGAAATTGAACGTGGAGATAGTGGAGTGAGGTCTACTGCATCTGTTCAATCTTCTTTAGTGATGTATCCTATCTACAAATACGGAAGTGAAGAGCAAAAGAAAAAATATTTACCAAAATTAGCTTCAGGAGAATTCATGGGTTGTTTTGGACTTACTGAACCAGATCATGGATCTAATCCTAGTGGGATGGTTACTAATTTTAAAGACAAAGGAGATCATTATTTATTGAACGGAGCCAAGCTTTGGATCTCCAACTCTCCTTTTGCAGATATCGCTGTAGTTTGGGCAAAAAATGAAGAAGGAAGAATCCACGGACTTATTGTTGAACGTGGGATGGAAGGCTTCTCTACGCCAGAGACACATAACAAATGGTCTCTTCGTGCAAGTGCAACTGGAGAACTGATCTTCGATAATGTGAAAATCCCTAAAGAAAACTTACTTCCAAATAAATCTGGTTTAGGAGCACCTCTGGGCTGTTTAGATTCTGCGCGATTCGGAATTGCATGGGGAGCGATTGGAGCTGCAATGGATTGTTACGATACCGCACTTAGATATTCCAAAGAGCGTGTGCAGTTTGGAAAACCTATTGCAGGATTTCAGCTTCAACAAAAGAAATTAGCAGAGATGATCACAGAGATCACTAAAGCACAGTTATTAGCTTGGAGATTGGGAGTGCTTAGAAATGAAGGAAAAGCTACCTCTGCTCAAATCTCTATGGCTAAAAGGAATAATGTAGATATGGCTCTAAAAATTGCCCGTGAAGCTAGACAAGTGCTAGGTGCAATGGGAATTACCGGAGATTATAGTATTATGAGACACATGATGAACCTTGAAAGTGTGATCACTTATGAAGGGACTCATGATATCCACTTGCTAATAACTGGAATGGATATTACAGGTATCTCAGCTTTTAGTTAATCCCTCATTGAGGGTTTAATTCCCCGAGGCCTGCCCGATACGTTCAGGCGGGCTTGCCCCGAGGTTCTTGATTATAAAAGAGATTTTTTGAAAAGGGCAGTTTCAATGAAGCTGCCCTTTTTTATTTATAGAATTGTCACATTGAGCTTGTCGAAATGTGAAAAGTAAAATATTTAAAACTTCGACAAGCTACCATTGACTTATTTTTAAAGTTGCTCCAAATAAGAGACCCTGAAACTCCCGAAGTGCCGGGACAGGTTGACGATACAGGTTCTAACTACCGTCATGCTGAACTCGTTTCAGCATCTTTCTTACGTCAATTTCCTCCGCTAGATAATTTTTTTATCAGGGGTCTCATTTTGACAATCGAAAAGTCTCATTCAACTAGCATATTATACAATCGTTAAACTTTTTAAAAAGCCTTTTAAAGGCTTTAAAAATCAAACTCTTAAGTTTATTTTTGTAGAAATGTTAGCCTGAAAATGATACAAGAAATTAACGCTGCCCTTAAGCCTCAAACCGACGAATTACTAAGCCACCCACTTTATAGTAAAATAAGTACTCCAGAACATTTAAGATGTTTTATGGAGCACCATGTTTTTGCCGTTTGGGATTTCATGTCTTTACTAAAAGCGCTTCAAGTAAACTTGACAAGAACCACTACTCCGTGGGTTCCTGTTGGAAATCCAGAATTGCGATATTTAATAAACGAGATTGTTCTTGCGGAAGAAACCGACTTGAACGCATTTGGAAAAAGACAAAGTCATTTTGAAATGTACCTCGATGCTATGAGTAAAAGCGGAGCGAGTAGAGTAAAAATTGAAGATTTTATATCTCAAGTTACTCATGGAACAGATATCTATTTGGTTATCGCTGCCAGTGATCTGCCTATTAGTATAAAGCAGTTTTTAAAGTTTACTTTTGAAATTATTTCTGAAGGGGAACCTCATAAAATAGCTGCTGCATTTACCTTTGGAAGAGAAGGTTTAATTCCAGCTATGTTTACTTCAATCATAAAAAATATTCAGCAACAATTCCCTGAAGAAGACTTGAAACTATTCAAATATTATTTTGACAGGCACATAGAATTAGATGCAGATGAGCATGGCCCTATGGCATTCCAAATGGTCGAGGAATTATGTGAGAAAGATCCAATTAAAATAGCTGAAGTAGAGGAGGTTGCACAAAAGGCACTTGAAAGCAGAATATCCTTGTGGGATGGAATTTTGGCTGAAATTGAAACTGGAGTTTTAGTATAAACCTGTTCTTAAAATTCAAAAAAGTTCCTTAAAAAGGAGCTTTTTTAAATCCTTTGTTTTTATAATTTCGAATTACTACTTATAACATCACTCTTTTCTGAAATCCCATTCTAATTAAAAGACTACAACCTGAAAAAATCTTTTCGATCATAGTTGTTTTTGTGATATATAAGGCTAGAATTATTAAGCTTGTCTGGCTTAATTCCACATTAGAGAACATTACCTTAAATATTCTCTATACTACTCCAGTATAAAGCAGCATTTCTGGCTTCCTTTTTCCCTTACTTATGGAGAATTCCACAGCGAGCTATTTTGATGGCGATTGTATTGGTTGTGCGGATATTGCTGTAAAAGAAAATTGATTGTCGGCTTTTGTTCCACTAAGTTATTTTCAATTAACAATACACGCTGTTTCCGTCATTCTGTCCCGAACCATCGGGCGTTTCAGCATTCTGTTTATAAGGGTTTGAGACTCTGAAACTAGTTCAGGGTGACGCGATGTTTAATGGACATAAAACGGATATACAGTAAAAGAAAATACAAGCCATAAAAAAATAGTTTTTTCATGTTTTTTAATATATTGAAGCTAATTATTTTACTAGCTTGAATTAAGACTTTAAATTGGAAACTGAATTTGTGCCTACAAAGAGTTTAAAGTCCCCGAGCTCTGCTTTAAAACTCATATTACTTATATAATATGAAAAGTCTTTGAAACTTAAATTAAAGAATACTCCTTTCGACTCTCCTGGTTTAATCATTATTTTTTTTAATGAGGATTCCACATATTGAGAATACCTGGTTATTTATAGTTTCAATTGTAATTCCATTTTCAGCATTTACAGAAAGCGTAATATCCTGTTTATTAAAAAGATCTAATTCTTTTAACGAAACCTTATTATCGTTAATAATTAAGCTGTTGCTCTGATCGCTTTGGTTAATTTCATTTTCTTTTCTATTTAATTCATAAACTTGTTTGGGTTCCTTTTTAAGTTTTGAAAACAGCAAGGTGATTTCATAGATTCCTTTAGGAACATCAAAATGAAGTTTATTAATATTGGTTAAAGAAGATTGATATAATGGATCGTTAATAGTATTCCTGATATTCGTGCTGCTGTTTTGATTTACTACATCTCCAAATATTTTTAGGTTTACAGTTTGATTAGCCGGGATCCAAATTTGATTATTTGAATCTAAAAAGTAACTTTCAGTTCCAAAATTTATTGCTAATTCATCTGTTTTACTGAAATCCGGTTTATAGTATTTCAGAGATAAGGAATCCTGTAATTCAACTTTTTCATTCATCAGTTTGAAGGTATTTCTTCCTTCTTTTAAATTTACTGAATAGGATATTAATCCATTAGTTGGTTCTAAATGGATCGGTTTATTTTTATTTACCTGCAATAAAATATCCTGATTAGAAATTATTGTAATTTCTTTATTAGAATCATTACTTATATGGGTTGATAAGCCTCTAAAAAAACGACTTTCTTTTTCTTCAGGTTTTAAAATGCCTTTATACCAATAGTAAATATTTTTTGGTGTTCTGTCATAGTTCACTAATCCTTTTTGGTTTATGTGTGGCAAAGCATCTCCACGAAACTCAGAGCTGAAATCTGCGAAATTCCAGGCTGCCATTCCAACAACAAAAGGACGATCTGTGACTTGCTGATAATAACCCGGGTGATACTTAAATTGATACTCTTCAGAAAAATCAAACTTTTTAGGCTTAGAGTTATGAAGACGTGTATCTGCCCCAACTCCATATTCAGAAATAATTAAAGGACGGTTTGGGTATTTCTTAAATTCATTATCTAAAAACCCTCCTAAATCATCTGTTTGCCCTTCGTACCAGCCATAATAAAGATTCCAGCCAATGACCATTGGAATATCTGCAATTTTGGTATCGTTATAAATTTGATTTCCGTGCAACGCCATTACTGTGATGTGATTAGGCGCCTCTTCACGTGTGAGTTTTTCCAGAGTTTTAGCTAAATCTAAACTGTTGGCAATTATTTGTGGTTTTTCTTCTTCAGAAGGTTTGTCAAAAACCATTCTAATAAATATCTCGTTCATGTAGCCAACAAAAATGAAGGATGGGTGGTTGTAATTCTGTGCAATATGCTCCTCCTGCATTTGTATAGAATTCTTCTTGTATGGAGCGTAATCAGCTCCAATTGGGACTTTGTTGATAACTGGGATTTCAGACCAAAGAATAAGGCCCAGGCTGTCTGCCGCTTTATATACAGACTTGTCTTGAGGATAATGGGCTAAACGCAAAAAGTTACTCCCCATATCTTTAATCATAACAAGGTCTTCCAACTGTTTTTTTATGGGTACAGCGTTACCAAATCCTTCCAAATCCTGATGTCTGTTGACACCAATTAATTTTATGGGTTGTCCGTTTAGTTTAAATCCGGAGGTGGAGACTTCAAATTTTCGAAATCCTATGTAATGTCTGTAAGTATCTAAAAGCTTATCGCCATCAAAAATTTCTAATTCAACAATATATAAATTTGGAGCATCTGGCGACCATAGTAACGGGTCTTTAAATTCTGATGAAATTTTAAAATTCGAAGTCACTGTTTTTTCTGACTCAGCAACAATTTCATTTGATGCATTCAGTAAACTTAATTTAAGTTGATAAGAAGTTTTCTCAGGATTTGAAACACTTCCATTAATATTTAGTGTTCCTTGCCAATTATCATCCAATAAAGCATCTATTTTAATAACATCAGCCCCGTTATTCTTTTTAAAATGTGCAGTATTTTCTTCCACTAAATAAACAGTTCTGTAAATTCCGCCAAAAAAAGTAAAGTCGGCATCTAAGGGCGGAATTTTTTCATCATGCCTGTTATCAACTTCAACCGTGATGGTATTATTCCCCTTAATAATGTATGGCGTAATATCAACATCAAAAGCTGTATATCCTCCTTTATGTGCACCCGCTTCTCGATTATTAACTTTTATTTTAGCTACCTGATTAACCCCGTTAAAGTGCAAATAATATGATTTAGTAAGGTTTGTAATCGTTGTTTGTGTAGTGTAATATCCGGTTCCTCTCCAATAGCCCGGCGTATCATCAAACGCATCCAGGAGATTCCATGTATGCGGTGTTTCAACTAATTGCTCAACAGTATCTTTTTCTGAATGGAATTGCCAGTTTTTTAGTTCTATTTCCTGAGCATAGGCTATGGCATTGCTAAAAACACCTATAATACAAATTAATATCTTATTCATTTTTTAAGTTTAGTTCAACATACACCGGGAAATGGTCTGAAGGGTAGCGACAATCTTTTGAATCACTCAAAATACCACTTTTCAATGCTTCCAGGTTTTTTGAAGTGAATACAAAATCAATCCTTCTTGTTACCGGTTTATCGAAATGAAATCCATTGAAAGTTCCTGTTGGTCCAAAGGAAGTTTTTGCCGTTAGATGGGAATCATCAAATTGCTTCAATATATTCTGAACGCCTTGGCTATCTGATTCTAAGTTAAAATCACCCATAATAATAACTGGGAGATTATCCCTGTTTATTTCTGCCGCTTTTTTAAGAATAAGAAGTGCGCTCTCAGCCCTTGCCTGTTCACCTATATGGTCAAAATGGGTATTGAAGACTAACAGGAGTTTTTTAGAGTTTTTAATTTCAAAAATTCCGTAGGTGCAAATTCTGTTTAACGCGGCATCCCATCCTTTAGAAGGTTTGTCAGGGGTTTCTGAAAGCCAAAAAGTACTTTCCTCTATCAGAATTACTTTCTTAGTGTTATAGAATATGGCCGTATATTCTCCCCTTGTGTCTCCAAAGTCTCTTCCTACCCCAAAAAATTCATATCCATCCAGGCCTTTTTTTATATCGGTAAGCTGGTTGTACATTCCTTCTTGGGTTCCAAAAATATCCGGTTGATTATAATTGATTTGTGACATTAGAAAATCCTTTCTGACATTCCAGCTATTAACAGTGTCTGTAGGTTCGTCATACTTAATATTATATGTCATAACCGAAATTTCCTGTGCACTTATTATGATAGTAGATAGAAGAATGAATGTTGAAACAATTTTTTTCATGACAGATTTAGTTTAATAATTACTTTGTATTTAAAATGGCACTCTTAGCATAAATTCCATTCTCATTGAAAGCTTCTACCTGGTAGAAATAATTTTGGTCTGTATTAAAAGCTCTTAATTCATAATTTGGGTGATCTTACATTAATATTGATAAATTGAGGTGCTCTTTTGAAATTCCCCAGTAAATAACATATCCGGTAGCTCCTTCAACTTTATCCCAGGAAAGATCTGTATTTCTCCTGTCTTTTTGACGTTCTGCTTTAAAATTTGGTGGCGTAACAGGTTTTGCTTCTTTCCCCTTCCCAAAAACTCTAAGCTCAGAAATAGCTAAATATTTATTTGTACAATACACATGATTGTACCTGACATAACGTGCTTCAACAGGATTTTCTAACTCAATATAAGCATGAGGCATGTCTTTGTTATTTTATGAATAATCTTCCACGGTTTCCCATGTATTTCCGTCTAAAGACGATTGAATAATAAATTGCTGTTTGATACCTTCGGGTCTTCCAAAAATCACACTATTGAAATCCTGAAAATTTATTTGTAGAGCTTTAACATTCATTGGTTTTAATAAATCAATTTGTACATAAATAGAATCATTATTAGCTTCTGAAACCCAATATGAGCGAATTTCTTCATCATTTATTTTATTAATGCTAAAATCCGTAATTTGTTCCTGCATATAGCCATCTTCACTTTCGTCCACCACATTAATGTCTTTTTCCACCAAACCTGAATTTGTAGTTACGGGCTTATTGTAAGATAAAAGCATCCAGCCTGTTAAGCGGTCTTTATGATTTTCAACTTCAGTATCTGGCAAATAATGTGGATAATCCCCATAGGCCGTATTCACATACATTTACCCAATATCTTCAAAACCTGCCGGGTACTCAACTAAAAGTATTTCAAATTTACAATAATCCGAAATCGCAATGGTCTCTGTGCTTCATGTTTTTCATCAGCCAAAAATTCTTCCTGCGCCTTATTTTCTTTACAACTAAGGACGAGGAAAGGAACAACAAGAAAAAAATCCTGGTTTTATTCATTTTCCAAAAGTATAAATGCTCCTTCAAAAAAAAATGGGTTTTGTGAGAGGAGCATATTAATGAATTTTACTATCTACTCTACGGTAAAACTTCC
The DNA here is from genome assembly GCF_007997295.1 of Gillisia hiemivivida. Lineage (GTDB taxonomy): Bacteria > Bacteroidota > Bacteroidia > Flavobacteriales > Flavobacteriaceae > Gillisia > Gillisia hiemivivida. The sequence goes on along the minus strand of NZ_VORY01000008.1, from coordinate 44,995 downwards.
GATAAATTTATTGTCTGAGCTGCCACCTACAAAAAATTCAAACTCTCCGGGTTCAAAGATGAATTCCTCCTCATTGTTATAGAATTTAAGGTCTTCTGTAGTGATCTCAAATGTCACGGTTTGAGAAGCCCCTTTTTCAAGGAAGATCTTTTTAAAACCTTTTAATTCTTTCATTGGTGGAGTAATAGACCTCACTTTGTCATGCAGGTAAAGTTGCACGACTTCTTCGCCGTTATAATCTCCGGAATTGGTTACAGTTGCTGAGATGGTAATACTTCCATTTTCAGAAAGTGTAGCATCGCTCACTTTCACATTGGAATAATCAAATTCTGTATAGCTCAACCCATATCCAAAGGGAAATAGAGGGGCGTTTGGAGCGTCAAGATAATTGGATTTGAATTTCTCAAATTTTTCTGAAGCTGCGGGCCTTCCGGTGGTTCTCATTCCGTAGTAGATAGGGATCTGTCCCACATTTACGGGCCAGGTAGATGTAAGTTTTCCCGAAGGATTATAATCTCCAAAAACTACATCGGCTACAGCATTTCCTGCTTCCACCCCGGGATGCCATACCTGTAATATACTCACCGGTAATTCCATTTCTTCCGGAATGGTAAGCGGGCGACCACTCATTAAGACCAGAACCACGGGCTTTCCGCTTGCGGCAAGTTCCCTTATCAGTTTCTTCTGACTTTCAGGAATAGAAATGTCAGTTCGACTGGCGGCTTCCCCACTCATTTCTGATGCTTCCCCAACCACTGCAACAACCACATCGGCATTCGCAACCAACTTCATAGCTTCCTTCAACAATTGCTCCGGAGATTCTTCTGAGATTTCAATACGGGGCCCAAAGACATTCACCTTTTTTGCAAAGGTGGTGTCATCGCTTATGTTGGCTCCTTTTGCATAGGTAATACTTGCATTGGGCGCCACATTTTTAAAACCTTCCAGTATTGGGATTGAAAGCTGTTGATCGCCTGTAGGTGCCCAGGTTCCCAACATATTGTTCTTGTTATTTGCCAGCGGTCCAATAAGTGCAATCTTTGCATTTTTTGAAATTGGCAGGGTGTTGTTATGTTTTTTAAGAAGCACGAAAGATTTGGTGGCTGCTTCCCTGGCTTTCGCCCGATTAGCTGCTGTAAGTATATCGGTTTCCGGCCTGCTTTCATCAGAGTACCTGTAAGGATCATCAAATAATCCAAGTTTGTGTTTAGCTTCAAGGATCCTTCTGGCGGCAGTGGTAATAGTTTCTTCAGTAACTTTTCCTTCTTCAACAGATTTTTTTAGGGTGGTAAGAAAACCTTCTCCAACCATATCCATATCCAGCCCGGCATTGATCGCCAGTGCCGAAACGGCCTGCAAATCTCCCATGCCGTGAGCGATCATTTCGTTTACTGAAGTATAATCTGATACCACAAACCCATCAAATCCCCAGCGCTCACGTAAAACATCGGTAAGCAGCCAGTTATTTCCTGAAGCGGGAACCCCGTCTATGTCATTAAAGGAGGTCATTACACTCCATACTCCGGCATCTACTGCGGCTTTATAAGGTGGCAGGTATTCATTAAACATCTTTGCACGACTCATATCTACACGATTATAATCGCGACCACCTTCAGCAGCTCCGTAGAGCGCCATATGCTTTACAGTAGAGATCATTGTTTCTGGCTTTGAAAGATCATCTCCCTGGTAACCCTCAACCATTGCTTTAGCAACCTGCGAGCCCAGGTAGGGGTCTTCTCCTGCACCTTCAGCTACCCGGCCCCAACGAGGGTCGCGCGAAATATCCACCATTGGAGAGAAATTCCAGTTAATCCCATCGGCTGTGGCTTCTTTGGCTGCTATTTGGGCGGTTTCCTTTATAAGTTCCATATCCCAGCTGGCCGAAAGTCCCAGCGGAATAGGAAAAGTGGTTTTATACCCATGGATCACATCGCTACCTATAAGCAGCGGAATTTTAAGACGTGAATTTTTCACTGCAAGGTCCTGCGCCTGCCTAACCCGCTCTGGGCTCGAAACGCCAAACACTCCTCCTACATTTCCCGCTTTGATCTTGGCCTCTACATCTTCACTCACCACAGATCCTGTAGCAACACCACCGCCAGGAGTTAGTAAGTTTAGCTGACCGATCTTTTCTTCTAGAGTCATTTTAGAGAGGAGTTCCTCTACTTCAGGAATTTGAGTTTGTGCCTGAAGCGCAAAGCTGCCCGCAAGAAGCAACATACTAATTGACAGATAAATTTTTCTCATTGTAAAATCTTTATTTATTAAATTAGGTTTTTGTTTCAATTATTTCACCCTGATAATCTCAGACCTTTCAGAAATCCCATTCTCATTGAATGACTCAACACTGAAGTAATATTCTGTATCACGGTCCAGATTGCGCATAAAATGTTCATTTTCATCGTAAATCAACCAGGATTGATATAATTTATCTGGAGCAATGCCCCAGCGGATATTGTATCCCTGAGCTCCTTTAACCGAATTCCACGTAAAGGAGGCATCTCTTCGATCTTCCTCGCGGGAAACTTCGAATCCCTTAACCTTTGCAGGCTTCTTACCTAAACCTTTACCAAATATTCTTATTTCGGATAATGCCAGGTTATTCCCCGGCACCTCGATATTATTATAGCGTACGTATTTTCCTTGTACAGGTTGATTAAGGGTGATGTAGGCATTTGGAGCATCTTTATAACTTTTACTTCTGTCTACAACCGTTTCCCAATGTTCACCATCTTCTGAAACTTCCACGGTGAATCTGTGGCGCAAGCCTTCAGTTCGTGTATAAATGCCCGACTCCTCATCGTGAAAATTTAACTGAAAAGCATAAATATTCCGGGGGGAAAGCATTTCGATCTCAACCCATTGCTCATCATCGTTGGCTTCAGCAACCCAAAAGGATTTCGGGCTTTCATCGGTTAACAACTTCGAAATAATTTCACCTTCACTGTTCTTTTCAAGTGGCATTTCGGTGATGTCATAATCATCATAGGTAGAAGTACTTTTTTTCACCTGCATTTGCGAAGATGAAACCGTTACTTTTCCTTTGTAAGAAAGCAACATCCAGCCACTATGCTGTCCCGCTTGTGTTGGATGATCTGGCCCAAACAACGGATAGTCGCCGTAGCTTGTAATGGTGTACATTAAACCTTCCTCATCAAAATAGGTAGGAAACATAGCCAGCCTACGTTCCCAATGAGAATTGGAAGCCAGGGCCATGGTGGCAAAATGCCAGTACTGTCCATTGGTTTGTTTCATAGTGATCCCATGGCCTGCCCCATTAGTGAAACCGCCCGGCTTGAAACTCATGGGATTATTTTTCATGTAAGTAAAAGGACCAAGCGGGGTTTCGCCAATATAAGCTGCATCGGCATACACATTAAATTGTGTACCGGGTGCCGCATACTGTAAATAGTATTTACCATCGTGTTTGGTCATCGAGGCACCTTCCATGTATCCTTCCTTTAAGGTTGGATGGAAATTATTTTCACCAAAGCGTTCCCAACCGTGTTCTTCTTCCACCAGGTTGAAAAGTTCTTTTTCAACCCCGGTTTCAAGAAAACGATCGTCTTTGTTCAGCATTTTCACACGAAGGGGATGTACATTTGACGAGCCCCAATACAAATAGGTTTTCCCGTCATCGTCAATAAATAATTCCGAATCCTGAATATTTTTGGTAATTGATGCGGTTGGTGTCCACTTACCACTTTTAGGGTCATCGGTGTAAAGAATACTCCCATAACCTGCGGGATCGCCTGCAAAATACACCAGCGAATCTTTATAATTGAATGCCGTTGGTGCATTGGAACCCTCGAAAAACCATTGTTCTGGTCTAATAAATTCCCAATTGATCAAATCGGTGGAATGCCAATAACCAAAAGAACGTGTGACAAACATGTAGTATTCGCCACGAAATTCAATAACCGCAGGATCTGCTCCGGAACGGTAGGAAATATTCTTATTTGAATTATAAACCATATAGGTATAATCAATATCCAAAGGATTGATATAAGTTTCCGGAACTACCCCCTGTGCATATATAATAACACCAAATAATAAGGCCGTTGCTGTAAGTATGCTATTATAACATTTCATTTCTTTCCGTCTTAAACAGATTAATAATTGTCAAATTCTTTTCATGTCCCTATTCAGATCGTTTTTGTGAAAACAACCAGGGCAATAAATTAGGCTCAGCAAAAGCCGAATCCCAGCTGTTGTGATTATCTTCCGGATATAATGAAAGTTTAGCGTTTCCGCCATAATGGTTAATGGCCCTTGCCATCGCTTCAGAATATTTTGGAAGTACTACATCATCTTTTTTTCCGTGGAAAAGCCAAATATTGAAGTCTTGCGGATATTCTTTGGCTATTTCAGGATTTGCCCCACCGCAAATAGCAAAAGCTGCGGCAAACATTTCGGGTTTTTTGTAAATGAGTTCGTAAGTTCCCATTCCTCCCATCGATAGTCCGCCCACGTAAATTCGTTCTTTATTTATAAAGTTTTTCGTAGTCATTTCATCCATTAAATCCATCACCAACTCCAACGAAGTAGTGGCCGGCTGCTCATTTTTAAAATCGAACTGAAAAGGAATGGTATCCCGATTAACCTCTACTTTTGCCCAATAATCATCTTCTGGTGCCTGCGGAAAGATCACAATAGCAGGAAAATTTTCCCTGTTTTCAAGAAAAAGAGAGCTGCCGTGGGTGAGTTGAGATTCGTTATCATTTCCTCTCTCCCCGGCTCCATGTAGAAACAGAACTACCGGATATTTTTTGTCTTCTGAAAAATCTTTTGGAAAAAGGATTCTATAATTCAAGGTATCGCCTTTTTTTATAAAATATTCCTTTTTAAAATCCATTTTAGATTGTGCTTCTGCTGAGCAAAAAGGTGCTATTATAAAAGATGCAATCAAAATTCCTAAATATAAAACTCTGTTTTTCATAATCGTAGAATTAAAAACTGTAAACCTTAAGTTACTACTGAATACTGAATCCCAATTTATCCAATCCCTGTTTTACTTCAGGCGCATTCATAAACAGATCCCAGATGAGGCCGGATCGGTGATTCTCTATCATTACTACAATTGGTCCCTGGTCTATCGCAAGATATTTTTTAGCTACCCACGGAGTTCCCTCAAGACTAAAGGCATCGTAAAACCCTGCAGGACCCCAAAGTAATTCATTTTGATCTTCAAAGAAATACCTCATTGCTTTCATAGATTCTTCCGGAGTATAGGGCAATGAACTTAAAGCGGCAGTAGGTGACACCACTCCTTTATCATTATCGGGAGAATGCGCGCTGTATCCAATACTGTTGTCTTTATTACGGGTATAACTGGCTGTTAATCCCCATGAGTTTTCATTATAGGTTTCAAAGCCATTAGGATTTTCCTGGCAATACAGATAATTGATCTTAGAGTGATTTACATTGAGATCCCAGTAATTGGCATATTTGTCACTAAGCCCTTTAGGATTTAATCCCAGATAGGAATAATGTGCCCAAAATAACGGACCACCTTTATCTCCCCTGGTATTGTGCTTTAAGATTAGAGGAAGATCATAAGCTTCAACATCGGTAGAGATATCTCCACTCCTGGCCCAACCATTGTGATACACACTTGCTTCTATGGAATGATCTGGTGATGAAGCGGCCATAACATAGGTAATCAAACACTCATTGTAACCTTCGATCATAAAATCCATTTCCCATTGATAATCCGGTGACCAGTGCCAGTAAAGTCCGTCTTTATTGTTCGTATACCAATCCCACTCGATGCCTTTCCAAAGTTCATCGTATTTTGCAGCAACTGCTTTTTCTTCTTCGTTCCCGTTTTTTAAATATTCGCGTACCACGATAAAGCCCTGTGCTAAAAATGAAGTTTCAACAAGATCTCCCCCGTTATCTTTGTCACTAAAAGCCTGGGTTTCGCCTGTTTCGCCGTTTAACCAATGCGGCCAAACTCCGTGAAATCTTGGTGCATTATCTAAAAATTTTGCGATCTTATCCAATCGTGCTACTGCCGAATCACGTTCAATGAATTCACGTTCCATTCCTGCAACTATGGCCATTAGTCCAAAACCAGATCCTCCGGTGGTAACCACATGAGCATCATTTTTTGGATATTCCCCATCCGGGTGATAGCGTTCGCGTGCCATTCCGGAGTTGGGTTCGGCGTAATCCCAAAAATATTTAAGGGTTTGTCTTTGAACTGTATCCATTAATGCATCATCAGTTAATTCCTGTTGTTCCTTTGTTGTAGTTTCTACTTCCCTGTTATACTTACAGCCAATACTGGTAATAAATAAAAGCAGTAATAAACTAATTTTCAAATTGGTCATATATTAAATTTTATTCGCAACAGTACTTAAAAATTGAAATCAAGACGCTCAAGACCTGCCTGAATTTCTTCATCGGCCATAAATAATTCCCATAGCAATCCTGTTCTGTGATTCTCTATCATTGAAATTATTGGTCCCTGGTCTATGGCCAGATAGCCATTGGCAACCCAGTTCTCCTCTTCAGAAAAAGCATCATAAAAACCATAGGGTCCCCAAAGTTCATTTCCTCTTTCCTCATAAAAATACCTCAGGGCCTTCATCGACTCTTCAGGAGTATAGGGAAATGAGGACAAGGCAGCTGTAGGTGTGATTACACCTAAATCGTTGGTGGGACTGTGGGCCGAATAACCCTCAAAATTATCGCTGGCTGTAAATCCCCAACTGTTCTCCCCATAACCTTCAAAATTTTTCGGATTATCTATTGCATAATTATAATGGATGAGGCTATGTGCGCGGTTTTGTTCCCAGTAATTGGCATATTGGTCGCTTAGATTCCGGGGGTCTAGTCCTATAAACGAATAATGAGCAAAGAACAATGGACCACCAAATGCGGGTCCAAGAGTTAAATTAATTCCATAGTGTTGGCGGTCATTTACCATACTCCCATTGGATGCCCATCCCTGATGATAAACTTCAGGCTGTACAGAATAAGTTGGTGAAGATGCTGCCAACACATAAACTATAAGCGATTCATTCCATCCCTGGATTTTCAAATTTTTCTGAAACCCGAAATTTGTCGACCAATGCCAGTAAAGCACATTTTCTTCCTTGGTATACCAGTCCCATTCCACTGCTTCCCATAGTGCAGTTATCCTGTTTACAATGCTCGTTTCTTCTGAAAAATATTGTCTGTTAATGAGCAATCCCTGCATTAAGAAAGCAGTTTCCACAAGGTCTCCGCCATCATCCATGTCGCCAAAAGGTCTTGTCTGGGCAGTATTATCCAGGTACCAATGAGAATATGCTCCATGGTAGGTAGGAATGGTTTCCAGAAAATCCAGGATCTTTTCCAGACGTTGAATAGCCTGAGATCTGGATACCCAGCCACGCTCTACCGCAACCGGAAATGCCGCAAGGCCAAAACCGGAACCTCCCATTGTGACAATATTTCTACCTTCACCACCATAAGCATCGGCCTGCGAACGCTCCTTAGCAAGACCGGAATTGGTTCCCGCGAAGTCCCAGAAATATTTGAAGGTTTGTTGCTGGACTTTCTCTAAAAGTTCGTCATGGCTAAGTAGTTCCCCAGTATTTCCATTTCCGGGGTCGGGAATATAGGGTTCCTGATAGCCTGGACCGTCATCACCGGAACAAGCTGAGAAAATCAGGATCATTCCAATTAAATAAAATTTCCTCAACTTCTCTAAGTTTATCATTTTCCTGTTATTTTTATTATGGGCTTAAACCAATAACTTTCAATATAGAAATGGAATTAGGTTACCTCTTATTTTCTATTTAAGAGATATCAGACTATTAAATATTTTTGTTGCTTAATTTCAGACCTATTCCCTGAACGTGAATCGCCTTTCAGGTCATTAAGTGGGATCTGTTTAAAATTTATAAAAAGGCTCCGGCTTTTGTAGGGATTTGGCGGAGCCTATTATAAACTAATCAGCCATTGCGGACTGAATTTCATCCTGAGTAAGCACTTTATTGTAAAAGCGCAATTCATCCATAAAACTTGTGTCGGACAAGTGACCCCACTCGGTAAACCTTGGAGCACCAGACATAATGGAAACCAGATCGGTTCCGGTCCAGTCTATAGCTTTGGGCAATGCGCCTGTGTTCACCGCATCTCCATTAAGATAGATAACAGTTTCAGAACTAGAAATGGTAAACGCCACGTGCACCCAGTCTCCTTCAGCAACATTAATAACGCCGCCATCATTCCAGTGATCGCTTGTTCCTGAACCAACGTTTAATTTTATACGTTGTTCAGTAGCATTTCCTTCGCGGAAAAGCCTGAAGCCACTTGTTCTTTTATTCTGAACATCGGGAAAACTCGCATTTTCTGTATCCTCCGGACCAATTGTTATAAGACCGGCTCTATCAGGACTGGCATTCACTTTGTACCAGAAAGTAGCACTGAAATCCTCACCTAACAAACCTTCTGAAGGAAGGGTAAGATACGAATTTGCAGCTCCCGCATAGGCATCAGTACCTTCTACACTTTCTCCCGCAAAGCCTGGAGTTCCAACTACTGTAACCTCACGGTTTCCTACCATATCCTTGTATTGTCCGTCGAATGGCATATACAATGTTACAGCAGAGGCATTAATTAAATTTTGAATATCACTTTGGGATAAAGCTGTATTGAAAAGTCTTAATTCATCTACAAGGCTGTTGGTATCTGATTTGTGATCCCAGTAGCTAAAGGTCTCCCCACCTGCCCCTATAGTGATTTTCTCTACCCCGGTCCAGTCTATAGCTCCGGGGATTGTTGCAGTGCGCAAAGGCATTCCGTTTACGTATAAAACAGTTTCAGAAGCGGTAACACTAAAAGCAATGTGAACCCAATCTCCCGTTACATCAATGCTACCACCATCATTCCAACTATCACCACCTCCGGTGCCCACATTCAGTTTAATTGTTTGTGAAGTTGCAGATCCTTCCCTGAAAAGACGGAAGCCCTGATTACGATCATCGGCATTAGCCCCCGCTACCAGGATCCCGGCACGATTTGCATCAGCACTTAATTTATACCAAAATGCAGCACTGAAATCACTTCCCAGGTCTTCCTCATCAAGAGGGACGGTTATATAAGAATCGGCCACACCACTGTATGCTCCTGTTCCAAGGAAGGAAGCTGTAGAAATAGCCGGGTTTCCAATCTCGTCGGCTGTATAAATATTTACCAATTCCATAAAATCCCCATCATAAGGCATATAGAAAAACTCTCCGGCAAATTTAGGAGAATAAGGGGGTTCTTTACTAAAATTCACCTCTTTGGTTGTAACATTTCCTGAAATATCTGTAGCTCTCACAGTAAGTATGTGTTCCCCATTGGTAACATTATCAAAAGTTACTGTTCTCTTTACAATTCGGTAATCGGTAAATTCATCAAACATTGCTACTTGGATTCCATTCACCAATACTTCAATTTTTTCTACTTCAATATCATCCACAACTTCAAGTCTAATGTCGATGGTAGCTACCGCCTCAGGAACCTGAATTGCGGTTCCTTCAGCAGGATACATAATATTGATTACAGGGCTACCAGCATCTGGCCCCGGATCTACTGCTGTTATTGGATCAATTCCATCACTACATGAAGAAAACATTAGTAATATAGAAAATAACCCTATAAAAAGTTTATCTATGTTTTTCATTTTTTTTGTTTTTTCGTTAGTATTAATTCGATACCCCATCTAATATTGGGAATTCATCTTTTTGATCTTGATGATATGTTACAAAAGCTTTATCTGCTGTAAAAGTTCTTCCTTCATAACTCAGTTCTCCATATCTTTCCAGTCTAACCATATCAAAAAATCGTTTACCCCACTCCATAGCAAATTCAGCATATTTTTCATCTACAAGTTGATTTAAAGTCACACCGCTTAATGGAGTTAGGCCTGCTCTCTCCCTAACCAAATTTACCGCCTGATCTGCACTCATGGCAGAGTTTGAAGCCCCTTGCAATAATGATTCGGTATACATTAAAAGTGTTTCGGCATAACGATAAACAATATAATTTTTATTACTACCATAATCATTTCGCCCAGGAATTAATTGGTTACTTGGTAAATAATGTTTCCCGCTGGAAAAGATATGCCTTGCATTATCTCTAAGAATATCTCCATCTCGGGTGGTAGAAGATACAAAAGCTGGCAGTGTTGCTGCTGTAAAAGATGTTGTAGATATAATGCTATCAATACCATTTTGAGTAAACAACACCGAAGTTTCCAAACGACTATTTTCTCCCCTATTCAACATAAACTTAACATATTTCAAACTAGGCTCAAAAAAGCCCCATCCAGCACTAGCACCAACAACAGCGGGTGTCCAACCATTCGGACCATAAGGCGCATAAAGATGGCCTACTCTGGTACCTGTACCTGCACCAAAATCGGAATATTGAAATTCATACAGACTTTCATTACTTAACTTTCCGGGAGTTTTAAAAAGTTCATAAAAATCAGGAAAAAGACTGAACTTACCAGAACTTATAATTTGTCCCGTAGCATCTGCTACTGCCTGATAATTTTTTAGTTCCTGATTCGCTAAAGCCTTAATATGTAAAGCCGTATATTTAGTTACGCCTCCTGGTAAATCTGTACGTTCGTTAGGTCGCATATCCAACAAAAATGGAATGGCTTCATCCATCTGATCTGAAAGATGCTGCATCACCTCATCTTTTGTAGGTACTGAAGTTACATTTGCAAAATCATCAAGATCAGAGGATTCTGGAATAAATACTGCGCCATAAACTTGCGACAGTTGGAAAAGCAATATAGCCCTTAGGACTTTAGCCTCAGCGATATACTGATTTCCCAAGGCTACACCATCTTCATCTGCAAATTCCATGAATCTTTCAATTTGTTCTATACCCGTGTGGGCGCCAATAATATCACCATAATAGGTTTCCCATAAGGTTCTTGAACCAAAAAAAGAATTGTCATATATATAACGATCTTGATTTTTAAGACCTTGTTGATCCCCGGCAGCATTAACATCATCACCTCTGGTAGAAACAACTAAAGGTTGCTCCCACCCCCTGGCACCAACGGATTGATAGACACCGATGAGTGAAAAAATCATATCGCCGGTTTTCGAAAAATCCGTCCCACCTGCAAAATTATTATTAAGTTCCGGTTGGTCTAATTCATTTGAACAGCCTGTTAGCAGCATGCCTAATACTACTAGAAGCAAAGGCAATTGTTTTGTTTTTACATATATCATAGCTATTTTTTTTAAATTTTAATATTTATGCCGAATGTATATACACCTGGGATAGGATAGGTTTGATTATCTCGTCCATCTGGGACCTCTGGTGTGAACCCATTGTAATCAAATATAGTTAATGGCCTCTCGGCAGTTAAATAAAACCTAATGTCAGGATTGAATTTTCCTTTTAACTGTGGCAATGTATACCCCAATGTGACATTTTGTAATCGAACAAAATCCCCATCTTCAACAAAAAAGCTATTAAGAAATTGATTGCTCCATGGGTTTCTAATACCTCTTGCAGAGGGATAGGAATCTGAAGTGCCAGGACCATTCCAACGGTTAATGAAAAATTCCCTATCAATATTAGGATCGGACGTTTGTCGTATTGCAAAACGTTTGATATTTGCTATTACATTGCCTCCTTGCCCAATTACATTTAAAGAAAAATCCCAGGCCTTATAGTTAAGCCCCAGATTAAAACCAAATGTATAGCTTGGCAAAAAGGATCCTAAATCCACTCTGTCTTGTGCATCAATCATCCCGTCTCCGTTATGATCTACAAATCTAAAATCACCCGGTAACACTACTAGTCCATCTTCTAGAGCTGCTTGTGCTGCAGGATCTGCTTGAATTTCTTCAGGAGTTTGATATACACCAGCAACCTCAAGCCCGAAGAAAGAGTTTATAGCACCTCCAACTACAGATCGCTGTGCCACATCTCCTCCAGTGGTTAAATTTTCTTGTCCTGCTAAGTCTAATATTTCATTTTCTAAGGTTGAAAAGTTTGCACCTATATTATAACTAAAATCTTCAGACACACTTTTATTCCAATTTAACGCAATCTCAAATCCGGAGTTTTTAATTCTTCCAATATTCTGCCTGGTTGATCCTGGCACTAAAAGTCTTGAAACCGGAATTATGGCATCTGTTGTTTCTCTGGTAAAATAATCGGACTCAATAGATAAGTGATTATCGAATAAAGTTGCGGTGATTCCAACGTTTGTTTCAGCAGTTACCTCCCATTTTAAAGATTCAAAATCACTACTGGTAACCAAACCTGGAAATCGGATATCACCAAAAGCGGCATCAACCTCTGTTGAAGTAATACCTCCGGTACTTGCAGCTACATTTGCATTTCCCAATTCACCCCAACTAGCCCTTAATTTCAGGAAACTTACCGGATTATTCGCTCCCCAGAAATCTTCTTGTGAAATTACCCAACCGACACCAACAGTAGGGAAATAGCCCCATTTTTCCTGATATTTACTTGTTCCATCTGCCCGAAAAGTTCCATACAGTAGGTAACGACCATCAAAGTTATAAGCAACCCGCCCAAAATAGGAGAAGAAATATTGTCTCACGCCACCATCACCAACCCCATCCAAATCAATGGTTTTTGCCAAATCCAGAAAGTAAGATTCGTCCCCAATTCCAGGACCATTCGGGAAGTTTAATCCTGTTGCACGTAATTGTTCAAAAGATCTATCTCTAAAAGAGGTACCTGCTAAAACAGTTAAATTATGTTTTCCAAAATCATCATTATATGTTAAGGTGTTGTCCCAGGTTTGCTCAGAAAACGTTTCATTTCTTTTAGTTAACTCTGCATTTTCCCTAAAAGCGTTTCCATTACCAAAAAAGAATGGAAGTCTTACGTCTCTACTTTCAATGGTTTCAAAATTATGAGAGTATGCTGTTTTAATAGTTAGCATATCCGGAATCAGTTGATAGCTTAAATCAAAAGTCATTAATGTATTCCGTATTTTATTCCTGTTTTCGGTATTCTCCATTAAAGGAAACGGGTTTTGTGGCCCTCTGTACCCTAAGTCTTGCGCATCGGCATACGGTCTGGGAAATGCGTCCGTTTTAGATGGGTCTAGAACTGGCATTGTCGGCACCGCAAAATATGCAGAACTAAAAGCACCATCTTCCGGACGGTATCTGGTAGCATTGCTTAAAAGTGACGAAACTCCTACTTTTAGTCGATCGCTTATATCAATATTTATTTTAGATCTTATATTAAATCGCTCATAGTCATTTTTCATTTTAAGAATACCTTCTTGTTCAAATTGACTTATTCCTAGTGAATAGGTGATGTTTTCAGACCCACCTATAACTCCTAAACTGTGATTTTGTATACGGGCGTCACGTAAAATCAAATCGTACCAATCTGTATTTACATCAGGTATATTGGGGTTTATTCTACTACGTCCATAGCGCTGAATAGCATTATCTATAAAACTCGCTTCTGCAGCAGAACCAGATTCTCTTGCTAAGGTGGCAAATTGTTCAGAATTCGATAATTTGACAACATTTTGAGGAATTTGAAAACCTTGATAGCCGCTATAGGTTATTTGAGGTTTCTGATTCTTTCTTCCAGATTTAGTTTGAATAAGAACTACACCGTTTGCAGCTCTTACCCCATAAATGGCGGATGCTGATGCATCTTTAAGCACTGAAATGGTTTCAATATCCTCGCTGTTTAAAAAGTTAATGTCATCGTAAAAGGTGCCATCTACAACGAAGAGCGGGTTAGAAGCCCCTCCTCCGGTGTAGGACCCAAGACCACGAACTCTAACTGTAGGAGATGTACCTGGAGCACCACTACTCACTATTTGCAAACCCGCCACTTTACCTTGTAATGATTGCATCACAGAACCAGAAGGTGTTCTTGTAATATCTTCAGACTCTATAGTAGTAATAGCACCTGTGAGATCGGCCTTTTTCTGGGTTCCGTAACCTATTAGCACAACTTCATCCAAAGTAGAAGCGCTTTCTTTCATTATTACATTTATGATATTTTGAGAAGCAACAATTACCTCGTTGGTTTCGAATCCCAAAAAACTAAATACTAGGGCGTCATTGTCATTTGCACTAATAGAGTAGTTACCATCAAAATCAGTTATAGTACCTTTAGAAGTACCTTTAACAAAAACATTTACGCCTGGGAGAGTTAACCCGTCCGGCTCTGATGTTACTGTTCCGGAAATAATTCGTTCCTGAGCTAATGCCTGGAAATAGAATATATTGAATAACACAAATAATAGAGTGAATTTTGTTTTCATAAGCACAACTATTTTAGAAGAATTAAAGTTTAGAGTTTAAACATTCCTTAAGCCCTTAAAAAAGGAAAGGAATTATACCAAAGCTAATACTAGAACGCACATTGTTAATATTTACTTAATATAAGTAAACACATCAAGTTTGAATATAGTTCTAAAACTTTGTTTTACAATACTTTATGAAATTAAAATAAAGTATAAAATAAAACAACATAGTCTTTTGATGTGGCAATGATGAGGTAAATAGGGCATAATTACAACGTTTTCGTAGGTCTCTAAAGTAATTGGTGTAAAAATTTAACTAGATTTTTATTTTTGGGAAGATTAAATTTCTTTCGTAATCTGTACCTATGTAATTCTACACTTCTATATGTTATTCCAACTAAAGGAGCAATTTCCTTGGAACTTAGGTTCATAATTAGGTAGGCACACATTTTTAAATCCTTGGGGGTAAGGTCTGGAAATTTTTGCTGTAAATTTTTAAAGAAATCATCATGTACTTCATTGAAATTTCTATCGAAAAGAGCCCAATCGTTTTGAGAATTTGATTGTTGCTCTTTAATATCCATAAGTTTTGAATAGAGTTTCTTATTTTCCTTTTTAATATTTGATTTTAATATTTCCTTTTCTATTTCATTCACCATATCCTCTTTTTTTGCCATTAAGGCTGCATAGGAGGCCAGCTCTTTACTTTTAGACTTCAGTTGGGTTTTTAATTTTTCTTGTTCTAATAGGGTTATTTTGTTGTTGGTCTCGAAATTTTGCTTTTGTAATATGAGTTTTTGCTTATAATGGAGTTCCCTTTCCAGTGACTTTTTTTTTCTTTTAAACTTCCTCTTGTTATAGTAATGAACCAGAAACAGAACAAAGATTAAAAGAATCATATAGCCAATCCAAGCCCAAATGTTAAAATACCACGGTTGGAGAACACTAAACGAAAACAGTGTTCTTTCAAGATTTTCATCTACACTAATGTTTCTTACCTTAAATTCATAATCTCCAGGTTGTAGATTTTGATAAGCCACATGTGAGGTGATATTAGGTGTAGACCATTTTTTATCATAACCCTCCAACTTGTAGGAATAAAGAGGTAACGACAAAGCTCCTGGAGCATGGCTGGAAAACTTCAAACTAAGGGTATTCTTCTTGAATGGAATATCTATAGAAGCATTAAGTGGTACCGAATTACCATTTACTTTAACCATTTCCAAAGACACGTTTGCTGAGTCTATGTTTTTCTGAGATTTAGAAGGCTTAACTTTTAAAAAACCATCATCTAAAAATAAAAACAACGACTTATCTATTTTTTTAGCGCTAGGAGCACTCTTAACGATCCTACTATTAATTAGCTCCTCATTAAAATTATATAAATTATCACCTGCTTGGGAAGTAATTCTGAGCGAATTTGCGTTTTTAATTACCAGTAATTCTTTATTAATACCTGATATACTAGTAAATGGGTATATTCTTTTTTCTAATATGGAATCCCTAACTAAAATATCATGAATTGGATCATACCTATAGATTTTATTCTTTCTTGTCAGAAATATTTGTGAGCCAAGAGCAAACATTTCGTATGGGACATTAGAACCATTAAAACTTTTTAGAAGTTTTAATTCCTTAAAGTCATCAGAAATTTTATATTTAAACACTCCTTTATGTGCAGCATCAACCCACAAATTTTGGTCTTGATCAAAATATATACCTCTAACGGGGAAGTCTAATTCTTTAAATCTAAATGATTCCCAGACTCCTTTTATTTTATGATATCTGGTAATCCCATTATAGTTGGGTTGCAAATAATATTTTGTCCCAGAAATATTAACGAAATCCATACCACCGGTTGCAGTGCTTATAAGTTTGAATTCCTTATTTGTAATACTGTAGGTGCCATTGTTATGTCCACAGATAACTTCATCACCTACTTTAGTTAGATTCCATACTTGACCATTTGAAGCTTCTAAAAACTCCAGTTGAGTACCCAATAAAGAGAAAACACCATGGTTAGAACCAACTAGAAGATTTTCACCTTGGTCTATTATACTATATACAGTTCCTAATAGACCGGATTTATCATTATAAGCATACACGCTTTTAGTAAGGAATATTTTAGATAAGCCGTTATCCAGTGCTAGCCATAAATTATTTTGATCATCTAAAAATTGCCTTAAAACAGTATTGTTGGCTAGTCCATTTTTCTTATTATAAACATATTTGAGTAGACCTTCAGAGTTATAGACCATGAGTCCATTGTTAATGGTGCCAACACATACAAGGTTATTCACTATTTTTAAATTATTGATTTCAGGATATTTTATTTCATCAAAAGAAGAAAAAGACCATTTCTTTAATACAAAATCATTGTAATAATAAAGACCATTAATTTGGGTTGCTATCAATAATCCACCTTTATAATCAACAATACTTTGGATGGTATAATTATTTAGCGGTTTACTCCAATTTAATGGGGAAACACTATCATTCTCTATTTGGTAAATCCCATTATTTTTGGTGCCTACATATAATTTATTATGAATTAGATAAGTATATACCGCTGAAATATTTCCAAAAGGAAGTACTTTAATTTTCTTGGTTTTTGTATTAAACCTGTAAACCTTATTGAAGGACTGAAACAAAATTTCCTCACCAAACGAAATTATTTTCCAGATTTCATCATTATTGAAATTTTTTTGGTCGATGGAATCACTTATGGAATTGTATTCTAATTCATTCTTATCATTTTTAATCCAATAGCCAAATTGATGATAAGAACCCGAATATAAAGTATCGTTTATAACGCTTACAGATCTTATTATTCCTTTGGAAGGCAAAGTATACTTAGCCCAAAAATCTCCGTTAAAAGCTAGGAGATTTTTATTATTAGCAACATATACCGTCCCATCTGGATGCTGAGTAATATCCCAATTAGAATTCTCCCCTTTATAATCGGTTTTTAAATAATTGGTGAAGTAGGGAGCTATTTCTTGCCCCTGTAGAGTAAAACAAGCAGTTAGGAGCAGGCCAATTAAAACTGTTCTCATTTCGTTTATTATATCCATTAACTGCAAGATATAATAAAATTAGAATTAGTGCTTAGCGTAAAACATTAAGATATTTACGTTGAATGCGGTGCTAGTTTAACTTCTAGTCCTTCTAGTTCTGGGGTTATATGTATCTGGCAACCTAATCTACTATTGTCTTTAACAAAAAATGCCTGATCTAGCATATCTTCTTCTTCATAACTCTTCTCTGGCATTAGATGTTCATGACTTAAAACATAACATTGACAAGATGCACACATAGCCATTCCGCCACATATACCAATAGTGCCTTCTGGAGCCAATTCATGCATACGCACTATCTCCATCAGGTTCATATTCATATCTGTGGGTGCATCAACATTATGAGCTTCACCTTCTCTATCTATTATGGTAATTTTAATATCAGACATATCTCAGAAAAAAATGGAATCCTTAATTTATACTTTTAACGACTTCTCGTTTAGCTTCTTTTTTTGAACCATCAAAACCATTTACTCCACTTACAGTAGTATATTTCATAACATACTTCTTATCTGGGTTAATTCTTTGATACGCACTTTGACACATTATAGCAGCTTCATGAAAGCCACAAAGTATAAGTTTTAATTTCCCCGGATAGGTATTTACATCTCCAATGGCGTAAACTCCAGGTATATTGGTTTGATAATCGTACGTATTATCAACCTTGATAGCATTTTTTTCAATTTCTAATCCCCAATCGCCTATTGGACCTAATTTTGGAGAAAGACCGAATAATGGAATAAAATGATCTGTAGGTTTTACTTCTTCCTCTTCCACATTATCCTTGTGTCTAATCACTACAGCCTCTAGGTGGTTTTCTCCTTTAAGATCTACAACTTCAGCATCGGTGATCAAGTTGATCTTCCCGATCTTAGATAATTCTTCTACTTTTTCTACGGAATCCAAAGCTCCTCTAAAATCTTTCCTTCTATGAACTAATGAAACTTCCTTTGCAATATTGGAAAGAAAAATTGACCAGTCTAAAGCTGAATCTCCTCCACCGGCAATTACTACAGATTTATCTCTATAAACTTCAGGATCTCTAATAATATAGGAAACTCCTTTATCTTCAAAATTAGTTATTGAAGGGATAGGCGGTTTTCTAGGCTCGAAACTTCCTAAGCCACCTGCAATTACAACAACTGGTGCATTATGCTTAACCCCTCTGGAGGAAGTAACCAAAAACGTTCCGTCTTCTAATTTATCCAAGGTTTCTGCCCTATCTCCTAAAGTGAATCCAGGACTAAAAGGTTTTATTTGCTCCAAAAGGTTAGTTACCAGATCTCCTGCCAACACTTCCGGAAATCCGGGAATATCATAAATTGGCTTTTTTGGATAGATCTCGGCACATTGCCCTCCTGGAATTGGTAATGCATCTATTAAATGACATTTAAGTTTAAGCAATCCGGCTTCAAAAACGGTAAACAAACCTGTGGGTCCGGCACCGACTATAATAATATCTGTTTTGATCATTCTTTTTCAATTTGCAATAAAAGATAAGTAGCTAAAATCCAGCTCACCTTTCAATATTTACCACTTCTTCTATTTGTGGCGCATATTTTTTAATGGTCATTTCCACACCAGATTTCAATGTCATCTGGTTAACGTGACAACCAACACAAGCCCCTTCCAACTGAACTTTTACCAGGCGATCCTCTTCAATAGATATTAAAGAAATATCTCCTCCGTCGCTTTGCAAAAAAGGTCTGATTTCTTGCAGGGCTTTTTCAACATTAATTCTAATTTCTTCAGTCGTCATTTATTTTCCTTTAACAGCACTACATCCAGCCATTGTAGTTATTTTAATCGCTTCGGTTGGAGGAATGCTTGTATTTCTATTTACAGTTTCCTGAACAATATTTCTGGTTAATTCTTCAAAAGAACTTTCCAAAGCTGTTCCGGTTTGTAAAGCTGCAGGTCTTCCTAGATCTCCAGCTTCACGTATGCTTTGCACCAATGGTAGCTCCCCTAAAAACGGAACTCCAAGATCGGTTGCAAGATTTCTTGCTCCTTCTTTGCCGAAAATATAATATTTATTCTCCGGCAACTCATCGGGAGTGAAATAAGCCATGTTTTCTATAATTCCTAATACTGGAACGTTGATGCTTTCTTGTTGAAACATTGCCACTCCTTTTTTAGCATCGGCAAGTGCCACATTTTGCGGAGTACTCACTATAACTGCTCCTGTAATAGGAAGTGATTGCATGATGGATAAGTGAATATCTCCTGTTCCTGGAGGAAGATCTATCAGCATAAAATCTAATTCTCCCCAAGCTGCATCAAAGATCATCTGATTGAGTGCTTTTGCTGCCATAGGGCCTCTCCATACTACCGCCTGATCTGGTTTTGTAAAGAATCCTATAGATAATAATTTAACTCCGTAGCTTTCTACTGGTTTCATCTTAGACTTTCCATCTACGTTTATAGATAAAGGTCTTTCAGTTTGAACATCTAACATCATTGGCATAGAAGGTCCATAAATATCGGCATCTAATAAACCTACTTTAAATCCCATTTTAGCTAAAGAAACTGCTAGGTTAGCAGTAACTGTAGATTTTCCAACTCCACCTTTTCCAGAGGCAACAGCAATAATATTTTTGATTCCAGGAATAGATTTTCCTTTAATAGTAGGTTTTTCTGGTGCTTCAACTTTAATATTAACCTTTACGATAGCTTTATCGAAGATCTTTTCTTGAATAACTTTAATTATATCTGCTTCTGCCCTCTTTTTAATATGCATTGCAGGAGTGGTCATCAACAAATCCACCACTACCTCGTCTCCAAAGGTCATTACATTTTTTACGGCACCGCTTTCCACCATATTACTTCCCTCTCCGGAAAGTGAAATCGTTTCAAGAGCTGCTATTATATCTTTTCTCTCTAATTTCATCTGAATTTATTTCATTTTCAACCTCTTATATAGATTGATTCTAAAATGCAAATATAAAGGCTTTCCCCAAGAAAACGAAGTATTCCGCTATAATTGATTGATTATAGAATAAGCGAAAATTATAGATACTGTTTTAAGTGTTTTAAAGCGGTCTTTGCAATTCCTTATTTGGATCCCAAAACACTTTTTCGAAATTTTGAATTTGGTTTCCTTTAATTACTATGCCTTCACTTTCCAATAATTGCTGCATTGCATTAGACCCTCCAAAATGATGTTTTCCTGTGAGTAATCCCAATCTATTTACAACTCTTTGAGCAGGCACCTCTTCCAGGTCATGTGCCTTGTTCATTGCCCAACCTACCATTCTGGCACTTCTAGCAGCACCTAAATATCTGGCTATAGCGCCATAGGATGAAACTCTACCTAAAGGGATAAGTTTCACCACTTCATAAACTCGCTCAAAAAAATTGGGTTCTTCGGCCATGTTAATAATAGAAGATCCTGATTAGTGTTATTATTACCAAGACAAGCATTAAAGCTGCCATAAAATAATTGGAATATTTGGCAAAGACTTCGGTCTTATCTTCAATTTTCCAAAAAGAAAAAACATAGAAATATAAGGTAGTAAAGCTTCCTAAGGAAGCAGCAAGAACAAAAACCAATATATATGACCAATGATAATTAACCTCTCCGCTCACATTTAAAGCGGCTGCAATGGCAACAAAAAAGGGAATTGGAAACACATTTAAAACCGCCACCAACATTCCTTTAAACATACTGTTGGAGTTTGCCTTTTTAGAATGTGATTTCATGTGAGAATCACTTCTTGCTTTCAAATAGAAATAAATCATTAGAAATATGAATATAACAAGCCCCGTTCTAAGAAGAATATTGCGAACAAATGGATTGTCGAAAATATACTTGGCTAAAAGAATAGCAACCAAGGCCTGAAAAATGACAATTATAGAGGCACCAATTGCAACATAAATTCCATTTTTCTTACCATACTCTACGCAAGTTTTGGCAACTGTCATGTTTACTAATCCCGGGGGCACTACTCCTAAAAGAGCAGCAAAATATGTGATCAGGAAAATTTTTGATTCCTCCAAATTTCTATTTTATCTTAAATTGAATATAGGTAATTGGCTTTCCTTGCTCAAGGTACTGTTTTTCATAGAAAGTTTGTATCCCTACCACTTCTTTTGGAGAGTACACATTTTTATAGACATCATGGTTAGCGTGCAAAATTTCATGACCCTCGCCATGAAGCAAGCCCAATGTATATCCATGCATAAATTCGCTATCGGTCTTTAGGTTTACCAAGCCCGCTGGCTTTAAGATGTGCTTGTATTTTTTAAGGAAGTCTGAATTTGTTAATCTATGCTTGGTACGCTTGTATTTTATCTGAGGATCTGGAAAGGTGATCCAGATCTCATCTACTTCGTTTTCTG
The DNA here is from genome assembly GCF_007997295.1 of Gillisia hiemivivida. GTDB lineage: Bacteria > Bacteroidota > Bacteroidia > Flavobacteriales > Flavobacteriaceae > Gillisia > Gillisia hiemivivida. Next base: position 23,311 of record NZ_VORY01000008.1, on the reverse strand, counting down.
CAAAAATAAGGTCTATCAATTCAATTTGGGTTCTCATGAAGCCAACATTAAGCATCTCCTCTTCCACAGCGGTCTTTGCTCCTCTCCAAAAACGAGCCCCCTTTATATCTACCCCAATAAAGTTCTTATCTGGATTTGCTTGGGCCATAGCAACGCTATACTCTCCTTTTCCGCATCCTAGTTCTAGAACGATTGGGTTGTTATTTTTAAAGAATTGTTCGTTCCAATTCCCTTTTAGCGGATAATTATTATCTACTATTTCTTCTCGGGAAGGCTGAACTACATTGTCAAAACTTTCATTTTCCCTAAATCTTTTGAGTTTATTCTTGCTGCCCACGTGATGTTAAATATTTTGGCAAAATTAGCTAAAATAGCTTAGACAGGCATTATTTGTATCTAAGGCATTTTCTGAATTTTCGGTATTTAAATTCTGGTTGTTCATTTTTGTTCCATTGAGTAGTTTTCAATTATTCATACCAGATGGTTTTTGTGATTCTGTTCCAATTGCCATTCTATGTTTATACCAAACTTCGACAAGCTACCATTGACGTATTTTCAAAGTTACTCCGAATAAGAGACCCTGAACTCCCGAAGTATCGGGACAGGGTGACGATACTGTTTTTAACTTCCGTCATGCTGAACTCGTTTCAGCATCTTTCATACGTCAATTTCCTACGCTCGATAATTTTTTTATTACGGGTCTACCATTGACTTATTATATAAGTTTCTGATTTATAGATAATTGAAGCGCCTAATTCTTTGCAAGTTTTTAATACGCTTTTTGTTATCATTGAGGTGATTTCAAGATTTTGGAAAACACTCCTTTTAGTCGGTAATGATTTGTTTAATTTTTAAGATTGTTCATTTTTTTGCTATGCTTTCCTCTCGCTTCACTCGTCGGAAGCAATCAAAACGAACCAAAAAAAGGACACTTTTTTGTAGGTGTTTCCAATTATGCTACCGCATAATTGGAACCGTACTTCCCCAGCTAAATTTTCTCCAAGGCTTCGAAAATTTTACGCTGGGGAAGCACTACACTGCAAAAAAGAAGTTCTTAAAACAATAAATCTGCTGAGAACCATCATACGTCAATATCATACGCTAAATAATTTTTTCATCACGGGTCTCAACCTAACAATTACTATCACTTGTCATCCTGAAAGTAGCGTAGCGGATTGAAGAATCTCAATAAAGTAGGATTAAGGTTCAAAAGAGATCCCTCCTATCGTCGGGATGACAAGACGTTGAGACTAAGCTTGCCGAAGTATGATATAATACTTAAGAGGCTTCGAGAGGCTCAGCCTAACAATTACTTTCACTTGTCATTCTAAAAGTAGCGTAGCGGATTGAAGAATCTCAATAAAGTAGGATTAAGGTTCAAAAGAGATCCCTCCTATCGTCGGGATGACAAGACGTTGAGACTAAGCTTGCCGAAGTATGATATAATACCTAAGAGGCTTCGACCTCAGCCTGACAATTACTTTCACTTGTCATTCTGAAAGTAGCGTAGCGGATTGAAGAATCTCAATGAAATAGAATTAAGGTTCGAAAGAGATCCCTCCTACCGTCGGGATGACAAGACGTTGAGACTAAGCTTGCCGAAGTATGATATAATACTTGAGAGGCTTCGAGAGGCTCAGCCTGACAATTACTTTCACTTGTCATTCTGAAAGCAGCGTAGCGGATTGAAGAATCTCAATAAAGTAGGATTAAGGTTCAAAAGAGATCCCTCCACACGTCGGGATGACAAATAGATATGTTATTTCTTATATCTTGTAAAAATCGATAATCAATTTAATTTACAACTCTTTAATTATTGGGTTACTTATATTTGTAAATGCTGAAAAAAAGGATTTTAGTTGCTCCCTTAAATTGGGGTTTAGGCCATGCTACTAGAGGCATCCCAATAATCAACGAACTAATTCGTCAAAATTTTGAGCCCGTAATCGCCTCAGATGGAGCTGCACTAAAATTACTTCAGAAGGAATTTCCAGATTTAGAATATCATATTTTACCAGAATATGATATCAGTTATTCAAAGAAGGAAGTTTTTTTTAAGTGGAAGCTACTCCTTCAAACTCCAAAAATAATAGCTGCAATTAAGAAGGAGAAAAAAGTAACCGAAGAATTGGTTCGATCTCAAAATATCTCCGGAATAATATCTGACAATAGATGGGGAGTGAGACACAAAAAAATTCCTTCTGTATTTATAACTCATCAGTTGAAGGTGCTTTCTGGTTCTTCAACCTTTTTCAGCAGTAAACTTCAGCAAAAATTGATTTCAAAATTCACAGAATGCTGGGTGCCAGATTTTGAAAACACACCTAATTTAAGCGGGGAAATGGGCCATTTAGTTAAAACACCATTTCCAGTAAAATATATTGGCCCATTAAGCAGATTTTCGAAACTGCAACTTCCTATTAAATACAAATATGCCATCGTACTATCAGGGCCAGAACCTCAGCGAGGAATTTTAGAAAAGTTACTTCTCAAGGAATTCAAAGATCATTCTTCTCCTATTTTATTTATTAGAGGAGTATTGGAAAAGGAATCAAAAACTGAAACAATGGGGAATATTAGGATTTATAACTATCTGCTTGGAAAAGAATTGGAAGAAGCTTTAAATGGTAGCGAACATATAATTTGCAGATCTGGCTATACAAGCATTATGGATATTGCAAAACTGGAGAAAAAAGCATTTTTAATTCCCACTCCAGGACAACCAGAACAGGAATACTTAGCGAAAAAACTTTCTGAAAATGCTTTGGTTGCAAGTTGTGATCAAAACAAGTTCTCTCTTAAGAAATTAGAAAATCTAAAAAACACTACAGGATTAAGGTTTGATTTTCTTACGACCAGTTTTAGTTCTGTTTTTGCTCTTTTCCAGAGTGAATGAGAATTCACTACCTACCCCATACACACTTTCTACATAGATCTTCTCATTATGTGCTTCCAGAATATGCTTTACTATAGAAAGACCCAAGCCTGAACCGCCTTCTTTTCTAGATCCGCTTTTATCTACTCTGAAAAAACGTTCGAAAAGACGTGGAATATTAGCTTTCTCTATTCCTTCTCCATTGTCTGAAACCCTAATTATCACTTTATTCTTAATTAAGTTCTCGATACTAATTTCGGTAGTCCCTCCCTTTTTGCCGTATTTAATAGAGTTCACAACCAAATTAGAGATCACTTGCTGCATTCTATCCATATCGGCATTTACCATTATAGGCTCCTTATAGAGTAAATCGAAAGCAAGAGAGATGTTCTTTTTAGCAGCTTTCATCTCTAAAAGATCAAAGACATTCTGGATTAATTCAACAACATCAAAATTCTCCTTATTTAAATGAAGGTCACCGGCTTCTAATTTTGTGATCATATCCAGATCCTTCACAATATAAACGAGTCGTTCTACTCCTTTACTTGCCCTTTGAAGATATTTTTTGCGCACTGCTTTATCCTTCATCGCGCCATCCAGCAAAGTAAGAATGTAGCCTTGAACAGTAAATAGCGGAGTTTTAAGTTCATGAGAAACATTGCCCATAAACTCTTTTCTATAGGTCTCTCTAACCTGTAAAGTTTCAATCTCTAACTTTTTACCTTTGGCAAATCTTTCTACTTCTTTGGTAAGCGTTGCCATATCTGTGGTGATCTGACTTGGATTTAAAGTGCTGGCATCCAAAAGTGTAACATTATCGTAAATATTCTTGATTCTCTTGTAAATAAAATGCTCTACCCTATATTGGATGATTATGAAAGAAATCAAATAACTAACAAGAAAAAAACCAATTACCGGAAAAAGCTGAAACACTGAAGTTAATAATGAAAATATACTCACGACTAAGGTTAGGAACACTGAAATAAATAACGAAGTCTTAAGTGAAAATTTATATGATTTTCTGAAATTTTTAGCCATTAAATAACAAACTTATAACCTACTCCTTTTACAGTCTTAAAACTGTCGTCCCCAATTTTCTCTCGCAGTTTCCTGATGTGGACATCTATGGTTCTACCTCCAACAACTACTTCATTCCCCCAAACACTATCTAGGATCTCTTCTCTTTTGAAGACTTTCCCAGGTTTAGAGGCTAGTAGTGAAAGTAATTCAAATTCTTTTCTTGGCAATATAATTTCCTCGTCGTTATTGATGATTTTATACTCGTCCCTGTTGATGATTAAATTTCCAACTTGAAGTATGTTAGAAGCAGTTTCATTCTCACGAAACCTTCTTAATAATGCATTTACTTTACTAACCAAAACCTTCGGCTTAATTGGTTTGGTTATATAGTCGTCCGCTCCGGCATCAAAACCTGCCATTTGAGAATAGTCTTCTCCCCTAGCAGTTAAAAATGTGATCATGGTGTCTTCCAATTCTGGGATCTTTCTTATTTGTTCACAAGTTTCAATCCCATCCATTTCCGGCATCATTACATCTAGAATAATAAGTTGCGGCTTTTTTTTCTTCGCGATTTTCAATGCTTCTAATCCGTTTTCAGCAGTAATTACGTTATAGCCTTCCGCAGAAAGGTTATAACCTACTATTTCTAGGATATCCGGTTCATCATCTACTAAGAGGATTGTAATATTGTTTTTCTTCATATAAATCAGATTAATTTATTGCAATTAAATCTATGTAAAGATAAAATTAAAACTGAAGTATCTTAAAGCGTCTAGACTTGGTAACACTTACTTAACACAGAAGATCCTTTGTAATCCCCGAAAAGGGTGTCAACCAAAGAAAATTAAGAGATTTTGTTATCTCATTATTACCAATCACCAAAAACCTTCTAGATCTCGAAACCATTTCATAACATTAGAATAGTCCCAATTAACCTAAGCGTAAAGTTAAGTTAAGCTACTTCAAGAGTTCTCTTCGTTAATTTGTCCTGTCGATAAAAACAAAATAATGAAGAAGATTTTTTTACTGTTAACGCTATTTTTTATAAGCATTTCTTACGCTCAGGAAACTACTAAAGGCACCATTGCGGGCAAGCTTATGGATAAGGAAATAAGCGGCGAAACACTGCCTTTTGCAAATGTAATAATTAAAGGCACTTCTATAGGCACCACCACAGATATAGATGGATTATATGCTATTGAAAATTTGACTCCAGGGACTTATACCGTAATTTTTAGCTTTGTGGGATACGAAACTTTGGAAGTTCCAAATGTAACAGTGGTTGCCGGAAAAGTTACAGAAATAAACACCGCACTAGGTTCTAATGCTGCTTCTCTAGATGAAGTTGTTATTAAAACTGTTGCAAGAAGGGATTCTCAAGTTGCTCTTTTAATAGAACAAAAAAAGGCAATAGAAATTAAAGAAAGTATAGGTGCCCAAGAATTAGCCAAAATGGGAGTTTCTGATGCTGCTACTGCTACTACAAAGATTTCTGGAGTAAGCAGTAGTGAGGCTTCAGGAGATATTTTTGTGCGAGGCCTTGGAGATCGTTATTTAAACACCACCATGAACGGTTTGCCAGTCCCATCAGATGATGTTGAGCGCAAGAATATAGATCTGGAATTGTATTCTACCAACATTCTTCAAAATGTGAGCATTAGCAAAACATATTCAGCTCAAAATTCGGCAGATCAAGCTTCGGGAACTATAGATATTAGCACTAGGGAACTACTTGGGACCCAGGAATTAGCAGCTGGCGTAAAAGTAGGTTTTAACACCAATGCTATAAGAAATGGCGTTGGAGATAATTTCAAAACATCACCAAATTCAGAAAATGTGACTTTTGGATTCTATTCCAGAGACCTTAGAACACGGGAAGCATTAACACAACAAACCTGGAATACGCAACAGGCAGAACTTCCTCTTGATTATAAATACACCTTAACTGCAGGGAAGAAATTTGGTGAAAAGCTTAAAGTATTATTTACTGGTTCACAGGATATTTCTTTTGAACATAGACAAGGAGAGTTTAGAGAATTTAGAGCAAATTTTATAAATGACTCTATTACAGATGTTGAAACGTTTTCGAAATCTATCAATACTACCGGCTTACTTAGTTCCTCTTATAATTTCAATGAGAATAACGAAGTAAAATTTACCAGCCTTTTCATTAATAAATTAACCGATGAAGTTTTTGAAGGTGGAAGAAATGGAGAAGCTACCATTTTTGAAGAAACAGAACCAGTAGAGGATCTCTCTCAGTTTATTAGAGATCAAAATATCAAACAAACCCAATTATGGGTGAATCAGCTAACAGGGAATCATCAAATAAATAAAAAAAATGAATTGGATTGGGCCATTGGCTATAATACTGTAGATGCAGATGAACCAAACAGAATTCGGAATGAAGTTAATTTTAGAGATGGCTTTGTACAATTGGGGAGAACCGGTGGATTTCAACAAAGAAAATCTGCTCAAATAATCAATGACCAGGAATTCAATGGACTTATCAAAGATGAATTAACATTAATAGATTCTGAAGAAAAAAGCTTAAGACTTAGCTTCGGTGCTAATTATAGAAATAAAGAACGTGATTTTGGATCTCAATTTTTGGGCTTAGAGGAAAGCAACATAAATACACTTAATCCAACTTCTATAGACAACTTATCTAGAGTCTTCACTCCAGAAAATCTTCAGAACGGTTCACTTACTTTAAATATTCTTGCTCCAGACAGATATTTGGCAACATTGGAATCTACTGCAGGCTTTGTTTCTGCAAACTACAATTTAAATAAATTCAATTTTAATCTTGGGCTGCGTTATCAAAAAGATGACCTAAATGTAAAGTATGATGTTGGAAACATCCCGGGAAGGTTTGGTATTTCAGACAAATCTTACAACAATTTTTATCCAAGCATCAACTTAAAATATGCTGCCAACGAGCGCAATAATTTTAGAGTTGCAGCTAGTAAGACCATTACTTTACCAGAATTTAAAGAAATCGCACCGTTTGAATATGTATCTCCAACTGGGCAAGTAACTCGTGGAAACCCAGATTTAGAAGCCTCTACCAATTATAATTTTGATGTTAAATGGGAATTCTTTCCTACTGCAAATCAGTTAGTGTCACTTACTGGTTTTTACAAAAAAATAGAAGACCCTATAAATAAAGTCCAGGATCGTGGTTCTGCGGGAGTTTTTTCTTTCTTCAATTCTGCTGAAAAAGCTGAAATATACGGATTGGAAGTTGAAACCAAATTAAACCTGATTAAAGCAGAAGACGAATCAGGGATCAATTTAGATCTCAACTTGAATGCTTCAAGAATGTGGCACTCTCAAGACTTAAAAGAACTAAGAGATGCTCAAGGAGTCTTTCTAAAAACCTTTAGATATAAAGGTTTAACAGAAACAGATCTTCAAGGAGCTTCTGATTGGATCTTTAATGGTTCGCTTAATTTTTCAACAAATTCTCCAAACCCATTTTTGGCTACTGTAACTGCCAATTATGCTTCAGACAAGATCTTTGCTTTAGGTGCACCAGAAATCCAGACTCAAAGTGAAACTTTTTACAACGATGCTATTATAGAAAAGGGATTTGTAACGCTAAATACTGTAATAAGTAAAGATTTTGGCGAACACTGGGGAATAAGACTTTCAGGAAAAAACTTATTAAACCCCGAAATAAAAAGAACCCAAAATGTTAGACCAAGCACCACTGGAATAGAATCCACAGAGACCGTGAGATCTTACACCCGTGGGGCAACAATAAGCCTAGGCTTAAATTATAATTTTTAAATAATGAAAACTATGAATAAACCAATTTTAAAATCTAAAAAAATGAAAACAAGCTTTAAAAGTATTGCAGTATTAGTAACACTTCTTTCTTCTCTTTTCTTGGGAAGTTGTAGTAGTGATGATGGCTTTTTCGACAACGGAGAACAAGGTGAAACACCGGTAACACCAATTGATAATAATCTAAATGGAACATTAACTTCTAATTTAACTTTAGACCCAAATGTAGCTTACCAATTAACAGGTTCATTTAGTGTAGAACCAGGAACTAAATTAACTATCCCTGCTGGAACAAAGATCACTGCGAATGTTGGTCAGGAAGTCTATATCGTAGTAAAAAAAGGAGCACAGATTGATGTTCAGGGAACTCAAAGCAACCCAGTTAGAATGTCCTCTGAAAATTCAAGTCCAGGAGACTGGGGAGGTTTGGTGATCTTAGGAGATGCTAAAACTACTGAAGGTGTAGACGCAACTGCTGAAGTTGGCGGATTTATTTACGGAGGTAATAACGATCAAGATGATTCAGGGTCTATTAGATACATGATCATTGAAGGTGCCGGGGCACAGATACAGGCAAATTCTCAATACAACGGATTAACCTTATATTCTGTTGGTTCTGGAACTACCATAGAGAACATCGCTTTAATTAATGGTGCAGATGATGGAGTTGAGTTTTTTGGAGGAACTGTTTCTGTTAAAAACATCTATTTAGAAAATAATGAAGATGATGCTATCGACTGGACAGAAGGCTGGAACGGAACTGTTACCAACGCATACGTATTACATACTAAAGCTGGTTTTTCTACAGCTGTAGAGGCAGATGGTTTAAACAACAATCCTAAGATTATCAACTTAACGGCCGTGTCTTCTAAAGGTGGAACTGCATTACAGTTCAAAAAAGAATCTGGAGCTACTATTTCAGGATTGTCATTAACAGGATACGATACATCTATAGACATGAAAGATAATGGGCCAATTGCAAATATTCTTATTGAAGATGTGGTAGCCGATCCGGGAAAATCTTATACAGATGTTGCAAGCGTAGATATTGCTCTTTTTAACTGGATAAATAATAGAGGATCTGTTGAAGCTACAGTATTACAAGGTATTGTTGAGGGTGAACTTAGTTTAAATGCATCTGTATCTTATGAGCTAACTTCTTCCTTGATCGTGAAAGATGGAGGAAAATTAACCATCCCAGCAGGAACAAAAATCAGTGCTAGAAATGGAGGAACAGGTGTATACATAGCCGTTCTACAAGGTGGGGAAATAGATATTCAGGGAACTCCGACAAACCCAGTGGTGATTTCTTCTGAAGATGCACAACCAGGAGATTGGGGCGGATTAACGCTAGTTGGAAAAGCAACTACTACAGAAGGTGTAAATGCAACCGCAGAAGTTGGCGGATTTGTATACGGAGGTAATGACGATGCAGACAGTTCTGGAAGTATTAAAAACTTAGTGATCCTTGGAACTGGAGCGCAAATTAATGCTGAATCTCAATATAATGGAGTTTCATTTTACTCGGTTGGATCGGGAACGGTTATAGAAAATATAGCTGTAATAAATGGAGCAGATGATGGAGTAGAGTTCTTTGGAGGAACTGTTTCTGCAACCAACATTTACTTAGAAAATAACGAGGATGATGCTGTAGACTGGACAGAAGGCTGGAATGGAACGGTAACAAATACCTACGTTTCTCATACTGTTTCAGGATTTTCTACCGCATTGGAAGCAGATGGGTTGAATAAGAATCCGAAGCTTGTTAACTTCACTGCGATCTCCACAACTGGAGGGACAGCTCTACAGTTTAAGAAAGAATCTGGGGCAACAATCAACAACATTTATTTAGAAGGTTACCAAACCAATCTGGACATGAAAGACAATGGACCAGTAGCTAACATAAAGGTGGATGGAGCAAATGCCAGTTTAACAGGCACTTATAATGCAGGAACTAAAGTAGATGTTTCTGGTTGGTCTTGGAGAAATGCAAGATTATAAAATTAAATTTCAATTTGGTATACCCCTTTATTAGTTGAGGTTAGCATTGGAGTTGAAAAATAGATGAGGTGTAACTACCTCATCTATTTTGTTTTAGGAGTAAAACAAGAATAATTAATTATATCTTTAAGCATGAATTAATGGTATCATTTTTGAATTATTTATTGTAGATTTACAATTACCAACGTAACAAATATGAAAAAATTCTACATCTTAAGTTTATTATTGGTTAGTTTTCTGCTGTTCACCCCTCGGGCTATAGCTCAAAACACAGCGATTCCTACGTTTGCTACAGAAAAACCAATAGAAGGTCTCTCTATTTACCCTAACCCTGTGGTTGGCAGTAAAGTGTATATTACCTCCAATAAAAATCAAACTAAAGAAGTAGAAATTTATAATGTATTAGGTAAAAAAATTCTAAACGCCCGAATTACAGGTAAAGAATTAGATGTTTCAGAACTTACTCCTGGAATATATATCTTAAAAATTAAAGAAGGAAATACTCAAGCTACCAGAAAATTGGTGGTCAGGTAATTTTAAAACACATAATCAAGAGGTTCGGAATAAGCCTGAGAGGCAAGTAATTGGAAAATACTTTTAAAAATTCGACACATCCCGAACCATCGGGACGAGTAATTTGACCCTCAATGAGGGATAAAATAAAAAGCTTCTATTCTTAGAAGCTTTTTTTATTTCTACCTTTACCTTCATTTTCTTCAAAACACATAAATGAATCCAGAAAAGATTTTTTCTATTTCTTCTGAACAAGATTTCAATGAAGCTGCACTAGAAATTTTCAGATTTCAATATGCTAACAATTCGGTATACCGAAAGTTTTCGGATTTATTAAAAAAAGATCCGAAGCAGATAAATAAGATTGAAAACATTCCCTTTTTACCAATAGATCTTTTTAAGTCTCATACTATATTATCTTCTGAAGAAAATATTCAGAAAACATTCACAAGCAGTGGCACTACCGGCAGTAAAACCAGCAAACATCACGTAACAGATATTGCTATTTACGAACATAGTTTTAATCTGGGTTTTAAACAGTTTTATGGAAAAATCGAAGATTATTCTATCCTAGCGCTCTTACCTTCTTATCTGGAACGGGATGGTTCTTCTTTAATTTACATGGCGCAGCAGTTAATTGAAAAAAGCAGTCATCCAGATAGCGGATTCTATCTTAATAATCTTTCTGAATTAAAAGAGAAATTAATCTCTTTGGATAGCAAGGGCCAAAAAGTCTTACTTATTGGTGTGTCCTTTGCCTTATTAGATCTTGTAGAAGACTTTCAGTTTAAACTGAAGAATACCATAGTTATGGAAACTGGCGGCATGAAAGGGAGACGTAAAGAGATGATCCGGGAAGAACTGCATAGTATCCTTAAAAAAGGTTTTGGGGTAGCTGCCATCCATAGCGAATACGGAATGACCGAGTTGTTATCTCAAGCATATTCCGCAGGAAATGGAGTTTTTGATTGCCCACCTTGGATGAAGATCTTAATTCGTGACCCCGAAGATGCACAGTCCTACCTCCAAAATAATAGCACAGGCGGAATTAATGTGATAGACCTTGCCAATATAAATTCCTGCTCTTTTATCGCCACTCAAGATCTTGGAAAAAAGAGCGAAAAAAATTCTATAGAAATTATGGGTAGGTTTGATAACAGTGATATTCGCGGCTGTAATTTAATGGTGCTTTAGACACACACAAACTTATCTTTTTTCTTGCCGAAAAAATCAAAAATTTTTTTTATAAAACTGTAATGAACTAGTTTTTTTTCGAACTAATACTTGTAAACATAATTTTTGGTTAGGTTTTTGTTTACAATAAGCTATATGAGTTTTTTCATATTAGATTGGTTAGTTAGTTGCAAAGCCCTTAAACAGTATAATGTTTAGGGGCTTTTGCATTATACCACTCTTAAAATATAGGTGTTTCTTTTCCCTTTATTTAGAATAACAAATTTGTTGTTTATAAGATCCGATTCAGAAATTAGATAATCCTCCCCTACTTTTTCTTTATTCACAGAGATCGAGTTTTCTTTTAAAGCTCTTCTTGCCTCTCCATTAGAATTTAAAAACCCTGTTTTAGCAGCTAAAGCAGCAATCATATCTAAACCAGCATCAACATCTGCACGCTCAATTTCTGCCTGAGGAACTCCTTCAAAAATATCTAAAAATGTAGCTTCATTTAAACTTCTAAAATCACTTGCAGTACTTTTTCCGAAGAGCACATTAGAGGCTTTCACTGCATTCTCAAAATCTTCTTTGCTATGTACAGTAATTGTAACCTCTTCAGCTAAACGTTTTTGAAGCAATCTTAAATGCGGCTCTTTTCCATGTTCTGTAATAAGTTCTTCAATAGTTTTTTGATCTAAAAACGTAAAGATCTTAATATATTTTTCGGCATCCTCATCACTGGTATTTAACCAATACTGGTAGAATTTATAAGGAGAGGTTCTATTTGGATCCAACCAAATATTACCGCCTTCACTCTTCCCGAACTTACTACCATCACTTTTGGTGATTAAAGGACAGGTAAGTGCATAACCTTTCCCATTCCCAATTCTTCTAATAAGCTCTGTCCCGGTAGTGATATTTCCCCACTGGTCACTTCCTCCCATTTGCAATGTACAAGACTGATTTCTATATAAATGAACAAAGTCATATCCCTGCACTAACTGATAGGTGAATTCAGTAAAAGACATTCCTTCGGTATCTTCTCCAGAAATTCTATTTTTCACAGAATCCTTAGACATCATATAGTTTACCGTAATATGCTTACCAACGTCTCTTATAAAATCCAGAAAAGAAAATTCTTTCATCCAATCGTAGTTATTCACAAGAATAGCATCATTCTTTTCTCCTGAAGAAAAATCCAGAAATTGAGAAAGTTGTTTTCGCACACAATCCTGATTATGTCTTAAAGTAGCTTCATCTAAAAGATTTCTTTCGCTAGACTTCCCTGAAGGATCCCCAATCATCCCCGTTGCTCCACCTACTAATGCCACCGGCTTATGACCACTTCGCTGAAAATGTGCTAAGAGCATAATAGGCACCAAATTTCCAATATGCAAGGAGTCTGCAGTAGGGTCGAAACCAATATAAGCAGCACGCATTTCTTCCATTAAGTGCTCTTCAGTTCCAGGCATCACATCGTGCATCATGCCTCTCCAGGTAATTTCCTTAACAAAATTCATAGGTATCTTATTTTCAATATTAATGCTTCAAACTTCTTTGTTTCTGTCCTATTCTGAATTCATTGGTTTACTAATGAACTCTAATATCTAATAGAAAACAGCGGTAAAGATACCAATAACTGCCATTTTTCCTAAGTTGAAATAGCTATATTTACCTTATGATATTAGTTACAGGAGGCACAGGACTAGTGGGCTCACATTTACTTTTAGATTTAGCGAAATCTGGAAAAAAAGTTAGGGCGATCTATAGATCAGAAGACAAACTTTCTGAGGTGAAAAAGATTTTTTTATATTTTGTTTCAGCTAAAGAAACCGCTTTTTTATTCGATTCTATAGATTGGGTTCAAGCAGATATCTTAGACATCCCTTCTCTCAATGAAGTATTCACGAATATTGATTATGTATATCACTGCGCTGCAATAGTATCTTTTGATGCTAAAAACGCCGAAAACCTTAGGGCTACAAATATTGAAGGAACTGCCAATATTGTAAACTCTTGTATAATATTCAAGGTTAAAAAACTTTGCCATATCAGCTCTATAGCTACTATGGATATCGCTTTGGGAGATGAATACATTTCTGAAAATTTTACTTGGCATCCCGAAAAAGCACATAGCGATTATGCCATTTCGAAACATGGAGCTGAAATTGAAGTTTGGAGGGGCACTCAGGAAGGTCTTTCAGCAGTAATTGTAAATCCCGGAGTAATCATTGGGCCTGGATTTTGGGATTCTGGCAGTGGACAGCTATTCAAAAAAATAGATGAAGGTTTAAAATATCATTTCCCGAAGACAACAGGTTTTGTCGGGGTGCAAGATGTATCTAAAGCATCTATACTTCTAATGGATTCTTCCATGGAAAATGAACAATATATAGTTGTGTCAGAAAACTTGAGTTTTAAAACCATCTTGGAGTGGGTCGCAGAGAGCCTTCAGAAAAAAGGGCCACATACCCCTTTAGAACCTTGGATGGTCTTTATTGGCTGGATATATCAAAGTATTGCCAATATATTATGGGGAGCAAAGAAACAACTTTCAAAAAACGATTATAGATCCCTTTTTGAACATTCTTACTATAGCAATGAGAAAATTAGGGAGAAAACAGGTTTTTCTTTTACTCCAGTAAAAAGTGTGGTAATGGAAACAGGAGTGTTATTTAGAAAAGAAAAAGATAATATCGCGTCACCCTGAGACCTGTGATAAAAAATTATCTAGCGTAGGTTTTTGACGTATGAAAGATGCTGAAACGAGTTCAGCATGACGAAAGTTAAAACCAGTATCGTCAACCTGTCCCGATACTTCGGGAGTTCAGGGTCGCTTATTTGGAGCAACTTTGGAATTACGTCAATGGTAATTTATTTTAAGGTCTTCTCAAGATATATTCTGAGATGCTAAAACTCCCGAAGTTTCAGGATAGAATAACGTCCATTTTCTGTTTATGATATTTTCTATGTATTAAGAAGAAAAAAATTTAATTAGAGATATTTTTACTTTGAGGTTTCGAACCAAGACTATCAATTAAAATAGCTTTTGGAATCTTAAGGCTGTCAATATCCAAAGTGTCCTTGGTATCCAATGCTCTTATAGAATCTTCAATTCGTTGTTCTTCGTCACGAATCACTTCAAACTTCGCCTTCATCACTTCCAGGTTATGCTTCACTTTCTGGTAGATGCCATCGAATTTATCATACTTTTTAGCATAATAAGTCGTGCTTTCTGCCAATTGCAAACTGTCTATCTTATATTTTGAGTATAAATAAGTGTCCGGCTGAAGACCTGTTTCTTCAAGAGTTCGTTTGTTTTTGTTCTTCGCAGAATTTAATAAGGACAATTCTGTAAGAACATCTACCATCTTATCTTCAGATATTAAATTATCGGGTTTTTTGACCTCCTCTATATTTTGGCAGGAGCTCAAGAAACAAGCAATTATAAATACCTTTAAAAATCTCATACAATTTATTTTCTATCGAATGTTAACTGCTCTGCCACCTGAGTAAAAGGCATGAATTTGAAGTTTTTATAAACCAATTGTCCATTTACAAAGGTATGGGTAACTCTAGATTTAAAAGTAACTCCATCAAACGGAGACCAACCACATTTGTAGACTGTATTACTTGGCTGTACAGCCCATGGAGCATTAAGATCTATTAGAACAAGATCTGCTTTGTAACCCACTCTAATGAATCCTCGTTTTTCAATTTGAAATAGAATCGCAGGATTATGGCACATTTTTTCTACAATCTGCTCAAGACTTATCTTTTCCTGGTGATGCATTTGTAACATTGCAGGAAGCGCATGTTGTACCAAAGGACCTCCGCTAGGAGCTTTAGTGTACACGTTTTTCTTTTCCTCTTTTGTATGAGGTGCATGATCTGTAGCAATTACATCTATACGTCCATCTAACAATGCTTTCAACAAAGCATCTTGATCTTTCTTTGTTTTAATTGCAGGATTCCATTTTATTAAAGTTCCTTTCTTTTGATAATCTGAATCGTTGAACCACAGGTGATGTACACAAACCTCAGCAGTGATCTTCTTATCTTTTAAAGGCAATTTATTGTCGAATAATTTTAATTCCTTTTCCGTAGAAATATGAAAAACATGCAATCTTGCTCCAGTCTTTTTTGCTAGCGCAACCGCTCTTGAAGAGGATATATAACATGCTTCTTCACTTCGGATTTTTGAATGTAATTCAATAGGAATATCATCCCCATAACGTTCAACACACTCAGCTAAATTCTTCTGAATAGTAGCTTCATCTTCACAATGCACCGCGATCATTAAAGGAGATTTCAAAAAGATCTGCTCCAAAACTTTTGCATCATCTACCAACATATTTCCTGTAGAAGAACCTAAAAATAATTTTAGGGCAGCTGTAGTTTTAGGATCTACCTTTAAAATTTCATCCAGATTATCATTGGTACCACCAAACATAAAAGAGTAGTTGGCATAAGAGGAATTCTTTGCTAAATCAAATTTCTCCTGCAACTTTTCTATAGTTGTGGTCTGCGGATTGGTGTTTGGCATTTCTATAAAAGAGGTGATCCCTCCCGCAATAGCGGCACGAGAACCTGTTTCTATAGTATCTTTATGAGTTAAACCTGGTTCCCTAAAATGCACCTGATCGTCTATAATTCCAGGAATAAGATAATTCCCTTCCGCATCGATCATCGTTAGGTCTGGAGATTTTGCACTTATACTATCGGCTATTTCAACAATAATTCCATTTTCGATAAATACATCTCCCTCCATAATTGTCCCTTCATTGACAATTCGTGCGTTTTTGATTAAAACCTTCTTCATTATTTTGATGTCTTATTAAAAAGACTTTTTAATTTCATATTAATAACTCCAAAAACAGCTTCAGAAATAATCCCTCCACTCATTTTAGAACTTCCCTTTGTTCTGTCGGTAAAAATTACCGGAATTTCTTTAATGTCGAACTTTTGTAGATATGCTTTAAATTTCATCTCTATCTGAAATGCATAACCCACAAACCGTATCTTATCTAAGTTTATATTTTCTAAAACCGTTCTCTTATAACAAACAAAACCGGCAGTTGTATCATGAATATCCATTCCAGTGACAAACCGGACATATTTTGAAGCAAGCCACGAAAGCAACACTCTACTCATAGGCCAGTTAATGACATTTACTCCTGTTACATATCTGGAACCAATAGCCAGATCGGCACCGTTTTTCTCACAAGTATTGTACAACCGGATGAGATCATTAGGATTATGCGAAAAATCGGCATCCATTTCAAAAACGTATTCATATTTATGAGCTAATGCCCATCTAAAACCGTGAATATATGCTGTCCCTAATCCCAACTTCCCTTTTCGTTCCTCTATAAATAACGAACCAAAATACTCCGCCTGAAGTTCTTTTACCTTAGCAGCAGTCTGGTCTGGAGAATTATCATCTACCACCAAGATATGAAATTTACGCTGCAAGGAAAATATGTTCCTAATCAAGCGTTCAATATTTTCAATTTCGTTAAAGGTGGGTATAATAATTATCCCATTAGACATGCTAGAAATTTTGGGCAAATGTAACCATTTTTGTCCTTTTCAGGTTCAATTTTACTTTCATCTTTACCGCTATTAATTATACATTTGTAAAAATTTATAATTGGAAGCAATAGAACGATATATAACCTCAAACGACCTACTTACCATTATTATTCTATTGGTACTATTGTTATTAGCCGTTGCAAAGACTCTATTTAGTAATCGGTTCGAAGATTTTATCTCTCTAGCTTCATCCGGAAAGTACTTAGTTATAAAATCTAAAGAGTATAAACTCCTATTTGGTTTTAACGTTTTAATGCTCACAGCACATATTTTAAGTGTCTCTTTATTCGTTTTTTTAACATTTAGGCTTTTTACAACACAAACTTTAGACAGTTCTGGAAATTTACTATTGAGAATAATTACAGCTTATAGTTTTATTGTTTTACTGAAGATTACCGTAGAAAAAATTATTGCTAACGTTTTTGACATAGATGAAATTATGGATACTTATATTTTTCAAAAACAAACCTATCTCAATTTTATCTCTCTGATTATCTTTGGATTATCACTGTTTCTGGTTTATAGCAATATCCCAAGTTTACCTCTTTTCTATCTGATCATTGGGCTTATACTTATCGCTCTTTTATATATCCTGTATGCAATTGTCAAAAAAAACCTCAGATTAATCTCTCGCTTTTGGTTCTATTTTATTTTGTACCTTTGCGCACTCGAAATCGCCCCCTATGTTGTTTTGTATAAGTTAATTACTAAATACTAAAAATTCAAATAACTCAACTATATGAAAGTGAAAACAATTTTAATATCTCAACCAGAGCCTAAAATAGAAAATTCACCCTATTTTGAGTTGGAAGAAAAGCAACGAGTAAAAATTGATTTCATACCATTTATTCACGTTGAAGGAGTTAGCTCCAAGGATATCAGGCAACAAAAAATAGATCTTACTAATTATACTGCTATTATTCTAACAAGCAGAAATGCGGTAGATCACTTTTTTAGAATAGCCGAGGAAATGCGATATAAAGTGCCAGATACACTTAAATATTTTTGCTTAAGTGAAGCTGTCGCGTATTATCTGCAGAAGTATGTAGTCTACAGAAAGCGAAAGATATATGTTGGGAAACGCACATTCTCAGAATTGTCTCCATTTATCAAAAAATATAAGAACGAAAAATTTCTTTTGCCAGCTTCGGACATGCTAAAACCAGATGTACCTAAAATACTTAACAAATTAGGCGTAGAATGGAAAGAAGCAGTGTTTTATAAAACAGTGGTAAGTGATCTTTCACATTTAAGAAATGTCACTTATGATATTCTTGTGTTCTTTAGCCCAAGTGGAATAAAATCCCTGTTTGAAAACTTCCCAGATTTCGAACAAAAAGAAACTAAAATAGCCGTTTTTGGAAACACCACCATAAAGGCAGCAAAAGAACATGGACTTGTTTGTAATATAAAAGCACCAACTCCAGAAACCCCATCTATGACGATGGCGCTTCAGAAATATATAAAAGAAATTAACAAGAAATAGTTAGATTTTTTTACAATTAATAAAGCCAGATAAATTTAAATTTATCTGGCTTTTGTTTTTCAAATTACCCGCTATTGCTCTTGTCTTATAATCTATAAATCAAAAAACCCGATAAACTCTTAGGATTTATCGGGTTTCTGACTTGTTATATACTATTAACTAAACAATAGGACCTCCAGAAAGGATCTCTTTATTAGAATTATCTTCATATTTTTTGAAGTTCCTCTTAAATGAATTAGCTAGTTCCATTGCCTTCTCATCGTAAGATTTTTTATCACTCCAAGTTTCTTTTGGATTCAAGATCCCACTAGGAACATTATCACATTCTACCGGCATATTAAGACCAAATATAGGATGTTGTGTAAATTCTACTTCTTCTAATTTACCATCTAAAGCAGCTTCTATCATTGCCCTAGTATATTTCAACTTCATTCTGTTTCCTGTACCGTATGCTCCACCCGTCCAACCGGTGTTTACCAACCATACATTAACATTAGCATCTTTCATCTTCTTACTTAACATTTCAGCATATTCTGCAGGATGTAATGGCATGAAAGGCGCTCCAAAACACGCAGAGAAGTTTGGTTGTGGCTCATCTACTCCAGCTTCCGTTCCTGCTACTTTTGCAGTATAACCGCTCATAAAGTGATATGCAGCTTGCGCAGGAGTAAGTTTGCTTATGGGAGGCAATACCCCGAAGGCATCTGCAGTTAAGAAAAATATGTTCTTAGGATTTTCACCTATTGAAGGCGTTGCAATATTGTTAATATGATCTAAAGGATAACTCACACGAGTGTTTGGAGTAATAGAAGTGTTTTCGAAATCTACGCTTCCATCATCATTCAAGATCACATTTTCCAAGATAGCTCCAGGCTTAATGGCATTAAATATATCTGGTTCATTTTCTTCTGAAAGGTTGATCACTTTCGCGTAACATCCTCCTTCAAAATTGAAAATAGTGTTTTCTTTAGTCCATCCGTGCTCATCGTCTCCAATAAGTTTACGTTTAGGATCTGCAGATAAAGTTGTTTTTCCAGTTCCCGAAAGTCCGAAGAAAACAGCAGTGTCTCCTTCTTCTCCTATGTTTGCTGAACAATGCATAGGAAGTGCATTTTTATGTACCGGAAGTATAAAATTTAATGCTGAAAAAATTCCTTTTTTGATCTCTCCTGTATAGCCACTACCACCTATTAAGGCGATCTTCTTCGAGAAATTTAAAATAGAAAAGTTTGCTTGACGAGTTCCATCTACAGAAGGATCTGCTTTAAAACCTGGAGCATTAACTACAATCCAGTCTTCTTTAAAATTTTCAAGCTCAGATTCCTCTGGTCTTAAAAACATGTTGTAAGCAAATAAATTAGACCATGCATATTCGTTGATCACACGGATGTTTATACGATAATTATCATCTGCACAGGCATAAGAATCACGAACGTAAATTTCTTTCTCTGAAAGGTAATCTACTACCTTGTCGTATAGCTTATCAAATTTATCAGTATCAAATGGAATATTGATATCTCCCCACCAAACTTTGTCTTTGGTCTCTTCATCTTTTACCAAAAAGCGATCTTTAGGAGATCTTCCGGTAAATTCTCCTGTGTTAACGGCTAAAGCGCCAGTCGCTGACTCAACCCCTTGGTTATTAACCAAAGTTATCTGGTGTAATTCTTTTGGGGATAGTTGATAGTGAGCAGTAGCCTTATTAATTCCGTATTTTTCTAACGATAACGATTTCGTAATTTGCTTATTTGCCAACATAAAAGTTTAAGTTGTGTGTTTGTTTAGGCTGGCAAAAGTAAAGAAACTTATTTTGATACTTAATAAAAAGGTTCTACTTTATTTCTTTTTTAACTTTATAAAATGAACCAATAACCAGGCCCAGCCTATAATTAATAAACTGCCTCCCAAAGGGGTAGCCAAGGCAATTACTTTAAAATCAATGCTTGTTAAATCATTTGTCGCCAGTAAATAAATAGATCCGCTAAACAAAATCACCCCAAAAATCAGTAAATAAAAGATCCCTTTGGAAAGCTGATACCCAGATGTTATTATTAATCCTAGTATTAGTAATAATAAAGAATGATAGATCTGGTATTTTATTGCTGTTTCCATTGAAATAAAAGAGTCTGGAGATAATACTGGTTTTAATCCGTGAGTTCCAAAGGCGCCAATTACAATTCCTAAAAGTCCAAACACAAAGCCTGCGATATAATATTTTCTCTCCATCCTATAATTTTATTAGTCTAAACATTTAAGTACATTCGTCCTTTAACTTTACAAAACTAATTAAGAAAATTTAATATGCGACAAATATTAATAATTGGTGCCGGTAAGTCTACTTCGGTATTAATTTCCTACTTACTTGATAAATCTGAAACCGAAAATTTATTCCTAACCATTGGGGATCTAGATATAGAAAATGCAAAAAACCTTAGCCAGAATCATGAAAGATGCAAGGCTATTGTATTAGATGTTTTTAATAAAGAAAGTCGGGAATCAGCAATCAAAGATGCCGATATCGTTATTTCTATGTTGCCTGCAAGATTTCATATAGAGGCAGCTAAAGATTGTATTAAATATAAAAAATCACTTGTTACAGCTTCGTATGTGAGCAAGGAGATGAAAGCCTTAGATCAAGAAGTCAAAGAAAATGGCTTGGTCTTTATGAATGAGATTGGTGTAGATCCAGGAATAGACCACATGAGTGCCATGAAGGTAATAGACAGCATCCGCGATAAAGGTGGAAAAATGATCCTTTTTGAATCTTTCACCGGCGGACTTGTAGCTCCAGAAAGCGATACAAATCTTTGGAACTATAAATTTACTTGGAACCCAAGAAATGTTGTTGTAGCGGGGCAAGGTGGTGTAGCTGAATTCATCCAAGAAGGAAAATATAAATATATCCCTTACCACCGCTTATTCCGAAGAACAGAATTCTTAGAAATAGAAGGTCATGGCAGATTTGAAGGATATGCCAATAGAAACTCGTTAGATTACCGAAGTATTTATGGCTTGGAAGATATTCTTACTTTATATAGAGGAACTATAAGACGGGTAGGTTTTAGTAAGGCTTGGAATATGTTTGTTCAGCTAGGTTTAACAGATGACACTTATACTATGCAGGATACTATGAATATGAGCTATAGGGATTTCATCAATTCATTTCTACCTTATTCTCCAACGAATACTGTAGAGCTAAAACTTAGACATAATCTTAAAATAGACCAGGATGATATTATGTGGAATAAGCTGGAAGAATTAGACCTTTTCAATAAAGACAAGAAAATAGGATTAGAGAATGCCACTCCAGCACAAGCACTTCAAAAAATATTATCAGATAAATGGACACTTGCAGAAGATGATAAGGATATGATCGTGATGTATCATAAATTTGGATATGAGCTTAATGGAGAGAAAAAGCAAATAGATTCTACCATGGTACTAATTGGGGAAGATCAAACCCGAACTGCGATGGCTAAAACTGTAGGCTTACCAGTTGCCATAGCAACCTTAGCTATTTTAAATAAAAAGATAACTACTCCTGGGGTTCAAATTCCAATCACAAAAGAAGTTTACACCCCTATACTAGAGGAGTTAGAATCTCATGGAATTTTATTTAAGGAGCAGGAAAATAAATATTTAGGTTATAATCCGTCTGGAGGAGTAGGGAATTGATTAAAATAACAGTAATTTTTAAGCCCCAAACTTAACAACCTATAACCAAATGAAATATGTAGATGACCAAGTAACTATTGATGGTATTGATAAAACCATCCTTAATTATCTTATGGAAGATGCGCGAAAGCCTATACTAGAAATTGCCAGAAGTATTGGTATAAGTGGTGCTGCTATCCATCAAAGATTGAGAAAACTAGAAAAAGCTGGACTAATTGAAGGCTCGAAACTCATGATCAACCCAAGGGTTTTAGGCTATAAAACTTTAGCCTTTGTGGGTGTTTATTTGGATAAGGCGGTGAGCAATCCCCAAGCTGTAAAAAGATTAAGTGAAATTCCGGAAGTATTGGAATGCCATTATACAACAGGAAACTGGTCTATATTTTTAAAGATCCTCTGTAGAGATAATGAGCATCTTATGAATGTTCTTAATAAGAATATTCAAGCCATTGATGGCGTTTCTAGAACAGAGACCTTTATCTCTTTGGATCAACAATTGAAAAGGCAGATTAAAGTATAGCTACTGATTAGAGGAATTAGCATCATACAAACGAACTTGTCTCCCTGAGACCTGTGATAAAAAAATTTATCTAGCGTAGGTTTTTGACGTACGATGATTCCTAGTAGATTTATTTTCTTAAGAACTTCTTTTTTGCAAGTGTAGTGCTTCCAGGGCGTAAAATTTTTGAAGCCTTGGAGAAAATTTAGCCGTGGAAGTACGGTTCCAATTATGCGGTAGCATAATTGGAAACACCTACAAAAAAGTGTCCTTTTTTTGGTTCGTTTTTTTGGACAGGCAAAAAAATGAACAATCTCAAAAATTTAACAGATCTTTACCGACCAGAGGGAGTGTATTCCAGATTCTTGGAATTACGTCAACGGTAGCCCTTCGACTAGCGCTCAGGATAGACTAAAGTCAAAGGGTCATGTAAACATCTAGACTATACTAGATGTGACATTTTATAATATCTAGGCAGAAAACAGAAATATCCAAAAATAAAAAGAGGCATTGTAAATTACAATGCCTCTTTTATTTTTAAACCAACCTTTCCCAATAGATTCTGTGTTAACTAACAAAAGGTTTTCTCTTTTATTTTATTATTTTTGTTACTCAAGACGGCTATAAGCTAGTCTGTAAAAGGATACTTTCTGCATTTGCATCTAGTGTCCTTTTTTGTTGA
>NZ_VORY01000052.1 GCF_007997295.1 Gillisia hiemivivida | reverse complement strand
TCAGCAGAATCATTCAACGCAAAAATAAAAGCCTTTAGAGCACAGTTCAGAGGAGTAAAAAATGTAGAATTCTTCCTCTACAGATTAACCACAATTTTTGCATAAACACAACAATTAGTCATGATCCATACTATGAATGACCTAAAATCATAAAACCTTGATAATCATAAGATTAACAAGGTTTTGATACCATTTGGTAATGGTCTTGGTCGGGGTGGCAGGATAATTTATTTAAGAACAAACGCCCTATCCACAGTACTTTCACTGAAAATCACTTTGATGTTTCACCGAATGATTCACCAAACTTCATAAAACAAAGAGCTTCATATTATTTAGTCGTCTTTGTGCTGTAAAGATATGATTTTCTTTAAAACTACTCATCTAAAGTCTATTTTTCCATCTCACTACTACTTTTTATAGTAGATGCAAAAGAACAAGATTTAGAAGTTAGCCGGACTGCATAAGACGGGCTTCATACTTTGCCCTTTTATAAGTCCTTTCCTAATTCTAAATCCTTGAATAGAATAGCATCAAAAAAAGGTAGTAGCGAAGGCTCTGAAAGAAGTAAATTGGTTTAATAGTTATGGAGAATGAATTTTCAGAAAAATTTGAGGTCAATCAAAAAAGGAAAGTGCTCAGGATAAAAAAAGTAAATAGGTAAGCCGTATGATCAATAGTGATGTTATTTTCTATTCATATTTTGTTTTTATTTTTGTAAAAAAAACCTAAAATTAGGAATAGCAAGAGGGTAACACGCAGCGCGATGTTATATATTCCTAATTCATTGATTGTAAATAAGTTATCATATTTTAGTTTATGCTTTTTTACTAAATTTGCGTCAAATGCTCTGAAAAG
>NZ_VORY01000051.1 GCF_007997295.1 Gillisia hiemivivida | reverse complement strand
GGCTCAACACAAAAAGTTGTGGAGTAACTAAAAATAGGAGAACTTTGCTTTAAAATTTCTATGTCCTCAGACAAGTTATTAGCGATAGCTAATTTATTACTTCCTGAAGTGCTTGTAACCTATTTTGATCTGACCAAGTATGAGATAAAGGGTGAAGAGCTACATTTCTATTTTACCGAACTAAATGAAGTTCCAAAGGAGTCTATCGGGGTCAAGCTTCAATCTAAAGGTTTCTTCCCAGAGGCTACCGTTCAGGATTTTCCCATACGGGGAAAAAACGTTTTTTTACACATAACCCGACGCAGATGGCTCAATGAGGCTACTGGTAAGGTAATTACAAGGGATTGGAATTTAGTAGCAAAAGGAACTAGGATAACTAGGGAGTTTGCTGCTTTTTTAAAAGACATCTGTCAGTAACAATGCATCTAGTGCAACCCTTGTGGCCAAGTTCTATGGTGTCAATCCAAGAAGCTTACAAAGACAATACAAAGACTACTTGAGCGATTTTAAATCTTGGAATCAAAAATGCCACGCAGAAGATTGGGTCCTGTTTGCTGAAAACCTAGGGAGTCACCTATCCCTGGATGAGACAGCTTTTTCTAATGGAGACCTATATACCATACTGACCAACAAAAAAGCAAAAGGAAAGAAAGGAGCTTTGGTGGCCATGATTAAAGGAACCAAAGCCGAAACTGTTATAAGAATACTCCATAAAATCCCGGTAAAACAACGAAACAAAGTCCAAGAAACAACATTGGATATGGCAGGCAATATGGGGCTCATCGTTAAAAAATCATTCCCAAATGCTACTTTGGTCATAGACCGTTTCCACGTACAAAAATTAGCTTTGGATGCGCTACAGGAAATAAGGATCAAAC
>NZ_VORY01000007.1 GCF_007997295.1 Gillisia hiemivivida | reverse complement strand
TCAGCAGAATCATTCAACGCAAAAATAAAAGCCTTTAGAGCACAGTTCAGAGGAGTAAAAAATGTAGAATTCTTCCTCTACAGATTAACCACAATTTTTGCATAAACACAACAATTAGTCATGATCCAAAGTAAGAATCAAAGGAAAAAATATTTTAATGGCAAGGAAAATGGAATTTCTAACTTGGTAGAGCAATCAATGAAATCTGAATTTGGGCATTTAATACCACTTATAATTATTTCTTTTGTGAGCATTTATTTAATTGCAATCGGTGCAATCAAATTAGCTGTGTTTTCTCTTTTGATAAATTTGATTGGTAATTTGTATCCAATTATTCTACAAAGACATCATCGCATGAGAATACAGTCTATAAGAAAAAGGCAGCAGCCAAATTTGGTAAATCGCAAATAGTTAGCATTTGGGTAATAAGTAATATTATAGAGATCAAGTAACAAACAACTAGGGACAATACCGATAGCTAGATATCGGGGCGTGCTCCTACTTCACAATACTCGCGTTAAGCAAGACCGCCGCTACCCACAAGACAAAAATCCAAACTAAAAAACGCCAAAACGCAATCTACCCCATGCTATTTTTGCATCTAAAAAAGTCACTTACAAAAAAACAAAAGAGTTTTTTTTGCTAACGCTCAAATCCTCAAAATAGAATTTGCATTTAGCTATTAAGAATCCAACATAGGTTTATTCCTGCGTAATTGTTGTCCTAATTACAAAATGATTCTTTATTTTTACGTTTTCGATATATAGGAAAACAATGGATTATAAAAAACAGATTGGCAAAAATATGGCCGCATTATTGCTCTTTGTAGCTTTAATGTTGCCTACTGCCATTCAGTTTTTTCATGTTTTTGAAGGGCACGACCACATTGCTTGCACGGAACAGACAACTCATATTCATAAATCCAGTGTAAAGTGTGAGATAGGCCATTTTCACTTGGCATCTTTCAACTACGATATATATCAATATCCTGTTTTATTACAACCTGATATTCCTGTAAAGATTGAAGCAGACTTCGCTTCCTTACAATTCCATTCCTTTAAAATAACCAATACCCAGCTTCGCGCACCACCCATTTTTTCTTAATAAACAAAAATATATTTATTATTATGTTAATTAAGAATTTGTATGCGCACTTATGTATTATTCGTACTGCTATTAAGCAGTATTCCATCTATATCACAAACTTGTGAAAACACACTTTCTGGCACGGTAAAAGACCTTCACGATGGCTCTTTACTTGCAGGTGCAACGCTTATTGTTGCAGGTTCTAAACAAGCTGTGCAGACAGACCTCGATGGGCATTTTACCATTTCAAATCTTTGTAATGACACTTATTCCATACAGGTGTCACATCCCTATTGCTTGTCTAAAGGGTTTACCGTTAAAATATCAGGTAACACAACCATGACTTTTAAACTGGAGCACCATTTGGAAGAACTTAACCAAATTACTGTTGAGGGAAAAGCCTACAGTAACAAGTCCAAAACAATTCTTGAAAACACTATCTCAAAGGAAGAACTGGAACGTTTTAGCAGCGGTACGCTCGGCGATGCCCTTAACAGTTTGAGCGGTGTTTCTTCCCTCAATACTGGAAATACCGTTGTAAAACCTTTGATTAATGGCCTTCACAGCAGTCGTGTTGTTATCATAAATAACGGTGTTAGGATGGAAGACCAAGAATGGGGTGCAGAGCATGCCCCGAACGTTGATATCAATTCGGCTGGCAACCTTACCCTAATAAAAGGGGCAGGTGCCTTGCAATACAGTGGCGATGCAGTGGGGGGAGTTATTGTAGCAGAAGCTTCAAAAGTTCCAGTAAAAGATAGTCTCTACGGAAAGACGTTGTTTACGGCAGCATCAAATGGGCGCGGTTCTTCGCTGACTTCCCAATTAACCAAAAGCTATCAAAGCGGATGGTATGCAACAGTACAAGGAACATTGAAACGTTTTGGCGATTTTGAAGCACCAGATTATGTATTGAGCAATACTGGGATTTTTGAACGTAATGCTTCTTTGCACGTTGGACTCAATCGGTTCAATTACGGCATCGAGGCCTATTATTCCCTCTTTAAAAATGAAATCGGAATCTTAAGAGCATCCCATCTGGGTGGTGCGCAAGACCAAATTCGAGCCATAAATAGCAGCAGGCCTCTAATCATCAATGATTTTACATATCAAATCAACACCCCAAAACAAGATATAGCACACCATTTAGCCCGTATAAAAGGCTTCAAAAGGTTTGATGGCTTCGGGAAAGTGAGTTTACAATATGACTTTCAACGCAACAACCGCTTGGAATTTGATATTAGACGCGGTGCAGATAGGGATAACGCATCTTTGGACTTACAACTGGACACCCACACATTAATACTCGACTTGGATTCTAACTTGACCGATGCAATAAGCCTAAAGACTGGTCTAATGGCAAGCTATCAAAACAACTTTGCAAACCCAAATACAGGAGTGCGCAGATTGATCCCAGATTATGAAAAGTATGATTTAGCGGTATATGCCATAGCAGATTACCAGTTGAATGATAACTTCCTTGTGGAAGCAGGCGGGCGATTTGATTATACGTATATGGACACTTTTAAATTCTATCGAACCTCTTTTTGGAAATCTCGAAATTATGACGAGCTCTTCCCTGAAATAGTAGTCGAAGAATTGAACAATCAGATTTTGACTAATCCACAACTGAATTTTTATAACGCTTCAGCAACTTTGGGCGCAACATACGCTTTTGGGGAGAATTATAAACTATTTTTCAATTATTCAATAGCATCCCGTGCGCCCAATCCTTCCGAACTTTTTAGCGAAGGCTTGCATCATTCTGCTTCCCGTATAGAACTGGGCGATCTACGCTTTAATTCAGAAATTGGACATAAAATATCGTTGACTTTTCAGCGAGAAAATGAAAATTTCAGCTTTTCAGTAAGTCCTTTCATAAACACTATTAAAGATTTCATGGTTATCGAACCTACAGAAATCCAGCAAACGGTACGGGGAAATTTCCAAGTATGGGAGTATAGACAGACCGATGCACAATTGTTAGGAGTGGATTTTGATGCATCTTATGCTTTTTCTAAAAATTTCCGTTTCAATCACCAGTTCTCATTGGTAAAAGGCTACGACCGTTCTCGTGAAGAACCCTTAATAAATATGCCACCCATAAATACCAAAAATGAAATTGTCTATCAAAATCCAGAGTTCAAAAATCTACGTTTGGCATTGCAGAGCGAGTATGTATTCCGTCAGAACGAATATCCCGATAACAATTTTGAAGTGTTTATTCCAGAGACCGAAACTATGGAAACCGTTGATCTAAGCACACCGCCCGATGCTTATCATTTGCTCAATTTAAATTCAAGCATTGATTTTCAAGTCACTCAAAAATCAACACTCACAGTGGGTTTTGAAATCACCAATTTATTAAACACTTCCTACCGCAATTACCTAAACCGACTGCGCTATTATGCAGACGATTTGGGCAGAAACTTTTTATTAAATCTCAAACTCAATTATTAATTTTTTAAAACAAAAACAAATGAAAAAAGTAAAATTTTTAGCAACAGCAATTTTTGCTACAGTATTATTTGTATCATGCTCAAGTGATGATGATACGCCAGAACCAGTAAACGAAGAAGAGGTAATTACCACTTTAACAGTAACCCTTATACCCAATGGTGGTGGAACGCCCATTACCTTGCAGACCCGTGATTTGGATGGCGATGGCCCTAACGCACCCGTTGTTACTTCCGGAAACTTGGCAACTGGAGTTACATACAATGGTAGCATTGTACTGCTCAACGAAACCGTGAACCCACCGGAAAACATTACTGAAGAAGTAGAAGAAGAATCAGAGGAACACCAGTTTTTCTACACTATTGGTAGTGGGCTGGATGTGACAACAATGTATACCAATTTAGATAGAGACGGTAATAACTTGGGAACACAATTCACGCTTACAGCTGGTGCAGCGAGTTCAGGAACATTAACGTTTACACTGCGTCACGAACCTACAAAACCAAATACAGGTCTTGGCGATGCTGGAGGAGAAACAGATATTGCTGCAACCTTTAACGTAACGGTACAATAGATTTGAATTAGTCACACTTTTCTTTGTACCAAAGGAAATGCCTTCTACATACATTTTTGTAGAAGGCATTTTATTTATTGATAATATAACATCACAAATTTAAAATATTTATATTTTCAACTAGTATTGTCTGGTAAAAAAATTCAGGATTTCGGTGAGGCTATAAGTAACGTGGATTAAGACTGTTTTCAATGTTTAGGAGCTTGCTATTGGAACACAGAATTATTTTTTCCTTTTTGAAAATTTATACAGTTTGAGATATTGATTTTCAATTAGTTGAAATGAAGTCTTACGTCTTGAATCTAGCAGCGCAGCGATCTTATATCTTTTGTCGGACGACAATGATTTTCAACCTTGTTTTCGCTATTAAAGCGTGTCAATATTCTAACCTTGTCATTATGTCAATTAAGAAAGAACTCTTAGAAATAGCAAAATTATTCTTTAAGCTCGGAAGTATTGCTTTTGGTGGTCCAGCAGCTCACATCGCAATGATGGAGGACGAAGTTGTTAAAAAAAGAAAGTGGATGACACAAGAACACTTTCTTGACCTTGTTGGTGCAACCAACTTAATTCCTGGTCCGAATTCAACCGAAATGACAATGCATTGTGGATACGAGCGTGCAGGTTGGAAAGGTCTTTTTGTTGCAGGGTTTTGTTTCATTTTTCCGGCAGTAGTAATCACATCTATTTTTGCTTGGCTTTACCAAGAATATGGACAATTGCCAAAAGTTGAACCTTTTATTTACGGAATTAAACCAGCAGTAATTTCAATAATTATAATCGCGGCTTTCCGACTTGGAAAAAAAGCTGTAAAAAACATAGAACTTGCAATTTTAGGTAGTATAACTTTAGTTGCTTGTTTGTTAGGATTAAACGAAATAATCGCTCTTTTCGGTTGCGGTTTACTTGGTTTAGTAATGTATTTGTTCAAAAAAAATACAGGTAATTTAAAAAGTTTAATTCCATTTTTTCTTTTTCAGGCAATTGATCCTGTGAAAATCGGAACATTCAAAATATTTCTGACTTTTTTGAAAGTTGGGGCAATACTTTATGGTAGTGGCTATGTCTTGTTTGCTTTTCTGGACACTGAATTAGTTGCAAACGGATGGCTGACAAGACAGGCATTGATTGACGCAGTGGCTATTGGACAAATTACGCCAGGGCCAGTATTATCAACAGCAACATTTATTGGTTGGCAAATGAACGGAATTACTGGAGCAATCGCTGCAACTGTTGGGATTTTCCTTCCCTCATTTCTTTTTGTTTTGATATTAAATCCTTTGATACCCAAAATGAGGAAGTCAAAGATTATAGGAGTTATTTTAGATGCAGTAAATGTCGCAGCAGTTGCATTGATAATTGCCGTTTCTGTAGAAATGGCAAAGGACACAATAACAGATTGGCGTACAACAGGAATTGCTGTTGCAAGCTTAATTGTCGTCTTTGTTTTAAAAAAATTGAATAGCGCATTTATCGTTTTGGGCGGTGCAATAATTGGATATTTATTGACGTTTTTTTGATAAAACTAGCAAAAAAGCCAGTGTAATACATCGGTTATCGCAAATAGTGAGTATTCCACTGAAAAGGAATGTTTTAGTGATCAAGTAACAAACAAGAAAGCCGATAATCCCTTTAGCTATCGAGGCGCGTCTCAACTCCCTCCTCTGAAACTTAACCGGATTGCATAAATATAGAAGAACCTGAAACAATCAAGAACCTCGTGGCAAGCCCACGAGGAAAATACTTTTAAAAATTCGAGGCAAGCCCGCCTGAATGTTTCGGGCAGGCCTCGGGGAATTAAACCCTCAATGAGGAATTAAAAATTGATATAAAAACAGTCGTTATTTCTTCTTACCAAATTGTATTTTAACAACATTATTATTAAATTAGTGTATCTAAAAAAAAATAGTAAAATGTTAAATAATCTACTTTTTAAGTTTTTTTCTCAAAATACCAGTCATTCTGAAAGTCCCCGGATTTCCCGAAAATTTTCACAACTTCTTTTTTGGCTGGCTCTAAGCTTAGTATGCCTGCCGTCAAATGGATTTGCTCAAACAGAATGCCCATCCGTTAATGTGAAAATTCAAAATATAAGTAACAATACTGGGGTTATCGCCTGTGCGATTTTTGAATCGGAGGAAGGTTTCCCCGGCAAATTCCTGAAATATGCATCTAAGGTCATGATAACACAAATAAGCGGAACAGATGCGAGTTTTGAGTTTTCAGATGTTCTACCAGGAAAATATGCCATTGCAGTGATCCATGATGAAAACTACAACGGTGAACTTGACAAAAATTTTTTCGGTGTTCCGAAGGAGGGTTATGGTTTTTCCAGTGGTGCTGAGGTCACATTGAGTGCTCCTTCTTTTTCTGACGCTGAATTTTTATATGATGGCGGAGTTCTGCAAATGTCTATAGATCTTAGCTACTGAAAATTTAAAATTACCTAATCCTGCGGTTGGGGTTGATTTAACAGCAGGAAGATAAAAATTCCAAATCATGTTCGAATCTGCCAGAATGAGCAGCTGAAATTTATCTTTTGGAATCTACTCCTAAAACCACAAAAAGAAACCTAAAGAAAGCACTGTACTGACAAAAATCTGTATAATCAAGAACCTCGGGGGAAGACCACTAGGTGTGTCCCTATGATCCGGGAGGAAAATCCTTTTGAAAATTCGAGGCATCCCGATAGTTATTGGAACAGGGGAATTAAACCCTCAATGAGGGATTAAATAATAAATTTTCGCTTTGTGATTATCTTAAAAAAATACTATTGGCAATAACGTATCCTATGAAAAGAGTATCTTGCCGCGAACTAAACCATTTGGTGAATCAGGGAGGTATAAAGTATATCTTGCCCCCTAAGCATACACTTTTTTTGAAAGCAATTGTTCTTTAGAAGATTGAAAACAGACTATGGCATTTATAGACAAAATACTTCATGAACCATCCTATGGCTGGCAAGATGAAACTGGGGCATTAGTGGCCCCCACAAACAAGGTGCTTTTTAGTGAAGCCTTAAAAAAGACAAATATATTCCAAAGTCGAAAAAATTGGCTCCCTGCTTCTGGAATATTAATGCTTGCTTGCATGTTGCCTTTCTTTTATTTTTTTATAACCCAATACCTGAGCTTCCTTACTTTATTTATTTTCTTATTTTATGCAATGATTGTCATGAGTACTCATGGCACCATTTGGTACCATCGGTATAGCACCCATAAGTCTTATACATTCAGTCATCCTATCTGGAGGTTCATTACCCAAAACCTAGTCATTAGAACCTTCGCAGAAGAGGTATATGTGATTTCCCACCATGTGCACCATTCAAAATCCGACCTACCAGGAGACCCTTATAATGCCAAAGCTGGTTTTTGGTATTGCATGCTTGCCGATTTTAATCATCAAAGCATTGCAAGGAATTTGGATCAAAAAGAATATGGAAAGCTGAAACATTTTTTATCAAATACGGGTGTGCAAATACATAGCTATAAAAATTACCAAAAATGGGGGACGCTCGCCACACCGCTATATACTTTTGGTTTATGGGCAATTAATTGGGCTTTTTGGATTTCTGTTTTTTATGCCATAGGCGGCAGTGCTTTGGTGTGCACCACCTTTAGTGGGGCCATGTTTTGGTATATTCTAGTTCGTGCTTTTAATTATACGGGGCACGGAAAGGGGAAAGTAGCCCATAAAGATGGTATAGATTTCGACAGGAGAAACTTGTCCATCAACCAGACTAGGCCGGGCTTGTTTTCAGGAGAGTGGCATAATAACCATCACCTCTACCCAGGTAGTGCAAGAGCTGGATTTCTCCCCTATCAAATTGACACTGCGTGGATTTATATCTATTGCCTTTCAAAAATAGGAGCGGTCTCTTCTTACAGAGACTCCAAAAAGCAGTTCTTAGAAAAATATGTAAAATAACCCATTGCTATTAAGGTGATTTTTTCGTGGCCATACCACTAGATGTTTTAGAAAAAAATCTGCTTTATATATGGATAGAGCGTCTCGCCGCACTCAAGCTTGACTCGTCTGCAATAAAGACTAAAGGTTAAAATTGTGCTAAAATCAAACATTTGAACTGAACTTAGAGTGTCCAAAAAAAATGAACTAAAAGAAATTTCGAAGTTGTTTTTTAAATTAGGAAGCATTGCTTTTGGAGGTCCAGTAGCCCATATCGCAATGATGGAAGACGAAATTGTTAAAAAAAGAAAGTGGATGACTCAAGAACACTTTCTCGACCTTGTTGGTGCAACCAATTTGATACCCGGTCCGAATTCAACCGAAATGACAATGCATTGTGGATACGAGCGTGGAGGTTGGTAGGGACTTTTTATTGCAGGTATCTGTTTTATTTTACCCGCAGTAGTGATCACATCTATTTTTGCTTGGCCTTACCAACAATATGAACAGTTACCAAAAGTTGAACCTTTTATTTACGGAATTAAACCAGCAGTTATTGCAATAATTATAATCGCGGCTTTCCGACTTGGAAAAAAAGCAGTAAAAAACATAGAACTCGCAATTTCAGGTGTCTTAACTTTAGTTGCTTGTTTGTTCGGTTCAAACGAAATAATTGCTCTTTTTGGATACGGTTTACTGGTTCGAAGCGGCATAAAGGGGCTCCCTGCGGTGAAGAGATCATAGCGGTCACACTTCCCATTAGGACCATCCTTCCGCCCGATTTTCTTAAATAAGGCAAACTGTGCTTTATAGTACTTGTAAGACCAACTACGTTTACGTCCAGTTGTCTCCGCCAGTCAACTGAGCTATTGGACTCTATTTTCCCACCTACCCCGAACCCCGCATTGGCTATGGCGATGGCCAGTCTATTAAAATAAGCAATAATCTTCTTTACCGCCTGCTCAACTTCTTGCTCTTTTGTAACATCACATGTTACAGCCAGGGCATTCTGATCCTGCTCTTCAATTTCTTTTACCAACTCTTCCAGGCGCTCTTTTCTCTTACCGAAACGGCTACGTGAGCACCCTTGCGGGCAAACTGAATTGCCAATTCACGACCTATACCCGATGAGGCACCTGATCAAATTCATTTTAGGCGGATCATATCTTCCAGTGCAGCCGGTGGCGGAATAAGTTCACCCCGAGCGTTGGCCTGTTCAAAATACGTGTGCCAGCCGGCTTCTTCCACCCTATTTTGGTTTTGAAGGTTCTATTGTAGATATTTCAATCGGAACTATTGCAGAAAGCATTGCAATCTATTTGGGAATTCCTTTTTTAATGGGGATTTTAAGTCGACTGATTTTAGTAAAACTCAAAGGTAAAGAATGGTACACTAAAAAATTCATTCCGACAATTTCACCAAAAACCTTAGTTGCACTATTATTTACGATAATTGTAATGTTTTCTTTAAAAGGAGAATTGATCGTGGAAATCCCGATGGATGTTCTAATTATTGCAGTTCCTCTACTTATCTATTTTAGCTTAATGTTCATCATTGAGTTTTTCATAACCAAAGCAATGGGAGCAGAATACGACAAAACAGCAGCAGTTGCATTAACAGCAGCAGGAAATAATTTTGAATTAGCAATTGCAGTTGCAATTGCTGTTGCAATTGCTGTTTTCGGACTAAATTCAGGACAAGCATTTGCAGGAGTAATTGGTCCGTTGGTTGAAGTACCTGCATTGATTTTATTGGTTCGAGTTTCATTTTGGTTACGGAAAAAATATTACGGAAAAGCGACCGCTTAAAATCGGGAAAATGGAAAAAGTACTGACGAATAACATCTGTTATAAACATATGGCGGGCAATTGATTAAAAACCGATGTCTTAGACAACGAGTAATTAACAACAAAGCATAAAAAAAGTGTCTCCAATCCACCCAGCTTGGGTTACCCATAAGAAACCTGATCACAGAAAAAATAAAAGAGATGTTTCCTAGATTTGGGCATAAAAGCATAATACCGAACAATAAACTACTCAATCTCAAATAGTTTCCAAAAGGCAGGTATATGTTTAATTATGAAAGCATTTCAGCTGAAAATTGATGAAAAGTTTCATTTTACTCTTTACTTTCATTAATTTCGTTTTCTGATGCAAAAAAACAATCACATAAAGGCTCTTTTCTTTTTAGGCATATTTAGTCTATTGCTTTTGCATCAAGTTGTGCCTCATTGGCATCATCAGAACGAAGTGGAGCATTCGCATAAAGCTGTTGCACACAGTGAAAGTCACAGCCATCATCACGATACCGATAAAAAAGACAGTACTAAAAAGGAATTTTTAGATTTATTTTTGGATATACATGTGC
This sequence comes from Gillisia hiemivivida, assembly GCF_007997295.1. Classification (GTDB taxonomy): domain Bacteria; phylum Bacteroidota; class Bacteroidia; order Flavobacteriales; family Flavobacteriaceae; genus Gillisia; species Gillisia hiemivivida. The sequence goes on along the minus strand of NZ_VORY01000007.1, from coordinate 141,093 downwards.
ATTCAATAGCTTCTAATGAAGTACTATTGACACAAGAAAATAGTATAAATCAAATTAAAGTCAAAAGGGCAGTAAATATCCCAACCTTTATTGATTCTTATAATATTTCTTTAAACTATGATGATAAAGCCGAAAAGATTGCGTTATATCATCCACCCAATAACTATTTCAACAAATATCGCTCTTCCCTCCACTTAAGAGGCCCGCCATCTTTAGGTTAATCGTTTAGGAAAACTTCCCTAGGGTTAAGTATTTCAATCTATAAATTCAGATTAAACCTAAAATTTCAAACAATGAATAAACACATCGTATTCGCACTTTGCGGATGCCTGTTCTTTATTAATGGTTTCTCACAAATTAGAAATACAGAGGAATTACTTAATGAAATAGAACAGAATAATATAGAGTTAAAAGGCTATCAATCTTTTATTAAAAGTCAGCAACTCGAAAATAAAAGCAATAACAATTTGCCTGACCCTCAATTATCTGGATATTATTTGCCATTTGGTGATAATATTACAGATGAGTACACAGAATATCAAATATCACAATCATTTGAGTTTCCAACTGTATATGCTGCACGTGATAAATGGAACGATTTAAAATCGATTCAAATACAATCTGCATATGCAAAAAAGAGGCAAGAAGTTTTATTAAATGCAAAGGAGTTTCTAATAGAACTTGCTTTCTTACAAAAACAAAAAGTCATTGAAACCGATAGAAGAACCCTAAGCAAACAGGTTTTCGAGCAAATTCAAGAACTTTTTAATAAGGAGCAAGTAGGTATTTTAGATTTGAATAAAGCCAAAATTGCTTGGATTCAAGAACAGTTTGTTGTTGATCAAATTGAAGGTGATATTGAAATTCTGAAGTATAAACTTAAAACCTTAAATGGTGAAAAACCTCTAGATGGGCTTTCAAAAGAAACTATAATTTCAACAGAAATAGCAAGTCTAGAGATCCTTTGGGAAGAAAAATTAACCCTCGACCCTTCGTTACAAGAATTAAATGCTAACGAAAAAGCTTCCTTGCAGAAAGTAAAGTTGGAGAAAAACAAAGTATTACCAGATTTAGCTCTAGGCTATAACTATCAAGGGGTTATTGGAAATAATTACTCGGGTTTTTACGGTGGCCTTTCTATTCCATTATGGAGTAGCAAGAACAAGGTAAAGGCTGCACAAGCTAACTATGAGTATCAGCAATCTAATACCCAAATAATCACAACATCGCTTTACTCCCAATTTCAAGAAACATTTAGTCGCTACAAATTGATGAGCTCAAAATATAAAGAATATCAAATCACGATGAGCAATTTAGACAGTGAAAAATTACTCTTTAAAGCGTATAGGTTGGGCGAATTTTCGTTTATGGACTACTATGTAGAGCTTCAGTTTTATCGAAATGTATCAGATAAAATGTTGCAAATGGAAAAAGAACTGCAATTGCTTCAAGCACGATTACTAAAACATCAATTATAAATTTAAAACATAACAGTATGAAAATTTCAAAAATAATATTCGCAATAGCTATAGTTTCAATGGTTAGCCTAACCTCCTGTAGAGATACAAAGAAAGAAACTACAGAAGAACACGGTCATGAACATGATGCAGGTGGTGGTCATCTTCAAGACGAGAATGTTGAGCAAGAAGAATTTCAAGTAGGAAAAGATACTTTGAAAGCCAAAACCGAAACTCATAAACACGGTGATGATGCAGAACACCATGATCACTAAAATTTTAATAAAAAAAACAGATGAAATATATAATTATAGTGCTCGCCTTTTTGGCCATCTCTTGTAATAATAAGACCGAAGATGCACACGCACATAATCCCGATGGTAGTCACGCTGGTGAAGATATTCCACGGTTGAACCATACAATTTGGACAGATAAAACCGAATTATTTGTAGAATTTCCTGTATTAATTGTTGGTAATTCTAGCAGATTTGCAGCCCACTTTACGGTATTGGATAAGCACCAACCTGTGCGTGAAGGTTCTGTTACAGTTAGTTTGATTAAAGGCGACCAAGGATTGCGAAATACCGTAGATGAACCTTCATCACCAGGCATATTTTCGCCAACAATTCAGCCTAAAGCAGCAGGAACATACCAACTTGTTTTTGAATTAAAAACACCTGAATATTCAGATAAAATTACAATTAGTGATGTTACCGTTTATGCTAATGCAGTTGAAGCCATAAAAACACTGGGTACTGCCGAAGACGATGGCGGTATTTCCTTTTTAAAAGAACAGGCTTGGAAAATCAATTTTCAAACAGCTCCTGTTGTTTCAGGTAAAGTTTATGATGTTATTAATACTTCTGGCGTATGGATGCCTGCACCTGGTTCTGTTAAATCCTTGGCAGCAAAATCCAATGGCGTGGTAGACATTGCAGTTAACAATCTCACAGAAGGAACAAAAGTGAAACGCGGACAGTTACTAATTAATGTAAGCAGTCAAGGTTTAGCTTCCAATAATTTGAGCACAGAAATTGCCAAGGCACGTTCCAATTTTGAACAGGCAAAATCAGAATATGAACGAAAAAAGCAATTGTATGAATCGAAAATTGTTCCTAAAGCTGAATTTGAAAAAGTAGAAAGCAATTTTGAGATTGCAAAATCCAATTACCAAAGTCTCTCGTCAGGAGTATCTGGTGGTGGTAAACAAATTCGTGCACCTTTTGATGGCTATATCACAGCAATTAATGTAGCTAATGGTGATTATGTAGACCAAGGCGTGGCACTAATTACGGTAGGAACGCATCAATCCAGAGTGTTAAAAACCCAAATAGCACCTTCTTATGGGCTTACAATGGAGAATGCCCAAGGAATTTGGTATCAAAACAAAGATGGGACATGGAGTAATGTGGCAGCTTCTGGAGATTCTATTCTTTCTATTGCAAAAGAAGTAGATAATAACAGACCGCTTATTTCAGTATTTGTACAAGTAAACAACGATGTTGAAATGCCAGAAGGCAGCTTAACGCAGGTACAAATTGCAATGGGCAATGCTACACAAAATACTATGATTCCGGCAAATGCTTTATTAGAAGATTATGGCAGCTATTCAGTAATGGTACAACTTTCAGGAGAAAATTTTGAAAGGCGTCCTATAAAAATCGGAAAGCGCAATGGCGAGAATATAGAAGTATTAGAAGGCTTGGAAGTTGGTGAAGTGGTTGTAACTAAAGGCGCATATCAAGTTAAAATGGCTTCGATGTCTGGTTCAACCCCTGCACACGGTCACGATCATTAAAAACGAAGAGAATGTTAAATAAAATATTATCAATTTCACTTCAAAATAGATTACTTATTCTATTGGGGGCCTTGGCATTAAGCGTATTGGGTATTTATTATGCCAATACTATGAATGTTGATGTATTCCCAGACCTCACAGCACCAACGGTAACCATTCTTACCGAAGCACACGGAATGGAATCTGAAGAAGTGGAAAAATTAGTAACCTATCAACTGGAAACAGCCTTGAACGGTTCGCCAAATGTGAGACGAATTCGTTCTTCATCGGCAGCAGGAATTTCCATTGTTTGGGTAGAATTTGAATGGGGAACCGATATTTATCGGGCACGTCAAATTGTAAGTGAACGTATCCCAATGGTTCGTGAAAACTTGCCAGAAGGTATTGGCGCACCAACTATGGCACCTATTTCATCCATTATGGGCGAAATAATGCTCTTAGGAGTAACCTCAGATAGCCTGTCACCAATGCAGTTAAGAACATTGTCTGATTGGACAATCAGACCACGTATAAAAGCTATTGGTGGTATTGCCAATGTGGTGGTTATTGGTGGCGATTACAAACAATATCAAGTATTTGCCAATCCTGAAAAGATGAAGCATTACGATGTAAGTCTTTCAGAGCTTGTTGAAAAGGTAAAGCAATCTAATACCAATGCTCCTGGTGGTATAATTAATCAATATGGCAATCAATATATCATTAAGGGTAGCGGTCGTGCCTATGCCTTGGAGGATCTACAAGAAGCAGTATTAAAGCAAGTAAATGGGCAAACAATAAAAATCAAGGATGTGGCTACGGTGCAAATTGGAGCTGCCGATAAGATTGGTGATGGTTCATTAAATGCAAATCCTGCGGTGATTTTAACTATATCCAAACAACCCGATGTTAATACTTTGGAATTGACAGATCGTTTAGATGTTGCAATTGCCGACTTACAAAACACATTGCCTAAAGGCGTCGAAATTAAAAGTCAAATTTTTAGACAGTCAGATTTTATTGATTCCTCCATCAGCAACTTGAATCAGACCTTATTAGAAGGTGCCTTTTTTGTGATGATCATCCTTTTTATCTTTTTAATGAATTGGAGAACAACCATTATTTCGTTAGTTGCGATTCCTATTTCATTATTGGTTTCTATTATCATTTTAAAATGGTTAGGGTACACCATTAATACCATGAGTTTAGGTGGAATGGCGATTGCCATAGGAGCGTTGGTAGACGATGCGATAATTGATGTTGAAAACGTGTATAAACGTTTGCGTGAAAACATAAGAAAACCAAAAGAGGAACGAGAATCAACTCTAACTGTTGTTCGTGATGCTTCAGTAGAAATACGAAGTTCCATCATGATTGCTACATTAATTATCATTGTATCATTTATTCCGCTGTTCTTTTTAAGCGGAATGGAAGGACGTTTATTACAGCCTTTAGGTATTGCATTTGTTACCTCTGTTCTAACCTCGTTAATCGTGGCTGTAACAGTAACTCCAATATTATGTTCTTACTTACTAAATAATGAAAAGCTACTTCTTAAACAGGCAGATGGTACAAAAGTGGAGCGATGGCTACAAAAGAACTATTCCTATGTATTAGAAAAGGTCACCAAAATTCCAAAGACCATAATTGGGGTAACGGTGATCGCATTTCTTATCAGCCTTTTAGTGGTTACACAATTGGGAAGAAGCTTTTTACCAGAATTCAATGAAGGATCTTTAGTGATTAGTGTCGTTGGGCCACCGGGAATGTCTTTGGAAGAAAGCAATAAAACAGGAAATTTGATAGAACAGATTCTATTGGAGTTACCTGAAGTAGAAGTGGTAACCCGAAGAACAGGACGTGCAGAACTTGATGAACATGCCCAAGGAGTTAATGCTGCCGAGATTGATGTGCCTTTTATTCTGAAGAACAAAACCAAAGAAGAATTTTTTGAAGAAGTCCGCACGAAACTAAGCATAGCCCCAGGAGTAAATATTACACTAGGCCAACCTATTGCACATCGCATAGACCATATGCTATCAGGGACACGTGCCAATATTGCGATTAAAATTTTTGGTTCAGATTTACAGAGCTTATTTGAAGTAGGTAAAAATATCGAACAAAATATCAAAGATATTGATGGCTTGGCAGACGTTGCTGTAGATCAACAAATTGAAGTACCACAAATACGTATTAAACCAAAGCGGCAGATTTTATCGGCTTACGCAATGACAGTTGGTGATTTAATGGAACAAGTGGATATTGCTTTTGCAGGTGAAGAAGCGGGTGAGATATATGAAGGTCAAAAGTATTTTGATTTAGTGGTACGTTATGACAAACCATTTAGAGATGATATTGAAACAATTGGTAATACATTAATCAGTCTACCCAATGACGGTCATACCACTTTAGCAGAACTAGCAACTGTGCAGTCTGTAAGCAGCCCGAATACCATTACTCGTGAAGATGTGCAACGTAAAATTGTAGTTGCTGCAAATGTTCAAGGAAGGGATTTACGAGGTGCTGTAAATGAAATAAAAGAGGTTGTTGCAAATAATGTGACAATGCCAGAAGGATACCGAGTGGAATATGGCGGACAGTTTAAAAGCGAATCTAAAGCATCGCAATTGCTTTTAGTAACTGCAATCATTGCCATAGCAATTATTTTTTTATTACTGTATTATGAATTTAAAGATGTTAAATTAGCTTTCGTGGTACTTATAAATTTACCGTTAGCTCTAATTGGTGGGATTCTCATAGTTTATTTTACATCGGGAATTATCAGTATTGCTGCGACTATAGGTTTTATTAGCCTATTTGGAATTGCTACTCGTAATGGAATATTATTGGTGTCGCGATATGAAGATTTAAGAAAAGAAGGGATATACGGGTTTCAGTTAATAAAAGCAGGAGCTCTAGATCGTCTAAATCCAATACTCATGACTGCCTTTACTACAGGTTTAGCACTAATACCACTAGCTTTAAAAGGCGGTGAACCGGGAAGTGAAATTCAAAGCCCGATGGCTGTGGTTATTTTGGGAGGATTGTTATCTGCAACCATACTAAATTTGGTAGTGATTCCTTGTGTATATCAGTTAGTAATTGGTAAACGACAATCTTAAGAAGAAAAAACTTATTAGTTAAGAAAGGGCTGTGTTAAAAGTGCACAGCCTTTTTTCTTAAAGTTACTGATAATAAAAAATTATCGAGTCCGATATAAATTGTCTTTATTACAATTATCATCTATAAAAAAAGCTCACGCTAAAACCCATACGCACTTATAATTAATCACAGGTTAATAAATTGTTTTGCTGTTCGTTAATGTTTCATATTTCGCTGAAGCCAACACAAAAGCAAACCCCAAAACTTGGGAGTAAACGCGCATTCCTTTTGTAAGGCTGAAACAAAAAAGTAAGTGAGTAACAAGGAACTGAGATAATAAACAAACCTATTCTTCCTTAATTTCAGATACTATTAGTCTAAAGTCACAGATTCAAGCTATTGATTCTTCGCCAATCGACTTACAAAACTTCGCATGAAAATTAAAATAGATTCACAGTAGATCCATAGTAAAAACCTAGGCGCACCTTCTATATATTTAGTAATTTAGATCTATGAATAAAATTGATATTCGCACGGTAAATGTGGTGCAATATGTACAACCTTTACGAGAAGGCGGTTCACTACCAGCAATTGTTAAGGCAGATGATGGTTTCCTATATGTAATTAAATTTAGAGGTGCTGGGCAGGGTAAAAAAGCACTCATCGCCGAGTTTATAGGTGGTGAATTGGCGCGATCTATAGGCTTAAAAGTTCCTGAGTTGGTATTTATGAATCTGGATGATTCATTTAGTAAGACAGAACCAGATGAAGAGATTCAAGACTTACTTAAATTTAGTGTTGGATTAAATCTTGGTCTACATTTTTTATCAGGTTCCATTACATTTGATCCATTAGTGAGTGAAGTAGATGCTTTAACCGCTTCAAAAGTGGCCTTATTGGATAGTATCATTAGCAACATAGACAGAACTGCTAAAAACACCAATTTACTACACTGGAATAAGGAACTTTGGGTTATTGACAATGGTGCAAGTTTTTATTTCCATCATGATTGGAAAACTTGGGAAAATCATCTTACCAGAACTTTTCCTCTTATAAAAGACCATGTACTTTTACAAAAAGCAACTCAGTTAGAAGAAGCTTCAAAAGAGATCCTGCAGTCCATCAATCAAGATAGAATTATAGAAATTATCTCCAACATACCGGAAGACTGGCTGCTAAGCGAATCTGACACTATGACTAGCAGCGAGATGAGGGAAGCATATATTCAATTTCTAAACACACGTCTTTCTAAGATTGATCTACTAATTAAAGAAGCTATAGATGCAAGATAAATATACATTTGAATATGCGATAATAAGAATTGTTCCCAGAGTAGAACGAGAAGAATTCTTTAACGTCGGGGTTATTTTATTTTGCAAACGGAAAAAGTTTATCGGTATCAAATACCATATCAATCCAGATAAATTAAAAGCATTCTCACCAGATTTAGAATTAGATTTCTTTGAAGATTATTTAAAGGCCTGGGAATTAGTTTGCGATGGCGCAGCTGCTGGAGGAAAAATAGGTGCTATGGAATTGTCAGATCGTTTTAGATGGTTAACAGCCTGCAGAAGCACCATTATTCAAAGCTCTAAAACTCATCCTGGTTTAAGCGATGATCCGCAAAAAACATTAGAAGACATCTTTGAAAAACAGGTGCTTTGATAAGTTAAAACAAAATATAATCCCGAAACGTCGGTACGGATCGGTAGTATACCTAAAAGCTAGTATCTTTTTAAACGTTAAGTTTAATATAATATCGCGTTAGTTCCAAATTAAAAAGCGACTTATAACACTTTAAAAAAATCTGATTTGTGTATATTATCGGCATATCAAAAGTTGAAATTATGGAAGACAATAAAATGCTAAATTATATTAAAGATGTACTAGAAAATATGCCAACTAACTGGTTGAATCTAACAACGCATCGACTGGATATTTATGATGAAAAATTGGCGAAAACTCAGTTTCTGGAACAGTTTGAAACCTTATATAAAAGCAATAATTCTACTACCTCTGCACTAAATATATTACCCACAGCTTACGACTATATTAGATTAGGTCATCCCTTATCTTGTATATTAGAATGGGGAATTGCTAACTTAAATAATATAAAACCAAATAATGTAATTAGTTTTTCATCTAAGACGATACCTATTTTAGCTATTCTAAGAAAAAATTCATTAGATAATAAAAACACACAAATTATATATACAGGTGAATTACCTGACTTTTTTGATGCTGAAGTAGTACGGCGTGTTTATGGTTATAAATTTGAGCTAAAGAAAGTTGAGAAAGCATCAGCCATTTCTAAGTTTAGCGGCAGTACGATCTTCATTTCGCAACAAGATGAAATAGGTACTATTCACCTCCCGACAAATGTTGACTTTTTTATCAGTCTACACTCTTATCTTGGAAGCGTTTTAGTAGTAAATGCTGAAGAAAATGAGAGTTACATTTCAGACATTCAGCATGTTCGAAGAAGAGAGACTATTGCGATGACACCAGCCGATTGTTTTTCTGCCTTGCAGCTGTTAATAGGGAAGTCTTCTTCTGCTTATAAGAAAAGTAATGTAGAGACAAACAAAACAAGTGTGGTAGATTCAATTAAGGAGATCACCGCTACAAATTCAAAAGCGCTTCTTGGTTCTTGTGGCCTATCTGTTCAATACGCGATAATGATGGGTCTCATTCACGATGCTTTAGAAAATCATAAAGGAAAGGCTATCAAATTTATTGTTCCTCCAAATTGTTATGGCGGCACAAATGACCAGGCAAGGCGAGTTGCTGCTTGTACTAATAATGTTGAAGTAGTGGACTTACCAGTGGATGGTGATAACGATATGGTGCAAAGTATCGATAGGGTTTTAGATAAAATTGCCAACGAAGATGCTGTCCCGTATATAATTGCTGAAATTCCAACAAACCCCAGAGTTGAAGTTCCAGATCTAGAAAAACTGAGAGATGTTTTAAGTAAAACTCGTAAAACTGAATCTGGTGAAGTTGCTATCGATCCTGTTTTTATTTTAGATCAAACATTTTGTCCTAACATACAATTTTTAAGTAAAGATGGAATCCTCTCAGCGATCAGAACGATTTCATATGTAAGTGGATCGAAATTTCCGAGTGGAGGAAAATGTACTGCCGGCTACTGTGTAGCAAATAAAAAAGGGGAAGCTTTGATGGAAAAAATAGACAAGCATTTGAGGCTTTGCGATAACGAAGCTACAAATCTTCAGGTTGAAATATTAGCAAACCAACTACCATCAATGAATCAAAGGATTAATGATGCTTATAAGAATACACGTGAATTTGTAAACTTTATCAAGGAAACTCTACCAACTGCGAAAATCAATTTTGTTTCAGAAGAATTAGCACAAGAAGGCTTTACCCCATCTGTATTTTCATTAGATCTTCCCACTAAAGGGACTAATGATGAAGAAAGAGAAGCTTATAAAAGGGAGTTGAATCTTAAATTAATCAATCTAATGATTACAGAAATCCCGAATGAAAGTAAGTACTGTGTGAGCTATGGGCAGTTAAAAGGATGTTATTGGACGATACCTGCAACATCTACTCAAGGGACGACTAAAGAAGGTGACAAAGATTATATTGCCCGTGTATCAGTATCTCCTAATTTGGATCTTGATCATCATAAAAAAGTCTTTTCGAAATTTGTGGAGCAAATTTAATCCCTCATTGAGGGTTTAATTCCCCGAGGCCTGCCCGAAACATTCAGGCGGGCCTGCCTCGAATTTTTATAAGTATTTTCCTCCCGAAGCATCGGGAGATGCCTCGTGGGCTTGCCCCGAAGTTCTTGATTTTCATCAAAAATTGAAGAGAATAATAAAAAAGCGAATTGAGTATAGATAAATCAATCACCTCCAAACTCGTTTTTATATTGAGTTTCCTGACCTCTGCTTTCTGGTGTCTGGTTCAATTCATCGATGTGTATCATTTTGCAGTATTGGGTGCAGCATTCGAAATTTTATGGCTACCTATGATAATATCGCTATTTATTTTACCAATACTTACTCTCATTTTTTGGGGAATAGATAAGTTTAATCTAAAATCATTTAATTTCTATTCTTTCATAATAATTCTGGCTACAGTTGTGCTAACTATTTTAAGAAATTAATATTAAATTAAAGTTATTTTAAAAAGGAAAATGTAATCTGATGTCTGCTTTTATACCAGTTTGATTGTTCACCTAATAATATTAAATGATTCCCGTGATGCTTTTCCGATAGCGCTATATTTTGCAATTTAAAATCTGAATCTCATAGTGGTTCGGGACAGAGTGACGGAATCAATTTTAATGAGTATTTTGTTTTTAGACAATGAAAAGATGTTTAGAATGAAATTCTTAAGTATCGGCTTATAATTTTGAACTGATGGATTTTGTTAAAACAATGATTTATTCAATCTCTAATTTCTTAATTAGATTAATTGCTCTTGTCCATTTCTTATATATTTCAATCGGCTTTGAATAGGATTCAATTTCAAATTCCCAAGGAATTAGAACTTCTACATCATTTTTGTCCTTTAACTCTGGAATCCATAATCTAATATATTCCTGAGCTTTATACTTATTAGATTGGTGCACAGGATTGGTATAGTAAATTTCATATGCTTGTACGTGCCAGTTTAACCAGTTTGCACTTACATCATAATCTATAAGTCTGCTTTCAAAATATGCTGCCCCCCAGGTCCAATCGATATTTAAGTCATGCACAAAATAACTCGCACAGTTCACCCGCCCTCTATTGCTCATATAACCAGTTTCATTGAGCTGTCTCATATGTGCATCAATAAACGGAATTCCAGTTTGACCTTCACACCATCTTTTAAAGAGTTTAATATTATTTTCAAACTCAACTTTCTTTTTCTTAAAGCCTTCAGTTTTAAATATCATGTCTCCAAATCGCATACCTTTAAATGTGAAATAATCTCTCCAAACAAGTTCAAAAACTATCCACCAGGTGCTTTGATTTTTCTTGATTTGCTCTTCATACTTTATAACAGCACTATAAATTTCTCTTGGAGATAAACAGCCCAGAGCCAGATATGGAGAAAATTTTGAGCTGTAATCCAAGCCCAAAGATTTATTTCTGGTCCATCTGTAACCGGTAAGTAATTCAGAATTGAAAGTGTAATATTGTAATCGTTCCAGACCATTATCTTCTCCGCCTTTTACAAACACCGAAGCATTATCATATTCAGCCTTCGAAAATCCGAAATCAGCATAGCTAGGAAAATCAGTGCTAGAAATATTGGGAATCGATTTCAAAATCGACGGAGCCTGAAAAGGAATTCTAGGACTGGATTCTTTGGATGCTGGTATTCTATAAGCTTTACTGGTTAATGGGATTTCAGAAATTTTAAACGGAATATCATCGATATGATACAATGTTTTACCCCAGTAAAAATTAAATTGAACTTTGGGTAATTTTTTCTGAACGGAATTAACTAATTGTAATTCTTCATAACCATATTCACATTCACCAAAAATTTCGGTAATATCATACCTATTTACAATCTCTGGAATAAATTCTGAAGCTGTAATCTCACTGATAAGAAGATGACCGTCTAATCCTTCAAGTTTAAATTTTAGATTGTTTACCGATTCTTCAAGAAATTTGAATCTATTTATTCCAGACTTCTTAAAGCCCAATTTCAGATCCTTGAATAAACTTTTTTCTACACAATAGCAAAAAATTAACTCATCGCAATTGGCGATGGCCTGGCAGAGTGCCTCATTATCATGTAGTCGCAAATCATTCTTAAACCAAACTAGACCTTTTTTCATGCAGATAATAATTCGTGATCTTAAATAGTATATGGCATCTAGCTAGAAATATACCTCATTATGCGTGATGTATTAATATATAAATTAAATAAGGCCGTTATATTCGGTAGTAATTGAAACGAAAAGCGTCTAAAATATGACTTTATCTGGGAAGCATTTGTTTAGAAAGCTGAATGATCTCTTCAAGCTTTTCTACTATTTCCATAGGTTTCTCTTCCTGCAGAAAGTGACGTGAACTTAATTCGTGAATTTTTGCTAGTCCTGCCACTTTTTTGATTTCCTGTGCGTGATGATCGAGGGTTAAGAATGGATCGTCTGCTCCCCAGACTGCCTGAACTGGATAAGGCACCTCTTGCACTGCCTTATAACACAAACTTCTAAATTCTTCTGAATCGTCGAAATTTCTCATCAGTTTTAAAAAAGCATCCCCACCATCGTCTCGTTTTAAAATATCAAGATGAGCATTAATTTCATTTTTCGGAATTCCCGAACTGTCATTTACCCCCATTTTGTTGAACATTATTTGCCAGGTAGGGTGTATTAGGGTCGCCAGTTCTATCTCGCCCAAAACAGAATTCTCAAAAGGTCGCATCGACCACGGCTTTATAAAATTCACCCCATCTATCCAGGTATTAAGAATAGTAATGGACAAGACTTTATCTAGATTTTCTGCAGCTAGGGCAAAACCAACAGGACCGCCAACATCATGTATTAGTAAGTGGTATTTATCCAAACCTAGATTTTTAGCCGCTTCGGCACCAAACTTAGCAAAAGAAGAAAAAGAATAATCAAAATTTTCTGGTCTGTCAGAAAATCCTAATCCGGGAAAATCAATGGCCACGCCCCGGTAACCTTTTTCAGCCAGTGCCGGTACAATTTTTCGGTATAAAAATGAGGAAGTGGGAACACCGTGCAAACAAAGAACGGCTTCACCGCTTCCCTGGTCAAGAGCAAAACATTTTATGCCGTTAACATTAAAATATTTCCCGGAAGCTTCATGCTTCTCCATAATGACTACAATAGAATTTTTATCGCTCATAGTAAAAGGTTTGTTCTAAATTAATAAAAATAAGCGCGATCCGTAAAAATTCCAGCTGAAGATGAGCTATTAGTACTGAATTTATGATGAGTTTGTGATTTAAGACATTCCAATTCACCTCTTGTTTTGAAACCATAATTAATTTATTTAAGCAACTTAAAATTTTCTGGTTTTCAATTTTCCTTTTTTTATTTACTGTATGTCCGCTTTTGTTCCAGTAAATAATTTTTATTAATTAATTACAGGTTGTTACCGTCATGCTGAACTTGTTTCAGCATCTCAAATATGTGGTATAAGACCCTGAAAATCCGGATGGTACGGGACTGGGTGAAGCGACCATTTCAGATAGGATAATTTGGTCACTGGACGCTAAACGGATATACAATTTATTCACCTATTCCAATCAAATGAACCACTATGGACTAGAAGTCCATAGTTTCGGGCTGGTGACTTGAAGTCACCCAATGGTCATTTCTCCAATATAAAGTCTGTGTTTTCACCATCACCTGACTTTCTATGATGTTCCAAATATTCATTCACCATTTCATCGGTTATATTTCCTGTACTCTAGCAGCCATAACCTATTGCCCAAAAATGACGACCCCAATATTTTGATTTTAGTGAAGGGAACTCCTGTTGAAGTTTTCGAGAACTCCTGCCCTTAAGTTTCTTTACCAGATAGCTTATACTCATCGATGGACGATATTCAATATGCATATGAACGTGGTCTTTGGATATAACTCCTTTAAAAATTATGACATCTTCAGCTTCACATATCTGTATCAGAAGGGTTCGGCAACGAATTTGTATATCCCCTATTAGAATAGAATAACGATACTTCGTACTCCAAACTATGTGAGCAGATAACCTTGAAACTGTATGTCCATTACTTCTTTGGTCTGTCATAACACGAAGGTAGGTCTTTTTAGAAGCTAAAGCGAAATGCACTAAAGTGCATAGTTTTAACTATTTTTGAGACCAATAAATTCTTTCAGAGCTTGTTTAAACTAAATCCTATTGTATTAAAATTTATATTTTTTATAACTCTAAAGGATTTATGAATTAGATATCTTTAATATCTAATGCCTAAGATATCTCCATGGATAAAAAGAACATTGCAATCATAGGCTCTGGTGCCACTGCAATTTACTTACTAAAACATATAAATGATCATCTGGAAAAGCTCAAAAGCTTCATTCAAGAGATCAGTATTTTTGAGAAGGGAATACACATGGGAATGGGCATGCCTTATAATCCTGAGACAACCGATATCTATAATCTTGCTAATATCTCTTCTAAAGAAATTCCAGATTTGCCAGAAACCTTTGGCAACTGGTTGAGAGAGCAGAAACCAGAAATACTTGAATCCTGGAACATTAAAGATCTTCCTATAGATGACACAAAGGTTTACAGTCGCATTTCCTTAGGAGCCTATTTTCATGAGCAATACACAATCCTCATTCAAGAGTTAACTGATAAAGGTATTATAGTTCATCAAATTAATGAGGAAGAAGTTCGCGATATACTAATGGATGAGAAAACTAACCGAGTACTTGTGAAAACTTCAAAGGGTGGCTCAATAGATTTTGAAAAGGTAATTATTGCGACGGGGCATCATTGGTTTGAAGAAGATAATGAAGGAATTGGATATTACTCATCCCCTTGGCCTATTCATAAATTATTACCAAAACCCGGAGAGTATTATAATTATTCAATAGGTACACTAGGCGCATCCTTAAGCGCCTTTGATGTTGTAAGCTCTCTGGCACACAGACATGGGGTCTTCAGTGAAAAAGGTGATGAGCTAATCTATAAACTCAATCCCGATGCCCAAAGTTTTAAGATAGTAATGCACTCGGCTGAAGGCTGGCTTCCGCATTTACAATACGAACAGGAATATCCAATGCGTGAAATATACCGGCATGCTAAAAGGGAAGAAATACTATCCCTTATAGATAATGATGGATATTTGAGAATACATACATTTTTTGACAAGATTTGCAGACAAGCATTAATTCGATCTTTTGAAAAAGATACAATGCCTAAAATTGTTGAAAGGCTTGAAAGTGATAACATAAGCTTCAAAGATTTTGTTCAGATAATGTCAGATGAGCACGAATATTCCGATTCATTTGAAGGAATGCGCAAAGAAAGGGTGGCAGCGAGAAACTCTGTAAATAACAATAAACCTATATATTGGAAGGAAACACTGGATGACCTGATGTATTGTCTTAATTTTCATGCAGAGCTATTACCTGCAGAAGATCATTTGTTTTTTCGTAGGGAAGTAATGACGTTCCTGATGAATGTAATCGCAGCACTGCCTTTAGCTTCAGCCAATATCCTTTTAGCACTTTATGATGAAGGTTGTATAGATTTGGTTACAGGGAAAGCTGAAGTGATTGAAGATAGTGGAAAAGACGATAGAACACTTATTGAAGTTGAAAAGGAAGTTGGAACAAAGGAAACGTATAATTATAGAATGTTTGTTAACTGTGCCGGGCAGAAAAATATTGAACTGGAACAGTTTCCTTTCCCTTCACTCATCAAGGATGGAAAAGTAAGAAAAGCCAGAGCCAAGTTTAAGACGTTGAAAGACCTTAACGAACTTCCAGAAAGTATAAATAAGGATTTGGTCTTTCAAGAACAAAGCGAACTTCTGCTTTACACTGGAGGTTTAGATATTGATGCTGCATATAGGTTAATAAATAAAAATGGCAATCCAAACGATAATATTTATGACATCAGCTTTACTCATACTTCCGGGTGCAGACCTTATTCTTATGGTTTACAGGCCTGCAGTGCAACAAGTAAGATCTTGACAGAAGTTTGGCTCTTTGCTATTTCAGAAAATTCTGAAATTAATGTAGAGATTGAAAAAATCACAGAGCTCTATGATGATAATGAAATTTGAAAAATAACTAAGCTTTAATCTTCAGATGGTTTAAACTCTGATTTTAATTCTTCTAAAAAAATCGCAATTTTAATAATATACACAGTAGTAGTAATAGAGGATAACATAAAATTATAGTGATGGAAAAAAAATTCTTTGAATGGTCAATCTATATCAAAATCGCTAAGATTTCATTCTAATCACAGCAGAAATAATTATGGCTACGAGAGGATAATTTTAGATTATTTAAAAGTCCCTAGCTTTTCATTTTATCGGACTTACACCTCTTCCAAACTGAAATTAACATATATCATTACACAGGGGTATCGCTTTGTATGCGTAAAATAAAAAACTCTCTTTTCAAGACATCGGTTTTGATTTTTATAACATTCAAATTTTCAAAATCACCTTTGATACTTATTTTTTGTTTTGGTAGGTAATCCCTCCACCCCTTGTAATATTTTTCCCATAAGAATTTTATCCTCGGCAGTATGCAATACCGACATATCCCCAGTAGTTTCCAAAACTACAGCAAGCACTTCACTAAAATTGATCACATTTGCATTCCTTAATTTTGCAATGAGAGCGTCCTCTCCCACATTGGTTTTAATCAAGTTTTCATGTAGAATTACTCCATCAATCATCAACAACATAGGTTTATTGCTGAAGTATTTTTTAAATGTGGCAGATTTGCGGGTCATTAATGTAAACAATGACTGAAAAATTACTATACCGCTCAAAGCTACACTTCCCTTCAAAATGGATTGCCCGTCGTTCATCACGACAGCTGCTAGAATTGAGCCAATAGCTATTGTAGATGCAAAATCAAAACTTGACATTTTTGCAAATGTGCGCAACCCAGATATACGTGTAATTACTATTATCACTCCAAAAATAGCAACAATTGAAATTAGCATTTTAACCAATATCCAAAAGGATGGTAATATCCAATTTTCCATAACTTTTACTATTTAAAAAATCCCACCGAATTGCAGGGTGTTACTATAATTCTTCTTTCGGCAATTGAGATTTTGCTTTTTTTTGTTGAGCCTAGTTTCGGCTGAATCATTCAATATTTAGTAATCAAAATGTTGAAAATTTCTATTGACTTTGACTATTTCTACTTTGCTCAATGTATGCGTTATTAGGATTTTTTTTTCTTTCTTTATATTTGATCAGCTTGATAAATTACTTGTACCACTGTGAAAATTCTGAAAAACTTTTTCATGATTATTTTATAATTTAATTGAACGTCTAAATAGATTTAACCTATAAAAAGCAAACTGATCAAAATGTTGTTTAATTAAGATTAAAATCTGAATAATATTGATCAGTTTTGATTTACAAAATTATCATCAATAACTCAACTTGAAATATTTTTTAATAAAATTTTCATACAATACTAACATTATTCGTTAAACTTTAAATTAATTATTAAATTCTTCAGAACTAATTTAGAGATTAGGCCTACTGAATATTGTAGTTTGAATTTATATTATATGTAAAGAATATCTTGTTTGCTCACAATTCTATCTAAAGAACTTACAATTCTAGTGGTGTCATAATTATTATTTTGTTTTATCAAGTGTCCCAAAATGTCATTATAACTTGAAATAGGAACTGATTTTTCGATATATCCATAACCTTCATATATTCCATTTAACTCATATACAAATGCATCTTCAGACTTGTTTCTACCTTTCAATTTATAGATTTTTCTAGTCTTTTTTCTTCGGAATTGAGCAAATGCAACTTCAAATCTTTTATTGTATTCCTCAATTGATTCTCCGCCCGAACATACACACTCCTTAAACTTTTTAGTGAAATTACTGCAGGGACCTTCTACTTTTTCCAGACCTGAATGTTTCCTACACAAACTATATTCCTGACAAAAGTCTGCCAAAGATCCCACCACAGATTTTCTATTAAAATATTTTTCTGGTAAGCTATCTTCAAATTCTTTTCGTGTGATCTTTATTTTAGAAATGCCTTTTGCGGTAGTGGCCGAAGTAATTATATAGGGATCAGGATTTAATATTTGCTGCGAATTATAGCTTGGTTTTAAGCTTTTGATATTTGCGGTTTCCACAAGTTGCGCAATAACGTCATTACCAGTATAGATAACATCAATATCTTCTACTTGGGAATAGTCAATATTGCTCTGCGCAGTAGTATTGGAAAAATGGCTTTGTAATCGTTTGCGGATATTTTTCGCTTTGCCCACATATATCACCTCATCATGTTTGTTCAAGAAAAAGTAAACTCCAGGTGTTTTATTATATTTTGATAATTCATGACTATGAGGTTTTAATTCTGTAGTCTTATAATCTTCTAATTGCTGGCTTTTCTGATTTTTGAAGTTATTCATCACATCTAAAAAGACTTCAGCATATTCTATACTATTTGGTATATGTCGCTCAGAAACTAATTCTTTTATCTGTTCTAAATTCCTGTTCCCTTCTTTTCCTGAAGGCCAAAGAATTGTTGGCTTCAGATTAAAATTATAGCCTATATTTCTAAACTGTGATTTTAACAGATCGAACTGAATTTTTTCACTAAAAATTAATTCTTGATCTCGAAACAAATCGATCAACTCATCTGCTGAATTACAAAAAGGTTCGCTAGCTAATAATTCTAATCTATTTAGATCATTCAGCGTATATATCTTTTTAGGAATTGGCTGCTCCGGTCTTATAGTAAAAACTCTATAATCCTGATCAAAGTCCTTTGAATAAAGAACTAAACGGAAAGGAATTTTTGCCTTTGCCCCTAGTAGAATATACTGAATATAGATAAATATCATTTCGTCAAAAATAGGAAATATTCCGCATATTGGAAATATTCCAACTTGCTTAATAATTCTTATCTTTACAAAAAAAGAAATTGGAGAATCATATCCTTAACGAGAAACAGAAAAAAGCTGTTGAATTTAAAGGGAAACACCTTTTAGTTCTGGCAGGGGCGGGAACTGGGAAAACCAGATGTATTGTTGGGAGAGCAGCTTATTTAATTGATCAAGGAACGCCGCCAGAAAAAATACAGATTCTCACGTTTACAAAGAGATCTGCAAATGAAATAGTGGAGCGCGTAAAATCTTCCTTATCAGATAATCAAGCACAAAGCCTTAATGGTTCTACTTTTCATTCCTGGTGTAATCAGTTAATTGTGCGTTACCCCAATTTATTTGGTGCTTCCAATTATACAGTGATAGATCCAGATGATCAACTTAGTGTGATGATGATGGTTTGCGGAGATCAGGTTATTGAGTATAAAGGAATACGCATAAAACCCCAGCAATTAATCGATATATATTCTTATGGAAGAAATACTAGACAAAATCTTTCCAACTCCATCCGTGAAAAGGTCTTTAAAGGGAAAAAGGATGAAGAAACAAATGACGAAATAGATATTATTAGACCTAAAGTTGAAGTCCTACTTAAAGCTTATCAAATAAAAAAAGGAGATGGGAGATATCTGGATTATGATGATCTTTTATTGATAGTTGCAAATAGATTGCGAAATGATGAAGAGGCACGAACTATTCTTTCTCATCAGGTAAAGCATTTATTGATTGACGAATTCCAAGATACCAATCCGCTCCAATGGTATTTACTCGAACCCTTCTTACAAATTGCTAATTTTTATTGTGTTGGAGATGATGCTCAGTCCATTTATTCTTTTAGAGGTGCCGATTTTAAAAATGTCCATCTTTTTAAAGAAAGAGTTCCAGAGTCTGAAGTTCTAATACTAGATAAAAATTACAGGTCTACACAAGAAATACTAGATCTTTCAAATTGGTTGATAGAAGAATCAAGTCTTGATTACAACAAGAAATTAATATCCACAAGAGGTGAGGGTATTAAACCCAAACTTATTAATGTAGCCAGCCAATGGGAAGAGGCAAACTTTATTGCTGAAAATATCCTAGAGAATTTCACAGAAAATAATAAGAATTTTATAGATCATTTAATACTTTCAAAATCTACCTACTACACCAAACCACTACAGGCGGTTTTTATTCAGAAGAAAATCCCGTACGTGACTTATGGTGGAAGGAAATTCATGGAAGCGGCACATATAAAAGATGTGATCTCTGCCCTTAGGGTAGTTAACAATGTATATGACGAAATTGGTTGGATGCGATTTCTGACTTTTTGGGATGGAATTGGAGAAATAAAGGCGGGTAAATATATTTCTAAAATCTTAGAATTTAAAGATCCTTTAGAATGCGCACAGAATCTGGAAGATGTCATTGGTGGTGCTGATGGTGAAAAGATTGGCGAAATTTATAATACTATCTTCATAAATTCCGGTAATGTCAAGAAAGCCATTCAGGAAACCTATTCCAAAATGGAGTTACCCTTGGCTTTTAAATATAGAAAGGATTGGGAGGAGAAAAGAAAATCTGACTTCCCGGTACTGGAAATGCTTGGTGACAATTACTCAACAATCGGTCAGTTAATTTCTGAAGGTATTCTAGAAAACGCAAAACAATTGAATGGGGAACCTGTTTTAGAGGGTTCTCAATTAAATGATAGTGAAATTAAAGATCATGTAATTATATCTACCGTGCATTCAGCTAAAGGATTAGAATCTGATGTGTGCTATGTGTTGAATGTATCTCCAAAAGTGTATCCAAGCGCATGGAATCTCCATAGTGAAGAAAGTATTGAAGAAGATAGACGAGTCTTATATGTTGCTTTAACCAGAGCTAAGAATGAATTATATATTACTCGCGATACTAATTCAATAAACACAGTGAATAATTCCGATAATTCTTCTGATGCTTCTTCTAAGTACTTTCTGGAGAAATTACCTGAGAATTTTATAGATCAAATTATTAACCCCTTTAGCATCATTAAACCTAGGGATATCCTCACCCCCAATAAGATCGATCTGTCTACAGGGATGGATTTTTCGTAAAAGTAATATGAAACAATTAATGCTAGTTTTCTAGTCTTTGGATCGCGTCCATCATATCTGTTTCCTGTGATAAAACCTCAGCAAATAGATCTCCTTTTTCCTGAATTCTGGTTTGAAAATTTTTGATATTAAAATCTAAGATTTTTAGTCCGCTCTTCACCTCTTTCCACTCCAAAGGTGCAGAAACGGGAGCGCCTATTTTTGGCCTTACACAATACGGTGCAGCTATAGTTTGTCCCTGTCTGTTTTGAAGATAATCCAGATAGATCTTTCCTTTTCTGTCTTTCACCGCCCTAACCATACTTGTTAATTTTGGCACTTTTTGTTCAATGAAATAGCAAAGGAGTTTAGTAAAATTCATGGCTTCTTCATAGGTGTATTGAGCTTTTAATGGAATATAAATATGCAGTCCACTAGAACCTGAAGTCTTGCAAAATCCTTTAATTTCAGCAATATCTAAAACCTCTTTCGCGGCTTGTGCCACTATTATCACTTCCTCAAAAGTGTTTTCTTTTGAAGGATCCAGGTCGATAATAGTATAATCCGGATAGTCCAAAATATTTACACGAGAGTGCCATGGATTGATCTCTATACATCCCAAATTAGCCATATACAAAAGGCTCGCTTCATTCTGGCAAAGCAGATAACTGATGATCTTATTCGAAGATTTTGAAAATACATCTTCCGTCTCAATCCACTCAGGTAGATTTTCATTGTCCTTTTGATAAAACCCAGGTCTATTGATGCCGTTGGGATGTCTGTGGAGATTTTGTGGCCGATCTTTTAAATATGGTAAAATATAATCTGAGATATTGAGATAATAATCAATAAGATCATATTTAGTATATCCATCATCCGGCCACAATACTTTATCTAAATTAGAAATTGGCACATGCAATCCTCCAACTTCTAAAGTGATGGAGCTGGGCTTAGAAAGATTAGCAGTAGACTTTGAAGTATTTTTAATTGGAGCAGAAACTTCTTGGAGGTTTTTATCATTGCGAATTCCCTTAAATACGGGATGACGCATAATTCCGTTTGTAGTCCACTCGGAGAATTTTACCTCGCAGATCAAGGTCGGATTTACCCAATGCGGATTACGTCCTTTCAGATTTGGCTTTTTTTGAAAAGGATGATTTTCAATTTCTAGCTTCTCAAACCGATCTAACAATTCCCGTTGATCTTTTGCTGAAAAACCAGAACCGCAATTGCCAATGTATTTCAATTGATCCTCCACATACATCCCCAAGATCAAACTGCCAAAAACACCTCCACCTCCAACGGAATCGGTATATCCACAGATTATAGCCTCTTCAGTTTCCACAGCTTTGATCTTTAACCAATTCTCACTTCGATATCCCGGGGAATAGGTGGAATCGATTTTCTTGGCCATCACGCCCTCCATTCCGGCATTAATGGCTTTTTTATATAGTGCTGCACCCATTGCTTCAATATGATCACAGTAAAGTGTGTAAGATAAATTTTCAATTACTTCCGGAATAAGACTTTTCCTTTCAAGTAGCGTAAGATCCAGCATGCTATGACCGTTTAGATAAAGCATATCAAACACATAATATCTCAGGCTTCCAGAAGTCGTTTCATCATAATTTTGCAAAGCTTGAAACTGGGGGATACCATCCTCATTTACAATTACCACCTCTCCATCTAGAATCACATCATGCTCTACTCCTTCCAGATCCTTTGCCAGTGCTTTGAACTTGGTATTATAAGAAATACCATTTCGCGAATATAGATGCACTTCCCCGTTTTCAATATGTGCCATAACCCTATATCCATCCCATTTTAATTCATACACCCATGACTTATCATTGAAAATATCTTTGATGGATGATGCTAACATTGGCTTTACAAACTCGTCAGGATTAAGTTTCTTTACTGCAGTATTCTTCTTATTTGCAAGAGAGGAATCATCTATAAAAACTTCTGAATCATAATCAAGGTCTGTAGAATACTTGTCTTTTTTCTTGATCAGCAACCAGTGATTATCTGCATCCCGGCGTTTGGTATGCACTAAAGCAAAGATACCCTTGACCTTCTTGCCAAAAAATTCAATTTTTAAATCTCCTTTTTCAAATTGCTGGATAAGATCCATATCTCCATATTCCGGTGCAATTCTATACCTACCTTCATCCCAAATTTTCATAATACCAGCTCCATAATTACCTTTTGGTATTGTACCATGAAAGCTTAGATATTTCACAGGATGATCTTCTGTTTGGATAGCTAGTCGCTTATCATCCGGATTCATTGAAGGGCCTTTAGGTATGGCCCAACTTTTTAAAACTCCTTCTAGCTCTAGGCGTAGATCATAATGTAATCTACTAGCTTTATGACGTTGAATCACAAACCTGTCCGCGTTATCATGACTTAGTTCTGCCGGAGGCTCAGGTGTTTTGTTGAAATCTCGCTTTTTAATATAATCTTCAAGTGCCATTATATTAGGAAGCTTTACTCTTCTTTTTCTTCTCCAAACTGGCTTTAAGCTGTGCCATTAGATCTGTGGCAGGAGTTGGTTTACTTTCAAATTTCTCAGGTTTCTTAACTTTCCCAGTGGATTTTGACTTAATGATCTTCATCAACTGTTCATTATAAACATCCTTATATTTTTCAAGATCGAATTTATCTGTGTACTGCTCAATTAAACTGATGGCCATTTCGACTTCTTTTTTTGAAATCTTGATGGTAGGTAATTTAAGCTCCCCTGGATCTCGAATTTCATCATCAAATCTAATTACATGTAGAACAAGTGCTTTCTTATAGATACCAATAAGACAAAGATTTTCCTTTTGGCGCATTACGAAAGTAGCAACTCCCACTTTTTTAGTTTTTTTTAAAGCATCTCGCAATAGATTATAGGATTTACCTCCTTCTTTTTGAGGTTCTAGAAAATAGGGCTTTTTAAAAAGCACATCAGCCACGTCAGATTCATTGATGAATTCTTCTATATCTATGGTTTTATTTTTCTTTAAATTGGCTTGTTCAAAGTCCTCTTTTTCTAAAACTATATAAGCATCATCTTTTTTGAAACCCTTTACAATGTCTTTCCATTCTACTTCCTTGCCGGTTTCTTCATTTACTCTTTTGTATCTAATTCGAGCGTTGTCGTGCCTATCTAGCATATCCAAGTCTAGCTTTCTATCTTCAGAACCTGAATATAACTTAATAGGTATTGACACTAGTCCGAAACTAATGGAGCCATTCCAAATTGATCTCATATTTTATAATTTCTAATTAGAGGTAAAAAAATTAATTAGGGAGTCAATACCACTTTTACGCAGCCATCCTCCTTATTTCTAAACTTTTTATAAGCCTCAGGTGCATCCTCTAATTTCATTCGATGAGTTATAATAAATGAAGGATCTATTTTACCCTCTACAACTTTTTTAAGAAGTGGTTCCAAATAGTGTTGCATGTGGGTTTGGCCCATTTTCAAATTGAGGGATTTGTTCATTGCAATCCCGAAGGGTAGTTCCTTTACCTTTCCAAGATATACCCCAGGAATAGAAACATTTCCAGCCTTTTTACAGGATTTAAAAATTTGTGCTAATGCACTTGGTTGGGAAGCATCTAAATTCTTTTGGAAACCTTCAGCACCGTGAGCTTCAGCTCCAACAGCATCTATGCAGCAATCAGGGCCTTTTCCTTTTGTCATTTCCATTAATTTCGAGTACACTTCATCTGCATCAACTGTCCTAATTACTTCAGCCTTTCCATGCTTCTCTGCCATATCTAGTCTTTCTTTGACCACATCTATGGCGATTACGCGTTTAGCACCCAACATCCAAGCACTTTGAATGGCGAATTGTCCTACTGGACCACATCCCCATACTGCTACGGTATCACCTTTCTTAATATTAGCATTTTCGGCCCCCATATATCCTGTTGGAAAAATATCAGATAAAAAGAGAGCTTGATCATCGCTTAACGAATCCGGAACTTTTATAGGCCCTACATCAGCATATGGCACCCGAACATATTCTGCTTGGCCTCCAGAAAAACCTCCCAACATGTGGGAGAAACCAAAAAGTCCAGATATAGAATGACCTAAATTTTCTTTACAAAGATCTTCATTGGGATTAGAATTGTCACAAAGCGAAAAAAGATCTTCATCGCAGTAATTACAATGTCCACATGCAATGGTAAAAGGAATTACAACCCGATCCCCTTTTTTAAATTTTTTGACATCTTTCCCTATTTCTACGACTTCCCCCATAAATTCGTGACCTAAAATATCCCCCTTTTCCATAGTAGGCATTAAACCTCCATAAATGTGCAGATCTGATCCGCAAATAGCAGTTGAAGTAACCTTTATGATTATATCTCTTTGATCTTCAATTTTAGGATCTGGAACGTTATCGATTCTTACATCCTCATTTCCGTAATAACATAATGCTCTCATAATAATACATTTAGGTTGAAATTAGTTTGTATTAAATTTAAGTAATCGGTAGAAATTAAAAATGCAATTAACAATACTTTGTAAATTGTATGAGAATTTATAGAATATTAAGAATCCAAGAAAATTCCAATTTTTCAAATGATAATACACCCTAGGGAATATGAACTTATCGCAAATAACAGATTTAGTCGAAAAAGTGCGATTTTAGAAACCAAGAAAGAAAATAGTTAAGTCAATAAGCCCAATAATTTTCAGGACGCATCCATATTCCTGCTAATTGCATTACTCAACACAGTTGTAATTGAATGCTCTGATTCAAATTCTGCAAAGACCATATTAGAATTCTCAACTGAATAAAATCAATCTCTCGCAACTGTTTCGCTGATTTTTAATATGGAAGCTTTTTATTTTTCTTAAGAGGTTTGGGCTTTTTCATATATAAGACCTTCTTCCTTTAACTCCTTCCAAAAATCGTTTGGTATCTTTCTTTAAAATACCCCAACGTTATCCACCACTTGCGCTGTTTTACTCATTCCTGAGATTATTGCTGCAAATTCATCTGAAGCCAATACAAAGTGCATTGCAGCGGTAATTATATCGGTGCCGTGATCTTTAGTAATGACTGCTATGCGGGCGCGTTTGTCCTCCATGCCTTTTGGAATATGTTCCTTGTAATTGTAGCGATTCTTATTGGCCATAAACCTAGAGTTATATTCAACGCCGGAAACTAGCTTTACCCCATTTTTATTTACAGCAGGCAACAAGCGATCTACCGCATCTTCGTGCTCCAAAATAGAGTATTGGGTTGCGGAAAGACAGATATCGAGATCTGCCGCTTCCATACAATCTAGAATAGGCCGTATTTTGTTTATACCCATTCCCCAAGCTTTAATAATTCCCTGGTCGCGATAATCCGAAAGCACATTGAACCCCTTTTTTAGCTATTTCCATATGATGCTTTTTCATTAAACAATTATGTCCTTGATTTTAATTGATTTTTCACTCAATAAGTGAGAAAAAAGTATTTTATACTCCACTTCTTTAAATAATAATCATTTTACTAAAACTCAATTCTTTATATTTAACAATCATAAATCAAAACATGTTAATATGACAAACTTAAAGTTTAAACTGAGGGCTTTTATGCTTTCTTTAAGCGTGGTAGCTTTTGTTTACTGCGACAAGGCTATGGGGCAAGAAAAAGCCAATCAAGATCCCGAGTTATCAATCGAATTCGAAAAATATGAGCTAGATAACGGTCTTAATATAATCCTTCATCAGGATAAATCGGATCCAATAGTTTCTTTAGCCATACAATATGGGGTAGGATCTAACCGCGAGAAAAAGGGACGTACAGGTTTTGCTCACCTTTTTGAGCACATGCTCTTTCAGGAATCCGAAAATGTTCCGCAGGATCAGTTCTTTAAAAAGATTCAGGATGCCGGAGGTACTTTAAACGGTGGAACCTGGCAAGATGGAACAGTATATTACGAAGTTGTACCAAAGAATGCACTCGAAATGGTAATGTGGCTGGAATCTGACAGGATGGGCTACCTAATTAATACCGTAACTGAAACTGCCTTTGCAAATCAGCAAGAAGTAGTACAAAACGAAAAGCGTCAGCGGGTGGACAACAACCCTTACGGTCACACCGGCTGGGTGATTGATAAAAATCTATACCCAGATGGACATCCTTATAGCTGGCAGGTAATTGGGGAACTTGAAGATCTTCAAAATGCCACCGTAGCTGATGTAAAAGAATTCTACGACAAATTTTACGGACCTAACAATGCAACATTGGTTATTGCTGGAGATTTTGAAAAAGCAGAAACCAAAAAGATGATAGAAAAATATTTTGGTGAAATTAAAAAACGACAGGAAGTGGCACCACTGAAAATACAAACTGTTACACTTGCCGAATCTAAACGGCTTTATCACGAGGATAATTTCGCAACAGCACCTCAACTTAATATGGTTTGGCCAGTAGTTGAGCAATACACCAAAGACGCATATGCATTAGATTTCCTTGGAAAAATACTATATGACGGAAAAGAAGCTCCATTATACAAGGTTCTTGTAGAAGAAAAGGAACTTACTTCCCAACCATACGCCTACAATAGTGCCAGCCAGATTGCCGGTAAATTCCAGATCTCTGTTACCGCAAATGCAGGTGTAGATCTTGATAGCGTAGAAGCAGGTATCGAGGAAGCATTTGCTTTATTTGAAAAAGAGGGTGTAACTGAAAGAGATATCGAGAGAATTAAGGCAGGCCAGGAAACCGACTTTTACAATGGCATAAGCAGTGTTCTTGGTAAATCTTTCCAATTAGCCCGTTACGATGTTTTCACTGGAGATCCCGGTTACATAGAAAAAGACATCCAAAACATTCGTGCAGTAACCAAAGAAGATGTAATGCGCGTTTACAAGGAATACATTAAAAACAAGCCTTTTATTCTTACAAGCTTTGTACCTAAGGGAAATTTGGACCTAATTGCTGAAAATTCTGAAAAAGCCGAAGTGGTTGAAGAAGAGATTACAGAGAATGTGGAATCTGAAGTGGCCGAAGTACAACAAGAAATACAAAAGACCCCTTCAAAATTTGATCGTTCAGTGCAACCTGAAATGGGTGAAACTCCTAAATTAAATATTCCAGATTCCTGGAAAGCAACACTTGGTAATCAACTTAAGGTTTACGGATTGGAACAAACTGAATTGCCTTTGGTGAATTTCAGTATTGTTATTGAAGGAGGACATTTACTAGACGACTTAAGTAAAAATGGAGTGGCAAATTTAATGACAGATATCCTGATGGAAGGTACTGCCAATAAAACTCCTGCAGAACTGGAAGAAGAAATAGACATGCTTGGTGCTAGTATAAACATGTATACCACCAACGAATCTATCGTTATTCGTGGGAATACCCTTACGCGTAACTTTGATAAAACAATGGCTCTGGTTTCGGAAATTTTACTTGAACCTCGTTGGGATGAGAAGGAATTCGCCCGCATAAAAACCAGTACTATTAATGGGATAAAAAGAAATGAGGCTAATCCTAACGTAATTGCAAACCAGGTTTACAACAAGGTGCTGTATGGTGAGGATCATCCTTTTGCTTATCCAACTTCAGGAACAGTAGAATCTGTTAAATCTATTAAAATTCAAGACTTAAAAGAATATTATAATAAATATTTTTCTCCCACTGTGAGCCGTATGCATATAGTAGGTGATATTTCTAAAGCTGAAGCTTTAGAAGCTGCAAAAAGTCTGGCAGAAAAATGGGAACCAAAAGAGGTAAATATTCCCGAATTTGATGTTAGCAATGATCGTGACAAGGCATCCTTATATTTTGTAGATGTTCCTAATGCCAAGCAATCTGTTATCAATATTGGATACATCGCTTTACCAAGAACCAGTGAAGATTTCTTCCCGGCCGAGGTGATGAATTACAAACTAGGAGGATCCTTCTCCGGAAATGTCAACCTTATATTACGTGAGGAAAAAGGATATACCTATGGTGCCCGTTCAGGTTTCAGCGGATCAAAAATTCCGGGAACCTTTACCGCTTCCTCGAGTGTGCGTACAAATACAACCGGAGAATCTGTAGGGATTTTTAAGGATGAAATCGCTAAATATAAAGAGGGTATAACTCCAGAAGATCTGGAATTCACAAAAAATGCATTAATAAAATCTAATGCCCTTCGTTTTGAAACCCAGGGATCATTACTTGGAATGCTACAGGAAATGAGTGCTTACGATCTTGATCCTAAATATATTGAGAAAGAAGAGAAGATTATTGGTTCTATGACCTTGGAGCAACACAAGAAGCTGGCGCAAAAATATCTGGATGAGTCAAAAATGGCTTACCTGGTGGTTGGGGATGCAGCTACTCAGCTGGAACAGTTTAAGGAAATGGGTTTTGATGAAGTAAAATTGCTGGATAAGCAAGGAAATGAAGTTAAACAACCTATTGATCTTAAAACGGAAAAAGTTATAGATTAATTCAAGAGTTAGTGTAAACAAAGAAACCCGCCGGAATGGCGGGTTTCTTTGTTTCATTTCTTTTTGTCTAAAAACCTGAATACACTGTGGGAATCGAAACATTTGTAAGTCGAGGTTTTAATTATTTCTGAATTTCGATTCGAAATGCCATCCAAAACATTTGGTATGTCTAAACTTAAGCATTGTTCATATCCTCCAAAGACATCTTCAGACGAATGAAATCAGTTAGCATATTTGGGCTCTCCCTGAATATGTTGATAGTGCTCTTCGGTAAGGGTTATTTCAAGTTTTCTCATCTTGATTCTATTTACACTACAAGTACAGAGTGGAGGTTTGAAAAAGGATGTCGACCGAAATGAAGTGAAATACAAAAAGCTTCAATTGATCTTTAAATTAATAAAATTTTGACCTATGAAACGATAAATAAATTAATTGTATGTCCGTTTAGAGTACAGTGACCAAATTATCCCATCTGAAATGGTCGCGTCACCCAGTCCCGAACCATCGGGAGTTTCAGGGTCATATACCACATATTTGAGATGCTGAAACAAGTTCAGCATGACGGTAACAACCTATAATCAATTAATAAAAAACTATTTACTGGAACAAAAGCGGACATACAGAAAAATTATATTCATAACTTGATTTCTCCGTACACAGGCTTAATAAAATGACCATTTAAAAAATCACTGGTATGGACCTGGCTTTGGAGGATCACTCCTTTTTCTGAGCCTTCCAGCAAAAGCAGCGCAGATTGAAGTAAAGGAGCCGCGGTAGTAGTTTGAATGGCACGAAGCCAATGCTTTCCTATTTTTTGAGGCAGGATCCTGTTGGACACTTCAATTTTTCGCTTGAGGCCCTTATCGTCTTTCCCCTCTACTGAAGCAAACAGGATAATCTGGTCTTCCTCAATATGAGGGATCACCGCTTCCATTCTTTCCTGTAATTGTTTCAATACATTTGCGCTTTTTCCCATCGAATTCAATTGCTCACCCACCCAGGCGTAGTGTCCTGGAAATCTAAGGGTCTTATAATCCAAAGACCTCACCTGGTTTTCCAGAAATTTAGGTAGATCTGCTGCACCACCAGAGGTTAGATCTTCTTCATAAGTTTTTCCGTCAATGATAATACGTGCTCTTTCAGAAAGAGAGGCTAAAGTGCTTTCTTTATTATTGCGAATTACTACTGCATCTTTCAAATATTCTGTGGCCACTCCCACCGGACTCCAGGTGAATCCATAATAATGAGGGGCTACCGCGTGTTTAGTAAGTGCGCCGACTTTAAGAGCGATAGAATCCACTTGTTTAACCTTATATTTTTCACAAAATTCTTGAAAGAGATGATGCCCTAAAACATCGATATAACCGGGCGCCAGTCCGGTTTGTAATAAGAAGCCGGTATCTGCATCCTGAGCCAAAGCTTTTATGCTTTCGGTTTCTGAAACATATTCGGTGAGATTCGCATAATGCATAGAGTAATCTTTTGCCAATACCGCCATCTTGGGCGCGAGACTACCGGGAAGACAATCAAGAAGAATATCCGCTTTATTAAGAATTTTTTTTTGCTTATCTGTGATATCATCTAAGGGTAATTCAAAACACTCGATCTCAATTTTCCTGGAAGCACCCTGTTTGATCCAGGATGCCATTTTTTGAGCTTTGTCCAGGTTTCGGTTGGCTATAAAAAGCCTAGGACATACCGCACTTAATTCCGCAAGCATAAGTCCGGCTGCCTGAGCAATCCCGCCAGCACCTGCGATGATGATATCATATTGTCTATTCATACTTAAAGTTAAGTAATTTTTGATTCTTCAAAAGAATTTTTATCTAATATAAAATGCTTAAGTAAAAGAAGATCAATAATTTAAAATAAATAGAAAATTTTATCAGATATTGGTTTTCAGCACAGATTTAGGCTGCTAAAATATTATTCAACCCTTGTTGTTTTGCCATTTGAATAAAGGTCGAGAAGCATGGGCAATGTAAAAATTAAGATTCCAAGCACAGAAACACTTAGTGCGATGGCTTTGATCCAGGCAGGGAGTTCAAATTTCAAAAAGGGATAAATCAAGAACCTCGGGGGCAAGCCCACGAGGTATATGCCGATGGTTTGGGAGGGAAATACTTTTAAAAATTCGAGGCAAGCCCGCCTGAATGTTTCGGGCAGGCCTCGGGGAATTAACCCTCAATGAGGGAATAAAATAAAAAAGCAGGAAAAGAATGAACTGGAAAACAACCAGCAAATAATCCTTTTCTCTATACACTCATGAGATCATCAAGTTAAAGAATTATTTTTTGGACATCGATTTCCATATCTTTTTACCAAGGCTTACAATTGCCAGGACGATCATACCAATTACCAGACCCAGCAAAAACTCCACAATGATTGAAGGAATACTTTCGAAAAGTCCGTGTAGAAAATCTATATTGTGAGAGAAAATCCCACCAGAAACGAGTAATAAAGCAATTGTACCAATTATCGATAAACTTTTGATCACTTTTGGTAAGGCACTCACCAGGAATTTTCCAATTTTATCAGAAAAACTATCCTCACTATCGTTGAAATCGATCAGTTTTGCTCCAAATTCATCCATACGAATAATCAGTGCTACAATACCATAAACTCCCACAGTTGCGATCAAAGCAATGATAGTAACCACAATTATTTGCGTTGAAAGAACTTGAGTGGCAACAGTGCCTAAAGCGATGATAATGATCTCTACCGAGAGTATAAAATCAGTAAGAACTGCCGATTTGATCTTTCCCTTTTCTCTCGCTAAAACTTCTTCTTCTGAAAGTTCTTCTAAAACCGGCTTTTCTGAGGCATGAGCATGTGGAAAGAAATATTCATAGATTTTCTCTGCTCCTTCATAAGCCAAATATAAACCACCAAAAATTAAAATTATTGTGATCGCTGCGGGTACAAACGCACTTAGCAGAAATGCTACAGGTAGAATTATGACCTTATTGAGTAAAGATCCTTTGGTAATAGCCCAAAGGACCGGGAGCTCTCTGGAAGAAATAAACCCAGAGGCCTTTTCGGCATTTACCGCTAAATCATCCCCTAATATTCCCGCTGTTTTTTTACCAGCGACCTTGGTCATTACTGATACGTCATCCATAAGGGCAGCGATATCATCTAATAGTGCAAAAAATCCAGATGCCATATAATTCTTAATTAATGCACGAAGTTAAGTTTCATTTTCTAAAATTGCACAAAGTGCAATTAGATTTAATAAAACTTTGACTAATTCCTCCTGAGGCCATCACTTAGTAAATTACGAAAGACAGAAATCTATAAAACATGGAGTCTCTCCAGTGACCAAAAGTTGTTACTATATATCCCATATTTTCTATTGGAAACTAATCCTCTCCAGCTTCAGCAAACCAAAAAAACTATTGTTTTAGCTGTGAAATAAGTTCTTTATATCATTAATAAAAAGCAACTAAGAACACATTTTAAAGGAATTTATTTGCTTCAAATAAACTTAGATTTAACATAAAAATGTTAAAGAATGTTAGTATGATTCAAAATAATATTTATAAAAAGTAATTTCATTAAAAGGAGAAAAAGTTTCTTCAAAATTGTATTTAATTTAAAAATATTCAAAATGAAAACACCAAATTATGATGATAAAGTAGGGAAGCACCCTATCCCTCATGCCGAAGGAATCGCTAAAGACGAAAAGAGAAAAGACGAGAAGAAAGAAGGTGACAAGAAAAAAGAGGAAGACAAAAAAAAGTAAAGGATAATATTGTAAGAGGTTAATTTTCAGAATTAAAACAATATCTTTTTTAAATTTTGTAAAAGTCTTACTTATCTATACTATATAAAAACATTGAATCTAATAATTTTAAATAAAATAATTATGAGTAAAGACGGTCCAAACCCAGAGAAAACAAGTAAAAAAGAACAATCCATCAATCACGAAGCCACGCAAGGAAAGAAAATAAACCACCAGGTTAAGGATAAAAGGGAACATACAGAACCTAGAGATAATTTATCTTCAAAATCATAACGAATAGTTTAAAAGGATATTTAGCTCACATAGCTTATTTCTAAATATCTCTATACTCTAGTATTCCCACGAATTTGTCTTTCAAATTCAGGATTAAGAAATTTAAAAGCCACTTGAAGAAGTGGCTTTTTTTTTATAAACTATTATTTCTTTACTTCTTTGACAGAAAGCCTAAGAAAAAGCCGTTGACCAAAATCTAATTTGTATTCATACTTTTGCAAATTGGATGTTTTAGAAATCTTATAAGTATTATTTTTGGCAGGATTAATCAAATTTTTTAGAAAGAACAGGGAAGAAGTAGGTTTTGGATGGATGCTCACTTTTCTATCCAGTTTTGGTCAGACTTTTTTGATCTCCATTTATGTACCCGAAATTCTAAAAACTTTCGACATTTCTAATGGGCTTTTTGGAAGTATTTATGCAATCGCAACAGTGACTTCTTCTGTCATCATGCTATCTGTAGGGCATCTTGTGGATCATAAACCGATTAAAAAAATAACCATACTTACTGTAGCATTACTCGCTGTTTCTTCTTTTCTTTTAGGAATTTCTCATTTGAGTATCGCTATTCTTATAATTGCCCTTATTGGGCTAAGATTGACCGGACAGGGATTAATGAGCCATATCAGCCTTACGGTCATGTCAAGGCATTATGATTTGGATCGGGGAAAAGCCTTGAGTATTGCTTCGCTAGGTTACGCAATTGGTGAGGCTATTTTCCCGATTTTTATTTCAACACTTATTCTTTGGTACGATTACCAAGTTGCCGCGATGGCCAGTGCAGCTTTCCTATTGTTATATTTATTCAGATTATATTTTTCTGATCTTACACATTTTGATAAAGCGCTGGAACTGGCAACCAAACCTTCAGCAGGTTCCTTAATCAGGGAGTATAAAAATCTACTAAAAACTAAAGCCTTTTTCATACTAATGCCAGTAAGCTTTGCACTAAGTTTTACCATAACCGCTGTTTTCTTCTATCAATATGTGGTAGTGGAAGATAAAGGTTGGTCGGTTTCACTGTATGCCAGTTTTTTCACCGTATACGCATTAACCAGAGTCATATTTTCAATTTACGGAGGCGTATTAGTAGACAAATATTCTGGCAAGAAAATGTTTCGCTACTACCTGATCCCTTTTACTTTGGGATTAATCCCATTTGCATTTTCCGATAGTATTTTTGGAGCCCTGGCTTTTTTAATCCTTGCCGGAATTAGTGTCGGGATGGCTGGAACGGTCAAATCTGCCGTATTGGCGGAAGTTTACGGAACCGAAAAGTTAGGAACCATTAGAAGCGTTTTCACCATGTTCATGGTTTTAAGCACAGCTTTAGGTCCGCTAATTTTTGGAACTCTGATGGATATGGGAATATCATTCGGATCGATACTATTTGTTACTGCAATAATCTTGATGCTTATTATTTTGAATGCACAACGCATAAGCACATTAAAATAACCTCTACTGCACATAACTCTGTGAATATATTATTTTAATATTTAGACCAATTCAAACAGCTAAAAGCTAAACTTAGTAACAGTAAAATGGTTCTATGAATTGTGAAAATAGAGGCTATAGCTACCTCTTGAAATAGAAATTTTGTTCCTTTATTGGAACTCCAAATACTAAACAAAATCCCATTGGTTGTTGCCGGGCCTAAAGTAGTTCTGGATTGGATTAAAATTATAAATTCCCATCAAGTAATCTTGATGGGAATTCTTTGTTTAATGACTTTTAGAATAGAAAGCACAAAGCTAAATTTCTTTGTTTTACAGACATTTCAATAATTAACAATCCATTATTGCATGATATGAAGCGAGGTAAAATCTTTATCTATGATCAAGGTGTTGTCTCCATTTACTTTTACCGCCTCAAAATCTATTTCTTCATTATCTATCTGAATTTTAGAGATATTGAACGGTATTCCAATCAATTTTAATTTGAAAGTTTTATAACCTGTGATAAAAGTACCTGCTTTGTGTTGCTGAATGATCAACTCGTTCGTTTTTCCGGTAAGTTTGAAGGTTCTTAAACTGAATCTTCCTTTGGTGTAATCATACCCATCATGGGCATCATCGTACAGAAACGAATTTTCTTTTCCTTTTTTATAGTAAACCTCTAATACTACTTCATTAATCTCCTTTTCTCCAACATACTGCTGAATTGGGTATTTAGGGATTATAGCTCCTTCTTTTATAAATAGCGGCATACTATCCAGATCTGCCTCTACCCAAACCTCCTTACCTCCAGAGCTGAACTTGTTATTCCAGTAGTTATACCAGTTACCTTTAGGAAGATATAATCTTCGCCCTTTGGAATTAGCTTCTATAATTGGACACACGAGTATCTGGTCTCCAAATATAAATTCATCTGTTCTGTAATGAGTTTGAATATCTTCCTGATCATATAAAACTAAAGATTTTAAAATGGGGGTTCCTTCATTTAAGTAATGCCAGAAAGAGGTATATAAGTAAGGTAAAAGTTGATATCTAAGTTCAATGAATTTTTTAACTACTGCAGTGATCTCTTCTCCAAACATCCATGGTTCTTGTTCTCCATGATCTCCTGAAGAATGAGTTCTGCAAAAAGGATGAAATACTCCTAACTGGATCCAACGTGCATATAGCTCTCCATTAGGTTGTTCTGCAAATCCTCCAATATCACTTCCAATAAATGAAAATCCTGAAAGCGCCATTCGCTGTGCCTGCACATTAGCGATCCATAAATGTTCCCAGGTAGCTATATTATCTCCTGTCCAGGAAGAAGTGTATCGTTGTGTACCAGCATATGCTGCACGTGTTATTACAAATGGTCTCTTAGGATATCCAAACTTTTTTAATCCCTGATAAGTGGCCCTAGCCATTTGCATTCCGTAAACATTATGAGCTTTTCTATGGCTGCATGGATTTCCATCGTAATCATGTCTTACATCATCTGGAAAGGTTTTATTAGGAACTTCCATTATTGCGGGTTCATTCATATCATTCCAAACCCCTTTTACTCCGATATCTTCTATAAGTTCTTTAAATAATCCAGCCCACCAATCTCTCACTTTCGGATTCGTGAAATCTGGAAAATAACATTCTCCCGGCCATACCTTTCCTTTCATATAAGGACCATCGGCTCGTCTGCAGAAATAATCATTTTCTAATCCTTCTTTAAAAACTTCGTAATCTTTATCTATCTTAATTCCCGGATCTATAATCACTATGGTTTTAAATCCATCCTCTAGCAGCTCCTGCACCATTCGTTTTGGATCTGGGAAATATTCTTTATTCCAGGTAAAGCATCTAAAGCCTTCCATATAATCTATATCCAAATAAATGGCGTCACATGGTATTTGTAGCTCTCTGAATTTGGCTGTTACCTCTTTAACTTTAGATTCCGGATAGTAACTCCATTTGCATTGATGATACCCAAGCGTCCACAGTGCTGGTAATTGATGCGGCTTTCCAGTTAGATCTGTATAATTAGCAACTACATCGGTCATTTTTGGACCATAGATAAAATAATAATTCATCTCTCCTCCCTGTGCCCAAAAACTGGTTACGTTTTTACGCTCATGAGCGAAATCAAAAAAGGTTCTAAATGTATTATCGAAAAATATCCCGTAAGATTTTCCGTGATGTAAGCCCGTGTAAAATGGTATTGCCTTATAAATTGGATCGGTATCCTTACCATAGGCATAAGAATCTGTTACCCAGTTCTCAAATCTTTTTCCTTTAAGATTCAAATGCGAAGGCTTATCCCCCAAGCCATAATAGCTTTCACCATCCTGAGAGGTTTTACTCATCTTAACAATATCACCACCAAACTCATAACTCTCCTCCCAATGGAATCCTAACTCATCATGACTAATCAAGGTCTTATCCTTGGCATCATAGATATTTACCTTTAGATTTATTTTATTTATGTGGCAGATAAGTTTTTGAGTAGTGATTATATAATCTTCCGCAGCTTCCTCAATATCTAAATAATTATATCCGGTACTGGCATATTTTGTAATAGCATAAGAAAAATCCTTATCGAAATTTGAGGTGGTAGAGTATCGGAATCTTATAACACTATCACGAACAATGGTTATTTGAAGTGTTACATCATTTTCTGTTCGAAAATCCAGAACATCAATGTTCTTATTATAGGATACTATATGGTTAGGAAACTGATTTCCTTTTAGTTCTAATTCTGTATTAGTGATCATAGATAGGGTGCTAAAAAATAAGTTGTAAACGTACTAAAAAAACCAAAATCTGCTAGTTACTATTCCATAATAATAAAGGCCTTTTATTACGTTAAATACAATTAAAGCACCTAATTTCCAATATTTTAGTATTACTCATCTACGTGCTGAAAAACTACCACTCCTAGTGGCGGAAGTGTGATACTTGCTGAAAATTTACGTTGGTTCCAAGTATCATGCGATACCTCAACACTTTCAGCATTTTTAACCCCACTACCTCCATAAGGCAGTAGGTCGCTATTGAAGATCTCCTTGATATATCCTTTTTTATTTAGTCCGATTTTATAATTTACCTTTAGGGTTGGAGTGAAATTACAAACCACTAGTATATCGTTTTCGGAATCATGACCCTTTCTTAAAAAAGAAAGCACCGAATTTTCATTGTCATCATACGCGATCCACTCAAATCCTTCAGTACTAAATGCTTTTTCATAGAGCGCCGGCGTTTCCTTGTAGAATAGATTGAGATCTTTTACGAAATTCAGCATACCTTTATGCGGTAAGAATTCCAATAAATTCCAATCTAAACTCTTTTCAAAATTCCATTCCTCATACTGAGCAAATTCGGATCCCATAAACAAGAGCTTCGCACCAGGATGCATAAACATAAATGCATATAGGGTTCTTAAATTTGCAAATCGCTGCCACTCATCTCCGGGTTGTTTGCTCAAAAGTGACTTTTTACCGTGTACAACTTCATCATGAGAAAGCGGTAACATAAAATTTTCTGTAAAAGCATAAGCAAGGCTAAATGTTAATTCATTCTGATGAAATTTTCTATGAATAGGATCTTTGCTGAAATAAGCCAGCGTATCATGCATCCATCCCATCATCCACTTCATTCCAAAACCTAAACCTCCTTGATCTACAGGTTTTGTAACACCGGAAAAAGCAGTAGATTCTTCTGCTATGGTTTGCACTCCTTCAAAATTATTATACACCGCAGTATTGAAATCCTTCAAAAAAGATACAGCTTCCAAATTCTGATTGCCTCCAAATATATTTGGTTCCCACTCTCCTTCTTCTCTGGAATAATCTAGATATATCATTGAAGCCACTGCATCTACCCGCAGTCCATCTATATGATAATATTCCAGCCAGAAAAGAGCATTACTAATTAAAAAGGAACGCACTTCATTACGTTCATAATTAAAGATCAGACTTTTCCAATCTGGGTGATATCCTTTTTTGGTGTCTGGATGTTCATAAAGATGAGTCCCGTCAAACAATCCCAGTCCATGTTGGTCCGAAGGAAAATGTGCAGGTACCCAGTCCAGAATTACTCCTATATCATTCTGATGAAAAGCATCTATTAAATACATAAAATCCTGAGGAGAGCCGAAACGAGAGGTAGGTGCAAAATATCCTATAAGCTGATAGCCCCAAGAAGGATCATAAGGATATTCCATGATAGGCATTAGCTCCACATGAGTGAAGTTCATTTCCTTCACATAATTCACCAGTTCAACCGCTAGTTCTCTATAGCTTAAAAATTCCCCTTCAGAATTTTTTTTCCAAGACCCAAGCTGTACTTCATATACAGAATATGGTTTATCAAGATCATTTTTGTCTTTCCTATAACCCATCCAATTCTTATCCTTCCAAGTATAATCTTTGATATCCCAGATTATAGAGGCAGTATTTGGAGATCTTTCAAAATAGTGTGCGTAGGGATCTACTTTTTCGGTAATTATATTATTGTTATTGGAAGTTATCTTGAATTTATAACGCATTCCTTTTTTAGCCAAAGGAATAAATCCTTCCCAGATGCCAGAAGAATCCCAACGCACATTTAGCATATGCTCACTACCATCCCAATAATTAAAATCACCAACCACTGCAACAGATTTTGCAGAAGGTGCCCAAACCGAAAAATAAACACCACCCTCTCCTTCAAATTGCATAGAGTGTGCACCAAACTTTTCATAAAGTTTGAAATGTTTACCGGCTTTAAATAAAGAAATATCAAAATCTGTAAATAAACTGTAAGCTTTTACCTGCGACATATTTTTAGGCTGCTAATTAAAATGTTTGATTGTCTGTAAAGTTTCATAGACTTACAAGGGACGTCTTTCTGTCCCGACGCTTCGGGAATTTCAGAATCTCATAAGACTGTTAATCGTTACAATTAGTTGAGACCCTGAAATGAATTCAGGGTGACGAGATCTCTATAATGAGTAATAATCTTAAATCTCATAGCCATCTGGAATAATTGCTCCCTTTTTCACTACTACGATTCCTTCTTTTATAAAATAAGTATCAGTTTCCTTTTCTTCCAACTGCGCACTACCATTAATTTTTACATTATTTCCAATACAGCAGTTTTTATCTAAAATTGCATTATTTATACTACAGTTTTCACCAATGCCCATCGGGATCTTTGTATCTCTTTGTTCCAAATCCTCTAAAGTTTGATAGCTGTCGCTTCCCATCATATAGGTATTACTTACAGTAGTTCCACTTCCTATTCGAGAACGAATTCCAATTACGGAACGTTCTATTTTGGCAGCAGTTATCAAACAACCATCAGCAATTACCGCTTTGTTCAGAATAGTACCTGAGATCTTGGTAGTAGGAAGTAAGCGTGCGTGGGTATATATTCGTTTCGAACTATTATAAAGATCAAATTTTGGAATATCATCTGTTAAGCCAAGATTAGCTTCAAAAAAGGAATCTATATTCCCAATATCTGTCCAATAACCTTCAAATTGATAGCTAAGTGTTTTATGTTTCTTAATATTCTGCGGAATAATTTCTTTTCCAAAATCTACTGTTTCTGGGTCATTCATGAGTTCTACCAAAAGATCCTTATTGAAAATATAGATCCCCATCGAGGCCAGATGATTTCTTCCCTCCACCTCCATCTCTTCACTTACCGGTGAAGTCCAATCTTTTAATAGTTCGGTTTTTGGCTTTTCTATAAAAGATGTTACTAAGTTACTTTCATCAGTTTTAAGAATTCCAAAGGAAGTGGCATCCTTTTCAGAAACCGGCAAGGTGGCGATAGATATTTTTGCGTCACTGGCTATGTGCGCTTCCAGCATAGTATTATAGTCCATCTGATACAATTGATCTCCAGATAGTATAAGTGCATATTCAAAATCATGATTTAAAAAATGATGCATGCTTTGTCTCACAGCATCTGCAGTTCCTTGAAACCAAGTGTTATTTTGAAGAGTTTGTTCAGCAGCTAAAACATCTACAAAGGCAGAACTAAAAAAACTGAAATGATAGGTATTCTTTATATGCGTGTTTAATGATGCTGAATTAAACTGGGTAAGCACGAACATTCTTTTTATATCTGAGTTGATACAGTTGGAAATAGGAATATCTACCAATCTATACTTTCCGGCTATTGGAACTGCCGGTTTAGACCTTGTTGCTGTTAATGGATACAATCTGGAACCTTGGCCACCGCCCATAATAATTGCTAATACCTTGTCGTTGATCATGAATACTGAATTAAAGATTTGTATAAATTAATATATTTCTCTGCAGATGCATCCCAGGAATGATCTATTTTCATGATCACCTTTCTGGTTTCTTTTAACTTTGAAGAATCGCTATAAAACTGAGTTGCTCTTTTTATCGATTTATAAATTCCCGTTACCGTATTATCAGTGTGTAAAAAACCAAACCCACCTTCAGAAATATCCAGCACTGTATCTTTTAAACCTCCTATTTTATTTACAATGGGAATGGTTCCATACCTAAGGGAATACATCTGATTAAGTCCGCAAGGCTCCACCCGAGATGGCATCAATAAAAAATCCCCACCGGCATACATTTTATGAGAGAGTACCTCATCATAGCCTATAAATGCATTATACTTTTTTGGATATTTGCCAGTAAGCTGCTTTAGTTGCTCCTCATAGGTTTTGTTTCCAGAACCTAATAAAAGTATAGAAATATCCAGATCTTTTAAAGCCAGCTCAAACACTTCATAAAAAAGATCGGCTCCTTTTTCTTCTACAAGCCTACCAATAAAAACGAATAATGGTTTTTCTGGATCTAATCCAAATTTTTCACATAACCAATCCTTCGAAGCTTGTTTTCCGGAATCGCAGTTCGAAATACCATATTTCGACGCTATCATATCATCCGTTTCCGGGTCCCATACCTTTGTATCTATTCCATTCAATATCCCACTACATTTCTGACTTTCAGAACTAATTAAGCTTTCCAATCCATTCGCTTTAACTTTCAATTCTTCCATATAACTTGGAGAAACAGTGGTAACTTGCCAAGCGCATTTAATGGCTGTAGCCAGCGGATTAATACTGTTATCCCAATCTAATAACCCTATGTGAGATAAGGGAAATGTTGGAATTAGATCTATTTTATCATGAGAGAACCAACCTTGATATTGGGCATTGTGAATGGTAAATACGGAGGGTGTGTTTTTTAATTTTTTATATTTATTTATGTGAGACATCATAAAAGGGATTAGCCCTGTATGATGATCATGGCAATGAATAATATCTGGCAATTGCTTATTCTGAATTATCCAGTCTAAAACAGCAATTTGAAAGGCTAAAAATCTTTCGGTGTCGTTTTCCGAATACACATATTCAGTAAACAATAAATCGGGAATATCTACCAAATAAAGCTCAAATCCGAAATCCTCATTTTCTGGAGTTAAAATTCTAAAAACTTGGGAGTCTTTTCCGATTTTCAAATGCCCTTCGTGTACAGTTTTAAATTTGTGGGCTTGGGTGAATTTATTTATGTAAAATGGCATCACCACTTGACTTGAAGTTCCTGCGCTATTTTGATATTTAGGTAAAGCCCCTACAACATCTGCCAATCCGCCAACTTTAGCAATAGGATAACATTCGGCACTAATATGTATGATTTTCATTAATTTTTTTCTCAGTTACTAAACTTACAAAAAATATTTTAGCTATAATTATCTCTTTATGAGTTGAAAAGGGATTTCTTTTTCAGTAATACATGTTCTAAACATATAATAATAATTCGAAATACCTTGAAATTGAAATGAGTCTTTGGCGGCTATCTGTACTCTACTTGTAATGAAGGAATTTAGAACAACTATATTTTGTTGCTTTCAGAATATTCTGAAAATCTTTATATTCGATATAGAATAAGTGAAATAATTATTTTTAATTTAAAATAATATACCTAAAATTATTTAGGATAGTAGTAACTGCTTCTATGTATGGCTCCAAGCAATTATTAGACTACCTTGTAGAGGTTAAGTTAAATTTCAATTTTCCTTACATATGCAAAGCGATAGCAATTCAATAATCCCAGATTCCACAACCGAAATTTCTTTTAACCTGGAGCAGTTTTTCGAACTAACTCCAGATATCGTTTGCATTGCAGACCATAATGGAAATTTAAAGAAAGTAAATCCCGCGTTTTCAAATATTCTTGGATACAGCATGGAGGAATTGCTTGATAGCCCCGTCAACAATTTTATTTATTCTGAAGACAAACTCAATACCTCTCGCTTTAGAGATAATCTTAGAGAGAAAAACCCTGTTTTAAATTTTGAGAATAGGTATCTCACGAAAAGTGGAGATATTATATGGCTTTCCTGGACATCGATTTCTGAGCCAGAAAGTAAATTGATATATGCCATTGCAAAAAACATAACTCATGTTAAAAAACTGGAGGAAGAGCGAAATTTACTCCTAATAGATCTAGCAAAATTAAATGCCGATCTTAAAAAATTCACCTATACCACAACGCATGATCTAAGGGCACCTGTTAACAATCTTCTATCCCTTTTTAGCTTGCTAGATTTTTCTAAAATCGAAGATAAACAAACGCTGGAGTATATAGAATTGCTTAATTCTTCTACAATTCAAATGAAAAATACTTTAGACAAGTACGTCGATGCGGTGAGTCAAGAGAAAAAAATAAATATAGAGGTTGAAGTTTTAAGTCTGGAGGACACCCTTTTCATGGTTCTTAATTCGATAAATACCTTGATCCAAAAATCGAATACTACTTTCAACGTAGATTTCTCTAAAGCTCCCGAAGTAAATTTTAGTTCTTTTTACTTACAGAGTATCCTGCTTAATCTTATTTCTAATTCAATTAAGTATTGCAACCCAAAAATAGCTCCAGCAGTTACTATAAAATCAAAAAAAGTGAATAATGGGATCCAGTTATCATTTTCGGATAACGGAATTGGGTTCGATATGGAAAAGGTTGGAGAATCTATATTTGGCCTTCATCAAAGTTTTCATAATAATGGGGACAGCAAGGGAATAGGGCTCTATCTGGTGCAAAGCCATATGGAAAGCCTAGGCGGTAAAATAGCTGTAACCAGTGAAGTAAATGCGGGAACTACCTTCACACTAACTTTCAAGGACTAATTTTCACTGTATAAAAATGGAAGGCATATTGAAGATACTATCCCGCATCTAAGCAAATTTGCTGACCTCTTTCTGAATTTAATCCTAGGTTGAAATTACTTTTTTAAGCATCTTCTTTAATTTCTGAGATTTTTGACTCTTTCATAAATTTTATGTTCAAGTTGAGTCTTAGTAAATCTTATTTATAATATATAGTATTGTCCG
Organism: Gillisia hiemivivida; assembly: GCF_007997295.1. Lineage (GTDB taxonomy): Bacteria > Bacteroidota > Bacteroidia > Flavobacteriales > Flavobacteriaceae > Gillisia > Gillisia hiemivivida. Next base: position 96,871 of record NZ_VORY01000007.1, on the reverse strand, counting down.
GTAAAAAAATTAAGCATTTCGGTGAGGCTAGAATTAACCTGGATTAGGACTGTTTTCAATGTTTAAGAGCTTGCTATTGGAACACAGAATTATTTTTTCTTTTTTGAAAAATTTATACATATTAAAATAGTGACTTTCAATTAGTTGGAATAAAGTCTTACATCTTGAATCTAGCAGCGCAGTGATCTTATATCTTTTGTCGGACGACAATGTATAATATATATAAAACAGGAAAGCTCTGGTTTCTCCCGACTCCACTTTTTGGATAGTATCCAATAACAAAAATCCCATAAACACTAGGTTTACGGGATTTTTCATTCAGCCACTAGAGCTATGTTTTATATTATTTTAAATCAAAACGATCTAAATTCATAACCTTGGTCCATGCATTTACAAAGTCCTTCACGAACTTTTCCTGTGAGTCCTTATATCCATATACTTCAGCTATGGCACGTAATTCTGAGTTTGATCCAAAGATAAGATCGGCTCTTGTAGCTGTTCCTTTCTTTTCTCCTGAAATACGATCTGTACCTTCAAAAAGATTTTCATCTTCTGAAATTGCTTTCCACTTTGTACGAATATCCAATAGATTCACAAAAAAGTCGTTGGTAAGAGTTTCAGGTCTATCTGTAAACACACCATGTTTAGAATTATCATAATTCGTATTCAAAGCTCTCATCCCACCTATAAGAACCGTAAGTTCCGGAGCAGAAAGTTTTAGCAATTGAGAACGATCTATCAACATTTGTTCTGCTGATGCAGCGATGTGATCCTGATTTCTGAAATAATTTCTAAAACCATCTGCATTTGGCTCTAAAGGTGCAAAAGCTTCAACATCCGTTTGCTCTTGTGAAGCATCTGTACGTCCCGGGGCAAAAGCTACATTTACCTCATAACCGGCATTTTTAGCTGCCTTTTCAATACCAGCACTACCGCCTAGTACGATCATATCTGCAATAGAAACCTGTTTGTTTCCAGGTTGATCATTATTGAAATTAGATCGAACTTCTTCCAATGTGTCCAATACTTTTGAAAGTTGGGATGGATTATTTGCTTCCCAATATTTTTGCGGAGCCAAACGCAAACGTCCGCCATTAGCTCCACCACGTTTATCTGAATCTCTATATGTTGAAGCTGAAGCCCAAGCGGTTGATACCAATTGAGAAACAGAAAGTCCTGAATCGAGAATTTTATTCTTTAAATCTGTTACATCCTCCTCGTTTATTAGTTCATGATCTACTGCTGGAATTGGATCCTGCCAAATTAATTCTTCACTAGGCACTTCTGGACCCAGATATCGGGAAACTGGTCCCATATCACGATGTGTTAACTTATACCAGGCACGAGAAAATGCATCTGCAAAATCTTCAGGATTCTCATGAAAGCGTTTTGAAATTTTAAGATATGCAGTGTCTTCACGTAATGCGAGATCTGTAGTCAGCATAAAGGGAGCATGACTTTTAGAGGAATCATGTGCATCTGGAATAGTCCCGGCACCTTCATTATTCTTTGGTTTCCACTGATATGCTCCGGCAGGGCTTTTTGTAAGTTCCCAATCATATTTAAAAAGATTATCAAAAAACATATTGCTCCATTGAGTTGGATTAGCAGTCCAAGCACCTTCAATACCACTTGTTACAGTACTAGCTGCATTTCCGGTACCAAAAGAATTCTTCCAACCAAGTCCCTGTTCTTCAATAGCTGCACCTGCAGGCTCCATACCTACGAATTCTTCAGGATCGGCGGCACCATGCGTTTTTCCGAAAGTATGTCCACCAGCAATAAGCGCCACAGTCTCTTCGTCGTTCATTGCCATACGCCCAAAAGTTTCACGAATATCACGTGCTGCGCCAATAGGATCGGGATTTCCGTTAGGTCCTTCAGGATTTACATAGATAAGTCCCATATGGGCTGCTGCAAGTGGATTTTCTAGCTCATGATCACCAGAATAACGCTCTTTATTCGCAAGCCACTCGCTCTCAGAACCCCAGTAAATGTCTTCTTCCGGCTCCCAAATATCTTCTCGTCCTCCTGCAAAACCAAATGTTTCGAATCCCATTGATTCTAGTGCACAGTTTCCTGTTAGGACCAATAGATCTGACCATGATATTTTATTCCCATATTTCTGCTTTATAGGCCAAAGAAGCAACCGTGCTTTATCTAGGTTTGCATTATCTGGCCAGCTATTTAAGGGCGCAAAACGTTGGGAACCAGAACTAGCTCCTCCTCTACCATCACCAATACGGTAAGTTCCTGCGCTATGCCAAGCCATACGAATAAAAAAGGGCCCATAATGTCCATAATCGGCAGGCCACCACTCCTGTGAATCTGTCATTAGATCAAAAAGATCTTCTTTGACTGCATTTAAATCCAATTTATTAAACTCTTCAGCATACTTAAAATCTTCTCCCATAGGATCTGATTGTTTTGAGTGCTGACGTAATATTTTTAGATTTAATTGGTTAGGCCACCAGTCACGATTTGCTGTACCACTACCTGCAGTAAAATTTTTAGCTCCACCCATAAATGGGCATTTGCTGGATTCGTTTACTTCCCAAACCTTATGATTATCGGGGTTATTAGAATGATCGTTTGACATATTGAAGAATTTTTAATTAGTGACTCAGTAAATTTATGATAATATTTATTTATTTCATTAAATTTTCAATCAATAAAAACTATGCCGCTTAGACTAAACTTATAATTATAATATTAAATCTTTAATTATACCCAAAATAAAATACTAAAAAGGAATCAACTGCATAATATTCAATTGAAAATCTATAATTCGAAAATCACATTAATTTTGGATATTTAGATTTAGTACTGTCAGGTAAAAAAATTCAGGATTTCAGTGGGGCTAGAAGTTACGTGGATTAAAATGTTTAGCAGCTTTCTATTGGAACACAGAATTATTTTTTTCTTTTTGAAAAATTCATACAGATTAGAATATTGATTTTTAGTTAGTTGGAATAAAGTCTGACGTCTTGAATCTTGCAGCGCAGCGATCTAATATCTTTTGTCGGACGACAATGATTCAGATTCATTTCTGTTATCGATTTTGAAAACAAAAAGCTTAGCATCATTCTGAAACAGAATTTATTGATCTCTTAAAATGTTTTCATTTTTTTTATGAAAGTGATCAACTATTCTACATTAATTACGTCATTATCTTCGTTATTTGAATAATTTAATATCAATAACATAAACATTAGGCATGTTAATTGATAATTATCCACTGCAACTAATTCAGCCTTTCTATTAATTTTTTAAACCTTCAAAATTATGGAAGTAAAAAAAACTACAAAAGCAGATCTTAACAAGCGAACTGTATTATTCTTGCAAATTGGTCTAATCCTAGTCCTTTTAATGGCCTATTTCGTTGTACAATGGCGTTCTTACGAAAAAGCAGAAATAGTTCAAGATCAATCCTTAAATGGGCCAGTAGATGAATTGGAAATACCAATAACGATACTTCCTACTCCGCCACCCCCAAAGTTGCCCGTGGCTCCAGATGAAATTAAATTGATCCCCGATGATGAAGATAAGGAAGAAGACCTCATTAAATCTTCAGAAATAGATACTGAACCAATAGTCAATGTAGATGCTATTAAAGAAGTGAGAAAGGACGATGAGATCGAAACGGTTCCATTTATTTTAATTGAAGACGTTCCAATATTTCCCGGTTGCGAGAATTTAAGCAATAACACAGAACGGAAAGATTGTATGAGTGAAAAGATCACCAAGTTCATCAATAAAGAATTCAATGTAGAACTTGGAAGCCAACTTGGCTTAAAAGGTATCAACAAAATAAATGTGATGTTTAAAATTGATACCAATGGCGATATTATAGATGTACTTACTCGAGCTCCACACCCAAAATTAGAACAGGAAGCACAGAGAGTAATCCAAGCATTACCAAAAATGAAACCAGGAAAGCAAAGAGGAAATCCTGTAATAGTTCAATATGCAATACCTATTATATTTAAAGTTCAAGATTAAATAGCCTAATACTATTAACTTATAAAACCGCGCTTGTTATTACATAGCGGGGTTTTATATTTCTCTTATTAGTATGTTTAAAAAAGATTAGAAATTAAATGCTTCAAAATAAATATAATTAAGAATGATATTCCAATTGCTACTGTCTAAAATGTTATACCTACTTCCTAAATATTACACGAAATACAATTTGTAAAAATTTCGACTTTTGAGTCTCAATATTCTGTAAAGAATGAAGTATGCCTTGAATTGTACATTAATAAAGATGATCACTTTAACGTCCACCTGCCTATATCTGCTTCCTCATTACCTAATCGCTGCTAACTATTACAAATTTCAATATCAAATCCATTGGAAATATTTCTTAGATAATTAAATAGATAATCATTAAGAGGTCCATTTTGATCTTTTTTACTCTTAATAATGAATTATTAAAACATCGGTATAGTTGATCAATGTATTTCGTTTAACATATCAAGAAAGAGTCGCAATTATTCCTTCTGACCTTTTTAGTACTTAAAACCCAATTTCAATAGAATTAAATATTAGATTTACATTTCTATTAACTGCTGATTAACAGTGTTATATAAAATTGATTTATAAATAATCAAGAATTTATAATGAGGCTTATATAGATTACATATAAGCCTTTCCTAAAAATTTGAAATATGAAAATAACTACTTTAATTTTAGTTTGCCTATTTCTATATAGCTGTAAAACTTCAAATTTCGATGATAATATTTTTGATGAAGGTAAAACCTACAAAAATTTCAGAGGATATGAACCGGTAGATCCAGTTGAATTTGAAGATCAAATTCGAATTGCTAGTGAAGAAAATTTAATAGTTTCAAAAGATATGAAGCTTTTAACCAGGGAAGAAACCCTCGGCTTTCTTAATAATGAAACGGTGCTTGTGTCAATAGGAATGCTAACCAAAGAAGGGTCTATTAATTACTTACCTATTACCATATCCAAAAAAAACTCCAGTTATAAGGTGACAATGGATTATATGAAATATGCAACCCTCGCACAGCTATCCAATAATCAATTTATAGGCTCTAAAAGAGTGGGTGTGGGGTTAAGGCTTATTTCATTGATCACTACTGCTGAAGCAGGAATAAATATTGGAGACTTATACTCAATTGGATTAGCTGCCAAAGACGGAAAATTAAGTGGAACATTGATTATTGAAGTTATTGGTATAAAATCTAAGGAAGTAACCACATTAATACCATTTCCTTCTGAAATTAATCAAACTACCATCCAAAATGCTATGCAAGCCTTGGCAACTATAAAATCTAAAATCTATGACGAAGAAACCAAACTTTACCCTCAGGTTATGGCTATTAAAAAGTACAGAAATGAGGAAATTCAAATCGTAGAGAATAATGGAGATACCATATTTAATGTAGAAAGTGACTTTGATGATAGCAGCATCAAGCTTCAATTCGGTAATATTAAATTCAGTTCTGAAGATAAAAAAGATCAAGCATCTCAATTATTGATTGATGCATTAAAACATATCATAAATAAAGAGGTAGAGTTATCTATCAATAAATTAGAGGATTACCAGCAGGCTTTTCCTCTTTATTCTGTAAATCCGATTCTTAATAAACTAAAAGAAAACCGTAATACACTTCAAAGCAAAAACAATCCGGAATGGAATGAAGTTTATAAACTTATCTTAGATAATTATTCCTCCCAACTTCCTAGTTCTATTATAGAAAAACTCAAAAACCCTTAGACTTCTTGATAAAGCAGGCCTGTTTCTTACATATGAATATCTTTAGAAGCGTATTTTGTATTCATATTGAAAACATATAATTATATACAGAAAAATATCACTTCACAAATTTAAGTTAGATAGAAATATTAAATAAAAAAGCCTGTTGAAATTTCAACAGGCTTTTTTATTTAATCAGGATTCTAAATACTTATTTTTTTTCTAGAACCTTTTTTTCTGCAACTGGTTCATTCATTTTTTTGCTCAACTCCATAGAGATAGATGAGCGGTCAAAAGTTATTTTCCCTGCACCGGTTTCAATTATAACTGAATTATTCTTATCGCTAAAATCAAGTATTTTTCCATGCATCCCACTCTTAGTGATTATTCTATCACCTTTTTTAAGCTCGGCTGCAAAAGATTTTTCTTGTTTAGCGCGTTTCATTTGCGGGCGTATCATAAAAAAATACACGACCACAAACATTAATATTATTGGTGCAAATTGGGTTAATTGTTCCATAAATTTTTTTAAAAGTTTTGTTTATCCAGCAGTTTCTTCTTCACCACCTTCAACAAAAGCTTTGATTCTTATTTGTTCTGATCCGTTTTCTGTATTTGCAGTTACGGTAACAGTTTTAGTTACTTGACCTTGTCCAGCTCCGTTAAATTTTACTAACATTTCTCCAGATTCTCCGGGAGCAATAGTTTCATTTTTTGGATAAGTTGGCACGGTACATCCACATGTACTTGTCGCATTGGTTATTACCAATGGTCCATCCCCAGTATTGGTGAACTTAAAAAGGTGTTCTTGAGGAGCCCCTTTTGCAATGTTCCCAAAGTCAAATTCTTCTTCTTCAAAAGTAAGTTCTGCGAAAGCAGCAACTTGAGCATCACGCTCTGCCGCCGTTTCAACATTTTCTGCTTTTACTTTACTTGAAGCATCATCTTTACAGGAAGTAAAGAATAACGCAACAAAAGCTGCTATCATTAAAATTCCTTTTTTCATAATATGACAATTTAAATTAGAAATCAAAAATAATAAATTTTCCTGACTACATAAGACCTCTTCCCATTTTATTTAAACGGTTTTGCTCGTGGTATTCTTTAGATAATTTATCTAAAATTCCATTAATAAAAATACTACTCTTTGGGGTGCTATACTCCTTAGCAACTTCCAAGTATTCATTAATACTAACTTTTACTGGAATAGAAGAAAAATGAAGCATTTCACAAATTCCCATTTTAATAAGGATCGTATCTATTTCTGCAATTCGTTCCTTATCCCAGTTAGGGGTTTTATCCACCATTTCCTTTGCCAGATCATCATCATTTGCTAATGCTTTCCTAAACAAATTCGCAGCAAATTCTTCATCGTCTGGACTCTTAAACAATTTTGGGATTTTTGCATCGTCTGGAGTATTCTCCTTTAATTTATTCAAATACTTCAGGATAGCAGTATTTACTAAAGGAAGATCATCTACCCATGTTAATTTAGTATCCTCTATATAATCATAAAGTTTATCGTTAGGAGCAATAAATTCTCTCAGCAAAAGGATTATAAAATCTTTATCTTCTTTGAAAGTAGATTCACGAGTAGTCATATAATCTTCGAAAGCCTTACTGTTACGAATTTCTTCCCAAAGAATAGCGACATACTCGCTGTCTCTTTTCCAATGGGTGATACCGCGTTCCTCCCAGGCATCTTGTAAATACTGATTGCTTTCCAGAATTTTAACAACTCTGTTGTCTACAAATTTTTTATTAGGATCCATTTCTTCTTGGGTAGGAAGAAACTTCTTTGAGGATTTTTCCAGATAATTTTCTGAATAGGTTTTAATTTCAGTGATTAATTTGAGCATCACTAAAAACAGATCGTACATCTCCAACATACTTTTTTGAAGGAACTTCTCCTCTGTACTGAAGTTTTTATTTTCACTTTGATGGAATGCATATAGTGATTGCATTACCTTAACTCGAATGTGTCTTCTGGTTAACATGGCTGTAAAAGAACGTTATAAAATTAGCAAGGCGAAAAGAATTCTCTTTCGCCTTGCAAAAATAGTATTTATTTCAAACTACTTAGTTCAAATTTTCCCTTTTTCTGTCATCAATTCGCTGTTGCGCGATTTTTAGAGCAGCATGGTGGGTAGTTATTGATTGAGCTTGGGCAGTTTTAAGTATTTCTAAGGTTGTATTATAAATGTTTTCTGTCTTACGGATGATCTCTTGTTTTCCGTAACCTTCCAATTCTGCATAAACATTTATGATCCCTCCTGCATTTATCAAGAAATCTGGAGCATATACAATGCCTCTTTCCTGTAATAATAATCCGTGAGCATTTTCATCTTGCAATTGATTGTTTGCAGCACCGGCTATTACTTTAGCCTTGATTCTATGAATGGTCTCATTATTAATAGTTGCACCCAAAGCACATGGAGCGTAAATATCTACCTCGGCATCATAAGGATCTTCCGTATAAATAGTCACTCCGTATTTAGAACTAACCTCTTCCAATCTGGTAGGATTAATATCGCTAATAAATACAATTGCTCCTTCATTGGTTAAGTGTTCTACTAAAGCTTCTCCAACATGACCAATTCCCTGAACCAGTATTTTTCTTCCATCAAGATCATCTGACCCGAATTTATGTTTTGCAGCAGCTTTCATGCCCATAAAAACACCATAAGCTGTAATAGGAGAAGGATTTCCTGCACCACCTTTAGACTCAGATATTCCGGTTACGTAAGGTGTAACTTCTCGAACTATATCCATGTCTTCAGTATCCATTCCTACATCTTCTGCAGTGATATATTTACCGCTTAAAGAATGTACAAACTCACCGAATTTTCTCATTAATTCGGGTGTTTTTTGGGTTTTGGCATCTCCAATAATAACTGCTTTGCCTCCACCTAGATTTAATCCTGTGATAGCACTTTTAAAGGTCATCCCTCTAGACAGTCTCAATGCGTCATTCAAGGCGTCCCATTCACTATTGTAATTCCACATTCTGGTTCCACCTAAAGCAGGTCCTAAAACAGTATTATGAATTCCAATTATTGCCTTTAAACCTGTATCTTTGTCATTGCAAAAAACCACTTGTTCATGATTATCAAAAGACAATTGCCCAAAAACGGGAGCAGTTTTTTTAAGGTCATCTGCAGCTAAAACGTCAACTTGCATAAAATTTTAAATTTAAGTTCAGATTTTTCAGATTTCTGAAAATCAATGTGCAAAATTAACCAATATTTTAATTTTCACAGTCAATTCGATTGTTAAAATGCGAATACTGTAAGAAACACAGGCTACATCACTACATGAAAGAATTAAGACACCTCAACAAATATTTCCTCAAATATAAATGGCATATGTTGCTTGGGCTATTAATAACTATAGCTGCAAGAATATTTACTTTATATCCCATTCAATTTATTGGAAATTCCACAACGGCTATAGAAAGCTATATTAAAGGTGAGATCACAGATCCCGAAGTATTAAGAGAACAATTATTTTATAACATTCTTCTCATTATTGGAGCCAATTTGGTAGCAGCTGCTTTAACTTTTATAATGCGCCAGACCTTTATTGTTGCTTCCAGAAAAATGGAATACGATCTAAAAAATGAGATCTATCAGCAATACCAACGGCTATCCTTAAACTTTTATAAAAAGAACCGTACAGGAGATTTAATGAATAGAATAAGTGAGGATGTCTCCAAAGTAAGAATGTACCTTGGACCTGCAATAATGTACAGTATTACTACCCTTACACTATTTGTGGTCGTGATTTGGTATATGGTTAATACCGCGCCTTTATTAACGCTTTACACCTTAGCCCCGCTTCCCTTTCTTTCTTTTGCTATTTACAAACTAAGTGTAGCTATTCATAATAGAAGTACGATAGTCCAGCAATATCTATCTAAATTGAACACTTTTACCCAAGAAACCTTTAGTGGGATCTCGGTTATAAAATCCTATGGATTAGAGCCACTAACCAATCAAAACTTTGAAGTGCTTTCCAATGGAAGCAAAGAAAAGAATCTAAATTTAGTTAAAGTACAAGCTTTCTTTTTCCCGCTAATGGTTCTACTTATTGGTGTAAGTAATACGACGGTAATCTACATTGGAGGTAAACAGGTAATAAGTGGAGAAATTGAAAATATAGGGATCATTGTAGAGTTTCTTTTATACGTAAATATGCTTACTTGGCCAGTAGCCATAGTAGGATGGGTTACTTCTATAGTGCAGCAAGCAGAAGCTTCACAAAAGCGTATCAATGAATTCCTGAAGCAAGAGCCTCAAATAAAAAATCATCAGGAAAAGTCCGTTAAGATTGAAGGAAATATCGAGTTTAAAAATGTGACTTTTACTTATGAAGATACAAATATCACTGCGCTTAGAAACATATCTTTTAAAGTAAATAGAGGGGAAACCTTGGCAATTTTAGGAAAAACTGGTTCAGGGAAATCTACTATTCTAGAGCTTATTGGTAGATTATATGATGTGGATCAAGGAACTATCCTTATTGATGGTGAAAACATTCAGGATCATAATCTCTACAATTTAAGAGATAGTATTGGGTATGTGCCGCAGGATGCTTTCCTTTTTAGTGATTCTATTCGCAATAATATTATGTTTGGAAATACCAACGCTACTGAAGAAGAAGTGATAGAAGCAGCAAAAAATGCTTCGGTACATAAGAACATCAAAGGCTTTTCTAAAGGTTACGACACCGTGCTTGGCGAAAGAGGAATAACGCTTTCTGGAGGACAAAAGCAGCGTGTTTCCATAGCTAGAGCTATTATACATGATCCTCAGATCTTGCTTTTTGATGATAGTCTTTCAGCAATAGATACAGAGACCGAAGAAGAAATACTTCAGAATTTATTTAAAATCTCAGAAAGCAAGACCACAATTATTGTGAGTCATAGGATCTCTTCAGTAAAAAATGCAGACAGGATAATAATTCTTAAAGACGGTGCTGTGGTGCAGGAGGGGAACCATCAAAAATTAATTCAACTGGATGGATATTACAAAGAACTTTACGCAAAGCAGCTAAGTGAAAAAGAAATGTGAAAATTTGTTGTGAAATGTTAATTTTTTTTAGATTTTTGACCTAGTTAAATAAAACCACAAAGATTTATTTTATGAATGAAAATGGAATGATGGAGAAAGATGAAATATTCTCTAAAGTATTAAGAGCCGGAAGACGTACATACTTTTTTGATGTAAGAGCTACCAAAGCAGATGATTACTATCTTACTATTACCGAGAGTAAAAAATTTACCAATGCAGATGGATCTTTTCATTATAAAAAACACAAGATCTACTTGTACAAGGAAGATTTTGATGGTTTTGCTGAAATCTTAAATGAGATGACGAGCTATATTGTTGAAGAAAAAGGGCAAGAAGTAATAAGTGATAAGCATCAGAAAGATTTCAAAAAAGAATATCAGGAAGATGAAGTAGCTACAAATGCAACACCTTCTCCAGACAAGTTTACAGATATTAGCTTTGAAGATATTTAAGCTTAAAATGTAAAACAAGAACCTCAGGCCAGCCCGCCCGAAAGGCACGGGCAGGTTTACAAGCTGTGTTTTGATGGCTCGGTAGGAGAAAAATTTTAAGAAAATTCTAGCTAAGCCCACCTGAACTATTAGGGCAGATCTCGACACATTGACCCTCAATGAGGGATTAAATTGAAATCGCCTCAAGAAATTGAGGCGGTTTTTTTATATTAGGGCATCAAACAATTTAAATTCATGAAATATCTTTATTTAGTTCTTATTCTTGGTTTTTCTTTTAATGTAATTGCACAAGAAAATCTAGACCTCTCCTACTATCTTCCTCAAGACATCTCTTATAATCCAGAAATAACTACCCCGCAGGAAGTTTTGGGATATATTCCAGGGGAATGGCATGTAACACACGATTTGTTGGTAGCCTATATGCGAACTCTTGCTTCGGAATCCCCAAGAATTTCAATAGAAAACAGAGGAACTACTTTTGAAGGGAGACCGTTATTATTAATGCTTATCACTTCAGAAGCAAATCAGAAAAACCTAGAAACTATACGTAAGAATCATGTAAGTCTTACCGAAGCTAATAGTGAGAATTTAAAGACCGAAGAGATGCCAATTGTGGTGTATCAAGGATTTTCTATTCATGGTAACGAGCCTAGTGGATCGAATGCTGCGTTGTTGGCTGCATATTATTTAGCTGCAGGACAAGGTAAAAAAATAGATAAGCTTCTAGAAAATACGGTGATCTTATTTGATCCCTCTTTAAATCCAGACGGTTTACAACGTTTTGCATATTGGGCAAACACCAATAAAAGCAAGAATTTAAATCCAGATCCTCAGGACAGAGAATTTAGTGAAGTTTGGCCTGGAGGAAGAACAAACCATTATTGGTTTGACATGAACCGGGATTGGTTACCAGTGCAATTACCAGAATCTAGAGCTAGAATTGCCACTTTTCATAAATGGCAACCCAACATACTTACAGATCATCATGAAATGGGCTCCAATTCCTCTTTTTTCTTTCAGCCTGGAATTCCTTCAAGAACCCATCCGCTTACACCACAAATGAATCAAGATCTTACCAAGGAGATAGGAACCTATCATGCAAAAGCCCTTGATAAGATTGGGTCGCTGTATTATACACAAGAAGATTATGACGATTTTTACTACGGAAAAGGATCTACTTTTCCAGATATCAACGGAAGTATCGGAATCCTTTTTGAACAAGCCAGTTCCAGAGGTCATGTACAAGAAACAGATAACGGTTTATTAACTTTTCCATTTACCATTAGAAATCAGTTCACTGCTGCTTTATCTACTTTAGAAGCTGCAGGAAGTATGATAACTAAGATTTTAGATTATCAACGATCCTTTTATAAGAATTCCAGAAATACCATGGGCAAAGATGCCTATGTTTTTGGGAGTGAAAAAGATAAGAATAAGGCCTATCATTTAGCTGAAATTTTAAAACGTCAGCAAGTTGAAATTTATGAGATTAAGGAAGATTTCGAGCTTAATGGTAAGAATTTCAAGAAAGGTTCTGGCTACATAGTTCCTAAAAATCAACGTCAGCATAGAGTAGTTGAAGCAATGTTCGAGAAAAGAACCTCTTTTACAGATAGTTTGTTTTACGATGTTTCTGCATGGTCCTTTCCTTTAGCATTCGATCTTAAGTTTGACAATAGCGTTCCGCTTAAATATGCCGGGGAGAAAATAGACAGTCTGCAAAAACCTTCAATTAATACTATAACCAAAAGTGAATATGCTTACCTAATGGAATGGCATGATTACTATTCTCCAAAAGCATTAAATCTAATTTTAGAAAAAGGACTTCGGGCACAAGTGGGGATGAAAAGTTTTGAAGCGAATAGCAAGAAATATGATTATGGAACTATTCTTATTCCAGTTCAGAATCAGAAAATGAATACAACAGAGATCTTCAATTTCCTAAAAGAGGTTTCAGAAAAATCCAACGTATCTATAACCGGAGTTAGTACTGGATTAACAAAGGGAATCAATTTAGGAAGCAATTACTTTAGATCCTTAGAGCCTCAAAAAGTAGCGATTATAGTTGGTGATGGGATCACTCCTTACGATGCTGGAGAGATCTGGCATTTGTTCGATCAGCGATATGACATGAAAATCACAAAATTGGATACTCGTAATTTTGGAAGAACAGACCTTAGCAAATATACCGATATTATTTTACCAAACTCCTGGGGTACTGCTTTAGAAAAAAAAGATACTGAAAAGATCAAGGATTGGGTAAAAGATGGAGGTACTTTGATAGGTTATAAAAATGCTGCAAAGTGGTTTAACACCAACGAATTTATGAAATTGGAATTTTTGGAAAATAAAGTGAAAGCCAAAGATATAAGTTTTGAAGAACGCAACGATTTTAGAGGAGCCCAGGGAATTGGAGGCGCTATTTTTGAAGCTACTCAAGACAGATCCCATCCGGTAAATTTTGGATATTCAGATAATAAGATCGCCTTATTTAGAGATACCACTATTTTTATTAAAGCTGATTCCACGAGTTTTAATAACCCTCTAAAATATACTGAAAAACCTCTTTTGAGTGGTTATATAAGCAAACCGAATTTAGATCTATTAGCCAACACAGTTCCATTTAAACAAGTTGGAATGGGTAAAGGAAATGTGATCCTTTTTACAGACAACACTAATTTTAGAGGTTTTTGGTACGGAACGAATAAGTTGTTGATGAATGCTATTTTCTTTGGAGATGAGATGTAAAAAAAAGATGTTTTTAATTATAGAGGCGATTATTTAAATACCTATTAGTTTATCTTTCTATAATCAATTGATAATAATAATCACTTAACTAAGATTTGGCTTTTTTTAATCCATTATTGGAGAATATGTGCTGAAAATTCTGAGATTCAGGAGCGACGATTTTTTCAATCGTTATTCCGCGGGTATTTCAGCTCGGTTTTTGGCCAAAAAGCCAAAGACCGAGCTGAAAAGGAGTCTTCTTCTTTGCGTCGTTTCTTATTGCTTCCTAAGAGTGCAGAGAGAGGAAAGCATAGCAAAAGAAAACGAAATTTTACGAACTCCATACATTAAATAGAATCAGTGAGATAAATGAAGGGCAAATAAAAAAAAGACAATAGGTCCAAGTTTTTTTAGCATAAATAAGAACTTGTTTTTCTAAGATAAAGAGAATTAGCATTTGTTAATGCTACTTATAAACCTCTTATCTAAGTTTTATATAAACTTTCAGATGACACTGATTAATAATAAAATGTGAATTATTATGAAGCAAATTATAATTTTGAGTTTTATCGCAGGGCTGTTTTTAACAACCTCATGTTCCAAAGAAGATCTAAATGAAAGAGATTTAGTTAATAAGTGGCATCTTATTGAAGCCTTAGCAGATCCCGGAGATGGTAGGGGTGTTTTTCAAAAAGTAGAAAGCGATGCTATAATCGAATTTTTTGATGGTAATACTGTCCGTTATTCCAACTCCTTTTGCGCAGAAGGAAATTCTGTTAATACTGGAATTTATTCTTCTATAGAAAATAAAATATACCCAGATTGCAATCAGGACTTACCCTTAAGTTATAAAATTGAAAGTAATAGATTGATAATTTATTACAACTGCATAGAAGGATGTGCCGAAAAATTTGAGCTTGTAAAGTAACTATCCGATTCTCAGTCCATTTTCAACTTGAAAATCTGGACTTAAAAGAACAATATCATTTTTAGCTCCAACAGCTCCTAAGACCAAACATTCACTCATAAGATTAGCGATCTGTTTCTTCGGAAAATTAACAACCGCTACAATTTGTTTCTCTAATAAATCTTCTTTGGAGTACCGATTGGTTATTTGTGCAGATGATTTTTTGATGCCTAGTTCACTTCCAAAATCAATTTCCAAAATATAAGCAGGTCTATTTGCTTTCGGGAAATCTTGAACACTTAAAATTGTTCCTACCCTAATTTCTACTTTCTCAAAATCGTTCCAGCTTATTTCCATATATCGTCTGTATATTCTTAAATTGAAGTGCTAATCTAGCCTAACAAATTCGCAATTAGAATAAAGATATTAAATTTGTTAGCACCCTAAAATTTAAACCATGTCCTTAACACCATCGAACATGCTTCCTTTGGATACCAAAGCACCAGATTTCAACCTTCCTGACGCGGTAACTTCAAAAAGATATAGTTTATCTGAACTTAAAGGAGAAAAAGGAACCGTGATCATGTTCTTAAGTAATCACTGCCCTTTTGTAAAGCACGTGAACGATGAAATTGTGAGAGTGGCAAATGACTATACAGTAACCGGATTTAGTTTTATTGCCATTATGAGTAATAATGTAGAAGCTTATCCAGAAGATCATCCAGACCTTATGTTGAAGGCTGCTATAAAATATCATTATCCTTTTCCTTATCTATATGACCACACTCAGGAAGTTGCCAAAGCTTATGATGCTGCCTGCACCCCAGATTTTTATTTATTCAATTCAGAATTAAAATTGATCTATAGAGGGCAATTGGATAATTCCCGTCCAGGAAATGGAATTCCGGCTAACGGAAGAGATCTGCGGGAAGCCTTGGATGCCGTATTGAGTAATAATCAAGTCCCTGCACCACAAAAGCCAAGTATTGGCTGTAATATTAAATGGAAGGAATAGATTTTATCTTACTTTTAATTTAATCAAGAACCACAGGGCAAGCTCGCACGAATAATACTGGCATGCACACGAGGTATGTTCCGGAGGATCGGGAGAAAATACTTTTGAAAATTCCAAGCATCCCAATAGATTCTGTACCGGAAATTAACCCTCGATGAGGGATTAAATTGATAAGACCTTAACAGCATCTCCCCATGTTATTGCGTAACTTTAAAGTTCATATATTAAAAATAGAAATTCTATGAGCACAATAAAATTAGGAGATAAAGCACCAAATTTTGATGCAGAAACTTCAGAAGGAAAATTAAATCTTTATGATTATTTAGGAGATAGCTGGGGAATTCTTTTCTCACACCCTGCAGATTATACCCCGGTATGTACCACGGAGCTTGGTACTGCTGCCAGATATAAGGCAGAGTTTGACAAGCGAAATGTTAAAATGATCGCACTTAGTGTGGACGGCGTTGAATCTCATATGGACTGGATTAAAGACATTAATGAAACTCAAAATACTAGCGTTAATTTTCCGATCATAGCAGATGAAGACCGAAAAGTATCTGATTTATATGATATGATTCATCCTAATGCTGATGATACTCTTACCGTACGATCTGTATTTATAATAGGGCCAGATAAGAAAATAAAGCTTTTATTAACCTATCCTGCAAGTACAGGAAGGAATTTTGATGAATTACTAAGAGTAATAGATTCATTACAACTAACAGCTTATAATAAAGTTGCAACTCCAGCAAACTGGAAGCATGGCGATGATGTAGTTATTAGTCCATCGGTTTCTAACGAAGAAGCTAAAACTATGTTCCCTAAGGGATTTAAAGAAGTAAAGTCTTATTTAAGACTTACACCTCAGCCCGAACTTAAGAATAGTTAAAAAAGAAACCTCCTGTGTTTAGGTAAACATGGGAGGTTTTTATTATAAATTATTGGTAAAATTAATTGTAGATCCGCTTTTAGTCATATAGTTCTTTCGTCACCCTGAATTTATTTCAGGGTCTCAATTTATTATGCTGCTTATTAGCGTGCTAAGATTCTGAAACTCCCGAAGCGTCGGGACAGAATGACGTACTTAATCAATTTATGACACTTTACGGATATACAGATAAAATTATTTAACTGCGACCAATTCTAAATCAAAGATCAAAGTTGCATTAGGAGGGATTGCTCCGCCAGCTCCACGCGCTCCATAAGCTAAATGAGAAGGGATCACAAATCTTGCCTGATCTCCAACACTTAACAACTGAATTCCTTCATCCCAACCTTGGATCACTTGACCTTTTCCTAATTTAAAATCTATTGGCTGATTACGGGTATAAGAAGAATCGAAAACACTACCATCTGGCAACATTCCTTTATAATGAACTGAAACGGTCTTCCCTTTTTCAGCTTTAACTCCATCACCTTTTTGCTCAATTTTATATTTAAGTCCGCTTGCAGTTTCTTCAAATCCCTGAGACAGATCTCCCATTAATTCTTCTTGCTTCTTTTTTGCAGCTGCTTCTCTTTCTGCTTTAGCACCATTAAATGAGCGAAATTCCTCTACTCCATTAAATTTTTCAGCTTCAGCACCTTGTCTAATAATCTCAACTTTGTCCAAGTTATCTCCTTGAGCAATTGCATCTACAACATCTTGCCCTTCTACTACATTTCCAAAAACAGTATGTTTACCATCTAACCAAGGAGTTGCAATATGTGTAATAAAAAACTGACTCCCATTTGTTCCAGGTCCAGCATTCGCCATAGAAAGCTTTCCAGGAGCATCATGAGTTAATTCTGGATGAATTTCATCTTCAAAGTTGTATCCAGGCCCACCAGTTCCGTTCCCTTTTGGGTCTCCCCCTTGGATCATAAAATCTGGTATTACTCTATGGAATTTCAATCCGTTATAATAAGGTTTCCCCTGTGGGATCGCTTTATTTTCTAAATTACCCTCTGCTAGTCCTACGAAGTTCCCAACAGTTCCAGGTGTTTTTTCATTTTCCAATTTTACCAATATCTCACCTTTTGATGTATGAAACTTGGCATATAATCCATCTTGCATAACGCTAATTTTTAATTATTGTCGCAAAGATAGTAATTTGAAAAAGTAACTTATATAAGCTTAGGGAGATTTTAAGAATTAATGGGTATTAAAGAGGGAGGTGTGAAGTTTCAGGTTTGGGGTTTGGGGTTTGGGGTTTGGGGTTTGGAGTTCCAGTTCTCGGTTTTCAGTTTTCAGTTTCCCGTATAAAGTTCTCGGTTACCAGTTACCAGTTTCCAGTTTTCAGTTCCCAGTTTCCAGTTTTCAGTTCCCAGTTCCCAGTCTCCAGTCAAAATTTTCCAGTCTCCAGTCTCCAGTCTCCAGTCTCCAGTCTCCAGTCTCCAGTCTCCAGTCTCCAGTCTCCAGTCTCCAGTCTCTTGTCTCTTGTCTCTTGTCTCTTGTCTCTAGTCTCCAGTCTCCAACTAAAAAATTAATTAGCTACTTCACTGATGAATTTAATTCGATAAAGGCGTAATTCCTCATCATCATAGTCGCCATCAAACTCTTCAATAGCTTCTTCTATTTTATCAGATTCGGCTTCTAAAAAATATTCATGGATTTCCTCCTGTTGATCTTCATCCAAAATATCATTCAACCAATAATCAATATTAAGCTTCGTTCCACTATAAACAATAGCTTCCATTTCCTTGATAAACTCATTCATCTCCATTCCTTTTGCAGAAGCGATGTCTGTTAAAGGCAATTTTCTATCTACATTTTGGATTATATAGAGTTTAAGCCCACTGTTAGCACCTGTAGATTTCACTACAAAATCATCTGGTCTAATAATATCATTTTCCTCAACATAGTTGCTAATAACTTCCACAAATTCCTGTCCGAATTTCTTGGCCTTTCCTTCTCCAACCCCGTGAATATTACTGAGTTCTTCTATAGAAATGGGGTATTTTAATGCCATGTCCTGGATAGAAGGATCCTGAAAAACAACATTTGGCGGTATATTCAGGCTTTTGGACACTTTCTTCCGAAGGTCTTTTAGAATCTTCACTAATTGTTCGTCTACATCGGTACTACCGGATTTTTGGGTATTTGAAGTATCTTGAGAGAAGTCATAAATATGATCTTCTGTCATCATAAAGGAGCTTGGGTCTTTAATAAAAGCTTTTCCCTTATCTGTAATTCTTACAACTCCGTAAGTTTCTATATCTTTTCTTAGCATTCCAGCTACCAGTACTTGACGGGTAAGAGCAGTCCAATATAGAGCTTCCCTATTTTTACCTTGTCCAAATAATGGGTGTTCGTCTGTCTTGTGCGATACGATCAAAGCATTCGCTTTTCCTATCAATGTATTTACAACTTCCTTAGCTTTATATATTTGTTTGGTTTCTTTAACTGTTTTCAGCAAAAGCACAACCTCATCTTTAGCTTCATGTTTCTTTTTAGGGTTTTGGACATTATCATCCATTGAAGCTCCTTCGCCTGTTTTTTCATCGAAATGTTCTCCAAAGTAATGAAGTAGGAATTTGCGACGAGACATAGAAGTTTCGGCATAACCAACCACTTCCTGAAGCAATGCATGCCCAATTTCCTGTTCAGCAACAGGTTTACCGCTCATAAACTTTTCCAACTTCTCAATATCCTTATAGGCATAATATGCCAGACAATGGCCTTCTCCCCCATCTCTTCCTGCACGACCAGTTTCCTGATAATAGCTCTCTAAACTCTTAGGGATATCATGATGAATTACAAATCTCACGTCTGGTTTGTCTATCCCCATACCAAAAGCAATAGTTGCCACCACGACATCTATATCTTCCATAATGAACATATCCTGATGTTTGATACGTGTTTTAGCATCTAAACCAGCGTGGTAAGGAACTGCTTTAATGCCATTAACCTGAAGTGCTTGCGCCAATTCCTCTACCCGCTTACGACTTAAACAATAGATGATACCAGACTTTCCATCATTTTGCTTAACAAAACGAATAATATCTGCATCTACATTTTTTGTTTTTGGTCTTATTTCATAATACAAATTGGGACGATTAAAACTTGCTTTAAAAGTCTTGGCATCTGTTATTCCAAGATTCTTAAGGATATCCTCTTGTACTTTTGGGGTAGCAGTTGCTGTAAGCCCAATAATAGGGATATTATCTCCAATCCGTTTTATAATATGTCTTAGGTTTCTATATTCTGGTCTAAAATCGTGACCCCACTCACTAATACAGTGAGCTTCATCTACAGCCATAAAAGAGATTTTAACCCCTCTTAAGAATTCCACATTCTCCTCTTTTGTTAGAGATTCTGGGGCTACATACAGCAGTTTGGTCACACCATTGGTAATATCTTCTTTCACTTGCTTGATCTCAGACTTATTTAAAGATGAGTTTAGCACATGCGCTATGCCATATTCAGAAGAAATCCCGCGAATAGCATCCACTTGATTTTTCATTAAGGCAATTAAAGGGGAAACTACTATTGCAGTTCCTTCTTCAATTAAAGCTGGGAGTTGATAACAAAGTGACTTCCCACCACCGGTAGGCATAATTACAAAGGTATTGTGTTTGTTCACAATACTTTTAATCACCTGTTCTTGAAGACCTTTGAATTGACTAAATCCAAAGTACTTTTTTAGTTGTTGGTGTAAATCGATTTCAGTAGAGCTCATTAAATCGTGTTACAATTTTATTTACATTTGCATTAATAAAGATACATATTTCTTTAGGATTCACAATTCATAATTATACATATTTGAAACTAGAAGAAAAAATCCTTTCTGTTGCCAAAGACACCATTTCCATTGAAGCAAAAGCGATTGCTAACCTTGAAAATCTAATAGACAAAGATTTTTCTGATGCCGTTGAATGCATATATAACTCAAAAGGCAGGGTAATTATTACAGGAATAGGAAAAAGTGCCATTATTGCAAACAAAATAGTTGCAACTCTCAATTCCACGGGCACCCCATCTGTTTTTATGCACGCAGCAGATGCTATTCATGGTGACCTAGGGACTATCCTCAAAGATGATGTGGTAATATGCATATCCAAAAGCGGGAATACTCCAGAGATCAAAGTTTTGGTGCCACTCATTAAGAACTTCCACAATAAACTTATTGCCATTACCGGAAATAAGGATTCTTTCTTAGGATTGCAATCTGACTTTGTTTTAAATGCGTATGTAGAGATGGAAGCTTGTCCAAATAATTTAGCTCCAACCACCAGTACTACGGCACAATTGGTTTTAGGTGATGCTTTAGCTGTTTGTTTGCTAAATTTAAGAGGGTTTTCAAGTAAAGATTTTGCAAAATATCATCCGGGAGGTGCTTTGGGAAAAAAATTATATTTGCGTGTTAGTGATATCACAGCGCAAAACCAATTACCACAAGTTTCACCAATAACAAATGTAAGAGATGTAATTATTGAGATCTCCGAAAAAATGCTTGGAGTAGTTGCTGTGATAGAAAAGGAAAAAGTAATTGGAATCGTTACAGATGGGGATATTCGTAGAATGCTTAGAAATAATGATGCGTTTATACATCTTACGGCTGCAGATATTATGAGTAAAAACCCTAAAACAGTGCCTCAGGATATGATGGCGGTGGAAGCTTTAGCTATTTTAGAAAAAAATAAAATCTCTCAGCTTATTGCTGTTGAAGATGGAAAATATGCAGGAATTGTGCATATTCATAACTTAATACGAGAAGGAATTATATAATGGGAAAAGTTAGTAAGCCAGAAGAAGAAATGTCTTTTCTGGATCATTTAGAAGATTTAAGATGGCATTTAATACGATCTACATTAGCAGTTCTAATAGCTGCGACAATAGCATTTTTAGCCAAAGGCTTTATATTTGACGTGTTACTTTTTGGACCTAGTCAGGCCGATTTCTGGACTTATGATATTCTATGTAGAGTAACCTCGTTTTTTGGAGTAGATGGAGGATTTTGCAATAATGTAATGCCTTTCGGAATTCAAAGCAGAACAATGGGGGGTCAATTCTCAGCTCATATTTGGGTAGCAATAACAGCTGGATTTGTAATTGCCTTTCCATATATATTATATGAATTTTGGAAATTTGTTGCTCCGGCAATGAAGGATAACGAACGTAGTAATGCGAGGGGATTTATATTTATTTCTTCCCTTTTGTTTTTTATTGGAGTCCTTTTTGGATACTATGTAATTACGCCATTATCTATAAATTTTTTAGGAAAATATCAAGTAAGTGAAATTGTTTTAAATGAATTTGATCTTAGTAGTTATATAAGTCTTGTGAGAGCTTCAGTTATAGCAAGTGGCTTAATATTTGAGCTGCCTATTGTGATTTTCTTTCTTACTAAGGTAGGAGTACTTACCCCAGATTTTTTAAGAAAATACAGGAAATATGCTTTGATCGGGGTATTGGTGCTTTCAGCAATTATAACTCCGCCAGACATTGTAAGCCAGATAATTGTAGCCATCCCAGTATTGATATTATATGAAATAAGTATTTTCATATCTAAGTTCGTATATAAAAGACTTCAGAAAGAAGAAAGAGAGAATAAAAACAAATTAGCTAGAAAAGAATAAAATGACAAATAATGTTGAAGAGTTCAATGCTTACAGAGAGCGCATGAACGGGAAGCTCTTAGGAGACAATAATAAGATCATAAAGCGAATTTTCAATCTGGACACTAATGCTTTTGCACCGGGAGCTTTAGATGTTAAGACCAAAGAGTTATTAGGCTTAGTTGCATCTACAGTATTAAGATGTGATGACTGTGTAAAATACCATTTGGAGACTTCTTATAATCACGGCTTAAAGAAAGAAGAGGTTATGGAAGCCCTAAGTATTGCTACTTTAGTTGGAGGCACCATTGTTATACCGCATTTAAGAAGAGCTTATGAATATTGGGAAGAACTAGAAACTAGTACAGAAAAAGTTTAGTCTTCATCTGTCTTTTCGTTGCTCCTAATCAGGAATCCCGGGGGCAAGTGCACGAAGTATTTTTAGAGAATATTTATAAAATTCGAGGTATCCGGATAGCTATCGGAACGGGGAATTAAGTCCTCAATGAGGATTAAAGCTTAACTTAGTTCAAGAATTACATCTATGAAGTTAAAAGCCGAAAATTTAGTAAAATCATATAAAGGCCGGCAGGTTGTGAAAGGGATTACTGTGGAAGTAAACCAAGGGGAAATTGTGGGATTACTAGGGCCGAATGGTGCTGGAAAAACCACTTCCTTTTATATGATCGTTGGGCTTATAAAACCCAATGGCGGCACCATTTACTTGGACAATGAAAACATTACTAAATTCCCGATGTATAAACGAGCCCAATACGGAATTGGCTATTTGGCGCAAGAGGCATCGGTTTTCCGGAAACTAAGTATCGAGGATAATATAATGAGTGTTTTAGAACTCACAAAAATGTCCAAGAAAGAACGACACCTAAAAATGGAGTCATTGATCGAAGAATTCGGACTTAGCCACATTAGAAAAAGCAGAGGTGATCTATTGAGCGGTGGAGAAAGAAGACGTACAGAAATCGCTCGCGCCCTTGCAACAGATCCTAATTTTATCCTTTTAGATGAACCCTTTGCCGGAGTAGATCCAGTTGCGGTGGAAGACATCCAGCGAATCGTAGCACAGTTGAAAAATAAAAATATCGGGATTCTAATTACAGACCACAATGTACAGGAGACCTTGGCTATTACAGATAGAACGTATCTCATGTTTGAAGGAAACATCCTTAAACACGGTAGTCCCGAAGAATTAGCTGAAGACGAAATGGTTAGAAAGGTCTATCTAGGCCAGAATTTCGAGTTAAGAAAAAAGAAGATCTTCGATTAGATTATACTAGCACCTCTTTTTTAGCTTCGCTTTTATTTGAAATAATTGATAGCAATATATAACTAGCAATAATCAATGGGATAGCAATAAACTGAAGAAGGACTATCATTATTAAACAGTAAGCAATAAAGAAATATCTTAATTTATTTTGCTTAAAAGACCAATCTGAAAATTTCAATGCAAACAACGGAATTTCTGCATTTAGCATTATGCAACTAAAAACAGTTAATCCCACCAAAAACCATTCGTTAAGTATTAAAGCCACAGCAATTGGATGCGGCTGATATACTAATATGAGTGGTAAGCTTAAAATGAGCATTGCGTTGGCAGGCGTTGGAAGCCCTATAAAGGAGTCAGTTTGTCTCTCGTCAACATTGAATTTTGCTAATCTATACCCAGAAGCGGCAACCACCAATAAGCCTAATAATGCTATAAAAGGGATATCCCATTCAAACCAAGTATTCGCGGCTTCTGCACTCCAACTATCTGCAGTTGTATCTACTGTTCCAGGTAGTGCTCTCAAAAACAACTGATACATAATAATTCCGGGAACTAAACCGCTCGTTATCATATCTGCCAAAGAATCTAATTGCAAACCTATTTCACTTTTCACATTTAATACTCTTGCAGCCAATCCATCAAAAAAATCAAAAAAGATACCTAATCCTACAAATAATGCAGCCATTATAAGGTTGCCTTGAACTGCAAATATTGCGGCTATTGTTCCGCTTAACAAATTTAAGGCTGTGATTAAATTAGGAATGTGTTTTTTCATTTTTATCTTGATTATTTCTTTCAGGGTTCTAAAGTAATTATTTGAAATCAAAAGCTTCTAAAAATAATACAATTATAAATAATTATTCAGATCAGCAATGTCAGGTTAAAGACAAAAGACCGCTGCACTGAAAGAAACAAAACTTGAGACTTGCTATTAACTTACTGATAAACAGTATAGATTTCACTTTTTATTCAAATACCCGCTATTTGCGCTTAACCGATCTTAGCTTTATTATTTCTTGTTCTAAGCTACTTTAAATTCCGAATCATTCATTTCTACACTAAATTTTATGTTCGCTTCTAATGCTCGAAAAACTTTTAAAATAGTTTCTATCGTAACATTTTTAGCGCTCTTTTCTAGCTTTGAAATTTGAGATTTTTGGACGCCAATTAATTCCCCTAGTTGTTCTTGAGTTAGATGTCTTTCTTTTCTAACTGATTTTATCATTTCTCCAAGAATATCCAATCTTAAGTCAAATTCATATTTGTTTCTTTCTTCCGTTCCAATTTCACCGATATGCTGGTCTTTCATTTGGTCGAGCGTCATCATTTTCATCTTATTTCTTTTAGTTTCCATAAGCTTTAGTCTTTATTGTTCGAAATATTCAGCTCTAATATGTTTGGCTTTTTCAATTTCTTTTTTTGGAACTTTATCTACTTTCTTAATAATTCCATGTGTTGCTAAAACGAGCGTTTCCATTTTCTGTGTTTTATCCCAAAATGCCAATAATCGATATTGAAGTCCAGTGAATTTTGTTCTAAATTCCCAAATATCATCTTCCAATTTTTTGAATAATTTGGGATCATTTACCAATTTCGCTTTATCAATATGGTAATAAATTTTATTTTGAGTTTTCGAATCTAACTTATTCATAAAATCAATTGCTTGATCCAAAAATATAACCTCAAACTTCTTTTCCATTCTCTATTTTGTCTGGTTATGATAATTCAAAGATAATCAAATGTTTCAATATATAGAAACTTATTCTTTGTAGAAATTTTAGAAGTAACTTACTATAAAATAGATTTTCTAAAGCAAGATCAAAAATAAAAAGAAGGAACTGAACTAATCTAAGTAATTGGCTAACTTCTTTTTTTAAAAGTTTCACCTAACATTACTGTATTCAAATATTAATAATTAGCATTTTCTTCTAGTCGGTAATCTGTACATTTCTTTAGCCTGAAACCAGTGGTAAATTATTTTGCTGCGAAATAAGTTTCCGCGATAAAAATATTGGCAGAAAAATTGTTTTGACAATTTATTTTTTTTGCAAAAGTAATGCTTCACCGCCCCTTAGGTTAGTTTCAGATTTTGGTTTAGCAACTCTACATTAAAATTAATTTTTGCGTTCAATGCCTTAAAAACTTTTAAAATTGTCTCAAATCTAGCATCGGTCAAATTATTTTCGAGTTTTGAAATTTGTGCCTTTTGGACACCGACTAATTCTCCAAGTTGAGCTTGAGTTAAATTCCGTTCTTTTCGAGCCTGTTTAATTGCGTTTCCGATTAGATCAAGACGAAGTTCGTTCTCGAATTCGTCTCTTTTTTGCGTACCTTTCTTTCCGATGTATTTGTCGGTCACTTCGTCCAAACTGTAAGTTTTCATTCCTTTCTTTTCCATCTCTTTATTTTTTAGCATCAAAATATTGTTTCATTATCCTCTCGGTTTTTTCAATTTCTTTTTTCGGTGTCTTTGAGGATTTCTTTTCGATTCCGTGAGTTGATATGACAACAGTTTCGGTTTTGTCTGTTTTGTCCCAAAATGCAAAAAGTCGATATTTGGTTTTGTTATGAAGAGTCCGAAACTCCCAAATATTATCGTTTAATTTTTTGAAAAGTTCGTGGTCACTTACAGCTTGTGCTTTGCGCATATTATAAATGATTTTTTCGCGTGCCTTTTCATTCAGTCCATTTAAAAAATCGTTTACTTCTTCAAGTAATTCAACCTTAAATTTTGGGTTCATTCAATTTAATGTTTTTACAAAGATAATTGTTTCTTATTTAGGAAACTATTTTGTTTTGCAGATAAATTTCTGGTTTTACATTCAATTTTTTTTAGGTCTCTTCTAAACTTAATAGGCTGCGGAAAGAGCATAAAAAAAACCTGAATAAAATTAGCGATTGTTCGTAAAGTATCCTAAACTAATAAAAGACGTCATCTGAAACCAGTGGTAAATAAGTTATCTAGCGTAGGTTTTTGACGTTTGATGGTTCTTAGTAAATTTATTTTCTTAAGAACTTCTTTTTTGCAAGTGTAGTGCTTCCACGGCGTAAAATTTTCGAAGCCCTGCCCGTTCCGTTCAGGCGGGCTTGGAGAAAATTTAGCCGTGGAAGTAGGGTTCTAATTATGCGGGAGCACAATTGGAAACACCTACAAAAAGTGTCATTCCTGCCCGAAATGTTCAGGCGGGTTTTTGGTTCGTTTTGATTGCTTCGGACGAGTGAAACGAGAGGAAAGCATAGCAAGAAAATGAACAATCTCAAATATTAAACAAATCATTACCGACCAAAAGGAGTGTATTCCAGATTCTTGGAATTACGTCAATGCTAACTAGTTTCAGAATCTCATAAATCTGTAAATGAATACAATAAAGGGAGACCTTGAAATAAATTACCATTGACGTATTTTCTAAGTTGCTGTATTATAGCTAATTACCATACCCATTTCTTTAGCCATTTTAAACAAGCTCTTTTGCTTGTTCAGCAGTATTTTCTCTTGATAAGCTTTAATTCCCTCTTCCACGTAGGTTAGTCCCTTTACAAACAATTTCCAGTATAATTCAGCCAATTTCCGTGCTACTGCTTTAATAGCCACTGAAGGTCCTTTTCTTGCTCTAATTTTTCGACCGAATGCTCCCAGTGTAATATTCTTACTGTTGAGCAGGCTAGTTGCAGCTTGTTTAAATATTAGTCCGGCCTTGGGTTGCCCTTTAGATTTATAGTTTTTTCTCATCTTGCCTGAATGATGCTGTTTGGGCGCAAGACCAAGCCAAGAGGTAAAATGTTTTTCTGTTTTCCATTTTTTAAGATCAGTGCCAACCTCAGACAACAACTGCAACCAATTATAATCGGTAATACCGGGTAAGACGGTTGCATTTTTATTATGGAATATTCTTAACAGGTAATTATCCATATTCTTTATCTCAGGTTTGTGGTGTCTTATAGGCTTTCTGGGAGCTTTTGGATTGTTTTGTGAGGGCTTATCATAGCTCATCTTTCTAAGCACTTCTTCTAATTTTCTGTCACAGCGAACTATTTGCTCCTGGTAAAAGTCGTAACAAATAACTGCCTGTTCTAAAGCAAAAAGTCCCGCCTCGTTATAATGGCCTTTTAATGATTTTATTATCAGTTCCTTTTTAGTCTTCAGAATACTGCTATGGCACATTTTTACTAAAATATCAGGATCTCTTTCTCCAGCTAAAATGGCTCTAATGATTTTCAAACCGCTTGCTCCATGCACTTGGCTCAAAACTTCTTTCAAGCGTATATTCATTATCGTGAGAGCTTTTTGCATGTGATTAACATGCATTGCGGCGCTGCGAATATGATCTTCTCTTAAGCGCTGATAACTACGCAGCTCTTTTATCAGGTCTTCTGCCACAAAACACTTGTTCAATAGGCCGTAACTATGCAGTTGTTGTATCCACTGACAATCCTTTACATCAGTCTTTCTACCTGGTACTTGCTTAGTACTTCTCCCATCTACCAGCCAAACATCAAGTCCTCGCGCCTCAAGGATATCAAACAGGATTATCCAGTAAACCCCAGTTGTTTCCATCGCAACAGTATCTACATTATTTTCCAATAAGTAAGACGCTGCCGCTTCCAAATCATCCGTAAAAGTGTCGAAGCTTTTTACTTCTTTACCTTCCAGTCCAACAAAAATTTTGCGGGCACCTATATCTATACCCGCAGCATGTGTTCTAATTTTTTTCATGGCCAATAATTTTAAAAACCACATTTAGAAAATCTTTCAGCTTTGCAAGACTACCATTCGGGCATCAAGAAAAATTGAGCACCAACATCGCTAACAATATTTTCTAAAACCATACTCAGGCACAGGTATGAAACACTATACTTATATCGGTTAATTTGTGGTTCACTATATTTACCATTAAAATTACGTCAAAATCCTACGCTAGGTAATTTTTTTTATCACGGGTCTCAGGGTGACGAAATCGTATTAGGACAATAAACGGATATACATTAAAATTATTGAAAAATGATCACTATCACAAAATTTGAAAATCAGTAACATTAGCATCACAAATTCAATTTAGCCAAGAATTCAAGTGTATCCATTAAAAGTCCTAAAAGTTAATTTTAATATCTCAAAGCCGAATATGCCTTTGCCCCAGCCCTAAAGGGTGATCATATTCTCGAAATTTGAATAAATCTAAAATTTTTGTTCCCTTTAGCGTCGGGAAAACAAAAATTTGGCATTAAATCAAGAACCTCGGGGTAAGCCCGCCCGAACGGTACGGGCGGACCCAAAAGGTATGTCCAGATTGCTCGGGAGGAAAATCCTTTTAAAAGTTCGAGGCATTTTGATAGCTATCGTGACGGAGAATTAAACCCTCAGTGAGGGATTAAAAATGATTACTAGCAAAAATTTGAAAATCAGTAACATTAGCATCACAAATTCAATTTAGCCAAGAATTCAAGTGTATCCATTAAAAGTCCTAAAAGTTAATTTTAATATCTCAAAACCGAATATGCCTTTGCCCCAGCCCTAAAGGGTGATCATATTCTCGAAATTTGGAATAAATCTAAAATTTTTGTTCCCTTTAGCGTCGGGAAAACAAAAATTTGGCATTAAATCAAGAACCTCGGGGTAAGCCCGCCCTAACGGTACGGGCGGGCCCAAAAGGTATGTCCAGATTGCTCGGGAGGAAAATACTATTAAAAATTCGAGGCATTTCGATAGCTATCGGGACGGAGAATTAAACATTCATTGAGGGATTAAAGGTTTAAATATCCATTAGGATGTAAAGCAGATATACATAAGAATTTCATTAATGGGTCGCCCAATATAAAAGTCTTTGCTATTTTTGAATAGAATTAATTTTTATGAAAAACCTTTTTTACGCAATCCTTTCCGGATTATTACTGGCTTTCGCTTGGCCCACTTACGGTTTTCCTCTTTTGTTGTTTTTTGCTTTTGTACCGCTCTTATATCTTGAATATAAATTAAGAACAGCTAGCACAAAATTTTTAAAATTAGAGGTGTTAGGTTATAGCTACCTCACTTTCTTCCTCTGGAATTTGATCACTACATATTGGTTATATTTTTCCACTCCGTTTGGAGGTTCTTTCGCAATTTTGGTGAATTCCCTTTTGATGGCCTTGTTATTTTTACTCTATCATATAGTTGCCAAAAGAACCAATTTTAAAGCCTCCTCTGCCTTTCTGATCTGTTTGTGGATAGTTTTCGAAAGATTGCATTTAAATTGGGAGTTTTCCTGGCCTTGGTTAAACTTAGGGAATGGATTTTCCAATTATATAAACTGGATCCAATGGTATGAATACACCGGAACTTTTGGTGGAACCTTATGGATCTGGCTTGTAAACATCGCTGTTTTTAAATTCCTTTTACTTTATAAGGAACACCGAAAAAAGGAGATTTTGATTCGGAGCACAATTAAGATCAGCTTAATGATTATTCTTCCAATCGCTTTATCCTATTTGATCCTAGCGAATTATACGGAAGGAAAAGAAAAAATTGAGGTGGTAATCCTTCAACCAAATATAAATCCGTACACCGAAAAATATAATACCACCGATACTAGAATTGGAGAATTACTTTTAGAACTAAGTGATTCTTTGGTTACAGAAAATACAGATCTATTGATTGCTCCGGAAACTGTATTTGCAGATGGTACAGCATTATCTCAATTTCAAGGTTCCGAAGCTATTTATTTCGGAAATCAACTAATAAAAAAACATCCAGATCTAAATTTTTTAAGTGGCATCTCAATGTTTGAAAGATTCAATGACCCAAAAAAGGTTAGAAAACAAAGTAATTATATTGGACCCAAAGATTGGTATAACGATTATAATTCAGCATTCTTTATGAATTCTGAAAGTGAACCAGACTTATATCACAAATCGAAATTGGTAGTAGGAGTAGAGAATTTTCCGTATCAAAATATCTTAAAACCTATACTTGGCAACATAATGATAGATCTGGGTGGTACGGTTGCTATGAAGACCACGCAAGAAGATCGGGAAGTTTTTAATCTGAATAATACCGAAGCTACAGCACCTATTATTTGTTATGAATCTGTTTATGGCGAGTATGTAACCGGATATGTAAGAAACGGAGCTGATTTCCTTACAATAATAACAAATGATGCCTGGTGGGGTAATTCGCAGGGGCATAAACAACATTTAAGTTACGCGAGCTTAAGAGCGGTGGAAACCAGACGATCTGTGGTTAGAAGCGCTAATACAGGAATTTCAGCCTTCATAAATGAAACAGGACAGGTTACCAAAAGCTTAGGCTATGCAAAACAGGGAAGTATTAAAAGTGAAATCACTGTAAATAATAAGCAAACCTTTTATGTGATATACGGGGATTATATTGCGAGGATCTCTCAGTTTCTAGCATTATTTCTATTCTTATTTTCTGTAGTAAAATATAAGAGGAGACGATAAACATCCCATCCCCAACCCTTCATCCCATCCCCAACCCTTCCCGAAGTCAAGGGAGTAATGAATCATCATACAAATTAAGATTTAAAGTCCTCCCCTTCGGGGAGGATTTAGGAGGGGATTACTGCCCTCTATAAAACAAAATAGTACTGAAGGTTTTTAAAAGAATATTCAGATCGAGAAACAAGCCTCTATGTTTAATATAATAAAGGTCATATTGTAATTTCTCCAGACTATCCGTATGGCTTGAGCCATAATTGGCTTTTACTTGTGCCCAACCTGTTAAGCCCGGTTTAATTATATGCCTTGTTTTATAAAAAGGGAGGGTTTTTGAAAGTTCATTTACAAAGACTGGTCTTTCCGGCCTTGGACCAATGATGCTCATATCACCCTTTAAAACGTTTAAGAACTGAGGCATTTCATCAAGTCTTGCCCTTCTCAAAAACTTTCCGAAGCTTGTAATCCTATTATCATTTTTTATTGCCCATTGTGGTCCATTGATCTCTGCATCCTTGGACATTGTTCTAAATTTCAATATTGCAAAACACTTCGCATTCTTACCAACCCTTTGTTGAGTATAAAAAAGATGTCCCTTATTTGCGAACAGATTAATTACAAAAACAAATGGGATAATTAATAGACATAAAGCCAAGCCAATTATAGAGATCACAATATCGAAGCCACGGAGAAAAGAGAGGTAAAATTTATTATGATTACTTCGGCTAAAAAGGAAGAATTTATAAAAATCTTTCCCAATATGCTGCACCGGTACCCGATAGGTTAAATTCTCATATACCTGTGTATAATCCTTAATAGGAAAGCCTTCAATTAGTAAACTATTTAGATCTTTCAATAAGGAAGCAGTTACGGCCTTAGATTTCACTTTAGAACTAGCTACCACTATTTCATTAATATGCTGCTCTTCAATAATAGATTTTAAATGTGTAGCCTCAAACTGCTGTAACTCTTCATAATCTAAATCATCTTCCTTACTTCCAGTGTTTATATAACCCGTAATCACATAATTAGGATCTGATTTCTGCAGGGCCTCTACCATCAGCTTAAGTTCAGCAACATCTCCAATTAACAATGCTTTTTTATAAAATCTCGGAGAAGATATAAGGGTGATATATGCAAATCTCCAAAGCAATAATGCCCCTACCATAGACAAAAAGAAAAATAAAATCTGGAGTCTGTTTTCGGGGAGGCTAGGAGTAAAATAAGGAGTTAACATAAAGAACAATACGGTAACAGATACTGTTAGAATTACATTTTTCAAAACAATCTCAAATTTACTTGCCTTCTGAAGATCGTACAACTCGAAGATCGTTGAAAAAAGCATTAAATAGCCGATTAAAACAACCGTCCATCCCCAGTAGTCTGCAGTAATGCTGAAATAATCGAATTTGAATACTACACTAACAATTGTTAATGTAAAAAGCACACAGAAAATATCCATTATTCGTAACAAAACTTTACGTTCTGAAATATCAAAATGAATTAAAGATTTCTGAGCCATATTCTTTAGGGGAGCTTAGGTTCGATTTGGTTTGAATTCAGTTTAAATATAAAAATTTTCAGCTTAGTAAATCCTTCCAATCCTCTTTAATCTTATGCCAATCAAAATTCAGCACTTTTTCTCGGGCTCTTTTGGTAATTTCCTTTGTTTCAAATGGATTCTGCACTATCCACTCTACCCAAATAGAAACCTCTTCAGGAGCATTTTTCTGAATAAGAAGCCCGTCTGTTTTATCATCAATTAAAAAAGGCATTCCTCCCACGTTCGTAGTAATTACTGGTAATCCGAGAGCCATTGCTTCTATAACACTTAAAGGGCTGTTATCTATATTAGAGGTGTTTAAGAAAATATCAAAATTTGAAGCGAGATAAGTCCAATCCTTTTTCTTGAGCTTTCCTGTAAATGTTACAGGAAGCTCTTTACTTTTAGCATATCTCTTGCAAGCTTCTAAACTCCCGTCCTTATCCGGTCCAACCATGCATAACTCTGCAGAAGGATATTTCTTTAAAATTAATTCTAAAGATTTTATAGCCATTA
This sequence comes from Gillisia hiemivivida, assembly GCF_007997295.1. Lineage (GTDB taxonomy): Bacteria > Bacteroidota > Bacteroidia > Flavobacteriales > Flavobacteriaceae > Gillisia > Gillisia hiemivivida. The sequence goes on along the minus strand of NZ_VORY01000007.1, from coordinate 63,660 downwards.
ACGGATTATAAATATCATTAAAAGCTCTAACCCATAAAAGTTTTGGCTGAAATTGATTGCGCTCCTTAAAGTTATAATGCTTAAGAAATATTGGATTTGGAATATGTATTACTTTTTGATATCCCAGTTTTATTACTTCGTTTTTATAATAAATTGAAGGAGAAACTATGTGATATGCATTTTCTAATAGTTTTTTTGTGGCGTAGGTGGAATTTTCGAATCTGTTTTTAAGATCTCCTCCATGAAGAATGGGTATATACTTCTTTCCAAAATATCTTGATAATCTGGCCAAAATAATAGCATACCAAAAATTTTGTGTGCTATAAACATCTATTAAAACAACTTTGAATTCGTTTGAATATTTCAAAAAAGTAAAGATCATATCTGCCAATCGCAGATATTTGTTTCTCAATCCAGAAGCAGAATAAATATGAAATCCTTCGGACTGTAATCCTCTGACAAGGGATTTATGAGATGTTGGATTTGCTTTGGGATCTGAAAGTTTATTACCTATATATAAAATAGATTCAGCCATTAATTCAGTAATTCATTCCAATTCTCCTTCACCTTTTCCCAGTCGAAATTCGAAACTTTTTTACGGGCATTTAAAGTCATTTGGGCAGTTCGTCCCTGATCTTCTAGTAAGGATTTAACCGCTAATACCATAGATCTTTCATCTTTCCATGGAACCAAAACTCCATTTTCCTGATGATCTATTAGATCTTTCATCCCGCCCACATCTGTTGATACGATAGCTAAACCTAAAGCCATTGCTTCAATCACACTTATGGGAGTATTATCTATATTGGTAGAATTCAAAAATATATCATATTCTTCAGACAGCTTTGCCCATTCTTTTTTCTTGAGCTTCCCGGTAAATATCACTTTTAGATCGTGCTTTTCTGCATAGTCTTTACATTTCTGAAGCGACCCATCTTTCTCAGGTCCTACCATACAAAGTTCTGCTAAAGGATACTCTTTCTTTAATTGCTCTAATACTTTTATAGACATCATGGGATTATATCTCCCTTGAAATCTTCTTACCCAAAGCATTTTTGGAGCAAAGGACTTCCTCTCCTTAAATGGAAATTTTTCCAGTTCTATTGCATTTGGAATGATCTGTAAATTATCAAAGCCCGCACTATTAAAAATTCTATAAAGAAACTGTGAAGGCGCCACATTCATCTTTGCTTTTCCAAACAAAGCCTTACTAAAGTCTTTGGATTCTTCCAATCTGGTTGGCAAATTACCACCATGAAGTATTGGAATATATTCCAGATTATAAAGCTGACAAGCTTTAGCAACTAGGTAAGCATAGTAGAAATTTAAGGCTCCGTAAGTGTCTATGAGTACAATATCTGTAGACTTATGATGTTTCACAATCATACCAAGCATTTCCACCAAACGCAATGCTTTGTTGTTCTTATTGGAAGCAGTCCTCACCTGATAGCCTTCCTTCTTAAGCACTTTGCTAAAAAAAGAAATGTAGGTAGCAGTAAAGCTATTAATAGCTAAGTCGTTTCCTATGTACAGGAGGTTTTTTCTCATCAACGATATATAATAAAGCCAAGCCATAAACAAAGGCCGGCATGGCAATTCTCATGGCGGAATGGTTTATGGTTAAAAACCAAAAAGCCATAAAAGCTAAGAAATAATAATTGTTTTTAAATTTAGTCCAAAACAGTATCGGGACAAATATAAGAATTAGTAAAGCAAATAAACCTAACAATCCATGTTCTGATAATAAACGACTTATTTCGTTATGAGAAGCGATATCAATACCAAAGGTTTCTTCTCTGTATTCATAACCTTTTCCAACACCAATCCCAGTTAATGGGAATTTATAGAACGCTTCCAATTCAGTAGTAACCAGTTCAACTCTTCCAGTTGTAATATCGTCTTTGAGCTGTCCAGCTGCGTCCCGGTTTTCATATCTATTTTCTATTAATCCAAAGGTCTTTATTGATGAATAAACCCAAATTAAAACAATTGAACTTAGAAGTAATATTAATTTGTAATTGGTGTTCTTTTGTTCCTTCCTCTCTTGCTTATAATAATGAAGTATTATAAACACCGCTATACATACAAGGGCTGTAAATACACCACCTCTGGAAAATGTAATAATAGCTCTATAACCCATCAATCCCAATAATATGAAATCTATAATATTAATAAACCTATTCTTTATTGTAAACAAACGAGTAACTATTAGAAATGCCCCCATCCCAAGAACTGTAGAAATCTGGTTAGGTCCATAGCCACCAGTAGCAGCATAATTTCCAGACATATTAATAAGTCCTTCTTGTAAAGTGGGAGTATATAAATATAAATAAAACATGATTGATATTAAGGGCATCAAAAGCATTGAAATCACTTGCTGGAAATCCTCTTTTTTAATTTTTTTATAGTAACAGTATAATGCAGAAACGCCTAAACAAACGGGGCCACTCAAATTAAAAGCAATCGATTTTCTGAAATCAGCTTCAAGACTCATGGTTATTGATGCCACAATGATCCCTGGAACAAGAATTAAAAGATAGGTCCAAAAGGGAACGGTCTTAGAAGAGGTGCCTTTAAAAACCATCCCAACAATAAGAAAAACAATTACCATATACTTACCCGTCTCATAAAACACCATCCCACCTGTCATTCTAAAAAAAACTTCCGCACCAGTAATATAAGCCGCTCCCATTAATGCTTCATTATTTCTGTTTTCATTCTGAATAGTTATAAATAGAAAATAAGCTAACGCAGATAACATTAACAATGTCGATAGTGGGCGATATATATAAACTAAATAAGCAAAACAAAAATGAAGTGCTAGCAGTTTTAAATATTGAATGTTATTATTAGAAATACTTTCTCTCATGATTTTAAGTATTACCGATGGCATTATAAAACAAAAGTAATTCAGGTATAACTGTATCTTCAGTATAATTATCTATAATTATATTTCTAAATTTTTGTGCATCTGCTTTTCGTGAATTCTCGTTATTTATATAGTATAAAATATTTTCAGCTAAATCTTCTGGGTCATTAACTTTAACAATCTTTCCATTAGATCCAATAATATCTGGGCATTCGCCAACATCAGTTATAATAACAGGTAAACCCGCCATACCATATTCTAATATTGCCATAGATAATCCTTCAGAATCAGAGGCTAAAATTCCTATACTTGAATTCCTAAGGTGCTTTAATATATTGTTTTGTTCTCCCAATAAAATGACTTTAGATTCTAAATCATTTGACATTAAAAAATCATGAATTTGCTCTTGATAAATATCCTCATAATTTTTACCAATTAATTTTAATTCAACATTTTTATGCTGGTCTACCACTATTTTAAATGCCTTAACAAGATTAAGATGATTCTTAGGCTTTTTTAAATTAGCCACACAAACTAAGCTTATTAATTCCGACTTTCTTTTTTGAGGACTTTCCAGTTGCTCCTTATCAAATTCATTCATAAGAAAATTAGGTATGAATATAGTTTTTTTACAAAGTAAATTGATTTTAACCCAAACTAATAATTCTTTATTTACCACAATTATTCCATTAAAGAATTTGGAACATAAATACAATAATGGAAAGTCTTTGAAACTCTTTACAGATCTACTCCCTAAGTGATCATGCCATATTAATTTTATTTTTGGATTTATTAATTTAATGATAACCCCAAGAAAAAAAGATGTTCCGTGTGTATGCAAAATCTCTATTCTATTCCTTATCACATATTTATGTAACTTAAGTATGGCCTTTAAATCAAGAGTGCTTTTTTTTTCTAAAAAAATATAATGGGCCCCAGAATTAATTTGGATCTTTAGCAATCCTTCTCTTCTAGTTGCACATATTCCGGAAAATTCAATTCTATTTGCTAAGCTATTTGCTAAGTTTATTGCCATTTTTTCTGCTCCTCCAGGTCTCAAGGAATCTATGATTTGAAGTATTCTCATCCCACACCCCCGCCTTTCTCGAAGGGAAAGGAGCTTTTTATACTCAACTTTTCCATTGGGTTTAATAATTTCTTAATCTCATGTTCAAATTTCTCCAATGTATATTGTTCTGACCAGTTTTGTGCTTTCTTAGACATTCTCTGCAGCTTTGATTTATCGTTGAGAATATTTAAAATACAATGAGTTGTTTGGTCTATATCTTCAGTAACTAATACGCCCCTTTTTCCATTATCAAGCATCCATGGAACACAAGATACTGAAGTTGCAATTGGTATACAACCATAGAACATTCCTTCAGCAATAGCTTTAGGCCATCCTTCACTTTGGGAGGCTAGAATGATGAAATGAGATTCTAAATAAGTTTTTTTAAGTTGGTTCAGTACTATATTTCCTTCTAAACTGATAATTGAAGCTAGATTATTTTTATTAATATAATCTTTCAATTCTTTCTCTAAAACTCCTTCACCATATATTTTCAAAGAAGCGGGCACACCCAATTCCCTAAGGGATTCAATTAATTTAATAGCATATAATGGATTTTTACCCGACACCAAAGAACCTACAAAAATAAATTCAAAAGGGTAATCGAAATTTTGCCTCGCCATAACTTTATCATCCTCAGTAAAAGTAGCAGTAAAAAAAGAATAAACATTTTTTGATTGGCTCGGCCAATTTCCATAAACCAGAACTTTCATTTTTCGGGTAAGGAATGTATTACTCAAAATTTTCTTTTGCCATTTATAGCTCCAAGGTTGAACCGAGTTAGGATCCCAATTGCCAGCATATTTTGCAGTCTTATTCTTAAAAGGAAATAAAACTTGAAGAAAACAGGCAATAAGTGCAATATTTCCAGGACTTCGAATATGAATATGATCTGCTTTATACATCGCCCTAAGCATTTTTATAATAATTATGGGCAGTTGAAAAAATAGTTTTACGGCAGACCTTGTAGATAAAAGGTTCATTCCAGGTATTTGATTAAGAATTAAATCAGATTTATCATATTTCAGTAAAATTGGATTTCTTTCTCCGTCATTAACCGGAGCAATAATTTCAACCTTTTCTGCCTGACTAAACCATAAATTCATTTCTCTTACATAAGGCGCATATGCATAAATTTGATTTGCACTTTTAATATGTTCGACATGTGTGAAAACCGCAAACCTCATTTAATTATTTTTTCTTCATGAGTATAGTTAGATGCATACAACTAAACATATGGCTGTTAGAATATTGGGATTTTTCCCAGTCTTCTATATGCCATTCTTTAGAAATGGAAATTTTTTTATCAGCAGTATATGGCAATAAATTTAAAAGAAAAAACCACTTTGATTTCCCTAAAATAGCGCGCCTTTCCAATATTTCAAATGCGTTTTCGAATTTGAAATATACTTTTTTAGTAAAAGGCCATTCCCATTCTTTATCCGATTGAAATGGACGATATAGGGATCTAATGATTTTTATTGGTATACTAGTTTCAAGTGGATCATAACTAATAATTTTACCATCTTCATTAAGTTTATCCTGTAGCCTCTCAATTAATTGATTCACATTTTTAAAATGATGTAAAACTCCGTATGCGTAAATTATATCAAAGTTATTTTCTTTAAATTCTGATGATAAGAAGTCTACCGTATAAGCTTTAGCAGTGCGCAAATCCTTTAAACGTTCCGAAAGTCTATTTATTCCAACTTCACTTAAATCAATTGCGATATATTCTTTAGAATTTTTAGCTAAATAAAAAGACAAAGAATTTCCTGCATAACAACCTAAATCTAAAACTTTTTTATCAGAAAGATCACCTAACCAAGATGTATGAAGATCTAATATTTGTCTTTCTACGCCAAGACTTTTTCGAGTCTGGTTGAGAATGCCATTTCTAAAATAAGACCATATTTTAGTAGCTAAATTCTTTTTTTTTGTTTCGTAGAATTCTTTTTGCTTAAGGTTTACATCCTCAGTTCTTTTTATACTCATTTTTCCGGCTTTGGACTATTAATATATAAACTAAGCCACCCAACGATTCTACCTAAGCCTTCTGTTAAGGCTTCCGTTTTATTTTTTGTAGTAAACATGTTTCCCAAGCGCACTAAAGTTAACAAAAACGCGATACTGTGCCACTTAAATTTAGCATCAAAAGTTAGATTTGGGTATTTAACTCGCCATACATACCACCCATTCCTAATTACCATTTTCCCGTACTTGAATTGGTTCGGTCTTCCAGCCTTCTCGTGATAATGATACAATTTAGCTGCAGTATTTACATAAAGCTGCCCAATTTTAGAAGCGCGCAAACAAAAATCCATATCCTCATAAAGACCATAGCCTTCAAAATATGAGGAAAAGTTTATTTCATCAAATAATTCTTTCCGATAGGAAGAAACGCCGCCCATAAAAAATTCTACTGGATAGGTTTTCCCAGATGGGGGTAAAAAACCTATAGACAAGCCGTTGGAAAATTCGGGCATATAACCCGGATGTTGATCACTTAACAAACCCAGTTTCTTCCGCAACACATTCCTGCTCCCCAATTTGCGAATATAACCATCCATCTCAAATTCGTCAAATTGAACCTTATTTTCTGTTGTATTATCCTTCCACGCTACCTCATCAATAATAGCACCTCCTACTCCAAGGGCATTCGGAAAAGTTTTATAGGCTTCCATTATATTTTTAAAATACTCCGGAGTTAAAACAATATCATCATCAAGAAAACATACAATTTCAGAAGTCTCATCTACTTTTTGAATGCCATAATTACGCTGTTTTGTCAAGCCACGGAATTCTTCTCCTACTTTAAAATATTTTAAACCAGAATAAAATTTTCTTTCTAATGCATTTTTACTCTTGTTATTTCGAGAACTGTCTATTATTAGAATTTCATCAGGAACCAAATACTGTTCTTGGATCGAATCCATTAAGTTAATCAAAGCATCAGGTCTCTGATAGGTACATATAATTAAGCTAAACTTCATTTAACTCTTTCCTTAAGGTTTTTATCAGATCAATTTCCATGTTCAAACTCGCTGCATTCATTATATCAATATTAGCGAAGGGCCATTGGTTCAGCTCTCTTCTCTGGATGGATTGGTTTAGCAAATTTTCAAAATAAATATCTCCCAAATGATTATTATGGAAATAATCCTTTAGGTTCATTTCCATATTAGGATTATGATAAATTTTAGCCCAATTCATAGATTCAAACAGTCTATATCTCATCTTGATATTTCTATATTTCACCAACCTTTTAATAAAATATTGATCTAGTTTGGACCGAATTCCCCAAACTCCGAATCTAATAATATCAGGATAATTTTGAGGTATATATGGAGCTTGGCTTGTTGGCACTTTAGCCAAGTTGTTTAGTTCTTTAAATTCCTTAAATAGGGTTTTAATAAATCTGAAATTCAACCTTAAATTAGGATGGATATTGGTCGCCTTCCTCAGGATTTGCAATGACATAGATGGACTGAACGCCATGTTATTTTTATTACAAATTAAAATTTGTTTAGCTACCTGCATTCTATTGTGAGTATACCAGGTAAACAATTCATCATATAGCTCGACAAAAGGCAATTCATGACTTTCTATTCTTTCAAAAATTTCATTCATATCTGAACTTAAAGAATGAACGAGATCAGTTTTATTAATGTTAAATTTAAATTGTGCTAGCCTATCCTTTGTATACCATCTTGCAAAATTTTCTAATTTATTTTTTTTCCAATCTGTATAGCTTTGATCCGTTGAATTTTCAAAAACATAATCCTGTTCTAAAACATAGTGCTTCCAAAAATTTTCTTGTCTAAATTTCTTAGTTGAAAATTTTTCTATGGTACGACCGGTTAGGGCTGTTGTCAAATCCCCCAATAAAAAAGGTGACTTTGAATCAAATTTTTCATTTTCAAGAATTTCTAACCAAGAACATAAATATAAAGCTTCTGTTTGCTTAGTATATTTTCTCAATATATCCTCTTCGGGAAAATATAAATTAGACTGAGAATAATTTCGGAATTTAGCGCCCTTTATTTTTGCTAGCCTAGAGGCTATTTTGGTTTCATAATTTTTATCATGCCCAAACGTAACACAGTTTAAATCCTTCTCTTTTGAAATGGCAGCTAGTGTAATTCTGCTATCTATCCCCCCACTCAATGCAATATTTACGTGTTTCGAGCTATTTAGGGAATATTCAACCTCTTTCTTATATGCCTCCCAAAATCTCTTAGGCAGTTTTGGATCCTGATTTGGCTTAGACATTTCTTGATAAAGGGAGTTATCGTATTTTTTTGATATAATGTCCCCCCTTTTATCAAATTGTATTAATTCCCCGGGAAGCAAGCGTTTACAATTCTTTAAAATTGTTCGTGAGCCTAAATTACAAAATTCAGGTCCTAAACCCCTTTGAATAATTCCAGCTTCATCCAATTCACATTGAGCAGCAGAGCCTAATAAAATAATACTATTAGAGATATAAAATTCTTGGCCTATGGATAAGTAATATAAAGGGTAAACGCCTATGGGGTCATTACAAATTGCTATTTCAAATGATGCTTTATCAATAATTACTGACGAAAATGATCCTGTTATATTGTTTGGCAGAGGCCAATTCTTAGTGATTTCGAGAATTGCGCTTTCTTCCTGTCCTTTAATATTATCAACCTCCATATCCAGATCTCTCAAGTATCCTTCGGTTACACTAACATGTGAATCAGTTTCCAGTAACTCATCTTCCTGATCTATTAAAAAATTAACTCGCCCAAATTCATTTAAAACCAACTTAAATGGGAGCTTCGAGATTAAGTCCTTATCCAATAAGCTATTTGTAAGTAAGAATCTCATTAATAATTTATAAGAATATGAATGTTAGAATAATTTATAATAGTAAGAATATCCAAAGTCACTATTTAATTTCAGTAATGACCTGAAAATCATCTCCAATACCTTTTTCTGAATTAATTAATTTCTTAGCCCATTTTTCACTTTTATGCCAACTTTTGTTCATTTCTCGAATATATGAAAACGGATTTTTAACTGATTGCTTATCATAATATTTTAAATAAAGGGAGGTCTTAAATCCTACTATTTGTTCTTTAGTATAATACCTTATTGCTAAGGCCATTAGAGTTGGTGACGGCTTTGAAACTTGCTTTTCCATTTCCCAAAGCAGTTTAGGTTTTTGCCTGAAACCTCCCATTGGAGCTTTTAAATGTAAGATCTCTATTTCAGGATGATAAATTATATCACAACCCGCATTTCGTAATTGCATGCCAAAGTCCTTGTCTTCGCCATAACCATGCTCGAAAATAGAAGAAAATGTTATTCCTTCAATATAGGAACGAGCAACAATAGAATTCCCTGCACCAAATGTTCCCCACTGTTTAATATGTTTAAAAACAAGTGGCTCATTCATTTGTCTGTAGGCTGTGGATACCATATTGGCACCAAGTCTTTTTATTTCTGAAAGAGCATTTTGAATAATATCTTTCTCAATTCTATTATCATCATCACAAAAGAAAACCCAATCTGAAGTGACATTCTGCAAAGCTATATTTCTTGCATTGCAAGCACCCGTTTTGTGTATAAAAAAATGTTTTATTTCAAATGGCCAATTATATTCATTAAGATCATCTAATTCTGAAACAGATCCCGTATCAGGATTTTGCTCTACTATGATAAGCTTTTTGGGAAGTAAGGATTGAAGCGAAAGATCTTTGACTACTTGAAGTAAATGCATGGACCTTCCCATTGTAGGTATAATTACATCTAACGAATTAGATCTAGTAAAAATTTTAGTAGAGTTGACCTCAATCTTTCTAAGGTCTATATGTTTATTCAGCAACTTATCCACAAAGATAGATTTGATAAATGCTAGTATTGGTAGCCTCCTTTCATATCTAAATAAACACCAGAGTAAAATTATTGTACGTATAGTTTTATAATGTTGATTTACAAAATGGAAAAGTTGTATGTCGGAAGCAATATATTTACGCGAAGGTGAGATATTCTTCTTCACTAAATGTGGAGCACTATAACAAAAAAGACCATTTTGTTGACCCAATTTAGCTATGGAATTAAGCAAAGGATTAAAATCTTTTATGTTTTTGAGCAGAGGTTTAAATCTCAATAAAGTATCCCCTTTTATTCCGCCTACATCGCTGCTCATTTGCCAGGTACCATATAAAATCTTCCTGTTTACATTTACGAATGGCAGCTGGTCTATATAGCCAATACTATCTGGAAGAAATACATTTTCTATAGAATAAGAAGCCATGATGAGATCGTGATGAAATATCTGTGGCCATTGCTCCATATTTAGATCATTTACATATTTCTCCTCACACCAAGCAATAATTTCATCTGGGAATTTTTCGGCCAGTTCCCAAAAAGCTTCAGTACAATTGGCGCTTGAAATTTCCAGTCTAGCTATTCCCTTCAACACCTTTAATACTTGCTGGGTTTTCTGATGAATTAGGACTATCATTGAATAGATTTGGCTTTAAACAAATGTAATTAAATCATTAATAAAGAAAAGTCTTATAAACAAGTCATTTCGAAGAAGTAGCGGCATACGGAGTCATTTCGATCCCGATTTTAAGATCGGGAGAAGCAATCTGGCGATTGGGCAATCCATTAACTTCACTTCTTACTCCTCACTCTTCACTCTTAACTCTTCACTCATAAACATCTTCCCAATTCAAAAATTCCCATTGCTTTAAATTATTTTTTAAGGATTTACCGATAATTTCTTCAAACCTCGAAGCCTCCATCCCAAAACCTTTAGGTTTCTTAGCCTCAAGATCCTTGAATTTAATTATATGTCCTGCTGGCAGATCCTTATTCACTGCTAAAGATTTTTCGAATATATTCTTTAACTCGGTAAATTTGGAATTATCGCTCTTATTTACAGGATTCTTCAAAGCAGTTTCCAGGTTCCTTGCTGCTTTTACTAAATGAGTTATCTCTTCCATTTCCAGAGAAGAACTTGCATCCGGACCTAAACTATCACGACTGAATACAGCGTGAAATTCCAGGATCTCTGCTCCCAGCGCGGAAGCGGCAATACAGGTTTCTATTTTAGCAGAATGATCTGAATATCCTACCGGAACTCCATATCGTTCCTTTAATTCCCTAATCACATTCAACCCGTAATTTTTTGGTTGCGTGGGGTAAGCAGTAGTGCATTGCAGAACTGAAATTTCTACTTTTCTTTTCTTTAAAAAGGCCACAGTGTGGTCTAGCTCCTCAAGAGAGCTCATTCCCGAAGACAGAAGTACCGGTTTTCCCGTGCGGGCAATTTTTTCCAATAACAAAAAATTATTCACCTCCCCCGAGCCAATTTTATAGCGCTTCACTCCCACTTCTTCCAGAAAATTTACCGCCGCATTGCTGAATGGCGAAGCCATAAATTCCAGTCCCGCTTCATCACAGTGCTTTTTTAAGTCTTTCCATTCATGCAAAGTGAATTCCATTCGTTTCCAGTAATCGAAGCGTGTTTTATCCTGCGATGCCATTTTCACACGAAATGGTTCGTGAATACTGCTCTCAGCCTCGGCTATATGAACCTGAAATTTCACCGCATTTACTCCTGTTTTTGACAAGGCTTCAATGTAAGACAAAGCTTCTTTAAAACTCCCCTCATGTGCCTGAGCAATTTCTGCAATTATAAACATAATGATTTTTGGGTTAAAAATTATAACTCCCCCTTTGGGGGCTTGGGGGGGCTCTCATGTGCCAGCCCGACTTCAGCTATTATAAACATAAATTAAAATTAATTATTATAAATTTTAACCCGTCTCTATTACGAAGATTTAGGGTGGGGGCTTGTGCTATTTCAGCAATTATATACATATCTCTTGTTTTTATGTCATCGCGAGGCGTAGCCATGGCAATCTAATACAACTCCACTTCATAACAGTGCCACTTCTTTAATTCATCCTGACACAAAAGATTATCGACTTTAAATTCTCCGAGATTTCAAAGGAGTAATTAGCATCCCTGTAATTAAAGACAATTTCCTTAAGTACCATATCATTAACTTCCTTTATAGAACAATACAGCTGGGTCTGTTTTCCAAGTAACTTTTTAAGTTTATATTTTAAAGTTTGAAAATATGGATCTTCAAGAAATTCAACTTTGATGATTTCTCCAGTATATGAAGGCAACTCCTCTCCTAAAAAATGTTCTACATGAGATAAAATATTATAAATCTTAATTATTTTTGTAGGTTTTTGCAAAAAATCACTTTCCTCCTTACTTATTACATTGCCCATTCTGTCCCGCCGGCTTGGTTTTATTATTCCCTTTTCCCTGTTACGTAAATAATGTCGCTGATTGATGCGTTGCACATTTGTTAGTCGGGGCTGTACCATAATTTGGCTATCTTTTTTGAACGGATACCGGGGATGCCAAAGATGTTGTATCAAAAGCGGTTTATGGTATTTTAAGAAATAGCCAGCTTCTTGCAATCGCGCATTCAAATCGGCATCTTCAGACCCATAAAAGTGGAAAAATGTATCCAAGCCTTCCACTTTTTGCAAGGCTTCTAAAGGAAACAGACCTATACCGAAAGTATTGCCGATATGAGTAGGTTTGCAATTTTCAATAGGAAACTGCTCTGCTTCTTTAGTATTAATTTCCTTAGGTAAATAGGCGATTGTGAACAAATAAAACCCCATCGGTGTAATGAGTTGCTGCATAACAGCGGTAAGGCTAGGGTGAAAGACCACATCCACATCTGCAAGAAATACATAAGGCGTGGTCGTCTTATGAATACCATAATTCAATGCCTTGCTCTTATTCCATAACAAACCAGTATGGGCAACATAGTAGTAGGTTGCAAAGACAAAACCGGAAACCACTTTTTGTACCTTCTGAGCATAGCTTCCCTCACTGCCATAATCAACAAATACCACGTGAAAATTTTGTTGTGTTTGCATTTGCAAGCTGACTAAAGTAGCTTTCACACGAGCAACATCACGGTTCCTGTAAGCATATATAATAGTGATGGATTTAGTCATTATTATTTTTTAATTCTAGTGCTACTTTTTCATATTGAATTAATACTAGTTTTTTAATAAAGTTCCGTTCCAATTTCGGTTTAACTTCCTTGTTATTGTATGCTATACCCTCTTGAACTTTGTCTAAATGTATTAATGCATACGAAATATGTTTAGCAATCTCTTCGAAATCTTCAGGATATTCAATCAACAAACCATTCTCTTTATGACTTATTAACTCGGCTGTTGCCCCACCGGGATTAGATTGAATGGGAAACGCTTCCATAACTATAGCTTCCAATAAGGTGTTTGGCATACCATCAGAAATACTGTCTCCTATATAAATAAGCGATTCTCCCATTAATTTTAAAACCTCTGAATGCGATAATTTTTCAAGAATAATTAAATTCTCCCATTCATTTAATCGATTTTTTTTAACGAAATTTAAAACTTTATCGTTTGCGCCAAAAACTACAATATTAAAGCCACTGAGTTCTTCTTTTAAAATATCAATAGCCTTTAAAACTTTGTTGCATCTACCAAATTTATGTTCATACCCCTTAATTAATATTATTTTACGTTGAGTATATGGTTTTAAAAACGGCTCATATAGTTCAAATTCATATCCTCCGCCACCTGGATATGCGCCAAGAAATTCCCCTTGAAATCCGTGCTTTTTTGCAATTTTAAAATCTCTAACACAATCTGCAAACATATAATCTAATTCAGGTAAGACCAATTTCATGTCTTGTAACTTTTGGTTTTCATTTTGATAAAAAAACAAATCATTGCCCCAAGCAGAATAAATCCATTTAATTGTAGGATACTTTTTCATCACTTTATAAATGGGAACACAGGCTGAATACATCACAAAACTATGAACCACATCTGGTCTAATTTCCGAAAGTTTACTTTCGAATATTTGAGCCAGCTTCCGTTGATTAATACGGTTGATAAATTTATATAATTTAGGACTATTTTGTTTTATCCAATACCTACCTGGGTATTTAATTTTGTTGCGCCAACCGATAATTTGATGAACAAAATCAATCTTTTTCACATGTGTATTGGAGTCATAAACATCAATCCAATATACTTCATGGCCAGAATCTCTTAATTGTTCTGTCCATCTAAAGAAATGGTTAGAAAATATGGAGACCATTAAAATTTTCATTCTAATCTAAAATTTTAGGTTTGCTTCAACTAATGCATAACTCTTTAAAACTTGCTCCTTAATATAGTCCCTTTCTAGTTTTGGTTTAATGTAATCTGAGTTAAATGTAATTCCCGATTGTAATAAACCTGTGTTTTGGATTGCTTTTTTGATCAAGACTGCAATTTCATTGCTGTTTTCGGGATTTTCAATTAAATAACCATTTTTACCATGTTCAATAATTTCAGCTGAAGCCCCTCCAGGATTGGATTGGATTGGAAAAGCTCCCATAATTATTGCTTCCAACAATGTGTTAGGCATCCCGTCAGAAATACTATTCCCGATATAAAGTAGAGATTTTCCCATTAATTTTAAAACTTCCTCACGGCCAATGGCTCCTACTATTCTTAAATTTTTCATTTTGTTAAATATTGGATTGTCTACAAATTTTAATACCTCTTCAGTTGCAGCAAACACAATAATTTCAAAATCCTTAATATCATGCTCTATTTCTAATAAAGCCTCCAAAACATTATTGCATCTTCCAAATTTATTTTGATACCCTTTAACTAATATAGTTTTCCTGTTTTGAAATTCATATACCCAGGAGTTAGATGAATTCAATTCATAGCCCCCACCTCCTGGAAATGTGCCTAAATATTCTCCTTGGAATCCATATTTTCTAGCAATTAAGGAATCCCGGTTACAATCTGCAAACATATAGTCAAGGCGGTTAAAAACAGATTTGATTCCCTTTAATTTTTCAGCCTCATTTTGATAATAAAACAAATCGGTTCCCCATGGTGAATATATCCATTTAATTTTAGGGTGTTTTTTTATTATTTTCAAAATAGGAACACAAGAAGAATACATTTCAAAACTGTGTATTACATCAGGTTGAATTTCATCGAATTTCTGTTGAAAAGCATCTATTAATTTTCTCTGATTTAATCTATTTATAAATTTATCCAAGACAAAAAAATTTTTCTTGATCCATTGCCTTCCCGGATAGTCAAATTTCCTTTTCCATTTTACGGTCTGAATAACGAAATCAATTCTTGTGACATGGGTATTTGCATCATTTACGTCAAACCAATAAACCTCATGTCCGGAACCCTTAAGTTGAAGCACCCAATTAAAAAAATGATTAGAAAAAACGGAAACCATAAGTATTTTCATTCCTCAAATATTTTATTCATGGTTTCAGCTAAATAATTTATAGAAAGATACTCTATCAAATCTGGACGATTAAGTTTAAGCTTGTTTGGGTCATTTTTCCATTGACAATAAAAATTATCAATAAGTCGAGCAATTTTATCAACTTCGTCAATTTCTGCCCAATAGATATAATCTTCTCCTAACAATCTTCGACATTCACTATAACCTGGACCTAAAATTAAAATTGGTTTATTCGCACTTACGCAATGTGGAAATTTACCAGGTAAAAAAGGACTTATTGTCGATTTAGCTTCCAAAATAACGTTAACACTACTTCTTTTTTGGATCTTTTGAACCATTTTGAAAGGTAAATAATCAGTGCTTACCTTAAACTGGTATATCTCCCTCTCATACTCCGAAAGCTCTGAAGAATAATGATTTGCACCACCTAAAAATATCAGCCTCGCATGCCTTTTCGCACTTGGATTTTCCTTTAAAAACTTCTGAAACCCTAAAATTAAACCATTGGGATCACGGCCCCATAATAAGTTACCGGCATGTACTAAATTAAAATTCCCATTTTTAAAATAATATGGGAGTTCTTCATTCACTTCGTCGTTATTTCCATGTTCCAATTGATGAGGTACAACAACTCCCTTGGTTTGATATGGAGCAAAATGACTTCCCATCCATTCCATTAAAAGTTTGCTAGGAAAAGCAGTGATTTTCGCTTTTAATGCAACTTCTTTCATAAACTCCTCTTTTTGACGAGCTCCTGCTTCAGTCCAGGTATAAGGTTTTGGATAAAAATGCATAGGATACGGATCGTGAATATAAGCCATCCATTTATTATGCAGTTCGGGCATCTTCAATAAAGCATGGTGCGGCCTGAAGCTCCCTCCCTTGCTAAGAGTTAGCACAAGATCGGGTTTAAAACTTTCCATTTCCTGCAAAGCGGCAACTATGCTGTTTCGGTCATTAAAAAGAGTAAAGGAAAAACCGAATACTTTTTCCAAAGGTTTACTGAGAGATAATTTCAAAAAGCTGCGAATGTATCTTTCCATCCGACTCAGAAAAAATAAAACACTCCACCGTTTTTCCTTAATGGCCATACAGGTTATTCCCGGTAGCTGAATTTCCTTTCGGGTGTAATGGTACACCAGCACTTCAAACCCGGCCTTGTGTAAATTTTGGATCAACGCCACGTTTGCCTTAGAACCACTGCTGTCTTCTAAGTCAATAGACTCGGCTACAACTAAAATTTTCGTATATGATTTGGGTTTCACTTAAATCTGTTTGATTTGAAGTAAAGATAGACTTTCGATTTTGTTTTAACAAGCGTTCAACACTGTTCTACAACCCAGGCAAATCGCCCAAATACGTAATGCATTCGTCAATAATCAGAATGAAATTAAAAGCTAATTTCTAAGATATTAAACTTTTTCAATCCACAAATTGCTTCCATTGGATTTATAGATTTTAGGCATATCTTGAATTGTTTCTTTATGAAATTTACTTAAATAATCTGAAAATAATATAATTTTAAAATTCATATTGTACATCAAAAAAGCTTTTAAAAAATAAGCCTCATTCCATCCAAATCCATCTAAAACCCAGGATTTTGGATATTCAAAAGGAAAATATATGTCATGAAAATGTATTAATACTCCTTTTGATAATACCGGTAAAATTTCAAATAAAATATAATTGACATCACTCCCTGTCTTAACTGCATGTGTACTGTCTATAAAAAGTATATCTCCCTGCTTAAGATTCTTAAAAATATCTAATGACACTAATTGAACATCCTCCTGAATTAGGGTGGTGTTCTTTTTATCCGTCTCGGTCATTAAAGCATTTAACCTATCCCCGGAATATGGCTCTATAAAAGTTAAGTTTATATTACCATTAAGAAATAATTCATTGGTATCCATCATAACCGCAGATGAGTAACCAGAGCCAATTTCTATAATATTCTTTGGCTTATAATGCCGGATTATTGAATAAAGAATTAAACAATCATTATGGGAATAATAACTGTTGTTAAAATTATACCTGAGTTTTTCTTGCTTTTTATCTGTAAAAGGAATTTCCGGAAAATAGACAGTCAGTTTTTCAACCAATTGAAGTTGTTCTCCGATTCTCAGGTCTATACCTTCTATATTTTCAGTTATTGGCGATTTCCAAATTTCATTTTGTCTCAACTTTATTTGATCAAGGGAGACTACAGTTGAATAATAGTGACCATTGGGAAATTTGGAATTGGAATTTAAGTGATAAAGGGTTTTGACATAGGGTAGCTTGTTCATCAAGGTTTTAATCCCATTCTTAATAAATTTAATAAGTTGATTTTTTCTCATTATTTTAATAACCGGTTTTACAGATTTTTTTATAATAATACTGAGTAAGTAGATAACCAATAATATTTGTGGAAATTAAACATTCTTAGCATCTAAAAGAATGTGTACAATTTGTTTAGCTGCAGTACCATCCCCATAAGGATTCTCAATTCCTAAAAAATCCGGAGGATGGTTTAAAATCCGAATTGCCTCTTCTACTATTTTATCTTTATCTGTACCCACCAAAAAAGAAAATCCAGCCTCAACTCCTTCCATACGCTCCGAAACTTCCCTGGTAACCAATACCGGTTTATTAAAAGTAGGGGCTTCTTCCTGAATACCTCCTGAATCTGAGATGATAAGGCTGCACTGCTGCATCAGCCAAAGCATGCTGGGGTAAGCCACTGGGTCTATAAGGTGAATATTATTTTTGTGACTGAGCAATTCCTGTACAGGCCCGTTTACGTTTGGATTTAAATGAACCGGATAGATCAATTCTACATTCTCTCTTTCTGACAATTCCAGCAAAGCTCCACAAATTTGAATAAGTCCTTCTCCAAAATTTTCCCTGCGGTGACCTGTTATGAGGACCATTTTTTTATGCGGGTTAATTAAGGCTTTTATTTTCTGAATTTCTTCACTTAATTGCTCAGCTTCCATTTTAGCAATTGCCCATTCCAATGCGTCAACCACGGTATTTCCGGTCACATAAATATGCTCTTTGGGGATTTGTTCTTTTAACAAATTTAACTTTGACTTTACCGTTGGCGCAAAATGGAAATCGGCTATCCGGGAGGTAATTTGGCGGTTTACTTCTTCGGGGAAAGGAGCCATTTTGTTATAGGTGCGCAGTCCTGCTTCTACGTGCCCAACTTTTATTTCTCTATGGAAAGCAGCAAGAGAAACCATAGCAGCACTTGTAGTGTCTCCTTGTGCCAAAACAAGGCTGGGTTTTTCTTTTACCAATATCTCATCTATATATTTAAGTATTTTTGAGCTAAGCTGATTTAAGGACTGGTTTGGCTGCATTAAATCCAAGTCATAATCCGGCACTATTTCGAAAAAACCCAAAACCTGATCCAGCATCTCCCGGTGCTGTGCAGTAACACAAACTTTAAAGTCAAGTTTTTGTTGTTTGAGCTCATGAATTACAGGAGCCATCTTTATGGCTTCTGGCCTGGTGCCAAAACAAAGGAGTATTTTCAACGAGGTTTTATTTACCAAAATTATAAAATTAAAATAATGCAACCTTTTGAGAAGCAGATTGACTTTTGATAATTTCTAAAACATTACTACATAATAAAAGAAACAGAATAGAAATCATGAAATATACAGATAAATTGTGTTTCACAAAATCATTAATACCCCCGGCCACCAAAGTCGCAGTAAAAACTAAAGGTATGAGCATAATAAGTATAATTGTTAAGGTTAATCGGAAATTTCTTCTACCAGTTGCTATATTATATACACAGCTAGCTAATGAGAACAAATAAATCAAAAGAAAAGTTTTGTTTAAATACTTTCCCCAAAACGTTTCCTTTAGAGTTAATTTTGCTCCTTTGGAATCTTTTTTGAGATAATTTCCCAAATGTTGGGGTTGCGCCGGGTTAATCACTAAGTATTTAATACCCATAATAACCATTTTAAAAAGTATTTGTGGGTTATAAATATAGGTTATCATGATATCTAGTTGAGATACTTTAGAATAAAATTCTTTATGAAGATTTCCTTTTCTATTAGCAATTTCATTTCCTGGACGCCAATATACTTCTTTTACATTTTCAAGATAATTAGCTTCTTTAAGGTCAAGATCATTCAGGATTTTCAATTTTTCAGATTCTGAAGCGCAATACATTAAACCCAAAAAAACAGTTTCATACAAATTTGCTTTATTGGTTTGCTTCTGCTCCTTAATAAGGAAATGACGAAAAAATAGGACGGCAAAACTTGCCCCAACTAATATAATTTTATTGGTTTTTTTGAATTTCCAGATCATAATATAAAAAGACAATATCAAAAAAATGAAATTTTGTGTTTTCGACACAGATAATATTATTAGAGCTATTAATAAATAATTATAATTTATAGTACTATCTAAGTAAAAGGCTATAACATAAATAAAAAAAACAATAAATAAGATTTCTTGATATAAACTATTAAAATATGAAACAAACATTACATCGGATAACACTATTATACTTAGGCCAGCGACTAAGTATTTACCGAGGTGGTTAAGCTGGGAGGTTCGAAATAGGTTGCGGAGGAACAAATAAAATCCACCTATATAAAGGATGAAGTATATGATGGAAAGAAAAAATATGCTGTAATGAGATTCTGAATAAAATATTTTATTAAATATCAACGAAACAAATAGGAATACCTGAGTAAGTTTTACAGGTATTTTAGATTCCCGATTAATTTGATATTCGGGATTGAAAAAATTAAAAAATTGATCATTTGGTGTAGTTCCACTTCTATCTAAGCCAAGTTGTAAAAATATTCTCCCAAAATCTGCACTATCTGCCAAGCCAATTGGGGGAGAGAAAAAAATATAATACCCTACTATTAACCCTAACACAAGGGGTAGCATATATCAAAATTCTAATGTTTTGGTAGCTTTTGATTTTAAGTGGTTAAGTTAATACATCAAAGATTGAACATTTTTTAAAATTAACTTAGGATTTGTTTTTAATTTTTATTTCTTTGGGTAATACAGAAAAATGGATTTAAGAGAATTACCTAAAAATAATGAAAATCGTCACCCATGGGAAATGGCCAGAGCAGAAGTAGCAAAATCTTTAGTGGATCATCATTGTTCAAATTATGAGGACAAAAACATTCTGGATCTGGGCTGCGGAGATCTATTCTTCCTAACTAAATTCTCAAAAGACAAAACCTCCGCGAAATTTTATGCCATAGACACCGCATTTACTGACGAATATCTTGAAACAAATAAAGGCTCTTCGATAAAATTATATAAATCTTTAGATAAATTACCAAAGGACGAAGAATTGGTTTTTGATCTTGTATTTATAATGGATGTAGTAGAACATATTGAAGATGATCATGGGTTTATAAACACTCTTAGGGAAAGCGCTTTTATTTCCCCCGAAACGATCATATTTATTACCGTACCAGCTTTTCAGAACTTATTTTGTTCTCACGACAAATTTTTAGGACACTTCCGAAGATATACTAATAAAAGTTTAGAGAATTTGATTTCAAAATCCGGGTTTGATAAAATTCAAGTTGGTTATTTTTTCTTTTCTCTGCTTTTACCCAGATATATTGAAGTAATTAAAGAAAGGAATTTAGGAAATAAGATTTATAAGGAGGGAACTGGCCTCACTCGCTGGACAACGAATAATTTTATAACTCAGTATATAGCTAGACTATTATACTTCGATTTTATGATCTTCAACTTATTTAATTCAATAGGAATAAAATTTCCAGGACTGTCAAACTATATTGTATGTCGAAAATCTGTATAATCATACCCTGTTTTAATGAAGAAGAAAGAATAAACTTAAAAATTTTTTCTGAATATATTGAATCAAACTCTCACAACTTTTATTTTATAAATGATGGCTCTTTTGACAACACCTTGGATATTCTCGAGGAGTTAAAGAAATTACATCCTGATAAGGTCAAGGTTATAGATCTCAGTATGAATTACGGTAAGGCAGAAGCTGTTCGACAAGGAATCTTAAAAGCTGCTGAATTTCCAGGTTTTGATTACATAGGGTATTTGGATGCTGATTTGGCAACGCCTCTTCAAGAAATTGATTACTTAACTGCTAATTTTAGTTATGGCTATAAATTTATAATGGGATCAAGGGTTAAAAGGCTAGGAGCTACTATTGAAAGAGATTTAACCCGACACTATATGGGTAGAATTTTTGCCACAGTTGCGAGTATCGTGCTAAAGCTAAAACCTTATGATTCTCAATGTGGCGCAAAATTCTTTGAGGTGGGTTTAGCCCAGGAATTATTTTCTAGTCCTTTTGCATCTAAATGGTTATTTGATTTAGAATTACTTTTCAGATATAAAAGCAAAAACAAAGAGGACTATAAAAAATATATACTTGAGGTTCCTTTGAGGTTGTGGAAAGAAAAAGAAGGTTCTAAAATAAAACTTGTGGATTTCTTTATAGCTCCTTTAGATCTAATTAAAATTAGATCTAGAAATTAACTTTCCTTTCAACTTAAATAATGGCTTTAAAACAGGGTAGATTTTATAACCCAATAAATACTTTGTTTTTTTTAATATTCCGGCATTTGAGCGCTTAAGTACAGCTTCTATTACTGAAATTTCTTTTATGAAAAATCCTGTCTTTATGAAATACTGCACCAAATTTGGGGTTAATAATCCCTTTCTAAATAAATTGTCTATTACCAAATGGATCGCCGTTAAATTGGAAGCTCTTCTTACTGGATCATTAATGTAGAATTCTCCAGTATTGGAGTTGGGATGTTTCCTATTGTAATAAAGCACTTTATCTATTGAAATTCCTTTAAATCCAGAGGATAAAATTCTAGAATAACATTCCCACTCTTCAGCATACATCAAATTCTCATTAAATCTTTGACCTTCAAAACATTCCTTCTTCCATAATACAGTGCAGGATGCAAAAGGCAACTTTCCAATTACTATCTTTTCAAGATCATTGATATCAACGAATTTTGATTTGAAACCGGAGTCTCCTTTTAAGGCATCAGATTTCCATTCCCCTCGAAACGGCTCTTTGTCGTATCTGCAAAAATATAAATCCTTATCAGACAAAACTTCAATACAAATTTTAAGATTTTCAGGATGTACTATATCATCATCATCAAAGAAAATTATACATTCACCTTTAGCCAGTTCCAATCCCTGATTGCGACAGCCCGGAAGTCCCTTTTTATGATTTTTCGTGCGTTCGTAATAGTTAAATCTGGGATCCTTTAGCAAATATGACCGGAGGATTTCTTTGGTGTTATCCGTGCTGCCATCATCTATTATAATGCATTCCCAATTTTCATAAGTTTGATTTAGAACTGAATCTAACATTTCCCCTATCAAATGATCGCGGTTATAGGTAGCTAAGACTATAGAAACTAAAGGCATATCAACTTCACTTTTTTGAATTTGCTTTTTTTAAAAGTCCGAAGAACCGAAAAGGTTTTAATAGCTTATTCCCTAACTTGTAGTCTAAACTATCCATTACCTGTTGTTTAAAGGCTTCACTTTTTCTTATCGATTCTAACCATTCAGAAATAAAAAGGTCAAAGTGATCTTTAAAAACAACAGCATGTTTTTTGTATATATACCCAAGAATATCATATTTAGCCAAATTAGCCTTTTTATTTCTTGAGTTTTCTTTGTTTCTGTAATTAAATAAAATTTCAGGAATCACCTCTGCTTTTCCACCAGATTTCAATAATCTCATATAAAACTCCCAATCTTCATAGCCTCTTGTCATTTTTTCATCATAGCCTTCTACTATTTGCCAATCTTGTTTTCTGAGCATAGATGATCCCATTGCAACATTGCTTATCAAAATATCCTTAATATTTCCGCCTTTCGGTTTATAAGTTATATGTGTTCTAGCATTAAACCATTTTGAGTAACAAGTCACTATTTTAACGTCAGATTCCTTTTCAAAAATTTGTAGTGCCTTTTCACAAAAACTAGGCTCAAAATAATCGTCACTATCCAAAACTAAAACATACTCACCAGAACATGCTTCAATACCAACGTTTCTAGCAACACTTACTCCTTTATTTTTTTGAGTAATTAGCTTTTGGACTTTATTCTCAAGATTATCTAAAACCTTTTTTGTTTTAAGATTAGAACCATCATCCACTACAATCACTTCCTTATTTGAATAGGTTTGATTTAATGCAGATTGGACGGATTCTTCAATATATTTTGCATCATTATAGCAAGGTATAATAATAGATATCAACGGTTTGTTTTTTGCAAAAATATCCATTTAAACTTTTAAGAAAAAAAATTAATAATTAAAATAAAATTCTTTTTAATTTTAAACTCTTATTCATTATAACCTGTAATTTGGTTATATAAGAATCCATATCATAGACTTTAATTTTTTCTGAATTAATTCTTCCTTCAGAAATTCTTAATATCTCTGACATAATTAATTTATCTAAACTATCAAACAATTCTCTCTCATTGTTTTCTATTAAAAAACTTGAATTACTCAATAACTGAACGCAACCCGGATGGTTTGAAGCAACAACGGGTAATCCATATAACATATATTCCATAACCGCATTTGGCATTCCTTCTATTCTGGAAACCAATACTCCAATATCCAAAATATTTAAAACCTCTTCAACTTTAAATCCTGAAAGAAGTAATACTTTGGAACTCATATTATTATTTACTATTTTAGCCGATAAATATTGGTATTTTTTTTGAGTGGTAACAGTATTATTCTTATTTCCTAAGAACACTAGATTAATATTGTCATGCTTCTCAATTAACTTTTCAAAAACATTCAATAATAGTTCATGATATTTCTCCGGGCGATAATGTGCTATCATACCTATAACCAATGAATTTTTAGGAATTTTAAATTTTAATTTTAGTTTTTCTTTATCTAAAGGATGGTGACTAATAGAAATATACTGGGGTAATATATTTAATTTTTGAGGTTCAATAATATATAAATTCTTAAACATTTCCAGGCCATTGCTAGCATTTGCGACGACGCAAGAGGTGTTTTTAGCTGCAATACTTTCCAAAACATCCAAACTAAGCACATCTAATCCTAATTGGTGCCAGAAAGTGAATTTTACAGAAGGGATTAACCAATACAAATAAAAAGCTACTTTTGATGGGAAATTTAAAAATGGAATAATAATATCTGGTTTATAAGGTTTTAAACCTTTTTTTAAATTAAAAAGATATGATATTGATTTGAATAATCGTTTTATATTTATGAGAGTAAGTTCTTTTTTAAAAAGTAAATATGGATTATCTAAATATAGGGTATTTATAATATGGCATTCTTTGGCAAAATCTTCAAATTCTTTGGTAGTGTCACCAGAGGATGTCAACAATAAATTTACTTTACAATTATATTTTTCAGTAAGGATCTTAGAAATCCCCAAGCCCTGTCTTTCTGCGCCACCAAGCGAACCTGCATGTATAATTAATAATATATTTTTTTCTGAAAATTCCATTTAGTAGCTTTTTAAGTCCTTTTTTTTATAGAAACTTAATTTCAGGGGTTCCTTATCTAAACGAACTTTTGAATTTTTCAATCATCTTTTTTTTCAAAACAAAAAATATTTCATTTATAGGTAAAACCAATAGAATTTTCAATCTAAATAAATAGTCTATTCCATTTCTCTTGTTTGTAAAAAATAAATCGTAAACGAAATTTCTTTTTAATGTCTCTAAAATTTTAGTCAATTCTTTTTGATCAAATATTGGTTGTTTTATATTAACTAAAAGTAAATTATTGAGCCACTTTAAAAAAATCGCACATTCTTGAAGTTCTATAGCTTCATTTGAGAAAAGTATTCTTTTAATGAACTCATCCTTAAAGATTTCGTTATCATATTTTATCATATGAAACAATCTTAATTTTAAGCTTATATCTACCTCTAACCTTTTGTTTTTAATATCACTTGACAATTGCTTAGAATGCACTCTATATAGCAACAAAACCTCCTGAATATTATACATCTTACCTTCCCAACCTATTCTAGTCCAAAATTCATAATCTTCCCCATATTTGTAGGATTCATCATACAAATAAGCATCAAAAATTTCCTTCCTAATTATAACTGTTGGATTTGCGAAAGGATTTCTTAATAACATTTCCACTAAAATAGCTTTATGATTTTCTTTATACTTAATTATTTTTTTTTTAGCTCCAAAGTATTCAATATTACTCCCACACACAATTATATCTTCATTCTCTTCCATAAAAGTTAATTGCGTTTCTAATCTTGTTGGTAATGCTATATCATCACTATCCATTTTTGCAATATACTTCCCTTTTGCCTTTCTGATTCCTAAATTCGTTGACGCAGCAACACCTAAATTTATTTTGTTTTTAATTAACTGTATTCTAGAATCATAAAACTGACTTATAATTTTTACAGTTTCGTCATTTGATGCATCGTCAATAATAATTAATTCAATTTTAGTATATGTCTGCTTTAAAATACTTTCAACTGACTCAATAATGTACTCTTCACGGTTAAAGACTGGTAATATTACTGAAATTAGAGGCTTCATTATTTGATGATTATTACTTTTTTAATATCCGTATTACCAAGTCTTTTATTGTTTTTTTTAATGAGAATTTATTTCTTAATATTTCAACTTCAAAAAATAATTTATTTTCATTTATCATTTTATTATTTACTTTAAAAAATCTTCGATATAAATATTTTTTGGAAATTTCTACTAATCGCGTGCTTTCTCCGAAGTGAATTTTAAAATATGATTCAATTAATTGCCAGCTTAAAATTGCGTGATCCATTTTCAGTTCTGTACTCAAATAACTCACACTATCCTTATTGTTCCTTCTGTAATAAACAAGGGCGTCATTTACAAAAATGACGGTTTTGGCTTTAACAAAAATCCTAGCAAAAAATTCACCATCTTGATTTATTGTTAAATTTTCCATCCAGTTACCTGCTTGACATATTAATTCTCTATTCACTAGATAGGCATGTGCCGGTAAAAAACCACCTGATACAGCTAAAGCATCAATGAAAGCTAGAATTTTATCAAAATTTTTATAGACTTGGTATTCATTTGTAAATTCAACTTCTTCCACTTGGATATCAAAGAATTGCCATCTACAAATAGCGATTGTTGCTGAATTAAATTTTAATAATTGTATTAATTGCTTTTCAATTTTATAAGAATCAATGATATCATCACTATCCAACCACTGTATATACTTCCCCATACTCATTTCAAACCCAAAATTCCTGCAGGCATTCGCACCCTTAAGTTGGCTGATTGGTCTATGGTAATATTTAATTCTAGAATCAATTTCCGAATAAAACTCTATCAACTCATCCGTAGCATCCTCAGAGCCATCATCTACTATAATACATTCCCAATTTTGATAAGTTTGGGCAAGTACGCTATCTAATGTTTGTCCAAGTAGGAAAACACGGTTATAGGTTGGAATAATAATAGAAACAAGAGGTTGCACTTAGAGATCAGCTTTATGTTTGCAAGATAAGAAAGAAATTGTAACGCTGTGCCATTGTTACTTATTGGTAAATCATTAAGTGTTTGTCCCTATTTATCACGCAATCCTAATCACCAAATTATCACATAAATTTTTATGTAAACTTAAAGCGCCCCACGCAGCATTTTCATTAGGATTTAATTAATTTCAGAAAGCCTAACCTTCTTGCAATAATTACCACTTAATGAAAAGTATGAGATCGAAATTACAACTATTTCACAATTAAGAAATATAATAAAAGATTGTGAACCAAGACCGCTTTATAGATTCTCAAAATTCAAATAATTTAAACCAGGGGATTTATTTATTTCTCGGCTAAGTAGTACTTCAGATTTTAAACTTTTAAATATTAAATATTCATTTTTAAAAAAAGTAGCTCTTTTAAGATCTAATTTTATAGTTGATTTTATCCAAGCATTTCTTCTTTTGCGAATTATATTATCAATATTTGGATCCCAAATCTTATTAATATCTGCATAAGTTAATTTAAGTTGTCTTTCCATTGCCTGAAAATAATCCCTGTCAGCATTTGCTACTTCCTTAGCAGATCTGTTTTCCCGGTCATGAAAGAGTACAGCATTTGGAACAACTCCAATTTTAAAACCATAGTAATTTACTCGTTGACAATAATTATCGTCTTCTCCATAATGAAAAAAGATAGGATCAAATCCTCCAACTTTTTCTATACATTTTCTTGATAATAACCATCCCGCGGCGTTAACAAAAGGAACTTGATATACTTGCTTCAGAGTTTTATTCAGCACATAATCTGAAAAGAAATCTTTATTACCTGAGTAATTTAGATAATTTGAAAAATTAGCATCCAATCGGGTCCCGGTTCCATTTAAATGTATAGGACTGAGAATTCCATATTCATTATTCTCATTTTGAAAGTCAATTAGAATATCAAGACATCCTTCTTTTAAATACGCATCCTGATTTAACAAAAAAATATGTTCAGCCCCAGCCTTAAGAGCAAAAGAGATTCCGATATTATTAGCTTGCCCAAACCCAAGGTTTTCCACTTGCTCTAATAAAGTTACCTTGGAATAATTTGAACTTATAAATTCTTTAGTGTTATCTTGAGAATTGTTATCCACGATTATTACCTTATATCCATTTAAACTAACCAAGCATTTATTTATCCACTTCATGGAATTAAAGGTTACAATAATTACAAAACAATTGATGTTGCTCATTTTTATTATAAATTGCCTGTTAATTCATCGTAGTTAATTTCATTTACTTTTAACCAAGTTCTTGAATCATTGCCATTAACTCCATCTAAAAGACTTCCAAAATCAAATAAAAAAACATTTTTACTTCTAGTATAGTGGTGCAATCTTTTCATTAATGCTCTGCCAGAACATCCCATTGCAATACATACTACACAATGAGAAATTTTATCTATAGCTTCAGTTGATTCATTATGTATCCTATCTATCTCTGAATAAGCATTAGTTGAAGGCGTTTTAATGTGAATACTATCTCCAAAAAGTAGCTCGATAGATTTAGATGTAAAATTTTTATTACCAACAAAAACCTTAGTATTTGCTTTTAGTACTTTCAAAAATGAATTTGCTCTATGAACTTTATTCGTTGCTATAAAATGAAGCGCAACAGGACTATAAATTTTATGACCTATAAAATACGGAAATGTAGCATAAAGTAGTTGTTTTGCAAAATGATCTTCATTTTTATGATTCCCGTTAAACATTCCATTGTCATAACCAAATAGGTTAGAATGAATTGGTAACGTCTTAAAAATATTTTTTCCAGCAAGGCCAAAAGCCTCTGAAATTTCAATAGATAGCTTTCTATTTGCATTCTGAAAAGAATCATTCTTTAATTCCATTAAAAAAACGTCTCCATCTCCAAATCTAAAATAAGCACCACCTCTTTGTCTTTCAATACATTCTTCAATTTCATCAAGGGTATCGTAAGTTGTCTGAATTTTAATAGTATCGAAATAATTTTTGAATAAAATATTCTTAACAATTAGCTCTGTGTCCCCTTTAAAAAACTTTTTAGTGAAACATTTTTTGATATTAAATTTGATCTTATTTATATATTCTTTTCCCATTTTGAATTTAAGTAAACTTTTGCATGTTTTGGCAGTCTTTTTGTCCTCTTTGTAAAGTCTCCTTGCTCAACATAAAAGGAAAGTAAATTTTTTATTTCATACAGCGTTTCATCTTGTCCTTTACCAATCCACAAATTAACACTATAAAAGCCAGGAGTAAACACAACGGGATCTGTTCTTATATGTATTTTAACAATACTTTTAATTTTCAAATTCGTAAAGTAACATCCGTCGTCCTCATTTGTAATATGCGACATTAATTCCGTATGAACATTAAGAATATCAAAAGCTATCGATAAATCCTGGATATCATCATTAATCTCCAAAATAAGGAAAATATCAAGTTTTTCGCCAAGCAGAATTGATTGATTGGATTTAAATTCTTTTCCAAAAACAAAAAATTCCCCTTTAATTATTTTAACAGAATTAGTTTTATTGAAATGTGTAGCTTTTTCTGTTAAGTCTTTAGTCTCAGAAGAAATATAAAAATCCACACCTTCATTGACTTCTCCTTCGAATATTGAAATACCATTTTCCAAAACTAACAATTTTGAACAAAGTTGTTTTATTGAACTCATATTATGACTCACAAATAGTACCGTTCTTCCTTCTCCTATAGACAGATCTTGCATTTTACCAATGGCTTTTTTCTGAAATTCGGCATCTCCTACAGCCAAAACTTCATCTACTACTAAGATCTCGGGCTCTAGGTGAGCGGCTACAGCAAAACCCAAACGAACCGTCATCCCACTGCTATATCTTTTAATTGGAGTATCCATATACATCTCGCATCCGGAAAAATCTATTATCTCATCAAGTTTACGTTTAATTTCTACCTTAGTCATTCCCAATACCGCGCCGTTCATGAAGATGTTTTCCCTTCCCGTAAGATCTCCATGAAACCCTGTGCCAACTTCCAGCAAAGAAGCAATTCGACCCCTTGTTTTAATACTTCCAGTAGTAGGGGAAGTCACCCTTGATAATATTTTGAGCAAGGTAGATTTCCCTGCGCCATTTTTCCCAATTATCCCCAATACTTCCCCTGTTTTAACTTCAAAATTGATATCATTGAGAGCCCATACATAATCTTCAAGTGCCTTGGAGTTGCGATTATTTACAGCACCAACTTTCAAATAGGGATCTTCCTTTCCTCGCAGGCTTGCCCACCAACGATTAAGATCGTTACCGATTGTGCCGGTGCCAACCTGACCTAGACGGTATTGTTTGGAGATGTTCTCAGCTTTTAGAATTATTGACATAGTTGTGGCTCACTTTAAATGGATAGTTAAACATAAGTAAAAGAATAATTTACTTAGTTCCAATTATGGTTATAATACTGGAAATTTTATAAATGGATATGATAATCATGATCAAAACAAATCTTTTTACTTCTTATTAAATAAAGATTCTTTAAAGGAACTTAATATTTTCTTGAAATATAAATAGCCGATTTTTTTATGAGTTGCTATATTATTTATAACTTTTCTTAATCCTTCCGAATATTGACCATTTCTTAAATAATGAAATTCATTAGGCTCAATCCAAGAACCACTCCATAAATGAACAGCATGACTGTCCAATTTTAAATAATTTTTATAGTTTTTTATGTCCTTTCTGTTTTCAAAATTTAATGGGTAAAAATAGGATGGAGGATAGATTACAATGTCGTAAATTTCGACTTTCTTCTTAAAAATAAGATCAGAATCATTTCTATCCCTAATTTCTTGTGTTATGATCCTTGGAATGCAAATTTCTTCCCAATTTGTTTCATTATTTAAATTTAAATTTTCATATTTTAAAAGGCATTCTTTTATGAAATAATGATTTTTAAATACCCCAATAATAGCAGCATTTATAAATATTTCATTTTCAGCACCAAAAAAACATTTATCTTCCAAAAAATTATCCAATGATTTGAGAATTAACATATCTGTGTCTAAATATATACCTCCGAATTCATATAATATTTTTAGCCTAACAAAATCAGAAACAAAAGCCCATTTCTTTAGCTTATATGTAATTTTTAAAAAGGGATGTTTTAAATTGGTATTTCTTTCGTTCCATTCTATGATTTCATAATCTGGTAAATATTTTCTCCAACTAGAAATACAATCTTCTACCAATTGAGGTTTTTTTTTATTTCCAAACCAACAATAATGTATTACTTTAGGTATACTCATATTAATTTAATTCGGCACAAATCTATTCCTACCGTATCATTCCCTTCATTAAATAATGAATATCCTTCCCGAATTAAAAGTTTTTTAGAAGCATTTATGTCGGCTTTATCCAAATTAGAATGTTCATATTTAATAATTAGTGGTTTGATAATAGTATAATCTAACATTTTTAGAATTTCCAAATCATAACCTTCAGTATCAACTTGTAAATAATCAATTTTTTTATTCGAATAGAAATCTGTAATAATATTCATCAGGGTATCTGCTTGTACATGTTCTTCTTCCATATCCTCTTTTGAAATATTCGTCTTGTTATGGTGATTTTCATCGAATGAGGCGATCCCCTTTACCCAATCATAATATTTGTGCCTACTAGAATTTTTGATTTTAAAAATTTTTTTTGATTTTTCAAAAGAATGTATAGCTTTATTGATTTTTATAATATCTGGGAAGTCTTTATAATTATTAACCAACTCTTTAAAATAATCTGAAACGGGCTCAATAACCACTCCTGAAGATTTACGGGTTATCACGAATTCATATAAGAAGTCAAAACTTATTCCATCGTTTGCTCCAACTTGAATAAAATTAAATTCCTTTTTTCTATGAAAATTTCGTTCTAAAATTTTTTGACTTGAAAATATTTTCTTTTTCAAATCAAAACCTCGTCCAAATTTATTTAAAATTTGAATTATAAGAATTAATAATTGATTATTTAAATAATTCATTTCCTTTTAATACTTAATATTTTATTCTTTAGTTAAGAAAATATATCTAAAATTCGGCTTTCCAATATTGGTAGTATGTTATTTAAATAATTTTTTATAATTAAATAATATAGCTGGCCAGAAGCTTTTCAAAATTTATCTATTGAAACTTTCACATCACTTGGAATTTTAAATACCGCTTCTAATAGTTTTTTCGAGCAGTCCATTTAATCTTTCGGGATAGGATAAGATTCAATAATATAAGAAAGGTCGATTTTATTTTTGAAAATAGTTGATCAGTATGCACTATATCCTCTGAATATAATTCGGGGTTAATTCCAATAATTCTTTATCGCATAAAGTGCCTTATCATCTTTTAAGTAATATTTACATATTCCTTGAAAGATGAATTAAACATTTTTGATTATTCTACTGTGATTGATCGGATATTTAAGTTATATTTTTTATTAATAAATGCAGTATAACATTGATTTTCCCATTCTTTTGGGTTCTTTGTAATTTCCAAATGCTTTATGGTTCTAGATCCCTTTATTCTTATGATTCTAATTTCACCCAGATCTGAAACTCTGAGTTTCTCTTCTCTTTTTTCTATATCCAGATCGTATTTAGCAAAACTCCCGTTTTTAAAATCAGAATATAAATCTAAATAATTTTGATTAGTAAAAGGCACAAGAAGAAAAAAGAAGATAAATAAACCTATGCTAATTTTCTTAAAGAATTTAACTTTTTTAAATACCATTCTTTTATTAAAAAAAATTGTTGAGTTCAATAAGTTGATAAACAACAGTATTAAAAAAATAATATGTATCATATTTCCAATTCGTCCATCGTTAATTTTTACATATCCAGTTGCATAATATGGAACAGCGATTACAGATGCCAATAAGATTATTGAAATACCGAAAAGAAGTATGGGATGAATACATTTATAAGTTTTAATCCTCTGATTTCTGGTCTCATCAAATATAAACAGGAACAATCCTATATATAGAAGGAAGTATGGAAATTCAATCAGGCTTTTCAAAGTGAACATTCCAGAGGACAAAACTGATGATTTTAAGGAATGCAGGAGGTCTCCCCCTTCAGCATAATATGTTTGTCTGTTGCTGTTACCAGGAGCAAGAATAACTATTAGAGAAGAGAACCAACTAATTACATTTATAAGTAAATATTTTAGATTGATTTCTTCATGAAAAATTATTTTTTCTAATAAAAATCCAAATAAGATTAAATTAGTAATTGGAATAAGCATTTCATTATTCCCATTTAATAGAATGACCAATAAACAAATTATAAAAATCTGGTATGGATTTTTATAATTTAAATTAAAAATCATGATTAAAAATAGAAGGAAGAAAATAATACTTATTAAATAAACGGTAGATGCCGCATACCAGTAAAAAAATTCATAAACTGATGGTAATTGACTGATCAAAGCAATGAAAAATAAAACAGATATTAAAAGACATTTAGTTTTGCTTATTGCTATTTTAAAATAATCAAAGGACTTGTTAATAAATAAATAGGATATAAGTCCTAATCCAACAATTAAAATTTTTAATACCAGTCTATTAATTTCGAGGTTATAAAGTGGAAGATAGCTTATAAAGCCATTTGTATATCTTCCTGTAATATTCATATACCAATAGGCAACATTTTCAAAATAATGATCAAAGTCAGCAGGTACTCTGCAAAAATCATCAGCGGCAAAATGGGTATATTTTATAATATAGAAAAATGGCAAAATAAAAATTAAGATTGCGGCAATTGAAAAGGACCAATAAAGCAATTTTTGATTTTTCACTCGAATAGTATATTTTCTTGTAATTAAAATTTAAATAATTCTGAATTCATCATATTTTACCATACCCTAACTTTTCGTTCTATAGGCAATCATCAGATATAATTCAATAAAATAAATTGATCCGCTTTGGTCAAAGTCCTACCTCACTTCTTCACTACTCTTCTGTAAATTATCAACTGACATCTGGCGAAATCCCGATTCCATTTTCCCGGCAACCGTTTTTCCTGTTTTAAAGCCCAACGTTTAAAGTTATTTCTTCTTTCACCCCATCCAAATAAGCGGCTATATCGTTCAAGCGTACCAACGGGAATAATTTCTATTTCACTAAAAAATTCTTCACCTGCTTTTTTCCAATGTTTAGAACTAAAACTTCTGTCTGGATGGGGGTCTTCATCTTTCCATTTTTTGAAAGCTAATTTATTAAATTTAGATGGTCTGTCCCCAACTGGGATATGCCATCTAATTTCATCTAAAAGTTTTGAATTAACCGCCGGTTCAAAAAAACGTGCTTCTCCTTCCGGTGTCAGAAGCCTAGCTGTTTCCTTTAAAAAACTCTGTTCTACAGGAACGGTTAAATGATGTAAAAATGCTTTGCCTATGACATAGTCAAATTGTGCAGCAGATAGGTTATTATCTAAAAAATCCCCTTCAATGAATTTAATCGGGAATTTAAACTCGAATTTATCATTGAGCTCATTTATTATTTTTCCGCTTGCACTGGCGATGTCATTGGCATAAACTTCAGCTCCCAAAGCAGCCATCACCGCGGCGTTGGTACAATCTCCGCAGCCCATTTCCAAAACTTTCTTACCCTTTATTTTCTCCCTGAAATTATTTTGGTAGAGCGCAAACCAACTCGTTTCCGTTGTAGTTGCCGATTCGAGAAATTTATCGATGTTATTGATCCAATACAGAATATTGCTGATGGGATACTTAGCGTAAAGCGTTTCGTAATGTGCCTTATTTTTTTCCTGATTAAGATCTTTAGACATGGCTGTAATAAAACGGCAATTTAGATATTATAATGAGAACTGATTGTTCATTGGTTGTGGTTTCTTGTTTATTGTTCATTGTGTGGAATTTGTAATTTTGTGTTTAACGTCTTCGCGAGGCATTTTTGCCGAAGCGATCTCATGAATGCTATTTTAAATCATGAGGCTGCTTCGGTCATTTCACTCCCTCGCAGACCCGTATCGCGAGGCATTTTTGCCGAAGCGATCTCATGAATAGAACTTCAAATGATGAGGCTGCTTCGGTCGCCATGCTCCCTCGCAGACCGTTTTCTCGAGGCAATTTGCCGAAGCTATCTCATAAATAGAAGTTCAAATCACAGCATTACCTTATTACAGCGTCACATCATCACTATTCCTAAACGGGCAACTTTCTATCAAACCTTTTTGTATTTCTTTTATTTTTGAACCTTTGGGTAGGTTTTCATGCTTATCTAACAGTTCCTGCAGTCTTTCCAGAGAATATTTATCCCTGATAAACTCCGCCTGATAGAAAGGAATTTCTACAGATTCCAGATAATCCCGGTATTTAATTCCGTCTCCAAAGATCTTATCTGAAAACTCTACCCAAATACTGGGAATACCATAAGCGTGGGAAACTATCACTCCATGCAAAGAGGAAGAAATAGTTCTTTCGCAACTCAAAATTTCTTTGGTAACTTCTTCCACATCCAGCGTCATTAGGTCAATAACCAGGATTTCGGTATCATTTTTATATAGATCTAAAACAAATTTAAAATCATGATAATGCGGAATGATCCCTAATTTGTATTTTTTCTCGGCTTCGGGATGATAGTATTTTGGCAGCAGTAAAGCAGGATCCCCGTAAACTTCGGGGCACTCATAACCGAGTTTCAGTAAAAATTTTCTGGTTCGAGGTCCGCGAACGGCCCTGTAATCTGCCTTTGTAATATGTTGTTCTTTATCAATAATTCCGCTTCCCCAGACAATACTGTTTTTGGAAGCGTGGTGAAGTATACTGCCTATAGTGACATAATTTGTTTTATCCCATTTGTACCAGGGCTGTTTTTTTGGATGAATCCATTTCATCTCTTTCCCCGAGATCTTTTCTACCAAATATTTAGAAAGCAGATCTCCATAGTTCTCTTTTTGTTTAAAGATGAATTTTATCTCACTCCAGTAAAATAGGGGTATTTTATCTTGCATTAATTAAATGGTTTATATTACCAGTTTTCTCTCCAATCAACATTTTGTTTGACGACAATGGCCTAGTTTCCTGCAACAATGTTTCCTTTTGTCAATATTGATTTACTGACTACACTCCCCAGACCAATCAAATTATCATTCTCTATAGTAACACCTGGAGCAATACTGGTGTTAGAACTAATATATACATTAACCTTAATATTAATTCCCAAATCTTTAGTTCCTTTTTTCGTATGTATTGATCCGTGCGTCCAAAATTGGCTACCACGTCCAGCAATCCATATGTTATTACCAATCGTGATATTATTCCAAAGGTCTATAAAATGATCATTTATAATTCTGGAGTTCTCCCCAATTGAGAATGATGATTTTCCAAATATATTATTGCCACTATGAATTTTAGTATTACTACCCACAGAAAATGAATCACACGAAATGATATTATTATGTCTTATTATAACATTATTCCCTAGAGTTACACTGTTACAATTAATTAGGCTTCTTCCAATTTTTACATTAGATCCAACATTATATTTTAACAGCCATTTGTATAAAAAAACTCGCAAAGTATTAGTAGGAGTATTTTTAGTATTTTAACTATCAATATTTTTTTCATTGTTTTTTCTCATTGAATATTAGAAATATTTCTATATCGAAATTCACCTTTCAACAATTTTCTGTAAATTATTGAAAAATCTGGTTCCTATCTCCCAAAAATTCAAAGATTCATTTTAATTTAAAATATTCCTATTGTTTCACATGATTAAATGAGTAATATCGAACTAATACAATTGTACAATTTCTAAAATTCTATATTTGTTAAAATAATTAGCGAAGAATCTAGTATTGAAATTAAAAAAATCTTCATTCTCCTTCCCGATGGTGCTGGATCGCTAAATTTTGCATTTACTTCTTTTGTAGAGGTTGAAGAGCAATTGGGCTGGGAAGTGGTTTTCTGGAATCAAACCCCTTATGACCTGATTGAATTGGGGTTGATGGAAATAAAGCTAAAATTTTTTCTCAAACATAACAAAAATGTTATATATTTAAATTGATGAATTCGACCGATCTTATTAAAATGAGTAAAAAGGAAGGTTGGTAACTGGTTCGGACAAAAGGAAGTCATCACCACTTTAAACATCCGACTCAAAAAGGACTTGTTACTATTCCTCATTCTAAGAAAGATGTTTCGAGAGGAACGGTAAAATCTATCCTGAGAAGCAGGAGTAGAATATTTTAAATAAAAGGCCATGAAAAATAAGAGCATAGAAGTTTATGTAGAGAAAGCGGTAGACGGAACCTATTGGGGCACCACTCAAAATCTGCCGGGGGTAGTAACCGCATTTGGAAACTCCCTAGAGGAATTAAAAATAAATTTACAAGAAGCTTACAGCGATTATCTGGAAATGGCAATAGAAGTAAACGAAGAATGGATCCAAGAGGTATTACATGCCAATGTTTTTGTGTATCGTTTAGATATTCAAGCACTTTTTAAACTCATTCCTGAAATAAAAATTTCCAGTTTGGCAAAAAAGGCCGGAATAAACGAATCCTTAATGAGGCAATATGCTACAGGAAAGGCGAATGCTTCGGAGGAGAGGGCCAAGAAAATTGAAAAAGCCCTTCATGAATTGGGCAACGAATTATTGTCAGTTACTTTCTAAGTCAATCGGTTATCGGTTATCGGTTATCGGAAAAATAAAAATTTGAATCGCAAATCAAAAGTTTATTTTTATATACCTCACTTTTTCACTTTTTAACTCCTTCACTCTTTAACTCCTTCACTCCTTCACTATTTACTCTTTCACTCTGCACTTCTTCTCTCCTCACATTTTCCATATATTTGGATGAGACTTTATAATTAATGCTTTTGAAATCAAAAAAAATATTTATTCTCCTCCCCGATGGCGTTGGCCTGCGGAATTTCGCTTTCAGCTCTTTTGTAGAAATTGGAGAGCAAATGGGCTGGGAAGTGGTTTTCTGGAATCAGACGCCTTTTGATCTTACTGAATTTGGCTATAATGAAATTAAACTTCAAGGAAAACCCAGAGCCTATACGGATCTTTTAAAACGTGCGAAAATCAGTGCGGAACTGGATTATTTTGAAGAAAAATTTAATGATTCAGTTTACCAGACCTACAAATTTCCTTCTTCCAATAGAAGCATAAATTCTAAAATTAAAAATGCAATAGTATCGCAACTCAAAATATCGCATAGAGGAGAGAAAGGAATCCAAAAACTTAGAAAAAAATTAAAAGCATCTGAAAGAAAATCTGATTTCTACCAACATTGCAAAGATGTGTTGGAAAAAGAAAAACCAAATTTTATATTTTGTACCAATCAGCGGCCGGTAAATGCCATCGCTCCTTTAACCGCTGCGCAGGACCTAGGAATTCCAACAAGTACTTTTATTTTTTCCTGGGACAATTTGCCTAAAGCAACCTTGATAGTAGAACCCGATTTCTACTTTGTGTGGAGTGAGTATATGAAGAAGGAATTAATTAATTATTATCCTCAAATAAATTCAGACAGTATTTTCATTACCGGAAGCCCGCAATTTGAACCTCATTTCAACCTAAAATTAAGAAAAACAAAGGAAGATTTTTTTGAAGAAAACAACCTAGATCTCACTAAAGAATATATCTGCTTTAGCGGGGACGACAAAACCACAAGTCCGAATGACCCAGATTATTTAAGGGATGTATCCAAGGCAATTCAAATCTTGAATAAAAATAGAGAAACAAAACTTGGAATTCTTTTCCGGCGCTGTCCGGTAGATTTTTCTGATAGATATGATGAAACTCTTGAGAATTTTAAAGATCTGATTGTTCCAGTGGAACCAATATGGGAACAGATTGGCCGGGATTGGAATTCGGCACTTCCAACCCGGGAAGATATAGGTTTACAGATCAATACAATTTTACACAGTACAGCAGTCATAAACCTTGGATCTTCCATGGTCTTTGACTTTGCAATTTTAGATAAACCATGTATGTATCTCAAATATAATGTTGAGAATAAGCAGAAAGAAAACTGGAGTGTAGAAAAGATTTATGATTTTGTACATTTCAGGTCCATGCCATCAGGTAAAGAAGTAATTTGGTTAAAATCTAAAGAGGAGATTGCCCAAAAACTAAAGGCTGCCTTGGAAGATACAACGGAAGAAGTGGAAAGAGCAAAATTCTGGTTTGACACAATCAACCAATTCCCGGCTGAAAGAGCTTCAGAAAGAATATGGGATAGCATTAATGAAATAGTTGATTCACAGCATTACGAAGCCGGCAAAATTATTTAAAATAAGTTTTTTTATAAACTATGCTCTTTAACTCCATCGCATTTTTAATATTTTTACCGGTTGTATTCATATTGTATTGGGGGTTATTTAAAAGATCATTAAAGCTTCAAAATATTTTCCTTTTAATAGCCAGTTATCTTTTTTATGGCTGGTGGGATTATCGATTTCTGGCCCTGATTATAGCTAGTACTTTGGTAGACTTTTACATTGGTAGATTACTACACCACACGAGGAAGCAAATTCACCGGAAAACACTGTTAAGTCTGAGCCTGATATTTAATCTGGGCCTACTAGGCTTTTTAAAGTATTATAATTTTTTTATTGAGAGTTGGATAAATTCTTGGGCAAATATAGGAATTGAAATGCATATTTCCAGCCTTAATATTATCCTGCCGGTAGGAATTTCTTTTTATACTTTTCAAACCCTAAGTTACACAATTGACGTTTACCGAAGAAAAATAGAACCTACTTCTAATTTTATAAACTTTTCTGTATTTGTAGCCTTTTTTCCACAGTTAGTGGCGGGTCCTATAGAAAGGGCAAAACATCTTCTGCCCCAATTTTCCAAAAAAAGAATCTTTATTGAAGAAAGGGGCATTTCCGGAATTCATTTAATCCTTTGGGGCTTATTTAAAAAAATAGTGATTGCCGACAGCTGTGCTATTTATGTAAATGCAATTTTTAATAATTACCAAAACATGAATTCTGCAACACTGCTTTTAGGTGCAGTTTATTTCGCCTTTCAAATTTATGGAGATTTCTCAGGTTATAGTGATATTGCCATAGGTACGGGTCGACTTTTTGGCTTTGATTTGATGCGGAATTTTAACTTCCCCTATTTTTCAAGAAACATAGCCGAGTTTTGGCGAAGATGGCATATCTCTCTCTCCACCTGGTTTCGGGATTATTTGTATATTCCTTTAGGAGGTTCCCGCGGTTCAAAATGGCAACAGGTTAGAAATGTTTTTATCATCTTTTTGGTTAGCGGATTTTGGCACGGTGCCAACTGGACCTTTGTTATTTGGGGTGGCTTGCATGCCTTATTCTTTATTCCGTTGCTTTTGGGGGAACAAAACAGGAAACATTTAAACCAAGTTGCCGAAAACAAAATATTACCTTCCTTCCTAGAGCTCATGCAAATGCTGTCCACTTTTGGCCTGACCAGTTTTGCCTGGATATTTTTTAGGGCCGACAGTTTAACTGATGCCGCAAATTTCATTAAAAGAATATTTACCGATCTGAGATTTGAACTCCAGTATTTGTCTATTGAGAGGTATAATGTAGAGATGCTGCTGATTATTGGAATATTCGTGCTACTGGAATGGTTTCACCGGAACTTGGAACATCCTTTTATAGGAAGCTATAAATGGGTTAAAATAGTTGCGGCCATTTTAATGTTGCTTACATTAGGGGTTTACTCGGATCAAAAGGAATTTATATATTTTCAGTTCTAATGAAGAATTTTTTCAAAGCTTTTCTGAATATTGTATTTATCACATTACTTCTAATGTTTTTCTTAGATAGGAGTTATACCTACATTTATGAAAATGGGGAACCACGTACAAAATTTCAACAAATATTAAAGTCAAAAAAACATTATGATGTAGCCTTTTTTGGCTCATCTCGAACTGAAAACCATATAAACTGTAAATTAATTACCGAACTCACTGGAAAATCATGTGTTAATTTTGGAATTTCCGGTAGTTCTATAGGGGATATGTTGATTTTAATGAAACTTGCTGAAAACAGAAAACTTACTTTTAATCAGGTTTTCATGCAGATAGATTACAATTATAATAATTATGGTATTACTGATTATCTAACAGCGATTTTAATTCCATTTATTGCAAATCCTGTAGTAAAAAAACAGCTCCATAAATATAATAGTGACAATATTAATCGAAGCATCCCTTTCTATAGATATATGGAATTTGATAAGGTTATTGGCCTTAGAGAGTTATTTGCAACTTTTCTAAAAGTAAAATCAAATATAGATATAGAATCAGGTTTTTCACCAAAACAGGGAGTTGGCATGGATGTGGCTGGAAGTTTTCCGGTAGCAATAAAAAATAATAGCGAGGAATTAGAGCAAATGAAAGAACTTTATAAGAATACCTATACAACGCTTGAATTTTTTACTGCACCTTATTGTAAAGCAATTAAAAACCGGGAATTTGTTGAAAAAGTTCAATTAAAATTACCCGGTTTACATAATTATATAGATATATTTGATGATATAGATGAATATTTTTTTGACTGTGGTCACTTAAATAGAGTTGGCGCAGAGGTTTTTACAAAAATCTTAGCAGAAGATCTGTTACTATAAAATTAGAGAAAAACTATGCATCTAGCCTTTCTCTCCCCCGAATATCCTCACCTAAAAACCAATCCTGCGGCAGGGATTGGCACCAGTATTAAGAATATGATAACTGCCCTGGCAGCCAAAGGGATTAAAGTCTCCATATTTATCTACGGACAGTCAACAAATGAGATTTTTACTGAAGGCGGAATTAAGTTTCATTTGATAAAACAAAGAAAATATAAATTCCTGGGCTGGTACCTGCACCGGAAATTTCTTCAGAATTATCTCAATGATTTTATCATTCAAGATCAAATTGATGCATTAGAAGCTCCTGACTGGACAGGAATTACTGCATTCATGAAATTAAAGTGCCCCATTGCGATTAGGTTTCACGGAAGTGATGCTTATTTCTGTCATCTAGAAAACCGTAAACAAAAGAAAAAAAATTTCTGGTTTGAGAAAAACGCCCTGTCAGGAGCAGATCATCTGCTTTCTGTAAGTGAATTTACTGCGGTAAAAACCGTGGAGCTCTTCAGCTTAAAAAAGAAAATTGAGGTCATTCCCAATTCTGTGGATTTGGCATATTTCTGTCCGCGCAATACCACTTTAGAGCCAGAGACCATTCTCTACTTTGGAAGTATCATAAGAAAAAAAGGGGTGCTGGAATTAGCAGAAATCTTCAATAAGGTCATAAAAACTAAACCCGAAGTCAAACTTATAATTGCTGGGAAGGATGTTAAGGATCACAAAACTGGCAAGTCCACTAAACAATTAATGATGGATCTATTTACTGCAGAGGCCTCAAAGAATACCGTTTGGACTGGCATTTTACCCTATTATAAGATACTGGAACAAATTGCGAAAGCAAACGTGGTAGTCCTCCCCAGCTTTGCCGAAGCCCTTCCCATGACTTGGCTAGAAGCGATGGCTATGGAAAAAGCAATGGTGACCTCAGATATTGGTTGGGCAAAAGAGGTAATGATTGATGGCGAGACAGGGTTTACGGTAGATCCGAAGAATCATCAAGAATATGCAGATCGAATTCTTCAGCTATTAATGGATCCTGCCTTGGCTACGAAAATGGGGACTGCTGCTAGGAAGCGGGTGGTTGCCAAGTTTTCTACGGAGGTTGTTGTAGAGAGGAATATTGAGTTTTATAGAAAAAGGGTTTAGGGTTCAACGTTTGGGGTTCAGGGTTTGTGGTTTGGTTCAAGTTTCCTCGTCACTTCGTCACCCCATCACCCCATCACCCAGTCACCTCGTCACTCCATCACTTCGTTACTTCATCACTTCGAACATTTTTTCATACTTTAGTCCAACTATAAAGAACAATACATGCCCAAGAGAAAAATCTGTGTAGTAGTTACTGCAAGGCCTTCCTACAGCCGAATTAAATCTGCACTTACAGCAATTCAAAATCATCCGGATCTGGAACTACAATTAGTTATTGCAGGTTCAGCCTTATTAGATAGGTATGGTAATGCGGTAGATTTTATTGAGAAAGACGGATTTCCAATTGCTGCGAAAGTATTTATGGTTCTTGAAGGTGAAAACCCGACTACCATGGCCAAAACTACAGGCTTGGGAGTTATGGAACTCACCAATGTATTTTATAACTTAAAACCAGATGCGGTAATAACTATTGCTGATCGGTTTGAAACAATTGCCACTTCTATTGCAGCTGCTTATCAAAATATCCCGCTTGTTCATATTCAAGGCGGAGAAGTAACTGGAAGTATTGACGAAAAAGTTCGCCATGCCAATACCAAATTAGCCGATCTTCATCTTGTAAGTAGTGATGATGCACGGGAACGGGTGATCAAATTAGGAGAAAGCCCAGAGATGGTGATTAATACAGGCTGTCCCTCTATAGATCTGGCAAAAGAAATTCATGAAACTCCAAATTTAGATTTCAATCCGTTGGAAAAATA
Organism: Gillisia hiemivivida; assembly: GCF_007997295.1. Classification (GTDB taxonomy): domain Bacteria; phylum Bacteroidota; class Bacteroidia; order Flavobacteriales; family Flavobacteriaceae; genus Gillisia; species Gillisia hiemivivida. The sequence continues at coordinate 20,331 of NZ_VORY01000007.1, read as the reverse complement.
TGGTGGAGTTGGAGCTAATCTCGATTGGAAAAATGGTTATATAGTTGTCATGCAACACCCGGTTACGACTGAATATAAAGAATCGAAAAAACATATACAGGAAACGCTTAAAGCGGTGAAGAATTTAGATTATCCCACTTTTTGGTTTTGGCCTAATGTAGATGCAGGATCTGATGGGACTTCAAATGGAATTAGAGCTTTCCGGGAACTGGAACAACCTAAGAACATTCATTTCTTTAAAAATATGGAACCTCTGGACTTTTTAAAATTACTGAGTAATTCCAAAGCACTCGTAGGTAATTCCAGTGCAGGATTAAGGGAATGTGCTTATTTAGGGCTTCCGGTTGTGAATATTGGAAACCGTCAATTCCGAAGAAGTCGAGCTGAAAATGTTACTGATGTTTCTTATTCTCAAATTGAAATAGAAAAGGCCATAAAAATGGCAATAACTTCAGAAAAATTTGAAAGTTCAACGATCTATGGAAATGGAAATGCAGGAACTAAAATCGCTGAAATTCTTGCAACTACAGAATTGACTTTTAGTAAGACAATAACTTACTAGGATCCTCAGTTTTCTGTTGTCAATTTTAGGGAGACAACGGGAGTAAAACTATCGCATACATGCAATGAGAGTAATTTTTTTAATTATTTACCTTTGCAGCAATTTGAATATTCTAGTATAAAGTATACAAATCGAAAGCCTAGAAAATAAATAGATCTAACAAAGAGACCCTTCGACTCCGCTCAGGGTGACAAAAGATAAAAATGAAAATACTTGGAATAATCCCCGCTAGAGGTGGCAGTAAAGGAATACCTGGAAAGAACATCAAACTTTTAGGAGGAAAACCTTTGTTGCATTACACGATTGAGGTAGCAAAAGCCTCAAAACTGCTTTCCAAAGTGATTCTAAGTTCTGATGATCCTGAAATTATTGAAGTTGCCGAAAAAGCAGGAATCGAAGTCCCATTTATTCGGCCAGAAAATTTAGCTCAAGACGACACTCCTTCTCTAGCTGTGATAAAACATGCTCTAGATTTTTTTAAAAATAAAAATGAAGAATTTGATGCAATTTGTCTTCTACAGGTTACATCCCCTTTTAGAGATGAGAATTTAATAGATAAATCAATCGAAAAATTTAAAAATGAAGATTTAGATTGTTTAATCTCTGTTCGGGAAGTTCCTAATGAATTTAATCCGCATTGGATTTTTGAACCTGATGAGCACAATCAACTTAAAATCTCTACCGGAGACAAGAAAATGATCCCTAGAAGACAAGAACTGCCAAAAGCATTTTTTCGTGATGGTGCTTTATATATCACCCGCTCGGATGTTATATTAAAGCAGAATTCCCTCTATGGAAAATCTATTGGCTACATCGAGTCTAAAAATGACTTTTACGTAAATATAGACACCCCAAAGGATTGGATAGAAGCGGAAAAAATCATTAAAAAAACCAAGGGCTAATGTGTGGAATAGCAGGTATAATTTCTTCCCATCCCAAAGAATCCGATCTAAGAAAAATGCTTAAAAAGCAAGCTCACCGCGGACCAGACCACACGGGAACATTTATAGATAAAGATTTTGCTGCACTAGGTCATAATAGGCTTGCTATTATCGATCTTTCTTCCGATGCCAATCAACCTTTTACTGATACTTTTGAGAGGTATCAACTTACTTTCAATGGAGAAATATATAATTTTAAAGAACTCAGAGAGGAATTAAAAGATTCATATCATTTTAAAACCACTTCAGACACCGAAGTCTTACTTGCAGCTTATATTAAATGGGGAAAGAAATGTCTTGATAGATTTAATGGAATGTTTGCCTTTGCAATTTGGGACACCAAAGAAAAAATTCTTTTTGCTGCCAGAGATCGGTTTGGGGTAAAGCCCTTTTATTATACTAAAGAAAATAAATCCCTATACTTCAGCAGCGAGATCAAGGCCTTAGGATCAGTTTTAAATAGGGTTAAACCTAATGAAAAGGTATGGGCTAATTATTTTACCTATGGCTCTTACGGGATGCCAGATGAAACTTTTTTTAAAGAAGTGAATCAACTTCCCGGAGGGCATCTTTTAACATTTTCGACGGGTCAATTAAGGCTTGAGAAATGGTATAATTTCGAAGAGCGTATTGCTAAGATCAATTCCGATTACAGTTTTGAAGAAGCTAAAGAAATCTACTTAAAGCTCTTAAAGGATAGTATCGCCCTAAGATTTAGAGCCGATGTTCCTCTTGGCTTTAATATAAGCGGGGGTGTTGATAGCTCCTTACTTCTGGCCTTGGTAAATCAATTTGAGGACAAGAAAATGATCAATGCCTATACTTTTTATACCGGAGATGAACGCTACGATGAGCTACCTTGGGTAGAGAAAATGATTGCCACAACAAAAAACCCTCTTAATAAAGTTAAATTCACAGCTAAGGAAGTGGAGAAATCGGCTGAATTAATTGCTGAACTCCAGGATGAACCCTTTGGAGGAATGCCGACTCTTGCCTATTCCAAAATTTTTGAGCAGGCTCAGAAAGATGGTGTAAAAGTTTTATTAGATGGGCAGGGAATGGATGAACAATGGGCAGGCTATGATTACTATCTTCCAGGAGCAGATTCTCAAACAAATATCCAGGGAGTTGGAAAGAAAAGTCCGTTTAGACCTGATGTTTTAACTGAAGAATTGCGTTCTCTAGCTGAAAAACCATCTTATCCTGAACCTTTTGATAATGAGCTTCAGAACAAACAATACCGAGATCTTTTTTATACTAAAATTCCGCGGGCATTAAGATTCAATGACCGTATTTCTATGGCTTACAGCACTGAACTCCGAGAGCCTTTCCTTGATCACCGACTTGTGGAATTCGCGTTCGCTCAACCTGCTGAATTTAAAATTCATAAAGGCGTTCAAAAATTCATGCTTCGCGAAATTTTAAAACCTTTAGTTCCTGAAAATATTTCCTTTGCACCCAAACGTCCGTTGCAAACACCCCAACGAGAGTGGCTTGGAGAAGATCTTAAAGAATGGGTAGAATTTCAATTAAAAAGTCTGAAAAATTCTAAGAATTCGGATTGGTTCGACTTTCAAGAAATTGCAAAAGAATGGAATTCATATCTCGAGGGGAATCAAGACTCGAGTTTTCATATTTGGCAATGGGTGAATGCTGCCTTGGTATTAAACAAACAATAGGTTCATCGGTTGGCGGTTTTCAGTTGGCGGTTGTCTATTGGCGGTTTTCAGGTGTCGGTTTTCGGTTGGCGGTTGGAAGTTATCAGTTGTCTGTTATCGGTTGTCTGTTGTCTGTTGTCTGTTGTCTGTTGTCTGTTGTCTGTTGTCAGATATTGGTTCTGGATTGGATTAGTTTTTCCAATTGTTTTCCACGTACTGAATAAAAGAATATAATTTTCTGTCTTGCCTTCCCTTTGCTTGGTGAGTTTCAGCATCTCAATTATGTGGGTTTTAGACCCTAAAACAAGTTACCATTGATGTTATTTTAAGAATTTGGTAAACACTCCTTTTAGTCGATAAAGATTTATTTAATTTTTATGATTGTTCATTTTTTTGCCTGTCCAAAAAAACGAACCAAAAAAAGGACACTTTTTTGTAGGTGTTTCTACTTATGCTAACGCATAATTAGAACCGTACTTCCACGGCTAAATTTTCTCCAAGGCTTCAAAAATTTTACGCCGTGGAAGCACTACACTTGCAAAAAAGAAGTTCTAAAAAAGATAAATGTGCTCGGAATCATCATCCGTCAATTTCCTACGCTAAATAATTTTTTTATCACGGGTCTCAGAGTGACGCAATCATTAAAAAGAGGTTAATAAAGCTCAAATTTAGGTTGTTTCAGAGAAATTTTATGAACTTCCACCGCATATGTAAATGCTAAATTTTAAATATTTAGATCTTTGTAACTTTTCATTTGGCAAAATTAATCAAGAACCTCGGGGCAAGCTCACGAGGTATGTCCCGATGGTTCGGGAGGAAAATCCTTTTAAAAGTTCGAGGCAAGCCCGCCTGAATGAAATTCTTTTCGGGCAGGCCTCGAGGAACCTGCCCAGCCGGTCAGGCGGGTTAAACCCTCAATGAGGGAAATTTAGCCATTAGCGTTTTTGTTTGCTTTCAGGGATTCAAGATGCCCTTTTGGTTCAAAGTCGTTTGCAATTCCGCTATCAATCCCTTCTTGAATTGCGTTTCTTAGGACAATAACTTTACTTTCCTCTTCCTCCAAAAGCCTTAAGCCTGCGCGTATAACTTCACTAACATTTTTAAATCTACCTTCATTTATTCTGCTATGAACAAATTGATCAAAATAATCTCCAAGTGAAACCGATGTGTTTTTACTCATTTTAAAAATGTTTATTCAAATATACCAAAAATTGGTACAATATGGAATTCAGCAAAGACTTTTCGTTAGCTGTGCAATTCTTTTCAGTTTTATAAAAAATAAGCAAGCTTAAAAAAGATACAGAAATTACCTCCTCCAAAAATGTAAATTTAAACTAGATTATAAAACTTCGACAAGCTCAGTTTGACTTCAAATTATGCAATGCCATACCTGTTCAATTTCTTGTAATAGATATAAAACAAAAAATATTGGGCTTTTTTGGAAGTTCAGAAAACTCAATTGTTTAAAAAAAAAAACTGTAAACTCTTTATTTACCCTTAATGCAATTTGACGATGTCAACCTAAATTAATAATAACACTTTCGTCAGGCAATTTTCCGGAACTAAACTGGAGTGCCGTAAAATGCTAAATACTGTTACTATGTTACGATCGCCATTGGAATTGTTTCATAATATCCCAATGCTATAAATAAATCCAGACCCTGAAATATCCCGACAACTCGGGACAGGGTGACGAGTAACACAACTCCTTCTTCACTCTTTCACTCTTTTACGCTTTCACTCTTTCACTCATTCACTCATTCACTCTAAACCGTATCTATAAAATTCTTTTCTGTACGGTTAAATACTACCAGTCCGAATAAAAATAGGAATATTGAGATCACAAGAGTATATGTAAATCCGAACCAGGTAAAAGTTCCGGAATCTAAGATCATATATCTAAAACCTTCAATTATTTGTGTGAGAGGGTTATATTGAACAATCCAGACATAATCTGGCATTTTGTTTTCCACCTCACTCAAAGGATAAGGAACTGCTGAAAGGTATACCAATAATGAAGTTGCAAAACCTACTAAAACAGTAAGATCTCTATACTTTGTTGTAAAGGCTGAGATTATCATTCCCAAGCCTAATCCAAGCATAGCCATCATTAAAATATAAACAGGAAGCAACAAAAGATTGAAATTCGGACTTATTTCCACTCCGCTCCAGACTACGTAGATATAAGAGACTACTAACACCAATAGTTGGATTCCAAATTTGAATAAGTTGGTAATGACATTAGAAAGTGGCATAATTACTCTCGGAAAATAGACCTTTCCAAAAATACCTGCATTAGCCCGGAAAGTATCTGAGGTTCCTGTTAAACACTGACTAAAATAGTTCCAAGCTGTGATTCCGGTGAGATTAAATAAAAATGGAGGCACATCACCCGTTGGAATGTTCGCAATATTATTAAATACCAAGGTAAATGTTATCGCCGTAAACACAGGTTGAATGAAATACCAAAGAGGGCCTAGTATTGTTTGTTTGTAAACGGTAACAATATTCCGTTTCACAAAAAGGATCAAAAGATCCCTATAACGCCAGATTTCCTGAAAGTTGAGATCGATCAGTTTTCGTTTAGGACTTATTTCGTAAAGCCAGTCGTCGCTCGTTCCTTTCATATTAGTGAAGAGTGAGGAGTGAGGAGTTTTTAGTCAAGGGTGAAGAGTGAAGAGGAAAAAATAAGCTCATAATTCAAACTCCTTTTTTATTTATATAATTTCTAAAACCGAGTAACAATTTTCGAACTTCGGTTATTTTATCAAAAATTTCGTTGTGTTCATCTACATACTTCAATCTAGCTGCAATAAGCATTTGGGTTTCAATTTCGGCAATGGAACCGATCGCCACATTTATAAAGTAAAGCAATTCCTTATCTCCTTTTCGTGAAGAACCTTCTGCTATATTGGATGGAATTGATACGGCAGCTCTTCTTAACTGGTTAGATAAACCATACATCTCATTTGAAGGGAAATTCGCGGTAAGTTTATATACTTCCTCAACCAAATCCATTCCTTTCTTCCAAACATCCAAATCCTTATGATTCATAATAATCTTTATTAAATTAAACTCTTCCTCTTCACCCTTCACTCATTTCATTCGTTGGTGAAGGGTGAGGAATGAGGAGTAAAAAAATTCAAAATACAATCTGTTTTTCATTTATGAAGCCATCACTCCTCACTAAAAACTCTTCACTCTTTCACTCTTTCACTCATTCACTTACTCAAAGTTGCGCATCGCCTTCCTCCATACTTTTTTAAGCTGAGCAATTTTGTTTGGCCCTTCCCCATAGGCATTGTATTTATTATACGAATAACCATAGCCGTAGCCATAACCATAGCCGTAACCATAGCCATAACCATATTTTGCACGATGTTGGAAGTAGTTCAATACGAAGCTTATGTTCTTTACTTCGCCCTTGGAATATTTCTCATTAATAGACTCTAACATTCCTCTTTTGGTATAATCCTGTCTTATCAAGAATAAAGTCGCATCTGCATACTTCACCAAGTTCATAGCATCAGCAACGATCCCAATTGGAGGGGTATCCATTATTATATAATCATATTTTTCCTTAAGCTCAGCCATCATCACCTCCATTTGATCACCCATCAATAATTCAGAAGGATTGGGAGGAATCGGCCCTGCAGTAATCACATCCAAAAACGGAATCTTACTTGGCTGAATTATTTCATCTAAAGTGTTATTCCCAATTATATAATTAACCACTCCAATATCATTATCCAGCTCAAAATCATCAAAGATTTTAGGCTTCCGTAAATCCAGTCCCAATAAAACGGTTTTCTTTTCGCTTAAAGCAAAAACCGTAGCCAAGTTCATAGCACAAAAGGTCTTTCCCTCTCCGGAAACGGAAGAGGTGATCATCACGGTTTTGGAACCAGTAAGGCTTAGTTTTTTATACATGAACTGCAGACTACTTCGAATCCCCCTAAAGCCTTCAGAAATCGCAGATTTAGGTTTTTCAAAAACTACCAAATTAGATTCCACTTTATTCTTCCCTATTAAACCCAAAATAGGAATTGGGGATAATCTCGAAACTTCCTGGGCATTTAGAACATTAGTATTTAGGAAAACAATGAGAAACACAAAAACCAATGGAATAACAGCTCCCACCAATAAAGCCATGACATAATTCAATTGTGTATTTGGACCTATCTGTCCTCCTCCTGTATCTTTTGCACCATCTATGATCATGACATCACTCACATTTGCCGCTTTAATAAGACTTGCCTCGCTGCGTTTCTCTAAGAAGAGATTATAAGTTTTTTCACTAATGCTATACTTTCTTTGGATCTTAAGTAGATCTTGCTCCTCTTGAGGTAATTTTTTGATGGCTGCTTCAGATTGTGCTATCTGTGCATTTATAGATCTTTGTTCCCCTTGTAACAATCCAGTAGAAGAACTGATATTCTCTAATAACACGGTCTTAATCGAATTGATCTGTCTATCAATATCTGCAAAAACAGGGGAGTTTTCTTTTAAAGAATATTGATATTTACTTCGCTCTTGAGATAATTCCAGGATCTTACCAACTCCTGAGGTGATACTTCCCTCGTTAATACCAGCCACAGAAGGGGCAGGAACATTACTATAATCTGTTTTAGTCTGCAGATAACTTTCCAAAGTACTAAAATAAGCTAGCTGCCTGCGGATATCTTCTTTTCTAACATCGAAGCCCGCAAGTTTACTTGAGATCTCAGAGCTTTCCGCAGAAATATCTAAAATGGCATTCTCATTTCTAAAGTCATTTAATTCATCTTCGACATCTTTTAATTCCCTTGATTTCACCGCCAAACTGCTATCAATGAATCTTATAGTTTTAGTAGCAAATAAATTCTTTCGCTCCAGCATATTGTCACTCAGTACCCCAACCGTACCATTCAAATACTCTACGATTCTTGCTTTATTACCTCCAGACATGGATAAATTTAGCATAGAACCATTCATATTATCGGCTCCAATACCCACTCCTCTATATTGGCCTACAGCAGAATCAAAATTCATAAAGCTGATATAAAAAGGAGTCCCAATTTGTAGCGCTTGATTACTCCTATTTACTACACCACTAAAAAAAGGAAGTTGAATGGGTTCCCCAACCTTAAAATCTCTACTAAAATCCTGAGAATTCAGACTCAAAGAGCCCTTTTCTTTTGTCCCGTAATTTTGTGTAGAAATTGAAGCTGGAATATTGGCTTTTATATTGAAAGTGTCTTCAGATTTGAAGCTAATTGTAATAGGTAAATTTACAGCCTGAAACCGGGTTGTATCTACTGCAATTACAAATGGAGTACTACCATAGGCGTCTACTCTTTGATATTCGCCCTCCTTTAAATACTGAATATAGTATTGAAGTTTCTCCACAACCTCTTCATTATGAGTACGTGATTTTAATATTGTGGTAGCGGTACTTACCTTGTCTGAAACTCCGCCCCAGTTGAAAGTAAGACTCGTATTTGTAGTAAAAAATGGATTCTGATCATCTTTTATAGCGATGGAATTACCCAGTTGATATACCGGTAATTTTCGAACATTATTATAATATGCCACCGCCATACTTATAGCGACCGAAATCAAAATTAGTTGCCAATAACTTAAGATCTTAAGGAGAAAGCCTTTAAAGTCGAAAGTGGAACCTACATCGGAAATATGATCATCTTCATTTGCCATAATTATCTTGTGAAAATTAAGATTACAGAAGTAAGTAAAGTTACTACACCTACAATATCCCTGGCAGTTGCTAATCCAGTCGTTCCAAATCCTAATGCTTTTTGGGGCAATGGATCTACTAAGATCAGGTCATTAGGTTGAATATAATAATAAGGACTTTTAGTTGCTGCTATCGAGGTAAGATCTATACTATGAATTTTTTCTCCTCCCGGGTACTGCCTGATAATTTTAATATTGGTTAGATCCCCATATTCAGTAATTCCCCCTGCATTTGCGACAGCTTCCATAATAGTCACCTGTTCCTTATAAACCACCTGACTCCCAGAACCTATTTCCCCGAGCGTAGTATAGCGTATTCCTGCCAGTTTAACTGTTACAAAAATATTTGCTTCATTTTTAAAATACTGATCCAATAATTCTTTTTCTATTCGCTCTCTCACCTCATCTACGGTAAAGCCCATCACATTGATTTCCCCTAAAGAAGGAATTCTAATATTGCCATGTGGATCTACTAAGAAACCATCATAATACAATCGTTCTTCTCCGGTAGCCGCAGCATTTGCATCATTAATAGGATTGAACATTCCAACTAGTTCTTGATCGAGTGCTTTTACCCGAATACTTAAAAGATCATTTATCTGAATTCTATATGGTTTTTGAAGACGCTGAATTTGAATAATACTATCTACCGCCGTTTCATCCTGCTGTAAATAGGTGATCTTTTTTGTAGAAATACATGATGTGAAACTTAAAACAACAATTCCAATAAATACCAATAATTTATAGTTCATAAGCGGAGATCGATGTAAATAAATTCAAAATAGCTAGATATTGGGTATAAGATCAAGCCCTTCAGTCAATAAATATAAGCCATGAAAGCTAAGCTTGAAAAACAAATATAGCGGTTGTAGGCTAATAATAAAACTAATCTTCTTTTAACTCCGTAAATTCTAGCTATTTTTGCAAAAAATTTATTCTGTGAATTACTTATCGGTTGAAAATATAGCCAAATCTTTTGGGGAAGTCGGGCTGTTCTCTAATATTTCCTTCGGAATCAATGAAGGACAAAAAGTGGGTTTTGTAGCAAAAAATGGAAGTGGAAAAACCACCTTATTACATATACTTGCCGGCACAGAAACTCCAGATGATGGAAGAGTTGTATACAGAAAGGGTATCACTTCGGCTTTCCTTGCTCAGGAGCCAGATCTCGATCCGAATCTAACGGTAGAGGAAACTATTTTCGCCTCAGATAATGAAATCATGCGAGTGATTGCTCAATATGAAAAAGCTTTATTAAATCCCGATGATGCAGATGCCTACCAAAAAGCTTTTGAGCTTATGGAAATGCATCAAGCCTGGGATTTTGAAACTCAATATACCCAGATCCTCTTCAAAATGAAATTGGATCAGTTAGATAAAAAAGTTGGCGACCTTTCCGGAGGACAAAAGAAACGTCTTGCTCTAACCGTGATGCTTTTAAGCAAACCAGATTTTATTATTCTGGATGAACCTACCAACCATTTAGATCTGGATATGATAGAATGGCTGGAAGAATTCTTTAAAAAAGAGAATTTTACCATCTTCATGGTTACTCACGACAGGTATTTCCTGGAAAATGTGTGTAATGAAATCGTGGAATTAGAAGATGGAATCCTATATACTTATAAAGGGAATTATTCTTATTACTTAGATAAGAAAGATGCCAGAATAGAACAGGATCAAACCAATACCGATAAAGCAAAACAGCTTTTTAAAAAGGAACTGGATTGGATGCGCAGACAGCCAAAGGCCAGAACCACCAAATCTAAATCTAGAATAGACGATTTTCATGAGATAAAGGATCGTGCTTCCAAAAGAAGAAAAGATCACCAGGTTCAGTTGGAGATCAATATGGAAAGAATGGGAAGCAAGATCGTAGAAATCCATAAAATTTCTAAAAGTTATGAAGGCAAGCAATTGCTAGATAAATTTGAATACAACTTCCAAAAGGGAGAACGTATTGGAATCATCGGGAAAAATGGAACCGGAAAATCTACTTTCTTAAATATTTTAACCGGAGCTATTAAACCAGATTCTGGAAAAGTTATTCTTGGAGAAACCATTAAGTTTGGTTATTACACACAAGGCGGAATCCAAGCCAAACCGGGACAAAAAGTGATCGATGTGATTCGAGAATATGGAGATTATATTCCTCTTCAAAAAGGAAGACAGATCTCGGCACAACAGCTTTTAGAACGTTTCCTTTTTGATCGTAAAAAACAATATGATTTTGTTGAGAAATTAAGTGGTGGTGAAAGAAAGAGATTGTATTTATGTACCGTGCTTATTCAGAATCCAAACTTCTTAATATTGGATGAACCTACAAACGACCTGGATATTGTTACGCTAAACGTTTTAGAGAATTTCTTGTTAGATTTCCCTGGTTGTTTAGTAGTGGTTTCTCATGACAGGTATTTCATGGATAAAATTGTAGATCACCTTTTCGTTTTTAAAGGAAATGCTGAAGTTGAGGATTTCCCAGGAAATTATTCCGATTATCGAGAATATGAGGATAGTCAGGTTGCGGAGTCTAACGGAAAACCCAAAAACACCAACGTAAAAGAGGTTGCTGCCAAGTCTGAACCAAAAGCAGAAAGTGGACTTACTTATAACGAAAAGAAAGAATTCAATAAGCTTGAAAAGGAGATCGCTAATCTTGAAAAGAAGAAAGAAAAGATCCAGCAGCAGTTTTTAGAAATTTCAAATTCAAATGAGATCGCAAAGAAATCTAAAGAACTAAAGGAAGTTGAGGATGAGATAGAAAACAAAACAGAACGCTATTTTGAATTGGGGGCAAAAGAAGCTTAAGGGTGAGGCGTGAAGAGTGAGGTGTGAGGTTTGAGGTTTGGTGTTTGGTGTTTGAGGTTTGGTGTTTTAAATTTTGAAGAAAATGTCAAATAAATTGTCACCTCGAGCGTAGTCGAGAGGTTATTTTTAATAAAAATTATTTAGTATTGTTTGAGGTTTGAGATTTTTAGTTTCAGTGGGAATTATGAAGCGTGATGTGTGAGGGGTGAAGAGTGAAGTGTAAGGAGTGAAGTTTGAGGTTTGAGGTTTGGTGTTTGGTGTTTGGTGTTTTAAATTTTGAAGAAAATGTCAAATAAATTGTCGCCTCGAGCGAAGTCGAGAGGTAATTTTTAGAAACATTATTTGATATTGTTTGAGGTGTGATGTTTCGGGTTTGAGGTTTGAGGTTCTGGGTTTCTGGTTTTGAGTTTTGAGTTTTGAGTTTTGAAAAAAATGTCCCCTACTATGTCACCTTGAGCGTAGTCGAGAGGTTATTTTTAATAAACATTACTTAATAAGGTTTGAGGTTTGAGGTTCTGGGTTTCTGGTTTTGAATTTTGAATTTTGAAAAAAATGTCCCCTATTATGTCACCTCGAGCGTAGTCGAGAGGTCATTTTTAGAAACATTATTTGATATTGTTTGAGGTTTGAGGTTTGAGGTTTGAGGTTTGGCCTAACAGGCAAACATAATATCCGTCATGCTGAACTCGTTTCAGCATCTTACTTAAGTTTAATGTTAGACCCTGAAACTCCCGATGGTTCGGGACAGGGTGACGTCAAATAATATAGAAAAGAGAAGTCATAACAGTTAACATTAATTGCAATTGCACCAAATTTTTGCTTACATAAAATTTCTATTCAGATCTTCCAATCAGCATGGAGTGCATTCCCCATTCGTATATGATCTACTTACCAAATGTTTGTATGTAAAAAAGGACAAACCCGCTTTTCAGAAAATAAGAGCGTTTTGTAATGCTTTAAACCAAGATGAACAAAGCATTAAAGTCACCGATTTTGGTGCCGGGAGTCGCGTGTTTAATTCGGAGAACAGAAAAGTTGGAGCTATTGCAAAAAATGCGGGTATTCCTATAAAAAGAGCGATTCTATTAAATAAACTAGCCTCCTGTTTTCAGTTTGAAACTGGACTGGAATTAGGAACTTCAGTAGGGATCTCTTCTGCAGCAATTGCTATAGATAATCCTATTTTACTAACAACTCTAGAAGGTTGCCCAGAAACTGCTAAAGTAGCTCAGAACTATTTTGATAAATTCAATTTAAAAAACATTTCACTCCAAATAGGTGAGTTCGATATGCTTTTAGATTCCATCTTAGAAAAAGAAAACACTAACAAAGCTTCAGGATTTGATCTGGTATATTTCGATGGAAATCATCAAAAATCACCTACCTTAAAATACTTTAAAAAACTACTTGCCTTAGCTCACAACAATTCAGTATTTATCTTTGATGATATTCACTGGTCTGCAGAAATGGAGGAAGCATGGGAGGAGATCAAAGCTCATCCTTCGGTTCGTGTAACTATAGACAGCTTTTACTGGGGACTGGTATTTTTCAGAAAAGAACAAGAAAAAGAGCATTTTACAATTCGCTTGTAACAAATAACGAAACTGGGCGTCCTATTGAAGCAATAAATTTATTGGAATCATACTATGAGCAAAGTTATTGAGATACGCAGCATTACTCGAGACTTCCCTTTAGGGCAAGAGATCATTAAGGTTTTAAAAGGAATAGATCTGGATATAGAGAGAGGAGAATATGTAGCATTTATGGGGCCTTCTGGTTCTGGAAAGTCTACTTTAATGAATCTTCTAGGCTGTTTAGACACCCCTACTTCTGGTACCTATATTCTTAACGGGAACGATGTAAGCAAAATGAGTGATGATGAGCTTGCGGAAATTCGTAACAAAGAAATTGGCTTTGTATTCCAGACCTTTAATTTATTGCCACGTACAACCGCACTAGAGAATGTTGCCTTGCCAATGGTCTATGCCGGTTTCTCTAAAGCAGAGCGTAAAGTACGTGCAGAGGAAGTTTTAACCAATGTTGGGCTAGCCGATAGAATGGACCATAAACCCAATCAGCTTTCTGGAGGTCAACGTCAGCGTGTGGCAGTAGGAAGAGCTTTGGTAAATAAACCTTCTATTATTCTAGCAGATGAGCCCACAGGAAACCTGGATTCTATTACTTCTCTGGAAATAATGACTTTATTTGATGAAATTCATGCAGCGGGAAATACCGTTATTTTGGTAACTCACGAAGAAGATGTCGCAAAGCATGCCCATAGAATTATAAGACTTAGAGATGGGATTGTGGAAAGTGATGTTAAAAAAGAAATTTCCAATCAAGTAAATTAAGGTTTTTCCATCCTGTCTGTTTAAAATTAGAATGTCGTCCTGAGCCTGTCGAAGGATCTCAATCTAGTACAAGCCTTTTAAAAGAGATCCCTCCTTCCGTCGGAATGACAAAAAATGAAAAATGTCATTCTGAACGAAGAGCAGCGAAGTGAAGAATCTCAATGAAATCAAATTATAATTTAAAGACTTCTCGACTAAGCTCGAAGGGACAATAGTATTGACGGTCAATCTGCACAGAATGCTATCGGGAAGCTCGAAGAGACAAAGGCCTAGAATGTCATCCTGAGCCTGTCGAAGGATCTCAAATACTCCATATGAGATTCCTCTCCAGATAGCAATCGGGATCGGAATGACATTAATTCCGCTTGGCATTTAAAATTCATTTTATTACCTTGTACTAAATTAATCTACAAATGATCGATTTTGACAGGGAAACCTGGATTTATTTATTGATAATTGCAGCTGCTATCACCTATTTCCTTTGGAATAAAGGCAGTGCAACGAAACTCCGCAAGCATAAAAAAAACAGAAAGCTTAGAATGCGTTATCTAGAACGTAAAAAGAATAGCAAGTCTACTAGTGAAGTTCAATAATTAAAAAACTTCAATACTAGAAAGCGCTCTTATCTGCTTTCTCCAATATTTAGTTTATACTCTTTTTCTCTTATCACCTTCTTTGAATGTTTGTATATTTGAATTGTTAAAATAAAATTGACATGAAAATATACACCAAAACCGGAGATAAAGGAACTACTTCTCTCTTTGGAGGAACCAGAGTGCCTAAACACCATATAAGAATAGAGAGTTATGGGAGCGTAGATGAATTGAACTCCCATATTGGACTGGTTAAAGATCAGAAAGTTGGAGACCATACCCGTGAAATTCTCAATAGAGTCCAGGATAGATTATTTACATTAGGAGCAATCTTAGCGACCGATCCAGAAAAAGCAATCCTTAAAAGCGGACAAGAGCGCTTAAACATCCCTACTATTACTGAAGAGGATATCATTCTTCTTGAAAAAGAAATGGATTCCATGAATGAGAATCTTCCAGAAATGACCCATTTCGTACTCCCTGGAGGCCATCCTTCTGTGTCAATATGTCACATTGCTCGTTGCGTCTGCCGTCGGGCAGAACGTATGGCCACTGCACTTCATGAGATAAGCCCCTTCAATGAATTGGTTTTACAATACCTTAACCGACTCTCTGACTATCTATTTGTGCTGGCACGGAAATTGTCCAAAGACTTACATGCAAATGAGGTAAAATGGATTCCTGAAAAGAGGAGTTAAACAAATTGTAAATTATTAAGCTAAAATCTAAATTTTGTATAAAAATTAACATTTTAGACCACGTTCTTAAAATTATTGACGAAATAATAGATTTTTTACTTGCCTATTACAACAAAAAAATTATTTTTGCAAAAAATAAACACCGATAAATCAATGTATTGGACATTAGAATTGGCATCTTATTTAAGTGATGCACCCTGGCCGGCAACAAAAGATGAATTAATTGACTACGCTATTCGAACGGGAGCTCCATTAGAAGTAGTAGAAAACCTTCAATCTATAGAAGATGAAGGGGATTCATATGACTCTATTGAAGAGATCTGGCCCGACTATCCTACAGACGAAGATTACCTTTGGAATGAGGATGAATATTAGAAAAACATAACACGTAAATACTAAAAAGTCTCCTAAAAGAGGCTTTTTTTTTGCGTACATTTGAACCATATTAAACACAAAAAACTATGAGTTTTTTAGATTCTGTATTAAAAGTGTTTGTTGGAGATAAATCCAAGAAAGACGTTAAAGAAATACAACCTATAGTAGAGAAGATCAAAGCTTTGGAGAAAGAGTTTGAATCGCTTTCTATAGATGAACTACGTGAAAAAACGGTAACTTTCCGAAAGAAAATCGCCGATGCTACCGCAGATATTCGCTCTAAAATTGAAGCTTTAAATAGCGAAGCAGATGCTTCTGAAGATATTACCAGAAATGAGGATATCTATGCAGAAGTTGATTCCCTGAAAGATGAAATGTATAATGTCACTGAAGCTGTCCTTAACGACATACTTCCCGAAGCTTTTGCTACGGTAAAAGAAACGGCTAGGCGATTTGTTCATAATCCAAAACTAAAAGTTACCGCCTCTGCTTTTGACAGAGAGATCTCTGCAGAGAAAGACTATGTAGAATTAGAGGGAGATCATGCAATCTGGAGCAACTCTTGGGATGCTGCCGGAAAACCTATTACTTGGGACATGGTACATTACGATGTTCAATTAATTGGTGGTGTAGCAATGCACCAAGGTAAAATTGCAGAGATGCAAACAGGGGAAGGAAAAACGCTTGTAGCAACTCTTCCTATGTACTTAAACGCCTTAAGTGGTAGAGGCGTGCATTTGGTAACTGTGAATGATTATTTGGCAAAAAGGGATAGCGCCTGGATGGCCCCGATTTTTCAGTTCCACGGAATTAGTATTGACTGTATAGATTACCATCGTCCAAATTCTGCTGCAAGACGTAAAGCTTATAATGCAGATATCACTTATGGAACAAATAACGAATTTGGTTTCGATTATTTGAGAGATAATATGTCTCACGCTCCAGATGATCTGGTACAACGCTCACCGAACTTTGCAATTGTAGATGAGGTGGATTCTGTATTAGTAGATGATGCCAGAACACCATTGATCATTTCAGGACCTATTCCAAAAGGAGATATTCACGAATTTGAAGCTTTGAAACCGGCAATCAACCATATAGTAGAGGTTCAAAGAAATCATTTGATCAAGGTATTAGCTGAAGCTAAAAAATTAATAGCTGCTGGTGATACTAAAGAAGGTGGGCTTCAACTTTTAAGAGTTTTTAGAGGTTTGCCTAAAAACAAAGCACTTATAAAATTCCTTAGTGAAGAAGGTATAAAACTTCTTCTTCAGAAAACTGAGAATCAGTACATGGCAGATAATAATCGTGAGATGCCAAAAGTAGATGAGGAACTTTATTTTGTTATTGAAGAAAAAAACAATCAGATAGATCTTACCGATAAAGGGGTAGAATTTTTATCTGGAGAAGACGATCCAGACTTTTTCGTAATGCCAGAAATTGGTATGGAGATCGCTAAGATTGATAATGAAGGGCTTAGTAAGGAAGATGAAGTAGAGAAAAAAGAGGAGCTTTTCCGTGAATACAGCGTAAAAAGTGATCGTATACACACCATGCGCCAGCTTTTAAAGGCTTACACCTTGTTTGAAAAGGACACAGAATATGTGGTAATGGAGAACAAAGTGAAGATCGTAGATGAGCAAACTGGTCGTATCATGGATGGGAGAAGATATAGTGATGGTTTACACCAGGCTATTGAAGCTAAAGAAAATGTAAAAATTGAAGATGCTACACAAACTTTTGCAACAGTAACCCTTCAGAATTTCTTTAGAATGTACCGTAAACTTTCTGGGATGACGGGAACTGCTGTTACCGAAGCTGGAGAATTATGGGAGATCTACAAATTAGATGTGGTGGAAATTCCTACTAACAGACCTATTGTAAGACATGACCGTGAGGATCTGGTTTACAAAACAAAACGAGAGAAATTTAATGCTGTAATAGACGAAGTTACCAAACTTTCTAATGCAGGGAGACCAGTGCTTATAGGAACAACTTCTGTTGAAATTTCGGAATTGTTGAGTAGAATGTTGAAGTTGAGAACCGTTCCTCACAATGTTTTGAATGCAAAATTGCACAAGAAAGAAGCAGATATTGTTGCTGAAGCTGGAAACGCTGGAATAGTAACCATCGCCACCAACATGGCTGGTCGTGGTACCGATATTAAATTGAGCAAAGAAGTTAAAGAAGCAGGTGGTTTGGCCATTATTGGTACAGAGCGTCATGATTCCAGACGTGTAGATAGACAGTTAAGAGGTCGTGCTGGTCGTCAAGGGGATCCGGGAAGCTCTCAGTT
Organism: Gillisia hiemivivida; assembly: GCF_007997295.1. Taxonomy (GTDB): domain Bacteria; phylum Bacteroidota; class Bacteroidia; order Flavobacteriales; family Flavobacteriaceae; genus Gillisia; species Gillisia hiemivivida. The sequence goes on along the minus strand of NZ_VORY01000007.1, from coordinate 2,316 downwards.
CTATGTTTCTTTAGAAGACAACCTGATGCGCTTATTTGGTTCTGAAAGGATCGCGAAGTTAATGGATAGAATGGGCTTGGAAGAAGGTGAAGTAATTCAGCACTCCATGATTTCTAAATCTATTGAGCGGGCGCAGAAAAAAGTTGAAGAAAACAACTTTGGTGTTCGTAAGAGATTGCTTGAGTACGATGATGTTATGAACGCCCAGAGAGAGGTAATCTACAAACGTAGATATCACGCTCTTTTTGGAGATAGATTAAAGGTGGATATCGCCAATATGATCTTTGATACTTCTGAAGTTATTACTGAAAATAACAAAGCCGCATCAGATTATAAGAATTTTGAATTCGAACTTATTCGTTATTTCTCTATGAGTTCTCCTGTTTCTGAAGCTGACTTCGGAAAAATGGATGTTCAGAAGATAGCCGGAGTTGTTTATAAAGCAGCATTCGAGCATTATCATAATAAAATGGATCGCACAGCTGTTTTAGCTTTCCCAATTATTAAAAATGTTTACGAAGATCCAGCTAATAACTTTGAGCGTATCGCAGTTCCTTTTACAGATGGAGTAAAAAGTTTACAGGTTGTTACCAATCTTGAAAAAGCTTACGAATCTGAAGGAAAACAACTTACCAAAGATTTTGAAAAGAACATTACACTTGCAATTATAGATGAATCCTGGAAAACGCACTTGCGTAAGATGGATGAATTGAAGCAGAGTGTGCAATTAGCCGTTCACGAACAAAAAGATCCTTTATTGATCTATAAGTTTGAAGCTTTTGAGTTGTTTAAAGCGATGATAGAGCAAGTTAATAAAGATGTAATCTCCTTCTTGTTTAAAGGAGAAATTCCGGAAGGAAATACTTCTAATATCCAGGAAGCGCGTCAGCCAAGACGCAGCGATAAAATGGAAACCACTAAGGAAGAAATTCCAAATTTAGATGAACGTTCAGCACAAAGCAGAGCTGCAGGGCAAACACAATCTCGTCCTCAGGTAACCGAAACCATAGTTCGGGATCAGCCAAAGATCAACAGAAACGATAAGGTTACAGTTAAAAATGTGATGAGTGGAGAAAATAAGACTATGAAATATAAGCAAGCGATCCCTCTTTTAGATAAAGGAGATTGGGTAATTACCGATCATGAAAGCTAGAATAAAATATTTTATTTAAACACCAAACCCGGCAATTTGCCGGGTTTGGTGTTTGTGCTAGGAACCATCATGCTTCAATTTCCTAGGCTAGATGATTTTTTTATCACTGGTCTCAATATAACTTAATTAAGTAATATTTCACATCGAGCGGAGTCGAGATGCTTCGAAAAACTAAGGTTTTTAGACATTTTTAATATTGTCATTCTGAACGCAATGAAATGAAGTGAAGAATCTCTGTGAATTAAAGAGATTCCTCCTTCGTCGGAATGACATTTTTTCAACGTTGTCACATTTCCCGAGGGATCTGGATGTCGATATATAATTGCACAATTCAAGCCGTTAAAAACTTCGACAGGCTCAGTTTGACATTTTATGTTACACAGAAGATTATATTGAATTGTCACATTTCCCGAGGAATCGGGATGTCGAAATGTGATTGAATGGTAATATTGATACTTCGAAAAACTAAGGTTTTAGACATTTGCAAAATTGTCATTCTGAACGCAATGAAATGAAGTGAAGAATCTCTGTGAATTAAAGAGATTCCTCCTTCGTCGGAATGACATTTTTTAAAGTTATCGCATATCCAGTGGGATCGGGATGTCGATATATAATTGCACAATTCAAGCCGTTAAAAACTTCGACAGGCTCAGTTTGACATTTTATGTTACACAGAAGATTATATTGAATTGTCACATTGAGCTTGTCGAAATGTGATTGAATGGTAATATTGATACTTCGAAAAACTAAGGTTTTAGACATTTGCAAAATTGTCATTCAGAACACAATGAAATGAAGTGAAGAATCTCTGTAAATTAAGTAGATTCCTCCTTCGTCGGAATGACATTTTTTTAAAGTTGTCGCATTTCCAGTGGGATCGGGATGTCGAAATGTGATTGAATGGTAATATTGATACTTCGAAAAACTAAGGTTTTAGAAATTTTCAATATTGTCATTCTGAACGCAATGAAATGAAGTGAAGAATCTCTGTAAATTAAAGAGATTCCTCCTTCGTCGGAATGACATTTTTTCAACGTTGTCACATTTCCCGAGGAATCGGGATGTCGAAATGTGATTGAATGGTAATATTGATACTTCGAAAAACTAAGGTTTTAGACATTTGCAAAATTGTCATTCTGAACGCAATGAAATGAAGTGAAGAA
>NZ_VORY01000050.1 GCF_007997295.1 Gillisia hiemivivida | reverse complement strand
CCCTTAGAGTTCAAATCAAAGCATGAAAGACAGTACGGTAAACTGCCCATAGAAGAAAAAGAATCCTATAAATGGATAGAGGTGTCCAAAAACACACAGGCCTCACTACGGGACGTGGTAGAGGGAATGGTGATCATACAAGATAGAGAAGGGGATATTTACGAACAGTTTGCAATCATACCAGATGCACAAACAGATCTGTTGATAAGAGCCCGTGTGGATAGAACATTGGCAGATAGGTCAAAATTATTCAGTTGCCTGGAAGATCAACCCTGTCAAGGATTTTATGAGGTACAGGTGGATGCCTGTGCAAAGACCAAAAGAAAAAAAAGGACGGCAAAAATTGAAATCAGATATAAAGAGGTGGAGCTCAAAAGAACCAGCGCAACAAGCAAAGGAGTGGCATCCAGCATAAAACTATATCTGGTAGAGGCCAAAGAGGCGGACTATACTGGCCCCGATAAAATATGCCGGAGGCTCTTGACAACCTTGCCTATACAGACAATAGAAATGGCAGAAATGTGCGTGGAATGGTATAAGTGGAGATGGACAATAGAAGAGGTGTTCAAAATATTAAAAAAAGAGGGTTACAATGTTGAGGCGTCAGAGCTGGAGTATGGGTCATCGGTAAGAAAACTAAGCTTATTGATAATGGAGGTCGTCATCAAACTGTTCCTAATGCGGCTAGCGTATGCAGAACCAGAAAGAGAGATGAGCGCCGATAGCTGTTTTACAGAAGAAGAGCAAGAGTTTTTAGAGCACCAAATAAAAAGTCTGGAAGGTAAAACAGAGAAACAAAAAAACCACTATAAGAAAAAAGAGCTAAAAAGATATGTTTGGGCGATAGCTAGACTTGGTGGTTGGAAAGGGTATGAAAGCAAAAGACATCCAGG
>NZ_VORY01000006.1 GCF_007997295.1 Gillisia hiemivivida | reverse complement strand
TTAAATGAAACAATCAGTTTGCAAAGACGAAAGTCAAATCAGTTAATTGCCTTATGAAGTTACGTAAATATCTGTAATAAAATGATTCACCGAATGATTCACCAGACTTATGTATTTAAATGATATTGTTTGATATCATTAAAAACAAAAAACACTGATAATCAAGAGATTAACAGTGTTTTGGTGGGTTTTAATACCCATTTGGTCGGGGTGGCAGGATTCGAACCTGCGGCCTCCTGCTCCCAAAGCAGGCGCGATAACCGGGCTACGCTACACCCCGAGTGATTTATTAATCGCGACTGGACGCGATAATCGGGCGGAGTTTATCCTGATCCCGCTAGAGCGGGAGTAGGGCTACACCCCGAATAATTCGTTTAGAATTAATCGTTTTGCGGAGAGTATGAGATTCGAACTCATGCGACAATTGCTCGTCGACAGTTTAGCAAACTGCTCCATTAACCACTCTGGCAACTCTCCGTTAAATTGTAAGAACTTATCGCAACTATTTTGCGGTTGCAAATCTAACTTTTACCTACTAACAATCCAAACCTTTTTTCCCTTTTTTCAACTTAAAAATTCCAAGATTTAATTAAAAGGGTCGGACTCAGAAAATTAACCTCAAAAATAAATTTAAACTTTAGCTAGAAGCTTCTTCTAATTCTATTAATCTGGATAAATTTTGAAGTATATGATCATGTTTTCTTACAAAAGGATTGGACTCATCCCAAACATAACCTGCTAAAACAGCACAGATCTGTTTTTTTATTTCCAGATTAGGATTAGGATGAAAAATTATCTTTTGAAGATTTCCAGAATACCACTCTTTTACATAAGTTGAAAATACATTCACCCCTTCTTTGATATATTTAACATATTCTGTTTCCCAATCAACTTCGGAACCATTTCTTTCTTTTATAATTAGTTTGGCAGCTAATAAGCCAGAGGCGGTCGCAAAAGAAACTCCCGAGGAAAAAACCGGATCTAAAAATTCAGCACTGTTTCCCGTAAGTACGTAGCCATCTCCATAAAGTTGAGTGACATTTCTACTTATATTATCTACTTTAATAGGCTTAAATAAAAAGTCGTAAGCTTCAAATCGGTCTTTATAGAACTTCAATTTCCCTATCATTTCCTTCATAGCTATTTCAGAATCCTTTGAAAATTTTTCGAACCATTTGGTAGGAGCTACAAAGCCTAAGCTGGAATTGCCATTAGAAAACGGGAAATACCAAAACCAGACTTGAGTTTCTAAAACTTCAAAAGTTATAAGTTCCCCTTCTTTTCCTTTAGGGCGGTCAGCCTCTTCTATATGAGTGAAAATTGAGGAATGGGCAGCAATCTGTGGTGTTGCTTCTAGTTGTAATTGTTTGGCTAAAACTCGTCCAAAACCACTGGAATCTATAATAAAATCTGCTTGGATCTCTATAAGTTCTCCTTTTGAGTTTTTTACAATAGTTTTAGAACTACTGCCTTCAAATTCAACATTTATTACTTCGGTATCAAACAAGATTTGAACGCCTTTCCTTTGAGCCTCTAATGCTAAACAGTTGTCGAAATCTGCTCTGGGTACTTGCCAGGTCCAGTCCCAGCCATCCCCATGTTTTTCAGAGAAATCAAATTCTCCTATTTTCTCATCTTTAATAAAACGCGCTCCAAATTTCTTTTGAAAACCAGCTTCTTTAACAGCTTCTAATAACCCGGCTTCTTCCAGATTATCCATGCATTGAGGTATTAAACTCTCCCCAATCTGAAACCTCGGAAAAATAGATTTTTCTACTACCAAAACCTTTATTCCTTGATTATGAAGATAAGAGGCAGAGACCATTCCTGAAGGACCCGCACCAATAATAAGAATTTCTGAAATTTCCTTTTTCATTCCATTTCATTTGCGCTGTAAATATAGTACATTTGTTAAGAGAATTAACAGTTCCTTCAAAGGATACACTACTAATAATCCCGGATTTCTATCGTATGCTCCAAATTACAACTGCTCTTGATTTTAGAAATTTCTATGAGGTCCTTTTTGAAGATTCAAAGATAACTTTGGATCCTTCAGTTATCGAGAGAATGTCCATAAGCTTTAAGTTTTTAGAGGAGTTTTCCAAGAATAAAGTTATTTATGGAGTAAACACTGGATTTGGACCGATGGCTCAGTACAAGATCAAAGACAAGGACAGGCAAAAATTACAATACAATCTTATAAGAAGTCATGCTTCAGGAATGGGGAAACCTATGGAGCCTTTATATGTAAAATCTTTGATGTTGGCTAGATTGAATACCTTGGCATTGGGGAAATCTGGAGTGCATACTTCTGTAGTAGAAACTATGCAGCTACTTATAAATAATGATATCACCCCTTTGATCTTTGAACACGGCGGGGTAGGAGCATCAGGCGATCTGGTGCAGTTGGCACATTTGGCTTTGGTGCTTATTGGGGAAGGTGAAGTTTATTATAAAGGAGTGAAAAGAAGGACAGCAGAAATTTTTTCAGAAGAAAATATAAAACCAATTAAAATAGAGCAAAGGGAAGGCTTAGCCTTGATGAATGGAACTTCCGCAATGACGGGGATCGGGATCGTAAATGTTATTTATGCCAAAAGGTTACTTAATTGGTCTATCTTCTGTTCTTCAGCAATCAACGAAATTGTTGAGGCGTATGACGATCATTTATCTTCAGAATTAAACGATACGAAGCTTCATATTGGGCAGCAGGAAGTGGCTTCAAAAATGAGAGATCATTTAAAAGATTCTTCCTTAACCCGCGATAGAAATGAACATTTATACAGTGGGAAAAATCCTGAAAGCGAATATTTTGAAGAAAAAGTTCAGGAATATTATAGTTTACGCTGTGTGCCTCAGATTTTAGGACCTGTTTACGATACAATTGAAAACACCCAGAAGATCTTGATTGAAGAAGTGAATTCTGCTAACGACAATCCTATTATAGATGTGGAAAGAAAACAGGTATATCATGGAGGCAATTTTCATGGAGATTATGTCTCGCTAGAAATGGACAAGCTTAAGTTGGTAGTGACAAAAATGACTATGCTAGCAGAGCGGCAGTTGAATTACCTTTTGAATGACCGACTTAATAATATTTTACCACCTTTTGTGAATTTAGGAGTTCTAGGGCTTAATTTCGGAATGCAGGGCGCTCAATTTTCCGCTGTTTCTACTACAGCAGAGAACCAGATGCTTTCCAACTCTATGTATGTGCACAGTATCCCAAGCAATAACGATAATCAGGATATTGTAAGTATGGGCACCAACGCTGCTAATGTTACTAAAACAGTTATAGATAATGCTTTTGAAGTTTTAAGCGTCGAGTTGATAACTATAGTGCAAGCATTGAGACATCTTGAGATAAAAGAAAGCTTATCAACAGTAACTCGCGAAAAATTTGAAATATTAAATAAATTAGTTCCAGAGATAAAAGAGGATTTGCCACTTTATAAAACTCAGGAAATAATTAAGGAGTTCATTAAAAATCAGGATGCTTATAAAATTTGCTGAAGTCAATTATTGAAATAATTAAGAGCCTCAGGGAATCAAACCCTCAATGAAGGAATAAAACTTTGCAATGAAATTAAAATATGCTTTAGTAACTGGAGGATCACGAGGAATTGGGAAAGCAATTGCCCTAAAACTGGCTGAAGATCTAGGCTATAATATCTTACTGAATTTTCATTCTGATGAAAATGCTGCACTAGAAACTCAAAAACTCATTGTTGCGAAGCAAGTTCGTTGTGAACTTTTAAAATTTGATGTTTCTAATACCGAAGAAGTTTCTCAATTACTGGAAGAATGGGCGATTAAAAACCCTGAAAACACTATTGAAGTACTTATAAATAACGCGGGTATTACAAAGGACGGTCTATTTATCTGGACAAAACCTGAAGATTGGCGATCGGTTATAAATACATCTCTTAACGGATTTTATAATTGCTCTCAGGCAGTTTTAAAAAATATGCTAACTCAGCGCTATGGCCGTATTATTAATATAGTTTCACTTTCGGGGCTTAAGGGAAATCCTGGTCAAGTAAACTATTCTGCCGCAAAGGGAGCTGTAATAGCAGCAACAAAAGCTTTAGCTCAAGAAATAGGTAAAAGAAAAGTGACCGTAAATGCGGTTGCTCCCGGTTTTATAAAGTCTGATATGACAGCAGATTTTGATGAAGCCAGTCTTAAAAAAATGATCCCCTTAAACAGGTTTGGGGAAACAGAGGAAGTTGCAAATCTTGTTTCTTTTCTTGCTTCAGAAAAATCATCCTACATAACTGGAGAGGTGATCAATATAAATGGCGGTTTGTATTCTTAAACTATTATGGCAGAATGGAAAGGGCAATCTAGAGGAACCGTTTTAGGGTTTAGGATCTATGTATTTATTATAAAGACCTTTGGCCTTTATGCTTCTTATTTTGTGCTCCTTTTTGTAGCTGCTTATTTTATGATTTTTTCTTTTAACTCTACTAAAAGCACTTACTATCTCTTCCGAAGAAGATTGAATTATTCAGCTTTAAGTGCAATATTTCAGGTATATAGAAGTTATTTCACCTTTGGAAGAATTCAATTGGATAGGATCGCTATAGGTTCAGGATTAAAGAAAAAATATAGTTTCGAATTTGATGGCATCCACCACATTAATGAGATTCTGGCGAAGAAAAGAGGGGGAATCCTACTAACTGCACATATTGGGAATTTTAATTTAGCGCAGCATTTCTTTAGTGATAAGCACGACTCTGCAGTTGTAAACCTTATAATAACCGACCTGGAACATGAAGAGATAAAGAATTATTTAGAATCTGTTACAGGAAAAACCAGCATTAAAACGATTGTTTTAAATGATGATCTTTCTCATATTTTCCTGATGAATGAAGCTTTAAAGAAAAATGAGCTTTTGGTTTTTGCAGCAGATAGGTATTACAAAGACGCTAAAACATATACTGAAGAATTACTTGGTAAACCTACAAAATTCCCGCAGGGTCCCTTTAAACTTGCAACACGTAACAAAATACCTGTATTATTTGTTCATATAATGAGGGAAAAAGATTTTCATTATCATTTTTATGCAAGACCTTTTGAAGGTACGTCTGACTCTCCAAAAGAATTAATAAAAGCCTATCTTGGAGACTTGGAAGGGATGGTGAGAAAATACCCGCATCAGTGGTATAATTATTATGATTATTGGAATGATTTCAACCCCTCATAGAGGGTTTGTTTATTTAACCTGATGGTTATTTTAAGATATTAAATATTACTCATTTTTCCTCGTAGACTTTGTATCGAGGTTATTGATTTTAAAATTTATGGAGCAAAACTTACTAATAGAACCTATTCTAGATCCTCAACGAATTATTCAACTTATCCCGCAGAAACCACCTTTTGTGATGGTAGATTCATTATTTGAATATACGGCACTTACAGGAAAAACAGGCTTTGCAATCCCGGTAGATAATATATTGGTGGAAGAAGGATTTTTGTCTGAAGCGGGTCTTATCGAACATATGGCGCAGAGTATGTCTTTACATCGTGGGTACCAAGGTTTTTTATCTGGTTTAGATAAGCCGAAAACAGGTTTTATTGGCGCTATAAAGACTATTGAAATAAGATCTTTGCCTAAGGCGGCCACCAAGCTTGTTACAAATGTTGAAATTTTAAAAGAAATAATGGGTGTGACCCTTGTAGTTGCTGAAACAGTAGATGAAAATGGAAAAGTTGTAGCAACTTCAGAAATGAAAACAGTAACGGTAGAATAAATGTCCTCAAACATCCTTAAATCCCGAATTCAACTCAAGGTAAGGTTCAATGAATGTGATCCTTTACAGATCGTTTGGCACGGGAATTATTTAAAGTATTTTGAAGAGGGACGTGAGGATTTCTGCATTCAACATGAAATTTCTTATTTAGACATGAAAAATCGTGGTTATGCAACTCCTATAGTAAAATCTAGTTGTGAGCATAAATTGCCTTTAGAATATGGCGACACTTTTGAAGTAGAAACAAGCTTCCAGCCAGTAGATGCTGCAAAACTTGTATTTACTTATAATATCTTTAAAAAAGATAGATTGGTTTGTATTGGTGAAACAACTCAGGTTTTTCTAAATGAAAGCAGAGAACTTGTGCTGATTAATCCATCATTTTTCTTAGATTGGAAAAAGAAATTGGGCTTGATCTAAATGATGGATATTTTATTACAGGAAGATTCAATTATCTCTCCACTTGGTTTTTCTACTTCAGAAAATATAAAAGCGATGAAAGCTGGGAATTCTGGTCTTCAATTCCATGAAAACTTAAGGTTTCAAAATGGAGGGTTTTATGCTGGAATAATCGAAGCGGCCTTATTAGCAGATAATTTTTCTATTATAGGCGATGCTACAAAATTCACCAAACTGGAGCAAATGATGTTGCTTGCAACTCAAAGTGTTCTAAATAATAATCAATTAGATCTATCGGAAACAGCACTTATCATTTCAAGTACTAAAGGGAACATAGATCTGTTTGGCAATCCACAAAATTTTTCTAAGGATCGGGCAAAGTTAAATTCCTTGGCCAAGATTATTCAAGAATTCTTTGGCTTTAAACTTAAGCCAATTATTGTTTCTAACGCCTGTATTTCCGGGGGACTTGCAGTTGCAATTTCCAAAAGATTTATACAAGCTGGGAAGTTTAATAATGCCATAGTTGTTGCCGGAGACTTAGTTTCGGACTTTGTAACCTCTGGATTTCAATCTTTTCAGGCATTAAGTGCTACTCCTTGTAAACCCTTTTCAAAGAACAGAGATGGCATTAGTTTGGGAGAAGCAGCAGCGGCAATTTTGGTGAGTAATAATAAAAGGGAAGGTGATTCTGTTAGTTTGATCGGAGATGCTTCAACAAATGATGCCAATCATATTTCCGCGCCTTCCAGAACCGGTGAAGGTTTATATAAAAGTATACAGCAGGCTTTAAAAGAATCAAAACTATCAGCTTCAGAGATGGATTATTTATCTGCTCACGGCACTGCTACTATATTTAATGACGAAATGGAAGCTGTGGCCTTTAATAGAGCAGCCTTAGCCCATGTTCCTGTAAATAGTTTTAAAGGTTTTTATGGACATACTTTAGGTGCTTCGGCTTTATTAGAAACCATTCTTACAAAACATTCATTGCTTAATAATGAATTATATCCTTCGCTTAATTTTGAAGAATTAGGAGTTTCAAAACCTCTTAATATTATTCAGAAAATAGAAAAGAAAGAACTTAAAACTGCATTAAAAACAGCTTCTGGTTTTGGTGGTTGTAATTTAGCAATGATATTAAAAAAGAGTTTTAATGGATAAAGCTAGAAATCAATTTATTACAAATTCTATTAGGATTAAAAATGAGGAGATCTTTTTGAAAAGGGAATCTATTCTATCTTTTGATTCTAAAATTGATCTCTCTCAATTTTTAAAAGACTCCTATAAGAAATTGGCGCTGAGATATCCAAAATATCATAAGATGGATTCTCTATGTAAATTGGGGATTCTAGGTTCATCGGTACTACTAAGGAGTCAACATTTTAATGCAGATACCGCTTTGGTTTTTTCTAATGCTTCTTCAAGCCATGATGTAGATATGAAACATGTAAAATCTATGGAAAGCATTGTTTCTCCTGCAGTTTTTGTGTATACCTTGCCAAATATAGTTCTTGGGGAAATAAGTATTAAACATAAACTTCAAAGCGAGAATGTGTTTTTTATTGAAGATAAATTCAATGCCGATTTGTTAGTGGATTATTCGGAAACATTACTGAATTCAGGAAAAGCCTCCAGTGTGGTTTGTGGGTGGATAGAACTGAAAAATGACCAATATGATGTACTTTTGTGCTTGGTTTCAAATAATGGAGAGATCCCGTTTACCAAAGAGAACTTAGAGGAATTATACAGATTTGAAAATGAGTGATTTACGCACAGAGCTTAAACAAAGTATTATAGAACAACTTAACCTTGAAGAATTATCTATAGAAGATATAGATAACGATGATTCACTTTTTGGAGACGGATTGGGACTAGATTCTATTGATGCGTTGGAATTAATTGTGTTACTAGAGAAAGATTACGGAATTAAATTAACCGATCCCAATCAAGGAAAAGAAATCTTTATTTCCATTAATAAAATGGCAGAATATATAGAATCTCACCGAACTAAATAGTCTATGAATAGTGGAGTTGCCATTACAGGAATGGGAATTATTTCAGCTCTTGGCAACGGAGTAGAGGCGAATTTTAACGCCTTAATTAAAGCTCAGGATGGGATTTGCTTTCCTGAAATGCTAAAAACTAAGCATACCAGTCTTCCTGTAGGAGAAGTAAAAACTCTCAATCTCGATTTTGAAAATAAACTTCAATTAGCAGATAATCGCTCCTATACACGTGCTGCACTTCTAGGAATAATTGCAGCTAAAGAGGCTATAAAGTCTTCTGGTTTGAATGCAAAGGAGTTACTTACTACAGGTTTTATTTCTGGTTCTAGTGTGGGTGGAATGGATGCAACAGAGAAATATTATTTAGAATACGAAAGTTCTGATGCCCATCATCAATTTATCCCTGCTCAACATCCCGGATTTACTACAAATAAGATTTCAGAACACCTTAATATAAAAGGTTTTACAACTACTATTAGCACAGCCTGCTCTTCTGGTGCGAATGCAATTATGCTTGGCGCAAGACTCATTAAGGCAGGGGAATTAGATCGTGTAATTGTGGGAGGAACAGATTGTCTTACAAAATTCACTCTAAACGGATTCAATTCTTTAAAAATCCTTTCTGAAGAAAAATGCAAAGCTTTTGATGATTCCAGAAACGGATTGAATTTGGGAGAAGGGGCTGCTTATTTAGTCTTGGAAGCTGAAAATTTAGCAAAGGATAAAAGAATTATAGGTCGTGTACTTGGTTACGGAAATGCAAATGATGCTTATCATCAAACCGCCGCTTCTGAAACGGGGGAGGGCGCCTATAAAGCAATGAAAGATGCACTTGAAGTTGCTGGAATCGGTGCTGAAAATATAGATTATATCAATGCACATGGAACTGCCACCAGAAACAATGATCTTTCAGAGACTAATGCTATTAAGCAGCTTTTTACATCTGTAATTCCAGATCTTAGTTCTACAAAAGCCTTTACAGGCCATACCTTAGCTGCTGCAGGAGCTTTGGAAGCAGTGTTTAGTATTTTATCTCTTCAAAATAATTTAATTTTTCCCAATTTGAATTTTTCGAAACCAATGAAGGAATCAGGATTACTCCCAATAACTGAATTGCAGAATAAAACTGTTAATTATGTATTGTCTAATTCTTTCGGTTTTGGAGGAAATTGTACGTCCTTAATCTTCAGTAAAAATGAGTAGAACTGTTTATATAATTGGGATTGGAGCGATATCTGCTCAAACTGAAGAAAGCATTTTTTTAGAAAAACCAATCATATATAATTCTAATATATTTCAGGCGATCTCGCCAAATTTCAAAGAATACATTCCGGCTATGGCATTAAGAAGAATGTCACAGGTAATTAAAATGGGCCTTACTGCGGGCAAAATGGCTTTGCAAGATGCAAATGTAGAGCTTCCAGATGCTATTATTACAGGAACGGGCGAAGGCTGTAAACAGGATACAGAGAAGTTTTTGGAAAGCATGCTTTCTCAACAAGAGGAATTATTAACTCCTACCTCTTTTATCCAATCTACCCACAATACAGTAGGAGGGCAGATCGCTTTGAATTTGAAGTGTTCCGGATATAATGTTACTTATTCTCAAGAAAGTGCTTCTCTGGAATCTGCTTTAATAGATTCCGTATTATTACTAAATGAAAAACCCTCTTTAAATTCAGTTTTGGTGGGAGGTGTAGATGAAGTTTCTAATAGGATCACTTCTTTTGGCTATTTGAATGGTTTTCTAAAAGAAGAAGAAATAGAAAATTTAAGTCTGTTCTCAAAGAAATCTGAAGGAACTATTACTTCTGAAGGAGCTTTTTTCTTTAATTTAACTACTGAAAATATAAAGGATTCGTATGCTCAACTAAAAGGCGTGACTAATTTTAAAGCCGAATCATCTATTGAGATTTCAGAAAAAATCACGGAATTTCTATTAAAAAATAGCTTGAGATCACAGGATTTGGATATTGTTTTTCTTGGAAAAAACGGAGATTTAGAGCAAGATAAGGTTTATGATGAGTTACAAAACACGATATTTTCTGAAACTTGCCAGCTCGCGTATAAACATCTATCAGGAGATTTTAAAACAGTAACCGGTTTTGCTATTTGGTTGAGTTGTCTGATTTTTAAAAAGCAGCAAATTCCAGCTATTTTAAAACTTAATGCTATATATGGTGCAAACCCCAAAAACATACTTTTATATAACTTGTCCTCGAATACGAACCATAGCCTAATCTTGTTACAAAAACCTTGAGCTACAAACCATTTAATATCGTAGTTATTCTCTTATTCTTTATTGGAGTACTCTTGGTGTTTTTTGAATTCATCTCCATTTGGATCTTGTTGATCGCTGTTCTAGCATATCTATTCTTTTTATTACTGATCTCATCAAATGTTCAATGGAACTTTTTTGTGAAGGCATATAACAACAATCCAGCAATAACAAATAGGGAAATAGCACTTACTTTTGATGATGGTCCGGTGGAGAATACTTTAGAAATATTAGCTTTACTGAAGAAGTATAATGCAAAGGCAAGTTTTTTTTGCATTGGCAAGCAGATTCAAGAGAACCCTGAGATCTTTCAGAAGATACTTCAAGAGGGGCATTTAGTAGGAAATCATACATTTTCTCATACTCGAAAAATGGGTTTTTTGAGGACTCATCAAATTATTGAAGAAATTAATAGCTGTAATAGGATTGCTTTCGAGGTCGGAGGAATCAACTTAAAAACCTTTAGACCCCCTTTTGGAATTATTAATCCAAAGGTGCAAAGAGCATTGAACAGTACAGGACATCAGGTTATTGGATGGAATTTGCGGTCTTATGATGCCATTCTGAATTCTAAGAATTTTATTTTAAAAAGGATCATTAAAAATATAAAACCCGGAGATGTCATTTTATTACACGATAACAATCTACAAACGGTAGAAATCTTGGAACAATTGTTGTTATTTTTGCAAACCAACAATTATAGATCCGTTAGGGTAGATAATTTATTTCAATTAAATGCGTATTCTTAAACTAGCTGTTTTTTTTATTTCGGTTGCAACATTTGCGCAAACTCCTTTGACGGAAGCGGAAACCATTAAATTCAAAGAAATTGTTTCTAAGCGTTCAGACGCCTTGGAAAGTTTGTCTAGTGATTTCCTCCAGACGAAGTATATTAAAATGATGAAAGGTGCCGCAATTAGTAGTGGTAGATTATATTACCTGGCTCCAGACATACTTAAATGGGAGTATAAACAACCCTATAATTATAAGATATTATTTAAAGACAGTAAACTTTTTATTGATGACGATGGTTATAAATCTGTAACCGATCTCAAATCTAATAAGCTTTTCGAAAAGTTAGTCACATTAATCTCAGGCAGTATTAATGGTAAGTTACTAGAAGATAAAAAGAATTATGACGTTTCTTATTTTAAAACTACGAATCTTATCTCTGCGGTTATTGTCCCAAAAGACGCGACCATAAGAGAGATGTTCAACCAAATAGTCCTGCTATTTGATAGGAACTTCGTAGTGATCACCGTGAGACTTATAGAAGCATCTGGAGATTATACTGAGATCGATTTTAAAAACATCAGGTTTAATCAACCTATACATCCCACAGTTTTTCAGAATTAAAAATCATCAAGTCTTAGTATCAGAATCAAATTTCTATCTATTTTAGCTTTTCTAAATAGATAGTATATGCTTTTAAAAGATTTTTATTCAGTAGTAAGTTCAACAGAACTAGCAGGAGAATTTATAACTGAAGTAAAGATAAATAAGGATCATGATCTATATAGAGGACACTTTCCAGATAGACCTGTAACTCCGGGAGTTATTTTAATGCAACTATTCAAGGAAGAAGCAGAGCGAAGGTCTAATAAAAAGTTGCAATTGGCAACCGCTGCTAATGTCAAGTTTATGGCAGTTGTAGATCCTAATATTTGTGAAAAGCTAATATTGCAATCTTCTATAGTCTCTGAAAATGGAATTTTAAAGCTTAAAGGAATTGCTAAACAGAATGATACTATCTCCTTAAAGATCAGCGCTACTTACAAGCCTATTTCTTAACATAATTAAATCCATCACTGCTAAACGGTTCCATTTATAAACGATACTTTTGTTTTTTTAAATTTCGACTGTTTGAGTGCTTCACCTATATTCCAATCCAGATTTGATGCTTTACAGTGTTGTGTAGTGATACCAACCTATAACAACGAAAAGTCATTAGCTTCAGTTATACAGGATGTCTTGGTGTACACCAATAATATAATTATAGTTAATGATGGTTCTATAGATGACACCGTCAATATTTTAAGTCAATTTTCTCAACTGACTATTTTTAATAGTCCTACAAACAAAGGAAAAGGAACCGCGCTTAAGAAAGGCTTTGAATTAGCTGTAAAAGCTGGTTATAAATATACCATTACTATAGATTCAGATGGTCAGCATTATGCCGATGATCTTGATGTTTTTCTAACTGAGTTAGAGAAAAAAGGGAAAAATGATAGAGAACTATTGTTAGTAGGAGATCGCAACATGGGGCAAGATGGAATTCCTATGAAAAGTTCTACTGGGAATAAATTCTCTAACTTTTGGTATATGGTAGTTACCGGGAATCAATTACATGATACTCAAAGTGGCTATAGACTTTATCCTTTAGAAATAGTTAATAATATCCCTCTTTATACCAGAAAATTCGAGTTTGAGATTGAGGTGATCGTAAAAGCTGTCTGGCGAAAAGTAGAGGTAAAGAACATTCCTATAAAAGTTCTATATCAAGAAGGAGCAGACCGGGTTTCTCATTTTAGGCCTTTTGAAGATATTGTTAGAATCGTATTTTTATATATGTGGTTTGTATTGGTGAGTTTTCTATATATTCATCCTAGAAACAAATATCAAGATTTTAAGGACAAAGGCTTTAAAAAATTCTGGAATGAAGATGTTATAAAAAGTCAAGAACCTGCACATAAAAAAGCAGCAGCTATTGCACTTGGCGTATTTGTTGGGATTTCACCATTTTGGGGACTACATACTTTGTTAGTTTTTGTACTTGCAGCTAGCTTTAAATTAAATAAGGTAATTGCTTTTCTGTTTTCCAACATCAGTATTCCACCGCTTATACCAATAATCATTTACGCGAGTTATCAGGCAGGTTCTGTGGTCACAGGAAATGGGTATAATTTGGGATTGAGCTTATCTGATTTTGATTCTTCCACAGAAATATTCAATGGTTTATGGCAATATATTATAGGAAGTATGGCTTTGGCAGCATTCACCTCTTTAATACTGTGGATTGTCTTTTATTTCTTATTTTCGATGACTAATCTAAAACAGGTTATCAAGCCATAAATGTTCAACTTTAACCAGTATTTAAAGCAACATAAATATCTCGCGATATTTTCAGGAATCCTGATCTTATCCTTGTTATCTTTTTTGGCTTCTAAAATAAATTTAGAAGAAGATATTACCAGCCTTATTCCTGAAGGTGCGCAGCAGGATGTGCTTAAAAGAGTCTTGGATCAAACTGAATTTTCAGATAAAATTATCGTTACTATTTCCTCTACTTCAGGAAAAAGCTCTCCAGAGGAACTTACTAAATATGCACAACGCTTTATAGATACTATAAATTCTGATCTTCCGGAATATGTGAAAAATATTCAGGGAAAAGTACCAGAAGAAGGGATCTTGGAGATCTATGATTTTGTCTATAATAATTTGCCTTTATTCTTAAATAATTCAGATTATGAAGCAATAAATAATCGACTCGAATTAGATACTATTCAGCAACGATTAAAAGATGATTATAAAAGCATTATTTCTCCAACCGGTCTTGTAACCAAGGATTTTATTTTTAAAGATCCGCTTTCTTTCACGAATCTAGGTTTAAAAAAACTAGAAGAATTACAGGTAGGGGATGATTTCAAATTATATAATAGTTTTCTGCTAACAAAAGATGAAAAACATTTATTGTTATTTCTATCTCCAACTTTTCCATCTTCAGAAACAGATAAGAATACTGTTTTTATTGAAAAATTAAAAGAGATCCAAAACTCATTGAATGCTGAATATTCATTCGTGAATGCAGAGTTCTTTGGCGGAGTATTATATTCTGTAGCTAATGCAAACCAGATTAAAAAAGATATTAAATTAACTCTTGGTTTTGCTAGTGGTGTTCTATTACTGCTTTTAATTTTCTATTACAGAAGGATCTATATTCCACTGATATTATTTGTTCCTAGCATCATAGGTGCAATAACAGCCATTGCAGTTTTATATATATTCAAAGGAAGTATTTCGGCTATTTCAGTAGGAATTGGAGCTATTTTGTTGGGAATCAGTTTAGATTATGCCTTGCATATTCTCACGCACTATAAGAATAATAATGACCTCCCTCAATTATATAAAGATGTTACCGGGCCTATTTTAATGAGTAGCGGTACAACCGCAGTTGCATTTTTATGTCTGTTATTCGTGAAAAGTGAGGCTTTGAATGATCTGGGAATATTTGCTGCTGTAAGTGTTTTGGTAGCTTCTGTAGTTGCCCTCATACTTATCCCCATTTTGTATAGGGTCCCAAAGGGAAATGTAAATACAAAGGAGACTTTTATAGATAAAATTGCAGGAATAGCCTACCATAAAAAATCATTTCTGGTAATAGCGATCTTAGGCTTGTTTGTTTTTAGTCTTTTTTATTTTACAAAAGTTCAATTCAATAATGATCTTTCAGCAATTAATTTTGAACCAACAGAGATTAAACAAGCTGAAAAGCAAGTTCAGTCTATTGCCGGAAACGCAGCAAAATCCATCTATCTGGTAACCTATGGAAATACTACAGATGAAGCTCTTGAAGCCAATAATGAACTTTATGAGAAACTAAATATTCTTAAGGATTCTGGAAAAATTGAAGGTTTTAGTAGTATTGGGGGAGTGGTGCTTTCCACAAACACGCAACAAGAGAAAATTAATAAATGGAAAGATTTCTGGACTCAAGAGCGGCAAGAAAAACTTAAATCTACATTGATTACTGAATCTTCAGAATTCGGATTTAGACCAGAAAGTTTTGAAAGCCTGTATGATCAAATCTCTAAAGATTTTGACCCTATTTATCTAGAGGATTATAGGGAAACAAAGACCTTATATCTGGACGATTTTTTATCTTCTAAACAAGATCTTGCAACAGTAACTACTTCTATAAATTTAGATCCAGAAACTTCAGAAGAAATTCTATCAACTTTAAAGGAGTCTAAAAACGTGGTGGTAATAGATAGAAAGCAGTTAAATCAGAGTTTCTTAGGGAATTTAAAGAATGATTTTAATCAACTTATCAGCTATTCAATAATTGCTGTTTTTCTAATTCTTTTAATCTGCTATAGATCGTTTGTTTTAAGTTTTCTAACACTGCTACCCATAGGAATTACTTGGGTGATCGCTTTAGGAATGATGGCCTTCTTTAATATAGAATTCAATATTTTAAATATTATAATATCTACATTCATCTTTGGATTAGGTCTGGATTATAGCATTTTTATCACTAATGCATTTTTGAAGGAATATGAATTCGGAACCAAAGTGCTTAAAACCTACCGCACTTCCATATTGCTTTCAGTAATTACAACTTTGCTAGGGATTGGAGCATTATTCTTTGCTAAGCATCCTGCCTTGAGATCAATTTCAATCGTATCTATAATTGGGGTATTTTCGGCAGTCTCCGTTGCATTCATTTTGCAAGGTGCGATCTTTGATTTTCTGTTTATTCGACCTAGAGAAAAAGGTTTAGCTCCCTATACTGCATTAGGATTGGCTATTAATTTCAATAAGAATTCTACTAAGGATAAATTGTATTTCAAAAAAGAGATAATTGCTAATTATAGATATAAGAAGATATATAGATTGGTAAAAAAAGATTTTGAAAAGAATAAAGATCGCTATCTTAAAGTTGCTGAATTTTTTGACAATGAAAATATTCTTCATTTTTATTCAGATTTTGGATTATTGTCAATTTATCTGCATTTTAAGAATCCTGAAAATTTAGTGACCGGCTTAGAATTAGATCTTGAAAAACTTCAAATTGCAAACAATTGTTACGCAGCTCAATCTGAAAAATTAAACTTTGAAAACGAACTCCCTGAGAATTTCTCTGAATTCAAGTCGATTGTGATCTGCAAATCTTCCAATAAATTATTTGAAAAAGAGATCCATAAATTAGTTGCTAAACAAGTTGAAAAAGTGATAATTTTAGATAAAGATTACGCATATCAATGGATCGTAGACTCAAATTTTGAGATTCATTATCGCCAAAATGGAGTGATCTTGCTTCAAAGAATGGTTTAAAAGCCGAAAAATGAAACTGATTATAATTCGCTTAGGGGCTTTTCTTTTCATTATTCTTCTACAATTCTCTTGTGGGATTAATAGAAATATGCAGAATAGGCCTGATATTTCCGGGATAGAAAATATAGACACCCTACGAACAAAGCATAATGACAGTCTTTATACTATTGGAAATAATATCCTTTTAAAGAACAAATATGGAATCTGGGAATTATATATAGAAGGAGATGCTTTGGAAAGAGGGATTATAAATGGTTCTCTTACCCGCGAGTTGATACATAAGCAAGAGACTGCTTTTATGACCAGGATAGAATCACTGGTTCCCTCTACTGGTTATCAGAAATTTTTATCCAAAACAATTGGCTGGTTTAACCGGAAGATCTATCTACATGTCCCAGAGGAGTACAAACAAGAGATTTACGGGATCTCAAGATTCGCATTACCCAAATACAATTCTTTTGCTCCCGCTTATGTGCGAATGCTTTATTTACATGGAGCTCACGATATTGGACATGCATTACAAGATTTAATGCTAGTTGGTTGCACCTCTTTTGCTGCTTGGGATTCTAAAACCGAAGATGGAGATTTATTATTAGGTAGAAATTTCGATTTTTATGCGGGTGATGAATTTGCTGAAGAAAAAATAGTAGCCTTTGTAAACCCAGAGGCAGGTCATAAATTTATGATGTATACCTGGGGAGGAATGATAGGAGTGGTAAGCGGAATGAACGAAAAAGGGCTCACTGTTACTATAAATGCTGGGAAATCTAAAATCCCACTTATTGCAAAAACACCAATTTCACTTGTGGCTAGAGAGATCTTGCAATATGCAGAAAATACTGAGGAGGCCATTGCAATAGCTCAAAAAAGAGAAGTTTTTGTATCTGAATCTATTATGATTGGTAGCGCTTCAGAAAATAAAGCAATTTTAATTGAAGTATCCCCGGATAATTTTGGAGTATTTGAAGTTCCAAATTCAGATCAGCTTATATGTAGTAATCATTTTCAGAGTGAAGTGTTTAAAGACGATAGAAGAAATTCTGAATCAATTTTAGAAAGTCATACACAATATAGATATGATAGAATGAAGGAGTTACTGGCTACTAATAACTCTTTGAATCCAGAAAAGGCTGCAGCGATATTGAGAAATAAAGAAGGTCTTGAAGGCGTAGATTTGGGCTTTGGAAATGAAAAAGCAATCAACCAGCTTCTTGCGCATCATGGAATTATTTTTAAACCTGAAGAAAGAAAAGTATGGGTAAGCGCAAATCCTTATCAGTTAGGAGCTTTCTTAGCTTACGATCTTGATAATGCTTTCGAAATCTTTGAAAAGGGTTCTAATCTGAAAAGTGTGATGAATGCTTCGGAAACCATTCCTGCAGATGAATTTATTTATTCTGAAGAGTTTAGAGATTATGAAGAATATAGGGTTTTATATAGTAAACTTCATGAGCTGGTTTCACATCAAAAACTTGTAAAAACTGAAGATATCGAAAAATTGATTCAGCTAAATCCAAATTATTGGAAAGGATTTGCCTTGGCTGGGGATTATTATTTTCAACAAAAAAAATATAAAAAAGCAATTATATATTTTAAACAAGCTAAAATGAGGGAAGTTACTAGCTTAACCGACCTTAATTATCTTGAAAAAATGATTGCTAAAAGCACTCGTAAATTATAAAATATGACTCCCATTCAAACTTCCTCTATAGAGAAAATTGCAAGAATACAATGGTTAGAATTACAAAAGCAGTTGCTATATCTTCAAAAGAATTCTAAATTCTACAAGCAGCTTTTTAAAGTGCATGCTATAGATGTGAGTGAAATTAAAACAGAAGCCGATCTAAAGCGTATCCCGGTTACAACTAAGGAAGATCTTCAGCAATTTAATGAGGATTTCCTGTGTGTTCCCAGTGAAGATGTTATAGATTATGTTACTACCTCTGGCACTTTAGGGAATCCTGTAAATTTCTTATTAAATGAAGCTGATCTGGAAAGGCTAGCAATAAATGAAATGCAATCTTTTAAAATTGCAGGTATTTTAAAAGGAGATAAAGTTCAAATTACTACTACGTTGGACAGAAGGTTTATTGCAGGTATGGCTTATTTCTTAGGTTTAAGGAAGCTTGGTGCAGGAATTATTAGAACTGGAAGTGGATTACCACATTTACAATGGGATTCTATAGAGCGCTTTAAACCGAATTATTTGGTAGCAGTACCTTCATTTTTATTGAAAATGATAGAATACGCAGTGTCGAATGGAATAGATTATAAGAAATCATCTATAAAAGCGGCTATTTGTATAGGAGAACCTCTAAGAGATCAGAATTTTGAATTGAATGCTTTGGGCAGAAAGATCACTGAGCTTTGGGATATAGAATTATTCTCTACCTACGCATCTACAGAAATGGCTACAGCCTTTACGGAATGTGAACATCATACAGGAAATCATATTCAACCTGAATTAGTTTATACAGAGGTTTTAGATGAAGCTGGAAATCCTGTAAAAATCGGAGAAATAGGGGAGTTGGTAGTTACCACGTTACAAGTACAAACTATGCCGCTCTTGCGTTTTGCGACAGGAGATATGGTGAGTTATATTAACGAAATATGTAAATGTGGTAGAAATACAATGCGATTAAGCCCTGTTTTGGGAAGAAAGAAACAGCATATAAAATATAAAGGCACTAGCCTATACCCGCAGCATATTATAGATGTAATTGTAGAATTTAATACTATTTCCAATTTTGTAGTCATTGTACAAAAAGATGAAACTGAGATGGATCTATTGCTCGTAAAAATTTCTAATTCATTATCTGAATTGGAACAAGAGCAGCTAAATCAACATTTTCAAACCCGATTGCATGTGATTCCTAAAATTGAAATGGTGAGTGACACTGAAATAAACAGTTTAAAGAACCCAACGGGAAGTAGGAAACCTGTGTTATTTCTTGATTTGAGAGGTTAGGAATTTGATTACGTCATCCTGAATTTATTTCAGGATCTTTATTTAAGGACTATGCAAAAAATAGAAGATGAAACGAGTTCAGCTTGACGATAGCTTGTCATCCCGACGCGAGGAGGGATCTCTTTTTAAGTTGGATTTTGCTTCGTTGAGATTCTTCGCTCCACTGCGTTGCACTCTGAATGAAATGGTGTTGTCATCCCGACTTGAGGAGGGATCTCTTATTAAGTTGGATTTTGCTTCGTTGAGATTCTTCGCTTCACTGCGTTGCGCTCTGAATGACAAATCGCACTATCACGTCATCCTGAGACCTGTGATAAAAAAAATTATCTAGCGGAGGTTTTGACATATGATTGTTCCTAGTAGGTTTATCTTCTTAAGAAATTCTTTTTTGCAAGTGTAGTAGTTCCACTGCGTAAAATTTTCGAAGCCTTGGAGAAAATTTAGCCGTGGAAGTACGGTTCTAATTATGCGGTAGCATAATTGGAAACACCTACAAAAAAGTGTCCTTTTTTTGGTTCGTTTTTTTGGACACGCAAAAAAATGAACAATCTTAAAAATTAAACAGATCTTTACCGACCAGAGGGAGTGTATTCCAGATTCTTGGAATTACGTCAATGGTAATTTATTTCAGGATCTTAATGTGAATGACTATTAAATAAAATAGAAGCTGAAACGAGTTCAGCTTGACGATCCCTTGTCATCCCGACGAGAGGAGGGATCTCTTATTGAGTTGGATTTTGCTTCGTTGAGATTCTTCGCTCCACTGCGTTGCGCTCTGAATGACAAATCGCACTATTACGTCATCTTGAATTTATTTCAGGATCTCATGGTGAATGACTATTAAATAAAATAGAAGCTGAAACAAGTTCAGCTTGACGATAGCTTGTTATCCCGACCTGAGGAGGGATCTCTTTTTAAGTTGAATTTTACTTCATTGAGATTCTTCGCTTCACTGCGTTGCGCTCTGAATGACAAATCGCACTATCACGTCATCCTGAATTTATTTCAGGATCTTAATGTGAATAACTATTAAATAAAACTGAAGCTGAAACGAGTTCAGCTTGACGATAGCTTGTCATCCCGACGCGAGGAGGGATGTCTAAGATCCCTTGAGATTATTAACTTTTCTACAAACCACAACAATTTTATCGTTGTTAAGATCGGTTGTGAAAAAGAGATAATCATTTCCACCATCTTCAATCTTCAATTCTTTTCTAATTTCATTTACAGATTTAGGGAAATTTCTCGTAGTAATATTTGCCTTTTTTAATTTTAGAGATCTTTTTAAAGCTTTCTTATTATATGGTATAATGTCTATGATCTCGAAACTTCTCCCTGGAAAAGGCTGCAATTCTTCAGAAGTAAATAAATGGGAATTAGATTGTAGTTTATAGGTATTGGTTTCAGAAGATAAGGCACTAAAAAGCTTACTTTTCATGATCGCCGGATTTGGCTCATAAAGAAAATTCAATGGGAGGCTATATGCTGATGGTCCGGATTCTTCATCTAAAAGTGCTTCAAAACACTGAGTTTCTTTGTTGGATATATTGATGGTTTTGATTTTTATCTTCTTCGAAATATTTCTATTCAATACCCACAATAACTCCTTAACCTCATTATTTACTGATACGATATGAATTTCCACTACTTTCCTCAATTCAGAAATTCCGGCAGAAAGATCTAATAGAGGAGAAGACTTTATTAAGATACTATCTGATTTTTGAAATAGTAGTTTTAAATTCTCAGGGACATTGGGCGTGCATTGTTCTAAAAGAAATACTTTTCCTCCATAGTCGTCTCTTCTGGCTGGATCCAAATAGATCCAATCTACTTTTTCGTCTAGTTCTGCTAAAATCTTTAATCCATCGCCATTATGTGATTTGATATTTAAAGCTCCGAGGGTCTTAAAATTATGTGCTGCTAAATGAGAGAGTTCTTTATTAAGCTCGCAATAAATCACTTTCTCAAATTTCTTCGAAAAATAATAATCGTCTATCCCAAAACCGCCCGTAAGATCTATTAAAGTACTACCGTTAATTAGTTCGCTCTTATATTTTGCTGTGATTTCTGAAGACGTTTGCTCTAAATTCAAATTAGGAGGATAGAGAATGTCCTGATTTTTAAACCATGTAGGCAATTTGTTTTTGGCCTTTTTTAATCCAGAGATCTGTGTTGCAATTTCTTGAATGCTAACATCTGGAAAAGGGGAGCCTTTTAAAATAAGTTTAGTAAGGGCCTCGTGCAGATGTTCCTTAATAAACTTTTGGACTTCTGGATGTAAAAGTGCTTTGTTCAAGCTAAGTGGGTTTAAAGATCTCTAGTAAGTCTTTTAACGATTTTATATTCGCTCAAAGATTCTTTAGCGATCACTTTTAAGGCAGTATAAAAAGGAATTGCTACTACCATTCCAATGATTCCAAATAAAAGCCCTGAAATAAGGATAATAAGAAATATCTCTAAGGGATGCGATCTTACACTGGCACCAAAGATTAACGGCTGACTTATTAAATTGTCTATCAATTGAGAAATGGAATAACCCATCATTACAAAAATTAGTTTAGGTAAGATTACCACCTGAAAATCTGCACCAAGATTACTGGAAATAACGAACAATGCCATTAGCATACCAGCAAAAATAGGACCTAAATAGGGAACTAAATTCAAAAAGGCACATATAAATGCAATTGCCAAGGGATTATTTATTTCATAAATACTTAGCAATATAAAGTACAGAACAAACAAAACAAACACTTGCATAGTAAGCCCTACAAAATACCTAGAAAGTAATATCTTGATCTTATTAAATACTCTCTGAAATTTATCTTCCTCTCCTTTATTAGCAAAAACCAAAATACTATTCAGCATCAATTTACTATCCTTTAATAGGAAAAATGAAATGAACATAATGGAAAAAACGGCTATCAATGTGGCACCTAAAATTCCGAAAACACTATTTAAGAACTTTGGAATAAGATTCACATCAAAACTCTGAGCAAGCTCACTTTTCTTTAAGCTTTCCATCAAATTAATGTCTTCAACTCCCAGATAATCATTGATCTGCTCGTTCATTAAATTGATATCCTTCTTAAATGCCTCAACGTCTATCTGTCCTAAATGATGACTTTGTTCAATTACAATAGGAACAAAAACTAGGATTATTCCAATGAATATAGCTAAAACAAAAAGCAGCACAATTATAACAGCTGCCAAATTTGGCACCTTAAGCCATGATCTTAAAAAGATAACGACTGGTCTTCCTATCAAAGAAATTACTCCTGCAATAGCTATGTAAACTAGTACAGATTGGATTTTAAATAGAAAGAATAAAAGAAGAAAGATCCCTAATAGAATCCCTAAAGCTCTTAATATCCCGTAAGAAAATGTTTTTGCGTTCACAGGGTAAAGATATTATTTCTGACGAAAGGTAAGAAAGGTTTTTGAAAATTCGTACAAAGCAATTCCAGTTGCCTGAGAAACGTTCATACTACTGTTGTTTCCAAACATAGGAATATGAACTTTAGTTTGAACAGTATCTAGAACCAGTTGACTAATTCCATGTCTTTCATTTCCCACAATGAGTAAGATCTTTGAATCATTTTTTAGGATTAATGCATCTAAAGCCAAACTATCTGATGTAATTTCCAGAGCGACAGGTTCATAACCCTTGGATTTATAACTTTCAATTGTTTCTATTATATTCTCGGTATGATCAAAATCTACTCTTTCAAAAGTACCTCTTGCGGTTCTTCGGAGTCTGTTACTTTTTAAATTGATTGGAGTTCCCGAAAAAATTATTTGTTCAATATTAAAAGCATCAGCAAGTCTAAATAAGCTTCCTATATTGGCTTCACCCATGATATTATCTGTAAGAATAATAACAGGAAATTTATTTTCAGATTCAGAATGCTTGGAATGATCTAGTTGTAAGCTCAATTTTCAAAAACATATTTAATAATATTTGCTCCCATTTGTAAGGCTTTCAAACGCACTTCTGGCGGATCGTTGTGCACAGCAGGATCTTCCCAGCCATCACCAAGATCACTTTCAAAAGTAAAAAGTAAGATGAGCCTTTCATTGTCAAATAAGCCCAAAGCTTGGGGTCCCAAACCATCATGCTCATGAATCTTAGGCAAACCGTTTGGAAAGTTATAAGCACTGCTAAAAATAGGATGAGTAGCTGGTAATTCCTGTAGCTCCTTATTAGGAAATATCTTTTTTAATTCAGCTCTTATAAATTTATTCATCCCATAATTATCATCTATATGAAGAAATCCTCCTCCTAATAAATAAGTTCTAAGATTTTTCGCCTCTTCATTGCTAAAAAACACATTTCCATGACCCGTCATATGGATAAATGGATATTGAAAGATTGCAATACTTCCGGGCGTAACAGTTTCTACCTTATTTTTAAATGCAGTATTAATATTTTGATTGCAAAATTTTATAAGATTGGGTAATGCCGTTGGGTTTGCATACCAATCTCCACCTCCTTGATATTTCAATAAGGCAATTTCCTGAGCAGTCATAGAGAGACTAAACATAGAAAATAGGATTATGGCAGCAACTTGTTTCATTTGAATTTATTCTTCGTTGAACAACGCTACGGTATGGCAAGCAACGATCGCAGCGGTTTCTGTTCTTAATCTTGTGTTCCCTAAACTTACGGGATTCCACTCATTTTCTTTTGCTAAAACTATTTCTTCTGAAGAAAAATCTCCCTCAGGACCTATTAAAATAATAGATTTTTCACCCAGTTCTAAACAATTTTGCAATGATTTTTTATCTATTTCATCTTCGCAGTGCGCTATGAATTTGCTTCCCTCAGGAGTATCGGTCACAAACTCAGAGAATCTTACCGGTTGATTGAGTTTAGGTAAAGTGAAATGCAAAGATTGCTTCATTGCACTTTGTAAGACTCTTTCAAAACGATCCAATTTAACCACTTTACGTTCGCTATGGTCACATATAATTGGTGTGATCTCCATAACCCCAATCTCAGTTGCTTTTTCCAAGAACCACTCGTAACGGTCGTTCATTTTTGTGGGTGCAACAGCCATATGTAAATAATACTTAGGTTTTTCTTCCTTTTGGACCTCTATTACTTTTGCAATGCACTGTTGTGCCGTGATCAAAGTTAATTCAGAAATAAACAAAAAACCTTTTCCGTTGGTCACGTGCAAAAGATCACCTTCCTTTTTGCGCAAAACCTTTACTATATGTTTGCTTTCCTCTCGTGGAAAAATAATTTGTTGAGCCTGTTCTTCTATATCTGGGTGATAAAATAACTGCATCTTCTTAAATTTTATATCGCGGTTGTGCGGTTACCGAAAGATCTGTAAAATCTTTTGCTAAATACTTATAATAACCAACAATTCCAATCATTGCTGCATTATCTGTTGTGTATTCAAATTTTGGCACATAGGTTTTCCAGCCGTACTTGCCTTCCGCTTCATTTAAGGCTTTTCGAATCCCGCTGTTCGCAGACACCCCGCCACCAATCGCAATTTGATTGATCCCTGTTTCTTTCACTGCTTTTTTTAGCTTATCCATTAAAATATTTACAATGGTATATTGAATAGATGCGCAGATATCATTTCTATTTTCTTCAATAAAATTCGGATTCTCCTTTACCTGTTTCTGAATAAAATAAAGAATAGCAGTCTTTAATCCACTGAAACTAAAATCTAAGCCACCTACTTTTGGCTTGGTGAATTTATAAGATTTAGGGTCTCCAAGCTGCGCATATTTATCTATAAGAGGCCCACCGGGATAGGGCAGCCCCATGATCTTTGCACTTTTATCGTAAGCTTCTCCCACAGCATCATCTATGGTTTGACCAATCACTTCCATTTCAAAATGACTAGTCACTTTTACAATTTGAGTATGGCCACCACTTATAGTAAGTGCCAGAAAAGGAAATTCTGGAGTTTTAAAATTCTGCTCCTTTATAAAATGTGCTAAAATATGCGCTTGCATATGGTTGACTTCTATTAAAGGAATGTTAAGACCTAAGGCCAAAGATTTCGCAAAAGAAGTTCCAACTAGGAGCGAACCCATTAAACCAGGTCCTTTGGTAAAGGCAATTGCAGATATGTCTTTTTTGTCGATATTTGCCTCAGCAATCGCCTGATGAATTACAGGAACAATATTTTGTTGATGTGCTCTAGACGCGAGTTCTGGGACAACACCACCATATTTTTGATGCACCTCTTGGGTAGCAACAATATTGGACAATAAAGTATCGTTTTTTAGTATAGCGGCGGCTGTATCATCACAAGAAGATTCTATAGCCAGAATGTATATATTTTGGGAAGCCATTAAGAAAAGTTAGGCATATTAATTGTTAATATTGTTTACAAAGTTAAAACATAAAAGCATATCAAAAAACTCTTGAAAATACTAATTAGAGCAGTAGTAGCTCTGCTGTTGTTTTTCGTTTTTTTATTGATTTTATTTTCTATCCCTGCCGTACAAACTTCGGTGGCTAAAAGGATAACAAATTCTATACAAGAACGTACAGATATTGATGTGTCCGTTGGAAGAGTAAGCCTCTCGTACTTTGGAAAAGTAAAACTAAACGAGGTTCTGGTAAAAGACCACCACGCGAATACCTTGATTGATATACAGGAGTTTAGAACTTCTATCCTTGGTGTTTCTAATCTTATAGCCAATAATCCTAGTTTAGGAAGTTCTACTGCAGAAGGCTTCATTTTTAAGATGAAACGCTATAAAGGAGAAGACTCAGATAACCTTAGTATCCTACTGGATAAATTGAAAACCGAGCCTACTGGAGAGCCAAAACAATTCACCCTAAAGGTTAGGGATATTTTTATTTCTGAAGGTTATTACAGTTATGTAGATGAAAACATCACCAATCCGGAAGTGATTGTTTTAGATAAACTAGAGCTTCAAGCGGAATATCTTGATGTAGTAGATCGAGATTTTAAAGTGAGCATAAATTCTTTAAAAGCCGAAGAAGGTCGGGGAATAGATATCCGGGACTTACAAACGGATTTTTCGTATTCTCCAACAAAGATGAATTTAGATTCTTTTTTGCTGATAACCCCATATTCTAGATTAGATGGTTCTATTGAGATGAACTATAAACTTGAGGATTTCTCAGATTTTCTAAATAAAGTGGAACTTAAAGCTTCTTTTAAAGATTCGAATCTTTCCACTAACGATCTGGTCAATTTTTATGCTCCTTTTGGAAGCAATCAAAATATACAGTTATCTACAGATCTAGAAGGGACATTGAATGATTTCGATCTAAAAAACTTAGATCTCAAAGGGATGGACCGGAGCCGAATTGATGGTTTTATAAATCTTAAGGGAGCATTTTCTGAAGAGATGAATGATTTTGTGCTTACCGGAGATTTTAATGAGTTAGCTTCTAATTATTACGATCTCGTCAATCTTTTACCTACAATTTTAAAAGATAAATTGCCCTTAACGCTTCGTGAGTTTGGTAATTTAAGTCTTGCGGGTAAAATGCTTGTAACAAAAAATTCTTTAGATGCCGATGTTCTAATAAATACTCAATTAGGTAGTGCAAAGGCAGATTTTGTAATGAATAATATAAGTAATAGTACAAATGTTAATTATAAAGGAAACCTTGTTTTTAATCAATTCAATATTGGAAGATTATTAGATAATAAAGATCTTGGAAAGACCAGTCTAAATCTTAATATAAACGGAAGTGGATTTACCCAAGAATCATTGAACACTCAAATTCGGGGGAAAATATCAAGATTGAATTTTAAGAATTATACCTACTCGGATATCAGCATCCTCGGGAATGTGAGAAATTCAGTATTTAACGGAAACTTTAATTCCAACGATCCTAATTTTAAGTTAGAATTCAATGGGCTGGTAGATATTTCTCAGAAAGTAAATGTATACGATTTTCAGGCATCTATAGCTTACGCAGATCTCAATGAGTTAAATCTAATTACTCGTGATAGTATTTCTGTATTAAAAGGAGATATCCTTATAAATATGCAGGGTAACACCTTAGATAATATTGCGGGAAAAGTCTTATTATTAAACACATCTTATCAAAATCAGAATGATCTATATTATTTTGATGATCTGGAAGTTAATTCCACCTTTGATGCTGAAGGTGTTAGAACCATTGCCGTAAATTCTCCAGATGTTCTTAATGGACAGGTTACCGGGAAATTTAAAGTTTCTGAAGTTGGGGCCTTAATAACTAACTCTATAGGAAGTATTTACACCAATTACAGACCTGATGTAATTACTACCGATCAATATTTAGAATTCGATTTCGATATCTATAATAAGATCGTAGAAGTATTCTTTCCAGAAGTGGCACTTGCTCCAAACACCTTTATACGTGGAAGAATAGAATCTGATGAATCTGAATTTAAGCTCACCTTTAAATCTCCCAAGATCGAAGCTTTTGGGAATATGATGAAGGATATCAATATTCAGGTAGATAATAATAACCCTATCTATAACACTTATGTGGAAGCAGATAGTGTTTCTACCAACTTCTATAATTTTTCAGAATTCAGTCTTATTAATGTAACCTTAAGGGATACTTTATTTATTCGTTCAGAATTACAGGGAGGAAAGAATAATAAGGATGTTTTCAATCTTAACTTTTATCATACTATCAACGAACAGAATAAATCTGTGGTTGGGATTCAACGATCTGATGTAAAGTTTAAAGAGAATCTTTGGTTTTTAAACGAGAATAATAATCGAAGCAACAAGATTGTTTTCGACAATAAATTTAATGATGTTGTTATAGATTCGTTGGTATTAAGTCATGAACAAGAATTCATTAGGTTAAATGGAAATTTAAGAGATAGCACATACAAAGATTTTAAAATAGCCTTCGAAAAGGTAGACGTTGGCAAGATCACACCAGATATAGATAGCTTGGATCTTGCTGGAACACTTAATGGAAAGTTGAATTTACTACAGGAAAAGGGCACCTATTATCCAAATACCTCTTTAACTATACAGGATCTTGCCGTAAATGATAACCTATTGGGTAATTTAAAACTGGACGTAGATGGTAAAGGCGACCTTACTTTTTATAATATAGATGCCACTTTGACAAATAAAGGTTTTGAATCCTTGAATGCTCAAGGAGGTATTAATGTAGGTAATAATCCAACGATAGATTTAGATGTGAATCTCAGGAAGTTCAATATGGCCGCATTTAGTGCTTTAGGTAGGGATGCGATAGATAATATTAGAGGTCTAGCATCTGGAGATGCAAAGGTGAGCGGTAATTATAAAAATCCAGATATTTCCGGAAAATTAACTTTGGAAAAGGCCGGACTGCGAGTTCCTTACTTAAATGTAGATCTAGATTTTAAAGAAAATGCTACTGTAAATCTCACCAAGCAACAATTTAATTTTGATGAGATTGAAGTTGTAGATACCAAATACAAAACTTCGGGAATTTTAGATGGAATCATTTCTCATAAGAACTTCAAAGAGTGGTTTTTAGACCTTAGTGTTACCAGTGACAGATTGCTGGTTTTAGATACTGAAGCTACTGAAGATGCTTTATATTATGGAACTGCATTTATAGATGGTTTTGCGAGCATAAAAGGTCCTACAGATGAGTTGGTAATAGATGTGAATGCCTCTACTGCAAAAGGAACTGTTTTTAAGATCCCATTAAACGATACCGAATCTATTGGAGATAACTCATATATCCACTTTTTGAGTCCTGAAGAAAAAGCATCACGTCTTGCAGGGATTCCTATTCAAATTCAGGAAGTAAAAGGTTTAGAATTAAATTTTGATCTGGATATTACCAATGATGCCGAAGTGGAAGTGGTGGTAGATCAAACCAGCGGAAGTACTTTACGAGGTCGTGGAGCAGGAAACTTATTGTTGGAGATTAATACCAATGGAAAGTTTAATATGTGGGGAGATTTTGTGGTTTACGAAGGGGTCTATAATTTTAAATATGCAGGCCTTGTACAAAAGGTATTCGAAGTACGTTCAGGAAGTAGTATTAACTGGGATGGGAATCCAACCCAAGCTCAGCTGGATGTGAGTGCGGTGTACGAAGTAAATGCTAACCCGGCAGTATTGCTGGAGAACCCATCAATTAACAGAAAGATCCCTGTAGAAGTAGTTATTTTATTACAAGGTCAAATAGCACAACCCGATATCACTTTTAATGTGGAATTTCCAAATGCCAGTTCTGTAGTACGTTCAGAATTAGAATATAGGATTAGTGATAGAGCAAGTAGAGAGCTGCAAGCATTGTTTTTAGTTACTCAAGGATCATTTTATAGTGAATTTGCTATAGGGCAGAATGCTATAACTGGAAACTTAGTAGAAAGAGCTTCATCTTTGGTGAATGATATTTTTGCCGATGAAGATGGAAAATTTCAAGTAGGTGTAAATTATGTACAAGGAGACCGTACACCAGATCAACAAACCGTTGATAGGTTTGGGTTAACCTTATCTACTCAAATAACCAATAGAGTACTTATAAATGGACAAGTTGGGGTTCCTGTTGGTGGAGTTACAGAATCTATAATTGTTGGGGATGTTGAAATTGAATTTTTACTGAATGAGGATGGTAGCTTGAGGGCTAAAGTTTTTAATAGGGAAAATAATATTCAGTTTATTGGTGAAGAAATTGGTTTTACTCAAGGAATAGGACTATCCTATTCTGTAGATTTTGATACTTTCAAAGAATTGATCAGAAAGATCATGAATAAAGAAATTGTAAAATCTGTTGAAGAAAAAGAGCAGGAGGAATCTGCAAAATCCCTAGCTCCAGATTATATAGTCTTTCCAAAACAATAAGATTTCACCTTCTATTTTATTATTTTTAGGTTAAATAAATATCCACTTTTTAACAGTTTCAATTATACTTTGTAATTTTAGGAATCAAAGAAGTATTTATGAGTAACACTATCAAGCGAATAGGGGTAATGACATCTGGGGGAGATTCCCCAGGAATGAATGCTGCAATTAGAGCCGTTGCCAGATCCTGTGCCTATTATAAAATACAATGTGTAGGATTTTATCGCGGATTTCAAGGAATGATAGACGGAGATTTCGTGGAAATGGACGCCCGAAGTGTGAAAAATATCATTTCCAGAGGTGGGACCATACTAAAGTCGGCGAGATCTAAAGAGTTTCTAACTCCTGAAGGGAGACAAAAAGCCGCCGATAATTTAAAAAAAGCTGATGTTGATGCAATGATTCTT
The DNA here is from genome assembly GCF_007997295.1 of Gillisia hiemivivida. GTDB lineage: Bacteria > Bacteroidota > Bacteroidia > Flavobacteriales > Flavobacteriaceae > Gillisia > Gillisia hiemivivida. Next base: position 161,148 of record NZ_VORY01000006.1, on the reverse strand, counting down.
ATTGGAGGAGATGGAACTTTTAGAGGGGGAAAGATTTTTAGTGAAGAGCATAATATTCCTGTGATTGGTGTACCTGGAACCATCGATAATGACATTTTTGGGACCCATTACACCATTGGTTACGATACCGCTTTAAATACGGTAGTAGATGCAATAGATAAAATTAGGGATACGGCTAGTTCTCATAATAGATTGTTCTTTGTGGAAGTGATGGGCAGAGATGCCGGATTTATCGCATTGAATAGTGGAGTGGGAGCTGGAGCAGAAGAAATTTTGATCCCGGAAGAAAATCTTGGATTAGAGCGATTATTAGCTTCTTTAGAACGCAGCCGAAATTCAGGTAAAATGTCCAGCATAGTCGTGGTTTCTGAAGGTGATAAAATTGGAAAGAATGTCTTTGAATTAGCAGAATATGTAACAAAAAATCTTCCAGATTACGATTCTAAAGTTACCGTTTTAGGCCATATTCAACGTGGAGGAAGCCCAAGTTGTTTCGATAGGGTTTTGGCTAGTAGATTATGTGTAAAAGCAGTAGAACTCTTACTAGAAGGAAAAAGAGATTTGATGGTTGGTTTTGTGAATAACCAAATTGAATCCTGTACTTTAGAAAGTGCTCTAAAGGAAAAACATGATATAAATCTAGATCTCTTAAGAATTTCAGACATTTTATCTACTTAATCCCTCATTGAGGGTTTAATTCCCCGAGGCCTGCCCGAAACATTCAGGCGGGTTTGCCTCGAATTTTTAAAAGTATTTTCCTGCCGAACCATCGGGAAATACCTCGTGGGCTTGCCCAAAGTTCTTGATTATATTACCATTGCAATTATAGCCCATAACGGTATAAAGCGAGAAATGGTTCAGTTCTTAAATGAATACAAAGAGGTGCTTCATTCAAAACAAATCAACCATATAACCACTGGAACCACAGATGCCAGAACAGAAGCTGCGGGTTTCAAGGTCTAAAAATTATTATCTGCACCAATGGGTGGTGATGCGCAAATTGCCTCTAGAGTGGCAGAAGGACAAATTTATATGGTGATCTTTTTGGGGATCCTTTAGATAAGCATCCACATGAACCAGACATCTTTATGCTTATGAGATTGTGCGAAGTTCATAATATTCCGCTAGCCACTAATCCCGCCACCGCAAATTAATGATAAAAGCTATTTAGAAGCGATCACACTAATTTCAACATTTACAAATTTTGGAAGATTTGCTACTTCTACTGTTTCCCTTGCTGGAGCAGTTTCAGCGTTAAAATAACGAGCATAGACTTCATTTATCTGTGCGAAATTATTCATGTCGCTAATAAAGATCGAGGATTTCAAAACATTTTCGAAAGTCATTCCTGCTTCAGTAAGAATTGCTTTTAAATTCTCCATTACTAATTCAGTTTCAGCCTGAATAGAGGCTGTAACTAAGTTCCCCGTTTTTGGATCTATTGCAATTTGACCAGAGGTGTAAAGCATATCTCCATTTAAAACAGCTTGGTTATAAGGCCCAATTGGGGCAGGAGCATTGGAAGTCTTGATTATTTTTTTCATAATAAAATTATTTTACTTATAAACTTTTGTCTGGCTCAAGGCGTTTATCATATTTAATATCGCTTAAGATAGAAGATTTAATTCCAATAAAAAAGAACCAAGAACTACGCGCACTAAATGGAACCCAATTAAAGCTCATTCTCCAGCTATCTAAATCTCTTTGAAATCTTAATTGAGTATAGGTAAATCCTCCATCTTTAATATCGAAACCAGAAGAAGCTCCAACACCCCATTTAGGTGCTAATTCTACATCTCCGGAAAACATAATGGAATGTGATGAAATCTCATTTTGCCTTGCATTGTTATTGTAGGTCATGGTGTAGGCCAACCTTAGATCCCACGGGATTTTATAATTGTACCATGCATTAAGCGGTTTCTCTTCATCATCATCAGGTTCATCTTCATCATCATAAAAATCTCCATCTAATCCTGGTGATTTTCCAAAAAGATCATCTCGACGCCCGCCGTTTCTATAAGTTTCATTTTCAGATTTATCTTTGTTCTCCCCACCCAATTCAAAATCTTTACTGGAAAGTGAATACCCAAAGCTAACATTGGCAGAGGTCATTCTAAATAAACTCCCACCATTATTGATATTTAACTTGTCTACCCTTCTGTTATTATTGTTCAGGGCATAAATATCTAAATTTGCACCTACATTAATGTCTAACTTATCCTGTATTATAGGAATACTTCCCCGCATACTTACTGGGGAAAGATTTAAAGAGTCGACTGCCAGGTTATAGGCAGTGCTAACACTAAAATTATTCAATAATTTTATTTTTTTAGCTTCAGTTGCAGTGCTGTCCTTATCGCGAACCTTTGCCTCTAGCGTATTACTAATAGACATTCCTATAGAGCTTGAGTAAAGCTGACCAGGTGCACCATATAAAGAGCCCTGGAATCTGGTATAATCCACAACTTGGTTTCTTGTTGGGTCCAATTCATCTATAATTTCATATTGATCATAGTATTGGTCGAATCCAGGATTAATATTGTAACTAATAGAAGGTCTCATTACATGGCGAACGGCTTGGATCTTTTTATCGTCTCCAAAATTCATCATCCCATAAACAGTAGTTCCCATACTGGTACTAAAATTATAGGTTCTAAAGGAATCAAAACCATCTATAGTATCTATAACTACCTCTCGATTTTCCTGATTATAAGATCTGTCAAAAGTTTTAAAAACCCAATTTTCTTCATAGTTGGCATTGGCACTCACACTTAGGTAGTTAAGTAACTTAAAGTTAGTAGAAATCGGTATGCTATGCTGGGCACCAAAATTTGCATCCCTAAACATCTCAGGTTTAAGAAACAAAGAATCAAAAGTTTGAATCCTGTTCTCTCCTCTAAAGTTATACTGAAAATTGATATTTTCTATAATTCCTTTTTTTGCACCTAACTTTGGTGCTAAAGGAAAGATCCTTGAAACACTTCCTTGCACTGTTGGCAATGTCATATTTATCGCCCCTGTATTACTGTTTTGGGTATGAGTAGCTGCAACACTTACATTTACCTGAGGTTCTCCTTGAAATGACTTAGAGTAAGACACTGAAGAACTCAACGTGTTATTTAAGAAATTAGCAGTGTTGGTTTGATTCACCGATTCTTGATAGTAATTACTACTCCCTAGGTTTACAGATGCAGAAAACCTAGAACTAGGGCTGGACTTAGAATCTTGAGAATGGCTCCATCTTAAATTATAAACAGAAGTTTCTGAAAAATCTGGAAAGCCTCGCTCACTATTTAATAGATTCTCATATCTAAAACTTAAATTCCCGCGGAATTTATAACGCAAAGCATAACTGGATTCTAATCTTATTCCATAACTACCATTGGTGTAATAATCTCCCAAGGCCAGAAGATCTACATAATCGCTTATCGCAAAATAATAACCTCCATTTTGCAAACTATATCCTCTATTATTGCTCTGTCCGAAAGATGGAATTTTGAATCCGGAAGTTTCTTCTTCGGTTAACGGGAAATATCCAAATGGAAGTCCCAAGGGTGTTGGCACATCTGCTATGTACATATTTACTAAACCGGTAACAATTTTCTTTTTAGGTACAAACTTTATTCTTCTTGCAAAAAAATAATAATCTGGGTCCTCCTCGTTTTCAGAAGTGGTAAATTTTACATTTTGCATAAAATAAACCGAATCATTTTCTCTTTTGGTTATTTCTCCTTTTACTTTAAATGCCCCTTCTTCAGTTTTAGAATTATAGACTAGTGCTTTCTTAGATTTAAAATTGAAGCGTATAGAGTCTGGTCTTACCGTATTTTGAGCTTGAGTGAAGATTGGAGTCTGGGAATAATTACCCAACGAATCTGGAATTCCAAATGCATACACCTCGTCTTTTTCGTTATCTAGAATAATAAGTCCTGCAGTAATCACCATATCCCCGTAGGTGATTTGGGCTTGATCGTACAAATACATTCTGTTCTCTTTGGTACTTAAACGCATATAATCTTCGGCCTTATAAGCCACGACATCGGTTAACAAAGAAGGTTTTTTCTTTACCGTATCTGTTTGTGTAGAAGTAGGAGCTAATTTTGTGGTAGCAGTAGAGAGCGAATCAGATACGGTAACTGTGCTATCCCTCTGTGCGCTAATACGAACTTCTTCTTTTGTTTTAACTTCTTGCGCTTGAGATAATACTGGAAATAGCAGCATTAAAACAATTGTTAAAAGAATATAAAGTGAGTTTGTCTGCAATAGTATAAGTGCTATTTTTGTAAAGAATGGCTTGCTTTTTGAATAGTCAAAATTACATTTATTTTTTTAGCTTCCTTTTGGGAAATTAAAAAAATCAATTATAAAATAATTGCTCTAACAGAATCGTTAACCTATATATGAAAACCAACAGTCTCAAAGTTTTAGTCTTATTAATAACAGGTATACTACTATCTGCTTCTAACCCCAACAAAAACTACACCGAAAAATCTAAGTTCGTAGTGGTTTTGGATGCCGGACATGGCGGAAAGGATCCAGGAAATAGGGGTGGAGGGTTTCTGGAAAAGGATATAGCACTTAGTATTATTCTTAAAATAGGTGCCGAACTGGAAAAAGATAAAGATATTAAGGTGGTCTATACCCGAGATTCTGATGTTTTTATACCATTGGAACAAAGGGGAAAGATTGCTAATGATGCCAAGGCAGATCTTTTCATATCTGTGCATTGTAATGCTCATAATTCTCAGGCAGCTGGTACAGAGACTTTTGTGTTAGGAATACATCGGAATTCAACAAATTTTGAAGTAGCCAAGCGAGAGAATTCTGTGATATTTCTTGAGGAAGATTATGAAGTTACTTATGATGGTTTCGATCCTAACTCTCCAGAATCTTCTATAGGTATGACCATTATGCAGGAAGAATACCTGGACCAGAGTATTTTACTAGCAGATTTTGTTCAGAAAAAATTTACTAACGATTTAAAGCGCACAAATAGAGGTGTGAAGCAAGCAGGATTTATTGTGCTTCATCAAACCTACATGCCGAGTGTATTAATTGAAACCGGATTTTTATCGAATAAAGAAGAAGGTCCATATTTAAATAGTTCTTTCGGTCAAAATAAAATGGCAGAGGCTATTGTAGGTGCAATTAGGGACTATAGTCACAGTATTAATCTTGGGGTATTGGACAATTTAGAGAAAAATGCTCCTGCCGAGGTTACTGTGAAAGAAAGTAATATTGAGGTGTTTAAGGATAATTACGAGGGAATTACCTTTAAAGTGCAACTGGTTGCAAGTTCTAAAAAGCTAGAGCCTAAATCTTCCAATTTTAAAGGTCTTACCCCTGTTTTTAGGGAGAAAGAAGGGAAGCTGTATAAATATTATTTTGGAGCAACTTCTAGTTACTCTCAAATTCAAAAGTTACATGAACAAGCTAAAACTAAGGGTTATAAGACCAGTTATTTAGTAGCTTTTGAGGATGGGGTTAAAATTACAGTTAATGACGCGTTAAAATCACAGGCCAAATAGCTATACTTTCCTATATTTATTTCTAAATTTGTAAAAAAAATACTTTTGAAATATTCTAAAGAGGTTAAGACTGGTATCCTGGCAATTGTAGCCATCGCAATATTAATATTTGGTTATAGTTTTCTTAAAGGCAAAAATCTCTTAGACTCCAGTCGTAAATTCCACGCAGTTTATGCAGATGTAGAGGGTCTCTCCACATCATCGGCAGTTACTATTAATGGTTTAAAGGTGGGTCAAGTAAATAAAATAGACTTTTTAGATGGCTCAGGAATTCTTTTGGTAACCTTTAGTGTAGATAGCGATTTTAAATTTTCTCAGAACAGTTTGGCTCAAATTTATGGAGGTGGTTTAATAGGAGGGAAGTCTCTTGCTATTGTTCCAGATTATGAATCTAAACGAATGGCTAAAACCGGGGATACTTTACCTAGTGATATTGAAGAGGGTATTATGGAGTTGGTAAATGAGCGTCTTACTCCACTTCAAGTAAAAGTAGAAAGAGTAATTGTAAGTGCAGATTCTTTGCTTAATGCTTTTAATCAGGTTCTGAATCCTGAGACTAGAAACAATATTTCTGCTACTTTCGACGATCTTTCTGAAACAGTGCGTTCTTTTAAGAACACGGCAACTTCCCTAAATGGTATTGTAGCTGGTAATTCAGAAAAATTAGATAGAACTTTTACTAACTTAGATGAGATGTCCGGGAACTTCAACAAGTTTTCAGATACACTTGCGCAGGTTGATCTAAATGGAATGACTAATAAACTTGAGGCTGTAATTGCAGATTTTGAGCAATTATCAAGTAATTTGAATGATGGGAAAGGAACTGCTGGTAAGCTTCTTAATGATGATAAAGTATATAATAATTTAGACCGTGCTACTAAGCAGTTAGAAGAATTATTACAAGATCTTAAATTGAATCCTAAAAGATATGTTCACTTTTCATTATTCGGTAAAAAATCAGGATCATATCAAGCTCCTAAAGATTCTTTAAAATAGAATAACTATGCAACTCATTGCTCAAATCGCCTTTTTTATTGTCCTAGTGGCTGGTATTGGTTTTTTTACGTTCAATATTCGCCGTGTAATCCGCAACGTAAAATTAGGTAGAAAAGTTGATAGATCAGATAATCCTGGGGAGCGGTTTGCTAAAATGGCAAAAGTAGCAATAGGTCAATCTAAAATGGTTAAAAGACCCTTTGCCGGATTTCTTCATATTATAGTATATGTAGGATTTATAATTATCAATATAGAAGTTTTAGAAATTATTATAGATGGGGTTTTTGGAACCCATAGAATACTTTCTTTTCTAGGATCTGGGTATAATTTCTTAATAGCTACTTTTGAAATTTTAGCTCTACTTGTGTTATTGGGAGTAATCATCTTCTGGTTGAGAAGAAATGTGACCAATATTTATCGCTTTTTAGGTAATGAGCTGAAAGGTTGGCCTAAAAATGATGCAAATTATATTCTATATTTTGAAATGGTTCTTATGATCCTTTTCTTAACTATGAATGGAGCAGATTACCAATTACAGCTTAATGGAGCAGATCATTATGCACAGAATGCTGGTATCGCAGGTTCTTTTCCTGTAAGTCAGTTTTTATTGCCTTGGTTTGAAGGATTCAGTACTGCAACTCTTATAATTATAGAAAGAACTGCTTGGTGGTTGCATATAGTTGGAATTCTAATCTTCTTGAATTATTTATACTATTCAAAACACCTTCATATCTTATTAGCATTCCCGAATGTTTATCTTTCAAAATTAACTGCACAAGGGAAATTTGATAATTTGGAATCAGTTACTAACGAAGTAAAGTTGATGATGGATCCAGATGCCGATCCTTATGCGATGCCTGCGGAAGGAGCAGAAGATGAAGTTCCTGAGAAATTTGGGGCATCAGATGTAATGGACTTGAATCAGGTTCAGTTATTGAATGCTTATACCTGTACAGAATGTGGTCGTTGTACTGATGAATGTCCAGCCAACCAAACCGGTAAAAAGTTATCTCCACGAAAGATCATGATGGATACCAGAGATAGACTGGAAGAAGTTGGGAGCATTATTAATGAAAAAGGAAGTTTCGAGGATGATGGCAAGCAATTGCTAGATAACTATATCTTAAGAGAAGAACTTTGGGCCTGTACCACATGTAACGCGTGTGTTGAAGCTTGTCCTATAGGAATAGATCCATTATCTATTATTTTAGATATGAGACGTTATTTGGTAATGGAGCAAAGTGCAGCACCATCAGATCTTGCAAATGCAATGACCAATATAGAGAATAATGGAGCTCCATGGCCTTACAATCAAATGGACAGATTGAATTGGGCTAAGGAAAATTAGCTTGAATTGAAACTTCAATTAAAGTAGTTTAAGTTATTAAAAATTAGATTCTTATGTTTTATTGAGAATCACTGAATTATAAAAGTATTTAAAATGGCAGAAGCAATCAAAGTACCAACAATGGCAGAATATATGGCTCAAGGAAAAAAACCTGAAGTCCTATTTTGGGTGGGTTGTTCTGGAAGTTTTGATGATAGAGCTAAAAAGATCACTAAGGCATTTGTAAAGTTGTTGCATGAAGCTAAAGTAGATTTTGCTGTTCTTGGAACTGAAGAAAGTTGTACTGGAGATCCTGCAAAAAGAGCTGGTAACGAGTTTCTTTTTCAGATGCAAGCTGTAACTAATATAGAAGTGCTTAACGGTTACGAGATAAAAAAAGTTGTAACTGCTTGCCCTCACTGTTTTAATACGATTAAGAATGAATACCCTGCACTAGGAGGGAATTATGAGGTAATGCATCATACTACCTTTTTAAAATCACTTTTAGAAGAGGGAAGATTAAAAGTTGAAGGTGGTAAATTTAAAGGAAAACGTATCACTTTTCATGATCCTTGCTACTTAGGTCGTGCTAACAACGTATATGAAGCTCCAAGGGACCTGCTAAGGAAACTGGAAGTGGAATTAGTAGAAATGCGTAAGTGCAAATCTAACGGTCTTTGTTGTGGTGCCGGTGGTGGACAAATGTTTAAAGAACCAGAACCTGGAAATAAGGACGTGAATATAGAGCGTACCGAGCAGGCAATGGAAGTTAAGCCAGACATTATAGCAGCTGGTTGTCCATTTTGCAATACAATGATGACAGATGGTGTTAAGGGTAAAAACCAAGAAGAAAAGATCGAGGTAATGGATGTTGCAGAAATGATTGCAAATGCTCACGATCTCTAATATTCCAACTCAGAATATTATTCGCAATTATTTAACTAATAAATTGGTGTTAACTTCATCATTTTAGTGGTACTATATTTGAAGCTATCCCTTTAAAAAAGTAGCTTTGTAAAAATATAACTCCACAAAATATGCTAGTACCTTTTACCGAATTACCAGATTCTTCTAGAGTTTGGATATACCAGTCAAATAGATCATTTACAGATCTAGAACTAAAAGAAATCACTTCAAAATTAGAGAGCTTTATTACACAATGGACTGCCCATGGAGCAGATCTTAAAGCTTCTTTCGAAATAAAATACAAACGTTTTATCACCTTGGCGCTAGATCAGGAATTAAATGCTGCTACAGGCTGTTCTATAGATAGTTCTGTAAAGTTTATCCAGGATTTGGAACAGAAGTACAATGTAGATCTTTTAGATAAAATGAATGTAAGTTATAAGCAAGGGGAGTTTGTTGCTTATAAAACCTTAATAGATTTCAGAAAAATGGCTAAGGAAAAGGCGGTTAGCAAAAATACTATTGTATTTAATAACTTGGTAAATAACAAAGGTGAATATTTATCAGATTGGGAAGTACCTGCATCAGATAGCTGGCATAATCGTTTCTTAAACTAAATACTGAATGAAAATACCCCAATTTTATTCAACTCTATTAATTCTATTTTTTACTCTTACTTGCTTTTCTCAGAATAATAATCCGCTAATTGCAAAAGATTTTAAAGATCAGAAGGTATGGGTGGATAGTATCTATGAGAATATGAGCCTGCAGGAAAAAGTAGGACAGTTATTTATGGTAGATGTGTTTTCTAATAAAAATGGGAAAGATGTTGATAAAGTTCGTAAGCTAATTGCAGATTATCATATTGGAGGAATCATATTTTCTAAAGGTGGGCCACAGCGTCAGGCAAAATTAAATAACGAATTTCAGGAGCTTTCTAAAACACCCTTACTTATTGGAATGGATGCAGAATGGGGCCTTGCAATGAGATTGGATTCTACATTTGCTCTCCCATGGAACATGACCTTAGGAGCCATTCAAGATCTTAAATTAATAGAAGAAGCTGGGGCTGCTATCTCCCGCAATTCCAGAAGGTTGGGAGTACATATTAATTTTGCTCCGGTAGTAGATATCAATACAAATCCGTTAAACCCTATTATTGGAAATCGTTCTTTTGGGGAGGAAAAAATAAATGTCACTTTAAAGTCGGTTTCTTTCATGAGAGGGATGCATAAGGAAGGAGTTCTCTCCAGTGCAAAACATTTTCCCGGTCATGGAGATACTAAAAGAGATTCGCATAAAACCTTACCAACAATTTCCTTTTCCAAAAGCAGATTAGATAGCATAGAATTATATCCTTTTAAAAAGCTAATTAAAGAAGGAGTTTCCAGTATTATGGTTGCGCATCTTAATGTACCTGGCTTGGAAACACAAGAAACCATTCCGTCTTCTTTATCTAAAACAATTGTAAACGATTTACTTAAGAAGGAATTAAATTTTCATGGTCTTATTTTTACAGATGCTCTTAATATGAAAGGGGCATCGAATTTTAAAAATCCTGGTGAAATAGACCTTGCAGCATTTATGGCTGGTAACGATGTTTTGTTGATCTCTGAAGATGTACCTAAAGCTGTCGATAAGATCATGGCGGCTTATAATGACGGAACTATTTCAGAAGTGAGAATGGCACATTCTGTTAGAAAGATATTATTTGCGAAATATAAAGCGGGACTACATAATTATAAAGCCGTAGATACTACAAATCTTATTTCAGAACTCAACACAATAGAAGATCTTGCTCTTTATGATGAAATTATAGAGAATGCGATAACGCTTATTAAGAACGATGTTGGCATTCTTCCTATTAAAGAGCTTAGCGATAAAAAGATAGCCTATGTAAAATTAGGAGACGATGATGGCACTGCGTTTTATAATCAGTTATCTAAATATGCACAGGTAGATTGGGTTAAAGCTACCAAGTTGGATGAATTGTTGGAAAAATTAAAAAATTATAATCAAGTGATTATTGGATATCATAAATCCAATGCTTCTCCTTGGGCAAAATATGCTTTTACTGAGGAAGAGTTGAGTTGGATTCACGAAATATCAAGAAATAATCTCACTATTTTAGATGTCTTTACAAAACCTTACGCTCTTATGGATCTCAATTCCTCTAGTAATATAGAAGGAATAGTAATGAGTTATCAAAACTCTGAAGCTGCTCAAAAAAAATCTGCAGAAATTATTTTTGGAGCTTTAGGGGCGAAAGGAAGATTACCAGTAAGTATTAGTCAAGAATTTCCTGCAGGTACAGGATATTACACTAAAAGTTTAAACCGATTATCATACGGGTATCCTGAAGCTGTTGGAATGAATTCTTATAAACTTCAAGAAATAGACTCATTGATTAATGTTGCTATTTCAGAAGAAATGACTCCCGGATTGCAGGTGATTATAGCCAGAAAAGGCAAGGTGATTTATGAAAGAAATGCCGGTTTTCATACTTACGAGAAAACTATTAAAGTAACAGATTCTTCAGTATATGATTTGGCTTCATTGACTAAAATACTTGCGACTTTACCATTTATTATTGAGCTTGAAGGTAAAGGGGAGCTTAAATTTAATTCGAAATTAGGAGACCTAATGCCATTTTTCAAGGGTTCCAATAAAGCTAATATCAAGTTGCAGGATATGCTTATGCATTATGCCCGATTAAAACCTTGGATTCCTTTTTATGTATCCACTTTAGACAAGGAGACAAAAGGGAGGTCTGTTAAATATTATAGGGAAGAACCTATGGATGTTTTTAACACGCAGATTGCAAAAAAAATGTTTATAAGGGACGATCTACGGGATTCTATAATGGGGACTATACGAGATAGTAAGCTTGAATCTAAACTAGCTTACAAATACAGTGATCTACCTTTTTATATTATGAAATATTATATTGAAGATTATTATAATTCTTCTTTAAGCTATTTAGTAAAAGAGCATTTTTATAAGTCCTTAGGAGCAAATACTATTACTTATTTACCTTTAAACGATATAGATACAAGTAGGATTGTACCAACAGAATATGATAGACTCTGGAGAAAACAAGAAGTTTTAGGACATGTTCATGATCAAGGTGCCGCAATGCAAGGCGGAATTGGAGGTCATGCCGGGCTGTTTAGTAATGCTACAGATGTGGCAAAAATGATGCAATTGTATTTAAACGGGGGTAATTATGGTGGAAAAGAATATTTTAAACAAGAAACCCTAGATAAATTTAATAACTGTTATTATTGTGATCAAAACGTAAGGAGAGGAGTTGGTTTCGACAAACCTCAACTAGGCACTGCAGGTCCTACCTGTGGTTGTGTTTCTTTATCTAGTTTTGGTCATACAGGATTTACCGGTACTTTAGCTTGGTCAGATCCTGAGGAGGAAATAGTCTACGTGTTTTTATCTAATAGAACCTATCCGGATGTAAATAACCGGAAACTGATTAGAGAGAACATTAGAGAAAAGATACAACGTATTATATATGAATCTATAGAGGAATAATTTATGAGAATAGGTGTAGTTTGTTATCCCACTTTTGGCGGGAGTGGAGTAGTGGCAACAGAATTAGGCATGGAACTCTCTAAAAGAGGCCATGAGATTCATTTTATAACCTATAAGCAACCTGTGCGTCTCGAACAACTTACCGGAAATATCAAATTTCATGAGGTTAATGTTCCCGAATATCCACTTTTTCATTTTCAGCCTTACGAATTAGCTTTAAGCAGTAAGTTAGTAACCATGGTAAAGCTTCATAAAATAGAGGTTTTACATGTACACTATGCAATACCACATGCTTATGCTGGGTATATGGCGAAAAAAATGTTGGAAGAAGAGGGGATCTTTATTCCTATGGTAACCACATTGCATGGTACAGATATTACACTAGTAGGAAATCATCCTTTTTACAAACCTGCTGTCACTTTTAGTATTAATAATAGTGACGTTGTTACTTCTGTATCTCAATCTTTAAAAGAAGATACTTTAAAGTTATTTCAGATCAAAAAGGAGATCGAAGTTGTTCCAAATTTTATTGATGTTGCAAAATACAAGATCGGATTCACAGAGTGCCAACGTACATTAATGGCAGATGAAGACGAAAAGATCATATCTCACGTAAGTAATTTTAGGCCCGTAAAACGGATCTTAGATATAATTAGAATCTTTTATATTGTTCAAAAGACTATAAAATCTAAACTTATAATGGTTGGGGAAGGACCTGAAAAAGAAAAAGCAGAATTTTTAGTACAAGAACTAGGCTTACAGGATAAAGTAGTGTTTCTAGGGCAGAGTAATGAGGTGGATAAGATATTGTGTTTTTCAGATCTTTTCTTGTTGCCTTCAGAAAAAGAGAGTTTCGGTTTAGCAGCCTTAGAAGCTATGGTAAATGGGGTGCCAGTCATTTCTTCCAATAGTGGTGGACTTCCAGAGGTTAATATACACGGAATATCCGGGTATTTAAGTGAGGTTGGAAATATAGATGAGATGGCTGCAAATGCTATTAAAATACTAGAAGATGAAAGCACCCTAGAAAAATTCAAACTCAATGCGCGCGAGCAAGCTACTGCTTTCGATATCCATAAGATAGTGCCTATCTATGAAAAATTATATGAAAAGGCAATAATGGAAATAGAAAAGGCTGAATAGAGTTTTAATTCTTTCAGCCTTTATTATATAAATATTTTTTAGGTCTAGAATTGGTATCTAAGTCCTAGTGCGATATCTGGTGAGAAATCGTTAAGTCCTCTATTATTTTTATAGTTGTCGTTGTAAAAACCAATTTCAGGTCTGAAGTCCAATGATATCAATAAAGGAATATCGAAATTATATTCGATTCCTATATCTCCTGCAAGGAAAATAAAAGTGTTGTCATCATAAACATCTCTGCTGTCAGAAACACTTCCAACACCTCCACCGGCACCGACATACCAGTTAAAACCACCTTCAATATTCCATACCCATTGGTATAAAGCTGCAAGTTTTATCGCATCGTAATTATTATTGTCATTTCTCCATCCCAAATCGAATTCCAGTCTGTTATTATTTCCTCCTACAGCTCTTTGGTAAGAAATTTCTGCCCCAGTTCCGTTTCCTCCTCCAAGACGCAGACCTAGCGCATTTTCAGAGATCGTTTGTGCATTGGTAGCGACCGTTGCTCCAAGTGCAAATATTGCCATTAAAATTAATTTTTTCATTTTTAATTTATTTTAGTTTGTTTCAGCAAATTTAAACGTTAAAATTACACGCAAAGCCAATGTATTGTTAATAATCGCTAAAGCCTTGTTAACATAATCTGCCAGAAATTTGTAATTTTAATGCAGCTATGAAAGAGAAATTATTAGAATTACAAAGAACTCTCAACGGGGAACTTTTGTTTGACGACCTACATAAAAGTATATATGCCACTGATGCTTCCGTATACAGAGAAATACCATTGGCAGTTTGTTTTCCTAAAAATAAAGACGATATCAAGTTGCTTATAGATTTTGCAACTCAAAATCGTATCGGATTAATACCTAGAACTGCTGGAACTTCATTAGCGGGACAATGTGTGGGTAGCGGTATAGTGGTAGATGTTTCTAAACATTTCAATAAGATCATAAAAATAGATCCTAATAATAGAACTGTGGTGGTAGAGCCTGGTGTTATTAGAGATGATCTAAATAGAGCTATTGAGGAATTTGGACTATTCTTTGGGCCAAACACATCTACCTCCAATAGATGTATGATAGGAGGAATGGTTGGTAATAATTCTAGCGGGACTACTTCTATAAAATATGGAACAACACGTGATAAAACCCTTGGATTAAAAACAATTTTGAGTGATGGTAGTGAAGCTGAATTTAATCCTATTTCAAGAAATGATTTTGAAGGTTATAAAAATGGAAAGTCTTTAGAATCTAAAATATATAAGAAGCTTTATAAATTGCTTTCTCCTGCTGAAGTTCAGAAAGAAATAACAAAAGAATTTCCTTTAGAAACTATTCACAGAAGGAATACGGGATATGCACTAGATAGTTTAATTGATACCGAAGTGTTTTCTGAAAACAACAAAGCATTAAATTTATGTGAGCTGCTTTCCGGAAGTGAAGGCACCCTGGCTTTTACAACAGAGATTACCTTGCAACTAGATGTTTTAGCCCCAAAATATACTGCGATGGTTGCTGCTCATTTTTCGAGTATAGAAAATTGTATGCTAGCTGTAGAACCTGCTATGGAAAGTGATTTGTACACCTGTGAAATGATGGACAAGGTGATTCTGGATTGTACGATTCAGAATTTAAAATATAAAGAGAACAGGTTTTTTATTGAAGGAGATCCCAAGGCCATTCTTATGTTGGAATTGAGGTCTGAAAATCAGGAGGACTTGAATAACCAAATTCATGTTCTTTTAAATAGAATAGAAAACACAAATCTCGCTTACGCTTTACCCATTCTTATGGACGAGCAAATAGACAAAGCCCTAGAATTACGTAAAGCCGGACTTGGCTTGCTAGGGAATATAATTGGAGATAAAAAAGCGGTAGCCTGTATAGAAGATACAGCTGTGGCATTACCAGATCTGGCAAATTATATCGCAGAATTCTCTGAGATCATGAAAAAATATAAACAGGAAGCAGTTTATTACGCACATGCCGGGGCAGGAGAATTACATTTAAGACCAATCTTGAATCTGAAGAAAGAAGAAGATGTTGATCTTTTTAGAAAGATCACAGAGGAGGTTGCTATTTTGGTGAAAAAATATCGAGGTTCTATGAGTGGGGAGCATGGAGATGGGAGGCTGCGCGGGGAATTTATTGAACTTATGATAGGTTCTAAAAATTACAAACTTCTTGAGGAAGTAAAAGCCATTTTTGATCCTCATAATATCTTTAATCCGGGTAAGATCACGAATACAGCGCCAATGGACACTTCCTTGCGCTACGAGATAGATAGAAAGGAACCCAAAATTAAAACTCTAATGGATTTTTCTGATTCCCAAGGAATCTTAAGATTGGCCGAAAAATGTAATGGGAGTGGAGATTGCAGAAAATCTGTAGAGGCAGGTGGAACAATGTGCCCAAGTTATCGTGCAACTAAAAATGAAAAAGATACTACCAGAGCGCGGGCAAATGCCTTGCGGGAATTTTTAACCAATTCAGAAAAACCAAATAAGTTCGCGCATGAAGAACTAAAAGAGGTCTTTGATCTCTGTATTAGTTGTAAAGGATGCAAAAGTGAGTGTCCCTCTAATGTAGATGTAGCAGCTTTGAAGGCAGAGTTTCAATACCAATATCAAAAATCAAACGGAAAGTCCTTAAGAAGTAAAGCTTTTGCTAATAATTCCAAGATGAATCAGTTAGCGTCTAAAGCAACTGGAATCTCTAACTTTTTATTCTCTAATTCGTTTACTTCTGGAATTGCTAAAAATATAATGGGTGTAGCTTCAGAAAGAAGTTTACCAAAACTTTCAAAGGTCACTTTATGGGAATACTATAAAAAAAATCAGAAAACATTAGAGGCTCCTATCAAAACGGTTTATCTCTTTAAGGATGAATTCACTAATTATTTAGATGCTGAAGTTGGAATTGACGCACTGGTATTGCTTGAAAAATTGAACTATCAAGTAAAGATGGTTAACAATCCTGAAAGTGGAAGAAGTTATATTTCTAAGGGGTTCTTGGAAGAGGCGAAGGATGTAGCCAATAAAAACATAGAACTCTTTTCAACTTTAATTTCAAATGAAACACCATTAATAGGAATAGAACCTTCAGCGATTCTAGGTTTTAGAGATGAATATTTACGATTGGCAAACAACTTAGAACAAGCTGAAAATTTGTCTAAAAATTGCTTTCTAATCGAAGAGTTTTTAAAGAAAGAGATCGCCTTAGGAAATATAAAATCCAGTTCATTTACTTCAGAAATTAAGGAAATCAAGATACATACACATTGTCATCAAAAGGCCTTATCCAATTCTGCATACACTTTTGATATTCTCAATTTACCAACCAACTATAAAGTGCGAATAATAGCTTCTGGTTGTTGCGGAATGGCAGGGTCTTTTGGATATGAAAAAGAGCACTATGAGATAAGTATGAATATTGGCGAGCAAAGCTTATTTCCAGCAGTAAGAAAATGTCCTGATTCTACTTTGATCGCTGCAAACGGAACCAGCTGCAGGCATCAGATCTTTGATGGTACAAAAAGACAAGCTAAACATCCGGTTACTATTTTAAAAGAAGCCTTAATTTAAATAGAAATCTGTTTATTATCAAAATAGTAATATCGTTCCCCCTGAATTCATTATAGAATATTCAATTAGAATTTTAAGAGGACCTGTAAATTCCTAAAGAATGCATCGATACAGAAATGATTCCTTTAAAAGTTTATGATAATTAACAGACAGTAAAAATTTAAATAGGGTAAAATAAACTCAAAGGAATAATATTCCCTCTAAAATTTTAATTTGTCTTTAGATTTTTAAATCTGTAGTTAAAAAATTACATTTGTTAAAAATCGATCTATGGCAGGGAACTCCTTTGGGAAACTATTCAAACTAACTACATTCGGAGAATCACATGGACCAGCTATTGGTGGCATTATAGATGGTTGTCCCGCTGGGATCACTTTGGATCTAGATAAAATTCAGGCAGATCTCAATAAAAGAAAACCTGGCCAGTCTGCAATTGTAACTCAACGTAAAGAACCAGACACTGTTGTTTTTCTATCTGGAATCTTTGAAGGTGTAACTACTGGTACACCTATTGGTTTTACTATTGAAAATGCCAATCAGAAATCCAATGATTACTCCCATATAAAAAACACTTTTAGACCTTCTCATGCAGATTACACGTATTCAGAAAAATATGGAGTAAGAGATTATAGAGGCGGTGGACGTTCTTCAGCCAGGGAAACAGCTTGTAGAGTTGTTGGTGGAGCTATTGCCAAACAAGTTATAAGAGATATTGAAATAGTTGCTTTTACCGCTTCAGTAGGTGAACTTAAATTAGACAAGGAAGCAGCAGAATTAGATTTCAGCTTAATTGAATCTAATCCTGTACGTTGTCCAGATCCTGAGACTGCCACTAAAATGGAGACTTATATTCGGGAGATCAGATCTCAGGGAGATACCGTTGGTGGTACCGTAAAATGTATCATCAAAAATGTACCTAAAGGTTTGGGAGAACCGGTTTTCGATAAATTACATGCTAGTTTAGGCCAAGCAATGCTTTCTATTAATGCTGTAAAAGGTTTTGAAATCGGTAGCGGTTTTGAGGGGACTAAATTAAAAGGAAGCCAGCATAACGACCTCTTTAACCAAGATGGCTCAACAAAAACCAATTTAAGCGGTGGTATCCAAGGAGGAATCTCTAACGGAATGGATATTTACTTTAACGTAGCTTTTAAGCCGGTAGCTACAATTATGCAAAAACAAGAAACTATAAACTCTGAAGGTGAGTTGGTTGAAATGCAAGGAAAAGGTAGACATGATCCTTGTGTGGTTCCAAGAGCGATCCCTATTGTAGAGGCTATGGCAGCATTGGTATTGGCAGATTTTTGGTTACAAAATAAAGTATCTAAAATATAATTAAAGAAAGATTTATAATGAAGAAATTAGCACTGCACTGGCAAATTTTATTAGGAATGCTCTTTGGGGTACTTTTCGCATTGTTATTAACCAATTTTAGCTGGGGACCAGAATTTGTAAGTGATTGGATAAAACCTTTCGGAAACATTTTTATTAATGCCTTAAAGCTTATTGCAGTTCCGTTAATTCTAGCTTCTTTAATCAAGGGGATTTCAGATCTTAAGGACATTTCCAAATTATCCCAGATGGGAACCAGAACAATAGTTACCTATATTATTACCACGATAATAGCTGTTTCTATAGGACTTGGATTGGTAAATCTAATAAAGCCCGGAAGTGCTATAAGTGAGGAAACCAGAACAGATCTTATTACCAGTTATGAAACTGATGCTTCTGTAAGAATAGCAGATGCTCAAAAACAAAAAGATGCAGGACCCTTACAAGCATTGGAAGACATAGTACCTAGCAATATTGTTGGTGCAGCTGGTGATAATGCAAATATGCTACAAGTTATCTTCTTTGCCATTTTCTTCGGAATAGGTTTAATCCTTATTCCTGAAGCAGTAGCAAAACCTGTAAAAGACTTTTTTGATGGATTTAATGAAGTCATCTTAAAAATGATAGATCTTATCATGCTTGCAGCGCCTTATGGTGTATTTGCTTTATTGGCTGCTTTAGTTGTAGAATCACCTAGCGCCGATCTTTTTGCGGCACTTGCTATGTATGCCTTAACCGTATTAATAGGTCTAGCATTAATGATTGGCTTCTATATCTTGATGGTCTGGATATTTACCAAGAATAAGCCAGGTTTTTTCCTGAATGGAATTGCACCTGCTCAATTATTAGCTTTTTCAACAAGTTCCAGTGCTGCCACGCTGCCAGTTACTATGGAAAGAGTAGAAGAACATCTTGGAGTACATAAGGAAGTAACGAGTTTCGTATTGCCAATTGGTGCTACTATAAATATGGATGGTACCAGTCTTTATCAAGCAGTGGCGGCAGTATTTATTGCACAGGCTTTTGGGATAGATCTTACAATTGGAGCTCAATTAGGGATCATTGTAACAGCCACCTTGGCATCTATAGGATCTGCAGCAGTTCCTGGTGCAGGAATGGTAATGTTGGTAATCGTACTTGCTCAAGCGGGGATTCCAGAAGCAGGTTTAGCACTTATATTTGCCATTGACAGACCTTTGGATATGTGTAGAACAACAGTGAATGTTACTGGAGATGCTGCTGTTTCTATGCTAGTCGCAAAATCGGTAGATAAATTAGGACCTCCAAATGTTAAGGATTGGGATGATAATTATAAGAAAACAGAAGAGAAGGAAATGGCTTAATCCTTCATTGAGGATTTAATTCCTTAGAAATTTTTTTCAAATTCAAAACTTAAAAATAAAACTCTACCTCATGAATTCTTATTAGGTAGTTGAATCTAAAAACTTCGCTTTTAATTCTGTTGTAGGGATCATACAAGATTCTTTTTTACCAAACCATTTATAGCGATTGGTTGCTACAAGATTGTAAACTCCATCCCTAATTGAGTTTGGGAGAAATAGGAAGTGTTTCATAAGGGAATAACCCCCAGAAAGCTCCTTCGCTATTTTTAGTGCAGCAGTAGATTTTTCGTAATAAACAACACCTGGTTCAATTAGAATTATACTATCCAGAATTTCAGGGTCTATTCCTCTTTCCATTACCAGTTTTCGGCCTAGATCGCTCTGTAATGAAGCAAACCTAAAAACATCTTTCTTATCATGTTCAATAATAAAATTTATGGCGTTGTTACAAAGATTGCAAACACCATCAAAAAGGATGATTTTCTTATTTTCTGGTAATACAGCTTCCATTTTATTTCTTCTTTTTTGCCGGTTGCACTAACTCTAATTCGCCTAGATCTACATTGGTTGTAAACATACCATAATTCACTATTGCTTTTCCTTTTTCAATTTTATCTATAGAACCAACCGCACGACCATCTTGCATTCGCACTCTGTCTCCAATATTTAAGGATACTTTCGGCTTATTCGCTTCTTTTTTCTGCTGAATGGCTTCTGTTTTCTTTTCTTCTTTTTTGCGTTCCCTAATAACTTCAACCGTTTTCTCGGCTTCTTGGAGCACTTTATTCTCCTTAATTTTTTTGACCTTTATTTCTTTAGGAGTTGCTTTTATGCGTTTCGAATTCTCGATCTCAACAATTTTCAAGAATTCACCAATAAGATCTTTCTTCTTTTTATTGCTGAAGTATTTCTCGCTTAGATCATTGATCTTCTGCCCTAGATATATCAAGCGCTGATTGCTATCATACAGTTCCTGATAGCTTTCCAATTTCTGCTGAATCTTAGAATTTGTTTCCTCTAGCTTCTCTTTTTGCTGGGCGGCTTTCAGCTCTTTACTTTTTAAGGAGTCGGTCGTTTTTTGAAGCTTGCTGCGTTCCCGTTGGAGATCTGCAATGCTCTTATCAA
This sequence comes from Gillisia hiemivivida, assembly GCF_007997295.1. Taxonomy (GTDB): domain Bacteria; phylum Bacteroidota; class Bacteroidia; order Flavobacteriales; family Flavobacteriaceae; genus Gillisia; species Gillisia hiemivivida. The sequence goes on along the minus strand of NZ_VORY01000006.1, from coordinate 140,316 downwards.
ATCTAATTTTTCCACGTTCTACCTTCTTTTTTGAACGGTTTATCAAGCTATACGGAATCCCGTTTTTTTGAGCCACTTCAAAAGTAAAAGAACTTCCTGCTTCTCCAAGATGCAACTTGAATAGAGGTTCTAAAGTTCTGGAATCAAACATCATATTGGCGTTGCTCATATATGGCAATTCATTAGCCAACATCTTTAAATTGGTATAGTGAGTTGTTAAGATCCCAAAAGATTCCCGTTCATAGAATACTTCCAAAAAGGTTTCAGCTAAAGCACCACCTAATTCTGGATCACTTCCGGTTCCAAATTCATCTATAAGAAACAAGGTTTTTTCATCACATTTCTTTAGAAAATAATTCATGTTCTTTAAGCGATAACTGTAGGTGCTTAAATGATTTTCTATAGATTGATTATCTCCAATATCAGTTAGTATTTTATCGAAAAGACAAACCCTGCTATATTCATGAACCGGAATTAAAATTCCACTTTGTAGCATTATTTGCAACAAGCCAACCGTCTTGAGAGTAATACTTTTACCTCCGGCATTGGGACCAGAAATAACAATAATTCGTTCTTCTTTGGAAAGTTCAATGTTCTGAGGATAGGTCTTTTGTCCAGATTTAAGATTATTCCTGTAAAGCAAAGGGTGATAGGCATCTTTTATAAAAAGTTCCCGATCCTTTGTTATCTTTGGTAATAGGCCATTGATTAAACGTGCGTACTTCGCCTTAGCAGCGATTACGTCTATCTCGCTTAGAAGTTCCTGATATTCCTTTAATAGCTCAATATAGGGAACCAAGAATCCCGTAAGCTCTTTTAAGATCCTATCAATCTCTTCCTTTTCTTCATATTCAAGATTATTCAATTCTCTGGTATGATTTAAAGTGGCTTCGGGCTGAATGTAAACTATACTACCGGTTTTGGAGTTACCCAAAATTCCGCCTTTCACTTTCTTACGGTGCATAGCCGAAACTGCTAATACCCTAATATTATCTACAACGCTTTCTTTTATTTCATCTAAATAGCCATACCCGCTATATTTTGAAAGCGCATTGGTAAAACTCGAATTTATCTGGCCCTTTACCAAATTCATTGCTCTTCGGGTATTTAGCAGCAGGGGGGAAGCATTGTCTTTTACATCACCAAATCTATCTATTATCTCATCTATTCTCTCTATAAGTACCTTAGTGTATTCTACCTCTTCTGTAGTTTTATATAAGCTTGGGTAAAGTTCCTTGAATTTATTGAAGAATCGTAATTGGTCATTTACAGTTTGTGAAAGGCTGGAAATCTTCCTGAAACCTCCAATTTCTAAAACAGCATTTTCTATACCTAAGAGCTTGATTTCTTTGTGAACAGCATCAAAACCATGATTAGGAATTTTGCTATCCTGCATATAAGAACTCACATATTCATTGGTCTGCTGGAGACCAAAAATAGTGTCGTTGTAAGAAGAATATGGAACAATTTCTAAAGCCTTTTCTATTCCCATTTGAGTGGTACACAACTCACTTATTTGTTTTCTAACAGCGGGGAATTCCAGATCCTGAAGACTTTTCGATGCGATTTTTATCATAGTAATTTTTCCCTAATTTTGGGTTATACAAATTTACTTAAATTATAATGAAGCTCACTATCCATACCAGTTGGAAAAAGACACTAAATGATGAATTTGATAAACCTTATTTTCAAGGTTTGATAGATTTTGTTTCTGAAGAATATAAAAACAACAGCTGTTACCCAAAACAGGATCATATTTTTGAAGCATTCAACAAAACAACTTTAGATAATGTTAAGGTGGTTATAATAGGGCAGGACCCATATCATGGAGTTGGCCAGGCAAACGGATTGTGTTTTTCAGTAAATAATGGAATTGCCAATCCGCCATCATTAAAGAATATTTTTAAGGAGTTGGAATCTGATCTTGGGGAATCCTATAATATAGATAATGGTGATCTTGAAAAATGGGCGAATCAAGGAGTTTTATTACTGAATGCGGTATTAACTGTTAGGGGTGGCGATGCAGGATCTCATCAAAATAAAGGTTGGGAAACATTTACCGACGCAGTGATCAAAGTTCTATCTGAAGGAAAAGAAAATCTTGTTTTTTTGCTTTGGGGTGGTTATGCAAAAAAGAAAGGAAGAAAGATAGACACTTCAAAACATTTGGTTTTAACTAGTGGGCATCCTTCTCCATTAAGTGCAAACAGAGGATATTGGTTTGGGAACAAACATTTTACCCAAACCAATAAGTATCTAATTAAAAATGGAAAACCCCCAATACAATGGTAGTTTAGAATCTAAACCCGAGATTTACATTAAACTGGCCCACAACTACAGGGGAGTCATCGCTAAATAAATTTCTGCCAATACCAGTACTTAAATCCAAAAAGAATCCTTGTTTAGAAACAAACTTTCCACCTAAACCGAAGCCTAAAGCAAGATCGGTATAATCCTTTTCTTCACGATTCGAGTAGTAGATACCATCAACGAAGGCATCATTATACTCAGAATATTTTCCAGAAGATACCATTGCTAACCCATTTACGTAAAACCCCCAAGCAGTCCTATCTCCAAAGAAATATTTATACTTCCCAGTTAAAGAAACATCTTTATTAAAAGCATCACCAATATCTTCATTATCTCTATCTAGTGCAAGTATAAAACCTTCAATTGCCCAGCTAGAATTTTGGGTAATAATACGTTCATAGGCAATATCCAAAGCTCCAAAAGCTACCAGATTTAGCGTACCAATACTTAATTCATTTTTTACTATGTCGCGTTTGAATACTTCTTCTGAAGAATTGGTTTCTGTTGTAGTAGCTTTTTCTTGCGAGAAAGTTAAAAATGAAGCAAATAAAAACAGGGGGAGAATTAATTTATTTTTCATGTAGTTTTTAGAATTGAAATGATTTTTAAAAAGACTACAAATTATAAATTAATTTGGAAGCAGCGAGTTTTTCAGGAATTAAATTCAAACTTAATAAATGAGTTTGAACTTTTTCTATTTCTTCTGATGTCAGCGGAGACTCACTCCAAGAAGTAATATCTAACCACTCTTTAATATCTTCAAGCTTTTGATCGTATCTTCTAGCAAGCAAGGATTCAATTTCAGGAATCTCTTTAAAGCTGATCGTTTTTGTATTTATCACCTTCAGCATTTCTCTAACCGCATCCTTTTGATTTTCTAAAACATCTTCTCTAACTGCAATTACAAAACAAGGCCATGGAGTAGGGCATTCCCCAACACTTCTAAAGATTCCTTTATCTACTAAAGGTTTAGTAGTAAATCGTTCCCACATAAAATATTGAGCTTTATCTTCTGAAAGTGCTTTTACAGCTCCATTAATATCACCAACAATTTCAAAATCTAAAGATTTCGTATCCCATTGAAGCTTTTCAGCATTTATATATGCCATAAGATGAGAGCCTGAGCCCATTCTGGAAATTGCTGCTTTTGTATTTTTAAGATCCTCTACAGATTTATAAGGAGAATTAGCATCAACATGTATTCCCCAGATCAAAGGAGAATGCACATATGTTTGAACTATTTTAGAAGGATTCCCGGCAATGATATCTTTAATGATCCCTTCAGTTAAAATAATGGCTACATCTATTTGTTTATTTCTCAAAGCAGCATTCATTGCGCCAGTTCCCCCGGGGTAACTATGCCACTCAATATTTAAATGATCATATTCAAAATCTCCATCTTCTATAGCGAGATGCCAAGGAAGGTTGAAATGTTCTGGAACTCCACCAACTCTAAGTGTTCTCATTATATACTGTGTTTTTCTTTTAAATATTGATAGATCTCATACTGAGAACGAATAGCTTTTTCACCAGTTTTCTTTTCAACATACGCATTAGATTCTTCTTCATCCTGAATCCGCGCCTTTACATTGTCACTCAACTGTATTTTTAAAATATCTTTGAATTCCTGCGCAATATCTTCATCAAGAATAGGTGTTATCACCTCTATCCTTCTGTCTAGGTTTCTACTCATCCAGTCTGCACTTCCAAAAAAGATCTGCTCGTCCCCATCATTTTCAAAAAGATAGATTCTTCCATGTTCCAAAAACCGATCTATAATACTAGTGATATAAATATTTTCACTCATCCCTTTAACTCCAGGAATAAGACTTGTAAATCCACGAATAAGCAAGCGTATTTTTACTCCCGCATTACTTGCTTTATATAAAAGTTCTATCATTTCTTCATCTTCCAAACTATTCATTTTTGCAACTATAGAAGCCTTTTTCCCTTCCAGTGCAAATTGAATTTCATTCAAAACCAGCTTAGTAAAATTTCTACGGGTAGAGAATGGAGAAATAAATAAGTGTTTTTCTCTGGGAACGATCAATTTTCCATCTAACACCTTAAATATACGATCTAACTCTTTGGTTACTCTTCTATCTGCGGTAAAGATTGCGTGGTCACAGTAGATCTTAGAAGTTTTACTATTAAAATTTCCAGTTCCTATATAGGCATATCTTTTCGATTTTCCATTTTCACGTCGTTTTACCAACATGATTTTGGAATGTACTTTTATCTTTGGATAACTATAGATAACTTTAGCTCCTTTTTCTTCAAATTTTCTACCCCAAACTATATTGTTAGCTTCATCAAACCTAGCTTTGGCTTCTACGAATATGGTTACTTTGATGCCATTTTCTATAGCCTTAATAAGGCTGGAAGTCAACTGAGATTCATCTGCTACTCTATATAATGATATTTTGATTGCTTCTACATCTGGATCTGATGCGGCTTGCTCCAAAAATTTCTCTACATAATTAAAAGGCATAAATGGGAAATGCAAAGACTGATCTTTCTTGGCTATAAGCTCAAAATAATCCTCAGTATTCCCCAAAGCTTTATGCTTAAGGGGAGAAAGCTCCTCGAAATGTAAGCTTGGGTTATTGGATGGATCTGGGAATGAAAAGAAATCACTAAAATTATGATATCTTCCTCCTGGCATCATATCTATCTTTCCAAGATTCAGGAGTTTTCGCAATTTCTTATGGATATCCTTATCTATATCTGAATCATATAGTAAACGAGTAGCTTGTCCATCTGTACGTTGAGCCAAAGACTCATAAATTTTTTCAGCTAAAACTCCCTCAAATTCATCTTCAATGTAGAGTTCTGCATCTCGAGACATCTTAATTTCAAAGATCCCGGAAACAGATTCTTTTGAAAAAATTTCTGGAATCATATTTCGTATAACATCGTCCAGAAAAGTGATCGTATTGTTATTAAATTGTACAAAACGCCCACATTCTTCTGCAGGGATATTTACAATACCCAGTTTGTTCTCATTTTTAAAAGTAACAACAAAATACAGGACATTATTAGTAAGAAATATTTCAGATTCCTTAGTAAGGTCAACAATCTCAGGCTTTAAATATTCAGCAACCTTTTCTTCGTAATATTTTTTGGCATAAGTATGTTGAGTCTGATTGAAGTCTTCAGATTTGATAAGAAAAATTCCGTTTTCAGCAAGTTGTGGAATAATCTGTTCATGAAAGATCTCCCCAAATTTATTTTGCTGAAGTTTAACCTCTTCTAAAATTTGCTTTGTAAATTTATTAGGGCGCAACGCAAGTTTTTTACGAATGCTCTTTTCTACCCTTTTTATTTGGCGTAATTGTGATACCCGGACTCTAAAGTATTCATCTAAATTGGAAGAGAAGATGGCCAGAAACTTAAGCCTTTCATAAAGCGGATTTATGTCGTCTTCAGCTTCCTGTAATACACGTTCGTTGAAACTCAACCAGTTTAGGTCACGATGTCTTAAACGAGATTCTGTAGATGCTAGCATAGGGGATCTTTTTCAACAAAAATACAAAGACTCCAATGCTCTCTACTTTAATGTTCTGTTAAATAACTTACTGGATAGCAGCTATTCTATCCAATGCATCAACAATAAGCTTTTCTACTGTTCCTGTTGGATCTTTACTGAATTCTCCAGTTGCTCTATTAGCAACTATAGCATTTAAAGATACCGCTCTATGACCAAGCAGTTTAGATAAGCCATATATTCCTGCAGTTTCCATTTCTAGATTAGTAATTCTTCTATCTAAATGATTAAAACTAGCCATTCTTTCATTTAGATTTGGATTGCTTAATGGCAACCTCAAAACTCTTCCCTGTGGACCATAGAAACCACAGTTGGTGACTGTAATTCCTTTCAAATAATCCTTTTCAAAATAGGAGAGCAGGGTCTTATCTGCATTGATAACATAGGGAATTCCATTTTCTCTTGGTAGAATAAGGTGACCCAGTAAAGACTCAGAGAATTTAACATCCTGAATATCTTCGTTCTTGTAAAAATGAAGTAAAGAATCGAATCCTATAGCCGTTTCAGAAACTAGAAATGAATCGATTGGAATATCTGCCTGAATAGAACCAGAAGTTCCTATTCTAATTATATCAAGAGAGGTGAGATTATCTTTAACTTTTCGGGTTTTAAAATCTATGTTTACCAATGCATCTAATTCGTTAAAAACGATATCTATATTATCTGTTCCAATTCCTGTAGAGACCACACTAATACGTTTTCCTTTGTAAATTCCAGTTTGAGTATGAAATTCTCTTTTATGCACTTTATGTTCTAAAGTGTCAAAATACTTAGTAACATGGCTTACTCTATCTGGATCCCCCACCGTAATAACTGTTGAAGCTAATTGATTTGGCAACAAATTTAAGTGATAGATGCTGCCATCTTCATTTAAGATAAACTCTGAAGGTTTTAAAGTCATTCTATAATTTTAAAATATTATGTGATTCTGAATCGTATAGAAAATCATACATTTTAACTCCACCAAATGAATCGTTGTTTTTTAGGTCTTGATAAAAATTGCGAGAGCCAATCAATGCCTCTTCACCTTGTTTAGTTAAGATAATCCTGTCATTTTCAAGCGTGTAAAACTGTTTCAATTTATCCAGTAATCTTTGGATTTGCCTTTCCCCATACCCAAAATATCCCTGATATTGAATGGAATAGCCAAGTAACTGATTTGAACTAGAGATATTATTCTGTTTAATTAATCTAAGGATATTTGTTTCTATAGTGTTCAAACCTGTTGTAGAGCTGGGGAAACGTTCTATATGAGTCCTAATACAGCTAGAGAGGTATTCGAAATTAGATTTTTGCTTGATCATACCTTTTAATTTCAAAGGATTCTCTTCATTATAATACTGCCAGATCAAATTTGCCATTTCTAGATCATCTGGATCTAAATGTATCTTCTGGTCAAAGTGATTTTTTAAATGCTTCAGCGATAATTGAGAAAGTGGCTGAAATTCTTTCTCTCCCTTAAGTTTTTTACTACAAACTAGGTAAACAGGCACTTCCACCTTGTTTTCTAATAATCTACTAATTGCGGCGATCATATTAATATGAGAAAAAAGATCGAATTCGAACCAAAGAATTATTTCATCGGTATCTTTTATGGTATCTAATTTATGAAGTTCTTGTAAAAATTTCTCTTCGTATTCTTCAGGATTAATTTGATAATATCGCTTTAAAAAAGTGGTTCGAAGATTAATATACTCTGGAGTTCCTAACTCGTAGGTAGTAGGACCCTCACATAACATTTCTCTCCAATTAACAATATCTCCTTTAATACCCAGTTCCAAAATATTTTCTGCAAGGGAATTTCCATTAGTAATATGTAATTGTCTAGGCATATTCTGAAGTTAAAAAAACATTATTACTAATCATCCGCCAACTCGTTTCACGCTATAACCATCGTGTTTTAAAAACTCCATGACCTTGTTTCTAACATCTCCCTGAATAATGATTTCACCATCTTTCACAGATCCACCAACACCACACTTTTTCTTTAATGTTTTTCCAAGTGAATTAAGATCATCATCATTCCCTTCAAAACCTTTAATAACAGTCACTATTTTACCACCCCGACCTTTGTTGCTAAAATGTGCTTCTAAATGTTGATCTTTTGGCGCTGGGGTTTCAATCTGATCTGAATTATTTGCGTCTACATCAAAATCATTATCTGTAGAAAACACAAATCCGCCCAAATCATCTAATCCTAATTTCTTTTTAGACATCACTTATTCTTTAATAAGCCCTATCTCAACAAGACGCTGATGTAGAAATTCTCCAGCGGTAATATCTTCATATTGCTTAGGGTTGTTTTCATCTATACATTCTTCCAAACAATTTAAAGGCATTTCACCTCTTGGATGCAAGAAAAATGGAATAGAATATCTAGGATTGCTCCATTGCTCTTTGGGAGGATTAACCACTTTATGAATAGTAGATCTCAATTTATTATTGGTAAGTCTTTCTAACATATCCCCAACATTAATTACCAGCTCGTCTTCTTCTGGAATAGCATCAATCCATTCGCCATCTTTTCTTAAAACTTGAAGACCTCCAGTGGAAGCTCCCATTAAAAGGGTGATCAAATTGATATCTCCATGTGCTCCGGCACGTTCTGCACCTTTTGGTTCTTCTGTAATTGGAGGGTAGTGAATAGGTCTTAAGATACTATTCCCATTACTAGCCCAATGGTCAAAATAGTGCTCGTCTAAACCAATATAAATTGCTAATGCACGTAATACATAAATTCCGGTTTTTTCCAGCATTCTAAATGCTTCCATCCCGGTATGATTAAAATCTTTTAATTCTTCTACAATAACATTTGGAGGATAATCTTCTTTTAAATCAGCATCGGGTGACGGCTCTTGCCCAAAATGCCAGAACTCTTTAAGATCTCCTTCTTTTTTGCCCTTGGCATGTTCTTTACCAAAAGATATATAGCCTCTTTGTCCGCCTAAATCTTCAATTTCGTAACCTTTCTTAGTTTCTTCTGGAAGATCAAAGAAAGATTTTACTTCTTTATATAATTCATCTACTAGGTCATCACTTAGAAAATGATTTTTCAAGGAAACAAATCCAATCTCTTCATAGGCTTTACCTAATTCATCTATAAATTTTTGCTTACGCTTTGGATCCTCCGAGAGGAAATCTGCTAAATCTACACTTGGTATATTATTCATTGCCATTTTACGCTGTCTTTATCATAGTTTACAAACAAAGTTAAATAAAATTAACGGAGTATATATTTTTCTTTCCAATTATAAGGTACTCATAAAATTAATTACATTTGAATAACTAGATTTATTTTATGAAACCAGCAACCACAGAGTTTACACCTATAAATTTTCAAAATACCAATCTCCCAGATTCCACTTTATTGAAGTTATATAGGGGAATGCTTAAACCCAGACTTATAGAAGAAAAAATGCTTATTTTAATTAGGCAGGGTAAAGTATCAAAATGGTTTAGCGGGATTGGTCAAGAAGCGATTTCTATTGGGGTTACTATGGCAATGCAAGAAGATGAATATATCTTGCCAATGCATAGAAATTTAGGAGTTTTTACAGCAAGAGAGATTCCGCTTTTTAGACTGTTCTCGCAGTGGCAGGGAAAAGCGAATGGTTTTACAAAAGGTAGAGATAGAAGCTTTCATTTTGGAACTCAGGAATTTAAGATAGTGGGTATGATCTCTCACCTAGGACCTCAATTAGGGGTTGCAGATGGGATTGCCTTAGCACATAAACTTAAAAATGAAAATAAGTTAACGGCTGTTTTTACGGGAGAAGGAGGTACTAGTGAAGGAGATTTTCATGAAGCTCTAAATATTGCCTCTGTATGGGATCTACCGGTATTATTTTGTGTTGAAAATAATGGATATGGACTTTCTACTCCAAGTAGCGAGCAATACAGATGTAAAGACATAATAGATCGCGGGATTGGTTATGGGATGGAAGCACATCAAATAGATGGAAATAATATCTTAGAAGTTTTTACCAAGGTTTCAGAAATTGCTGAAAGTGTTCGTGAAAATCCAAGACCGGTATTGTTGGAGTTTATCACTTTTAGAATGAGAGGTCATGAGGAAGCTAGTGGCACCAAATATGTTCCAGACGAGTTAATGAACGAGTGGGCTGCTAAAGATCCAATCTCTAATTTTAAAGAGTTTCTTATTGAAAATAATATTCTTACAGAGGAGGTAAATAATGGATATATAAAGGAGATTAAAGCTGAAATTGATGAGAATTTACAACTTGCTTTTGATGAAGAAATAATTGTTTCTTCTGAAAGTGAAGAGTTAAATGATGTATATCAAAATTTTGAATATCAGAATTTTGAAGAAAACAAAGAAGTTAAAAACATCCGATTTATAGATGCGATTGCTGAGGGTTTAAAACAATCTATGCAGCAACATAAAGATCTTGTTTTGATGGGGCAAGATATTGCAGATTATGGAGGTGTTTTTAAAATTACTGAAAACAGCTTACATGACTTTGGTAAAGATAGAGTTAGGAATACTCCTATTTGTGAATCTGGAATAGTGGCAGCTGCCATGGGACTTTCTATTAAAGGAATTAAGTCTATGGTGGAAATGCAATTTGCAGATTTTGTGAGTTCAGGCTTTAATCCTATAGTAAATTATTTAGCAAAAGTTCATTATAGATGGAACCAACAGGCAGATGTTGTTATTAGAATGCCATGCGGCGCAGGAGTAGGAGCAGGACCCTTTCATAGCCAAACCAACGAGGCTTGGTTTACTAAAACTCCTGGTTTAAAGGTGGTTTATCCAGCATTTCCTAAAGATGCAAAAGGATTATTAAATACTGCTTTTAACGATCCCAACCCTGTGTTATTCTTCGAGCATAAAGCGCTTTATAGAAGTATTCGTCAAGAAGTACCTACAAATTACTATACTATTCCATTTGGGAAAGCCGCTTTCCTACAGGAAGGAAATGAGGTAAGCATAGTTACTTATGGAGCCGCAGTACATTGGGCGATGGAAGCCTTATTGGATTTTCCAGATCTTAGTGTGGATCTTATAGATCTTAGAACCTTGCAGCCAATGGATATAGAAACTGTTTTTAATTCTGTTAAGAAAACAGGAAGAGTGCTTATTATAAATGAGGATTCTATCTTCGGAAGTATTGCCTCAGATATCGCAGCACAGATAGCAGAAGGATGTTTTGAATATTTAGATGCCCCAATAATGCGATTAGGAAGTATGGAAACACCTATTCCTTTTACACAAAACCTAGAGAATCAATATCTTCCGAAAAATCGTATTAATGAAAAATTAAAAGAATTAATAGCGTATTAGCAAAATATTAGCTTTAGGAGTCCATATTTAAGATTCCTTAACAATTTACTTGTTAAATTATTAATAATCTTTTGTTAGATGCTTACCCGAAGAGTAATTTAGCGCTAACTAATCATTAAACTTCTAATATGGTACGACTTATTGTTATTTTCCTGATCATTGCTATAGTTGCAGCAATTTTCGGTTTTGGAGGAATCGCAGAAGGATCTGCAGACATTGCAAAAATTATCTTTTATATTTTTATTGTATTGCTTGTTATTTCTTTAATAAGCCGATTAATCAAAAGATAATTTAAGTACAACATAGAAATCCAATCAGGTAAAATAAATTTATCCGGTTGGATTTTTTCTAATCTTAAAATTCAAAAAAGACCCTTATGAAAAAATTAATTTTTATATTAACTACAGCGCTTTTAATAGCTTCCTGTGGGCCAAGTAAAGTAGCCACAGAGGCTCGTAAAACCTTTAAAGGTGACTGGATGCTGAACGCTGTTACGTATCCTAATTCCCAAGGAACTTTCGATGTAACTTTATTTAATGATGCTTCTGCAGCATGTTTCAAAGGAGGTAACTGGAGTTTTGTTTCTAACAATAATACAGGAACCTACACCACAACTGGCGCGGACTGTACTGCTGGAGAACGTTATTTCGTTTGGTCTATAGATGATCAAAATTCAACTATGAACAGCTTTGACTTTTTGTTAAAGCCCACAGATAGCAAATGGAATTCTACTACAGGGAATCAAGGTTTCAGGATCAATTTGGTTTCTTTAACTGAAACTACCATGATTTGGGAACAAACTGTAACATTGGAAGGATCTCCATTTGTTATAAGAATGAATTTTACTAAACTTTAAAATATAAATTATGAAAATTGGAATAAATAAATTTTTAGCTTTAGCCTTTTCTGCAGCATTATTATTTGGTTGTGAGGCTACTAAAAATGCGAATAATAAACAAAAAGGTGCCGTAATTGGTGCAGGTAGTGGAGCCGTAATTGGTGGTGTTGTTGGAAACAATGTAGGAAAAGGGAACACCGCTCTTGGAGCCATCATTGGTGGAGTTGTTGGTGGCGCCGCAGGTGGATACATTGGAAACAGAATGGATAAACAAGCTAAGCAAATAGAGCAAGAAATTCCAGGAGCTGAAGTAGAAAGAGTAGGTGAAGGAATTAACGTAACTTTTGATGAGAATAGTGGAATCTATTTTGATACTGAAAAGTATAATATTAATGAAAAATCAAGAGACGCACTTCACAAGCTGGTTGGAATCTTTAAGGAATATCCAGATACCGAAATTTTAGTTGAAGGACATACAGATAGTGCTGGTAGTGATAGTTACAACTTAACTTTATCTAAGAATAGAGCTCAGGCCGTAACTAACTTTTTAGTAAGTGATGGTATTTCTAAAGGGAGATTTGATACTAAATGGTATGGGGAATCTCAACCTAAGTATGACAATTCAACTGCTGAAGGTAGAGCCAAAAACAGAAGAGTAGAGATTGCTATCGTTGCCAATGAGCAAATGAAGAAAGAAGCAGAAGAGGCTACTGACGAGAACTAAGACAACTCACAAATTCATACTAAATCCCGGCTAATCCCCGGGATTTTTTTATTTCATTTTACTATCTTCAACAAGTGAAAAAGAAACCTATTGGAATTATTGGGGGAGGTTTGTCCGGTCTTGTTGCCGCGATCCATCTATCTAAAAATAATTTACCTGTTACGGTATTTGAGAAAGATACTTATCCTAACCACAAGGTTTGTGGGGAATATGTGTCACTAGAAATTGTTCCTTATTTAAAACAACTTGATATCCATTTATCAGATCTTAAGCCTGCATCAATAGATAAGTTACAGTTTAGTGATGCCTCAGGAAAAATTGTAAATACCAAATTGCCTTTAGGAGGTTTAGGAATTTCCCGGTATGCCTTAGATGAATTTCTTTATCAAAAAGCAATTGCATCTGGAGTGAACTTTATCCAAGCATTAGTTACTGATGTGAATTATAATGACGATGAGTTTGAATTAACTACAAATCAGAAGGGATCTTTTCAATTTCAGGTAGTTTTAGGCGCTTATGGAAAGCGCTCTTTATTGGATAAAAAATTAGATCGTCAGTTTATAGAACAAAAGTCTGGCTGGTTGGCTATTAAAGGACATTATAAAAAAGATGATTTTCCAGATAATCTTGTAATGCTTCATAATTTTAAAGGTGGTTATTGTGGATTATCTAAAACTGAAACCGGAGCAATCAATGTATGTTATTTAGCTTCTTACAATAGTTTCAAAAAACATAAAGATCCAATCAGCTTTAAAAATGAGGTTTTAATAGAGAATCCCCAATTAAGGGACTTCTTTCAGGATGCTACCCCATTATTTGAAAAGGATTTGAGTATTGCGCAGATCTCTTTTGAAAAGAAATCGAGTATACAGGATCATATATTAATGTTGGGAGATGCAGCTGGGCTTATCCATCCCTTATCCGGTAATGGTATGGCTATGGCAATTCATAGCGCTAAGATAGCTTCAGGAGCAATTCTCAATTATTATAAAGATGATTGTTACTCTAGGAAAGCTATGGAAAAAGAATATCAGAAAAAATGGAAAGAACAGTTTAGCTCGAGATTACAAATGGGCCACATTTTGCAAAGAATTTTATTAAACCCAAATCTTTCAAACTTCGTTCAAAGAATTATAAGTAGCTTTCCCTTTTTACTACCAAAAATTATTTCAAGAACCCACGGAAAACCAATAGTATGATTTCTATAAATACTTCAAAACGCAGTGAAGAAGCCGAGATTATGGACGATTTCGAATTAAAGGGAGCCGAATTAGAACAAACTCTGAGCGATCTTGAAAATATAAATAAATGGTTGGGCGGTAATAAGATTACTTTGGATGGAATTCAGAAGCTATTAAAAGATACTCCTGAGAAAAGAACAATTAGAATTGCAGATGTTGGGTGTGGCAGTGGCGCTGTACTTCGAGAAATCGCAAATTGGGGGAGAGATCAAAAATTGGATATGGAACTTATTGGGATAGATGCGAATCCATATGCTATTGAAATTGCTCAACGACGATCTGATTATTATCCAGAAATAAAATTTGAAACACTAAATATTTTTAGTGAAGACTACAAAAGACAAGAATATGACATTGTTCTATGTACCTTGACGCTGCATCATTTCAAAAATGAAGAGATCTTGGAATTACTAAACATCTTTAAGGAACAGTCCCAATTGGGTGTAATTATTAATGATCTTCAGCGAAGTAAAATCGCTTACGTTTTGTTTCAAGCTTTTTGTAGAGTTTTCATTAATAATGAAATTGCAAGAAAAGATGGACTAACCTCTATTCTTCGTGGTTTTAAAAAGAATGATCTAAAAAAATTAGCAAACAAAATTCCGGCTCAAACACATAGTATTGAATGGAAATGGGCTTTCCGATACCGTTGGATCTTAAAAAAATAACCCCCTATGAGTGTAAGAATTATTAGTGTTCAAAAAGAACTTCCAAAATATTATAGAGAAACTTCAGATATTATTCCGTTGGTGGAAGAATGGTTAGGCGAAAAGGAGGAACGATTTAAAAGAAAGATCACTAAAATATTTGAAGGCGCTGGGGTAGATAAGCGATATTCCATAATGGCTCCTGAGGAAGTTTTTACAGCGACTTCTTTTGAAGAAAAAAATAATATCTATGTTCGGGAAGTAAAGAAATTAGGGAAGGATGTATTAAAATCTGCATTAGAAGAGAACAACTGGCAACCTGAATCTTTAGATTTCATTATCACCGTTAGTTGCACTGGGATCATGATTCCTTCTCTAGATGCCTATCTTATTAATGAATTACAACTGAAGCAAAATATCACCCGACTCCCTGTTACCGAAATGGGGTGTGCTGCCGGGATCTCAGGAATGATCTACGCTCATAAATTTTTACAGGCCAATCCAGGAAAAAGAGCAGCCATAGTTGCCGTAGAAAGTCCAACTGCTACTTTTCAATTGGGAGACTTCAGCATGGCTAATATGGTGAGTGCTGCTATCTTTGGAGATGGTGCAGCCTGCGTATTGCTTTCATCTGAAGACGATGCCGTGGGACCTAAGATCATTGGCGAAGAGATGTATCACTTTTTTGATGCTACCCATTTAATGGGATTCCATTTAGCCAATTCTGGATTGCAAATGATTCTTGATGAAACTGTTCCCGAAACAATTTCTAATCATTTTCCAGATATTATTTATCCTTTTTTAGAAAAGAATGGTAGTTCTATAGAAAAAGTTGATCATCTTATTTTTCATCCAGGTGGAAGAAAGATAGTACAAACAGTGTCTGATCTTTTTGGTACCTTAGGGAAGAATATAGACGATACCCGGGAAGTACTTCGTCTTTACGGTAATATGAGTAGCGTTACCGTTCTTTACGTTTTGGAAAGATTCCTTAAAAAGGACATTCCAAAAGGAGAGCAGGGTTTACTTTTAAGTTTTGGCCCCGGGTTTTCGGCTCAACGAATTTTAATAGAATGGTAGCAGAATTTAAAGATCTTAATTACTGGGCTTTGGTCCTAGGAGGCAGCAGCGGACTTGGACTAGCAACAGCCCGAAAACTTGCCAAACATGGCATGAATATTATAATTATCCATAGGGATAGGAAGTCGGAGATCCCTGATATAGAAGAAGCTTTTGAGGACATCAGAAATTCTGGTGTTCAGTTAGAAAGTTTTAATGTAGATGCTGTACAAAAGGAAAAAAGGGCAGATCTTATAAAGGAAATTACAAGTATTCTTGGAGAGAAAGGTAAAATAAGAACTTTGGTACACAGTATTGCCAAAGGTAATTTAAAGCCGATGAGTGGCGAAGGTCCTTTTTTAGAAAATATAGATTTCCAGATCACCATAGATGCTATGGCCTTGAGTTTATACGACTGGACTGAAGCTGTATACCAGGCAGGATTATTTGCAAAAGATGGCCGTGTTATTTCTTTTACAAGTGAAGGAAATAAGAAAGCTTGGGAAAATTATGCAGCTGTTTCTGCAGCAAAAGTAGTTCTAGAATCTATTACGAGAAGTATGGCTTTGGAATTTGCAAGATATGGAATTAGAGCAAACTGTATTCAGGCAGGAGTTACCGTTACAAGATCTTTTCAAATGATTCCGGGAAATGAAACTTTGAGAATGCATGCACTAAAACGTAATCCTTTTAAGCGTTTAACTGTTCCAAATGATGTTGCCAATGTGGTATATCTTTTAAGTAAGGATGAAGCTAGTTGGATCACAGGGACTATAATTCCTGTAAATGGTGGCGAACATCTTAAATAATTTATCCAAAAGCGGCTATCTAAACTAATTAACCCAAATTTCGAATAATCAGGTGAGTTTTGATTTAATAATTTCTGCACTTCCGTATACAAAACCCTTTCTCTTTGTAGATGAAATTTTACAGTTAGATGGACAGGGGTGTACTGGAACCTATAGATTTCTTGAGGATTCTCATTTTTATAAAGGACATTTTAAAGATTACCCTGTAACACCCGGAGTGATCTTAACTGAATGTATGGCACAGATTGGGGTGGTATGTTTAGGGATCTTCCTTCTGAATGATTTAGATGAAGAAAAAAAAATAACAACAGAAGACGTTCAAATTGCGCTGAGTTCTACTCAGATAGATTTCTTTGTACCAATTTATCCAGGAGAACAAGTGAAAGTGGTCTCTAAAAAAGAATATTTTAGATTCAACAAACTAAAATGTGCGGTAGAAATGTTCAATAATAAAAATGAATTGGTTTGCAGAGGAACGATTTCGGGAATGATGAAGGCTTAAATTTAAGAATCAAAAATCAAAAATCAAAAATCAAGATTCTAGAGACAAGATTCAAGAATCAAGACAAATGATATAGGATAATTTCCCCAAAATTCAGGATATTTAAAAATGGAAAAAAGAGTTGTAATTACAGGATTAGGAATTTGTGCTCCCAATGGGACGAGCATCCCTCAATTTGAAAAAGCACTTCGAACAGGTAAAAGCGGAATCACTTTTCATCCACAACTTAAAGAGCTTAATTTTAGTTGCCAGATAGGAGGGAAGCCTTCTATTTCTGAAGAAAAACTATCAGAATATTTCACTCCTTTACAACGACGTGGTTTGAATAGTAGCGGAATTGTTTATGGAGTTGTATCAGGTACCGATGCATTTATAGATGCCGGGCTTGAGATCGCAGAAAATGCTTCTCCAGATTGGGACACAGGAATCATTTTTGGAACCGGGATCTTAGGAGTAGATAAATTTAGAGAAGCCATTCATTTAATAGATGCAGGAAAAACGAGGCGTTTAGGCAGCACTAGCGTGATCCAAACTATGGCCAGCGGCATAAGTGCTTATTTGGGAGGTATTTTAGGCTGTGGGAATCAGGTAACTACAAATTCATCTGCATGTACAACCGGAACGGAAGCACTTTTAATGGGCTATGAGCGTATTAAAGCTGGAAAAGCTAAAAGAATGCTTGTTGGGAGTTGTGGTGACCATGGGCCTTATATATGGGGCGGATTTGATGCTATGCGAATTCTTCCGGGAAATTATAATGATAATCCTGAAGAAGCATCCAGACCTATGAGTGCTAAGGCCTCTGGTTTTGTTCCCGGAAGTGGAGCAGGGGCACTAATCCTAGAAGATCTAGAGTCGGCACTGGAGCGAGGAGCGAAAATTTATGCAGAAGTATTGGGGGGAGAAGTGAATAGTGGTGGGCAACGGGGAGAGGGAAGTATGACCGCAGCCAATAACGAAGCCGTACAGCGTTGCATCACTGGCGCTTTAATAAATTCAAGCATATCAGCTGCAGAAATAGATTCTATAAATGGGCATTTAACCGCCACAAGTAAGGATTCTGTAGAAATTGAAAACTGGGTAAAAGCATTGCATCTGGAGAATGATTTTCCTTACATCAACTCTCTAAAGGGGATGACGGGACATTGCTTAAGTGCTTCAGGAAGTATAGAATGTGTGGCCAGTGTGTTGCAACTAGATAAAGGTTTTATCTTTCCAAATATCAACTGTGAAGAAATACATCCTGATATACTAGATCTAATTTCTGAAGAGCGTATTCCAAGAAAAACTATTGAAAAGCCAATCAACATTCTAGCAAAAGCGAGTTTTGGTTTTGGCGATGTGAATGCGGTGGTGATATTTAAGAAATATAATTATGTTTGCTGATTCTGGTTTCAAGATTCAGGTTTCAGGTCACTGTTTTATAATTTTTAGTTTTTCTGATCTCAAAAATCACTAAAAAGAGTATTTTTAATTAGTCACATACAATTCATTTTATATTAGCTCCATGACCGATAAAACAATTTTAGAAAAAATAAAAGCAATCGTTACTCCTTATGTTCAACGCAAAGAAGGCCTGGAAGATTTTAGCGATAGCACCGACTTTATATCGGATCTCAAAATAAATTCAGCAAATCTGGTAGATGTAATCCTTGATGTAGAAGACGAGTTTAATATAGAGATAGACAACACTTCTATGGAAGGGATGCTTACTGCTGGAGATGCAAAGAGAATTATCTTAACTAAATTGGAGAATTGATTGGGAATGATATTATAGATCTTGAAATTCCAATCTCTCCAAATTGGAAGAGTCCCCGGTATTTGAATAAATTATTTTCTTCAGCAGAGCAAACCGCTATATTAGATTCCGAAAAGCCTGAAATTTCCCTTCAACTATTCTGGTCTTTGAAAGAAGCAACATACAAAGCACATCAGCGCCAGTTTGATTTACCCAGAAAGTACAATCCGCTTAGTTTTCAGTGTGAAATTATATCAGAAGAGAAAAATAAATTTCAAGGAATTGTAAGGACCAATAATCAATCTTATTTTACTTTTTCAAGAATTACAAGAGCTAATATTCACAGTACGGCTACTTTGGAGAAGAACATCAATACTTCTATAAAAATTTTTCAAGATGAAGATATTCTAAAAGACAAATTATTTACAGAATATTCCTTGCTTTTAAAAGAGCAGAAATCCAACTTATGGATTCAAAAAAATAAACAAAACATCCCCCAGTTGTTCAGTAGGAATCTAAATACCAGTCAGGTATTTTCTCTTTCGCATCACGGTAGGTTTAGTGCTTTTGCAATCGCGTTAATGAACTCCTAAATACTCGTTAAACAATACTAAAGGGGTTGGCATTAGTTGCAGTCCTTTTGTAACTTTAAATATAATTTAAAACCAAAATATCTTATGAAGAAAGTAGATAAAATGGAAATTTTACATAGCCAAACAGCCGAATTTATTGAACAAGGAGCTATTGGGAAATTTTTAAAGTTGATTCCCGATACTTTTATAATTAAAGGAAGCGAACAAGAGAACGGATTTAATCAAGGATATGCAATTAGGCATATTAATAGAAAAGATATCCTTTTAATAGATGTCGTAGAAAAAGAAACTCTTAAAGCTGTAAAGCAACTTGTAACAGATGGATATACTATAAAAGGAATTATTCTTAGTAATTCTTCGGTTTATAAAAATGCATATTCGGATCTAAAAACATTATCTAAAGATGCTGGAGAAGCACCCATCTTTGCCCACCCAAGAAATTCGATTAAGGATGATTATAGTTTAAAGGATATTACTGGCAAGCAGGAGATAACCAAACATTTCGGATTAAAAATCTACGACTTACCTGGTAATGGTGGCGGATCTATCTTAATCTATTCTGATATTAATGACGGAATGTTATTTACAGGGGAAGATGCCGTAGGTTCTGGTTATTCTGAAGACTTAAACACCTTTTCCAGACCAACGATGGAAAGTAAAAATTCTGAATTTGGACTGGCCGAAAGTTGGGGAGCCTTTGAAGAATCATTCAGTTATCTTTTTCCTTTACATGGGAAACCAGGTTTCAACTTAGAAGATGGAGATCAAACAGATATTTTAAATAAACTTAGTAGAATGCAGGCTTAGACTGAAAAAAAAATATAAAAAGGACTATTCCCTAAATAATTTCGCATTAATCACAATTTTAGTTTTCCTATTTTTGAAAAATTAAAGTTCCGGTAAATGTTTCTGAAAATTATTTCTCGAGTAGTCTTTTTTATTTTCATGCTTGGTGTTTTATACTTCTAAGCACTATTTTTCCCTAATTTAGACTTTATTGTTCCTCTGTGTTTTCCTTGGCTTCTTCTTTAGCCTCTTCTGCCTCTTCTTCAGCTTTTTCTACCATAGGATGGTCTTTTACACCAAAGCCAACAATTAATATTATATTAGAAATTGTTTCGTAAAGCATAGTTACTATAGCTACAAATCCTCCACCTAAGATTGCAGCCATTGCTAGACTTATATAATATATTATAGTAAACCAAGAGCTAGGAACTTCTTCACTTTCTGTAATGGGTAAATTCAACATTAAAAAGGTAATTACCGAGGCGATAATGAGAATTGTAACAAATTTTGCAATAGTTAAGACGTGGCTATAATGCACTTTAGTAAGTCTAGAATTTGAACCTGTACTTAAGCTAATCAAGGGTAACATTAGTGCCAGAATAGTAGAAGATCCTAAGATCACCGTATTACAAAGCATATTAACTCCTGACAATGAAGTGGAAAGCAATTCTTTAGCTTGATATCCTGAAACTTCCCCCAAAATATAAGTTCCAATTCCCATTATAATTGCGGAAACCGCGCCTCCAGCAATAGCTCGTTTTACAATAATATTCATACCGTTCTAGGATTTAGATGTTTTTCTTGTACTTCTTAATTTTCTATTATTGAGCATACAAAGCTATAAGATATTGTTAAACAGAGAGCAAAATCCATCTAAAATTGATATTTTCAAATGTAAATTAAAAAAAAATGCAAAAACTAAACGTTACTCAAAAACTAATTAAATCGCATCTATTAGAAGGTGAGATGATTCCAGGAAAAGAAATTGGAATTAAGATAGACCAAGCCTTGCTGCAAGATGCAACAGGAACCTTAGTACAATTGGAGTTGGAGGCTATGAGCCTTAAAAAAGCAAAGACCGAAGTTGCGGTGCAATATGTAGATCACAATCTTTTACAAACAGATTTCAAAAATGCTGATGATCATTTATTCCTACTCTCTGCTGCGCAAAGATTTGGATTGTGGTATAGCAGGCCGGGAAATGGGGTGAGTCATCCTGTGCACATGGAACGTTTTGGAAAACCAGGAAAAACATTGGTAGGATCAGACAGTCACAGTTGTGCTGCGGGATCTTTAGGAATGTTGGCTATTGGTACGGGAGGTTTAGATGTTGCAGCAGCCATTGCAGGGAAACCTTATTTTGTGAAGATGCCTAAAGTTTGGGGCGTAAAACTATCTGGAAAATTACCAGACTGGGTAAGTGCCAAAGATGTGATATTGGAAATGTTACGTAGGCACGATGTAAAAGGTGGAGTAGGAAAAATAGTAGAATATTATGGAGAAGGCTTAAAATATTTGAGCGCTATGGATAGGCATGTAATTGCCAATATGGGAGCAGAATTAGGAGCAACTACCACTGTATTCCCTAGTGATAATGAAACCAAACGATTTTTGAAGTCTCAAGATAGGGAAGAAGATTGGAGCGAACTTTTAGCCGATGAGGGTTGTGAATATGATCTTCACGAAGAAATAATTTTGGATGATCTTGTACCCTTAATTGCGCTGCCAACAAGCCCAGGAAATGTAGTTCCTGTAAGTGAAGTGGCTGGAAAAAAAATTAGTCAGGTAGTACTAGGTTCTTCTGCAAATCCTGGATTGCGAGATTTTTGGATGGCTGGTGCCATTGTAAAAGATAAATCGGTGAACAATGATGTTTCTTTTGATGTGAATCCTACTTCAAGACAGACCATCCAGAATATGATAGATAACAAAGCTTTTGGAAATCTAATTAAAGCAGGAGCTAGATTTCATCAATCTGGATGTATGGGATGTATTGGAATGGGACAAGCCCCAGCATCAGATACCATTAGCCTGAGAACGATGCCTAGAAATTTCCCTAGTAGATCTGGAACAGAAGACGATATGGTGCATTTATGTAGTCCAGAAACCGCAGCAGCTTCAGCATTAACTGGTGAGATCACGGACCCTCGGGATCTGGAAAAGTTGTATAAAATGAGTTATCCAAAATATGTTCAACCAGAAATGGAAATTATAAGTAAAGAGATGTTGGTAGCTCCTTTGGAAGATGGGTCTCATATAGATCTAATAAAAGGTCCAAATATTAAAAGTTTGCCTAACATAGAAAAGTTACAAGAAAATTATAACGTTCCCGTACTTTTAAAAATGGGAGACAATGTCTCTACAGATGAAATTTTGAAAGCAGGAGCAGAGGTATTGCCTTTTAGAAGTAATTTACCAGAGATCAGTAAGTATTCATTTACCGTGATAGATGATACTTTTTATGATCGTGCGATGAAGGCCAAAAATGATCATGGGGGACATATAGTTGTGGCAAAAGAAAATTATGCCCAAGGATCTAGTCGGGAACATGCAGCCTTAGCCCCTAAGTTTTTAGGTCAAGTAGCAGTTTTGGCTAAAAGCTATGCTAGGATCGCATGGCAAAACTTGGTGAATTTTGGTATTCTGCCTTTAGAATTTATAGACATAGCCGATTATGATAAAATAGAACAAGGAGACATGGTTTCCTTTAAAAATCTGCCAAGCAATGTTTCCGAAAGAAAAGAAATTTCGGTGATCATCAAGAAAAAAAATGGCGAGTTTCTAGAAATCCCTAGCAAACATAGCTTAAGTGATAGACAAATAAGCATTTTACTGAAAGGTGGAATTATTAATGAGTTTAAGGAGAAACTTGAAGAAAAAGATTTGCATAAATAGATCAATAAGCTCGGGCTAAGTCCACTAGATGTAGGTCCCTATGGCTCTGGAGAATAATACTTTGTAAATTATATTCAGAGCCTCAAGGAGGGATTCAAGAACCTCGGGGCAAGAAGCCCACGAGGTATGTCCCGTTGGTTCGGGAGGGAAATACTTTTCAAAATTCGAGGTATCCCGATAGTTCGGGACGGGGAATTAAACCCTCAAGGAGGGATTAAAGAAATAACTAATCAAAAAAAGTAAAATCATGAAAATAGGAGTCATAGGAAGTGGAAATATTGGTGGGAATCTTGGTAAGCATTGGGCCAAAGCAGGGCATGAAGTTTTGTTCAGCTCCAGACATCCAGAGGAATTAAATGATATTGTAAGAGAAGCTGGCGGAAATTCTAAAGCCGTAAGTATCGAAAAGGCATTTGAAGAAAATGCAGATGTGTATTTGTTGGCAGTTCCATATAAGGCCATAGATAGATTATCTGAATTATATGCTGGGGAATATGGTGGAAAAGTAATTATAGATGCTACCAATCCTTATCCGGAAAGAGATGGAGAAATGGCCCAGGAAGTAAAAGACTCTAATAGAAATGCATCTGAATATACTGCCATGAAATTTAATACTGCTAAGACTTCAAAAGCATTTAATACTATCCATGCAGATCATTTAAAGAATAGAGCCTTTAAAGAAACCGATAAACTGGCAGTACCTTATGCCGCACAAGATCAGGAAAGCAAAGAGATTACCAGGAAATTGATTGAAGATATTGGTTTCGATGCAGTGTATGTAGGAGATCTAACTAAAACTAAGATAATGGATCCAGATCAAAAAATCTATGGGAAATCTTTGAACAGACAGGAATTAGAAAAGTTGATTCCCTAGATATATTATAAAAAAAACCAGTTACATAAGGGAATCACTTGAGAAAGGAAAGAATAAATCCTTTAAGTAAATATGGAAAAAGAAGAAAAAAATAAAGAACAGAAACAAAAAAATATTGACTCTGAATTAAAAGAACATGAAGATACTGGAGATGAAAACAAAGCAAGCGAACATGGAGAGATTTTAAATGATCAGTTGGAAGAAGGGAAGGCTGTTTTTGGTAGCAGTCCCGGTTTTATAGCATTATCTTCTTTTACTGCAGGACTAGAGATTGGTTTTAGTTTTTTACTGATGTGTACTGTGTATACTTATTTTAGTGGTAAGGTTGCCGAAGACACCATATTTAAACTAATGACCTTTGTATATCCTGCAGGATTCATATTGGTTATTTTAGGAAGATCTTTACTCTTTACAGAGCAAACCTCCTTGTTGAGCTTGCCGGTTTTAAATAATAAGCAATCTATCACAAATCTGCTAAAATTATGGGGATTGGTGATTTTAGGAAATCTCGTTGGAGGCTGGGTAATATCTGCCCTATTAATTTGGATTGGTCCTGCTTTAGGTATTTTTAACCTACTTGCGGTCGAAAAAATTGCCAGTCACGTTACTTCATTTTCACCTCAAGTAATATTGGTTAGTGCAGTATTGGCGGGATGGTTAATGGGCTTACTTTCATGGATGCTATCTTCGGCGCAAGAAACTGTAAGTAGAATACTATTAATCATTATGATTACTGGAATTATGGCCTTTACGAGTTTACATCACAGTATTGTTGGCAATGTTGAAGTTTTTGCTGGACTTTTAAGTTCACCAAAAATCACAATCTCAGATTATATGGTATTTGAAAGTGTCGCATTATTAGGAAATGCAATTGGTGGAGTTGTGTTTGTTGCATTATTAAAATATCGTGCCTTTGTATATAGTGTAGATTAGATTAAAAAGTTAAAGCTAAAAAAGGTCTGAAATAATTAAACTTCAGACCTTTTAAAAAATTCTCTAAGGAATTAATGCGTATTCATTTGTGCTTTGCGCTTAGAAAGTTGTCTATCTAGATCACTTACCGTTTCAGCCATAGCTGCTTCAAATGATGTTTCATTAGATTCCGCATAAACCAGTGGTCCGGGAACACTTATTTTTATATTGCAAATAAATCCTTTAGGCTCCATTCCGTCTTGTTTCTTAAAGAATACATCTGCACGGATTATCCAATCATATTTATTTTCTAATTTATCTAGTTTTTTCTGAGTTAATTCTTCTAAACGCTCACTTTTAGTTAGTTGAACAAATTGAAATATAGCTTCCATATTGTTGTTTTTTACAGTTAATAATTACTCCTAAGAAACCCATTTTCCTAAACTTAAACAAGCCAGCAGCCTAGAATTAGCAAAGATTTATGATAGTTTTTATCATCAAGATCCTCAGTTTAAAATACACTTAAGAAAGCTTAGGGTGCAGGTTATGGGAAGATTGGATAAATACTTTTGTAATGGTAGGTTCTTGGCGTTGTATCTCAGCCCGAATTTTAACCATAGTGTTTTCTGCTTCCATCAATTCCATAGAATCTATTAGATCTATTTCGATAACCAAAAGAATACTCTCTGGCCCAAAATGCATCGTTTGTGGTAGTGCCCAATCTTTTACACTTGGATGCTCTTTCATGATCTTTTCTACGGAAGCAATTACTTTTGGACTGGCGCTTTCTCCTAGTAGCAAGCCCTTGCTTTCTTTCGCCAAGAATGTAGCAACCACCAGCAATAAAACTCCAATTGAAACTGAAGTAGCTCCATCTAGATAGGGGTTTTGCAGTTGTTGAGATAGAAATACGCCTAATAAAGCGATACTTAAACCTATAATTGCTGCAGTATCTTCAATAATTACCGCAAATGTGGCGGCGTCTTTACTTTGTACTATATTCTTCATTAAGTTTCCAGATGAAGCTCTAGACTTGTTGAAGGTCTTTAAAGCTAAATAAAGAGCGGTACCTTCAAATATTAAAGCGGCAATAAGAACGGCATAGTTCCAGGTAGGATTTTCTATAATATGCGGATCTTGAAGCGCATGGATTCCTTCATAAATTGCAAATCCGCCCCCTAAAGCGAAAATGAGAATACTCACTACAAAACTCCAGAAATAGACATCTAAGCCATATCCAAAAGGGTGCATTTCATCTGGTTCTTGTTTTGAGCGTTTTATCCCTAATAGGAGTAATAATCCATTACCGGTATCTATCAACTAAAGAGTAGATTCCTTCGGCAAGCATTGCTGAACTTCCGGTAAAGAAAGCAGCAAAAAATTTCCCAATTGCAATTAATATATTTGCGCCTATTGCACCTTAGATAGCTATCTTAGAATTTCCTGACATATATAAAATCTTAGATTTTTAGTCAGCGGGAAATTACAATATTTAGTACAGAAGAGGGGAGGGGGCTTCTATTTTTAAAGAATTTTTAGGAGAATCTTATCTGCTTTAAAATTGCTTTTTTTATTTCTTAATTAATAAATAATAGTCACAAACTGTTAAAAAACAGGTTCTTGTGTCGTATATTTATAAAAGGCGATGAAGTAAACACTAGATTTTGAGAGTTTATTTCTACGGTTCTTCAATATAAGAAATCATGAAAAAACAATTATGCTTTATATTCTTTGTTTGTCTAGCTTATTTAAGTGTAGCTCAAAAAAAGGAAAAAATTAAAGGGGATAAGGAAGTCATTTCTGTAAGTAATTCTATAGACAAGGAATTCAGTGCTTTAGAGATCAACAATAATTTAAAAGTTACTCTTTTACAAAGTAAAAAGAACGGTTATGTACTTACTACAGATCAAAACCTTGCAGATGTAGTAAGTATAGAGGTTGAGAATGGGGTTCTCAAATTACATACCACGGCAAAGATTACTGGAAGTAAAAAATTAGAGATTATTTTGAGTGTAAAAGGAATTTCAACTATTATATTGAATGATGACGCAGAACTTGAAACTCAAGGAACTCTATCGTCAGATTTTTTTAGTTTTACAGGAAATCAATCTACAAAGTTCGATCTCGATATAGAGTCCAAGGAAGGAAGCATTGTTTTAAATAAGAATTCAGGAGGTAAAATCAATATGCAATCTAAGGATGTTACTGTGAATATTAGTGATCGGTCAGATCTAAAGCTAAAGCTTGATGCTAACAACTTAAGCGCACAATTATCAAAGTCGGCACAGTTAGACATGGATGGTAAAGTGAATGATGCCGTTTTTAACTTAAAAAATTCAGCCGAATTGAAAGCCAAGAAAATGAAAGCTAGGACAGCGATCCTAAATGCTTCCAACAACACCGATATTTATATTCGTGCAACTAAAAATTTAGTTATAAATGCCGAAGGAAAAAGTAAGGTATTTGTGTATGGCAATCCGGAGATTGATTTGAAAGGACTCACTAATAGTTCCAGAATAATAAAAAAGTAAAATTTCTGCTATAATAAACAAGTTTATTATAGAATAGATGCTTAAGCTAAAGTCTCCAAAATTTCTAGATAATCGTTTTCTTAAAAGATAGGGGCATTAGATAAGACAAAACATTACAACAGCGATTTCTTAAGATTTTTACAAAAATTAATCCCAGCAATTGAACAAGCATTTATTTGGATCGCTTCTGTTGAAATAGAGGTGGAGCGTTAAGAGAGAAAAGCCATTCTCACTTATAGAAATAGAATTGAAAAATAAATTGTATATCCGTTTAGAGTCCAGTTGCCAAATTATCCTATCTGAAATGGTCGCGTCACCCAGTCCCGAAGTCTCGGGACAGCATGACGGTAACAACCTGTAATTAATTAATAAAAAACTATTTACTGGAACTAAAGCGGACATACAGAAAAAATAATTATGATTTTGAAATTACAGTTGAAACTGAGTGTTTTAAAGAATTTTTCTTAAAGTATGTTAGTTTTTCAATAAAACTCCTAAAAATTATTTAAAGAATTTGATAACTATTGGATTTACTATTATATTAAGGTCAATACTATAATTATGAAAAAAATACTATTAATTCTGGCAATCATGTTTAGCAGTGTATTATCTGCACAGGACGTTTATACGCAAAAAAATACCGAATCGCATGATGCCGAAGCAGAACGAATAACCAAGGAATATAATAAACAATTATCATTAGATGCAAATCAATTTGTGCTATTTGAAAAGAAGATCGAAGAATTCTTGATTAAACGTGCTAAAATTGAAAAAAGGTATACAGCAAAAGATAAACTTGACATGCTCTATAGAATGCAGGCAAGAGAAACTATAGAAATGAAAAATATATTAACGCGGCCGCAATTAAAAATTTATAGACTTGTTAAAAGCGAAATACAACCAATAGCCGTTGTAGAAGAAAAGTAAGGTGTCTGTATATGGGAAGCCTAATATAGAAGTTAAGGGTTTAACTGATAAATCCAGGATTATTAAAAAGTAGGTTTGCTAACTGCTTGCAATTATTGTTCTGTTAAATATCGGTTATACTATTGTTTTTCAGGGAGTTACGGTGGTTGGTATCTCATCTGATTTTAAGTAAATAAGCAAACCAATTGACAAGGCCGCGCATATTGAAAAACCAATAAACAGTGGCAAAGCTGTTTCAGAAATAAACCTTCCAATAAAGATACTGATAGGAACTGCCATTATAGTGGAAATAAAGCCGGTAATGGCAGCAGCAATCCCGGCAATATGCCCCACAGGTTCCATAGCCATTGCGCGTAGATTTCCGAAGAGAAAACCAATACTAAAAAATTGCAGTGCAAAAAACAAGAACAAAATACGAACATCGGGATTCGGGGTATTATAAAATAAGGCAATATATGTCGCCGAGATCACGAAAAATGAAACCAAGGCTATTGTGATCAACTTTTCCATCCCATACTTTATAACCAAAATCCCATTGAGGAAAACAGCCGAACCTATAGATATTGCTAGTCCTGCAAAAATGAATGGAAACTCTTCCTTCAAATTATATTGATTCTGAAATATTTGCTGTGAACTGCTTAGGTAAACCATAAAAGATCCGGTAATAAATCCGGCAATAACGGTAAAACCAATGGTCCTTTTATATTTTATCAGTTCTTTAAATTCACCTATAAAACCCTTTTTAGAAAATCTTTTTTTGTTTTGAATTGATAAAGTCTCGGGTTGTCGTTTCCAAAACCACCACGAAACTAAAATACTGATGAGTACCTGAATATAGAAGATCCCATGCCAGTTGTAGTAATCAAGAACAAATTTACCCAAAGCCGGAGCAACCACAGGAACCAATATAAAAATAACGGTTACAAAAGACATGATACGCGCCATATGGTCTCCGCTGTACATATCGCGAATAATAGCAATACTCATTGTTCTGGGAGCAGAAAGGCCAATTCCCTGCAAGATCCGTCCTGCCACCATCATTTCTAAACTTGTTGAATTTACACAGATAAAACTAGCAAGGATAAATAGGGCAAAACCCATGTATACCACTGGTTTTCTCCCTAAACTGTCTGAAAGAGGGCCAAAAACCAAAGGACCAAATCCAAGACCAAGAAAGATCATCGTGATAAGCAATTGGTTATCTACGATTTTTACAGTCCCAATTGAAATCCCAATAATATCCAGAGCAGGCAATAAGGCATCGATCGCTAATGCCACCACAGACATAAGGGACGCCATAAGCGCCACAAATTCAAATTGCGAAGTCCTGATATTTTTTTGCATCGGGCAAAAATAACTCATTGATTATAAAAACACAGAACTCAAAGCGCTTAAAGTCTGAAGTATTTAGAAGAAAAAAAAATGGACTGAGGTTAGTTTGAAAGAGAAAGTTGGAAATTAAGGGTTATGTGTCAACTTTAAAATTAAAAGCTAAAGAGATTATATGTATTCCAAATTTTACAAATAGGGTTCAGCAAGCTTTTTCATTAATATTACAGTGAAGTGGAAGAACTTCAGAAAGTTACTGTTTAATCATTTTCTTTAAACCGGCTAAAAAAAAAGGAGAAATGGAACTTCTAAATATTCTGTTTTACATAATATAAATTATAGTACACTTTTAAATATTGATTAGCCGGTGGCTGATTCATATTTAAAACAAGGTTTTACGAGGTTTTGATATAATCCCTACTATACTATATCGAAATATTATGTCAAAGCCGTTTTACTGGAATGTTCTTGAATATTTGATAGCTATAATTTATACTATGTAAAATATCTCACTTAATTTGCCGTGGCGCCTTTGCTGACCCGTAGCCGATGCATAAAATTGCCGCTGCTCCCGATTACTCGGGATGCTTATTGTTTATTTAAAATATAATTGCAGATGCAATCATTTTTAAAACACTCCCGAAGCTTCGGGACCAACCGCATTGCCAGATCCAAAAAAAAGCTAAGCTTTTAGATTCATTTAAAAATCGCGTATTCGATAATAATCCTGCAAGATTTTTTTCTACGCGATTCTCGTGAGTTTGCCGCAACAGCTTAAAATTACTCTATGAGATAATTTCTAAGCACTTGCTCTAATTGTATTCTAATTCATCCTTTTTTGATTTCAGCTGCTTAATAAGAATTAAGAACCGAGATTAGAAATCGTTACTATTAATGTTTAATTATTATCTTTTTTCCTTGATGAAAAAAGAAATCGACTTTAGGAGCTTCACGAACTCCAATAAAATAGTAACGCGTGAGCTAAACAAAAAAATCAAGACACAAATTTTACAATTCAACCACACTTAACGACGATTGAATATAAAGTCATTTTATAAACTAGCCAAAGGTTAAATATTTGACCCGCTACTTAATCTTATTATTCTTAAATTTAAAACTTATGAATCAAGAAACCGTTGTGCAATTTGAGTGCTACTAACAAGAACTTAGGAATAATACCTAGTTAAACTACAATCGAATTAATATGCTTGTCAACAAGAAGAAACGTATAAAATATATAGGCTTTAATGACTTTTGGTTTTCTGTAATTGGAGTCCTAATTATTAGTTTTGTTACGGCCTACCTTTCCAATTATTCAAATGAGGTTCTTTCTTTCGTTGAAGCAGCTTTCAGTTGGGGATTTTCGCTATTTCTTGGCATTATCTATTGGTTAATATTAAGAGCGACTATGATTTTTTTACGAAAAAAATACCCCGATTTTCGTGATGATGCAAAGCGTAATGCGTTGTTTTTTCTGGCTATCGTTTGTACGGTTTTTCTTGTAGATTTTATAGGTCGTACACTAATATCATTAATTCCCGGCGTTAATTACGTTGATGGCGCACCTAGGATTAAAATGCTGTTGATCAGTATTTTAATAACCACCATGATAATGGCGATATATGAAGCTATTTATTACAACATACGGCTCAAAAATTCGGTTAGGGAAGAAGAACAATCAAAACAGGCGGTAGTACAAGCACAATTAGACGCATTACGAAATCAGGCCCAACCGCACTTTTTCTTTAATACCCTTAATACGCTACGTGATATCATCGACCAAAACTCCAAGGAAAATGCAACCGAATTTGTAGACAAACTATCGGATATGTACCGCTTTCTCTTAGAATCGGGCAACGCCAATTTGATTACGCTTCGAGATGAATTAAAATTTTCCAAAGCATATATCCACATACAATCTGAACGGTTTGGAGATAATTTAAAATTGAATTGGAATATTCCTAAAGCGTCGCTTGATGCTATGATTGTGCCAATGAGTTTGCAACTTTTATTGGAAAATGCGATTAAGCACAATGTAATTTCCAAAGCTAAACCACTAGAGGTACATATAAATATCAAAGATGATTCTATTATTGTGGATAATAGAATCCAAGTAAAATCGACCCAACTACCATCAATTAAGGTTGGGCTTAAAAATATCGAAAAGCGGTATGCGCTGATTACAAGTAAGTCAGTTGACATACAAAATGACGGAAATCAATTTTCTGTTTCCCTTCCCTTATTAAAAACATCAGAACAAAAGAATAGCCATGAAAATATTAATAATTGAAGATGAACCACGGGCGGCAAGCCAATTACAACGCATGCTAAAAGCGTGTACTTTCGATTATGAATTGTTGGATATCATAGATACCGTTGAAGATGCCATACTATGGTTTCAAAAAAACACTACCCTTGATTTGGTATTTATGGACATCCAACTGGCCGATGGATTGAGCTTTGAGATTTTTCAAAAAATAGAGGTAGAAGCTCCGATTATATTTACAACGGCTTTTGATCAATACGCTATCCAAGCATTTAAAGTGAATAGTGTAGATTATCTGTTAAAACCCATTCAAAAAGATGATTTGAATGATGCTTTGGATAAATTCTTGAAATCCAATAAACCAACTGGTATCGATCCTTCCATATTAAAGCAACTACTTGGTAGTATGCAGTCAACCGCTAAAAGAGAAGGCTTGTTGGTCAAAGAGGGAAATGGGTTTGTACAAATTAAAGTTTCAGAACTGCTGTATTGCTATTCTGAGGATAGCATCACTTTTGGTGTGACTTCAAATAAGCGGTTTATTATCGATGAAACAATGGATGAATTATTTGATTCGTTGGATCAAAACACATTCTATAGAATCAATCGTGGGCAAATTTTAGCTAAATCTTCCATTCAGAAAATGGACCCTTATTTCAATCATCGGGTTAAACTTTCTATTTCCAATCCACGCGACCAAGAATTTATTGTTAGCAGACCAAAGACCAGTGATTTCAAGAAATGGATGAATACATAGGAAGGCAACAAGAAGGAATGATTTCATTATTTTCTTATCCAAAGAAATTTGCATATCGAGAACCCAGTCTAAATTTATAGACTGGGTTCTCGATTTAAATGTCAGAATGCAATACTTTTTTCTCCCTTTAAATGTGTTTCATGTATCGCAATACATTCTACAGAATCAATCACGGACAAATCGTTGCTAAGACTAGCACTCCTAAAATAGAACCTTAGTTCAATCATCTAGTTAAGCTTTCTATTACGAATTCAGGAGGCTAAAAATTTATCGTGAGGCCAACAAAAATAATTCATTTCAAGAAATAGATGTATAAATAGGACGGTTGATTACAGTTCAACTCCCCGTTACGATACTCTGGCAAAAATGACTATTTAGAGAAGAAGGTTAAACGGATATTGCACCAGTATTAATTTAAACAATAAAAAAATGACTTTAGTTACAAAAATAATCCGAACCGCGTTAATCTTACAATTTCTGCTTTATGGGCTGTTTACATTTGGTCAAAATGCAACAACTCCATCTTCAATTCATCAATCTGTTCAATCGCACACAGAAAAGATTTTTGATAGTCTTGTGAAAATTCGTAGAGACTTTCACATGAATCCTGAAGTGTCAGGGAAAGAAAAAAGAACTTCAGAAGAGATTGCTGCTTATTTATTAGCCTTAGGACTCGAAGTTAAAACAGGTGTGGGAGGCTATGGTGTCGTTGGGATCTTAAATACTGGTCGAGCTGGGAAACGAATTGCTTGGAGAGCCGATATTGATGCAATGCCGTCAGATATACCAGATGTTGTGGATTTTTCATCAAAAAATGAAGGTGTAAGGCATATTTGCGGTCATGATGTACATACTACCATAGGAATGGGAATCGCCAATGTTTTGGCAAACCAAAAGGAAAAATTAGAAGGTACCATCTATTTTATTTTTCAACCTGCGGAAGAACTTAATAAAGGTGCAAAAGCAATGATTGCAGATGGATTATTTAATCTGATTAAACCTGATGAAATATATGGGCTGCATGTGTCTCCATACCCTGTTGGTACTATAGCCACTAAATCAGCAAATGTATTTGCTCATTTAACGGTTGTTGAATTAGAATATAAAGCGTCTAATAATCAAGACTCTTTAGTCGATTTTACAAAAGAATTGATGACCAATGCTCAAACATATGGTCCAAACGCTGAATTTTGGGATAATAACAATTTATTTAGCCCTGAGTTAGGAGTAACTAATCCAAATACAATTTATAAAGATTATACCGCATTGATGGATAAGCTCTATTTTGATGTTAAAAAATCTAACGATACATTGAAAATAAGAGTATTACTTAATGCTAGTGATAAGGAAAAAATGAATTCGTTTTTAGCCTTGATTAAAAACAAAATTGAAACTTCTAAGTATTCTAAAGAATTACTTTCTGTTCGGTTTAATCTTCAGAAAGGGTTGCCTGTTATGGAAACACCTATGAATGACGAAGAATTGACCAATGAAACTATGAAAAGTATTTCTAGTATATATGGAAAACAAAGTGTTATACCCTTATATGGGGTCCCCCCACTTCAATTTAGTGATGATTTCGCATATTTTCAGAAAACTGTGCCAGGTGTCTATTACTTTTTAGGTGGATCAAATCCTGAGAAAGGTATTGTTGCTATGCCGCACACTCCTAACTTTGAAGTAGATGAAGAATGCATCAAAACAGGAGTAAACTATTTTTCTTCAATGATTATTGAAAGGCTTAATCATTAACATCTATTTTTTTGCATAGTCCTATAAAACTAACGTTTTATAGGACTATGCATTTATAAGGGAGGGTATATTTAATCCCACCTTTTTCCAAACTAGCCATTTACGAATTCATAATAAACTTCATTTTTATTAGTTTTACAAAGAAGCTCAAGTAAACTTATATCGTCAATTTTTTTTAATTCTGGAAAGACTTGCTCTTCTCTATTTAACATACTATGAAGCGAGACAAAATTTTAATTAATAATTTATATATAGTAATAGGGAGAATTCAATTGTAAACAATTTTAGTAAGAAACTAATTACGGAATTACGTAATCCATTGAAAATTAGATAGAATAATCCCATTCCATAAACCTTCCCACTTCACTCCTATCCTTCGGCAAGCTCAGGACCGCTTCGGGCAAAGAGTATTTACTCGCTCCTCTCCTATTTGAGAAATAGGAGCTCGTGAACCCCAAAGAGGGTTTCATTACATTTATAAAGAAGTTTTTAGAAAAAAAAAATCAAAGAAGATTTGAGATAATAACTTCGTCTACGCTCAGGATAAACTCCCCGCAGAACATTATAGAACACTTTTAATTATGGATTAGCCAGTGGCTGATTCATAATTAAAACAAGCTTTACCGAGATCATGTTGTTTTACGCACTTTATTAAGCAATAATTCAAAACTATGGAAAAAAGCCCATAAGCTGAGCACTTAATTGATACTATTAAAATTCTGGTATTTAAGGAGCTGAAAAATCCGTAATTAACTGTATCAGCAATTATCTTAAGTTTTTATTGTTATTTTTTCGTTGCTTTCATCTGTTGAAACAGTTCTTTAAACAAACCTCGAGCTATCAACACTTTCATTATCTCATTGGTTCCAGCATAAATTCTGGCTACCCTATTATCTGCATACATTCGGGCAATTGGGTAATCCCACATATAACCATAACCTCCAAATAACTGTAAGCATTCATCTACTACTTTAGAGTGCATTTCTGTTGCGGAATATTTCGCCATTGAAGCACTTTCGGCAGTTAGTTTATGATCTGATAATAATAGTGTACAACGATCTAAAAAGGCTTGATGCAATTGTAATTGTGTAGCACAATCAGCAAGTTTAAATTGTGTGTTTTGGAAACCAGCAATGGGTTGCTTAAAAGCAGTTCTTGTAGAAGTATACTCAATAGTTTTTTCAATGGCTCCTTCTGCCCCACCTATAGCATTAAGCGCTACTATTAAACGCTCTCTAGCTAATTCTTTCATCATAATTTTGAAACCTGATCCTTCTTCTCCTAATAAATTTTCTTTTGGAACTTTCACATCATCAAAGAATAATTCACAGGTATCCTGGGCTTTCATTCCAATTTTTTTGAAAGGAATTCCTTTTTCAAAACCTTTAGAATCGCTTTCCATAATTAATAAAGACACGCCTTCTTTCTCTGTTCCTGTATTGGTTTTTACTGCTACTATAGACATATCACTCATATAACCATTTGTGATAAAGGTTTTCTGTCCGTTTACCAAATAATAGTCTCCTTTATCTACCGCGTTTGTTGTGATAGCTTGAAGATCACTACCACAGTTTGGCTCGGTCATACCAAGGGATGTGATCATTTTTCCTGAAGCCATTTTAGGGAGATATTTTTGCTTTTGAGCTTCAGTTCCATACTTTAAAAGATATGGAGCAATAACATCTGAGTGTAATGAAAACCCTGGCCCACTGACTCCTTCTTTTGCCAGTTCTTCAATGAATAATGCGCTAAAGCTGAAATCCAAACCACTTCCGCCATATTCCTCAGGCATATCAATACACAGCAAACCTAATTCTCCGGCACGTTCCCAGATCTCTCGGCTAACCATTCCATTTTTTTCCCATTCTTCTGTGTGATCCATAATTTCATTCTTGATGAAATCCTGAATCATTTTTTGGGTCATTTTATGTTCTTCTGAGGAGTATATTTCGCGTTCTAATAAAACATTTTTTAACATACCTGATCTTTTGATTAATGATTCGTATAAAACACGCGATCCTTCTAACTTTTTAAAGTCATATTTATATCTATAATAACATCATATTTATTAATTCCCTCCTTTACGATATTCCCCAAATAGATAGCAGCAATCAATTAATTATAGGACAACTTGTTTATAATAGAACTACATAAAATTAAACGGGAAGACGTTTTCTGCATTATGTAATTGTCATAATATTAAAGATAATATTTTAATTCCATTTCACACATGCTACTCATAGATGCTAATTACTCTAAGAAATGGATTAGCCAGTGGCTGATTCTTATATAAAACAGGTTTGAGCAGGAGTACAAACTGTGTAGAATTGTAAGTTCTAACTCAAAAAAAACTGGATAATACCTCTTAAGTTGTATTATCCAGTAACTATATCAATAAAAATATTTAATCCCTCATTGAGGGTTTAATTCAGTTCCTTCATGATTTCCGCAAATAATTCATAAGATCTAATCCTGTCTTTCACGTCATAAATATTAGTTACGGCAATTAGTTCGTCAGCTTTGGTTTGCTCCATAAAATCTTTTACATGAGCTTTTACTGTAGCTTTACTACCAACAAAAGAATACTTCAACATCTGGTGTATTTGAGGGTGTCGCAGGATCTCCTCTAATTCAGCAGTCATTTCTGTTGGCGGTTGCACATAATCTCGTTTGCCGGTAAATATACCCACGATCATTCGTATTAAGGATGTATACAAACGTTGAGCTTCTTCGTCTGTATCTGCAATAATAATATTTACCCCAGCCATTACGTAAGGTTCCTTTAAGCCCTCTGATGCTTGGAATTCTTTACGGTAAATTTCTATCGCGTCCCATAAATGGGTTGTCGCAAAGTGGCTAGCAAAAGCATAAGGCAATCCTTTTTTTGCAGCTAGATGTGCACTATCTGTACTGGAACCTAAAATATAGATGGGAACCTCCACTCCTTCTGCTACTGTGGCACGGACTTTAGCACTCGCATTCTCTGCAGAAAAGTATTTTTCTGTCTTATCCAATTCCGCAGGAAAAGACTGTGCTGCTTGCATAAAATCTGAGCGAATGGCTTGAGCTGTATCTCTATCTGTACCCGGAGCTCTCCCCAAGCCGAGATCAATTCGGTTTGGATATAAGGATGCTAAAGTCCCAAATTGTTCAGCAATGATCAATGGCGAGTGGTTGGGTAGCATAATTCCTCCAGAACCAATGCGAAGTGTGTTTGTACCTTCGGCTAGATAACCAATTAGTACAGAGGTAGCGCTACTTCCAATATTTGGAGCATTATGGTGTTCTGCTAACCAATAGCGGGTGTAACCAAAAGATTCGGCATGTTGTGCCAATTCAAGTGCGCCATTATAGGTTTGTTTCAGCGATTGACCTTCAGAAACTAAAGCAAGGTCTAATATGGAATATTTTGTATGTTGAGTTTTCATAAATGTATAATCGATTGTAACATTTGAGTCGGATACTGGGATAAACTAATATCACTATCGACTCTTTTTTGAAAGGATTTTGAATAGTATTAATCGGAAAAACAAGTACAGGCTTACATAAAATGTGCTCTAATTAAAAATAGTTGTATCATGCTATCCATATTCTTGCTTCCCTCCTATCCTTTCGACTAGGGAGCAAGCATGCTTTGGACTGAGAGAATTTTTAAATGATTTCAAAGCCATAATAGCAGAAGTTGCAATATCTGTATAGATTTTTAAAAAGATAAGCATATTTAACTTCAATATCTTCAGCCAGCGCTCTTACACAACAAATGATTTTTACAGCATTTTCTGCAGAGCGTTTTTAGGTGTGACCATCTACAACCTCAACAACTGTTATTATAACTCTTTCCACAATAACACAAATTTAAGTTTCATCGATTTTTGGTGCCAAGCTAATTCGGCTAAAACGTCTTCCTTAATACTTCAATTTGATCTCATAATTTTTTTAATGAAACAATAAATAAACTATACAAATGTAACTCACACAAATAGTGTTTAAAAACTGGAGGTCAGTGTTGTATATTTTTTATTTACTGATCTTTATCATTTTTTATTAAGCCTCAAGATTGCATCTTTATACCTAAACCATTAAAGCAGTCATCTTATGCAATCAAATATATCTTATTACCAAAGCAAAAGGGAATTCCGTCTATTCGTAACAAAATCATTTCCCGATCTTATTAAACTAAAAAAAGAGGACGAGAAAAAATCTTTTAATCAATTAGTACTAAAGATAATTCCCGAATTAAGAAATTATATAAATAGAAGATTAAATACAGCGATAAAAAAAGGACATTTCTCCAAAGGGAAATATAAAGCCGATGATTTTATCGATCAATTATTCATTGAAATCTATGATAACATTGATGAAGTTGAACATGAAAAAGATTTTTATCACTGGTTATTTATAAAAACCAATGCCTTGTTGGAAGACACTATTATAGAAGAAGAATTTGATGATCTTTTCTTTAGAAATATAGATGATTATTCCAAACCAGAATGGGTTGAAATGCAGGAAAAATATAGTACAGACGGTGGCGGAGATCTACTAATGATCGAGGAATTGGATGATATGTCTTACAATCATAATGACTATACCTTAAATCACGTATTTATTGAGGATAAGGAAAAAGCCATGATTGAAAAAATTGATAAACATCTAAGTAAAGAGCAACTTCAACATCACATTGAAATGGTGCTACATAATTTACCTCCGGCAATGCGCCAGGTCTTTGAATTATTTACTAACGAAGAGCTAGCTCTAGAAGAAATTGCTCAAATAAGAAATAATACACTAGAAG
The DNA here is from genome assembly GCF_007997295.1 of Gillisia hiemivivida. Classification (GTDB taxonomy): domain Bacteria; phylum Bacteroidota; class Bacteroidia; order Flavobacteriales; family Flavobacteriaceae; genus Gillisia; species Gillisia hiemivivida. The sequence goes on along the minus strand of NZ_VORY01000006.1, from coordinate 101,182 downwards.
AAGTTAAGCAACTTTTGAAAGATTCTAAAAAAGCCTTACAAGTAAGTCTATTCAACAGATATTCTGCAGCATAAGAATCTCTCAATATAAATAGGTTCAACTAGGAAATCATTAAAGAACTCTAGTTCGTCCAGCCATAAGAATGCTGTAAAAAGTTAAGTAAGCAATCCAAAAGCCTGCTTCGCAATTTCTAATTCTTCATTGGTTGGAACAACTAGTACTTTCACTTTAGAAATACTGGAATTTATTTCTCGTAACTCTTGAGATTTTTCTTCATTTTTTGATTCATCCAGATCAATTCCGAAGAAATCCATATCTGTACAAACAAGCTTCCTTATCATACTGGAATTCTCCCCAATACCTGCGGTAAAAATAATGGCATCCAATCCGTTCATTACCGCGACGTAAGTACCAATGAATTTTTTAATTCGATACGCATTCATCTCCAAGGCTAAAATGCATTCCGAATTCCCTTTTTCAGCTTCCTTTTCTATATCTCTTAGATCATTGGATCCGGTGAGACCTTGCATTCCACTTTCTTTAGTAAGAAGATTATTTACTTCCTCCAAACTATAACCCAGACTATCAACTAAATAGAATATAACTGAATGATCTATATCACCACTTCGTGAACCCATAATGAGTCCATTAGAAGGAGCAAAACCCATACTATGGTCTACACTTTTTCCATTTACAACTGCTGTCATACTACAACCATTGCCCAAATGAATACTTATGATTTTAGATTTTTCTAGTTGCAGATAAGCAATGGCCTTTTCAGAAACATACTTATGACTTGTTCCATGAAAACCATAGACCTGAATACCTTGTTCTTCATAAAAATTATTAGGGATTGCATATTTCCTGGCCTTTTCAGGAATTGTTTGATGAAAAGCAGTGTCAAAAACAGCAATTTGTTTTGCGAAAGGAAAATCTTCTTCGGCTACTAAGATACCTTCAAGATTGCTAGGATTATGCAAAGGTGCCAAAACAGCAAATTCTTGAATCTTTCGCTTCACTTCAGGAGTAACTAGAGCAGTATTAGAAAATGAATTTCCTCCATGTACAACACGATGTCCAACCGCCTCGATTTCTTTGATGTTCTTAATAACCCCATTTTCAGCATCAAGCAGTAAATCGACAATCTTGTTGAGCCCTTGTTTGTGCTTAGATATGTAATCTGTTTTCTGAAGCTTAACAGTATTTGTTATATAACTTAGAATGGCATCTTTTTCACCTATCCGCTCTATCAACCCACTGCATAATAATGCTTCGGAAGGCATTTGTATTAACTGAAATTTTATAGAGGAACTTCCAGAGTTAATTACCAATATATTCATGCTTCTTATTTATTTTGAACATTTTGTGCTTGTATTGCCGTAACAATAACGGTATTAAAAATATCGTCTGTGGTACAACCTCTGCTTAGATCGTTAACGGGTTTGTTCAGACCTTGAATAATAGGTCCAATGGCCAATGCTTTGGTTTCTCGCTGCACTGCTTTATAAGTATTATTTCCTGTGTTAAGGTCTGGGAAAATAAAGACATTGGCTTGTCCCGCAACTTCAGAATTTGGAAGTTTTAATTTACCTACTTTAATATCTACCGCTGCATCGTATTGAATAGGACCATCCACTTTAAGATCTGGTCTTTTGCTTCTAACAATTTCTGTTGCTTTCCTAACCCTCTCCACATCTTCTCCCACTCCCGAAGTGCCAGAAGAATAAGATAGCATTGCTATTTTAGGTTCAATTCCAAAAGCCAAACTGGTAGCGGCAGATGAAATGGCAATTTCAGCTAATTGCCCTGATGTAGGGTTGGGATTAATGGCACAATCTCCATACACAGAAACGCGATCTTCCAAAAGCATAAAAAATACGGAAGAAACAATAGAAGCTTCTGGTATCGTTTTTATAATCTGAAGTGCCGGAAGTATGGTATGCTGTGTAGTATGAACTGCCCCAGAAACCATTCCATCTGCATCGCCCTTATAAACCATCATGGTACCAAAATAAGAAACGTCTTCCATGAGATCTTTAGCCATGGATATATTCACATTTTTATGTTTCCTAAGTTCAAAGAGGGTTTTTGCATATTCCTCAAAATGTTCAGATTCGATAGGATCTATAATATTGATGCTGTTCAAATCCAAAGCAATTTCAAGCATCGCAATTTTTTCTTCTATTTGTTTTTTATCTCCTAGCAATGTAATTTTTACTGCATCCAGATCAATTAACTGTTTTGTCGCTCTTAAAATTCGCTCGTCCATTCCTTCAGGTAAAACGATATGCTTTTTTCTTGCTTTTGCTTGATTTAATAAGTTATACTTAAACATTCTTGGTGTAATTCCATTCGTTTTGAATGTAATAAGCCGTTCTACCAAGGTATCTACATGTACATACTTTTCAAAGTCTTGGATGGAGGTAGTTATCTTTTGAGTATTCGCCGCATAAATCTGCGATTTTATGTTCCCAATAGAATTGGTTACCGAAAATGTCCCTCCTTGCACTGAAACAATTGGAACAATTTCTGATAATCCTTCAATAAGTTTAATAATTGAATCTTCAGGAATCAATCCGCCTGTTAGTAATATTCCAGATATAGATGGGTAGTTATCTGAAATATGTGCTTGTAGAGCTCCCAGAATAATATCTGCTCTGTCACCAGGAGTAATCACCAAACCATTCTCTCTTAAATGTTTAAGATAATTGGGCAATTGCATGGCTCCCACACTAAAATTACCAGCTTGATTATTTATATAAGATTCTCCAAACAGTACTTTTCCGTCGAGAACATCAACAATTTCTTTGATTGACGGATAGGCTAAAATAGGATTTAGCGGAATGGCATTGACAATAACTCCTAAAGGCAAGTGTTTCTCCAATTCGGAAATTACTAAGCTTTGATTTTCTTGCTCTACCTTATTAGCAATAACGCATAATACTTCAACACCTTTATCCTTATAAGAATCAAAAGCCATTTGTAGATTCCCCACAAGTTCATCCAAAGATTTTCCAACTCCACTAGCTAAAATAATTGCTGGAACATTTAAATTTTTAGCGATCAAAACATTTATATCAAACTCTATAATAGAGCCTTCCCCAACAAAACTAGTACCTTCTACCAAGACAAAATCAAACCGATCTTCAATAGCTTTATACTTTTCAATAATCTTTCTTATTATCTCTTCATCTTTATTCGAGTTTTTCATTCTAATAACTTCACTTCGTGTAAAAGCATAAGCATCATTAAAATTTATATCCAAATTGAAATACGTTGAGACTGTATTTATATGATTATCGATTTTCCCAATTTCAAAGTCGTCAATTATAGGCCTAAAATAGCCGACTTTTGCAGCCTTCCCTAATAGCGCTTGCATTAACCCTAAAGAGACAATCGACTTACCGCTGTTCGGTTCTGTCGTAGTAATGTAGATGGCTTTGTTAGTTGGTTTACTAGTCATAAACTTAGAAACTATATATTGATAATATCTGTTGGAGTTTTTACCAAAATCGTAGTATCGCCTCTTAAAGCAATAGGTTGGTTCATGATTTCCGGATTGTGTTGGATCATTTTTATCCAATCGTCTGTCGAGAAATTATGATTTTCAAAATGAGATTTATAGGAAGGGTGTTCTTGATTTACCAAGTCTTCCACTTCTATATATAACTTAGCTGCAAGCTCTACAATTTGAGTTCCGGTAATTTTAGTTTTTAAAATATCTATTTCCTGAATAGGTAATCCTTCAGCTTTAGCATATGCTAAAGTTTGCTTTGCTATTCCCGATTCAGAGTTGTAATACAAAGTAATCTGATTTTTTGAAGTGGCTATTTCATCCATAATCTATAATTTATTCTAGTGTGTATATTAATGATGTTCAAATAATTGTTTTAAACTTTCTAGATCTTCCTGCAATCCACTTTTGTTTATGTAATGATGTTTACTAGCAGGTAAGATCATAGTAGTTTTGTCCAAGATACGATAGCTCTCAGGATTTGTTTTCAATATTAATATTAAGTTGGGTTATTTTTGTTAAAATTTATTCTACTGATGGTTTGATCAAAGATTATTTTGTATACGAATTTAGAGGTAGGTGTTATATAAAAAATAGCTGAAAAAATCCTCCTGTAAATTTCCAATAAGCTTTAAAGTCTAGTTAATTTCAATCCCAAAGTATGCTAAAAATAAAGTGACTTAGTTAGTTCTCTATATCTTAAAGTAAAATAAAGAACAAATGACTAAGAAGACAATTTTAATTACAGGTGCAGGATCAGGATTGGGAAAAGGAGCAGCTTTAGGCCTTGCTGCAAAAGGACATAAAATCATTGCTGGAGTTCATAAATGGGAACAGAAATCAAGGTTACTAGAAGACATAAAAAAAGCTGGCTTAGAAGATAATATACAGATTATAAAATTAAATATTCTGGATCCCATGGATTGCCAGAAAGCTTGGGAATATGATATAGATATATTGGTGAATAACGCCGGGATAGGTCATTCTGGACCAGTCTCAGAAATGCCTGTAGATCTAATTCGTGAAGTAATGGAGACCAATGTGTTTTCTAGTCTGGAATTCGCACAACCCTTCATTAAAAAAATGGTTAAAAAAGGAAGCGGAAAATTAGTTTTCGTTTCATCAGTAGCAGGATTAACTACTTCCCCATATTTAGGATCTTATAATGCCTCTAAACATGCACTCGAATCTATAGTACAATCTTTAAGAGACGAATTAACCCCAATGGGAATATCTGTGGCAACAATTAATCCGGGACCTTATGATACAGGTTTCAATGATAGAATGTACGATACCTTTACGCAATGGTTTGATGAAGACTATCATTTTACATCTAGAAAAAATATTGAAGCTGCTGCCAAAGAAATGGCTGAAAACCAATTTGATCCTAAAGAGATGATAGATAAAATGGTGGAAGTGATCCCTCAGGATTCACACGATTTTAGAACCATATTACCAACAGATTTTGCTGCTATGTGTAAAGAATATCAAGAGAACCAGTATAATGTTAAATCTGATGCGGTAGATCCCTCAAAAAAATAAGGTTTTTGAATGTATTTGACAATCCCGGGAAATTTAGGTTTTTCGGAATTTTTTAATCCCTCATTGAGGGTTTAATCCCCCGAGGCCTGCCCGAAAAGAATTTCATTCAGGCGGGCTTGCCTCGAATTTTTAAAAGTATTTTCCTCCCAAACCATTTGGACATACCTCGTGGGCTTGCCCCGAGGTTCTTGATTTTTCAAATTGAAAATTTTAAGTCAAGAATATTTTACCTACTCTCTTCAAAATATATCAACAAAAAAAGCCACCCTTTCGGATGGCTTTCAAATATAGAATGATTTTTTAAAATTATACCGGAATAGAATCGGTCACACTTCTACGATCCCAGTTACGGTGTTGCGCCATGCTTTTCTTAAAGGCTTCTGGTTGTTCATTTAGATGAATTGCTTTATCCTTCATATGATCTTTTACAAAAGTGGCTTTTAACAAGCGCTCCCCTTCTCCATCGGCGGCAATTGCTTTACAATGTTTAAAGGCTTCATTAACGAATTTGATGAATTTGGCTTGCTTCAGTAATGCATCTACAGATTTTTTTCCATCTGCAATATAAACTGCATCAAAAAGAACGCTTTCTGTCGTCATGATCGCAGCATCTACCTTGTGCTTGTTATCATCGGAATCCTTAACCGTTCCACCATGTGGTGCAATCAGTTTAGCCATGGCTCCTTCTTTCTCTAACATAGCTTTCATCAACTTAAAACTTTTAGCATCAAAACCATCTCCTAACAATACAGCAACCTGACGGGTAGCAATACTGTTAAATTTGGTATTCGCCTGGCTTAACGCAGGAGAAGCGTCCAGATAATTTTTCTTAGGTCCCGGTTCGTGCTTTTTAGGATCGGCATCTGCACCAATAGCCTGATTAATTGGTTTCTGGATATTATTAGGAACTTTCATTCCTAAACCTTCGGCTACCTTCCCGGCTAGATCTTCGTCTATTTGCGCAATAAGCCACAACATACGCTCCTTGATATGGTCATGCATACATTTGCCCAATTCAAAAGTATAAGCTCCTGCTACGTGCTCTTGTTCCCATGGCGCTAAGCTTCGGTAAAAAAGTGCAGGTTGAGAGAAATGATCACTAAAGCTTTCACTACGTGTCCGAATCTTTTTAGCATCTATGCGCTCTTCATAGGAATGAAATGCACCTTCAGACATTTTTGCAAGATGAGGACAACCTCCACTTAAAGAGTTTGGAAAATAAGCGGTTTGTCCTTTTGGAATACTTGCCTGCATTTGGCCGTCCCGTTGATTGTTATGAATTGGAACTACGGGTTGGTTAATTGGAATCTGATGGAAGTTAGGAGTTCCCAATCTAGAAAGTTGCGTGTCTCTATAAGAAAACAAACGCCCTTGCAAAAGTGGATCGTTAGAAAAGTCTATTCCTGGAACTATATGACCTGGTAAGAAAGCTACCTGCTCGGTTTCTGCAAAGAAATTTTCAGAATTTCTATTCAAGGTCATTTTCCCAACTATGGTTACAGGAACCATTTCTTCTGGGATCAGTTTTGTTGGATCTAAGAGATCGAATTCAAACTTATGTTCATCTGCTTCAGGAACGATCTGTAGTCCTAATTCCCATTCTGGAAATTGTCCAGCTTCAATAGCTTCATATAGATCTCGACGGTGGAAATCGGCATCTGCTCCATTTATCTTCACAGCTTCTTCCCAGGTTACGGAATGCACTCCTAAAACCGGTTTCCAATGAAACTTCACAAAATGAGATTCATTCTTATCGTTGATCAATCTAAAGGTATGGATCCCAAAACCTTCCATCATTCGTAAACTACGCGGAATAGCACGATCACTCATCGCCCAGATATGATTGTGCAATGTTTCTGTTGTTAGCGAAATAAAATCGTAAAAAGTATCATGTGCAGATGCAGCCTGTGGAATCTCATTATTAGGTTCAGGTTTTACAGAATGGATTAGATCTGGAAACTTCATAGCATCTTGAATAAAGAAAATAGGCATATTATTACCTACTAGATCCCAGGTTCCTTCCTCTGTATAAAATTTAACAGCAAAGCCCCGAACATCACGAGCCAAATCCGGAGAACCTTTTGAGCCCGCCACTGTAGAAAAACGAACAAATACGGGAGTCCTTCTGTTGGTATCGGTGAAAATTCCAGCTTTCGTAAATTCCGACATATCTTTGGATAACTCGAAATACCCATGAGCCCCACTTCCTCGAGCATGCACAATTCTTTCTGGAATACGTTCATGATCAAAATGTGATATCTTCTCTCTGAGTAGAAAATCTTCCAACAAAGTAGAACCTCGTTCTCCAGATTTAAGTGAGTTATTTGTGTCGTTTACTTTAAGACCTTGATTAGTAGTCATGGTGCTATCTTTCATTTCCCAATGATCCTTTTTTAGCTGCTCGATCTTTTTGGTTTCAGCAGAATCTTGCTTCGGTTTTTTTGCCATTTTTATGGTATTTAGTCAATATGATGTTTCCTTTTAGAATTCTATTTTGTGTGAAGATTTAGAATTTTCAACTAAAAATAATCATTAAACCAACTAAGGACAATATTTTAAGAAGCTTTTAGGTTTTGGGCAGATTTCGCTTTTTAACTCATATCTAAATCACTCCATGCTGAGACTGATGCATGCTTCAAATTACTGATTTTTATATACTTATAAATTAAAAAGGCTATAATTATTTTTTAAAAAGTGAGGAGATATCAAAAAAAATGAATTTTAAATTGGCTAAAATTCATTAATTAAAAGGCACCTAATAGGAATTATAGCCTAATGAGTTAATAGTTATTTGAAATGTGATAATTAGAATTTCGTATTCTTAGAGGCTTCAGTTTGGATATCTGTTGTTTTGCATCTTAAGGTTTCCAAAATTTCTTTTTGAAAGAATAAATAAATTCATAAGCAACAGATTCATAATTTTCAGGAAAGATTTATTCGGTATATGAAAACATTAGATGGTCTTCTGCAATGAAGCGTAAATATTCAATAGCCTTTAAAGATTTTTCTTCAAAGTCCATTCAACTTTATACGACCGCTTTCTGTTTATTTTTTTTTGTATATCCGTTTTGAGTCCAGTGACCAAATTATCCCATCTGAAATGGTCGCGTCACCCAGCCCCGAAGTCTCGGGACAGCATGAAGTTAACAACCTGTAATTAATTAATAAAAAACTATTTACTGGAACAAAAGCGGACATACAGTATTTTTTTTATTCAAAAATAAGGAGCTTAAAATAAAATTACAGTTTTACCAATAGACTTACCAGATTCCTGTAGCCTGTGCGCCTCTTTTAAGTTCTCTACGGTAAAACCATTTAAAGTAGTATTCAAGGTAGATCTTATAGTGCCGTTATCCAGAAGGTCTGCGATATGATTTAAGATCTCGTGTTGTCTCTCTATATCTTCGGTGGTAAACATAGATCGCGTATACATTAATTCCCAAGAAAAGGTGACACTTTTGTTTTTTAGCAGATCTAGATTTAATGGCTTGCTGCTACCTGTAATAGATAAAATATGTCCTTGTGGTTTAATAATCTCTGTTGCAGCTTCCCAATACATTTCCAGATCTACAAAATCTAAAATATAGTTTACCTGGCTATGACCAATTTTTTCTAAGTCCGCTTTTAAATGATAATGATTTACTACGAAATCTGCTCCCAGATCTTTACACCATTCTACAGAGTCTTCGCGAGAAGCCGTAGCAATTACGGTTAAGTTTCCTAATTTTTTAGCTAACTGAATCGCGATAGAACCTACTCCTCCAGCGCCAGCCAATATCAATACCGACTTGCCTTTGTCTTTTTCAGGATCTATCCTTATACGATCAAACAAAGCTTCATAGGCCGTTAAACTTGTTAATGGCATGGCAGCAGCTTCAGCAATACTAAGGTTTTTAGGTTTTTTGCCAACAATACGTTCATCTATTAATTGAAATTCTGCATTACTCCCACTTCTGTTAATATCTCCGGCATAAAAAACAGCATCGCCCACCTTAAATTTATTAGTATTCTCTCCTACTGCTTCTACAACTCCAACCGCATCCCAACCAATAATTTTTGGAGTTTCTAAAACTTCGTCTTTTACTGCGTTCTGTCGTATTTTATAATCTACCGGATTTACTGAGTTTGCCTGAACTTTAACTAAAATATCAAATCCCTTAGGAGATGGTTTTTCTGCAGTAAACTCAATGAAACTATCTTTATCTGATATAGGTAACGATTTTTTAAATCCTATTGCTTTCATAATTTGTTTTGAATTGATTGAAGAAAATTTTAATGCTGGCATTAGTTTTCCTTAAGCTATAATTGACATTTCATTGACTGTAAAATTTTCTAAAGCTCCTTTAGTTTCTTTTACAAAAATAGCTAAGTGTCTACTATTCTTATATTTTTTTCTGAAATTCTGGGCTTGGCAAATTTTCTTAAAACATCTAATTTAAAACTAAAACCATTTTAAATACTTAGAATGTATTTCCTAGTCTTAATCCATAAATTAAATAATCACCCTAGGATTGATTAGATTTGTAAACGTATTAGCCTCATAGCAGACTCACTTACTATATAGATACAATGACATTATTAACTTTCTTGGTAATATTTTCAACTTTATCATTTCTATTTTTTGGAATTAGCTGTTTTTTCGCAGCTGAAATGCGAACTGAGTTTATCCGTTATGGACTCAGCGATCATTTAAATCTTATTGGAGCATTACAAGTTATAGGAGCCATTGGACTTGGGATTGGCTATTTATTCCTGCCTTATTTAAGTATTGTAGCTGCAGTAGGTTTATCTATACTCATGTTATTGGGATTCGGGGTACGCTTGAGGATCAGAGACAGTTTTATTCAATCGGCACCTTCTATTATCTATTCTGTAATAAACGCCTATATCGCTATAGCATTATTATTGAGCTTATAAATAGGGAAAATTCTATAATATAAAAACCAGTATTAAGCATAGCACTAAAAATAGAAATGCCGGGAAAGATTTTTTAACCGGGTCTTTAATCTTAACATGCATGAAAACAGATCCTGCGAGAAGAAATGCAAGGCCTAATGCTGCCGGATTTATAAGTTCTGGGAACCATATACCGCAAATAAGCAGAATAGCCAGAGTTACTTTTAAAAAGCCTATTACATAAAGACTCCACTGAGGTAATCCGTAAACGGCAAATTCCTCTTTAATTGTTGTTGCACTACCTCCACGCCATTGCGTGTTTTTATTATACTGAATAAGCCAAACATTGAGGATACTAAGACCTACGATAAGTTGTAACGCTATAGAAACATATTCCATATTTATGAGTTTTATTTTACAGTAAATTAAAAAATATACTCTAATCTACTAAGATTATTTTAATTAGAAAGATTTGTTCCCATCTCAATTTTCTGACTTAAACTATTTTAATAGTTAGGCAAGCCTATATTTTGCTTCAAATTGTCTTTTGATCTATAAAAATTCAGTTTATAACAGTACCATCTTCTCTAAATTCCACATCCTTATTTTTGCCTTTCTGCTTGAATTCCACATCATAGAAAACTCCTTTTTTGGCACTATCTACCCTCTCCACTTCGGTGATCTTATTATTTCTATATCTTTCGGAGATTAGCTTTTTAACCCCTTCTGGTAATTCCTCGTTTTTTATGCTATTCTCGGTTGAGTTCTTAGTTTAAGGGTCTGGTCCTAAACGTGTTAGAAGTTGAGCCTCATAACTTTTTCCGGTTTCGTATTTTAATTTTAACTAGGTTTGACTTTAGTAACGAAAAAAAAAGTCAGCAATAATTTAAAACAATAAACTGAAATGAAAAACCTGAATTTTATATTAAGCTTATTAGTACTTTTCATCCTTTCTGGATGCAACTCCGTAGATGATAATATAACTATTGAAGAAAATACGCGAAGAAATGGAATACTCATTTTTGGCTGGTTTTCAGATTCAAGCTGTGAAGGAGGTTGTTCTGATATATATAAAATAGATAATGGAAAAATATATAAGGACATAGATTCTAATTACCCTGAGAATACTTTTTTTGGAGGCAACTATCAGTTGATGACTAACGTAGATTATCGAGATTATAAATCCTGAATAATTGAGTTACCTAATGAAATATTTAATGAACCAAATGGATATTTGGATTGTACTGATTGCACAAATGCAAATGGAGGATTTTATTTAGAATTTAAAAATGATGATGGTTTTCATAAATCATGGCGTTTTCGCAATGCATTATTCCCTGATTATATGGAAAATTATAGAAGTCTGTTACTAGATAAATTAGCTGAATTAAATAATTTATAGTCAATCGGATGGGAAAAGTACAAATGAATGATAAATACTGCTCAAAATAGAAATGATCTGAGAATTTCTCCAGCTAATCATTTAAAAAAGTTGAGTGGAAATTTTACGTTATGCTGTTCTTATAGCTATCTGAATATTGGTTCAACATCCTGATAATTAATTAGGAGACTCTGAATCTCCCAATTAGGTTAATATGTGATTAGATAAGCAGGTTAGTTAATGGTACTAAAACGAATTTATATCAACGAAATATTGTTTTCAACTAATAGAAGCTTTACTACCAGTTAATAGGCCTGTAATCTTTTAAGAATTTTCCACACCAATGCTTCCCACTATTTATCCCATCGAATAAAGGATCCAAAACTCTTGCGGCTCCATCTACAATATCTAAAGGCGGCTGAAAATCGTCACGCTCCTGTTTCAACTTTGCTAAGGCTGCAGGATCTTCATCTGTAACCCACCCGGTATCTACCGCATTCATAAAGATGCCATCCTTGGCTAAAGTCCCAGCAGAAGTATGCGTGAGCATATTTAATGCGGCTTTTGCCATATTGGTATGCGGATGCCTGTCTTCCTTAAAACCTGGATAGAATTTTCCTTCCATCGCCGAAACATTTATAATGTGCTTTTTCCCTGTGTTGTCCTTTTTCATTATTTCTGAAAGTCTGTTGCACAACACAAACGGAGCAACTGAATTTACCAGTTGAACTTCCAGCATTTCTGTAGTTTCAATTTCACCAAGCTTTAAGCGCCAAGAGTTAGTTTTTCTAAGGTCTACTTGTTGCAGGTCGGCATCCAATTCTCCCTCTGGAAATACTTCTTTAGCAACCAAAGTATTGTCAAAACTATAAGGGATCTGAGATAATTTGGCTGAAGCTCGCAATCCAATTCCAGGTTCAGGCCCATGCCAGGTTACCGGCATATTGGTATTGGATGAAGTTATTGGTTTGAACAATTTTAGCTCCTCTAGACAGTTACTATGATCCCCTAAAAGATCTCTTGCATATTCAGGCAGTGAAGCAATTGGGCGTTCTTCATTAGGCATTAAATGCTGATAGAATCCGGCAGGTCTTCTTACGGTTTGCGCAGCATTGTTAATGAGGATATCCAATCGCTCATATTTTTGCTCTATAAAATTGCAGAAGATCTCCACACTTGGAATATGCCTAAGATCGAGTCCGTGGATCTTTAATCGGTGACCCCATTCGGTAAAATCTTCTTCCTTAGAAAATCTCAAAGCAGAGTCTACAGGAAATCGAGTGGTTGCTATCACGGTTGCTCCGCCACGCAAAAGCATTAAACTTATATGATATCCTATTTTTAAACGGGAGCCTGTAATAACAGCTACCTGTCCTTTTACATCGGCATTCTGAAAACGCTTGGCATAATTAAAATCGCCACAAGAGGTACACATAGAATCGTAAAAATGATGCATTCTAGTGAATTCCGTTTTGCAGACATAACATTTTCTAGGTGTCTCCAGCTCTAGTTTCACTTTATTGGCTAGGTGAGCCATAGGAAGCAATTTGGGAGCTACAAATACGGAAGCTTCTCGAGCATTTCGAATTCCAGTTTCTTTACGTGCAGTTTTATCTTTGGCTTCTTGCTTGCGTTTTGAAGCCTTTTTCGCATCCTTTTTTCTTCGGGAAAATTCATCGCGATTGGGCCTAGAAAACATTCCGGCAACTTTTAAAAGTTCGGTTCGTTGTTCCTTGGGAATATCGAAGATCTGATCTGTATCTTCTACCAATTGCGACAAAACCTCAATGCAACTTTCAATTTCTGCTGAAGTGATCGCTCTTTCTATTTCTGTTTCATTCTTCTCCATGACCAATATTTAAGCTGAAACTCAGCATAAATTTCAGCTAAAATTATCCGAATTTTATCCTATGTTTCTCGAAGCGCAAATGTAGTTTTTAAAACCCAATCCCACTTTAAACAATTTTCAAAATGATAATTCAATTTCTTACAAAAAAAACAAGCTATTGAATTTCTCTTTCCGCTCATTTTGAGTAATATCTAAAAAGAGCTATTTTTTGAATATTCCGGCGATCTGATTATAATCTAGGAAATATTGAAGCTTTAAAGAAAACACATTGTTTATAGGTTGCTTAAACAAGGTATCTATACTTTGTGTGTAAGAATCTCGAGCTGCAGTATCAAAATTGAATAACTGATTACGGTATAGCGCAGTTACAAAACTTCCCGGTGCAAATTGCCAGGAATAGCCAAGATCGAAATTCCAGGTAGAGAAATTAATATCTGGATTATTTGGAATGTTAGTAGTGGTATAGCCTGTAGAATTAGTAACTCGTCCATTATCCTGCAAACTGAACAATTGATCATCATAATCTACCGTTCCCCAGTAATTTCTTAGAGTGAGTGATAAGGTATGATTTGGGTTAAAGTTATAACTCGCATTAAAAGTTTGTTCGATCTCTTCTCTATCTCGATCTCCAAAAATTACATCATCACCTACTTGAGTTACATAACCTCTATCTCCCAGGTAATGGTCTCTAGAGAAAAAATAAGAGATCATAAATTTATCATTGAAACGTATTTGAGGTCCAATTCCAAACCAATAATCAAAATAATCTCGTCCGTCTTCAAGTAAAGATTCAGCACCAATATTGGCATTTATCGATACTTTTTTATTGTTATTTGAGTTGAACCAGCCATTAAAATTCACTCCATTTTCTCTAATAAAATAACTTCCTGCTTTTCTAGGTTCAAAATAATCATATTGCTTTCCGGGAAGTAAATTGATGTTCCCTCCTATCCCGTACAATTTTTTTGTAGTTCCGTTAGCGCTCAATCCCAATCCAAATCCTGTGAAGGTGTTTGGTTCTGCCAGCATGGTATAGTTCACATAAAAATTAGCGAAATAGCGGTTCCAGATACCGGAAGGCTCAAAAGTTCTGTAATTAATATCTATTCCTAGATTATTATAATTGTTCCTAAACTGCAAACCAAGATCATTAGGATCAAATTTGGTATCTGCATAACTGTGATCTATACTATATCTTAAATTTCCATGTGCTTTACGAGCAGCTACAAAAGTGCTGAAACCTGTTAGAGTTCCAGATTCCAGGTTGATGTTACTCATTTTTATATCTCCACGAATCTGGTAAGTATTTCTCTTATTAGTTATATCTGAAGTGATCGCGGTAACATTTGCATCTCTAAAAGATCCTTCCCGGGTTACATTCGTATTGATGATCCCAATAGAGGAATTCCCATTAAACTGCTGATCTACAACCATAATATTATAATTGGTTAAAGGCTCTACTACTTCCCTCCTTCTATCTCCACTTACTATATTTTCTATGGTTGCTTCTGCTTTTTCTGTAAAGGAATTAAAAAAGCCTAAGCCTAGTCCATTTCCTGTTCTTCCGGAAATCTTAATTGCATTTAGTACTTTCACTGATTCTGGAAAATCCACCACCTCTTCATTTTCAGAAGTCACAGGGTCTGTGATTGGCGCGCTTCCTACTCTTCTTGAAAAGAACAGATTTCCTTTAGAAAAAAGATCTATTCCTTCAGTAAAAAATTGTCTTTGTTCAGAAAAAGTTTGCTCGAAGGGTCCAAGGTTCAAGGTAATATTATCGAATCCAGCTTGTGAAAAATCTGGGATAAGCGTAGCATCTAATGTGAAGTTTTCGGTAAGACCATATTTCACATCTAAACCGGCGTTGAAGTTAGACTCATAAACACCATCAAAATTATTTTGAACAGTTGAAACGAATGGGTAAAGGGAAAGTCTTGTTGGAGGATCCAGATCGTTCAACCCATTTAATTCTCCATGGTATAAGCCAATAATCCCTTTGGAAATATCTATAGGATTCCAGGTATATTGAGTTTCATCCCTTCTAAAACTTCTATGAAATTGTATTCCCCAAGTCTCTATGTTATTATTATCGAATCTAAGACAACGATATGGGATCTTCATCTCCACGATCCAGCCATCGTCCACGATCTCTACTGCACTGCTCCAAACGCTATTCCAGCCAAAATCTTCACCTACACTTGGATTAGAAATAGCATCGGCCTGGGTTCCAGAAGCAAAAACAAAGAATTCTGTATCATTTTGAGCGTCATTATTAGGGTTTACTATAAATCCGAAGAAATCTGCATTTCCAAAATTATCCCGGCTAGAAAGCTGCTTGGAGATCTTTGTAGGATCATCGTATAAATGTGCAGAGATATATAAGGCTGTATTATCGTAGGCCATTTTAACCACGGTTCTATTCTCCAGATTTTCTTTTACACCCATATCTGGCCTAAATTGGATAAAATCTCCTGCTTCCTGAGCATTTGCCCAGACAGGATCGTCCAGGAACCCGTCTATCTTTGGAGCTTCTTCCGCTCTTTCAATTTGAAGTTGTTTTTTAGTTTCTTGTGCGGTTGCACTAATACAAATGGAAAGCATGATGATGCTTAGAAAAGGTAATTTCATTTATTGGATGATTGATGTATCTAAAAGACCACCTTTATCCCTAAATGTTACATAATATTTTAAAAAGGCGGATTTTATTTTTAATTCTGTATATATAATTCTAAAACTGATAAGAATTTTACAGATTATATATTATCCTTTAATGATAGTTTCCAGCATCAATTTTAAATAGGACCTCTATTCTTTTAGAAAAATTTTCCGACCCTGAAGATTGAATCGCTTATTAAGGAATAATTCTTACTGGTTATCTTTCTCAACCTCACTTTTTTTCTTATTGGGCATTGATCCAGTAACCTTTTCAGGATTAAACTGAGTTTTCTTGTTCTTTTCATTATTGATCTCATGTTCCCGAGATACTGAACTTTTTGTAACCAAAAGGTAAATGACTACAGCGACAACAATTCCAATAACTATATAAATCACAAGTTCCATGAGTGGTCTTTTTCAAATGTTTGATTAGCTATTAAAAATTAATAGAAAGGAAATCGCCTTCAATATTAAAACAAGCAGCCAATTGCTTACTGAATTACAGTAAAGTATAAAAATAATATTTAACTTCAAAAAAGACTACTGTTTTTGGGTTTTAAATTTAGTATAGAAATATTCTTGCTAGATCTAGTTTGACAAATTTATGAATACTGTTTACTAGTCACCATTCCTAATAGCTTCAGTGAAAAAATCATTTAGAGCCACAATTTTTCGAGCTCTAGGCTTGGTAAATTTAATTAAAATACAAATATTAGGAATGGGAGATATTTTAACTTTTACTCAACTTTATAATTCACTATTAGTGTTGCCATTTCTTGTTTTAGCTATTTATTTAAGCAAAAAATATATCTTTTATTGAATGAATTTATTTTGAAGAAAATAATCTTAGGCTTCTAATTTATTTCTGGAATAATTTTAGTTATATAAAGAAATTAAGTTAGGTTTTGTTATTAATTCCTGAAACCTCATAACCTTCCAGAGTATTTATAAGATTCAAGTGATCCTTTAAGCTTAGCACATAATACATCTTCATCATCCCTCTATTTTTTACCTGAATTTCCCCTCGATATTCACAATCAAAATAATCTTTAACCAATTGATAGGTGTTTTCAGAAATATTTATGAATCCAGATTCTGAGCTAGATTCCATTCTAGAGGCAATATTTACAGTATCACCCCAAACATCGTATGCAAATTTCTTTTTCCCCACTACCCCAGCCACTACAGCACCTGTATTTACCCCAATTCGAACTTCAAATGGGATTTTGTATTGGCTATCGTTAAAACTATTCGCTTTAACAAATTCTGCTATTTCTAAAGCTGCCAGGAGAATCTTAAATGCATGATCTTCTAATGGAAAAGGCAATCCTCCTGCACACATATAAGAGTCCCCTATCGTTTTGATTTTTTCCAGCTCATATTTTTCTATGATCTCATCAAATTTAGAGAAGTAGAAGTCTACACTTTCTACAATAGCCTCTGGAGACATATTTTCTGATACTTGTGTGAAGTTTTTGAAATCTGTGAATAATACCGTAACAGACTCAAACCTACGGGATTTTACTTTTCCAAAATCTTTTAATTCTTGCGCAGTCTCTTCCGGGAGAATATTCAATAAAAGCTCATCAGACCTGCCCTTCTCTACTTCAATAATATTACTGGTCCTTTTTATAAATCTATTTCTTCTATAGAGTCCAATGGCTAAAAGAATAATGAAAAATAGGGCGATGGAAGTTGCAACAAATATTATTTGTTGAGTTTTCTTTTGTTGTGCTAATAGATCGAGTTCCGTTTGTTTTTGAGAAAGCTCATAATTTGTGCGCAATTCTGCCATTTGCTGAACCGAAGAAATATTTACAACACTATCTCTATATGAGATATGAAGCTTAAATTTATCGTATGCTCCTTTAAAATCTCCGGTCATATTACTTAAGCTAGCTAGTTGAAGATAGGCGTCACTTATTTGACTTTTTAAATTATAAGCTAAAGCTAATTCTAAACTTCTATTGGCATAAGCAAAAGCAGATTTATAGTCGTTCTGTCTAGAATAGATATCAGACATGTAGGTTAAATATACAGATATGGGATAGTAATCTTTTAATTCTTCAAGAATACTGATTGCAGCATCAATATTTTCTTCAGCTAATTTATCTTTTCTCTGTTCAGCATACACCATACCTACATTTCCAAGATTATATGCCTTTCCTATTGGGTAATCTATAGCTTCAAAAATATAGCCCGACTCTTCAAAATAAGCCAAAGCCTTATCATACTTTTTGCTATTAAAAAATTCGTCTCCGGCATTTAGCAGTGCCGATGCTAAATTTATAGAATCATTTACTAATCTAAGTATTTCTATTCCTTGTTGATAATAACGCTCTGCATTATTATGGTTTTCCATTTCCGAATAGGTGTCTGCAACAGATATAATAATAGAGCCTTTTCCTTTGTTGTCATTTATTAAATTGGCATATTCGAGACTTTTAAAATAAGCTTTTAGGGCTTGCGTATTGTCCCCTTTTTTCTTAAAAGCATGTCCTTTAAGTAAGTAGCCACTAAGCAAAGTATTTACAAGAGAATCTTTTCTGGCATTTTTAATTAATAATTCTGAATAATGTAAAATATCATCCGGATCTGTTTGATTTTCAGCTATTTCTTTTAAAAGAGGTAACGGGTCACCATTAAAAGTGCTTCCATCGTAAACACTAACCAGACTATCGGCCAATTTTTGATTCTGACCGAATAGTGGATTAAAGACTATTTGGAATAAGCCTATTAAAAAAAGAAGCTTTTTACTCACTCCTATTATCATCTTACTAATGTTTTAGATCTAATTTTGGATCATCGGTGTAAGTAGAATCATCTCCGTCTATTTTAAATTTGATACTATATTTTTCACTTTTACATGATCCTGGATCAGCTTTGACCTGACCAATATACTTATTGCCATTTGGAGTTGGATTGGCAGTCAAAAGATCACACTCCCCCGATTTTTTGACTATTTCTATTGAAGAAATTCCACTTGTTTCATCTGGGATCCAAGTAATGTTTGCTCCTTTTTTAACTTTTGTAGTTAGTTGACCATTATCTGAATAATCTCCTTCAGAATCTTTTAGTTTGAGTTTAGGAGGATTGCTGGAGGAATCCTTTAGGCTAACTGTTATAGAAACTGCATTACTCATAATATGAAAATTTAATTGGTTAGTATATATTTTCCGATGTGAGATCAACAGATCAAACTCGTTAATTCTCAAAATCTAGGGGGGGAAGTTTATTGGGAACAGGGAGATAAAAAACCATGTATCAAGTATAGTCACTTGAAATTCAATATTTTATAAAGCTAATATTTTAATTTTAGAAAAACTATTTATTTTTAAAACCAGTAAATCTCTTTGTGTCGAAATGAATTCCGCAGACATTTTGTAGTTTACCCTAAAGCTAAGTCTGCCCATCATCTGTTTTTCTCCCAAATGAAGGTTCATTTCATGAAATAACCTACGAGTCCGATCGGTTTAAAATTCATTAAATGCCATTGGAATCGATTGCTTCAGTTAAAAACTTATTAATAGGTTGCATAGTTTTCCAATAGTTCATTACCAATGTATCTAAATTTTTATATGTAATTGTTTCTGGTGATAGCGTAGCTCCATAATAAAACTGCTTATTGGCAATAATCGGTTCTATTTTAAACAATTCCTGAAATTCTTTAGGAATACGTTTGTTCTTTTCACCTTTAATTTCTCCAAATTGATCTTTAAAATCATCCTGTTCTATAAGTGCTCGAAAGGCTTTTGGATCTTCACTTATTGCGGTTCTAATTTGTTGAAGTTGTAAAGTGGAAGGATTATAACAACCTCCCATAATGGTCACATCTTCGGGGGAAAGTCTAATATATAGCCCGGGGATGCTTTTATCTTTTCTGCCTTTTGGCGAAATTACTGCTGAAGAAAATAATTTGTAAGATGATTTGTCTTTAGAGAATCTTACATCTCTATGCAGTCTGAAAATGCATTCTTTTGGAGTTATTTGATACTCAGAATCCAATTTGCTAATTTCTTCTATGACTTTGCCTATGAAAACTATAAAAGGTTCTTTTACACTCTTTTCATAGCGCTCTTTGTTAGCATGAAACCATTCGGTATTATTGTTTCCAGCTAGATCCTTGAAAAACTGCGAAAAATCTTCAGTAAAATAAGTCATAATAAAAATTAAGGTGTTTTGAGTTGAAAGCTAAATGCTGAATCAGCAATAAATTCGATTATCATGAGCTGCAGTTAGTACTTTCTGCAATGCTAAAAATAATGAAATTACCGCTGCTTTTAAAAGAATAGGCAATTGATAACTAAGCGAATTGGAACTTACTTTATAATTATCCCTGCTGCTGCTTGATATTTTTTTTGCTGAAGAGGATTAATCTCGTGTCATCGATATTCAAATCTAATTATTCTTGCCAACTCAAGTTCATATCGTGATTATATAAACCCAGGATAAATTTAAGTCGGTTTTAAGAATTAAAATTGATGTAGGTCAATCGATCAGGTTAAACTAATCCTAATCTCTAATTCTACTGCCTCAAAGCACTTTCTTAGCCATAAATTTGCATCAGAATTTAATAGTTAAACTTAAAACTTATAGAAATGGAACATAATATAAAAGGAAAAGTTGTTGTAATTACTGGAGCAAGTAGTGGTTTAGGAGAAACAACAGCAAGACATTTAGCAGGCAAAGGAGCATCTGTAGTTTTAGGAGCTCGTAGAATAGAGAATTTAGAGAAAATCGCAAAAGAAATTCGTGAGAACGGTGGAAAAGCTGAAGTTTTAAAAACTGATGTAACCAAGGCTGAAGATGTAAAAGCTTTAGTTGACAAAGCTGTTTCTTCTTTCGGTAAGATTGATGTGTTGATCAATAATGCTGGTTTAATGGCAATAGCTCCTCTTTCTGAAACTAAAGTTGAAGAATGGGATAAAATGATTGACATTAACATTAAAGGAGTGCTTTATGGAATTGCCGCTGTATTGCCAATATTTCAAAACCAATCTTCTGGACATATAATAAACTTATCTTCTGTTGCAGGAATCAAAGTTTTTAGCCCAGGAGGAACCGTTTATAGTGGAACAAAATATGCTGTTAGAGCAATTACCGAAGGATTAAGACATGAAGTTGGAGGTGCTATTAGAACTACTTCTATAGAGCCAGGAGCTATAGAATCTGAATTAAAGCATGGAAGTTCTCATGAAGAAAGTTCTGCACACGTAAAAGAATTTTACAAACAAGCAATTCCTTCTGATTCTATTGCTCGTGCTATTGCGTATGCAATTGAGCAACCAGATGATGTAGATGTAAATGAGATTGTAATTAGACCTACTGTACAGGAGTTCTAAATTACAATTATATCAAATAAAAGAGGGTTTAGGGAACTTAGTTCTTTGAACCCTTTTGTTTTAAGTATAAAGTAGATCCTTATTATCTTTAATTTTTATAATCAGATTTCTGTATGTCCGCTTTTGTTCCAGTAAATAGTTTTTTATTATTTAATTACAGGTTGTTACCGTCATGCTGTACCGAGACTTCGGGAGTTTCAGCATCTTAAATATGTGGTATAAGACCCTGAAACAAGTTCAGGGTGACGCGACCATTTTAGATAGGATAATTTGGTCACTGGACTCTAAACGGATATACAAATCAGATTTTATATTTTTTGAAAATTGATCCAGTAACAGTTTTAGTTTTGGAGCTATAAAAGTTTTACAAAACGGTTTTTGAGGATCGTCGAGGTAGTAATTATGAAGTTCCTCCCTAGAGGCTTTAAAAGCTTCAAAGGAATGTACTTTCGTGATAAGCTTATTATTGAAATACGGCTGAAGATTTTCTATGATCGTTACTGCTTTTTCTTTTTGAATTTCGGAATATGTGTACACAGCAGATCTATATTTTCCTCTCATACTATGCATGGAACTACTTCTATGGGTGTAGAGATGAATTTCTATAAGTCGCTTAAGAGGTATAACTTCTGAATTGAAGTGTACAACCACAGCTTCAGAAAAACTTGAATTATCACCATTGGACGCCACATAGCCCTGCTCTACTTTTTTAACTCCAATTAGAGATTGGAATACAGCTTCGGTACACCAATGACATCCACCACCTAAAGCAATTTTTTCTAAAGAACTTAGCATTTAAAGTTAATTATATGATTTAATTTATGAAGTCCAAATGATATTACAAACGAGATTTTTTTATTATATCTCCACTTTCTTTGGTCTCAATCGACCTTTAAATCTTGCTAAAAGTATTAATTTCTTTTTGGTATTGATAAAATAGACTCCGGTTAAAAGAACAAGAGCAGCAATAGAAGATTGAATCGTAATTTGTTCATTCAAGAAATACCAGCCTAAGCTCATCGCAATAATTGGATTTACATACGTTGAAGTAGCAACTTTCTCTGGAGAGACAACTTTTAATAAATAGTTAAAAGATGTAAAGGCGACAATGCTTCCAAATAGAATTAAAAGGACCATAGAGATCTGCACTTCTCCACTCCAGGTATTCGGAAGTGACCAGGATTCTCCTAAAGCAAAGCTAGCAAGCATCAGCATAATACCTCCTGAAATCATTTGATACCCAGTATTTACAAAATAATTAGCAGGCAGATCTGCCTTACTCACAAAAATGCTTCCGTATGCCCAGCTTACTAAACATAAAAAGATCATTCCCATTCCAATAATAGAATCCCCATCACTTATAATTTGATTCTGACTTACCAAAAGATACATTCCTAAAATTCCCAATCCAACCCCTATCAAGGACATGGTTTTTATTTTTTGACCTTCCAAAACACGTAATAATATCAAGACTATTAATGGTTGAGCAGAGATCTCCAATGCAGCAAACCCACTGTCTACAAATTTTAGAGCCCAAACAACAATCCCGTTTCCAAAAGTGAGAAACAGAAATCCTGCCATTATGGTGTTTTTCAACTGTTTTTTAGTAACAGAAAGGCTTATCCCTAAAAACTTACAGAGAACAAATATGAGAATGCCCGCAATAATAAACCTTATAGCTGCCAGCATAAATGGAGCTAACTCGCTTACAGCAATTTTATTTAAAAGATATGTAGAGCCCCAGATTACATAAATTGAAAAAAAAGCCAGTACAACAAGTAATTTGTTTGGAGTTTTTTCCATGAGTTTTTGTGTTTTAAATAAAGTGCAATATTAAGCATAAACTATACTTCAGACTTTAAATTCATTCTAGATTTTAAAGTTTTGTACAGATATTCAATAGGTCTTTATATATAAATTTCAATGGTTCTATTTCATGCCTCCTATATTGTTGAAGTTGTTAAGTCTTAATTAACAATACTTTATATGAACTTTATTAAAATTACAACTCCATCTCTGTAATTTTAATTATCTATTAATCAATCAAAATATATTATGGCTGAAATAAAGATCACCAAAAAGACACCAGTATGGCCTTGGATTCTTCTTTTTTTAATAGTTATTGGAGGGTTATTCTTTTTATTCTTCTATGGAGATACAAATGAAGATGAATTTACAGATGATAATGCAACAGAGTTTGAGGAAGTAACTTCAACAAATCCTCAAAATAATAGCTTAGTTTCTTTATTAACCTCTGAAGTTGCTTAAAATCCTTTCAGGAAATTTACTACTAAGTAATAGTCTTTATGGAAATTGGATAGTTTTAAGATTCCTGAAAATATTTCTTTAGTCTACTCTTATTTCAACAGGTTCTATAACTGTCTATAATTAAAATTGAATATAAATTAAACGCCTTCTATGAAAAATAGAAAAGATTCTTGGTTCCTTCTTTAGGACCTATAATTCTAAAAATTTTAAATATCATGAAAGAACAAAAAAAACATTTGTACTATCTCGACGAATTATCAGATTATAAAGTAGACAGTCATTACGCAGATGTACGTGGATGGCCAGTGAAAGACCATGATAACAGAGTTATTGGAAAAGTTGATAATCTCTTAGTAAATAAAAATTTATTGAGAGTGGTTTATCTGGACGTAGAGGTCGATAAAACCATCATAGATGCGAATTATGATCCCTATAGTAATTCCCACAATTCAGATGTTCGGGAGTTTGTAAACAAGGAGGGGGAAAATCACGTTATCGTGCCTATTGGAATGATAAACATTAATGAAGAACAAAAATACGTAAATACCGAAAGTATAGATCACCAAACCTTTGCAGAAACGAAAAGATTCAAAACCGGTGATAATGTAGATCGGGATTATGAAGTCGCTGTTATGGATAGTTATAATCGGGATAGAGATAGACATGACAACGAGCAAATCAGCGAGGATTCTCGTGCACAAAAAGAATCTCCATATAATGCAGATAGAGATGCAGATCATATTCAACGAGATTTAAACACTGATGCTGAGTGGAGTGAGGAACGCCAAAAGCTGGAATTGGAGCGCCATAAATTAAAAGAAGAAAGATTAAAGCTGGAAGAAGAACGCAAAAAATTAGAGGAAGAAAGAAAAAGGAGAGATCTTAATAAGGAAAGTGACTCCACCAATGATGCCGATAGGGAAAAAAGAGACTCTTCTAATAAGCACGATCCAAATGATGACGACTTTTATGACCGAGGAGAATTTGATGGTGCAAATTATAGGAACAGTTAAAACAAATTTCGGAGATAATTATATTCATAAATTAGAGCCCGATTCATAGACTTAAACTCAAATTTTAAATTTTAATCTATCTAATAAAAGGAAATGCCTTCAAATACTAGTACTTGCAGGTATTTTTATTGAGCTGAAGCTGAAGTTATATTTTAGAAAAAACATACTTCAATTCAGTAGCTATCTGTAAACTTCTTTCCTTATAAACACTTTCCTGCTCCTGTGTTTCGTCTGACACTTTTGGATCTTCATAGGTAATCGGGATTCGTATTTCTGCTCCTGTAATCCTTGGGCAGTTCCCATCGGCATGGGAGCAGGTCATGATAGCTGCAAATTCTGAACTTGGATTAAAATTCGAATCATAGGTTTTAGAGAAACCAATAATAGGATGTTGATTATCGGAATATTTTATACTGTAAATAGGATTAGTCCCTTCAGCAAGAACATCTATTTTAAATCCTGATTTTTGCAAGGTTTCAGCAACCATAGGAAATAATGCGGTAGCCTCTGTTCCACCCGAATAACAAATTACATTATCAACTTTAAAATATTCAGCAATTGTCTGAGCCCAAACCTGAGAGAAATGACTTCTTCTCGAATTATGGGTACAAATAAAATTTAATCTTATCTCACTTTTACTATTAAGCTTTTCTTGTATATAAACTACTAATGGGGCTAATAGTAGTTTACGTTCTTGAGTGATAGAAGTAATGTCTAATGAATTAATTATAGCTTCAATTTTGGGAAGTGTCATTTTCTAATTTATAAGTTGTGTCATCTTTGAATGATATCTTTGTTACTACTAGCAACAACCAGATCCAGGAGCACAAGAATTTCCTTCATCTTTTGTAAGAAAAGATAAATTCACCTTAGTTTTTTCTGAAGGAATTCCGCATTTATCTTTGGCAAGACAATCTGTTAATTTGTTGGTTAGAAGAAAATTTTCACCTTTAAAATCCAACCCGTACTTACCAATTGTTTCACCTTGGTATTCAACTTCTATTTCGAGATCTTTCATCTCTAATATTTTTTCTGAAAGCTCTATAATATTTGCTAATTTTTCAGGATAAAGTCTATGATCGTAATCATCTGCCTCCCAAAGCTGAAAATTAGCTACTTCTTCTTTCCTTTCTGTTCCGCCGCAATCAATAAAGTGTTTAGATACTTTCCCTACTTCTGTCACATGAAAATGTCGTGGCACTAAACTGCCGTCAGGAAGTTCAAATGCAATGCTTTCTAAATTTTTCAGTGTTTTTTTTATTTCTGACAGTTTCATAGCTCTAAATTTTAAAATTGATATTATGCTGATTTATCTATTTGCACTGGTTTTGTTTAGTCGGTTGTAATACCAAGAATTCCTTAAATAAGCCGAGTGCCTCATTCCATTTGTCTGGATTAATGCAATAACATACACTTGTGCCCTCTACATTCCCTTTAATAAGCCCCAAGTTTTTTAGCTCTTTTAAATGTTGAGAAATCGTTGGTTGTGCTAATCCAATTTCATTAACTAGATCTCCACAAATACAAGTTTGCATCTTGAATAAATGTTGTAAAATGGCAACTCTAGCAGGATGTCCAAAAGCCTTAGCTATTAATGCGATCTCATTTTGCTGTTTTGTAAAGATTTCAGTTTTAGTAATTCCCATGCTGCTTTATTATTATATAGCAATATTACGATTAATATATCTGAATTGATATTAATTTTAAAAAAAGTTTCTGGGACTGTCGAAGGATTTTAGTAAGGAGATCCCTCCTATTGTCGGGATGACAATATATAATAAGCGTTGTCTTTCTGAAGTAAGTAAAACGGACTGAAGAATTGTTTAAAAATTTCTTGACTCAGCTCGAAAAGACATTATTGCAACATAATGAGAATCATTTTGGGATGGCGCTATTTCACATAAAGCTTTTCCAATAGCTATCGGAATTGTTTCAGCTTCTATTATTAAAAGTATTTGTACGTAGATCCTGAAAAATACCCAGATAATTATAGGGACTATCGAAGGAACTTAGTATAGATATCCCTCCTATTGTCGGGATGACAATAAACAATATGCGTTGTCTTTCTGAAGAAAGTAAAACGGACTAAAGAATCTCTATGTGTAATGCGATTTATCGACTTTCTTAAATTAATCCTAAATCTTTAGCAATTAATATTAATGCTGCACAGAAAACTATTGAGAATCAAAAAGCGACTCATTAAGAGCCGCTTTTATTTATATAAGAAATTGAATTATGCTTTAGGTAACATAACCGTATTTACTACATGTATCACTCCGTTAGACTGATTTACATCTGCAATAGTAACCATAGAAGTTCCACCGTTAGCATCTGTAATAACTACGTTACTTCCTTTCATCATTGCTGTTAACAATCCACCGTTAACGGTAGTAAACATTGCTTTTTCATTTCCTTTTTTTATAGCATTTACAATATCCATAGAAGAATATTTTCCAGCAATTACATGGTAAGTAAGCACATTTTGTAATTGCATTTTATTTTCAGGCTCTAAAAGCGTTGCTACAGTTCCCGCTGGTAATTTATCGAATGCAGCATTTGTTGGAGCAAAAACAGTAAATGGACCATCCCCTTGTAAAGTGCTTACAAGATCTGCAGCTTTAACAGCAGCAACCAAAGTTGTATGATCTTTAGAATTCACAGCATTCTCAATGATGTTTTTTGAAGGATACATTGCTGCACCGCCAACCATCACGCTCATGTCTTTAGACATATTCATGTTGTCTTTCATGGCTTTGTCTTTAGAAGATGAACATGCTCCTAATGAAAGGATTGAAACGAATAAAAATGCTTTAAAAATGTTTTTAGTTTTCATAATTGTTGATTTGCTATTATTATATGTGACTAGATAAACGCATATAAGATCTATTCGGTTTTAAATAGATAGCTATTTAGACTTTCTTTAACAATTAGGAAGATGTGATTCCCTTTGCCTTGTCTGGTTCTTAACCATTTACATATTTGGATAGGAATAACAACTTTCTTTTTGATAGAGACACATCCTGTTTTTAAGATTAAAAAGGCAATAAGAATTTGGAATAAACGAAAAACCACCTCAAAATCAAATCTTAAGGTGGTTAGTATGGTATACGAGATATATCGTAAAGTTTATTTCTTTTTATTCAATCTAGAAATTAAATAGCTACTGGTTACTATAAAACTACCTCCCAAAAGAATGTTCCAGGTAATTGCTTCATCAAGTACAAAATATCCTAATAATATGGCGCTAACCACCTCTAAATACATCAAGGTTGTTGCGGTAGCAGCTGATAATTGTTTGAGTCCGAAAAAGAAGAGTTTAAAAACAACGATTCCTATTAGAAAACCGTAGAAAACACCAATCCCCAGGTCTGGTAAAGTAGCTGAAGGGATTGCAATTAAAAAAGGTATAAAAACAATAGCGCCCACTATATTCTGATAAAATATCATTTGGTTCTTGCTATACCTTGCATTCTCTGCCTTAAATAACACAACTGTTATAGCATATCCAATTGAAGCTCCAACGGCTGCGAGCATTCCAATAAAATCGCTTGATTGAAAACTGAATGGTTTGCCAATATAGGTGATCACAATTCCGGTAAAAGCCAATAATAACAGCATAGTTTGTTTCCGCTCTATTTTTTGCTTGAAAGCAATAGCTTCAATAACAGTAACAAAAATGGGATAGGTATAAAAAAGTACAACGGTATTTCCTATAGAAGTATAAATATAAGCAAGCAAATAGAGATACATTCTCGCAGCATTGATAAGTGAGGCGAGTAACATCTTTTTATTATTTCCTTTAAAATGCAGCTCTCCATCTTTCCATAAAAAAGGGATCAAGATCAAGATTGGAATTCCCGTTCTAAACCAGGCAATAGTTCCGGTACTAAGGCTGGTCATAGATTTTATGAGCAAGCCATTAGCACCCGCAAGAATGGCACATATTATAATGGCATAGATCGCCTTTTTATTCATGCGTAATTATTTAATCAAGAACCTCGGGGGCAAGCCCACGAGATGTCCCGATGGTTCGGGAGAAAATACTTTTAAAAATTCGAGGCATCCCGATAGTTCGGGACGGGGAATTAAACCCACAATGAGGGATTAAATAGAGGATCAATTCCAAGCTTCTACACGATGCATTAAACGCTATAATAAACTTGATATTAAAAGCAAATTCCAAAAACAGCAAGTGCTTTTGGAATTTACAATATTGTTTTTCATCAAAAACCTCGGGGATTTAAACCCTCAATGAGGGGACAACCTACGCTGGTTGAAGTTCTTGATCTTTTTTAGACTTTCTATAAAGGAAAGAATTAAAAATATTTCTTTTTGCGAATCTGAACTGTCTATCAGAATTTACAAGCTTTACAAATAAAGGTTTGTTTACTCCAAAATATTCGTAGGTAGTTCCATCTGTAAAAGATATTTCCAATAAATTTCCTTTATGTTGGAAATCGGCAATTCCAGCTTCAGAGGTAGTTTTATTGTATTCTTCAAGATTGGCTGCCTTAGTCTCTGGAGCTATACTCACTAGAAAATGGTAACCATCAATAATTTGCTTGCTTTTAATTTCAGCTTCTGCGTGCTTTTCATCACTCTCCTGAAATTTATCTGGATGCCATTCTTTTACCAGATTTCTGTAAGAAGTCTTTAATTGTTTAAGATCGTAACCTTTTTCAACATTAAATAATTTCTTGTATTCGTTAACACGCTTCATAAATGCCTCATTTTAAATAAGGCGCGAAATTACAGCTTTTTATCTAATTATTCGAATCTATTTTTAAATCATCCAAAATCAACTTATTTGCATTGGAACTTCCATTAAAAGGAGCTTCGCATTTGAATCTGCAATCACCTCTAATTTATCTGTTTTCCAGATTCCAAAACCATCTCTTTTTTCGAGTTTATTGTTATCTATTCTTATAGAACCCTCAAGGACAAATATATAAACTCCATTATTTTTATTGTGAAGTTCATATTCACAAGAAACACCTTTTTCGAATTCTCCCATAGAAAACCAAGCCTCTTGATTTATCCATACCCCATCATCATCTGAATTTGGAGAAAGCACTTGATAGAATTCATTTTTTTTCTGAAGGTTCCTAATCGAGATCTGGTCATATCTGGGAGCAAGATCACTCTTGTTTGGAAATATCCATATCTGAAGAAATTTTACCTGTTCTCCCTTATTTCTATTATATTCTGAATGAGAGATACCTGTACCTGCACTTAATATTTGGATGTCCCCTTCCCGGATCACACTTAAATTCCCTAAGCTGTCTTTATGTTCTAAGTCTCCTTCTAAAGGAATAGAAATAATTTCCATATTCTGGTGAGGATGAGTACCAAATCCCATTCCTGCACTTACTATATCATCATTTAAGACTCGTAACACTCCAAAATTCATTCTTTCGGGGTTGTGATAATTTGCAAAACTAAAGCTATGGTGGCTATCTAACCATCCATGATTTGCATGTCCCCTTGTATCTGCTTTGTGAAGTACATATTCCATAGATCTGTTTTTAAAGGCTAAAAGTAAAGATTCTTAAATATTAACCTTTAAATCAAGAACCTCGGGGCAAGCCCACGAGGTATGTCCCGATGGTTCGGGAGGAAAATACTTTTAAAAATTCGAGGCAAGCCTCGGGGAATTAAACCCTCAATGAGGGATTAAAACTTACCTACGTTTCTTTTTAGGTGGCTCATTATTAGGCATGCTGTCATTCTTAGTGTTTAGAACATAAGAAGCTAGCATTTTCTCTATTAATTCGTCTTTAGTCAAATGATGAAAAATGGTCTTTACTTCATCTTTTAATTCTGAAGAAAGATTGTGGTTAGGCTTAGTTTTAAAAATTTGCTTTGCCCATAACAGCGTATTATTATCTTCTACACTTTGGGCATCGGGTTTAGAATATTCTTTAAAAACAATTCCCAATTCATCTTGAAATTCCGCAATATCCGGAATTTCCTCATTTTGGATCACAGTTAAAGAAAGCCCCTTTGCTCCTGCCCTGGCGGTTCTACCACTTCTATGTACATAAACCTCATACACATCTGGTAAATGGTAATTCACCACATAGGAGATCTCTTTTACATCTATTCCGCGGGCAGCAAGATCTGTAGCTACAAGAATATTTATATGTCCTTCTCTAAATTGTTTCATGATGCGATCCCGAATTGGCTGGGACAAACTACCATGTAAAGCTCCTGAAGAAAATTTGTTTATGGCTAAATTCTTAGCCAGTTTATTTACTGCAGCTTTGGTCTTACAAAATATAATTCCGCGTTCTCCTTCTTTAGAGGATAAAAAATGCATTAAAACCTCCAATTTCTCGATAGGTTCTACCACTACAAATTGATGATCTATTTCTTGATTCCCAACGGTCTCCATGTTAGCACTTATCTGGATTACATGTTTAGACATATAATTTTGGATAAGTTGCTTGATGGTTCCGGGAAGCGTTGCAGAGAATAATAAGGTTCTCCTTTTCTTCGGAAGTTTTGCTACGATCTCATCTAAACCATCTTTTAATGAAGTCACCATTTCGTCGGCTTCATCCAATACCAAATAGTTTACCATAGAAAGGTCTATGGTCTTGCGTTTTATAAGATCTATAAGCCTTCCCGGAGTTGCAATTACAATATGTGTAGGCTTGGATAATCTTTCGATCTGTGGTTTAATAGGAATTCCTCCACAAGTAGCAGTAATTGAAACATCTGGTAAATTGGTAGCATAACTTTCAAAGTTGCTCAGTATCTGATGCCCTAGTTCCCTTGTAGGAACTAAAATTACTGCTTGAATATGAGATTCTTCAGCATTTATAAGTTGAAGTAATGGCAACCCGAATGCCGCAGTTTTCCCCGTACCAGTTTTTGCTAAACCAACAAAGTCTTCAGTTTTTGATAGCAGAATAGGAATCGTTTTTTCTTGTATCTCAGTTGGAACAGAGATATTTAATTCTTCTAAACTTTTAGTGATCTCTGCTGATATTCCTAAACTGGAAAACTGATTTGACATAAAATATTTTTTGACAAAGGTAAGTACTCTTTTCGCTTTTAATCAGTGAAAAATCAGCCATTATTTTCAATGAAAATTGAGCTAAAGAATATTCCTTTAAAATGAAGTTTTGAAATTCTTAGTTTTTAGCAAGGTTTCTTAGGGCAATCCATTGCTTAAGCATATCCTTGGAATCACACGCAGGATAACCCAAAACAGTTTTTCCTGCAGCAACATCACTCATTACACCAGAGCCTCCCCCTACAGTTGCACCAGAATGTACGGTAGTATGATCTTTTATAGAAGCGCTACCTCCAATTATCACCCCATCTCCTAAGGTGACAGAACCAGCAAGACCACTTCCTCCAGCCATGATACATGAACGTCCCATTACTGAGTTATGTCCAATTTGAACCAAATTATCGATCTTACATCCATCTCCAATGACAGTAGAACTGAATTTCCCCCGATCCACGCAGGAGTTTGCACCTATTTCTACTTGATGTCCAATAACCACATTCCCAATTTGTGGAATTTTAACCAATCCGCGGCCATCATCACTTGGTCTGTAACCAAACCCATCAGATCCTATACTCACATTACTATGAAAAATACAATAGCTTCCAATTTCAGTTCGTTCCCTGATCACAGTTCCAGACCAGATAGTAGTATTGTTTCCTATACTTGTTTCATCTAGAATAGTAACATTAGGATATAAGAAAACATTATCTCCCAAGACAACATCTTTCCCAACATAACATCCTGCTCCTATCACACAATTAGATCCTATCTTAGCAGTTTCGTGAATAGTTGCAGTGGCATGGATACCAGATTCTAGCTGTGGCTGACCAGGATCAAATGCTTCCAATATTTTAACCATTGCCAGATCTGCATTTTTAACTCGAATTAAAGCCTGACCTTCTTCTGGATCAAGATCTATATTATCGTTAATTATAGCTGCCATTGCTTTAGATGAGTTCCAAAGCTTAATATATTTTCTATTCCCAATAAAAGAAATATGACTGCTTTGAGCTCTTTCTAATTGTTCTGGTCCTGTAATAAGCAAACTTGTATCACCAATTAATTCTCCATTAACTAATTCGCTTAATTCTTTAATATTAATAGTGTTCATTTTAGGGTAATTTTTAGGGTAATATATAACGAGTAGTTATTTATTAATTATGAGGTGTTTATTTGAAATGGCAAGATAGGGGCTATTAATTTATATTTAGCTGTTAATCAGATAAATACTTATAATCATAGCTAATATTATTTATAATCTTCTGATGATCACGTTATAAATCAATTCAGACTTATGAAATATACTCTGTATCTTGTAAAATAAAATTTGAACTATGAGCTTTTAGTAATTCTTCAGAATAGTGATCTATAGAATATTTAGATATAGCTTCAATAAGAAGGATCCCAATTAATAATATACTAATTGCTATGCAAATTCCTGAAATGTATGGGATCTTAAATGAGATAATAACTCCAATTGCCAAAATGATGATAATGGTAAATATGATTTGAAACGATGAAAAATCATCGAGTACTTTCTCCATTCTGTTTGTTTCATTATTTAAGAATATTGCCTTATCTTTTTTATAATTACTTTCAACCGATATAAAAAGTTTGTCATTGAAATTTCGATAAAAGAATCCTCCCAGCATAATTAACAATCCAGTAGTTAAACTTCCAATAAATAATCCTCCATAAAAAGCGTCTTCTGGACTATAAAGATTAGAAACTGCAGCAATAACAAGTAGAAATATTCCTAAGAATAAAAAATAGAAACTAATAGATTTCTGTGCAGCAATATAATTTTGAAACGATTTAAAAGGATTCATTAGGGCTTGGTATAAAATGCAAAAGTTATTATTTAAAATGAAATATATAGTATTTTCTATGTATAAAAACAAAAAGCAGTCTAAAAAAGACTGCTTTTGTAATTTCATGTTTAATTTTCTTTAATAAGTGGAAACATTTCTGAATGCTGAACCCCTTTCCCTGCAGTCATCCATTGCACATCTCCGGCACCAAATCTACCCGCAGCTCCTAAAGAATCTGTATGATCTACATAGCCTTCTTTATTGATGGTTATAGTTTCAAATCCGCGATGTGGATGAAATGGAAACCCATGCATAGTGCTACCATGATACATTCTCCAACCATCTTTAATAGTAAAATCTTGGCCTATATTTCTTCCATCTAAAGGCGCTGCAGGCCCCATGTGTTCATTTCCCTTAGGTTACTCATCTCTGTGATGAGCGCAAAATAAAAATGGATCACTGGTTTCCCAAGGAAAGCCTAGTAGTTTTATATTTTTGATCTTTGTGTTTTTCATATAAATAACGTTTGAATTCTAAAAACAGTAACGATTTAAAGGTACAGTTTTATAGCTTTAATGGTCGTAAATTATACTAAAACTCTACGGTATCATTTTTATAAAATCGCAAATTAATTAGCTAAAACCTCTTCCAAAACCAACTCTTTTTCAGTTGGAATCTCAGTAGGAGTATTCCTGGATGTTAACTGAATATAAAGGAGAGTACCTATTAATAATAACCAAAGATACCATGAGTTACTTACTAGATCTAAGTAATCTATTTTACCATCAGCCAAACTTAAAATTATAAGACATTGAGCTCCATAAGGCAATAAACCTTGCACGACACAGGCAAAAATATCTAGGACTGAGGCTACTTTTTTTGGATTCAGTTTAAACCGATCGTTTAGTCGTTTTGCAATGGGGCCAATTATAATAATTGAAACTGTATTATTAGCGATAGCCATGTTTGTGACACCTACCAAACCTGAGATCCCAAAATAAGCAGTTTTAGAATTCATTTTAGTTGTAATAAAATTTATTAGAAATGTGATTCCTCCTGCTTTAGTTACCAATGCTGCTAAACCACCGGTTAATAAAGAAAGTAAAAAAATCTCTGTCATACTTGTAAATCCTTCATAGGATAATCTTGCGAATTCAAGCAAGCCAAAATCTCCGTAATAGATCCCTAAAATTCCCGCAGCCAGAATTCCTATAAATAGCACTACAAAAACGTTCATTCCAACAACGGCCAGTGTTAGCACTAATAGATAAGGTACTATTTTAATAATTTCTATTGAATTAGATGAGTCTAATTTAATGCTATCATCTAATGCAAAACCTTGATAAAGTAAAATTCCAATGGTAACAACTGCTACAGGTCCAGCAATAATTATATTCTGCCTGAATTTATCTTTCATATTTACTTGCAA
Organism: Gillisia hiemivivida; assembly: GCF_007997295.1. Lineage (GTDB taxonomy): Bacteria > Bacteroidota > Bacteroidia > Flavobacteriales > Flavobacteriaceae > Gillisia > Gillisia hiemivivida. The sequence continues at coordinate 66,461 of NZ_VORY01000006.1, read as the reverse complement.
AGATTGAGTAGCAGCGATAGTGGTATCTGATATAATAGACAAGTTATCCCCAAACATTGCACCTCCCAAAAGCGAGGCGCTCAATATTGCTAAAGACACCTCCGTAGTATCTGCAAAACCTATTACAACAGCTCCTAGTGCTACAATTGCTCCAACAGAAGTACCGGTTGCTATAGAGAGAAATGCTGCAATTATAAATACCCCTGCGTACAACCACTGAATTGAAATATATTGTAAGCCAAGTTCTACAATAGCATCTACACTTCCAGTTGCTTTACAAACCACTGTAAAAGCACCTGCTAACAAATAAATAAGACACATGGTTAATATTTTGTCATCTCCACAGCCTTTTAAGAGAGTAGCTATTTTGATATTAATCGAGTCTTTGAACATGACTAGTGCTAACACTATACCTAGTATTACGGCAATTGGAGAAGGCAATGCATAAAAATCGTCTAAATAGATACCAGCACCTAAAAAAGTTAAAACAAATAAAAATAAGGGTAGTAATGCATAAAAATTTACCTTCTTTTCAGTCTCAATAGAATTATTCATAAATCAAAATTTTTATGAATCTCAAAAAAGGAAATTAAAGCAATAAAAAGGAAGTAGTGATTAACATTTGTTCCAAAGAAATGGCTTATCATTTTCAGCACCTTGCTTGTTATTGCAGGTTGCTATCTCTTTTGAGATTCTTGATAATTAGCGGCAAATATAGATTTTTATTAAATTGAGAGGACTTAAAATTATGATTAATTTTCACTTTTTTTATAGTAATAGCTTTGTCATATTAGATAATCACATCAATTTATAATGTTCTTTTTCATCTATAGAGATGTTAAATATTTAATTTACAGCTACATATATATTAGTTAGATTTCTCCTACATTTATATAACTAATATTAAACACAAATTAATGATCAAAAAACTAGCAAGCTTAATTATCATAATTCTCTTATTTATAGGATGCAAAGATGGAGTTAAGACTGAAGATAAAGCAGAAGCCAATGAAAAAGTAAGTTCCAATTTTAATTCTCTTCTTGAGAATTATTATGAAGATGGCTTAAAATTAAATCCATTAAGTGCAACAGCGGCAGGAGATAATAGGTATAACGATCAATTTCCTAATACACTTTCTGAAGCATATAGAGATTCCTTAGAGAATTATTACACTTCCTATAAAGATTCACTTTCAAATTATAAGGATGGTAATCTGACCGAAACCGAGCAGATGAGCAAGGCGATTTTAAAATGGGAAACTGATATAAATTTGGAAACCTTAAAATTTCGTAATTCTGAATTCTTCCCGATAGACCAAATGTGGTCTGTAAATCTTAGTATGGGACAATTGGCAAGTGGAATGAGTTCGCAGCCATTTAAAACTGTAGAAGATTATAAAAATTGGGAAAAGCGTGTAGATGGCTATCTAATTTGGATGAATTCTGTTGAAGAAAAATTAAGAGAAGGAATGAAGGAAGCTTATGTATTACCAAAATCCTTGATCGTTAAAGTGATTCCTCAATTAGAAGCTATGACCGAAAAAGATCTAAATAAGCATCTTTTCTACACTCCAATCACTAATTTTCCTGAAGGTTTTTCTGAAGAAGAAAAAACCAATTTAAAGAAGTCCTACACTTCCATGATTGAGGATAGAGTGATTCCTGCTTATCAAAAATTGCATGATTTTGTTAAGAATGAATACTTACCGGCTGGTAGAACCACAAGCGGAATTGCAGCTATCCCAAATGGAGAAGACTACTATAAACATCAAATAAAGCTATATACCACTACAGATATGACGGCACCAGAGATCCATCAATTAGGATTGGATGAAGTGGCGCGTATCTCTTCAGAAATGGAAAAAGTGAAAGAGCAAATCGGATTCAAAGGAGATTTAAAGTCATTCTTTAATTATGTTAGAGAGAATAAGGAGTTAATGCCTTATAGCAAACCTGAAGATATTATCGCAAATTTTAATGCGATCCATGAAAAGATGAAACCTCAGTTGGATAAATTATTTGATGTTACTCCAAAAACTCAATTTGAAGTTAGAAGAACTGAAGCTTTTAGAGAGAATTCTGCAAGCGCCGAATATAACCAAGGTTCTTTAGACGGAACAAGACCGGGAATTTTTTATGTACCAATTCCAGATGCACCGACTTACAACATATATTCGGATGAATCATTATTCTTGCATGAAGCCATTCCGGGACATCATTACCAAATCTCTTTAACTCAAGAAAGCACTGTGCTGCCAAATTTCAGAAAGACATTATGGTATAGCGGATATGGTGAAGGTTGGGCTTTATACTCAGAATCCTTAGGAAAAGAATTGGGACTCTATACAGATCCTTACCAATACTTCGGAATGTTAGGAGCAGAAATGCACCGCGCAGTTAGATTGGTTGTAGATACTGGCCTACATTCTAAAGGTTGGACCAGAGAGCAAGCAATTCAATATTCTATGGAGAATGAAGCAGAGTCTGAGGCTGGTATAACTTCTGAAATTGAAAGATACATGGCCAATCCTGGTCAGGCACTTTCTTATAAGATCGGACAACTTAAGATCATAGAATTAAGAGAAAGGGCGAAAAAGGAATTAGGTGATAAATTTGATATAAGACAGTATCACAATCAGGTTCTAGAAACTGGATGTGTGCCTTTAGAATTGTTAGAGAATAAAATAGATAGTTGGATCGCAGAAAGTAAATAATCCAGCTTATTTAAAGCCACGAATGCACGAATATTCTATATGATATTCGTGCATTTTTTATTTGTCATTCCGACGAGGGAGAAATCTCTAACAAATAATAAACTCCATCGAGATTCTTCACTATGTTCAGAATGACACAGAACAAAAAGTTGTCATTCCGACGAAGGAGGAATCTCTTATAAAATTTAATTCTGCTACTTAGAGATTCTTCAATCCGCTACGCTCCTTTCAGAATGACAACTATTAAGCTTTGTCATTCCGAAGAAAGAGGAATCTCTTACAGAAACATTATGCTACTTTGAGATTCTTCAATCCGCTACGCTCCTTTCAGAATGACAACTATTAAGCTTTGTCATTCCGACAAAATTAGGAATCTCTTACAGAAACATTATGTTTCTTTGAGATTCTTCAATTCGCTATGCTCCTTTCAGAATGACAACTATTAAGCTTTGTCATTCCGACAGAGGAGGAATCTCAAACAAATAGTAAACTCTATTGAGATTCTTCACGATGCTAAAAATGACAACTAATATTTATAAATCTTGCATATAAATTTTCTCCACTTTATCTCTTGCCCAAGGTGTTTTTCTTAAAAATTTCAAGCTTGATTTCACAGAAGGATCGTGAGTGAAACACCTAATAGGTAACATCTCCCCCATTTTCTCCCATCCATGCTTTTCTACCAAACGCTCGATAATATCAACCAATTTCACTCCGTGTAATTGATTGTTATGCTGTTTTTGAGGTATTTTATTATTATCCATAGGTTATCTAATTTAACTTTTTTATTTCTTACCAGTCTATAGGTCTATAATCTTTAAGGAATTTTCCACACCAATGCTTACCAGTATTTATCCCATCGAATAATGGATCCATTACTCTGGCGGCCCCATCAACAATATCCAAAGGTGGTTGAAAATCATGAACTTCCACTTTTTTCTTGGACAATTCTGCAGGATCTTCATCTGTTACCCAACCGGTATCTACTGCATTCATAAATATGCCGTCCTTTGCAAATGTTCCTGCAGAAGTATGCGTCATCATATTCAATGCAGCCTTCGCCATATTGGTATGTGGATGTCTATCTTCTTTTTTGAATCTATGGAATTTACCTTCCATCGCAGAAACGTTAATAATATGCTTCTTACCAGTATTCTGCTTTTTCATTAGATCTGAAAGACGATTACATAAAACAAATGGAGCAACTGAATTTACTAACTGAACCTCGATCATTTCTGTGGTTTCTATCTCTCCTAATCTTAATCTCCAGCTATTGGTCTTTCTAAGATCCACCTGTTGAAGATCTGCATCTAGTTCTCCTTCTGGAAACACCTCCTTTGTAGAAAGTGAATTATCAAAACTATAAGGGATCTGGGATAATTTGGCAGATGCTCTTAATCCTATTCCCGGTTCAGGTCCATGCCAGGTTACCGGCAAAACATTATTTTGATTATTTGAAGAGCCTTCTGTTAATGATTTTAATTCTTGCAAAGAGTTATAATGATCTGTTAAAAGATCTTTGGCAAATTGCGGTAAAGAATCATAAGGTAATTCTTCTTTATCCATTAAATGCGCAAAAAATCCTGAGGGTCTACGTACGGTTTGAGCGGCATTATTTATTAGAATATCTAATCTCTCATAGCGCTGCTCTATAAAATTACAGAAGATCTCTACACTAGGAATATGTCTAAGGTCCAATCCATGGATCTTTAAGCGATCTCCCCATTCTTGAAAATCATGCTCTTTAGAAAATCGCAAGGCTGAATCTACAGGGAATCTGGTAGTTGCAACTACTGTTGCCCCTGCTTTTAATAGCATAAGTGTTATATGGTACCCAATTTTTAATCTAGATCCTGTTACTACTGCAACTTGCCCCGTTAGATCGGCAGATTGATAACGCTTGGCATAATTAAAGTCACCACATTCTGTACACATGGTATCATAAAAATGATGCAGTTTGGTGTACATGGTCTTACACACGTAACAATTTCTTGGAGATTCTAATTCCGGTTTTTCATCTGCGGGAACTTCAACAAGACTGGGAGCAATAAAAATTGTGGCTTCTCTGGCGCTTCTAATCCCGGTTTCTTTTCGGGCATGTTTATCCCGTTCGATCATCTTCCTTTTTGAAGCCTTTTTAGAATCTTTCTTTCTCTTTATAAATTCATCTCTACTTGGGCGTGTTAATGCTCCAGCAGCCTTCATTAAGGCGATTCGTTTTTCTTCAGAAAGATCAAAAATCTGATTAGAATCTTCAACTAAAGATTCCAACATAGCGATGCACAAATTGATATCTGCTTCACTTAAATTTTCACTTATTTCATCTTTATCAGAACCCATTACATAAAATTTTCAGTTTGCAAATATAATTTTATTATCTACCATTAAGTATAGGCATGATTGAAAAGTTTGTAGCTAATGGGATTCCTATTATTCATTGTTTACAACTATACTCTATTAATAGAATTTTCACAAGAAAATACAAATTCAGATAATTTTTAAGTTCACTTTAATAAAAAGAAAGCACCAAAACTTTATCTTTCTATAGACTTAAAAAATATAGTAATGAAGAATTTAGAAAACAAGAATATTTTAATCACTGGAGGTTCTAGCGGAATTGGGAAAGCATTAATAGCTGAATTTCATAAGAACGGCGCTAGCACTTTTGCAGTTGTGGGAAGAGATCTTGATAAAATGAAGAAACTAAAAACAGAGTTTCCTAAAGCAACATTTAGTTTTATTCAGGGAGATGTTTCAAAATTAGATGACATTAAAGAAGTGATAAATTCGGTCAAAAAGAAATGGAAACAAATTGATATTCTTATAAATAATGCAGGTGTAGTAAGCGCAGGTGCTTTAGAGGACATTTCTGATGAAGATATTATTGCTCAACAAAATATCAATACCACAGGACTTATATTGCTCACCAAACATGCACTTCCTTTGCTTAAGAAAAGTAAAGATGCAGCCATTATAAATATATCTTCAGGTTTAGGATTAATAGGAATGCCATTTTATGCTACCTATGCTGCTACAAAAGCCGCGGTAAAACAATTTTCTGAAGCTATGAGAAGAGAACTAAAAGATTTCCCAATTCAGGTTATGACGGTTTATCCAACTGCCACAGATACTCCGATGATGGAAAGCGCTTCTTCTAAAAATATGGACACCCCTCAAATGGTTGCAGAAGACACTCTTAAAGGATTAAAAAATGAAGAAATAGATGTTATTATGGGTGGAAAAGAACGTAAAGAAAACAACAAGGAAAATTTTGATGATCCTTTGGCGTTCGATAAAAAGGTGAATACTATGTACGATTCTATGAAAGAAAGAGCTTCAAAACATAGATCTATGTAATTTTTATTAAACCAAATTACACTCTTTGAAATGTTCACGTCACCCAGTCCAGAATCGTCGGGAGTTTCAGGGTCTTAATCCAAATAAATAAGATGCTGAAACAATTGTGATAGCTATCGGAACAACATGACAGATACCATTTTTACAATTATTATAAAATTAAAAAAGCATTTCGAAAACTCAAAAAAAGCCTTTGGAGAATTCTAAAGGCTTTTTCCTTAATTGAGGGCTGGATTTTGAATCCCTCATTGAGGGTTTAATTCCCCGAGGCTTGCCTCGAATTTTTAAAAGTATTTTCCAAGTCATACCTCGTGGGCTTGCCCCGAGGTTCTTGATTCAGAACAAAACTAAACGAGTTTTATTCTTACTTTTTTCTTTTTCAGTTTGGTGTTGTTGAGATTGGAGATAAGCTCTTTTGCCTTTGATGCAGGGACTGAAACAAAACAACAATCCTGTTTCAATTCAATTGCACCTAATTCATCTTTTTCTAGTTTACCTTGTTTCAGAAATAATCCAGCGATATCTCCTTTCGAGATCTTATCCTTTCTTCCGCCAGAAACAAATAATGTTTCCCAAATCGTTTTAGAAGGTGTTTCTCTAGTAGAAAGATTTTTAAGCTCATCCAATTCTATGAAATCTGGAAGGTCTTCCTTTACCCATTTTATAACATATGCATTCCCACTCGCATTCATTCGAGCAGTACGTCCATTTCTATGGGTGAATTCTTCCTCTTTAAGCGGAAGTTGATAATGTATAATAAAATTTAATTCAGGAATATCCAATCCACGGGCTGCAAGATCTGTGGCTAAAATGATGTTATGAGTTCCATTTCTAAATTTAATTAGTGAACGTTCTCTATCTTGTTGTTCCATACCACCATGGAAACAACCATGACCAATATTATAAGCATTTAAATAATCACTCACTCTTTGAATGCTATCTCTGAAATTACAAAATACAATACCTGGCTTATTGCCAATATGATCTAAAACCTCTTTTAAAGATTCTAATTTATCTTTGGAAGCAGAATTTATAGTTTTTATCTGAAGCTGAGAGATCTTCTTGCCATCCAGATAATTTATATGTACAGCATCTTTTAATCCAACAAATCGAGGGATCTCAATTTGTTGTGTAGCAGAGGTAAGTATGCGTTTTTCAATATTTGGTAATGCGTTGATGATCTTTGTCATTTGTTCTTCAAATCCAACTTCCAAAGATTTATCAAACTCATCTAAAACCAATGTTTTTATTGAATTCACAGAAAAAGTTCCTCTTCTTAAATGATCTGAAACCCTTCCAGGTGTACCTATTAAAATTGCAGGTTCATGCTTCAACTCAATTTTGTCCTTAGAAAATGGTCTGCCTCCATACACTGCATTGGTCTTATAACCAGTACCCATTTCTCTAACCACTTGTTCAATTTGAATGGCCAGTTCTCTGGAAGGAACCAAGATCATGGCTTGAACCTCCTTAGAATTCATATCCAACAAGTCTATAATTGGTAATAAGAATGCCAAGGTCTTTCCTGTTCCAGTAGGTGATAATAAAACGACATTTGCGTTTGCAACTATAACTTCGCAAGCCTCTTCCTGCATAGGATTAAGTTTTGCTATCTCCATCTTTTCCAAGATTTCGCTCTGATCTTTAATTTTATTTGCCATTTTGCAAAAATACAGCTAAATCATATACTTTTAGAGGTTTCTGAAGTTGTGGCAGTTAAGTTATTTCAACCATTATAAAGGTCGTATCTTTGGCCTTCAATTAATCTCACACATTTGCATCCAAATAACATACATAACGAAGCATATAATTTTGAAGAACTTGAAAAAGTACAACCAGAATTATCACAATATATTATAGCCAATACTAATGCTGAAAAAACCATTGATTTTGGTGATAATCAAGCGGTTCTTCATTTGAACAAAGCGCTCTTAAAGCATCATTATAAAGTAACCGACTGGAATATTCCGCCTAAATATCTGATTCCGCCAATACCGGGAAGAGCAGATTATATCCATCATCTAGCCGATCTTCTGGCTGAAGAAAAATTAACTCCGGAAGTAAAAGGTCTAGATATTGGAGTTGGTGCCAACTGTATCTATCCTATTTTAGGAAACAGTATTTATCATTGGAAAATGGTGGGTGCAGATATCGATGAAAATGCGGTGGCAGCAGCGCAACATAATATAAATACCACTAAAAAACTGAGTCAGAATATTGAAATAAGATATCAGGATGATCATTCCAATATGTTTAAAGGGGTGATCAAGGAAGGCGAATATTTCAACTTTAGTATGTGTAATCCTCCTTTTCATGCTTCAAAAGAAGAGGCGGCCAAAACAAGTAGAAGAAAGACCAAGAATTTAGGTAGAGAAATTGGAAGCCCTCTAAATTTTGGTGGAGAATCTAACGAATTATGGTGTAATGGTGGAGAAGCTTTATTCTTAAAGCGAATGATCAAAGAAAGCGCAGATTTCAAAACTCAAGTTGGTTGGTTCACTTCTCTTATTTCTAAAAAAGAAAGTCTTTCAAAAATCTACAAGCAACTGGATAAATTAAAAGCTACTTATAAAGTGATCCCAATGAGTCAGGGTAATAAAAAGAGCCGCTTTATTGCTTGGAAATTTTAGTACCTCATTGCGGTTTTAAACATTCTAAACTTATATGTATCAAAGAACTTTTAAAACGTTCTATTTTAAAAGTTCTTTTTCTGAAGTAATTATCAAAAAAAGCTCTTCAAATAATTTTGAAGAGCTTTTCTTATTTGAAGAGAATCTTATTATAAAACCGCTTTTCTTTCTGTTCTTCACTTTGTAATCTAAATACCGCTCTACTTTAACTCGTTCAACAGAAACCCATATTTATAGGAATTCTCTAGCAACTTATCTTCTATATTGCTTGCGCCGTAATGCCCTGTATGGTCCTGAGTCCAAAGTAAAACAGGATTTTTTTGATTAGGATTATTTTGCATTAGCGCAGTGAATTTATATGAATGAAGAGGTGGCACACGATCATCATATTTTCCGGTCATTATAAGTGTGGAAGGATAAGATTGAGTGTAATCTATATTGTGATAGGGTGAATAGGAAAGCAGGTTCTCAAATTCATCTAGATTATTCACACTTCCAAATTCAGAAAGATTCGTATTTGTAGCTCCTATGGTAAAATTTTCAAACCTTAACATATCTAAGGCACCAACATCTATTGCTGCTGCTCCATAAAGGTCTGGTCTCATAGTTATTGCTGCACCCATAACAAGTCCGCCATGAGACCCTCCAGTAATAGCTATTTTTTTAGGAGAAGTATAGCCTTTATCAATTAGAAACTCTGAGGCTCCAATAAAGTCCAGAAATGCATTTTTCTTATTCAAATTTTTACCATCTTCCCACCAGGAGTTACCCAACTTACCTCCTCCTCTAACATTTACATAGGCAAAAGCACCATCATTCTCTAGGAAATAAACAATTCCCGGGTCGTACCTTGGGGTTCCTATATTCCCATAGCCCCCATAGGTTTTTAATAAAAAAGGAGTGCTTCCATCGGTTTTAAGTTCATCCTTAAAAACAATAAAAATTGGAACCTCTACTCCATCATGGGACTTAAAAGTAGTTTTCCTGAATTTGTAATCTTTAAAATCAAAATTCACCTTGGTCTTATCGTATAATTCAGTTGTAAAATTTTCCATATCCAATTTGTATAAAACCCTTGGAATTGTATAAGATTCTACTGAATAAATGAATCTTTTAGAATCTTTATTAAAATCCATACTACTTAGAGATAATCCAGCGGTAATGCTTAACTCATTTAGAACCTTACCTTCAAAATCTACTGCAATAATAAAATCATTGACTGCTCCATGATATGAGAGTAGGACCTTATCGTCCAGAATCTCCTGTCCGGTCAATATTGCATTTTCATAAGAAGGAGATAAAATTTTCCAGTTTCCCGGATCCTTAGGGTCGATTGCAACCAACAACTGCCTTGATTCCATGGAGGTTCTTGCAAGGATCAAATCTTTTTTAAAGCCACGAATGTATAGCTCATACTTGATATCCTTTAAAAGTGGTCTGAATCTTATATTATTGGTAACTGGTTCATAGTAGTAATAACTGTAACTATTAGATTCTGAATTTTCTTTTTTGATAATATAGATCTCCTCTGTCTCATCACTGTACAAATCCAGAGACACCGTGCTTTTTCTAGTCTGTATTATTACCTGATCCTTGCTTTGGTTATTCCCGATAAGATGATACCTGATCTTCGGAAAGATCGTTTTAGCATTTATCGAATCATTGGGATATTCAGTATAAAAAAAACCATTTTTATACCAGTTTATATTTGAAAATTTTGTGTTCTCCACCAAATCATTTAAGATTAACTTGTCATCTATCTTTACAATTTTTATATCATTCCAATCACTCCCATTTTGATTGTATTGAACTGCCAAATAATCGTTATTCTTGGAAGTTCTTAAATTGGAAATATTGATGTCTTCAACATTAGATAACATGGAGTTTCTTAAATATGGCACATATTTACCGGTGGCGCCATATTTATAAAATATATCTGGATTGCCATAGGTGTTTACGTAGTAAAGTCTAAAATAACGTTTGTTTCTATTTTCTTCTGTACGTTTCTCCCTTCTCAAAAAATCTATATCACTGTACATGTACCTGTTCATTTCCAGAGAGGCACTGGACTTATTCAACATTTTATCCAAATATTTCTCTGAAACCGAGTTCTGTTCTTCTATCCATTGAGAAACTTTTGGTCCTTCTTGATCCTCCAACCACTGATAATTATCTGTTATTTCTGTATCATGATATACATCTACAACTGGAATACTTGGGGAGGTTGGATAAGCTATTTGGGAAAATACTGGATTGGAGATGAAAAGTAACGGAATGGCAAGAGTAAAATACTTGATAAGTTTCATAAAAGATCGAGAATTGGATTATAAAAATGAAAAATATTCATTAAAATTTAAAAAATATAACGAATAGTACATAAATTGAGGTTATAAATATAATACTATAACTTAGTTACAAAAGTCAAAATCTAAAAAAAAGTACACTTCTCAAAATTTGAAACCGCGATAAAAAAAACAGTCTTTTAGAAATAAATCTAAAAGGCTGTTTTTAAACTATTTAAAATATGTTATTGTAAAACCGCTTCTCTTTCTGCTTTAACCTCATAATCCAAGTATCCCTCGGCACCACCAGAATATAAAGTGTTTTCATCCCAATTGTCTAAAGGAATATTTTGGGCAAATCTTTCTACTAGATCTGGATTAGAAATATATGGTTTACCAAAAGCTACCATATCTGCATCTCCATCTGCTATTACACGATTCCCTTTTTCTTGATCAAATCCACCATTAATAATTATAGTGCCATTATACATCGGTCTATATCGTTTAGCAATTTGAGTTTCTGCAAAAGGAACTTCAGAAACATCTGTAAAAGGTTCAGACAAGTGCAAATATGAAAGGTTATAGTTATTCAGTTTCTCTATAATATAATCGAAAGTTGGAATAGTTTGCTCATCTATGATACATCCAAAAATGCCATGCATAGAAGGGTTTAATCTTACTCCTACTCTATTTTCTGGAATCACCTCTTTCACGGCATCCAATACTTCAAAAAGAATCCTAGCTCTATTTTCTAAGCTTCCACCATATTCATCTTTTCTTTGATTAGAAGTCGCATTAAAAAATTGATGAAATAAATATCCGTTGGAAGAATGAATTTCTACTCCATCAAACCCTGCTTCTACAGAATTCTTTGCTGCAGTTTTGAAGTCGGAAATTGTTGTTTTAATATCTTCCAAAGACATTTCTCTTGGAACTACTGTGTCTTTAAATCCTTCTGTAGTATAAGATTTTTCATTTGGATTAATTGCAGAAGGTGCCATTGGTAACTTCCCATTATGAAAATCTGGGTGAGACATTCTCCCAACATGCCAAAGCTGAATGAATATTTTTCCATTGGCTTTATGCACTTCTTGGGTTACTTCCTTCCACCCTTTAATCTGCTCTTCAGTATAAATTCCAGGTGTATTAATATATCCAACAGCATCTTTAGAGATCTGCGATCCTTCAGAAATAATAAGACCGGCACTTGCACGCTGCTTGTAATACTCAGCATGTAAACTGGCTGTTGGTTTGTCTTCAGGATTATTTGCTCTCCCTCTTGTCATCGGAGCCATAACGACCCTATTAGAAAGGTTTAAATCTCCTAACTTATATGATTTTAATAAATCTTGATTACTATTCATATATTATTTTAATTTTTCCATTAATAATTTTGCCACTTTGGAAGAAGATGCTGGGTTTTGACCAGTGATCAAAAGTCCATCTTCTAATGCATACGGTTCCCAATCTCCAATTTTACTATAATCTGCTCCTTTTTCCTTCATCATATCTTCAATTAAAAAAGGTACAACATCAGTTAATTGAACTGCTTCTTCTTCACCATTAGTGAATCCAGTCACTTTTTTTCCTTTCACCAAAGCATTCCCTTCGGTATCCTGAATATTCTTTAAAATTGCTGGGGCATGACATACAAATGAAATTGGTTTGTCATTTGCTAAAAATGATTCAATCAATTTCTTAGAAGTTTTGTTCTCTACTAGATCCCATAATAGACCGTGACCTCCTGGGTAGAAAACAGCATCAAAATCTTTTTGATCTACATCTTCTAACTTCTTAGTACTGGCTAAAACTTCCTGAGTTTTCTTATCCTTATCAAAACGTTTGGTATCTTCAGTAGCAGCGTCTTCTGTAGCACTATTTGGATCTATAGGCGGTTGCCCTCCTTTTGGCGAAGCCAAAGTAACATTGTATCCTGCATCAGTTAAAATATAATAAGGAGCAGCAAACTCTTCTATCCAAAATCCGGTTTTATTATCGGTATCCCCCATTTTATCGTTACTCGTAAGTACAAAAAGTATATTTTTCATAATGTTATAATTTTGTTGATTAATTAGTACAAAACTACACCAAAAGCTTATGGATTTACTTGATGTAAGTTAGGAGGTAGTGTTAAAAAAGGTTAAGCTAAAGAACTTCTTTTCGGATCCTGCTTAGGCTCTCAGGTTTCAAACCCAGATAATTGGCAATATGATAATTTGGAACCCGTTGTTCTATTTTGGGATAGAATTCGCAAAACTCCAAATAACGTTCTTTTCCACTTTTCTGAAGTGTAGATAATATTCTAGATCGTAATGAAACAAAGGCGCTGGTGGTTTTAATTCTAAAGAAACGCTCGAACTTGGGAATGCGAGTGTACAGAATTTCTAAAGCTTCGCGATTAATGGCTAAAAGAACAGAGTCTTCTATAGTTTCTAAATATAATTTAGCTGGCACTTTGTTAAAGAATGCTTCAAAATCTGATATCCACCAATCCTCCACAGCAAACTGGATAATATGTTTATCTCCAGTTTCATCCAAGTAATAGGCCTCTAAACAACCAGAAACCACATAATATTCTGAATTTACCAGATCTCCAGGTTCTATTAAAAAATTCTTTTTAGAAATTCTAATATCTTCCAAAATACTGGTAAATTCTTGTTGCTCACTTTCAGTAAGGCTTATCACCTTTGTTAGATGATTTAAAATATTAGTATGTAAATTATCTACCTTCACTAAGAATATAAATATATTTCAAAATACAATTCGAAAGGTCTAATCTTCCTCTACTATTTCTGAGTCATTGTGTGTTTTTCCCTCAAAGCTTTCAGTATATTTTAAGTCTAGGAAAAAATATTTAGAAGAGATTACAGTTACTAATACAATATTGTCTGATTGTATTTCGGTGTCCATCTGCCAAATAATATTCTCTGCTTCTTCAAAGGATTCAGAGCTTAACTGTTCTGTAAATAATCTATTTATCAATGTGTGCTCCGGCATTCCTTGAGCCAACAATCTTATTATAGCTGCTTCGGTAATTTCATTGTCTATTAACAGCTCCTTCAATTTATCTGAAGTAATTTTAACCTCAAATTTTACCGCTTCAGGAAGTGGAAATTTCCCGTTAAAAGCATCAAAAAGGATTTGTCCTGTATTAAAGAAGTCCTCATGGTAGCCTATTTCAGCATATTCTTCCCACATTTTTTCTTCCCTCATTTCATTGGAAAGATTATCTATCTGGCCAGCATTCAATCTTTCATTAAACACATATCCTAAAATAAGTCTAGCCGCTTCTTCTGGTTCGTTTTCAGTTATAGACATGTAACACATATCTTTTAATTCTGCATCAGAAATTTCAGATATATCTCCGTATTCCATTACTCCAAGCAAGTCCTTATATTTCTGGTTACCCCAATAATCAGGTAATGCCAAAATAGTTTCAAAGTTTAATATCTCTGCTTTATATATTGTATTCATTAGTCCGTTTATTTTTTGATGTTGTATTTATCCAAATTTTTTAGATCTGTCAAAAGTGACTAATTAGAAGCGATTTCTATCACAATGCAAGGTTAATTTACCTAGAAGTTCCTTCCAAAGCAGGAGCTTTCCATTTAGTTGTACCTACCTTAATACTATTGGCTTCTTTTAATGCTTTCGAAGATCTGCGTTTATCATAAATCATAGCAAATGTCATTATAAGACTAGTACCTATAATTACAAATAATAAGATTCCAGGTTCAAAACTTTCTATTTGGGCCTCCGCGGGGATTGCATAAAATAAGAGTACGGTAATTAATCCTCGTGGCGCTATAAATAACTGCGGAAGGATATCTGCGCCTATGAAAATTCTTAGTAATACAAATCTAATTCCGTAGATAGAAGCAATGATCATTAAACTGATAAGCGCCACATTTAAATTCCAAAGTGAAGTGATAGCAATGGTCAAGCCGAAGATCACAAAAAAGAATGTTCTTACTACAAATGCTGTCTCTGCAGTGATAGTATGAAGTTCATGATATATATGGTGTGCTTTTTCAAAATGAAGATATTTAGAGAGCTTACCTTTAAAGAACAATTTCATATTTGCTATCACCAATCCAAAGATCAAGATGATGATTAGAGATGATAAATGCATTTTCTTTCCTAATGCATACAACAATAGCAATACACCAATTAACAGGAATAATTTTACCTGACTTTTAATACGTTGGAATATTAAGATGATTCCATAACTGGCCACTAAAGAAATAACAATCGTTAAGATTAAATTCCCACTAAAACCAGCAATTCCTCCATCTTCTGCCGGGTTCAATTTTCCGGTTAAAAAATAGAACATCATAATTCCCATAATATCAGAGAAAGTACTTTCGTAAATATGAAATTCTCTTTTATCACCTGTTAGGCCTAATACACTAGGAATTATAATGGCACTGGATAATATGGATAATGGCGTAGCATATAACCAAGCAGATTGCATGGTCATTTCTGGTATAAAATTATATAGAATAAGCGCAGCAACCCATGCTGAAGCTAGTAAGCCTATTAAAGCTATTCCCATTGCTTTCAAAATAGGAATGAGTTTTTCTCGTTTCAATTGCAGTTCTAACGCGGCTTCCAAAACTATCATTATTAGACCCACTATCCCTAGAACCTCTAAAACAGGAAAAAAGTTCACATTCCCGGCATCCCAATAATCCAAGAGGTATTGAAGACCTACACCAAGTGTAATTAACATTAAAACCGCAGGAATATTGGTTTTTTTGGACAACCCATTAAAAAGGAAGGACAGTATAATAATTACCGACACTCCAATTATTAAATTATAAGAGGATAAAATTTCCATATATTAATTCACTTTACGGGTTAAGTTTGTTTCTATTCCTTTTGAATTTAAAAAAGAAATAAGATCTTTAGTAGTTGCTCCAGACTCCAAGGTGTATTTTAAAATTAGATCTTCAGGGTTCACACCATTTTTAAGACTTGGTTTTTCTTCGAAATTGAGAATAGGATTATCAAACAATATATCTAGAATAGCATCTTGGGTAAGACTCGTTTTAAGATAAAGCGTTTGTCTTAATGCACTACTTTTGTTGGAATTAATGGTAAAGCCATACTCTTCTAAATTTATATAATTTATATATTGCTCACCATGTTCTGTATTAACGATCATTCCTAAGACCATTAAGCGTTTTATTTCTCCATCTAAATTAGTAGCCTTTATTAGGGCTCCTTCATTCACAATAGGATTGGATTTAAATAGTAAACCACTTAGATAATTACGGATATAAGGAAAGCCAAAAACCCCAATTATAAGGATAAGAATACTATGTGTTATATAATTAATAGAAATAAAACCAAGAACAAAAACTATAACAGCAGTTGGAGTATAAAATAACAAGCTGTTTCTTAACCAGAAAATAAACTGTTTATTGGCTAAGTTTCTCTTTGCTGAATTTTCTATAAGGCGTATTACTATTTTTATGATACCATATAAAGCTAGTAAACCTATAAAAAGATAAAACAGTCCTCTCCAAGAATAAAATGTGGTGATAGCTTCCATTTAATTTATAGTTCCTCGATATCTCAGAATTTCAAAAATATCTGAAGTTATTACTCGGTTTAAGATAAGATTTCCATTAGAATTTCGCCATAAAACCTTTGTGTTTATAAGCCTTTTGATCCCAGAATCGAAATTGATATTATAGCCTTTGCCTAAGAAACTCTTTAATAAAACTTCGTTAACAAATTTGTAGAGATACACATATTTTAAAATGATGAGTTCTTCTGAACTAAAAAAATCTTCGAAGTTACATTCTGCTTCTTCAAATATCACAAGATTATTATCAATCATCTTTGTACTATAAGCCCAGGCTTGTAGCACTTCGCCTATGTTATTTTTAAAATTACCAGATAATTCCTGAACCTTTTTTTCTATTTGTTTTGGTGACATTGCATACCTATCCTTATTCACCAGTTTTTTATGAGACGCACCATGCCTTATTAAAACCGCCTTGAATATTTCTTCAGAATTAGTTTTGTTTAAATCTATTCTAGTAGTAAATGCATTGGAAAATGGAAGTCTCTGATCTAAATGTCTTTGCATGGCTTGAGAAATAGAGACCATAACAAAAATCCTGTCAGATTCTGAAAGCACGAAATTCACCAGTGCTCTAACATTATCCAAAAAACTAATTTCCTCAGATCTCCAATATTCCAAATCGTCTATTAATAATACCGGTTTAGTATTATAAATATTCTTCTTTGCTTCTTGTAAAGCTTCTTTTAAATTCTGGGTGGTTTTAAACTTTCTACCCTCAATGGTAATAGTGCTATCGGTTTCTAAAATAATTATATCCTTCCCAAAATGTTTTTTAGCAAAATCTTCCATAAAGGTAGTTTTGCCACTTAAATTATTACCTGTAATAAGTGCCGACTTATTAAAACCTTTTTGCCAGTCATTAAAGCAAATATCGAGCTTGTTCTCTTCCTCTATACGAGGTACAAGGAATAGATCTCCAATAAAGTTCTTGTTTAAAAATAAGGTATCATAATGAGCATTTTCCTCTTTAACCATTCTAAAATTGATGCAATTAATTGCTTTCTCAACTAAATTATCTGGAGAAGAAGAAATGGTTTTTTCATAAGAAGAATTCAAGGATTTAAAAGCTATTTTGATCTTCTGAAACCAATCCATCAAAAAACCACTACTTCCTGCGGTATATTGATTTAATGAAGACTGAAAAGATACTTCCAGAAATTCCTCTGAAGTATAAATATTGGTTGCCAAAAGTTGATTAGTTAGTTTAATTATAATTTGCGAAATGATTTGTTGTTGCTTCCTAATATTTAATCCAATGGTTCTCTGGATCTCTTTTAGTGTTGTTATTTGAGCGTTAACTGGCGCTAAAGACTTATTATTTTTAATTAATTTAAGACTGCTTTTTAAATTAAGAAGACTGTGCTTATAATAAGATGCCAGATTATTCTGATTTTCCCACAGATCTATCAAATACGGCAACAATTCATAATCCAACCATTTTTTAACAGATCTATTAAAGTCTATCTTTTTAATAAGTAAAAGACCCTCATTTGTAGCTGTTGGAAAGTTTAAGGTCGCTAAAGATTTAACCTTGTTTTCAACAAGGTCTGTAAAACCTTCAAGCTTTCTACCTGAAGTTTCTATCTTTTTTACAGCAAGTTCAATTTCTGTAATAACAAGAGAAATCTCTTCATTATCATTCATTTTTTCTAAAGAAATAGAAACTTTCTCAATTGTTTCTTCAGAATTTTTAGCTTCCTCTAAACTGCTTTCATAAGAGCTAATCGTGTGACTTTTAATCGAATTAAATATATCGATTACTTTTTGAAAGGTGAGGCCAGCAGTATCTATGAGTTGAAATTGTTCCAGAATGTTTTCAAATTGCATTTTGTAAACAAGCCAAGGATTTAGTTGATGTTTTGTTTGCTTGGAAATATCCTTCCCACCTTTTTCGAACCTAGAAATGGTTCTATATTCTTGCTCAATAGCTTTTTGAAATGCATTTAAAGCTTGGTGGAGAATAGATTTAGATTCTATAGTATGTTTATCTATAGATTCTTTTTCTACTACGTTCTCTTCCCCTTTATGTGATGCAATTTGAAGTTGAAGAAATACATCTCGATGCAGGAGCATGAGATCTTTAAAAGGTTTCGCCAAGGCATAATGAAATAAATAGCCCTCTTTAGAATCCCTAGTTATTGAAGAAATCCCTTGAAAATTTAAATCTGAAGTGGAAATGTAGAAGTTAGCTAATTCTGAAAAGTCTAAAAGAATAGTTCTTTTTAACTTTTCAGAATCAGTAATAGTATCTAATCTATTTATATAATCATCAAGTTCTAACTCGAACTTTTTTGAAGAGTAATCAGATGTAACCTCAGATGGTTCCAAAACTTTTATTTCCATTTATAAATAAAACAGCTTAGATGAGTTTAATAATTTAATATCATCTAAAGTACATACATTTTATCTTAAATGACAAATTTAGCTTTATTCCATCGTAATAGTTATAAAACTTAAATCAACTAAATGCTACTTTTGGTAAGAACCAATTTAAAATATAGTTTCTAAACGATTTGAAATGAAAGGTTTAATAAAAAATTTAACCTTTTTTAACTCTAACGGCATTCATTCCTTTCATTCCGCGTTCTATTTCGAAAATCACATTATCACCTTCTTTTACTTCATCTACCAATTCGCTAATGTGAACGAAATATTTTTCTTGAGAATCTAGATCATTAATAAATCCAAATCCTTTAGAATCGTTAAAGAATTCAACTTTTCCTTTATGGAAAGGATCTTCTTCTATATATTCTTTTTTAGGAACACCAATAACAATACTCTCTGCATCAATCTTAACCTTTTTGGTTGGATCTGGTGGAGTATCTGTTAATTGTCCGTTTTCGTCTACATAAACCAACATGTCTTCCAAGTCGCCACTCTTAGCTGAAGATTTGCGCTCATCTTTTTTACGTTGCTTTTCTTCACGTTTTTTTAAACGTTTCTTTTCTTTTTCTTTTTTACCAAAACTTTCTTGTGGTCTCGCCATTCTTACTTAAAATATTAATTATTATATAACTGTTCTGCATGAACAATCTGGCAACACGTAAAAACACTCGATTAGGAAGCAAAAAGATCTCAAAAAAGATAAATTATATCGTCGTTGAGGGTAACAAAATTACTTGAAGGGCATTAATACGTTTACCGATGTGTAAAAGTACAATAATAATCGCACAAATCATTACGCATTTAACATCTGCTAATTTAAAAAATAATCTTTTTTATAAGTCATTTCCCTCATTTTCTCAAACTCTTCTTCCTAAGTTATTTATTTATTGGTATAGCATCTAATGGATTCTCAAATGCAATAAATAGAACACAGGGCCCTGAGTTACCACATTTCCCAGTATGTGGTTTTTTGGCTGGGCCATAAGCGTAATTCCCCTGTTTTAAAGTTTGGGCGCTTTCACCTTCATAGGTTACCTGTAATTCTCCAGACAATAAAATCATACGTTCTGCAGAATTATGCCAATGATTGGGAATATCAGTATTCGCGGGTAATCTAAAAAGAATATCAACATTTGGTTTAGCCGGATCTCCATGCAAGATCGCAATTTCACAACCTTCGGGCATAAATTCAGGGCAAGGTCCCCAAGTAATATTCGAACTTTTAACGTCTTTTACCAAAGATTTTTCAAATGTTGTTTCATTATTTTCTTGGCTAAAAGAAAGTAAAGGAAAAATAGCAGCCATTAATAAACTTAGTCCAATACTCCTAAATGATTTTATATCTCTTTTCATTTTAATATTTTTTAAGGTTTAATATTTTGATTTACTCTAAACAAATTCTTAGGATCGTACTTTCTTTTAATTTCTACTAAGCGATCGTAATTCCCTTTATAGCTGGATTTAATTCGCTCCTCCCCTTCATTCATTAAAAAATTGGAATATGCTCCCCCAGCAGAATGTGGGTGTAAAGCTTCCCAATAATCCTTGCACCACTTTGTTATTTTAACAGCATTTCCTGGATCTGGATCTACTCCTACAATTACTCCAGCATATTTTGCGTCCCGGTAGGCCCACGCAGTTTCAGAATTCTTTTTTCTACTTGCCTCGCCATTAATAGGGTATAGATGCATTTGTGATAAAGGAGTTGGAATATGAGATCCAAATTTTTTATGTTGTTTTCTTAATTCTGGTCCTAATTCATTAAAAAAATCGGCACGCCAATACCATTGTAATCCAGGTGGCATCATACCATCAAAAAGAGTTTGAAGTGCCAGAAAAGGCATCTCCCCTAAATGTTCGAAAATAGGTTTCAATTCTTTTATTGGCTTAAATACTTCTTCCGCATTTTTTGGATCTCCTAAATAGCACCAAACAATTCCGCAGAATTGTTTATTATGAAGAAAATCTGGAAAGGGTGGTCCTGGAATTATCATAGTAGCAATAAATCCATTAAGGTCTTCATCTGCATTTTCTATAAATGCATCATACCATTTCATTATCTCCTCTACTTGTTCTATAGGCCACAATGTTGGACCTCCATAGACCGTTTTTACAGGATGTGCCTGAAATTTAAAAGAGGTGATTACTCCAAAATTTCCTCCCCCTCCACGAATTGCCCAGAATAGATCTGGGTATTGATGATTATTCACAGTGAGATAAGTGCCATCTGCCATTACCATATCTACTTCTAATAGACTGTCTATAGTTAAGCCGTATTTTCTTGCTAAATATCCAACTCCACCGCCTAGTGTAAGACCTGCAACTCCTGTTGAAGAAATTATGCCAGATGGAATTGCTAAGCCAAAAGGATGAGTAGCATGATCTACTTCTCCCCATAAATTACCTGCACCTATATTTACAGTGTTATCTTCAGCATTAACACGTACAAATTTAATCTCAGAAAGGTCTATTACCATTCCACCGTCGCAGGAGCCGAGTCCGCCACCATTATGGCCTCCTCCTCTAATTGCAAGTAGTAATTTGTTTTCTCTTGCAAAATTTACGGCTGTTATTACATCGGCAGCATCAATACATTTAATGATCACCCCTGGATGCTTATTGATCATTCCATTGTAGACCTTTCTTGACTCTTCGTAAATCTTGTCTTCTGGAAAGATTATTTGGCCTTTGATCTCTATAGATAATACCTCCTTCGTAGTGGTATCTACTGTTCCCGTTAACTCCATAATTAAACTATTTATTAATGAAAATGAATATTTTAATTTTAACAATTCAAAAATGAGGGTTTCTCATTTCTGATTATTCTAATTCTAGGGTCAAAATTTAGAGGGATAGTCGGAGGGAATACTCTGTTTTTTACAATATTAAAGGTAACGAATAAAATTAACCTTTTACTTAATATGAATTAATTATCGCTAAGAAAAAAATTACTTAATCAAGAACCTCGGGACAAACCCACGAGGTATGTCCCGATGGTTCGGGAGGAAAATACTTTCAAAAATTCGAAGCAAGCCTCGGGGAATTAAACCCTCAATGAGGGATTAAAAATTTTGAGATATTAGTTGGAATACGGCTCTGCTTCTATTTTTTTTGATTGCCATGGAAACTTTCCTTCAATTTCAACTTGTAGAGATATACTCAAAAATGTTCTTATAAGAACAATCACTCCTAAAGTAAATACTCTCTTGAGCGTAGGCTCTGTTACAACAGTTGCAATAATATCTGCTGCAACCAATACTTCCAGACCTAATAAGATTGCTTTGCCAAGCTCACGTCTTAATCTAGTATAGAGATGATTTTTAAATTTTAATTGAGAAATTAGAAAACGGGATATGGCTATTAATGCCCCGCAAGCAATTATTACAACACCTACGGCTTCCAGTCCCTTTGCAACGTATTCTATATAAAGTTTTATTTGGTCCATACTTCTTTAGAACTATTTTTAATTATAATGAAATAGGTTTTATTTTTTAGTAGGCACCATATAAACAGGAATCTTGGTATTCTTTAAAATTTTAGATGCCACATCCCCGATAAAAATTTTCTCCAAAATATTATGACTATGTGTACCAAGGACAATAGTATCAGCTTTCCATGAAAATGCATATTCTAAAATAACATCGGCAGTGCTCCCTTCAATAACTTTAGTTTCTACCTGCGAGTCGTTAAGGTGTTTTCTTACGGTGTCCAAAAAATTCTCTGCAACGCTATGCATTTCCTTATTTATATTTAGATCTATTTCAGACTCAAACCCATCATAGCCCATAAAAGTAGGATACTGTACTCCATAATATTGAACATCTGCAATAATATGAAGCAAACATACTTCAGCATTTAAAGATTTAGAAAGCTGGTATCCAGCATCTGCAACAATCTCTGAAGTTGGGTTGTAATCTATACAAATAAGAACTTTTTTCATAAGTAACAGAATTAATAAATTGAGACTAAAATTAAAAAGTGGTACTAATTTCGTAATAAATTAAGTAAATCATCTTAGATTACTTAATTTATTTTAATCCCCTCAGAAAATTTAAATATAGAATTATATATGTCTGTTATTTTTTTTAATAATTAATTGATGCATCTGAAATGAAAACCTAGGCTAATTTTTAACTTCTTAACAAATTATGTTAAACCATTACAAAATATGATTCAGGTTAGTTTTTTTTCAATAATTATCACTGTATATTTATATTAAATTATATAATTAACAGAAATATAAAATATGAAAACAACTAGAGAAGAAGCAAAAGAAGAAAGTCATGATGAAGTTGTAAAAAACCTTAATGAACTTTTAGAGAAGAATTATGATGCGGAAAAAGGATTTAAAAAAGCATTAGAAAATGTGAAAAACCCTAGTTTAAGAAAGTTCTTCAAGAAGCAAGTAGTGATTAGAAATAGATTTAAAACCGAAATAGAAAAAGAATTACATGATTTAAATGCCCATCCAAAATTAAAAGATGGATATGAAACTGGGGTTATTCATCGCGTTTGGATAGATCTTAAAACTGCATTCTCTGGAAATGATGATGAAGCTGTGTTAGAAGAATGTTTAAGAGGCGAAAAAGCAAGTGCTAAAGAATATGAGGAAAAACTAAATAAAGGTCATTTTCCTCCGAGAGTTAGAACATTGCTTACTAGCCAATTACATGAAATTAAGAATACCATTTCTAGTGTAAAAAGATTGGAAGATATAGCAGACGATTAATTAATTTGGAATTTAATAGAAAAGCCAAAAAAAAATTATTTTGTGGCTTTTCTGTTTTTTAACCCTTTTGTCCGGTAAAATAGGGCTTAGCCTAAGTTATCCGTCAAGTATAGGATTTTTTAAAGATTCTGAACTCGAAGCTAATTATTTTTAAAAATTCAGCAAATTCACCCCTTCTGCATGCTTGATTATGTACAATAAAATAATCACCAATTACTTAAAATTTATCTAATATCTAAGAGCGGATAGTTCTAACATCCTAAACAGGAAACTAATTATTTTTAATATCATCTAGAAAATAATTACTGCTTTACAAAAATAACACTGGCTTTAGCACCTGTAAGTAAGTTCCATTCGTTAGAGGTAATTAATTCTCCCTGATCTCCGTAGATCTTGAAAGCTGCAGTATTTGGCCCGGAACTACCTTGATTAAGTGCTTCAATTTCTATATTGTTTAGTCCGCTTTCCAACTTCACTAAAATTGGTGTATAATTTGCCTGTAACTCTATTACAGACTCTATCATCTTACCATTCACATACACCCGCACTTTATCTCCATCTACATATTGGTAATCCCTACATAAAACTTCTACATAACTTCCTCCAGTTTTAAAATCTCCTAAATACTGGTCTTTTCTATACTCTTCACTAATTCTTTTATCCTCGGTCCATTTTTTTTCAATAAAATCTCCAGCAGTTAAAAGATCGTTTCCCGTTTTCATACTAAAAGTTTCTTTTTTTTCTGAAGGTAAATTGGAAGTTCTCTCTTTAGACTTAAAGAATGGATTGGTAGATTTTGTTGATGGAATAGCAGAACCTTCATTTGGAGGAGGAAAAGAAGTTCCTGCACGCTCAATAGGTGTAGACTTTACAGGTATCTCTTGGGAAAACCCGAGACTAGAACTAATAACAAGTAAGAAAAAAATATAATGAATTTTCATTTAATAAAAATAAGGAATTATTAGAAACTCTATAATATCAAAAATAGCACCACGAAATATAAAAATCAGATTTTATTGTGATGAATGAATAGCTTACTAATTATTCTGCTTAAATTTATCCAAAATCCATTCAATGCAAGTAAACAATCTAGGCGAACAACAATCTATCCTCAACAAATTTATTTCAGAATTAAGAGATGTATCAGTACAATCTGATAGAATGAGATTCCGGAGAAACATTGAG
This sequence comes from Gillisia hiemivivida, assembly GCF_007997295.1. Lineage (GTDB taxonomy): Bacteria > Bacteroidota > Bacteroidia > Flavobacteriales > Flavobacteriaceae > Gillisia > Gillisia hiemivivida. The sequence goes on along the minus strand of NZ_VORY01000006.1, from coordinate 41,583 downwards.
AGAATTGGTGAAGTTTTGGGTTATGAATTAAGTAAATCACTTTCCTATAATAACGTAGATATTAAAACCCCTTTAGGGACCTCTAAATGCAACATTCCAGAAGAAGACGTTGTGATATGTTCTATTCTAAGAGCGGGTTTGCCTTTACATCAAGGTTTGCTAAATTATTTTGACGGAGCTGAAAACACTTTTATTTCAGCTTATAGACATCAGGTCTCTGAAACTGAATTTGAAATTAAAGTAGAGTATTTAGCTTCCCCGTCTTTGGATAACAAAATTTTGATCTTAGCAGATCCTATGTTGGCTACCGGTAGATCTTTTGTGAATGTTTACAATGCATTAAAATCTATGGGAACTCCAAAAGAAATTCATTTGGCTTCAGTAATTGGTTCAGAACAAGGGATTGCACATATCGCTGAACATTTCCCTGAAGATACCAAGCTATGGATAGCAACGGTAGATAAGGAATTGAATGATAAAGGATATATTGTTCCTGGTTTAGGTGATGCAGGAGATCTGGCTTATGGTATTAAGCTTCAGCATTAGAAAGGATACCCAACAGCAAAGTTAAATATAGGCTCATCAAAAGCAAAGGTCCATCTCTCTCCTTCAGGCAGGAATGGAACTCTCATTGGAGCAGCTACGTCAAGTCTGATTACAAAATTCTGTATATCCACTCTTAAGCCAACTCCTGCACCGACCCCTAATTCACTTAAAAAATCCTTTCCGAATTTTCCTCCGGGTAAAGCTGGATTTTCTCTTGTTGTCCAAACATTTCCTGCATCAGCAAATACGGCTCCTTTCAGGAATGAAATAAGTGGGAATCTGTATTCTATATTTCCTTCTAACCTTAGATTTCCCGATTGGTCAAAATATGAGGTATTTTCTGTTTGCTCCGGTTCATAACTACCCGGTCCTAAAGACCTTATTCTAAATGCCCTAACACTATATGGCCCTCCAGAAAAATATTGTTTGCTAAAAGGCATAACGTCTGAGTTGCCAAAAGGAATTCCTAGTCCGGCAAATAACCTGGTTGCAATTTTTTGTTCCTTTCCAAAATTGAAATGATATCTTAAATCGGCATCAGCTTTTGCAAATTGGGCATATTTGAGTCCAAAGGCTGTTCGGCCTTCCTCCGCTTCTTTACTGAAGAGGCTCATGGTATTTCCGGCAGTCTCCATATTAGCGTTAAGATAAAACTGATGTGTCTTGCCTGCATCTATCATTCCATTATATGTAAAGGAATAGGTAAGCCCTGCAATAAATTCTTGCTGAAAACTGTTTCTTAAGAATACATTCTCATCCAGAATGTCTTCAAATTCCTGGGTTGTGTTGGCTAGCTTCACGTAATTTATTGAAACAGGATTCAACTCATGAGTGACAAATCTATTTGCATTCCAGAGATATCCAAACCTTCCTGAAACTGAGCCAATGCTATAAAGGTTGGTCCTTATAACATAGTCTCCACTCAAACTGATCTTGGTTTTTGGGATAGAATATTCAAACCAGTCGTCATTTATGGATATTGGAAATAACAATCTTGGATATATAAGATCTGCCTGCAATCCCACCAGCGTGCTGGAAATTGTTTCCAGATCGCTCCCGGTTACCTGAACTTCATAACCAAACTTACCTGTTAGGTTCAAAATTTCACCTCCATGGAAAAGGTTTCTGTTAGAATAGGTCAAAGCCAAATGAGGCCCTATAAAATCATTAGATTTTGTAACCCCCTGTAATTCAGCACGAAAAGCTCTTTTGTTTAAAGGGGATAAGAATATATTTGCCTCAAGAATACCCAGGCTATCTCCCAATGTTTCTACCTCATCATACTTTATATTTACAAACTTATAAGCTCCTATGGAGGCTAATCTTCTACTGGTGTTCCTGGAAGCTGAGGGATCATAAAATCCCCCCTCATTGATCAATATATATGGATCCAGTCTTTTAGGTTTGAAAAATTCTTCGGCCTGGATATAATTTTTACCATCAAACCTTACCGTATCCTGTGCAATTGAATCATTTCCTAATACATAATTGGGGTAAATATTAACTTTAGAAATTTTATAGGGAATGATAGCTTTTTCAGGAACATCCTTTTTCAGACGAAGAAAAAGATCGAATTTTTTATTCACATATTGGTTGGTATCCGCTTCAAAGATTAAGAAACCGGCATTGAAATTATAATATCCATCCTGCAATAGTTTCCTTTCCAAGCGTTCCCGCTCCAGTTTTAATAAACTCAAATCGAAGCGCATACCTTCTTCAATGGGTGATTCAGGCAGGTACTCCCCAATTCTTTTATAGATCTTTAGAGAATCTGTATCTAACTTATATTTTTCCAGAGTATAAGGTTCTTTCATATTCACTTCGTATTCTACAGAAGCTAATTTTTCTTCTTCATTTTCTATAATGGTGGAGCTTGCAGTACTGTAAAAAAACCCACTATTCTCCATCCGGTTAATCAATAATTCTTCCCGGAAGTTAGGGTCAACATCTGAAAGATAAACAGGTTCCTCGCCCAATTTTTTATTTAAGAACTTATTTATAAATCCCGGATTTTCTTGTTGCGCTTTATAATGAAAATATAGTTTAGGTCGCATCCCAAGAAATTTACTGTTGGGTTCTGGCAGTAATAATGATACCAGTCGTGCTACCACTACATCATATTTGCTATTCTTTGCAATGCTGTCCTGAACTTTCAATTTGGCCCCTGAGTAAAGTAATTTGTCTTCTGGAATGAATTTTTCCACACTACATCCCTGCAATATTACAAGGAAAATGATTCCTGTAAAAAAAGGTAAATATGAATTTTTTAGCATGAGTTTCTATTATCTTTTAATCTTCATCGGTAGTAGTTTCCCCTTTGAAAAGAAGGCTGTCCCACAATTCCTGAAACTTATTAAATTCTTTGGTAAAAATGAAGGCAATTCCGCTTACAATAAGCTGCCCGTCTATTACATTTTCAAATTCATTTCTTCGGAAAAACTGTATCCGGAACCTTCCATCTTCGGTTAATAGATAGGCAATACTCACATTTCCAATCAACGGAGTTCCCTCTCCTTCCACAGGACTGCTACCCTGGATGTCTACATCACTTCCCACCCTTACTACAAGCCTGTCATCAAGAAGTGTTTTTTGGGCAGCAACATTCAGCTGGGTCCTTTCTGTAGGGCTTGACCCTTGATAATCTGTAAAACTGTCAACACCAAAATCCAGTTCAATTCCTGAATCACCTAAAATATTTTCAGCAAAAACATTTAATTGGTCTGAGATAGCATCATTGATATTGTCCCTTGCTATACCTGCGGCACCACCACCTCCCGAACCATCTGAAATGGATTCTGGGAAGAAACGATTTAGCACCAAAAGTGAAAAAACCTGTTTATTAAGCTCTTGTTCCTGACTATTAAGCTGCTGAATCCTTCCGTAAACAGCACCACCAACTGCTCCCTGTTCGCTTTCTGGCATATCAAGATTGAATGAAATCTTAGGTTGCAACAATTCCCCGTCAATATTTAGATAAACAAAGAATGGAAGCTCTTGCCTGAATTTTCCTTGAACCGAAGCATCTGCACCCGTAGTTTGAGCGGCCATTAAGGAGGAAGCTGAAGTCTCCACATTATAAACTGCCCGTAAATCAAGATCTGCATCAAAAATATCACCTGACCAGGTAACCTTACTTCCATCAACTAAATTAAACCTTCTCTTTACAAGGCCGTATAGGCTCATTTCATAGAAACCGTCATTAATTTCATAGATTCCGGTAAGAGTAGTTCTTCCGTTAGGATAAACATCAAAATTCAACTCCCCTTCCCCCTGGACCTGAAATTTGTCTCCGGTTTCTTCATCCAGAACTATACTTAGCACTGCCCCTTCGCTAATATTCAATAGCGCACTTATATCATATCCAGAGATATTCACAGTTTCTTCAGCTGTATTTTTGGTTAAAATAGCGTCAGGGTTCTCACGGTTTACAAAAATTACAACGCCATCCCTTTCTTGTAGCATCAATTCATCTTCAGGAATTATGTAAGTAAAGTTGGTTTTAGGATCAACATTTAATTTTAGATCCAGTACCGGAATATTTAAATTCCCCGATAAAGAGGCTGTAACATCCAAAATTGCAGTACCATAATATAATTTATTGTCTTCGGCTGTTGAATTGAGCACCTGGAAGTTTTGAGCTTCAAATTCCAAATCAAAAGAAGGATTTATAAAACTTTCTGTCAAAACACTTCCATCTACAATAAATGAATTGCCGGTAGCATCATTTACAGTGAAGGAGTCAAAATATATCCCGTCATTGTTTAGGCTTAAGGTTTGATTGTTAATCTTAAAAGGAGCATCCAGAGTAGCTACTGTAAAAGCAGCATTATTGAAAGTAAACGAGCCTTCATAATCTGGCTCAGCCAATGATCCCGAGACATTCATATTTCCAGAAATACTTCCATCTCCCTGGGTTATAGCTTCATCTGTAAATCCTTCCAGAGCTTCCACTTTTAGCTCATTTAAAATTAGATTTAAATCTATTTCAGCAGCTCCTCCAACTGCAGTATAACTTCCTGTTAAATCCAGATTGGCTGCTCCGCCTTGAAGTCCCATAACAACATCATAGGTTTGCAGGCCTTCTGCTTCAGCTTCCAAATTAAGAGTTCCTAAAGGCACTCCCTTAACATTGAATTCATTTATCTGAAGATCTGCAAGTAATCCATTATTAACAAATGGTTCTTCAATTATGAAATTCCCATTCAAGTTTCCCGTAGCCAAAGTGTCTTCGGGATTTAGATAGTTTAGTAGGGTTGCTAGTTCAAAATTTTTGAATTGTATCCCGACATGTTCTCTTTCTACATCAGCAATTTTATCACTTATTTCGATTAATTGGTTATTTCTGCTCAATCTGAAATCATTGAATTCAGCATATTTATCTTTAAAGAAAGCTTCATTGGTGGCCGGTATATTCCATTCCTCATAATTTAATATAAGATCCTTAGGGAACAGATGAACTTTAAATGTATCACCTTCCTTGGAAATTTCAGAAGCTACATGAACCATAACTTTATCGTTATGAAAAGAGGTGAAATCCAGGTACAAATTTTGATTTTCTATAGAGCCATCTATTATAGTTTCCTTAATGGCAAGAGGTCCTGCATTTAATTCCTGAAATCCTAATCCGAAAACAAAGACGTCCTTATTAGTGTCAAGCCTGAAAGTCAAACTATCAATTTCAGTACCTGCGTAGTTAATATGCGGCAGTTCTATAGACGCAGATAAATTCCTGTCTTTTTCATTGAAATCTACTTTTATTGCAACCGTATCCAATTCTGTAAGATCAGCGAAAAATACTTCATTTAAAAGCGGTGATTCATTGATATTTGCTCTTAACTCAAGTTTTACAGGATCCTGAATTGTATCTGTACGTGTCCCTTCAACGAGATAACTTTCATAGTGGTCATAAAGAGCAGAACTAAAATCTGTCGGGCTGGCATTAGATCTTAATTTTAAAATGATAATATTATTATCAATGCTAACAGCTGTGGTATCTGTTCCTACAAATGCATCGATCTCCATATTTCCTAACTGGTAAGGAGCGTCATCATACACAAAAACTCCATCAGATATCACTGATACCAGTTCAAAATTTTCAGTATTTCCTTCAAAAGTTGCATCCAGGTTAAAAGCGGCCCTTACATTTTTTTCCATTATTCCCAGCGCCTGAAGATCAGCTCCTATTACATCCAGTTCTGCATTTACTTTTGGAGCAACTGAGTCCAGGGAAACATAAGCTTTAAGATCTGCATTGAGATTTTTGTCTTTATAAGAAGAAGTGATTAAACCTTTCCCATCTTCAAGTTCTCCCTGCAGAGAAATATTTTCAAATACATAATCATTAAACTCAAATTTTGCAATGGTAGCTTCCAATGTGGCATCTAATTGATTGACATTGTCCCCAGATCCGGATGTTTTTAAATTGAAGTCTAAGCTTCCTAATTGATCATTTCCCAAAAGGTTCCCCAGCTGAAGATCTTCTACTTCAAGATCAGCATTATAAACCAATCCTTCAAGACTTGAGAAATTACCGTTCAGTTTAATGTTTCCTTCAGAAGTTCGCAAGAAAGCATTTGTGGAAATATCCTCAGGATTGCCTTTTAAGCTTCCATTTAGTGATATCCGTTCGGGTATTTTGATGCCAAGATCTTCCTCTTTTATGAGCTTCTGAAGATCTGATCTTCTGGAAGATAGTTTGATGCTAGGAAAGTCAAATCTTAAGTTTTCCGGATCCAGAGAATTTTGAACTGTTCCACTTGCAGATAAAGAAGTATTAGCACCCCAGTTGAAATCTGCAGAAGAAATTTCCAATGAAGAAAGACTACCATCAATTTTCAGATTACCAGAAATTGGTTTTTCGCTTAAGGCGACTAAATATTCATTTTTCTTAAGTTCAGGCTGAAATGGAAAGATATCTTTCAGATGAATATCGATTTCAGAAAACTCTCCTTCTATACTAACCTTTTCCGGAGAATTAATTAATTGCTGCAGGGAGTCATAATTCAGGCTTAAGTTTCCGTGGAGTTCATTCTCATTTAATTTAAAATCCAGGCTTTCAAGTACCAGTATATCTTCAGTGATTTCCAGATCAAAATTAAACTGATTTAAAGCTAGTCCTGATGCTGTTTTAAAATTGAATTTTTTTAAATGCATTCCTGCAGCTTCCTCTTTCAGCAGAATATTTTCAGCTTTAAAATCAAGGTCCTTTAGCACAACTGCATTGGGATCAAATTTACCTTCCACCACTTCTGCTCCATCAACAAAATAACTAAAATCTATATTTTCCAAGGCAACTGCTTCCACATTTACTTTCCATATGGGCCATTCAAAGTTCGGAGATTCGTCATTAGATGTATTTTGTGTTGTAGCTTCTGTACTTGTACTGTCTATAACGGTAGTGGTCAGTTCTAATAGGATATCAGAATTCACAAGAGCAACTTCCTTTATATCTATTATGCTTTGGTCTAAATTTATTTCTCCAGAATCACCTGTAAAATTTCCTATTTCCACAACAGTAGAAAGACCATCAGGTTCTGAAGAATAATCAGCAAAAACATTTTTTAAAACAATATTGTCTACTTTAATAAATGGAAGAGCAGCTGTATCTTCTGTTTCCGGGGGAGGAAAAGGTTTTGTTTGTGTGTATTTAAAATTGGTATTTTCAAGCTCGGCCTTAGAGATATGGAACCTCATGTTTTCAAGATCCGTTTCTTCCATTTCCACTTCCAACCGATCAAGTATTAATTTGCTGTTGATTCCGCCAACATCATCATTGAAACTAACATTTAAATTGGAAAAATTAAGATCTCCCAGACTGATTTGCATAGGAGCAGCGGCAGTGTCCTGAGGAGCTGCTGTAGTATCTGCAGTGGCATATGCATCTACAATAAATTGGTAATTGAAACCGCTAACACTGTCATTTCTAACAATGTTTGCCACAACTCCTTCCCATTCCAGGAAATCAATAGAAATTCCTTTTCCACGAATGATGGGTATGAGCGGAATATCTGCTTCTAAATATTTAGAGTAAATCAAGGTATCGCCTTGTTTATCTTCAATAAATAAGCCTTTTAGAAGAATATTTCCGTCAAAGGTTATAAAGAGTTTTTCGATATCAACATTGGTACCTGTAGTTTTTTCAATAGAAGAGACAACTTTATCGACAATGATTCCCTGACCCCAAGGACTGCGGACGAAAAGTAAAATAGCAATTACCAGAATAAGCAGACTCAAAAATATCCAGCCTACTACCCTTAAAAATTTATTTTTATTTTTCTTCTTCTTTTCTTCGTTTTCCAATTCTCTTTGTGCTTGAACTTCAAATTTAATTGATAAAGAGAGTATAATAAAGGATAGGGCTCTTTAATTTAAAATATTCATTTATAAATTTTTGTTAAAGAAGTTCATTTTATTCAAAATCCAGGCTTGATAGTAGCGGATTTATTTTAAAATCAATTTTCCTAAAATCTCAATACTAAAGGAAAAAATAGACCGAAAATCGTAGAACAAATTAATATATTCCAGGATGTGGCATAGCACTATACCAACTTCTAGGGCAAATATTCTTCTAGTTCTGTGGTAATTATTCCCACTTAATTTATGATTTCCACAGAAATGATTGCTTTAATATGTTCGTAGATTCTATAAAAAAGGACTTTTTAAGGCCCCGGCTTGGACTTAGATTATTTCTTAGATAACTGAATATTAACTGCTTAAACTAATATAAACTTAGCTTTAAAAGAAGTCTCTGTTAATAAATTAGATTGTAGCACATGCACTGGCACTGTTATCGCAAAGAGAAGCGATAGGGTCTTAGTAAAAATAAGAATATAATTTATCATCAAATAATCGAGGACCTTTAAATCAAAATTTATAATATGAAAAAAACAGTATTAGTAACCGTATTGTCTGTAGCAATGTTCAGCTCATGTGTGTCTAAGAAAAAATATGTAGCACTGGAAACTGAATTGTCTAACACTCAAAGTAATTTGCAGCGTACTGCAATGGAAAAAGAAGAGGCGCAGGCAAAATTAGATGCTATTGAATCTCGTGTTGCAGATTACAATGCGAAGATCAATTCTTTAAAAGAATCTAATGATGAAAAAATGGAGATGAACGATCTTACCGTGATGTCCAATAAAACAAAACAACAAATGAGAGCTACTTTAGCAAAAGTAGATCAAACTGAATTAAGCAAAGCAACTACTCTGGAAGATTCAATCAATCTTGCAGTTTCTTATAATTTAAAGAAATCCATCACCGATGATTCAGAAAGTGATGATGTTCAAATTACCGTAGATAAAACAGTAGTGATGATAAATGTATCTGACAAGCTGCTTTTTAGAAGTGGTAGTTACAGATTGAATAACAAAGCTGATGGGTTGATGAAAAAATTAGCAGAAGTTATTAATTCTGAACCTAGTATGGAAGTTATGGTAGAAGGTCATACAGATTCTCAAACTATGGTACCCGGATCTCATATTCAAGACAACTGGGATTTAAGTGTTAGAAGATCAACTTCTATTGTAAGAGAGCTACAAGATAAGTATAATGTAGATCCTTCCAAATTAATTGCATCTGGAAGAAGTAGTTATGCACCTTTAGTAGAGAATTCTGACAAAGAAAATATGGCTAAAAATAGAAGAACGAGAATAGTTATTATTCCTAATCTTGATAAATTCTTTGCAATGATGGATTCTGCTGAGTAATTATAGATCCATTTATATAAAAAGGCCTAACACAAATTTGTGTTAGGCCTTTTTAATTTTTGTGTAATTATAAAAATTATACAGCAGAAAGAATTTCAACCTTTTTAATAGTTGGTGGCTCACTTAATAATTCTGAAGCTTTTTCCATAAGCGCTGAAGCTATCTCACCATTTAAATGTGCTTCTCTTCCAGATTCTTTTTCAAAAGTATCAAAGATCCCAAAAGTAGATTCATCTATTTTAAACGAATACCAAGTTATTGTTTTCTCCTCTTTTCTCGCCAAATTAACAGCTTCTTTAATAAAGTTGGAAACTTCCATTTCTTTCCCTTTTTTGGCTTTTAAAGTAGCTAGTAATCCTAAGTTTTTCATGTTTATATTTTTTAATTAGTTCGTTTTTTGAGCTTATTTCTTAAGAAAGTAATGATCCAAGGCATATTTACCACTTCCCACTATCACTATAAATATATAAACTACTAAATATATTAAGGCCAATTCTTTAGTTTGAAAAGGATCTTCCGCATGGATAACAAAAAATGCAAAGGCCATAGTAAACAAAAGAATAAATGCAGCCAATCTGGTAGCCAGACCAAAAGCTATAAGCAAAGAGCAAATAACTTCAGCAAAAACTACGAGAGTTAGCGTAGCGGTTTGCCCAATTCCAAAAGGATCTGCAAAGGAAATTTCTTGAGACCCAAAAAGCATTATTAATTTCGGAATTCCATGACTAAGCATTAATGCTGCAATTGCAATTCTCAAAAACAGCAGTCCGTAATCTACGGCTGGAAGTTGTAAACTTGTAGTGTAAGTCTTATTCATAGTTTATAAAATTAAGAGGAAAAGTTACAAAATATATGTTATCCCCAGATAATTATAACTAACCAGTATAAATATACCTTAATTCCGCTTTAGAAATAGGAGGTTCAAGAATTGTAAGAATAATTCCTACAATTAACATTCCTCTAAATTCCTCTCTAAAATCTAATTTCCTACTGAAAACGTGGGATTTAGTGTTAAAAATTGATGATTTCAAATCAAAAAATTAAAACAAAATGTTAAACTTTTACGCTGTTTGTCGATTTTAACGTGTATTTCGTCGGTAATGAGATGCGGTTTTTTATATTTGAGTACCTACTTATTTATATGCTTTATACTATGAAAAACATTCACACACTTATCGGAATTTTAACATTGTGTTTTTCTAGTATGAGTTTTGCTCAAGCCACCGCAACTTTTAATGCCTCGGTTACAATTATTCAACCAATTGGAATAACTACAACTTCAGATCTTAAATTTGCAAACGTAGATGCTAAAAATGGTGGAGAAATAACTCTTAGTCCTAATAGTACAAGAACAACTTCTGGTGATGTAGCATTATCTGATGGTGGGATAGTTTCTGCAGCATCTTTCGAGATCACTGGGGAATCTGGTTATACATATGCGGTAAGCTTACCTGGTGATAACTATGTGCTATCTAATGGAAGTGAAACTATGGAGATAAATAATTTCACTACAGATTTTAATAGTGATAATACACTTACTGCAGGATCACAGAAAATTAATGTTGGGGCCACTCTTAAAGTAAATCCTAATCAGACTCCAGGAAACTATGTTAACCAAGGTGGATTTAATGTTACTGTGAACTACAACTAATATATATCCTTTACTTACAATATATTTCCCTCCTACATATTATTACTTCAACCCATTCTTACGTCTTCTAAATTAAAAAAGACAGTTCATTTTTAAACTAAATTCTTGTTTTAACAAAAAATGGGAAAATAAAAGTTCCATTTTGGATCGTTTTAACTTAGAAAGCAACAATTCTAAAGAATTATCCTCTCAGAAATTTCTCCAATGCATTATTATTTATGCATTTCGTCGATAAAAATGTGTATTGTAACGAGTATTTAAGGTTTTTTGTTACTGCTATATTTAAAATACTCCATATTTGCGGGGATATAATGAACAACCCCAAACTTACCTATATATGAAAAAAATTACTTTTATCTTATTCGCTCTTATTACAGGAACAACTTTCGCACAACGTGAAGCTGAAGGAACGGCTACAGTTAATGCTTTAATTGTTTCACCAATTACAATAAGTACTACTGATAATATAGATTTTGGAAAAATTGTTAGAACTACTGTTGGTGGAGTTGTTGAAATACCAACAAATGGAGATGCGAGAACAATACCTGGTGCTATGGATATTACTTCTACTTCAAATGCTGCTACTTTTACTGTTACTGCAGAAGAAAATACTACTTACGGTGTTTCAATTCCACAGTTGACTTTGAAAAATACCGTTGATGATAGTAAAACAATGATCGTCGATTTCACTCATAGTTTAAGTGAAGGTAATAATACCTCAAGCGGAAATACAGCTGGAACATTTGTAGTAGGTGGTAAACTTACTGTAGGTGGAGATCAGTTTGCGGGAAGTTATGATGGTACTGCTACTGTAACTGTTTCATACGAGTAAGAAATATATCTTAAAAATAAATAAGACGCCGCCCCTTTGGCGGCGTTTTTGTAGTTTACAATTTTGTCTAATCTGCTTAATTATTTATTCATATGCGAAACTGTTTATTCTTCCTTTTACTAAGTTTAAGCTCGCACGTTATAATTGCGCAAGCCTCAGCTTCTGCTATCGTAAATAGCAGGGCAACGGTAATAGATCCAATACAGATAGATAAAACGGTGGATCTGGATTTTGGCAATGTAATTAGTGCCTATAATCCGGGACAAGTGATTCTCTCACCAGATGGTTCCAGAGTTGCTTACGGGGTTCAAATTTCTAATTCTATGCCAGGGAATGTAACACCTGCTGAGGCTGTTATAACCCACGGAAATAATAATTATTCGATTACATTACCAGAAAGCTTTCTGTTATACAACCAAGAAAATCCAAATCAGGTGATTCGAATAGATCAATTTACAGTTGCACCTCAGGAAGGTGCTTTAATGGATATTATCAGGATCGGCGGAACACTAAATCTGGAAGCCAATCAATTATCTGGTTTTTATACTAATTCTGCAGGTTTTAATGTTACGGTATCCTATAATTAATTTTAAGTTTTCTTTAACAAGTTGATTCTTATTCATTAACTTTGGAACCAGCGTGCTAACCTAAAAAATCCATCCCCAAGGATATGATAACAAAATTACTTAGTCCCCTAGCCTTATTTTTAATCTTAATTTCTTCCGGAATTGCAACATACGCGCAGGGCGATCTTATGGTCATGCCAAAGCGACTGGTGTTTGAAGGATCTGAACGCTCCCAGGAAATCAACCTTGCCAATACCGGAAGTGATACTGCAGTGTACGCAATCTCATTTATAAATTATAAAATGACCGAAAGCGGAAACTTCGAACAGGTGGAAGAGCCGGAAGATGGTCAGCGCTTTGCTACAGATTTTTTGAGATATTTTCCGAGAAGAGTTGTTCTTGCTCCCAAGGAGGCCCAGACTGTTCGTGTTCAGTTGACCCGGACTGGAAATCTAGAGCCAGGTGAGTATCGCTCTCACGTTTACTTTAGAGCTGTTGAGGAACAAATTGCTCTTGGTGCTGAAGAAGCGGAAGATAGCGAAGGAATTTCCATCAATATTAAAACTGTCTTCGGGATTAGTATTCCTGTGATTATCCGCGAAGGGGAATCTACAACCGCAATTAACTTAACAGATATTACGCTGGATACCGAAGCTGAAAATCCAAAGTTATCTTTGGTAATCAATCGCTCCGGAAACATGTCGGTCTATGGAAATTTAACTGCTACACATATTGCCTTAGATGGCACTGAAACGGAAGTTGGGATGGTAAAAGGTGTTTCAGTTTATACGCCTAATTCCAAAAGAAGTTTCAGTTTTGAACTTAGAAATGCAGCAGAAGTAGATTTAAGCAAAGGTAAATTGAACATCACCTACAAAACAGAAGACGGAAAAGTATTGGGAGAATCTCAATTCAACCTGAACTAAATTGCAAGGATGGTAAAAAACTACTCTTTAACCAAAATATCACATAATTTTAAGAGAGATAATACTTTTATATCATTACTCTTTTTATTTGTTTTTCTTGTAGTTTCTATAAATATTCAAGCACAAGGCCAAGGACAACCATCTATAGGCACTCCCATTCTTAATGGAACACCAGTTTGTGGTGGCTCTACGGTTGAAGTTAGGTTTACTGTAACAGATGGAAATGGTAATGGAAATGGTAATGATAATAAAAGGTTTAAAGCCAGCACAAGCTATAGCGTTTATATCATACCTAGTGATGGGACTTCAGTTTTAAACAATACATTTTCAGGTTATGATGAGAATAACCTTGACCCACAATTAGTCACTTTAAGTGTGCCAATATCAAATAATAGCAACTCCTATCCTACTAGTAGAGATTATAAAATAAGAGTTGAGAGTTCAAATCCTTATGCAGTTTCTGAACTATCTGATCCATTTATGATTAATAACACTCCTACTCCTAAGCCTACAGTTTCAAACAACGGCCCTGTTTGCATTGGTTCAACATTGAATTTATTCGCTTCAACTGCTGTCAATTGGAATCTACCTGCTGTTACGGGGCCAACTTACAATTGGACTGGTCCAAATGATTTTAATTCCACACTACAAAATCCATCACTAACAAATGCAAGTGTAGCAATGGCTGGAACCTATACGGTTACTAGTACCGTGAATGGTTGTACCAGTGTTGTTGCAAGCACTAATGTGATTGTCAATGCACCCACAGTTTCAAACAATGGCCCTGTTTGCGCTGGTTTAACATTGAATTTATTTGCTTCAACTGTTGCGGGTGCAACTTACAATTGGACAGGTCCAAATGGTTTTGCTTCTACACTACAAAATCCATCATTTACAAATGCAAGTGCAGCAATGACTGGAACCTATACGGTTACTAGTACTGTGAATGGTTGTACAAGTGCTGGTGCAAGCACTAATATTATTGTGAATGCGATTCCAATAATTACTGACACTTCACCGGGATCGAGATGTGGAACAGGAACAGTTGTTCTAGGAGCCGTAGCTTCGTCAGGAACAATTAATTGGTACGCCGCAGCATCAGGTGGGTCAAGTTTAGGAACGGGTACGACTTTCACAACGCCAAGTATTTCATCAAACAAAACTTATTATGTTGATGCGACTTCAAATGCTTGTACTACAGGTTCAAGAACTGCTGTCGTGGCAACGGTTAATCCCATTCCCACAATTACAGGATCAACACCAGGATCACGATGTGGACCAGGAGCAGTTAGTTTAGGAGCCACAGCTTCTGCTGGAACAATTAATTGGTACGCCACAGCATCAGGTGGGTCAAGTTTAGGAACAGGTACGACTTTCACAACGCCAAGTGTTTCATCTAGCACCACCTTTTACGTTGATGCGACTGTAATAGCATCAAGCTGCACCACAGCAACTAGAACAGCTGTGATTGCTACGATAAAACCAATTCCATCAGCACCTGTTGCTGGTAGTAATAGTCCGGTATGTGCAGGAGGAAGTATTAATTTAACAGCGAGTTTCATTACAGGTGCGACTTATTCCTGGACAGGTCCAAATGGTTTTAATTCCACCCTACAAAATCCATCACTTACAAATGCAAGTGCAGCAATGGGTGGAACCTATACGGTTACTAGTACCATGAATGGTTGTACCAGTGTTGATGCAAGCACTAATATTATTATAAATGCATCCTTTATCTGGACAGGAAATACCAATTCAGACTGGAATACAGCCTCCAACTGGACCTGTAATTCTATTCCGAATCTCAACTTGGATGCTATAATTCCGGGTGGTCTCACAAATTACCCTATTTTAAACTCCGGAGCAATTGGAATGGCTAAAGCTATTCAGATTAATAGCGGAGCGACTTTAACAATAATTGACAACACATTACAAATAGCCGGTTCGGTTTTAAATAGCGGAATTTTTAATTCTTTAAATGGAAGCGTGGCCTTTGTGGGAGCTGCAGTACAATCGATTCCCTCTAACGTATTTTTTAATAACAGGATCAGCAACCTGATCATAAATAATCCGGCCGGAGTCAGTTCTTCGGGAAATCTTGAAATAACAGGCTTCCTTAGAGTAGAAAGCGGAAACTTCAATACAGGAAATGCGCTCACACTTATTTCGAATCCAACCCAAACCGCCCTGATTGAAGGCTCCGGAAACGGCCAGGTTGTTGGATTAGTGAGAATGCAACGTTATCTCGATAAAGCTTTTGGATATAAATATTTCAGTTCCCCATTCCAAAATTCTGTAGTTGGCGATTTTGCTCCATATATGGATTTCAGTGATCCAATTAGTGACTTTCCCAACTTTTACCGATATAATGAAAACAGAAATATTAATATAAATGATACACTTCGATATGCCACAGGCTGGGTAGTTCATTCAGGGAATCTAAATATTGCCGAGGGTTATGCTCTTAATTTTGGACCTTCCACAGCTGCGCAAACTATAGAATTAATTGGTGAAGTAAACAACGGAACCATTCCCGTGCGTCAATTATTGAATCACCATCGCGAATACACCAAAGGTTTTCATTTGGTAGGAAATCCTTACCCCTCACCTATCGATTGGAATGCAAACAATGGTTGGACCAGGACGAATATAGATGATGCTATTCATTTTTTTAGTGCCAGTGATAACGATCAATATACCGGGAGTTATACCTCGTTTGTAAATAATGTTTCTACCGGAAATAACACCACAAATTCATCTCCAAATATTATCCCTTCTATGCAAGGCTTTTTTATTAAAGTGAGCGATTCTGATGCAGAAGACTTAGTTACAGGAACTTTTGGAATGGATAATAAGGTAAGAATAAACGATTTTAATCAAGAGTTTTTTAGAGCTAGCGAGGTTTATTTAAAACAGCTGATTAGACTTGAGGCCAACTTTAAGACTGAAAACAAAAATGATGCGCTCGTTATCTATTTTTCACCTTATGCTACCCAAAATTTTGAAAAGGAAATGGATGCTCATAAATTGATGAATACAGATCCTTCGGTTCCGAGTTTTTATAATATTACTGAAAACCAAAAAACACTGGCCATTAATGCAATCCCCTACCCTGAAAGTAAAAGCTATAGAAAGATTCCGCTAGGCATCAAAACCGATCAAAGCGGGGAAATGAAGATCAACCTGGCTTCAGTAGAAAATCTGAATTCAAGTTTCAATATTTACCTTATAGATCACGAAAAAAGTAAAGGCCAAAACCTTAGAAATAATCCTGAATATACTTTCAGTATAAAAGAGGGAATGCATAATTCCAGGTTCGAATTAATGTTCTCTGAAGAAGAAGTTACAAGTCCGGCTATCGCGTTTAATGAGCCATTCGATGTAGCAGTTGAAGATGGGAGTGTTGTGGTAAGTCTTAATTTGGAAGAAAATGAGGTAGGAATTATAAGAGCAAGTACGGTTAATGGTCAAATTATTCAAACAAAAGAGGCCGGTGGAAAAGACCGTGTGATTTTTGATGGCATTACCAGTAATGGGGTTTATATCATAAACCTACAAGTTGGGAAAGCCCAACATGCTAAAAAAGTTTTAATCAAAAAATAAGAAAACACAATGTACAGTTTCCGTTTTTGTAAGAAATATTTTTGGTTATTGCCATTTATGTTTTCAGTAATAGAAGTTAGTGCTCAGGAGAACCCTCCTATCCCAATAGAAGTTGAAGTAAGAGCAGAACAATTTTTAAACTTCGGAGCTTTTACCGTAGGAACTAACGGAGGTACTGTAAGAGTTACCTCTAACGGTACTAGAATAGCAAATAATGATATTTACCTTATGAATATGGGGGCAACCCATACATTCGCCATATTTGATGTTTACGCCAACCCTGGAACTATTATTCAAATTCAACCTCATTTAGAAACTACTCTCAGCGGCCCTTCTGGGAGTGATGTAAGACTTAGGGTAGATATTTATCAGGATGTTAGTACTGGTCCTACTTTTATTGTTACTAAATCTCCAAAGGAAGTTATTGTAGGTGGCAGTTTACATATTGATAGCCAGGCTGCAGGACCTCCTGGCTCATACAATGGTAATTTACATCTAACTTTTATTCATCAATAGCAAGCACTCCCCCATTAATGCGCATAAAATTCCGCTCTTTTTCAACTGAGTTTACCAAAAAACTTTATCTGGGATTCTTGTGTATAATCCTCTTAGGTTTTTCAACTTACGCACAGGAAGTTTTACCAGAGTATGATGAGTTGAATGTAGAAATGAACGTACCAGATCTTGGTACCATTGAGATTCCTATCGCCATAAAAGGTCAGGATGCTTATATTCCAGTAAAAGAGCTTTTTGATTATTTAAAGATCAAAAATGAAGAAACCGCTAATGGCATAGAAGGTTTTATTATAAACCCAGATTCCACGTATCGAATAACTCCTTCAGAAAACAGGATTCTTTATAAAAATGAAGAATATACGCTTAGCGACGAGGATTACATACAAACCCCATTCAATCTCTACTTAAAATCGAATCTTTTCGGGGATATCTTCGGACTAAATACAAATTTTTCTTTTAGAAGCCTTTCGGTAACTATGAAAACCGAAAAAGACCTTCCTGTGATCAAGGAAATGCGACTTAGAAAAGTGAGGGAAAATCTGAATCGTGTAAGAGGAATAGTTAATCCAGATACTACTATAGACAGGCGTTACCCGCTATTCAAAGGTGGAGCTTTAGACTGGGGTGTGGTCACCACCCAACAAAGTGATTTTGAGAATGACAATCGCTTATCTCTAGGCCTTGGTACGATGTTTCTTGGTGGTGAAACAAATTTAATGTTGAATTACTCCACGAGAGTTCCTTTCGAATCCCGAAACCAATTTTATCAATGGCGATTTGTGAACAACGAAAGTAAATTATTTAAACAGGTTACTGCAGGACGAATTTTTACCCGTGCCACTTCTTCTTTATTTGCGCCGGTTAGTGGTGTGCAAATTAGTAACAGTCCTTTTCAAAACCGTCGTTCTTTTGGGAGTTATACTCTCAATGATTTTACTGAACCCAGATGGACGGTAGAACTATACGTCAATAATATCCTTGTAGATTTTGTTCAGGCAGATGCATCTGGATTTTACACCTTTGATGTGCCGCTTATGTATGGGAATACGGCTGTAAGTCTTAGGTTTTATGGTCCTTACGGAGAAGAGCGAATTGAAGAACGAAATATAAACATTCCCTATAATTTTGTCCCGAAGAACGAACTTGAATATACCCTAAGTGCCGGAATTGTTGAAAACGATGAAATGAATAAATTTTCACGGCTTAATTTCAATTATGGGCTAAGCAATTCTATTACTATTGGTGGTGGTGCCGAATATCTTACAGGTGTGAGCAGCGGTGAGGTGATGCCTTTTGTGAATACCTCGGTTCGCTTTGCTTCCAATTTTTTATTTTCGGGAGAATATACCTATGGCGTAAAGGGAGAAGGACTTTTAAGTTACAGGACTCCCAGAAATTTTCAGGTGGACCTGAATTATATAAAGTATGATAAGGACCAAACAGCCATAAATTTCAATTACCTCGAAGAGCGAAAAATAAGCTTATCAGCCCCGATCAGGGGAAAAAATTTCTCCATTTTCAGTCGTTTCAGTATTAACCAGATCATTATGCCAAATACTGAATTTACCACTGCGCAATTATTGCTTTCTGGAGCAATTATGGGAATTAGCACCAACTTTACCACCTATGGGATTTATAATGACCGAGTAAAAGAACCTACAATTTACAGCTCCCTTTCACAAACCTACAGGTTGCCCAATAAGATCCTTTTTTCACCACAGGTGCAATATGATTTTAGTCGAAATCAATTCAATAATTTAATTTTTGAACTGGAACGACCTGTTTTTGAAAGTGGTTTCCTGAATATTGCATATGAAAATAATCTTTTAAGAAACGCGCATATTTTTGAAGTCGGTCTCCGGTATATGTTCAATTTTGCACAAACCTCTGCAACATCCAGAATAGGAAATCGAAACACCTCTTTTGTTCAATCTGCCAGAGGAAGTTTAATGCTGGATGATAATACGGGATATGTGATGACCAGCAATCGCACAGCGATGTCCAGAGCTGCCCTAAGCATTATTCCTTTCCTGGATTATAACAACAATGGAATTAAGGATCCTATGGAACCCTCTGTTCCCGGAATGGAACTAAAGAACACTTCTGGAAATCTAAGCTATAATGAAGATAAAACGATCCTTAGAATTACCGAACTCCAACCTTATATAGATATGTTGCTGGAAATAGATCCTGTAAGTCTTGACAATATCGCCTGGAAAATTAGTAATCCTAAAATCAAGATACATACCATCCCTAATCAGTTTCAGGAAATCCATGTTCCAGTGATAGTTTTAGGAGAAGTTGCTGGTATGGTTTATATAAAAGATGAAAATGGAACTAAAGGCCAAGGCCGAATCTCCATTAATATTCTAAATAGTAACAATGAGCTGGTAGGGGAACTTCTTACCGAAGGTGATGGATATTTCACTTACCTAGGATTAAAAACTGGAAAGTACAAAGCAGTTATAGATCCAGAACAATTAGAAAACATAGGCTATACAGCAAATCCTGCTGAAATAGAGTTTACTATAGAACAATCTGAATTCGGTGATATTGTAGATGATCTTGAATTCATTTTAGAAAAGAAATCCAACTAATATTTTATGGTAACTATTTCTAATGCCTGCAGTTTTCCTGCCATAAAGACCTCTGCCTTTTCCTCAACTTTCTTTCCTGTTAAAGCCTTTGCCAATGGTGCTACAAATGCAATTTTATTTTCTTTGATATTTGCTTCATCTACTCCAACTATTTGAAATTCTTTTACTGATCCTTTTTGCTCTCCTGTTAAAAATTTAAAAGAGATCAAGGCTCCAAACCTTACTTCATTTTGTGGTTGCTCTTTTGGATCTAATATTCTGGCAGATGAGAACCTATCGTTCAATAAATTCAATTTACCATTTAAAATTGCCAATGTATGCCTCCGCTCTTTACCTTCATCAATTTCTAAAGTAGAAATACTATGCTCCAACTCACCTCTCTCCTTGATTAGCTTTTCATAACCAAAAGGAGTGACATAATTTATTTCTCCAGGAGGTAAAACTGATCTTGCAGGTATAAAAGGTGCTTCTTCTTGATCATCTTCTTTTACAAATCCTCTACTCATAATTCAATTTTCTTTGCATTATTGAAATTAGGAAATATTTAATATAATTACAACATAAAGATGTTGCACTGTAAATGTAAAAGTTATAATATTTCAGATGAAAATGTAATAACATAATAAAAGGTTAAAAAAAATATTTGATTGAAGTATTACTTGAAATCTCGTAAATTTAGAAACGAAGTTTTATTGCTAAATCTTCAATCATTTTATAGAATAAAATCTAGAAAATATTTTAGAAACTGAAATAATATTTACAAATGGCTCTTAATTTTTTAAAAGGATTTAATAAAACGAATTTAGTTTCTAAAACCTATGAGTACTGCATCGACTTTTTAAATAATAGCAGATGTAAAACCCTTCCTTTTCATAGCGTACAGCATACAGATGATGTTTATCAATATGTAAGAACAATAGCAAATTATGAGGAGGTTTATGGATCTGACCTTGAGCCAATTCTTATAGCTGCATTATTCCATGATACCGGTATGGCAGAAACCTACATAGATCATGAAGAACAAAGTGTTATACACGCTACAGAATTTCTCAAAGAAAATGATTATCCATCAAGCAAGTTAGAGATTGTTCAAAATTGTATAATGGCAACTAAAATGCCACAGAACCCAAAAACAAAGGCTGAAAAAATTCTTTGTGACGCAGATCTATATCACTTAGGATTAGAGAGCTATATTTTTAGAAATGAGCGCCTTAGAGCAGAATGGGAACTTTTTTTTAATAATCAATTTTCAGATGAAGAATGGTTTGCTTTGAATGTAGACTTTTTAGACACCCAGAAATATCATACTTGGTTTGGTAAAACAGTACTAAACAATAGAAAAGATCTCAATTGTAAAATGCTTAAAGAAAGACATGAAAAATATAAGCACTAACTTACAATAGCCTCTTTATATTTGAACTGTAATTTTTATTTTATCTATGTCAAGTTCCACTTAACTTAACGTTAAATATTATAGGGTATGTCTATTGAAATTATCTTGATTTTTATAATTCTTGGCATCGTAATCATCCTTTTCGCGCTCGAGGTTTTCCCTGTAGATAAAATTGCGTTTTTCATTATGGTTAGTCTTTTGCTAGCTAAATTGATCACCCCAGAGGAAGCAATATCTGGTTTTGCTAATCCCGCTACAATTACCGTTTTAGCTTTAATGATCATTGCTATTGGACTAGAGACTAATGGAGTAATTAGTTGGCTTTCCAAAGGTTTAAAAAATTTAAAGGGACTCCCTATTTATTTAATGATCCCCATTTTTATGCTCATAGCAGGAAGTATTTCTGCATTTATAAATACCACAGCTGTGGTTATTGTTTTTATTAAAGTAATCACAGAACTCTCCGCAAAATATGATATCCCAAGTGAAAAGTTACTATTACCGGTATCCTTTGCAGGAATTATTGGTGGAAGTTGCACGTTAATGGGGACTTCTACCAATCTTATTGTAAATGCAATTGCAATTGAGAAAGGTGTAGAGCGCTTTACATTCTTCGAGTTCACCAAGTATGGAGTAATATTTTTAGGAATCACAATACTTATTGTTAGCCTATTATATAAATTTTTACCGAGCAAAGGAAAAATTGATATCAGCAAAGATTATAATCTGGATGAATATATTACCAAGATTATAATCAACAAAGGTTCCGAAGTAATAGGCAAAAAGATATTAGACACATTTTTTCATGATAATATGGAGGTGGAGATCTTAAGATTAAATAGGGACGGGATCATTAATGATCGCCCAGGTAAATACACCATTCTCAAGGCAAAAGACCAATTACTTTTAAGATGTAATCTTGAGAATTTGGTGAAGCTTAAAGAGCAGAAAGGATTCTCTGTAATTAATAAGGATAGCAAAAAAATGACGCTTCCAATTATAGATGCTGAAGGTTTGGAAGAGAATATTCAAGTAGTGGAAATTTTGATGCTTCCTAATTCCCCATTGATAGGAAAAAGCATACGATCTGTTGGTAATTTCGATTTACAGGGAGCGGTACCATTGGCTATTAAAAAAAGGAATAGTTTCCGGCATCCCGAAGACAGAGTTTTTCGTAATAAACGGGATGAGATAGAGCTTCGGGTGGGAGATCGTTTGCTAGTAGAAGTTTCTACGAAAGCGCTTTCTGATCTTGGGAAAATAGATAACATAACCATCCTGCAACAACATCATGAAATAGAAGTAAAGAAAAAATCCAAAAGACTAATTTCACTTGGAATATTAGTGATAGTAGTTGCGCTTTCAGCATTTTCTATATTTCCAATTTTACAAAGTGCTTTGGTTGGTGTTTTTCTTATGATCTTCACAAAATGTTTGGATCTAGGGAAAGCTTATTCTCAAATCAATTGGCAGGTGATCTTTCTTTTGGCGGGAATGATACCGCTTGGAATAGCCATGAGCAATAGCGGTGCAGATATGTGGATCGCTGATCATTTATTGGCACTTTTTACAGAACAATCCAGCACTATTATTATTGGAATTCTATTTCTAGTTACTATGATCTTGAGCGGCTTCGTTTCTAATAATGCAACGGCAATTATCATTACCCCAATCGCGATTACCATAGCAAGCACAATGCAACTAGATCCAAAACCTTTTATAATGGCTATTATGTTTGCAGCAAATTTCAGTTTTTTCACTCCAGTGGGTTATCAAACCAACACCTTAATTTATGGAATGGGAATATATAAATTCAAGCATTTTTTGATAATTGGGGGGTCAGTTTCTTTGGTGCTTTGGATTGTTGCTTCTTTACTCCTTTCAGGAACTTTCACAGTTTAGCTTCCATCGCTTGATAATAATCAAGTATTTTTGAATAAAAAAAATGATTAGGGTTTTAGTAATAGGATATGTGTGGCCAGAGCCCAATTCTTCTGCAGCAGGTAAACGGATGCTTCAGTTATTGGAATACTTCACTTCCTCTAACTACAAAGTGATTTTTGGAACCACAGCTGCTCCTTCAACAAATGCTGCAAATCTTTTAGAACTTGGAATCACTTCAGTAAAAATTGAATTAAATAATAGCAGTTTCGATACCTATATTAACGAACTTCAGCCGGAAATAGTTCTTTTTGATAGATTTATGATGGAGGAACAATTTGGATGGCGGGTAAGCAAAAATTCTCCTTCTTCTATAAAAATATTAGATACCGAAGATCTACATTTTCTGCGGAATTATAGAGAGAAAGATTTGAACAGCACAGATTCTATTACCAATTCTGAGTTAGCGAAACGGGAAGTAGCAAGTATTTATAGATGTGATCTTAGTCTTATTATTTCTGAAGTTGAGATGAATCTATTAAAAGAAACTTTTAATGTTTCAGAAAGTCTCTTGGTTTATATTCCTTTTTTATTCAACAGGCTGATAGATTCAGAAATTAAGCTTCTCCCCTCTTTCGAAGAAAGACAGCACTTTGTGAGCATCGGTAATTTTAAACATAAGCCAAATGTAGATGCTGTTAAGTATTTAAAAAAAGACATCTGGCCTCTAATTAGAAAAGAACTTCCAAATGAAGAACTCCACGTTTATGGAGCATATCCTACGGAATCTGTTCTTCAATTAAATAATCCGAAGGAAAAGTTTTATGTAAAAGGCTGGGTCAAGGATGCTGAAGCAATTGTAAAAAGTGCTAAAGTTAGTCTTGCTGCACTGCGATTTGGAGCTGGTTTAAAAGGCAAACTTACCGAAGCAATGCAATGTGGCACTCCAGCAGTTACAACAAGTTTAGGAGCCGAAGGCATGCAAGGAGGACTCGCCTGGAATGGCTTTATAGAAAATGATCCAAAACTCTTTGCTGAAGCTGCCATTAAACTTTATACTACAAAAGCTCTCTGGCAAGAATCTCAGTTAAATGGATATCAACTTATAAATAAGCTCTATAATAAAGAGGATTATTATAAGGTCTTAGATAAAAAATTGAATCATCTAAAAGAAAAGCTTTCTCATCACAGAGAAAACAACTTTATAGGCAGCATGCTTATGCATCATAGGCTAAAGAGCACACAGTATTTATCTAAATATATTGAAGTGAAAACCGAATTGGAAATTTTGAAATCTTCAATTAAAAATTAATAGTATTCAATAGCCGTTTCATGTCCTACGTCCAATTATCCTCTTTGAAATGATCGCGTCACCTTCTCCCGAACCTTCTTGACAACATTGCGTTGTCATCCCGACGGGAGGAGGGATCTCTTATCAATGAGATTCTGCTCATAGAAATTCCTAGACTCCTCCCGATAGCTATCATGATATTTTCTGCTTTTTCAAACTGAGCACAAAGTTTGCTACAAGCATTACATGACGGCAACAATCTGGTATTAATTAGTTGAAAACTACTCACTGAAACAAAAGCGGACAAACAGTTTAATCATTTCATCTTTAGTGAGAAAGAACAAATTCTTTTTCTTTCTGAAGAAATAAGTTTTTATGTAAGGCTTTTAGTGCATTCACTTTATTTTCTGTAGCAACTAAAAGTGAAACATTATTAAAACTTCCACCATAAGAGATCATACGTACAGGGATTTCATTTAGAATTTCGAATAATTTGAAAGTATTTGGGTCTTTAATAAGACCTTCTCCAACAATACAAATAATGCTATGATCCATTTCTACGGTAATGTCCCCATATCCCTGTAGTTGATCCAAGATCTGATCTAAATTTTTAGTGTCGTCTATAGTAAGCGAAATTGCAATTTCTGAAGTCGTGATCATATCTATAGCGGTTTCTAAATTATCGAATATTTCGAATATTTTCTTTAGAAAACCATGCGCCATCAACATTCTATTAGACTTTATTTTAATAGCTGTAATGCCATCTTTTGCTGAAATTGCTTTGAGTCCACTTCCATTAATTTCTGAAGATATTTTAGTTCCTTGTAAGCTTGGTGTAAAGGTGTTTTTAAGATAGATAGGAATATTTTTATCTATTACTGGAGATATGGTTTGTGGATGCAATATTTTGGCACCGAAATATGCAAGTTCAGCTGCTTCTTCAAAAGTTAGGTTAGCTAAAGGATGTGTGTCTTCTACATATCTGGGGTCGTTATTGTGAAAGCCATCTATATCTGTCCAAATTTGAACTTCATCTGCGTTTAGAGCAGCTCCTAGAATGGTAGCTGTATAATCGCTCCCTCCTCTTTTTAAAGTGCTCACACGGTTAAATTTATCTATCCTTACAAATCCTTGAGTTATGTAGATCATTTCACTTTCTGCCTTGTGTAATAAAGGAGCAATTCTATTAGCGATCTTAATAGTATCGGGGTTTTCTAGATTCCCTACATACATAAATCGTTTTGCATCGAGAAGTGTATTATTTATTTGGCAAGAAGAAAGATATTCTGAAAAGATATAGGTAAGCAGCGTTTCCCCAAAAGTGAGAATCCTATTTGTATTATTTTCCGAATATTCATTTAATAATAATGAATCAAATTCTTTAAACAAATTATTTAAACCAGTTCTTACACTCTTATTAGTAGCTGGATTAGTTATTAATTTTTCGAGAAGATCAATATGTTTAGTTTTAAGCTCGTTACTTAAAGCTTGTATTTCTCCTTGATCGCCATTTTTGATCATTTCGGTAATAGTTACCAAATAGTTAGTAACTCCAGACATTGCCGAGAGTACTATCATCCTAGGTCCTTGAACGGATTGAATTATATCCCGAACATTATATATACTTTCTGCAGTCCCTACAGAAGTGCCTCCAAATTTTAAAACTCTCATTTTATTTATTTTAAAATGCATAATTAGTGAGAGTTCTAATAATGAAGAAAAAACAAATAGAATTTATATATATTTACACAAAATGTATATTATTTAACAATGAACACTATAACCTCTTGTGTACACGGCATGTTAAGACATCAACCATTTTTGGATGATGCGCTGTCAAAAGATTTATTAAATTTTAGTGCGTTAGCAGAACATTTGCAACCAGAAGTTGAAAAGATCTTAAGAAAACCTGTAAAACAGGGATCTATCATTATGGCTTTGCGTAGATATTCCCCTCAACGAAACCTTTTAAAAAATGCCAACTTAAGAGAAATGGGAGATATTGTGGTAAGGTCTGGAATTACAGAATTTACCTATTTAAATTCTAACACATTACTTGGAAATCAAGCTATGCTCATGAATTCAGTAAAAGATCAAATAGGGGTATATTTAAATTACTCCAGTACCTACCAAGAGAGTAATATCTTGGTATCTACAGATCTAAAAGAAAGAGTAGCAGATTTTTTCAAGGATGAAACTCTGGTTTCTGTAAAAAGTGAACTATCTAGTATTACAATTGCTTTACCAAAGAACAGTTCTAAAACAGTAGGGCTATATTTCTATATATTTAAGCTCTTAGCTTATGAAGGAATTCCTGTATTTGAGATGATATCTACCTCGAATTACTTTGCTTTATTCTTGGAGAAAGAATACATAAATCAGGCATTTTTATTACTTAATGAAATAAAAATCTCTTAGAAGATTAGATTTTAATTTCTACCAGTAATCAAAATAAACCCCTGTCATCGCAACACCTGCTGCCAATATAACAAGTATTATTAAAATAAAAACAACTCCAAATCTTGTTTTTTTGTTGTCTTGTAAAATATAATCTTCAGATTGATTGTCTTTCTTGTTTCTGATTTGCATAAAATATTTTTTTTTCAAATTTAATTAAATTAATCTTCAAGAATTGTAAAAAAATTATAAAATGAGAATGGTGAAATTTACAAATAATTAATTTTATCTTAAAAATTAAGAACACTTACAACATATCTCTATTTTTACACAGTTGAAAAAATAAGGTAATGAAAAATATTTTAAGAGCACTATTAGCAGGCTGGGGTGCGAAAAAGTTTGGTGGAGGTTGTGGTTGTTTCGGTATAATTATAGTGTTTATAATTTTATGGATCCTGTTAGGATATCCAGGACTTAATTAATTATCTACTAATAAGAATTTCTTAGAATAAATTCAACACTAATCAAGAACCTTGGGGCAAGCCCACGAGGTATCATTGGAAAATACTTTTAAAAATTCGAGGCAAGCCCGCCTGAATGTTTTGGGCAGGCCTCGGGGAATTAAACCCTCAATGAGGGATTAAATTTTACGTTCTTCTTCTCTTCGGAAAAGATCTATAATATTTAATATAAGCACGCAAAACATAAGCCAAATAGTTCCAGCAATTATACCTCCGGCAATATCTGAAGGAAAATGAACTCCTAAATAAATTCTACTTATACCAATACTCACAATAAGAAATGAGCAAAGAAAGATCAGGCTTCCTTTTAGCCACTTATTTATCTTTAGAAAATAACATAGATAAATTAAAAACCCGTAGAATGCAGTTGCACTCATAGCATGACCACTAGGATAACTAAGGGTCTGTACGGAAACTAAATGCTCTGCGGTTGGTCGTGCACGATTTATCACTTCCTTTAAAGCTAGGTTTGAAAGCCCAGAAACTATTATAACAAATACTAATTGTACCACATAACGCCAGTTTTTAAATTTAAAATAGAATAATAGCGAGCAAATTGTAGTAACTACGATGTAGCCATAAAGATCTCCAAGATTGGTTATAAATTGAAGGATGTTATTTAAATTAGGTGATCTAAATGAGATCACATATTTCGTGATAGCGGCATCATATTTAGATATAAGATTACTATTGAGTGTATTTGTTAATTCTACAAAAACATTGATGCCAACCACAACTATTATCAAAGCTAAAATTATAGATATTATAAAAGGTAATTTATGATTATACTGATGGAATTTATTTCTTAAAATAGATTCTAATCCGTGTAAGAAATCAATAATTTGTTCTTTCATATATAGTTTTGCTAACAGCCTGAATTCATAAATTAGAAAGCGCTAATTTAAAGAGTAAAACTAAAGAAAATCTAAGGACTTTTAAAATAAGAGAGAGAAACCGATAATCTGAATATTTGGAGAATATTTAAAAAACAATAAAAAGCAATGCTCTACTTATTGTTTTCCACAAGGGTATCCTTTTGGACGAGATACTGTATACTTATTTTCTTTCTTCCCCAATTCTTTGCTTTTTTAACATCCACGCCCATATAGATATCAATTTTATTTCTCCAGCGATGGTGCATCTTATCTTTAACGAAAAATATTCCAGTTAAACCATCTATCTTCACGGGAGTATTATACACCATTCCCTTTTTCATAAGATCTCGAGAAATAGCAATCACATTCATTCCTGGTTTTAAAGTATCTCCCCAGGCAGTTATCTTTGGGTTTCCTTGACTTTGATAAGCCAAAGAATTGTATGCACTAGCAGTGACTTCTATAGTTTTCCAATTCACAGCTTCTACATTTGTTTCTTTGGGTTCTTTACAACTCACGTAAAAAGTCATAAAAAAGGCAAAAAAAGAAATAGATGTAATCTCCAGAAAAAATCTAGTCATTGCTCTAATTTTTAAAATATAGATTATAACTGACATAATTACCGATTATTGCTTAAACATGAAATAATAGCATCCATAAACATCAATTTACAAAATATCATCACTATTATAGTCAGTATTAATGCTTAAGGACTTGTTTTTAGGTGATAAGTACCAAGAAGTTGTTCTAAAACCATCATTCAGGACTTTGGCAAGGTTATGGCACATTAGATAATACAACATGTAAATCTCAATATTGAAGTTTACATATTTTAGAAATTGAAAAAAAAACATTTATGAGTCAAGTTAAAGAGAAAGACACAGTAAAAGTACATTACACAGGAAAATTAGCAGACGGACAAGTTTTTGACAGTTCGGAAGGAAAAGATCCAATTGAATTCACTTTAGGTCAAGGTCAGTTAATCCCTGGATTTGAAAATGGTCTTATCGATATGAAATTGAATGAGAAAAAAACAATCAATATTCCAATGACCGAAGCATATGGTGAGCCACGTGCAGAATTAGTTCAGGAAGTAGAAAAAAGTCAGTTACCACCAGAGATCACTCCAGAAGTTGGAATGGGATTAGTTTCTAAAGGGCCAGATGGTCAAGAAATGAATCTTTTGGTTGCTGAAGTAAAAGATGATACTATTGTAGTAGATGGAAATCATCCTCTAGCAGGAAAAGACCTTGTTTTTGATCTTGAAGTAGTAGAGATCAAGTAATAATAGTCTTTTAGATTATTCGCCTCATAATTAAATTTTGTACTAATGTTACAAATTTAATTATGAGGTTTTTTATGTCTTTAATTTTATAGTTTTACTTAAGTTTATTTAAAGAATTGAAAATAGCTGATTTTAATTTTAGAGGAAACACCTTATCTTCTTCAATAAATTTCTGATTGATCTCCAACTCTATTCCAGTGTAATTTTGAGGAAATTTCTTTCTTAAATACGTAGTAAAACCATCGGCTGTCCCTAGATACGGATAATTATATCTAATTCTAAAGTCGGGTAATTCAGCCATTAAATTTTGCTTCAGTTGTTTACTGATTAATTTTTCAGAATTTCTGGATGGATCGTATAATATTCCGATATCAGTATTTCTAATCTCGCCATTCAAGATAGGTGTAAAACTGTGAAATGATAGATGTACTACCTCCTCCCCTTTTTTAATCAGTTGTAAAATTTCCTCTTCAATTTTATCCCGATAAGGATCATAGAATTCACTTATCAATTTCGATTTATTTTCTGTAGTTAATGAAGCTGAGAATTCTGAAAATAATTTAGGATGATGTTTAGATCTATTAAGTTCAATTAATAATCTACTCACAGTATTAGATTTCGAAAAATCGCTTAAGGTTTTACAAAACTCAAAAAGATCTAAAGAACCATAATCTATACCTCGGTGAGAGTTAAGAGCATCATTGGCATTCACAAATAAGCTTTGGTGTTTTTCAGGAATTGAATTCCCTCCATGCTCACAGGTGAATACTAATTTCACGGTTTATAAAAATTATTGGTTTCTAAGCAAGTAACCAATTCAGAATAAACCGAATTTATATTAGCAGGGGAATAATCATTAAAAATTCCTTTTTGGATTCTTGTAGCTAAACTTCCGTGGGATAGAATAAATTCAATCGATTTTCTATGTTTTGGAGAAATCCCATCAGATACTCTTTCATACAATGTTTCCCATAATTCGCCTGCGGTACATTCTGCATGAACATCAAACAAATTTAAATAGCGGGAATTAGTTATCTGGGTGTTTTCAGCGTCTTCTATAATATCATTAAAAATGGCAAAGAGTTCATCTTCATGCCAATTCTTCTGATCTTCTATAGAAACTAATTCTTCAGAAACTAAAAGCTTTAGAGTTTCAATTATTAATACAGCTATTGCAATATCTGCTTTTGGGCATTCCTGTATATCTATAACTCTTATTTCAATCGCATTTCTATCAAATCTGGCTATTGCACCGCGTGAATTAAGAAAATGTTTATCGAGAATGTTATCGGTATCAAAAGGTGCTATTGCTTTATTAATGGGATCAAAGATCTGTTTTTTATAATCGTCCTTATTAAAAACTTGTTCTGGAATTACCTTACCTGTCATTTCGGGAATTTCCTTCTGATTGGTCTTATAAACTTCCATTCTACTATCTAAAAACCCAGTATTCTTACCTTCAAAAATAGGAGAACTGGCACTAAGAGCGGGAATAATTGGAAGTAAAATCCTGATTGCAGCATGTAATTTTTCAAACTCCTCATCTCCATAAAAGGGTAAGTTAAGATGCATGCTTTGCACATTACTCCAACCATGTCCTCTACAATCAAAGATCTTGTTATATAAAGCATAGATCTCACTATAATGATGTTCCCACAGCTTCATTTCCTTTTCTGGATCCATAAGTGGATGAGAAGCGCTGGGCATTAATTTAGCGTCTTCTACGAGTAGCAATTTATTTATCTCTTTGATGTTTTTATGAAATAATTCATCCAGATCTTCTAATTGCTTTGTAGGACCGTTGGTCTTTAACTCCACCACATGAGCCACCAACTCATTGCTCCATTCTATTTTTCCATTAGAAACATCTGATGTTATTGAACCATTTTTAAGGATCATTAATTTATCTACTATTGGGGTGATTTTTAGATTGGAAGATTTTACTAGCATATATTCCAATTCTATCCCAAAAACTTCAAAAAGCCGATAACTCATATTATTTTTTTTCTAATCTGTTCTTTAATGCCGAAAGGATTTTAATATAGACTTCATCACCATAAAACCTATCTTCTACTCCCGCATCGATATTTGGATTATCATTAATTTCTATAACCAATGCTTCCCCATTTACCTCCTTAACATCAATTCCAAATAAACCTAATCCCATAAGTTTAGCCGATCTTAATGCAACATCCATCACCTTTTTAGGCACATCTTCTATAGCTAAACAATCGGCATTCCCATCTTGATCATCTTTCTTGGAAGCATCCCAGTTATAAATTTGCCAATGCCCCTTGGCCATATAATATTTACAGGCGAAAAAAGGTTCATTATCTAAAATACCAATTCTCCAGTCATATTCTGAAAAAGAAAATTCCTGAGCGATGATAAGATCAGATTTTTTGAGCATAGTGTTAACCAACTCATTATATTCTTCCACAGTTTTTGCTTTTTTAACTCCAAAAGAAAAAGTGGAATCGGGTGATTTTAATACACAAGGCAACCCGGTGATTTTTAAAACATCCTCTTTATTATGCTTATGCACAATAACCGTTTTTGGAGTTGGAATATTGGCATTTTGCAAAGCTTCTGCCATGTATACTTTATTACAACATTTTAAAATTGCTCCAGGATAATCTATTAATGCGATTTCCTCCTGTTGTGCCT
This sequence comes from Gillisia hiemivivida, assembly GCF_007997295.1. Lineage (GTDB taxonomy): Bacteria > Bacteroidota > Bacteroidia > Flavobacteriales > Flavobacteriaceae > Gillisia > Gillisia hiemivivida. The sequence continues at coordinate 9,328 of NZ_VORY01000006.1, read as the reverse complement.
TTCTGGCAAAGGCGTAGGCTTCATTATTTACCTCTGTACTTTGTCTAATTAACAAAGCATCAAAAGAAGATAATCTGGAAAGATCTTTTGGCGTAATAACCTCTACGTAGAAGTTCATCTTTTCTGCCAGCTCTGTAAATTTCTTGATAGCTTTAACATTACTCGGTGGAGCCGGATCCCCAGATTGTACCAATATTGCCAGGTCATATTCTGCAGCGCTGGATTTTGCGGTATCATAACGTTTCTTTGCAAAATATTCTGAAGCGAATAAATACATGCTTTCTTTATGATCTTCTTGAATTTCAGATTCTGAAATTGCTCGTATACTTTTTATATGCCATTTTGTAGTAAAGTTAAAATGTATCCTTAAAAATGGAATCTGAAAAGATCTGAAGAACATCGTGCTCAATTCTTTGTATTTCTGTGCTACATTTTGCCCAAAATAAACACTCAAAGTAAATTCTTTGGATTTTATGTTTTTAAGACTTTTTTGAATAATATCATCAAAATCATCGGCTACAATTTTCACCAATTTAGGTTGATTAAGATCTACTATATTCTTTACTGTGGGTATGGCTCTATGATCTCTAGCTTCTGCGAGTAGAGAGACATAGTATCCTTTAGATTGATACGAATAGTCTTTGCATAAATTAAAAACTCTGGCCTTTTTAAGATTGGAATATTCAGGATTCGTTAGATAATCCTGAGCAGAGATCACCGCAATATTATCTACAGCAATTTTCCATTTTTCAGGGTGGCTTACTACAATTAATTTCTTCATTTATAGATTTAAGAACAGATCAAATTTAATTGAAAAATACATTCAATATTAAAAATTATGATAGCATGTAAAATATAATTATTAAATTCCGAATAAATTAATAATTGACAAACTTTCTATGAAATTCACTCTCATTCTTATGATAAGTATCTTAAGTATTCATTCTATTTACAGCCAAAATAAAGAACAATCAGAAATGTGGAAAAAAGCGAAAGCAATTCATGAAAAAGTGATTACTATAGATACTCATGACGATATAAACATCAATAATTTCACTGCTAATCGTAATTACACACAAGATCTTAATACACAAGTAAACCTCCCAAAAATGATGGATGGCTGCTTAGATGTGGCTTGGTTTATAGTATATACCGGTCAAGGAGAATTGAATGAAGCTGGATATACTGCAGCCTATAAAAATGCGATTTCCAAATTTGAAGCTATCCATAGATTAACAGAGGAGATTGCCCCAGATAAAATTGGACTGGCAACTTCTTCCAGCGAGGTTAGAAAATTGGTGAACGAGGGGAAATTGGTAGCAATGATTGGGGTAGAAAATGCTTATCCAATTGGCGAAGATCTCTCTAACATAGAGAAGTTCTACGACCTTGGAGCTAGATATATGTCTCTGGCGCACAATGGTCACAGCCAGTTGAGCGATTCTAATACCGGAGAAGCAGATAATGTTTGGCTGCATAATGGTTTAAGTGAATTGGGGAAAGAAGCAATATCCGAAATGAATAGATTGGGTATCATGATAGATGTTTCCCATCCTTCCAAAGAAGCCATTAAACAGATGTTCGAACTTTCAAAAGCTCCATTAATTGCATCTCATTCTTCTGCAAGAGCATTGTGTGATCATAGCAGGAATTTAGATGATGAACTTTTAGGATTATTTAAAAAACACGGTGGAGTGATACAAACCGTTGCTTTTAGTTCTTATGTAAACACCAATAAACACAATGCCTATTACGCGGCAGTAAATGCAATTTATAATCAGGAAGGTGAGGAATCTGGGTTTATGGTTTTGTCCAGAGACAGTATAAGAAGTTTAGATGAAGCAGAAAAAGCTATTTACGAGGAAGACTACTCTAAAATAGTGAACAAGTCTTCTCAAAAAATTAAAGAACTAAGACAAACCAATGGCCCGGTAGATGTATCAGATTATGTTAATCATATAGACTATCTAGTTGAAAAAATAGGAATTAACCATGTAGGGATTAGTTCCGATTTTGATGGTGGTGGCGGAATTGAAGGATGGCGTGATGCTTCGGAAACTTTTAATGTAACACTGGAATTAGTGAAAAGAGGATATACTGAAGAAGAAATAGCAAAATTGTGGGGAGAAAATCTTTTGAGAGTTTTAGATGAAGTTGAAGCAGTAGCTAAAGAAATTCAGAAAAGCTAGAAATCACTTTTTCTCTGGTTTTTTATCTAAAGTTACTTTAAGGATATTTCCTAAACCTCCAGAGCCTTCATTAGAGATATACATATGTCCTTGATTGTCGAATGTTAAACCTTCTGGTTGCCCAAATTGTTCTTCTTTAAGCACATGAAGTTTTTTAATTGCTCCACTGGAATTTAAAATTAAGAGCTTAGGATTGGTTGCATCTAAAACATAGATGTCTCCAGTAATTGGATGCACCGTAACTTCAGAAGGCTCTATAATTTGCTGATTTATCTCTAATTCGAGTATCTTAAAAGCAGGATCGTTAAACTTGATCTCGTATGCAGGCTTCTCCTCTACTGTCTTAGTTTTTAAATTGAAAGCATAAATAGGTTTTGAATTCTTATCGGCTTTGTTCTTAATGCTAATGAGCAACCTATTCCTTTTTTTTTCCCAAGCAATTCCTTCCCATTCAAATTCTTTTGACATTCCAGTAGAATATTCATTTACTACTAAAGAATCTTTCTGGAAATTTAAAACTTCAAATATTACCCCGTCGCTTCTAAGAACGTAAGCATCTTTCCCTACTAATGTAATTCCTTCGTAATCTCCATCCTCTCCAAATACTATTTGTTTATCTATTTGGGAAGTTTTTGTGTTATAAATAAAAATAATTGCTTCTTCATCCTCTACACATGCAATGTGCTGGTTATCTATCCATGAAATTCCAGAAATTTCTTCCAAGACAATAGGCATGTCCCATTTTTTATCTATTTGAACAAAGTTTGCTCCAGGAAAATCTCTATTGGGTGCAATACCACCAAAAGAATAATAAATCAGGGCTACCAATGCAAACACACCCAGAATAATAAAGATTGCTATTTTATTCATAATCCAAAAATAAACATTTAATGATAATGTGAAGTTAAGGTATTCCAAAAGTTACTACAGCGATTACTTAGGATAAAACCTGAAAGAAGGGCGTATAAAGTTAAATAAGTGTTAAATAGTACTATTTTATACATAGTACTGTAACAAATTTAATTTCGGCTCGTCTATTAAGTATATAACAATTAAAACATTCATCATGAGAACATCAGAAAACATCAGTCAGAATTTTAGCGGAATCAAAGAAGGAGATCTAACCCACAAAAGACACTTCTTAAATCTTGGACAATCTACCAGACATACCTGGTATGGTAGAAGAAGATTTGGAGTATAAATTTATGTTAATGCCTTTAGAATTCTAAAATAGCCGAACAAATTCTGTTTCGGCTATTTTCATTTTACCGCTTTCCTTAAACTTTTCGTTTTAATTCTTTACCCCGCCCCTATTTTTTATTTATTGAAATATTAGTTTTCAAAATTCTTAAAATTAACAAAACACCATCTATAAATTTTATTAGTATTCGTTTATTTGTAAACCTTAACTTATACTATGTTTCAACGAATTAAAAGGTCCCCAAAATTAAGATGGTTATTGATAATAATGGCAGCTATATTTGCTGTTTTTATACTATTTTATTTCAGCATTTATTTTGGAGTTTTTGGCGAAATTCCCTCTACTCAAAATCTAAAAGATCTTAAACAAAATCAGGCTACACAGGTTTTATCTTCTGATGGAGATCTAATTGGTAAATATTATATTTTTGATAGACAACCAGTCACCTCAAACCAAATCCCCAAACATTTAAAAAACGCATTAGTAGCTACTGAAGATGCTCGATTTTATGAACATAATGGAATTGATAGCCGAAGTTTACTAAGAGTATTTTTCAAATCCTTGATGCTACAGGATAGATCTTCTGGAGGTGGGAGTACCTTAACACTACAACTTGCAAAAAACTTATATGGCAGGAAAGATTATGGATATTTTGGGATTGTAATAAATAAGTTTCAAGAATCTATAATTGCCACTCGTTTGGAAGAGATCTACGATAAAGAAGAAATTCTAACACTTTACCTTAACACGGTTCCTTTTAGCGACAATACTTTTGGGATAGAAAGTGCCGCCATGAAATTCTTTAATAAGAGTACCAAAAATCTTTCATTGGAAGAATCGGCTGTATTAGTAGGGATGCTAAAGGCTAATCATTCTTATAACCCGAGAATTTTTCCTGAAAAAAGTAGATTCCGTCGTGATGTTGTTTTTCAGCAAATGGAGAAATATGGGTATTTGACAGAAGAACAAATGCAACAGGCAAAACAATCTGATATTAAATTAGATTATCAATATTATAATCATGATCAGGGATTGGCTCCATATTTTAGAGAACAACTTAGAAAAGATGTTACTGATATTTTAGATACTTTGAAAAACAAAGATGGCGAGAGTTTTAATATTTATAGAGACGGATTAATAATCCATACTACATTAAATTCCAAAATGCAGGAATATACTGAAGCTTCAGTTAATTCCCATATGTCTAAATTACAGCAATCCCATGAACAATCATACGGGACAAGAGCTCCTTGGCTTACAAATAAAACATTGATCTTAGATGCAGTAAAGCGCACCAAATCCTATAAAAAATTAAATAAAGAAGGATTATCTGATGATGAAATATTAGTAGAATTAGATAAGAACCCGAGAGAAAGAGAACTTTTTAATTATGGTAAAGAAGAACTGGTAAAAGGAACAACTTTAGATAGTATTAAACATTATCTTAAATTTTTAAATACTGGGTTTCTAGCTGTAGAACCTTCAACAGGAGCTGTAAAAGCTTGGGTTGGAGGGGTAGATTTCGAAAGTTTTAAGTACGATCATATTTCGCAAAGTAAGAGACAAGTAGGCTCTACTTTTAAACCTATAGTGTACACAGCAGCATTAGAAAATGGGATCCCACCATGCTCCTATTTTTCTATTCGGGAGGTAACCTATCAAGATGGATGGACTCCTTCAAATTCTGGTTCCACCGAAGACGATCCAGATATGAATTATAACATGAAATATGCATTAAGCAATTCCATAAATACCATCGCCGTAAAAGTGCTGATGGAAACTGGGGTTGGTAATGTTATTTCTCAAGCAGAGAAAATGGGGATTGAATCTAAACTGCCTCAAGTTCCTTCCATTGCCTTAGGTACAGCAGAGATCAGCTTAAAAGAATTGGCTAAGGCCTATACTGGTTTTGCTAATAATGGAAGATCCTCTGAACCTTATTATATCTCAAGAATAGAAGATGGAAAAGGTAATTTATTAGTAGAATTTAAACCTAAAACTCAAAATAAGGTGGCTTATTCTGAAACCACTCGTGAAATAATGATCGAGATTATGAAAGCAACCGTTAATGAGGGTACAGCAACAAGGCTTAGAAGTACCTACGGATTACAGAATGATATTGCTGGGAAAACAGGAACCACTCAATCTAATAAAGACGGATGGTTTGTTGGTCTAACTCCAGAACTTTTAGCCGTAACCTGGGTAGGAGCTGATGATCATAGAATTGGCTTTAGAAATACGAGTATAGGGCAAGGCGCAAATTCTGCCTTACCCATCTTTGCTTTATTCCTTCAGAAAATAAATGAGGATCCTAATTTTAGTGCTATTAGTAATGCAAGATTTGGTAATCCTTCTGCCGAAGTGGTTTCGTTAATGGATTGCGAAGCAAGCGAAAAAGATGGTTTCTTTGATAAGTTATTCGGGAAATCTGATAAAAAAAGAGATCGTGAAAATGACGATAAAAAGAAAAAAGGCTTCTTTAATAAACTATTTGGGAAAAAGAAAAAAAATCAATAACTAACAAAAAAGTTTTCTGCCCAGTGTTTAGCATCATCTAGATTTTCAAAAAAAGCAAAGGAGCTATCAAATTTTTCCTGCTCTAAAATAGCATTTTTTCTTACCTCTTCATTTTTTGAAACAATAGCAATACCTTTAACTTTTTTTAAAATACCAGGGGAATAAGCATCTAATTTTAAAGTATAATTAGATGTTCTATTGGAAATAAGCACAAATTTTTTTCCATTAAACTGATCTAATATGGTTTGTATAGTCTTTTCTGCAATGGCCGAATTTACTACAATATTGGCATTAGCCTCTATTATAACATAGGAGTCATAAAATTCCATTCTATAAAACTCTGTGATTTTTTCTATCATTGCAAAAAATTAAAGCGTAAAATTACTCAAAATCATCAGACAATGTTAACATTATATTAAAAACGTTAATAAATTAATTGATTATGTTAAACAATAACCGCCGGTTTTTGTAGAAGATTTCTTAAACACATAAGTATCATGCATGTATAATAGAATTACAAATCAATTTGAAGGTTTTATAAATACTCCTTCTATCTTTGAAAACTCAAAGTTTAGCGGATTCACATTATTTATATTTCCCAATAAAATTTCTTATAACTCTTCAAATCAGATTTTGGATAAAAATTTTTCTAAAAATTTAGTTTTAGGAAAACGAGTTGAATATTTTTTCTCGGCAGTAATAAAAGATTCGTCAGAATATCAAATAATTGTACACAATATTCAAATTAATGATAAGGATCGAACATTAGGAGAGTTGGATTTTATAATGAGGGAACTTGAAACTTCGAAAATCCTTCATATTGAATTAATGTATAAATTTTATGTCTACGACCCTGAAATTCGAGTTGAAATGGAACGCTGGATAGGTCCCAATAGAAAGGATTCTTTGCTTAAGAAGATCGAAAAAGTAAAAACAAATCAATTTCCATTATTATATACTCCTGAAACTGAAAAATATCTACAATCTATAGATATAGGCTCTGAAGACATTAAACAGAAAATATGCTTTAAGGCTAGCTTATTCATTCCTAAAAAATTTAAATCATATAATTTCCCACATATCAATAAAGAATGTATTGTTGGATTTTGGATTCATTTAAAAAATTTCAGCGAATACAATCAAGAGGGTTTTGAATTCTTTGCTCCGGAAAAGCAAGACTGGCCAATAGATCCAAAAAACGGTGAAGAATGGTTTAGTTTTAAAGAAGTTGGTGAACAAATCCAAAATCTGCACTTGAGCAAAAAATCTCCACTTATATGGATAAAGAAGATAGACGGAAGTTTTGAAAGAATTATTGTGGTTTGGTGGTAATCTTTATTTTCTTTGACGAACAAAATATAATATCTTTAACCCCTTCTCACCCTAACCTGCTGAAATAGTTCTATGTATTCTAATTTTAAAGAAGCAGTAAAAACCACTTATCTTAGTATTATAGGGAATGTACTTCTTGCAATTGCAAAAGGAATTACAGGAATTTTTGGGAACTCTTATGCATTAATTGCTGATGCTATTGAATCTACCACAGATGTTTTCTCGTCCATATTAGTTTTATTAGGAATTCGATATGCTAATAAACCTGCTGATGCCAATCATCCTTACGGTCATGGAAAAGCAGAACCGCTTATCACCTTTGCTATAGTCGGATTTTTGGTAATTTCAGCAACTATAATTGCTTATGAAAGTATTGCACATATTCGAACTCCTCATGAAGCTCCCAAGTCCTATACCCTTATAGTTCTTGGAATCATCATTATAATAAAAGAGGTCTTTTATAGAATTGTATCTAAAAAAAGTGAGGAAATAAATAGCACTGTTCTAAAAGCTGATGCGTGGCACCATAGAAGTGATGCTATCACTTCTCTAATGGCTTTTATTGGAATCTCTATAGCTTTATTTATGGGGAAAGGTTACGAAACTGCAGATGATTGGGCTGCATTATTTGCTTCTGGCTTCATTTTATATAATGCATATCTTATTATGAGACCTGCCTTGGGAGAAGTTATGGACGAACATATGTATGACGATCTTATTGAAGAAATAAGAGAGTATGCAGAAAAAATTCCCGGAGTACAGGAAACCGAAAAATGCTTTGTTAGAAAAGCAGGAATGACCTATCATGTGGATCTTCATATTGGAGTAACCAAAACTATTACTGTAGAAGAAGGACATGATATTTCACATAATGTGAAAAATGAAATATTGCTGAAGATGCCACAAATTGCAGATGTCCTAATTCATATAGAACCAGTTTGAAAATATGGCGTTGAGTAGCTTTTTAGAAGATAAGTATTATTAGTTAATCAATTTACTAACTGATGTTTACTAAGAGGAATTATTTTCTTTTACATTCAAGAACATCGAGTCAATCGGACAAAACAATGCGAACAGCGCTATAGAATAAGAAAAATAAAAAAAACAGAAAAACACGGCAGGTCATTAGGTTCTAAATCCTCAGTGAGGGAATAAAATCATAACTTTGCCTACAAAATTTAAAAAAATGGAAAATAATTTAGCCGTACTTATAGATGGAGATAACATTCCTTCAGCTTATGTAAAAGAGATGATGGAAGAAATCGCTAAATACGGTAATCCTACAATTAAAAGGATTTATGGTGACTGGACCAAGCCACAGCTTTCTAAATGGAAGAATGTGTTGTTGGAAAATGCTATTAATCCAATTCAGCAATACGGGTATACTCAGGGAAAGAACGCAACAGATTCTGCAATGATAATCGATGCTATGGACATTCTGTATTCTAATAAAGTACAAGGATTCTGTTTGGTATCTAGTGATAGTGATTTTACAAAATTAGCAACCAGATTAAGAGAATCTGGCTTAAATGTAATTGGAATTGGAGAAAAGAAAACTCCGGAACCTTTTATCGTTGCTTGCGATAGATTTATTTATATCGAAATTTTGGGATCTCATCCAAAACAACAAGAATCTGAAAATAACGTTGATAAAGATAAAAAGAAGCAAAGCGTAGATAAAGTTACTCCTAAAGTAATTAACCTAATATCCAGCACTATTTCTGATGTTGCAGATGAAGATGGCTGGGCATTCCTAGGGGATGTTGGAGGCTTGCTTCAGAAGAAACAACCAAACTTTGACTCCAGAAACTACGGATTTCAAAAGTTAACTCCTATGATAAGCTCCATCAGTAATTTTGAAGTGGAATCTAGAGAAAATCAGAATGGTAGATTCAAATTGATCTATGTAAGAAACAGAGCTTAAAACACTTTGATTTTGCCTATTGTCATTCCGTCCAGATAGCTCCTATGTTTGCATTTGGAATAAATTTCTAGTTTTACAGATATAAGTGAAAGGGGGTAAGAGTCAACCGATGGCTAGATAATCATAAGATATATCGACCGATAGATAGGACCTTATCCTTTTATA
>NZ_VORY01000005.1 GCF_007997295.1 Gillisia hiemivivida | reverse complement strand
TCAGCAGAATCATTCAACGCAAAAATAAAAGCCTTTAGAGCACAGTTCAGAGGAGTAAAAAATGTAGAATTCTTCCTCTACAGATTAACCACAATTTTTGCATAAACACAACAATTAGTCATGATCCGATAAAAGTAGTTATGATAACAGGAGATCATTTGGCTACTGCAAAAAAGATTGCAGAAGAGATTAATTTACTAGAACCAGGTGAGAATAATGAACAGAAGCTTATTCATGGAAGTACGATAAAAGACTTGAATAATATTGATTCAAATTTAAAAAACAAACTATTGCACGCAAATGTTTTTGCAAGGATAATCCCAGAGCAGAAACTAAAATTAGTAGAATTCTTTCAAAAGAACAATCATGTGGTAGGAATGATGGGGGATGGAATTAACGACACTCCAGCACTTAGAAAAGCAGATATAGGTATCGCAATGGGAATACGTGGCACAGACGCTGCTAAGGATGTTGCAGATGTAATCTTACTGGATGATAAATTTGCATCAACAGAATTAACGATAAGGCAAGGAAGAACTATTTTCAGGAATATAAGGCAGTTCGTTATTTACCTATTATCCTGTAATCTGGCTGAAATACTTTCAGTAGTAATTGCTTCGCTTATAAATATTCCACTACCTCTTTTACCCTTACAAATTCTTTATCTCAATCTGGTCACAGATACATTTCCGGCATTAGCCCTTGGAATGGGAAAAGGTGAAAAAGTGATTATGGAGCAACCACCACGGGATCCTCAAGAGCAAATTATAACTCCATTGCTTTGGCGTTCTATAGTTGTTTATGGTCTATGCATTACGTTCGTTGTTACAAGTGTGACTTTATATACTCACTTTATCTTAAAACTACCAAGTAACGTAGTTAATAATATTTCTTTTTACACTTTGGTATGGGTACAATTACTCCATGTTTTTAATATTCCTTCTCGTATTCGTTCTTTTTTAAATAATGAAGTAGTGCATAATAAATGGGTTTGGGCAGCGATTGTACTATCTTTACTCCTTATTGTTATTGCCTATATGATTCCTGTAATTCGAAATGCATTATCCCTTTTACCATTAACTATAGAACAATATCTAATTGTGTTTTTTGCAGGGATAAGCGCTGTTGTAATAATTCAAGTGCTTAAGAGAATAGGGGCTACAGAATAATGAATACTTTTTAGAATTTGAAAACCATTTTCATAGTTCGCCTATTGGTTCATATCTTTATTTTATTCGTATAATTTTGCATCTTCTATTTAAATAACTTTTGGCCAGATTTCATCTACAAGAAGCTGGTATACTTTATTATCTTTAACCTTATCGTAAACGTGTTTAGTCTCGATTTTTAATTTTTCACCTATCATTCAGTTCTTTTTCCAATTCTGCAGCTTTCGGAAATAGGATGTTATTTTCTAAATGTATGTGTTGATGAAGATCATTTTCAAATTCCTGAAGTAGGGCGAAAGTTACACGATAAGTGTTACAAGCATCTTCTGGCGGAGTATAATTATTGCTCAAATCATCGATCAACCTAAAGCGTTCCCCTTCGGTTTCGTGTTCCATCATCATCATTTGAATTGGGTTTTGAACAGTCCCAAAATGAGGTTTTTCGAGTCTACTTCCGGTTTGCTTGGCTTGTACCATTTTTCGGATTGCAGGAAAAAGAATAGTTTCTTCCTTTTTCATATGTGTAGAAAGTTCGCCGGCACATGTGTTAAAATGTTCTGTGATCTCAAACAATTCTGGGTGACGTTCGCCGTGAACTTTACACAATTTTTCAAGATATGGTTTTAAAACTGGTATCTTTTCTTCTACGTAGCGGTGATGTGTTTTTTCTATATAATCTGCAAGCAGATCTAAGGGCCAGGATTTATAATCTATAGCACTTTCTTTTACTTCAAGCTGAATGGCATTAATTTCATTTATAAGCACTTGAGCTTCTATTTTATTTTTTTCTGCTGCTTGTTGAATACTTCTGTTTCCCTGACAGCAAAAATCGATTTTGTGATTTTTAAAGATTTGTGCTGTTCGGTAGTCTTCTGCTACAATTTGTCCGATTGGTTTTTCTAATAAAGCTTCCATATTTCAGATTTAAAAATGAATTAATTTATTTCAAATTTCTGCAAACTATGGAACGTACAATATGATGGATATCATAAAAGAGACAAAATTGTCCGAAACTGGTGAGGTTTTTTATAGTCTTAACTTTTTTCCCAGAAAGGGTCTGGATAATCTTCTTTAGAACCTGAATCAAAATGTATTTTCTCAATTTTTTCCAATTCCTCTTTTGTGGCCATTTGTTGAATTTCAGTAAACAAAACCCGTTCTTCAAACCGGATATGTGCCTCCAGTTTTGCTTCTAAAAGGCTAAGTGAATTTTTAAGATCATCATGATCATTGAAAAGCTGTTCAATACGCCTGTGTTCTTTTAAAGCACGAATTATTAATGGATGGCTCGCGTCTAGAATTGGAAAAATATGATCTTCTTCAAGTTTAAAATGAGGTTCAATTTCATGTATAAAAAACCAGTTTGCGTACCCTTTTAATCGATCAATAGAAATATCTTCTGTAAATCCTTTTCGAATTTTCCACGAAAAGAGCAGCCCAAAATGATGTTGACGGCTAAGTGGTTTTAATGCTTCGTGGCGTTTTAAGGGTTTTTTATTATCCATAGGTTAGTTTTTATTTAAAGTTTCAAAAATGAGAACCCAGAATCTAATTTCCCGGTAAGGGTAATGATTTCAGTATTGTTCAACATTTTTTTTAAATCACCGCGAATTGCTACAAACTCGTCATGGAGAGGGCAGGGGTGAGATTCTGAACATTCCGCCAATCCCAGTCCGCATCCGTTATAAATAGAATCCCCATCTATTGCCAGCACGATATCTATTAGTTTCGTTTTACTGCTAAGAGCTATAAAAAATCCACCTGAAGGCCCTTTTTTGGATTCAATCACTCCATGTTTGGCAAGTTTCTGCATAATTTTGGCAGTAAAAGCTTCCGGGGAATTTACGGCCTTTGAGATCTCACCAAGGTTTGGCCGCATCTCATTTTTGGATTGTTGGGCGATATATAAAGTGGCTCGAATGCCGTATTCACAAGCTTTTGAAAACATTTGCTATAAAACTAAAATAAAATCACCATTCAGGACATCTTTATCCTATAAATTAAATTGAAAATTTGTTCCTCTTTCTATATGATTTCCAATCTCTTTTCAGAAACCATTAATTCCTGAATTTCTTGAAGAATGGCCTCTCCTTTATTTTTATTGTACCAAACTTGAAGTTCTGTTTTAAGTTGGTCGTCTTGTTCCCCATTTTCCAGAATATAATCATCCATCATTTTGGCAGCTGCTTTGGAGCGTGGACCCCAAGTTTTGATTACCTGAAAGTCCTTGTCAAGAACTATTAATTTAGGAATAGAACGGGACCCATTTGTTAAGTACGCATCCATAAGTTCCGGGTTCTCATCGCGCAAAACAATTTTCAGCTCTATATTTTCTGAAATTTCCACGATTTTATTAAAGAATGGAATACTCTGGGCTGCATCTCCACACCACGATTCTGTAATTACCAGCCAGGTTTGCTTTTCATTTATATCTTTAAAGAATTTCTTTTGTTCTTCTGATAACTGGATGGTTTTGTCCAGGCGTTTATTTCTGCTAAAATTGAGTTTAGTAAAATTTATTCTCTCTGGGCTAGCTTCTCCGGTTGTTCTTCCTTCAGCTACCAATTGCTTGAAAAGCAAATTATATTCTGTATAATTGATTGCTCTTGCTATAGAATTTTTTATTAATTGTCCCATTTTTATAAAATTTAAATCGATTAAACCCCTCATTGAGGGGCTAATTCTCCGAGATTCTAGATTATTATTAACCCGTTTTGAGAAGACTGTCTTTCAACTTCAGAATAGTTAGTTCGGCTTTTTTCAGAGAGCTTTCAAATTCTTCTTGATTGTTTTCCAATATTTGTTTTTTCAACAATTCCCGATAATAATCAATTCCATCAATAAGATTGTTGCAAAAAGTCCCCCAGTTTTTAAGCATTCGTTTCTCCGGATTTTGCGTACGTGTAATTTGTTGTTCAAGAAAATCTATATATAATTCTATTTCCCTCACAAACATATGTGGCCTGCCTTTTTGATGCATAAGGTTGGAACGGCCATAAATATGGTCGCTCATTTCACGTAAAGTGGATAGCTTTGAAAAATTGACAATATTGGGACCGGGACAAATAGTTACAGCTTGTTGTTTTTTTAGGAATGGTACTTCATAATTCAATGCTGCGGCATTGCTAAGTCCTACACAAAGACATTCTTTACTAAGTACATCTTCTTTTTGCTGCTGGTACTCTATTTCAGATAAATCACTTTCTTCGAGCTGCTTGATCTTTAATTTTTGATATTTACGAGAAGCGGTACAGATTGGCTTTTTTGTGAATTCAGTATTGGAAACCAAAAATTTCTCGGTACAAGGACTACCAGGTGCTCCTTTTTCAATACGATTAAGTCTTTCGGTTTCTGCACTGGTTCCTTTTAAATAATTAAAGCCTACTCCAAGAGGGGAAGACTGACTTCTTATCACATCTTTTTCTTTAGAATTCAGCAATAGCTGAAGCGTTTCTTTATCTACCGTAGTGGCTTCGGGACAAAGTAAAAAAGGAGTTCCCCAGCCTGTACTATCCACCTTATAATAATTGTGGAGCATATTATCTTCTTGGGAGGTGCCAATACCACCTTGTACGGTAATTTTGATAGGGTGGGGCTTGGGAAATCCTTGCTGTCCTTTTGCTATTATCGCTGGATTATATAAGCTGAACAAGCTTTCAAGAAGTTCTTCTTTTTTTTCTTTAAATTCATTTAAAATAGGACCCATAAGTAATCCCGGGGTGGCGAAAACATGACCGCCACAATTTAAACCAGATTCAATTCGAAATTCGCTTACCCAAATTCCTTTTTTGGCTAAATATTTACCTTGTATAAGTGCAGATCGATAATCGCTTACTTTAATAACCACTTTTTTATGAAAATATCCAGAAACATCTGCGTCGAATTCTCGGAAATCTTCCATATAATTATATAATCTGGGATTAAGTCCGGCAGAAAATACAATTGCAGAATCCTTTAAATCACTGCAAGCATAGGCTTTTAAAGCGGTTAGCGCGTCTGAAGCATTAGGGATTGGTAGGTTATTTTTATCAAGATTGTCTTTGTCCACTTTGGTCATGATATTAACTTCTATCGCGCCAGGTTTCATTTTTTCTTTTAAGAGGACTGCTAAATTTTCTTTTTCTGAAACATTTTCCGTGAGTAAAAATTTTTCAAAGATATTTTTTAGTTCTCCACTATCCGGAAGCATTTCAAAATACTTCATAAGATCTGAACCAAATGTGAAAGTGGAAGCTTTGATCTTTTCAAATTCAATATTCACAAGCCTTTGCACAAGGCTAAGATAATTTGTGATTCGCTTTATGCGATAATCTTTTTCTTTAGAACTGATGAACACATAATCTTCTCCATATTTTTTAGAGTAATGTTTTCTCATTGCTTCCAGTAAATTATCTTCAATAATAGAAATTGTTGAATTTATACCAAAACGAGCCACTTTAATAGGAGAATCTATGGAATATGCGAGACCCATAACGGGAATATGGAATTTATGAGGTGTTAATATTTGCATTATAATTAAGGTTTAATTGATAAAGGTGACTAACTTTTACAATTAGATATATGACGCTGGTCAGCTTTTAATAAATTTCAAATAAACCTTTAGATTTTTGGCCTAGCTAATTACAATCAAATTTGAAGAACACTAAAACCTCATAAAATGTTATGAGGTTTTAGTGTTTTAGAGATTTCTTCAGAAAAATTTTTAAGTTTTAGAAATCCTTTGTTTTTGCCATTCTGTAGATAATTCCAGTTGGGATTAATACCCACAATATCAACATTGCTAAAGAAATTATTAATCCAAAATTAGTTCCGAAAAACTTCTGGAAAACTGCTCCCGTATATCCAAGTAAAGCCGAGATGTCCAGTTTTAGTAAGATGAGAACTCGAGATAGATCTACAGGATTCAGCATGGTTGCAATCAGAGAAAATTTGTCCAGCGGATAGTTTTCAAAATACATCAAAGACATTAGAAAAAGACCATCATATATTACAGCCATAAATAACCATAGTAAAATAGCATATCCAAAACCTTTGATCTTATTCTCGTTAGCTAAGGCTATTACAAATGCTAAGGCTGTAAAAATAAATGTGAGAAAAGCTCCTGTTATTAACAACAGAGAAAAGTCCCAGATTGCGCTACTATTGAAGATTCCATAGAAAATGAAAGGTATTCCAAGCCCAATTACTAAGCTCATAGCTAAAGAAAATGACACACCAAGATATTGTCCTAAGAAGATAGAACTACGTTTTACAGGCTGTGCTAACAGTAATTCTGTAAATTCCCTGGAATTATAATAATACATCACTCCAAAAATTGTCCCAATTAGAGGTACAAGAATGATAATTACATTCATGAGCGTAATTACAGCTTTGGAAAGATCGTTGTTTAAAAATAATAGTACGACACCCAAAAGTAAATAGAATAAAAAATACACATAGCTCCAACGGCTACGCATTAAATCGAAAAAACTATATTTTAATATTTTAAGCATCACTTGTAGTTAAAATGTTAGCAATGGCATGTTCAAAATCTGGTTGCTGAGTTTTGGTCTTTAATTCATTTATGCTGCCCTTGAAATAGATTTTTCCCTCTAAAAGAAAGACAATTTCATCGGCCATTTCTTCCACAAAACTCATGATATGGGAGGTAATTAGAATGGTTTTTCCCTTGGCTTTTTCAGTTAAAATAAGATCTTTTAAGCGTAAATGCGAGATAGGATCTAATCCTGTAGTAGGTTCATCCAAGATGATTAAAGGACTATCGAACATAAAAGTAAGTACGAGATTTACCTTTTGTTTAGTACCTCCAGAAAGATTACTCAATTTTTTGTCTAAAAATGGCTGAAGCCGAAAAAGTTCTATCAAATGTTGATCTTCGGCATTTGTTCCTGAGCGCAAATCTTTAATCATATTAATTAATTCCTTTACTTTCAAATTACCAGGAAAGTTGGCAATTTGAGGTAAGTAATTAATTTCATTACGGTATTTCCACTGCCCTTTAACTTTTTTGCCATCCAGCTTAATAATTCCTGAATCTGGAATAACCATCCCCAAGATACTTTTAATAAGGGTTGTCTTCCCAGAACCATTTGGACCTAAAACGGCAAATATGCCGCCTTTCTCGATTTCCAGATCGATGCCTTTTAAAACTTGGTTGCTGCCAAATTTTTTATGTAAATGTTCAATCTCAATCATGACGAATTGGTTTTAATAATGGATTCTCATCCAATAAATTATCTGGCGTAAACACGGGAGAAACTTTTTCAGAAAAATCTATGATATCTATAAACAGGCTTCTTAAAAGAATAATAGTTTCTGGAGTGCGGTTCACGATATAAGAAAACAGTTTCACAGGACGGTAGGGGATATCACCAATCCCATCTTTATCCAGGTCATATCCCGTATAATTACTCCAATAATTCCCATGGAATTTATTGTCATTAATTCGGCTATTGTAGGAAATATCGAATGAATTATATAGAAAATTATTCTTTTCAAAAACATTAAAATAACATGCACCACGTACTTTAATCGCCCATCCGTTATTTTTGAAATCATTGTGAGTATAGGTCACTCGGTTGGAGCCTTCCACATTAATCCCCACCGTATTTTCTTCAAAAGTATTATGTGAAATTTCTGAATCGTTTATTTCTTTCAGCAACAATCCGAAAGAAGCCGAACCCCAATTTTTTTTGAAAGTGTTGTTTTTCATTATTATAAATTTGGAAAACATTACCGCCACGCCCGCACCATTATTTGCAAAAACGTTATTTATATAGGTGTCATGGTTAGAAAACATAAAGTGTAACCCATATCGAAGGTTTCCGGAACTATTATTATCACTTATTAATATTTCGTCTGAAAATTCTAGATAAATTCCATCTCTAACTTTTTTTATAGTATTTCCACGAACTTCTACATTCCTGCAATACCAAAGCTGAATGCCGTTCCCAGAACTATATTCGTGAACTGCATCTCCAGTAATCGTATTGTTTAAAACTTTCCCATTATTGGATTTCTCCAAGTAGATACCAAAGAACAATTTCTGAAGTTTCAAATTTTGAAGTAAGAAATTCTCACTTTTTACCACTCGTACTGCAGCAAAATCTGTGGTATAACTGGTTCCCACATTCACAATTGTCAGTCCGTCTATTGTTACATTATCTGCCTGAATAGTAATGATCTCACCTTTATTTTTACCATCTATTATTGGATTGTTTTCTCCAATTATTGTGAGTGGTTTGGTGATCTCAATATTAAATTCATAATAAGTTCCTTCTTTAACATATATCGTATCGAAAGGAGCTGCTTTTTCTACTGCCTCTTTTATGGATTTATACGTACAAGATTTACAAACTTCCAAATCATTTCCATAACTTGAAGTGCTTAATAAGAGCAGCAAAATGATTGAAAAATAAGAAAGGTGTTTCATTCTGAGATGGCTAATTTGAAATTCTTAGATTGGTTTTGAAAAAGAAGCCTCAATTTTTTATTAGGCATAAAGACAGTAGATCTATATTCTAGTTATACTTTTTTTAGATTGAGCCTAAATAATATGGATGTACTTCTATTTTCTTTAATGCTGAGTTTTACTTAAGTTTTATATTCACAGATTCCCAATTATATAATTCTCCTTTAAACTTTTCTTTTACTTGCTGTGCAGCTTTTTCTGAATCAAATCCAGAGAGATTGGCTCCCATAGGGCTGGATATCTCAGGGCTTACTAAATAAGTAGCAGTCTTAGCATCTATTAGTGCTCCTGGATTATCAAAATCGTTGATCAGGTAAAGTTTATAAGCAGTTTCTTTATTTTCTTCAGAATAATTAATCATGCATTCTATCGCATCAAAATTATAGGCTTTCCCATTGGAATTAACCAGTTGGCTGGCGTGTTGTTTATCCACTATAGTCATACTACAGAATTCACAGGCTTCATTCCCATAATTTATGGGTTGAGGATTTACTTCGCATGAAACTAAAATCAGTGAGATAAGCACTAAATAAATTGAGGTCTTCATTATTTGACATATTTGGGTTTCCATTCCTTTTTTCCTATAAAAAAAGCAATTAATGTAAGTGACATTCCCGCAAACATAAGATAGGCTCCCACTGCCGGATAAGAATCCACATCAAAATTTAGCATTTTCTGGTGTCCAAAAAGAGGTGGTTTGTAGGACATGGGCGAACCATCGGGATTAGTCATTTTCATAATTGCGTTGGGATCGAGATTGGTTCCATAGTCCGTAAGCCAGGCATTAAAGTCATACATGCCCAATACCCCTAAAACAGACATGAATACTAACCAGCCCAAGAACCACCAGGCATTCACTTTTCCTAAGAAACCTAAAATCCCTATAATTACCCCCAAAGCAGCCATGCCTCCAATAACGATTGGAAAAACATTAAATTCCCACATTTCTTCTGGTTTTGGAATGGTTTTCATTCCTATATAATGGTTGAGTCCGTCTATATTTTGAATATCGAACTCCTGTACACCTTGAATTCCGGTTATATAAATATCCATACCCATAGGTTCAGGATATTGGGGCGCACCAAGCATGATATTCCATAGAGGGAATTTAAAGAGTCCCAGTAACAGTAAGGAACCGATGATCATTATGATACCTGCTTTTTTCATGTTTTATAATTTTGAAACTAAGTGGTAAGAAGATTGTATTTAATAAGTTTT
This sequence comes from Gillisia hiemivivida, assembly GCF_007997295.1. GTDB lineage: Bacteria > Bacteroidota > Bacteroidia > Flavobacteriales > Flavobacteriaceae > Gillisia > Gillisia hiemivivida. The sequence goes on along the minus strand of NZ_VORY01000005.1, from coordinate 183,831 downwards.
AATCCCTTTTTAAGGATTTAATTTCCAGTCCCGATAACTATCGCGATGTCTAGAATTTTCAAAGTGTTTTCCTCCCGAACAGTATGGAACATACCTCATGGGCTTCCGCCGAGGTTCTCAATTTAAAAAGACAGGGGAATAAACTGAACCCCTGTCTTTGGAACCAAATGGAGGGATTAAAGTTCTTCATTTGGATTTTCAACTAATTAACATTGTATTTATTAATCTTCCCCAAGTGACCAGCTAAGTTCAAGCTTGGAACTTTTTGGAGAAACTCTAACATAACCTTGCATTTCTTGGTGCAGTGCTGAACAGAAATCTGTACAATAGAAAGGCCATACTCCCACTTCCTTAGGTTCCCATACCGTTGTTTTGGTTTGTCCGGGCATAATAAGCAAGCCTGAACTATTAGCACCAATCATAGCAAAACCGTGAGGTACATCAAAATCCTGCTCGTGATTTGTGATGTGGAAATACACTTTATCCCCAACTTTAATTCCTTCAATATTATCTGGGGTAAAGTGGCTACGAATCATGGTCATATAAACATGAACTTCGTTTCCATCCCGTTCCACTCTGGCATCTCCGTTGGCAATCGCGGCGTATTCATGCTCGTTCTCGGCAAGTTTATAGATTTTTTGAGAATTTTCTTTGATAATACTTGCCGGAATTCCAGCAGCATAGTGAGGTTCCCCATGAGTTGGGAAATCCAATAAAAGCTCCATTTTTTCTCCTGTAATATCAAATAATTGTGCCGAGTGCTCTAATTCTGGCCCTGTTGGTAAATAACGGTCTTTTGTAATTTTGTTCATTGAAACTGCATACTTACCAAAGGGATGTGCAGAATTTCCTCCAGGGATCATCACGTGTCCTACAGAATAATAGTTGGGTTTACGGTCTATCACCTCAAGGGTTTCCAAATCCCATTTTACCAGTTCTGAAGAGATAAAGAATGTGGTATAACCATTTCCTTTACCATCAAATTCGGTATGAAGTGGGCCTAATCCAGCTTGTTTTACTGTTCCTCTCAATATTTCTTCGAATTTCAAGATCGGAATTCCATAGGCATCACCGTCAAATTTTTTGTTTTCGATGGCACTAATCATTTTTGTGAACGAGTGTATGGTTAAATCGGCAGAAAGTTTTCCATTTCCAATAATATATTCACCAGATGGATCTATATCAACCCCGTGTGGGGATTTAGGAGTAGGAAGCAAGAATACAGCTCCTGGAACTTCCAAAGGATCTACTACCAATACCTCTTTCATCATGGTAGAAGTAGCGGTATGCGTATCATCATCATAAACATTATGAGCATAGTTCGCTGGCATCATTTTACCACCACCATTGTTCACATATTCTTCAATTTTTTTCCAGTTTACCGCTGCAATAAAATCTTTGTCATTTTGTGAAGCATTTACCTCTAACAAAGAATTCGCTTCTTCAGTATTATAAGTGGTAAAAAAGAACCAGCCATGAGATTTTCCACGTCCTGGGTGAGAAAGGTCATAATTAAATCCAGGCATCATAAGTTGAAACTTGATGCTCATTATGCCATCTTCTGGATCTACGCTAATAAAAGAAAGGGCTCCTTTGAACTTTCCTTTGTATTCATTGATTGCAATATCCTGTTGCGGTACTGGAACCGAAAATCTTGTACCTGCAACTACATATTCTGTGTTTTCAGTTACAAAAGAAGAACTATGGTTACCCGCAGAATTCGGAACTTCAATAATTTCTGTAGTTTCAAAAGTCTTTAGATCTATTTTAGCAATCCTAGGAGTATTGTTTCCATTGATAAAAACCCAGCGTCCATCTAACTTCCCACTGGTTTGTGAAATATCTGGATGGTGAGCATCATCCCATGGAATAAAACCATGAGAAGTGTTTAGCATAGGTTTGGTTTCTTCAGAATAACCATATCCACTGGTTGGGAATTGCGAAAAAACAGGAATTTCTTTGAACATTCTACCTGAAGGCAATCCATATACAGTTAAGTTACCACTGTACCCACCAGAAACAAAAGCGTAGAACTCATCATGTTCACCTGGTGCAACATATACTTTTTCAGCTGCATTAGAAGCTAAAGCCCCTTTATCCCCATCTTTAGAATCATTAGTATTGCAACTAAATAATCCGGTTATTAGGAGAACTAATATTGATATATTTATTGATTTTCTCATTATATAAAAATTTGGTTGAATTTTAATCCCTCATTGAGGGTTTATTTCCCGAGGCCTGCCCGAAAAGAATTTCATTCAGGCGGGCTTGCCTCGAATTTTTAAAAGTATTTTTTTGTTCATACCTCTTGGGCTTAGCCCGAGGTTCTTTATTTTATAGGTAAGATTACTTTATCTACCACATGAACGATTCCGTTCCCGGCAGGGATACTGGCAATAATTTTTGCGCCGCCCACATATACATCGTCACCTTTTACTTCCACTTTAATACTTTGATCACTGGCCTGTCCCAATTTTTTGAACTTCTTCAGAAATTCTTTATCATAGTTGCCAGGTGTTACATGATGTTTAAGTATAAGTGCTAGTTTCTCTTTATTTTCGGGTTTCAAGAGGTCTTCTACAGTACCATCTGGAAGCTCATTGAAAGCTGCATTGGTAGGTGCAAAAACCATAAGTGGTCCTGCATTTACAAGTACATTTTCCAATTCTGCTGCTTTTACTGCAGCAACAAGTGTGGTATGATCTTTACTGCCAATGGCTATATCCAGTACATTAGGCGTGGACTCATCATCCTTTATAAATGCCTGACCTTGTCTTTCATCAGGATCTGTATTGGAGATTTCTGAAGTGGTATTTATGTCACTTTCTTTAGCTTCCTGATTATCCTTGCAACCTGTAAAGAGCAGAATTAAAGCAAACAAGCTATATAATTGAAAAGTAATTTTCATGATAGTGTTTTTTATGGTTGATTCTTATTTCAGGGTTCTGAAGTATTCTAGGATTTGACGTGCTTCTTCTTCTGTTAAGCCTTGATCTGCCATAGGTGAACCATTATGATCTATAAGCAATTGCCTAGCGATTGGATCTTTTTGAACCATTTCACTTGGATTTAATATCATATTCATTACCCATTCTGGAGATCTTCTATCCAATATACCTACAGGAGCTGGTCCTATAAACTTTTTATGAGTTTTATGACAAGCAAGACATTTGGCATCAAAATTCATTTTTCCTTTAGTTACCATTCCTTGGTCTATGGTATTAGGAAGTTCCAGATTTTTCACCGGACCAATTCCCTTATTAGACATGTCAATTAGCGCTACTTCTGGCTGCTTTTTATCTTGGTTTACTACTTCTTTTTTTTCATAGTTTCCCAATTTAACTTCTTCGTTTTCCTTTTTTTCTTCTTTACCGCCACAACTTAACAGGAGCGTTATTCCGAAGAAAAAAATAATTTTAGTTAGACTTCTCATAGTTTGAAAGATTGATTATTTATCAAAAATATCAGTAAAGCCAACGGTAAAATATGATGTTGATCATATTTAGGACAAAAAAGTCCTTTATAGCAAAGAATGCTTAGAAAATAATTTAAAAGAGTAGGTTGTTTTTGTGAGAAAATATTAATCACTTATCCTTAAATGATTAATTCTCTTTAAATAGGATTATATAAATTGGAATTAACCCATACTTTGAAGCTGGATTATCAATTATAACATATAGAGAAAATTCAATAGGTAAATATTCGAAGAAACAATTTTATAAAAAGCGTCTTGATAACAAGCAATAGAATATCAAATATTAGGGCTATCAAGAATTTTTACGCCTTCTTAATTTTACTAGTTATTATAAAAAAGTTTCGAGAAATTGTGTTCAATAAAGATTTTAGTTGAAAAAATATTTGTATATCCGTTTAGAGTCCAGTGACCAAATTATCCTATCTGAAATGGTCGCGTCACCCTGAACTTGTTTCAGGGTCTTATACCACATATTTGAGATGCTGAAACAAGTTCAGCATGACGGTAACAACCTGTAATTAATTAATAAAAAACTATTTACTGGAACAAAAGCGGACATACAGTAAAAAATATAACCAGTAACATGAGAACTCCTATGAAAATAGAAAGTTACTGCTGCATCCTAAAAAGCGAAAGACTTTTCCAAACAGTCCAAATGCTAAATTAATTATGCTATATGCGAAAAGCCTTCCAAAGGGATATAGAAAGCTTTCAAAGAGTTTTATTAAATTATTTTCTTTAGAATTTTACCGCTTTTTAGCGATAGCCATTGTTAGCACTTATATTCCTAAGCCAATTAATGGTCCTAAATCAAAAGATGGCATGTCTTATACATTTTCTTCATCTTATGATTTTTAACTATCTAACTAATTTATTGGTTTAAATAGTTTTATAATTCAGCAATTTTGTGTGGTTTTTTTAAATACGCCACCATAATAAGTGGTAACGGTAGCAGAGGTATCATCTTTAACTCCGCGAGACGCAACACATAAATGCTTTGCGTCTATGATAACCGCGATATCCTCTGTATTTAATATAGCCTTTAGCTCCATTGCTATTTGATTTGTTAATCGCTCTTGTACTTGTGGGCGTTTTACATAATACTGTACAATTCTATTGAGCTTAGAAAGCCCAATAACTTTACCAGAAGACACGAAAGCTATGTGAGCTTGACCAATTATTGGAACGAAGTGATGTTCGCAATTAGAATAAAATGTAATATTCTTTTCAACCAACATTTGATTATACTGATATTTATTTTCAAAAAGTGCGATCTTATGCTTATTAGCAGGATTAAGTCCAGAGAAGATTCCTTCAATATACATTTTAGCAACCCTATTTGGCGTCCCTCTTAGCGAATCATCTGTAAGATCCAGTCCCATAACATCCATTATCTGTGCAAACAAATCGGAGATTTTTTCTTTTTTTTCTAGATCAGACATTTCAAATGCCTTCGATCCCTTTCGAGAATTCTGGTGGTGTGGCTACCTCTATACAAACTCCATTTTTTGTACTTAATTCAGAAGAACACATAACGCCTTTACGAGTGTTTTCCCAGTTTACATCTACATTATAATAGTGTGCATCCATTATTTATATATTTATTAGGTTATTGAATCCCTCATTGAGGGTTTAACCCGCCTGACCGGCTGGGCAGGTTCCCCGAGGCCTGCCCGAAACATTCAGGCGGACTTGCCTCGAATTTTTAAAAGTATTTTCCTCCCGAACCATCGGGACACATCTCGTGGGATTGCCCCGAGGTTCTTGATTCTTATTAATTTTAGTTGGACTTACCTTTATTTCTTAATTAAACCCTTTAAATATCCTTAGTTAGTCAGAATTATTTTTAACGCTTTTTCTTCAGATGCATTACCAAAAACTTCATAAGCTCTCATAATCTCGTCCAATTTAAAGTGATGTGTGATTAATTTTTCTGGCTGGATTTTTTTAGAGGTCACTGTTTTAAGAAGCATAGGTGTTGTGTTGGTGTTCACTAATCCCATGGTGATAGTAATATTTTTAATCCACAGATCTTGAATTTTAAGATCTACACTTTTTCCATGTACTCCTATATTGGCAATATTCCCACCAGGACGTACGATCTGTTGACAGATATCAAATGTTACAGGAGCTCCTACGGCTTCAATAGCTACATCTACACCATCAGCTGTTTCAGAAAGTATTTTTTTAATGGCATCCTCAGTTCCAGAATTAATGGTGTCTGTAGCTCCCCATTTTTTTGCTAGTTTCAACCGATTTTCATCTATATCTATCATGTAAATTTTGGCAGGAGAATAAAATTGTGCGGTAAGAAGGGCAGACATACCAATTGGGCCGGCACCAACAATCGCAATAGTATTACCTGGTTTTACACAACCATTGATCACGCCAATCTCAAGGCCTGTAGGCAAAATATCACTCAACATTACCAAGGCTTCATCATCTACCCCTTCAGGAGCAATATAAAGACTATTATTTGCATGCGGAATACGAACATACTCTGCTTGGGTTCCATTAATAATATGCCCCAAGATCCAACCTCCATCTTTGCAATGGCTATACATTTGCTTTTTACAATACTCACAACTTCCACATGCGGTAATGCATGAAATAATTACACGATCACCTTTCTTAAAATTACTCACACCACTACCAACTTCTTCAATCACTCCAACACCTTCATGACCTAAGGTAGTTCCTGGTTTTACAGAAGGCGTTTTGCCATGCAATATGCCTAAATCTGTCCCACAAATGGTGGTTTTAACCATTTTCACAATGGCATCTGTCGCATTTTTAATTTCTGGTTTTGGAACATTTTTGAATCCTATTTTCCCTGGCCCATCATAAACAAGCCCCTTCATGGTACTATTAGTGTTGGAAGAAGCCGCATTTGAATGAACCTCTTTATTTGATACGTTTTTACTTGACATCTTTATAGAATTTAAGTGAAACTTTTTTTCTATACTAAAGATAAAAGAAGATAAGCTGGTAAAATATGACTGTAATCAGGTTTGCTTTTTATATTCAAAAGAAAACATATTCGCTTAAGGATATAAGCACTAATTAAACGAACTTAAGAAACTGGAATCCCATGATTCTTATTGAATACTAAATTAAATACCTAATAAGTTCAATATGTAAGCATCTATTAAAGAATAAGAGTTTCTTAATACTCCGCATTTTCAATATTATTAAAGCTTCCTTTGTTTTAAAGCTTCCTTATTATCCGATAATTTTTAATAATTGTATATCCCAAAAGTGCCGAAATATTCAATTTCTAGGGATAAACCGATTCTCCTTTAGAATTTTACCGATTATTTGCGATAGCCGTTGGTCTAAGATCAAAAGATGGAATGTCTAAATTTTTTCTTCATCTTATGATTTTTAACTATCTAACCAATTTATTGGTTTAAATAGTTTTGTAATTCAGCAATTTTGTGTGGTTTTTCAAATACGCCACCATAATAAGTGGTAACGGTAGCAGAGGTATCATCTTTAACTCCACGAGACGAAACACATAAATGCTTTGCGTCAATGATAACGGCAATATCCTCTGTATTTAATATAGCCTTTAGCTCCATTGCTATTTGATTTGTTAATCGCTCTTGTACTTGTGGGCGTTTTGCATAATACTGTACAATTCTATTGAGCTTAGAAAGCCCAATAACTTTACCAGAAGACACGTAAGCTATGTGAGCTTGACCAATTATTGGAACGAAGTGATGTTCGCAATTAGAATAAAATGTAATATTCTTTTCAACCAACATTTGATTATACTGATATTTATTTTCAAAAAGTGCGATCTTAGGCTTATTAGCAGGATTAAGTCCAGAGAAGATTTCTTCAATATACATTTTAGCAACCCTATTTGGCGTCCCTCTTAGCGAATCATCTGTAAGATCCAGTCCCATAACATCCATTATCTGTGCAAACAAATCGGAGATTTTTTCTTTTTTTTCTAGATCAGACATTTCAAATGCATCCGATCTCATGGGAGTTTCTAAGCCAGTATAAAAATGGTCATCTCCTATCTCATCAAAGGAAAAATTACTAATTCTGTTACCATTGGTAGGTGCGAAATCTGCTGTTTTGAATTCCATCTATTTTATTATATAAGAATATATTATGTTCGGCTAAAATATTTTCGAAGTTTAATTATCCACTTGATATATTTCTTCACCGATTAATCAAATTTACAACATTGTTTAATAAATAATTAAAAACAATAAACAAAATTATCATAATTATATAGGGTTTATCTATGAGCCTATCGGCCATGAATAGACTGTTATAAATTATGCTATTTACAAATAAGGATATTCAACATAGTTTCTTGGTGTTTCATATAACTTTATTTTCAACTCTAGACTTTCATCTAATTCTGGTTTAAGTAGGTTATATATAACCATTGCGATATTTTCTGCAGTAGGATTTAAGCTTTCAAATTCCTTTGTATCTAAGTTTAGGTTTTTGTGATCGAACCTATCTAGTATTTTATCTTTGATAAGGCGGGAAAGAATTTTTGTATCAATTACATAACCAGTCTGAGGATCACAGAGTCCAATGATTTTCACCTCTAAGTCATAATTGTGTCCATGATAATTGGGATTATTACATTTCCCAAAAACGGCTTGATTTCTTTCATCGCTCCAGTTAGTATTATGTAATCTGTGAGCTGCATTGAAGTGTTCGCAACGTATAATGGCTGTTTTGTTCATATTTATAATAAGTATTAACTATCTAAAATTTTACTTTGACGCAAACATACCTATATATTTGTTTACTTTTGCAAGTAAATAGTTAAACAAAATTTAAACTATTAAATTAGCCAATAGGAAGACTTTTCTGTTTTTTAGTAAATAATACACTTATGAATAAACTAGATTTTAAAATACACATCATTGGCGCTGGAGTAAGCGGACTTATTGCTGCCAGAGTTTTAGAAGATAATGGTTTTAGTCCGGTTATTATTGAAGCAACAGATCGCGTTGGTGGAAGAGTAAAAACCGATATTATAGATGGTTATCAATTGGATCACGGATTTCAAGTATTGCTCACGGCATATCCGGCTGCAAAGAAATATTTGAATTTTGAAGCCTTAGAATTACAGAAATTTCTTCCTGGAGCAACTATTTTTAATAATGGAAATACTAAAACAATTGGAGACCCTTTAAGAGACCTATCCTTACTCATTCCAACATTGACTTCAGGCATAGGAACTATTTCAGATAAATTAAAAGTACTCAAGCTAAATCAACTTCTTAAGAAAACATCTCTGTCAGAAATTTTCGTGAAATCGGAAAAAACAACGCTTCAATATTTATTAGATTTCGGTTTTTCTGAAGAAATGATCTCTAAATTCTTCAAACCTTTTTTCAGTGGGATATTTCTAGAGACAAAACTTGAAACATCTAGTAGAATGTTCGAGTTTGTTTATAAAATGTTTGGAGAAGGATATGCAAGTTTACCGAAAGCTGGAATTGAAGCGATTCCTAAGCAACTTTTACAAAACCTAAATAATACTACTTTCAAATTTAATACGAAAGTAACATCAATAAAAGATGGGGAAATAACTCTTGACGATAACACAAAATTAGAAAGTCATTTTACTATAATTGCTACGGAGGCAAGTAGCTTGATTTCCAATTTAAAAAATCAATCAACCAAATGGAAGTCCTGCCATACCTTATATTTTGAAACTGAAGGGAGAGTTATGATCAAACCAATAATCGGTCTTATTCCTGAAGCTGGAACACTAATAAATAATATTTTTTACCACACAAGTATAGGCACCTATACAACAGCAAATAAAGAATTGCTTTCGGTAACTGTAGTAGATAATCAAAACCTATCTGATGAAATACTTATTGAACGGGTGAAAACAGAATTAAAAGAACATTGTAATATTCATTCTTGTAAGTTTATAAAGCAATATGATATACCAATGGCCTTACCGAAATTAAAGGATATACGATATGAAATGTTAGCATCTGAGACGCGTTTAACGACGAGTATATTTTTAGCAGGGGACACCCAATTAAATGGTTCTCTAAATGCCGCTATGATTTCTGGAGAAAGAGCTGCACTTGGAGTCATAGAAACCTTATCAAGTACTATTTCTTCGGAAAGTATTACCTCTGAATATCGCTAAACAAGAGAATTAATAATTCCTTAATCCTTCTTTTTCTTCTTATCACTATTAATCATATTCACTACGAGTATAACCAATGCAACACAAACAACTCCAAAAACAATAATTAGTGCAGTTCCCATGCCCCAATTAACGAGGGGAATAATAGTTTGTAGAATCATAATTTCAATTATTAAAGATTAATTATTTGTAATTGGTTGACATTCGTAATTAGCACCAACATTTTCAGTCATCTGTTTTGGTGATACATAAGGAATTCCAAGACCAAGTCCTCTTAAGATAAATAGAATGGCTATAATACTTAAAAACACAGGTATCGATCTTCTTACGTGCTGTCGGACTTTTCCAGATAAAAAATTTCCAACCCAGATGGCAGTGGTCATTAATGGAATAGTACCCAAACCAAATAGCAACATATAAAGGCTTCCCTGCAATGCGCTGCCTCCGGCTATTGCACCAAATACAGCCATATAAACCAAACCACAAGGTAAAAACCCGTTTAAGAAGCCTACAGTAAAGAACGTATCCGGATTTTTCTTTTTAAGCTCTTTTCCCAGGCTATTTTTAACTTTGCCAATCAACCCAAAAAGAGGTTTTGAGAAATTATATTTATTAAATATTTTGGTTGGAAGAAATATAACAAGCAACATTAGTACTCCTATAAAAATAGAAAGTTGCTGCTGCATCCCAAAAAGCGAAAGACTTTTTCCAACAAGTCCAAATGCTAAACCAATAATGCTATATGCGAAAAGCCTTCCGAAGTGATATAGAAAGATCTGAAAGAGTTTTCGTAAATTATTATCCCTATCTACAGGTAATAAAAAAGCAATAGGACCGCACATTCCCACGCAATGTAAACTTCCTAATAGACCAAATATGAAGGCAGATAATAGCATATTCTAATAATTGATCTCTTTTTTGAATAAATACTCTACGTTCTTATAAGTCCAGTTGACCATAATATTCCAGCGGCCATCTATCATTTTTTCATTAGGAATTATTACCTCATTTGTTTTTAAACCAGTTAGCGGAATCTCAAAATCAAGTACTTTGTTAGAAGTACGATATAAATGAATTGCACCTTCAATTTCAGTTAAATCAATAGCTTTTGGTAATACCACACTCCAAGTACCATTTGTGTTTAAAACGGAAACATTATCCTTTAACGCCAGTGCATTTTCTTCGGCATCTATTTCCTCTTGATAATGCAACTCGGCCTTATAATAGTCCTCAACAACCAGATCTTGAGTGTAATCTTTGTTTGTTAGCATGGTCACCACAAAATACATAATGAAGCTTATAAATGCAGCCAAAACCAATACCATTCCTGTTCCCCAGTTCATTTTCATAATCTTTATTTTTATTAATTGTTTCAAGCCCTTTTTAAAGTTTATTTCAAACCACAAACCACAAACCACAAACCACAAACCACAAACCACAAACTCCTCACTCCTCACACCTCACCTCTCACACCTCACATCTATCTATAACTTCTTGGCCCCAGAAAATTAGTTTTAGTGGTTTCAATTAAAATATCGCCACTATACACTTCTATCTTTATTTTATCTTTTTCGTTCTTAAGGGCACTTTGGTCTATCTCGATAAATAAGGTGCCTTCTGCCATCCCGCGTGCAGGAACAATAAGATCGGTTTTAACCGGTTCGATAGTTCCTTTATGAGAAACCAGCTCAAAATGTATTTTATCAAAAGCTTTGGAAGTTTTGTTAAGCAATTTATAAGTGTACACATTGCTAATTATAGTTCCTTCTTTGTGTTCATATAATTGCCCTGGTAACCTAAAAATATTGGCTTCTATATCACTTCTTAAAAACAACATTCCCGTTAAGAGGGAAACGAGTATAAATAGGACTGCGGTGTAGCCTTTTAGCCTGGCAGTAAATTTGAATTTGGTCTTTTTTTCAATATTTTCTTCACTTGTAAAACGTATTAATCCTTTTGGCAAGTCTACTGCTTCCATGATGTCATTACAGGAATCAATACATGCCGTACAATTCACACATTCCAACTGAGTACCGTTTCTTATATCTATTCCGGTAGGACAAACATTTACGCACTGAAAGCAATCTATACAATCACCTTTCCCACTAGCTTCCCTATCTTCATTCTTCTTGAATTTTGCCCGACCTTTTTCTTTTTCTCCACGTTTATGGTCATAAGCCACAACGATAGATTTGTTATCTAATAAGACTCCTTGTAATCTACCATAAGGACAAGCAATTATACATACCTGCTCCCTAAACCAAGCAAAAACAAAATAAAAAACACCGGTAAAGATCACCAAGGACAGTAGAGTGCTAAGATGTGCTTCCGGACCATCCATTACATAAAGCATCAGTCGGTCACTCCCTATTAAATAAGCTAGAAATACATTGGCGATCAAAAAAGAAATCACAAAGAAAATACTCCATTTTATTCCTTTTTTCCTGATCTTATCTGCATTCCATTCTTGTTTCTCCAACCGGATCTGTTTCCCACGATCACCTTCTATCCAGTATTCTATCCTTCTAAAAACCATTTCCATAAAAATGGTCTGCGGACAGATCCATCCACAAAATATTCTTCCGAAGGCCACGGTAAATAAGGCGATAAAAATTACGCCAATCAACATAATGATCACGAACAGGTAGAAATCTTGAGGCCAGAATGGAAAACCAAAAATATTAAACCGGCGTTCTAGCACATTGAACATTAGAAACTGGTTGCCATTAATTTTAATAAAAGGTGCGGACACCAAAAAAGCCAGTAAAATATAGCTTACATATTTACGATATTCGTATAGGACTCCCGAAGGTTTCTTGGGGTACACCCAGGATCGCTTTCCTTCTTCGGTCAACGTGCCAATACTATCCCTAAATCTTTCGTTCTCCTGCTTTTCCAAAATATTATCCTTATTTTAAATCCCTCATTATGGGTTTAATTCTCCGTCCCGAAAGCTATCGGGAGGCTTCGATCTTAAAATTATTTTCCTCCCGAACACTCAGGATATACCTCTTGGGCCTGCCCGTACCCTTCGGGCGGGCTTGGCTCGAGGTTCTTGATTTCTAATCTTATTATTTTCCGCTCCGGGGAGATCCAAAAGGCAAAACATTTCCCAATGGGCTCATTTTTAAAGTCCAGGAAAGGTTTTTTTATTCCCCATCATACCCCATCTTAATTTCTACAGAAGTAGAATCTTTCATCTCCACTTCTACTTGCTCTACATGCGCATCTGGGTCCACATACAATTCCCCTTCCGGTTCTTTAGGATCTAAGGGTGTAGTACCATGCAGGCTTAGGACATAACTGGTTACTTGAGCGATTTCATCTGGCTTCAAATTGGTCTTCCAGGCTACCATTCCTTTACCGGGGCGTCCGCCTTCAGTAATCGTATTGAACACATTTTTGACTCCACCGCCAAGTATCCAATATGAATCCACAAGGTTGGGACCAATACCTCCACCGGCATCAACTTTATGACAAGCCACACAATTAGCTGTGAAAATTGCATTCCCAGCTTTAATATCGGTTTCTCCTGTTAGGAGTTCCACCGTATTTGCAGTTAATAATCCTTTCGCATTTTTCTTGTACTCATCCACTGCTTCCTGCGCTTCAGCAACTTCTATTAAATATTCTTCACGTTGGGTGGTGCCATCAAAAACATGATATTTAAACATATATACAAATGCAAAAATTATGGTGGCATAAAACCCATAGAGCCACCAGGGGGGCAGATTATTGTCCAATTCCCTGATTCCATCATAGTCATGGTCAAGTATTATTTCGCCTTCATTTTCAACAGGCTTTTTATCCAATAAGTTTTTATAGGCTTTTCTCCACCATTCCAGTTTCGCTTCTTTTTTAGAATTTTCTGTTAGATCGAATTGTGCTCTAGCTTCTGGTGTTAAACTTTTATATAAGACACTATGTAGTGCACCTGCAGATATTTCTATAGCGATAGCAATAAGAAAGACCACCCCAATTATTAACCAAAGAAATGGATAGACTTCAAACGCGTATTTATCATTGTTTTCGAGACTTATTTCTGCCAAAACAATGGCCAATGCAACAAGGCCAACTACTCTTAATATGGAATAAACTAGTTTCATTATTAATTATTTTGAAGTGGTTTAGAATTATCTAGTTCATCATCTTTTTCCAGTGGAAGATTACTTACTTTATTTATATAATCTTTTTTCGCGGTGATTACCCACCAGAATAGGACTACAAAAAAAATGAAGAAAATTAGTAGGGAAACAAGAGGATAGATCCCTACACCATCTATACTTTCCATATGGCCTTTTACAAATTTAAACATTGCCTTATTTTTTTAATTATTAGAAATTTCCTGTAAGTCTTTCGCTTTAATATCGGTACCTAAGCGTTGAAGGTATGCGATGAGCGCAACGATCTCTCTATTACGCATTTCGGTAAATTCCAGATCATTTTCTGAAGCGTACTTTTTATCGGCTTCATAAGTAGAAGCAAAATCTGGATCGGAATATAGATTCTCTTCTATTTTAGTCCCCTGCTCTAACATCCATTTTTCGGCATTGGCAACTTCTTCATCAGAGTAAGGCACGCCTAGCGTTTGCATAGCTCTCATTTTAGTTTGGGTGTCGCTCTTATCTAACTCATCTTTAATAATCCATTGGTATGATGGCATAATTGAACCTGCTGAAGTACTTTGCGGATCGTACATGTGATTTAAGTGCCAGTTATCGGAATATTTTTGACCAATCCTATGCAAATCTGGGCCGGTACGTTTACTTCCCCATAGAAAAGGAAAGTCATAACGGTATTCTCCAGCTTTGGAATATTCACCGTAGCGCTCTACCTCACTTCTAAAAGGTCTCACCATTTGTGAATGACAACCCACACAACCTTCGCGGATATAAATATCGCGGCCCTCCAGTTCTAATGGTGTATACGGTTTTACGCTGGAAATTATTGGCACGTAGTCATCTACCAATAAAGAAGGAATAATTTGAGCTGCCCCTCCAATAAGGATAGCAATAGTGGCGAAAATGGTCAATTTAACAGGTCTTCTTTCTAACCAGCTATGGTAAGCTTCACCTTTAACACGCTTAATGGTTACACGGGTAAGAGCTGCGGCTTCAGCTAGTTCATCTTCTACTGCGCTACCTTGTTTTGCGGTTTTGATGATGTTATACAACATTACGATCGCTCCCACGATGTAAAGACTACCTCCAATGGCACGCATCCAGTACATCGGTATAATTTCTGTAACTGTTTCCAAAAAGTTTCCGTAAGTTAAGGTTCCATCAGGATTAAATTGTTTCCACATAGAAGCTTGAAGGAAGCCAGCGACATACATTGGTAATGCATACATAATTATACCCAGCGTTCCTATCCAAAAATGGACATTGGCTAATTTTACAGACCATAATTTAGTTTTGAATAATCTTGGTACCATCCAGTATAGCATACCAAAAGTCAAAAATCCATTCCAGGCTAAGGCGCCAACGTGAACGTGTGCAATAATCCAATCGCTATAGTGCGCAATGGCGTTTACATTTTTGAGTGAAAGCAAAGGGCCTTCAAAAGTGGCCATCCCATAACCAGTAATTGCAACCACCATAAATTTTAAAACCGGATCTACTCTAACTTTATCCCAAGCTCCACGCAAGGTTAGCAATCCATTGATCATCCCTCCCCAAGATGGAAAAAGTAGCATTATTGAAAAGGCAACTCCAAGGTTTTGTGCCCAATCTGGTAAAGAAGTATATAATAAGTGATGAGGACCAGCCCATATATAGATGAAGATGAGCGACCAAAAATGGATAATGGAAAGCCTATAAGAATAAACGGGACGATTTGCCGCTTTTGGCACAAAATAATACATTAACCCAAGAAACGGAGTAGTAAGAAAAAATGCCACCGCGTTATGCCCGTACCACCATTGTACAAGCGCATCTTGAACTCCTGAATACACAGAATAACTTTTGAAAGCACTTACAGGGATTTCAATATTATTAATTATATGAAGCACGGCAACGGTAACAAAAGTTGCGAGGTAAAACCAAATTGCTACATACAAGTGTCGTTGTCGCCTTTTGATCATGGTTCCTATAAGGTTTGCTCCAAAAGCAACCCATACCAATGTTATAGCAATATCTATAGGCCATTCTAGCTCTGCATATTCTTTAGATGAGGTAAAACCCATTGGGAGTGTAATAGCAGCAGCAACAATAATTGCCTGCCACCCCCAGAAGTTAAAATTACTAAGAGCATCGCTCCACATCCTTGCTTTTAACAATCGCTGACTGGAATAATAAACCCCTGCAAAAATGGCATTTCCTACAAAGGCAAATATCACTGCATTGGTATGTAAGGGTCTTAAACGACCAAAACTCAACCATGGAATTCCATCGGTAATGTTTGGAAATAAGAACATAAGGGCTAATAATAGACCTATACTCATACCTATTAAACCCCAAAACATAGTGGCGATAATAAACTTCTTTACGACCTTATTATCGTAATAAAACTGCTGTAATTCCATAGTTAGTTGGATTTCTCTTTAGAATCAGATTGATTTTTATCTGGGTTAGGTTTAACTAGTTCGTCTTCAAAAAGCATACGAACTGAAGGAGTATAGACATCGTCATACTGCCCTTTTTTGACTGAAACAATAAATGCAACGAAGAAAATTAGAGCTACAACTACGCTTACTCCTAGCAACATGTAAATAATATTCATAGTTTTTTAATCTGCTGTAAAAGTATTTGGCTAGGCTACTTCAAAAAATGACCAAAATCATGTTTTGAGTTATATATGCAAAAAAATTTAATGCTGTTAAACCTCTAGATACAGTCCTATCACAGCTATTTCTTGTCTCATTTGTTGCAATTTTCTTAGCTTATAATTTATTCCATTTTTATAGTGAGCGATCGTTTTATTAATGATCTTTTCTAAGTAGGTAACTGCTGCTGCAAGTTGATTTGTAAGAGTTTTAAAATGATTCCCGGCTTCATTTTCTAATTCAATCCTTATGGTGTAGATCTCACTCCTGAGTCTATTAACAAATACTTCCAATATTTCAATTACAGCCAGAGACTTGGTTTTAGGGTCGTTTGTTTCTAAATCTCTATATAAGAAATTCACTATTTCGATTGCCGTATAGTCCTTTTCCAGGAATAGGTTGTAAGTATAATTATGATGCTTCATATTTTTAATATTTTAGATCCCTTGATATTTTCCTACTGAATAGGTGTGTGGCAACACTAGTAAAGACTACGATACTTATACTGCTCAACGGCATCAAAATAGCTGCAACCACTGGTCTTAAATGTCCTGTCACGGCAAAGGAAAGACCAATTAGATTGTACAAAAGTGAAAGCAAAAATGCCCATTTGATGATCTTGATCCCATTTTGAGAAAGATCTATATAATCCTCCAAGTTTTTAAATACCGAAGCATCCAAAATTCCATCACAAGCAGGGGAGAAGACATTTATATCTTCAGAAACAACAATTCCAACATCACTTTGTGCTAAGGCTCCGGCATCATTCAGTCCGTCGCCAACCATCATTACAGTTTTGCCGTTTTGCTGAAGTTTTTTTATAAATTCAAGTTTATGTCCTGGTTGCTGATTGAAAAACATTTTAGTATCCCTTGGCAGCATGAGCTCTAAATTTTCACGCTCACCATCATTATCTCCAGAAAGGATGATGAGGTCTTTTTTAGTTTTTAGATCTTCGAATAATTTTGAAAGCCCTTCACGATAGGCATTGCTGAATGTAAAACAGCCTTTATAAATATTGTTACTGCTAATATGGACAGAAGTTTTCTCAGGTTTCTTCAGCTCAACTGAATTATTGGAAATTGATTTGATCTTTACAAAATCGGCAGATCCAATTTTAAAACTGGTATCCTTATAGGTCGTTTCAATACCTTTTCCAGTGTGTTCCAGAAATTCATCGGGTGTAACAATATTGTTCTTTTTCAGAAGCTGATATAAAGAACGACTCAGTGGATGATTGGAAGCCCTTAGACTACCACCTAGTATTTCCTCTTCAGATCTGGTTAGTTCTATACCTTCATAGGAAATGCTATTTCGTTTGTTGGTAGTTATGGTTCCGGTTTTATCGAACACGATTGTGTCAATTTTCGCCATTTGCTCGATTACCGATGCTTCTTTCAAGTAAAATTTCTCCCTGCCATAAATGCGAAGAAGATTTCCCAGGGTAAATGGGGCTGCTAATGCAATAGCGCAAGGACAGGCAATAATTAGCACTGCTGTAAAAACATTCAGGGCTTTTGAAGGATCATAAATAAGCCAGAATATGCCCGAAAGTATTGCGATGCTTAAAACCGCAATGGTAAAACGTTTGCTTATTTGATTAGTAAGGCTTTGAAAGCTACTTGGCTTATTTTTACTAAAGATCTCATTACTCCAAAGTTGGGTAAGATAACTTTGCTGCACTGCTTTTAAGGCTTCAATTTCTATTATACCGCCTTGTTGACGTCCTCCGGCGAAAAGTTTATCTCCACTTTTTTTGACTACAGGCTCGGCTTCGCCTGTCACAAAACTATAATCTATAGAAGCCTTTCCTTTTATAAGAACAGCATCCATAGGGAGCAATTCTTCGTTTCTAATTAAGATACGGTCTCCTTTTTTTATTTTATAAACTTGGACCTGTTCTTCTATTGAATTAATTAAGCGAGTGACCGCAATTGGAAAATAGGATTTGTAATCTCTGTCAAAAGAAAGGAAGGCATAAGTTTTCTGCTGAAAATATCTTCCGAGAAGTAAAAAGAAAACCAATCCACTTAGGCTATCGAAAAAACCGGTACCCAAATTCAGAATAATTTCCGCAGAACTTCTTAAAAACAATACAGCGATCCCTAATGCAATAGGAACATCTATATTCAGTATTCTAGCCCGCAATCCTTTATATGCTGAAACAAAATAATCTGAACCCGAATAGAAGACTACAGGTATAGAAAAGCCAAACATCAGCCAGCGGAACAAAACTTTAAATTGATCCAGCCAAAATTCCTCTACCTCAAAATATTCAGGAAAAGACAGAAACATAATATTGCCAAATGCAAAACCCGCAACTCCTAGTTTGTATATCAGGCTTCGGTCTATTACACTAGCTTTTTTATTGTAATTCTCCAGCGAAATAGAAGGTTCGTACCCAATTCTATTTAATAATATCACCAATTCCTTTAAGGAAATGCTATCGGAATTATAACTTACCCGAATAGATCTTTTTGGGAAATCTACCTGAGAGCTCTTGATGGCATTATTTAATTTATTCAGATTTTCCAAGATCCAGATACAGGAACTACAATGAATGCTTGGGATAACAAAGGAAATAACCTGAGTATCGAGATCGTTAAACTCTAATAATTTTTCTACGATATCTGCATTTTCCAAGTAATCATATTTCCCTTCCAGACTTTTAGGACTTGTGCCAGGAGATCTCTCCAAGTCGTAATAATAACTGAGATCATTTGAATTGAGAATATCAAAGACAGTTTTACAGCCTGAACAACAAAACGACTTTTCATCATAATGTATAATATCATCTATACAGTTTTCTCCACAATGATAACAAGTCACCATATTCTCTATAAGTTAGAAATGCGAATTTTATGGATTTGCAGACTTTAAAAAATGACGGCTGTCATATTATATTGAATAATGCTGGTAAAGGAGATCTTGTGAAATATCGTGTAATGTGACATTCATCATTATTTAGCAATTACTACTACCCCAACTTTGTATAGACTTAAAAACAGAATCTATATGAAAGCTTACAGCACATTAATAATGTTATCAGCAGTACTTCTTTTTAGCTTTGGAGTAAATGCTCAATCTTATAATCTAAATAATAAAACTTCCAGTCTTTTGATAGATGGTACTTCCAACATTCATGACTGGACAATTGAAGCGGAAAACACCGGCGGTTTGCTAAGCGTAGGTTTTGATGAAGGAGAACTCGAAGAGATCGAGAAACTTGAATTTACCGCGGTAGCAGAAAGTTTAGTGAGTGGGAAAAGTGGAATGGATAAGAACACTTATAAAGCTCTAAATACAGATAAATATAAGAATATCACTTACACTTTAAATAAAGTGAATGGTATCGAAAAACTTTCCGGTAACGATTATAAAGTAAAAACAACGGGAAGTCTTATGATAGCAGGGGTGAAGAAAGACATCAACCTCAATTTTAATCTCAATTGTAATTCTGATCAACTTGTTCTCAAAGGTCAATATAAACTCAATATGACCGATTTTAAAATCGACCCTCCAACAGCTATGTTCGGAACCATTAAAACCGGAGAAGAAGTACTAATAAAATTTGAAACACATTTTAATAAATAAACCAAACCTCAAAATTAAATAAAGATGAAAAACATTATTCAATACTTCAGTTTAGCGCTTATGGTCTTATTGGCTATGCCAACAATGGCCCAGAGCCAGAGAGATTTTGATAACTTCAGAAATCCAGATCAAAGAGGGATTAGCCAATTTGAAGCGCCAAAAGACAGTGTAACTAATTTTGACGGTCTTTATGTGAGAGTTGGTGGTGCATTTGCGCTTCAGTTTCAAGATATAGATCACGAAAATTCCGGGAATCTAGATACTCCCGTGCTACAGGAAATAGGAGGAAACTTCAACCTGGCAACTGCAAATTTAGATTTTGATGTTATGCTTTACGATGGAGTGCAACTTCATCTTAGAACTTACTTATCTTCTCAACACCACGAAGAAACCTGGGTAAAGGGTGGTTATCTACAAATAGATAAACTGGACTTTATAAGTGAAGGTTTTGCTGAAGGTCTTATGAAAAACATGAGAATCAAAATTGGTCATATGGAAAGTAACTATGGTGATGCTCACTTTAGAAGAACAGATAATGCCATGGCTTTATATAATCCGTTTGTTGGAAATTATCTAATGGACAGTTTTACAACTGAAGTTGGTGCAGAAGTTTATTATTTCAATAATGGTTTTTTAGCCATGGTAGGTGCTACCAATGGTAAATTAAACCAATCTGTTACAAATCCAAAGTCTACCAGCCCATCTTTGCTTGCAAAAGTTGGTTATGATAATTTAATTAGTGAGGATTTTAGATTTAGATTAACAGGATCTGTTTATCATACTGCTCAAACAGGTAGCGCTTACTTATACAGCGGTGACCGTGCAGGATCACGTTACTACAATGTGTTTACAGATGTAGATGGTGGTGGAGATGGCTTTAGAGCCGGAAGAGTTAATCCAGGACTAAGAAACGAACTGACTTCTATTATGATTAATCCATTCTTGAAGTATGGTGGACTTGAATTCTTCGGGATTTATGAAAGAGCCTCAGGGAAATCTGTCAACGAAACCGACGAAAGAGTTTGGAACCAATATGCAGGAGAACTTATCTATAGATTTGGCACAAAAGAACAATTATATGTTGGAGGTCGCTATAATGTTGTAGATGGAGAATTGGCTAGCGGACAAGATGTGAGCGTAGACCGTTTTAATCTTGGAGCTGGTTGGTTTATGACCAAGAATATCCTGACTAAATTGGAGTACGTTAACCAAAATTATAACGACTATCCTGCAGCCGATATTCATAGCAATGGACAATTTGACGGAATTGTTTTTGAAGCTGTAATTAGCTTCTAAAGTTTGAATGATAATTTTCGGGTAGAGTTACTTAATCCTTATATTTTAAGTAGTTCTGCCCGAAATTTTTTCTGATAATTTCAAATCTATTAATCATGAAACGATTATTATTATACATGGTTTTTTTGCTTTCTGCAATGACACTAAATGCTCAGAAAGATTTTGAAAAGGTAAGTATCGAAATACTCCCAGAGAGTGAATTAATCATAGGAGGTAGTACAAATGTGAATAAATTTGATTGCCGTTTCAATATCGATCATATTAATAAATATATGATTGTAAGATTTGCTCAGCAGGAAGAATGTTTTATTTTCAATGATTTCAAGCTTCAATTCCTTACCGAAGGTTTCGACTGCGGAAATAAAAGAATGAATTCAGATTTTCAAGACTTGTTGGTAGCAGAAGACTATCCCGAAATTATGATCTCGGTAGATAAGGTTGAGTTTATTTCAGCAGAATATCTTAAAGCATTTATCACAGTTCAGATTGCCGGAAAAGAAAACAACTACGAATTACCAGTTCAAACCGGAAACAGTCGGTTCAAAGGAAAGTTCAAAATGAATATTCGTGATTTTGGTCTTGAACCACCTAAAAAGGCTCTCGGACTTATAGTAGTAGACGAGATGATTGAAGTTCAATTTGATTTGAAGATTTCAGACTAGAAAAATTTTAGATTTTTCATAATATTCTATCACGTTTGAAACCCCAGTTATAAAAATAAAAAAAACATGAAAAGTTTGAAAATTGTTTCTCCTCAAGGAGCTGTTAAAGAAGTGAAATCTAAGCAAAGAGTTTTTGTTCAGGGCGCTGCAATGACGCCAAATTTATTGATAGATACTCTTTGTGAAAGATATAATGATTTACAAGATATTGAGATCTTTCATATGCATACGGAAGGGGAGGCTTGGTATACTAAAGAACCTTACAATAAAACATTTAAAACCAACTCCTGTTTTGTTGGCAGCAATGTACGGGGAGCAGTAAATTCAAATTCTGGATCTTATATTCCTATTTTTTTAAGCGAGATACATTTACTCTTCAAAAGAAATATCTTAGCCTTAGATGTAGCATTTATTCAGGTTTCCCCACCAGATGCACATGGATACTGCTCGTTAGGAGTTTCAGTAGACATTACCTTGGCTGCCATTCAAACTGCTAAAAAAGTTATTGCTCAGGTAAACCGACAAGTGCCAAGAACTCACGGGGATGGTATAATACATATAAGCCAGATAGATATTGCGGTAGAGGTTGATCAACCGATTCATACTTACCATATTCTGGCTCCTTCTGAAACCGAATTGAAAATTGGAAGGTATGTAGCGGAATTAGTGGAGGATGGCGCTACTTTACAAATGGGAATTGGAGGAATACCCAATGTTGTTTTAAACAACCTCACCAACCACAAAAGGCTGGGAATTCATACCGAAATGTTTTCTGATGGGATACTTCCTCTAATTGAAAACGGAGTGATAACAGGAGAAGAAAAAACTGTAAAAACAGGTAAATTGGTGACTTGCTTTGCTATAGGATCTCAAAAACTATATGATTTTATAGACGATAATCCTATTGTCCATTTTAAGGAAGCTGCTTATACTAATGATACCGCTATTATAAGGAAAAATCCAAAAGTAACAGCAATTAATTCGGCGATAGAAATAGATCTTACTGGCCAGGTGTGTGCAGATACCATTGGTAAATATCAATTTTCAGGTGTTGGAGGTCAAATGGATTTTATGCGTGGAGCATCCTTATCTGAAGGCGGAAAAGCGATTATCGCATTGCCATCTATTACCAATAAAGGATTCAGTAAAATTGTACCTTATCTCAAGGAAGGAGCAGGTGTGACTACCACAAGGGCTCATGTGCATTATATTGTAACAGAATACGGCGTAGTAGATCTCTTCGGAAAAAATTTAAAGCAACGCGCCAAAGCTTTAATAAGTATCGCCCATCCAAATTATAGAGAGGAACTCGAAAAAACCTCTTTTGAGTTGATAAAATAGTAAGGGTCAATAAAATTTTATTTTAATCCCTCATTGAGGGTTTAATTCCCCGAGGCCTGGCCGAAAAGAATTTCATTCAGACGGGCTTGCCTCGATTTTTTTTAAGTATTTTCCAAACCATACCTCGCAGACTTGCCCCGAGGTTCTTGATTATCAATACCAAGTTGAACTTTCCTTAACCGGAATGATTCAACTTTTTTTAGCCCTAACTGATCTCTGTCATATTTCTTGAGCCAACTAAAATTTAAATTTACCTATAATTTAAAATGCTAAAATCATGACAATTTATCAAAAACAACTATCAGAATTTAAACAGGATTATTTTGCAGGAGCAACAACGGGAATTCTTGTTTCCAGTTGTATAGGTTCAATCGCAGCTATGCTTATCTTAATGAATGGCCATACTGTAATAGATATGATCCAGCTAGGGATTGTTGTAGTAGTTTGTATGTGGTATAATGCCTCTGTTCTTGCACAATTAAAAGCCAAATTTGTTTTTAATTCTTTAATTGCGAGTATCTTGGTTAGTACTTCATTTATACTTCTGAATATATTATAATACATGAAAGAGGATCTAAAGAACCGAGCAGATGTAAATAAACTTGTATTAAGCTTTTACAGTAAAGTCCGGAAAAATGAAGAAATAGGTTATTTTTTTAATAACATTCAAAATTGGGATGAGCATCTGGAAAGGCTTACAGATTTTTGGGAAACGAACCTTTTTTATACTGGTGGGTTTCGTGGAAATCCCGCAATAGCTCATGCTAAGGTAGATAAGGAGCACAATAATAGTATTAAAGAATATCATTTTGGAATCTGGATGAACCTCTGGTTCCAAACTATAGATGAGCTTTTTGAAGGCGAAATGGCTCAGCGCCTTAAAGATAATGCCAGAAAAATGTCTACACATCTTTTTTTAAGAATCTACCAAAGCAGAACTTCTTAAATTTCCTCTTCTAATATTTGGCTTTTTTACTACTGCTTTTGAAAAAGAATTAGAATTGTCTGGTAAAAAAATTCAGGATTTAGGTGAGGCTAGAATTAACCTGAATTAAGACCGTTTTCAATGCTTGCTATTGGAACACAGAATTGTTTTTTCCTTTTTGAAAAATTTATACAGATTAAAATATTGATTTTCAATTAGTTAAAATGAAGTCTTGCGTCTTGAATCTATCAGCGCAGCGATCATATCTTTTGTCTGACGACAATGATAAAGAATATAAACTTCCATTATTATTCATGTAGAATCAAGATCGGTAATTTGTTACTTATCTTGGAAAACAACCCATAACGGCTATTTAGAAGCTTATCAGAAATACTCAGATTCTTACCAAGAATAACAATAACATCAAATTTATCTTGAATTTCCAGTAAAAAGTCTGAGTTGAAAAACGCGTTTTTATTTAAAAATCTAAAGTCAATATTCTCTTCAGAATCACTTTCCCATAACTCTTGGATCATTTTCTCCTTCAAACAGTAATTTTCATTCTCGTTAACATTTACTATGGTGAAACTCTCACTTTTCACATAGTTTCGATTTCTTAGAACTTGAAACGATTTTCTTTCTGAAAGTACAGAGTAATCTATTGGTAAGATCATACGTTTAGGATTAACAAATTGGACCTTACCAGGTACCGCCAAAATATTGCACTTTATTTTTTGAATTATTTCATATGCATGATTACCAAGTAAAGGATGCTTATGTTCTTTTTGACTAGCCGCACCAATGAAAATAAGATCTATATTTTTTTCTTCAACACAACGTCTAACCGCCGTAATTAAATTGTCCAGTGATAGATTGAGATGAAATTTATGTTCGGGATTTGTACTATAAATTTCTAAATTTTCTATGGCAGCATGCATTTTTTCAGATATTAAAAGCATTTTCTTGCCTAGCTTTTCGCTAGACTCCATATTAAAATTAATATCCTGAATATTAAGTAGTGAAATTGTAGAGGGAGTTTCTCTTAGAAAATCTATTGCATACCTGCTGGCGTTCTCCGATACTTCTGAAAAATCTGTCAGAATTAAGACATTCATTCGTGCTGGTTCTAATTAATTTACTCAAAATTAGAACAAGTGCTCACGCTTAAAAATGATGAAAATCAGTTACGGGCTTATTTAATCCCTCATTGAGGGTTTAATTCCCCCGAGGCCTGCCCGAAAAGAATTTCATTCAGGCGGTCTTGCCTCGAATTTAAAAGGTGTTTTTCCTCCCGAACCCTCGGGACATACCTCGTGGGCTAGCCCCGAGGTTCTTGATTGATAGTCCGCTTTTGTTCCACCGAGTAATTTTCAACTAACAGTACCCAATTTTTGTGTAATGTTGTCGATAAGTACCGGTTTTGTTTCAGCAACCTACTTATAAGGGTTTGAGACCATGAAACTCCCGAGGCTTCGGGACAGGGTGACGTGGCCATTTCAAAGAGAATAAGTGTTTAATATTGGAAGCAAAACTGATTCAGTAAATTATTAATCAATAGTTCTTAAAGCTTGTGAGTTTAGTAATTTAATGTTTCTTCCTTCAATCTCTATTAGACCCTCTTTTTTAAATTCAGACAGAGTTCTTATCAAACTTTCTGCGGCCATGCCAGCTACACTAGCAAGATCGGAGCGGGATATCCGAATAGATTGTAAAGGATGTTTTTCTATTTTTTCAGCAAAAAGCAGAATTGTATTTGCTGTTTTTTTTCTAACAGAACCATATGCCATATTCACTAATTGTTTTTTAAGCCCAACGAGATTGTTATTCAGAATCTCTACTAGTTTGATGCTGATATGTGGGTTTTGCAACAATATTTCATAAAAATGTTCTCGCGAGATGGCATATAGCTCGGTGTTTTCCATTGCCGTGGCATAATCGGAATTTGAAGCTTGAGGATCTTCACTAGCATTTCCGAGGAAATCGCCAGATTTGTATAAATAGGTAATAAGTTCTTTCCCTTTATCATCATTATGGTGCGTTTTTACAACCCCACTTTTAACTAGATAAAAGAAATTTGAGTGTTTTCCTTTTTCGTATACAAATTCTCCTTTTTTAAAATTCAATATTGGATTAGACTCAAAATGTTCACGGAACTCCGAAATATTTTTTAATTTCCCAGGCTCTTCTGGGGAATTTTGATTTTTTTGAAAAGAATTTAATATTGCAACTTTCGCTAATCTGCTTTCTATGGCACTTAATAGATCTACCTCTTCAAATGGCTTAGTAAGATAATCATCTGCACCAAGATCCATTCCCCTCCGAATATCTTTATGCTCTGTTTTAGCTGAAAGAAAAATAAATGGGATATTGGCTGTTTTAGGGTTCTCACTAAGTTCCTGAAGCACCCCATAACCATCCATTTCTGGCATCATAATATCGCAAATGATAATATCTGGCAGTTCTGCTTGTGCTTTGATACAACCCTGACGCCCAT
The DNA here is from genome assembly GCF_007997295.1 of Gillisia hiemivivida. GTDB lineage: Bacteria > Bacteroidota > Bacteroidia > Flavobacteriales > Flavobacteriaceae > Gillisia > Gillisia hiemivivida. The sequence goes on along the minus strand of NZ_VORY01000005.1, from coordinate 157,130 downwards.
CGTTGGAGGTCACGACTTCATACTCCGAAAGCTCAAGTAGTTCTGCCGTATTTTCACGAACAGTGACATCGTCTTCTATCAGCAATATTTTTTTCATCTAAATGCTATTTCCGGGGTTTAATATTGGAACTTCTATTTTAAATAGGGTTCCTTTATTTTCTTCACTTAAAAAACTTATTTGTCCACCCATATTTACCAAATGGGTTTTAGAAATATTTAAGCCTATACCAGTTCCCTGATCCAGCAAAGCATTTTCTGCTCGAAAATATCTCTCAAAAATATGTTTTTGATCTTCTTTAGGTATACCTCTTCCTTGATCTTTAATGCTAAAAATAATTTTATTGTCTTTTAGTAAGACGTCAAGCTTAATGGTAGTGTTTTCTGGGGAATACTTAATAGCATTTCCTAAAATATTTGAGAGTACCAACTCCAGGATCTTTTCATCCTGATAAAGTTCTTCATCTTTAATATCTTTTGGATATAAAATTTCCTGCCCATCCTTCAAGGTAACATTTGCGTTATAAACTACTTCATTTATGAGCCTTTTGAGGCTAAAAGAAGCATATTTATATTGGCCTTTCCCACTGTCTAGCCTTTCTATAGATAGGAAGTCGTTCAGGATGTTATTAAGATAATGCACTTTATTACGAATGGTGCCTAAATGTTTCTCCCGCTTATCTTGCTGTTCATTCTCAGTGTATTTTTCAGCCAGTGTCGCAGAGGTCAGTATACCGCTTAATGAAGTTTTAAATTCATGAGAAACCAAGGAGAGGAATTTTGTCTTTAATTCACTAAGCTCTATCTCTTTCTGTAGGGCATCTTTAATTTTTTCTTCTGCAGCTTTTCTTCTCTTCGCCTCAGCTTGAAGATTTTGATTCAGTTCTTCTAATTTATTAATGCTTTCACTAAGTTCTCCCGTTCTGATTTTTATTTTTTCCTCTAGATGAGAGTTGAGGTCATGTATTTGGCGCTCGGTTTCCATTCGTACGCTAATGTCTATTATTAGAGACATCACAAATTCCTGTCCATCCTTCTTAAATGGGTTTAGGCCTGCTTCAACTGGAAATAAGGAACCATCTTTTTTAATTCCATGAAGGACTCTACCATGACCCATTTGCCGTTTCTCGCTGTGTTCTAGAAAACCCTCGAAATGGTGATGATGATTCGTATGGTATTTAGGTGGAATTAATAAATTCAAGTGTTGTTCGTTCAACTCCCCTTTTTCATATCCAAACATATTTTCTGCAGCTACATTTACCGCAACTATGTGTTGGGTACTATCAACCACAATAATCCCTTCGGAGGCAGCCTCGAATAAGATATTGAAAATTTGACCTTTATCCTGAAATGTTTTCTGCAAAGATTTGAATATTATAATTTGGAGTAAAGGTAAAGATTTAAAGCAGGATTGAAAAAATCCGCTAGCTGTAATTTTTTATGATTGCAGAAGTATAAAAAGTATAAGAATAGAGATGTTTTTTACAGGTAACTATTAAAATTTTTAAGCTACTTAAAAGAGGTTAATTACGCCTTCGATATATGTTAAAAGCACTCGTTTCTAGTAGAACTTTTTAAGCACGAAGTAAGCCCTTTATAAATAGTTTAGCTCTTATTTTTTGCATTTTAAAATTTATGCTTAAAACAAGTTATCTATAAATAGTGTCGAAATTTATACTGTTTATCAGTAAATTAATAGCAAGTCAAGTCTTGTTTCTTAAAGCGCAGCGGTCTTTTGACTTTAACCAGATATTACTGATTTAAAAAACAAGTTGCAATATTTAAGAATAATCACTCCTTAGTATCTCCAGTTTCTTTTTCATAGAACTCGTCAAAGGTACTATCAGGTTTATAATCTTCTTTAAGAACCTTATACACTGTAATTATTAATAATAGTTGCCCAAAACAAACCAGATAAAAAACAAGAGGAAAAGGAAAGTTTAAAACTGAAAAAATTGCTACCAATACTAGCACAATACTGGTTAGGACTAAAAAGAAAATACCAGAGCTTTTCATTTTTATTATGAAGTTAAGAATATCTCTAACATTATATTCTTAAGGTTTCGCTAAAAAATTATCTAAAAATTATAAATATCGCTTTCAGCTCGTTGGTTTTGTACTTTTTTATTAGGCCAAATAATAGGTTTGAGAAAAATCAAAATATTGTGGCTATACTTGTTTGAAATCGAAATTATCTTATTCCGCGATTCGTGAGTTCAACGAAAATTCTAGCTAATTAAATTGCAATCCAATGATAGCAACTCCAAGATGTGATGAGAATTTTAATTCTTCGTCCCTGTAGGGATTTACAAATATTATTATGGATATAATTTGCCTAGTTATGACCATGGTATCTAGCATTAACTCCTAGAAACTTTAAGTATGCAAAATAGGATGGATACCGAAGGAATATAAGATTAACTAATAGGAATTAAGTGCTATTTCTACCATTTCACCCAGTTTTTTTTCTCGCATCTCAGGGGAAATCTTATCCCCGTTTACAAGGGAGTCTGAAATTGTGAGAATAGATAAGGCATTTACTCCATATTTTGCAGCGAGGGTATAGAGACCTGCTGTTTCCATTTCTACGCAAAGTACTCCATAGTTTGCCCATTTTTTATAGTATTCAGGATCTTCATCATAAAAAATATCTGAAGACAAAACATTCCCAGCTTTAAAAGCTATTCCTTTCCCTTTAACATGGTTCACTGCTTTCATAAAAAGATTAAAACTCGCTGTTGGCGCATAATCTCCACCATCAAACCTGGACCGGTTCAAGGATGAAGTGGTTGAAGCCGACATCGCAATAACAAGATCGAGTAATTTCATATCTGGCTGAAAAGCTCCTGCGCTTCCTACCCGAATAAGGTTTTTTACAGCATATTCATTTACCAGTTCATGAGCATATATCATTGCTGAAGGGATACCCATTCCTGTACCCTGAACAGAAACGCGTTTCCCTTCGTAAAAACCTGTATAACCAAGCATCCCTCTAACATTATTATAACAGATTCCATCTTCAAGAAAGGTTTCAGCAATCCATTTTGCTCGCAATGGATCTCCCGGTAACAATACCGTTTCAGCTATTTCTTCTTTTTTAGCTTCAATATGTAAACTCATTACTTCTAAGAATTTTAATCAATTATTTTATTTTTTTAAGTACTTCAATTTCTGTTTTACTTTTAGGGTATATGTTTCAACTCAATACGCCTTCTCTGGCTTTTTATGTATTTTATAATTCAAACTAAACTGTCATAGAGAATAGTTGGGTTTCCGGCTTATTTCTTTGTAATCGCATATCAAAAGCCATACATATATTTCTCACAAATGGTTTTCCGCGTTCTGTGATTTTTAAAAAATTAGTATCGAATTCCACCAATCCATCGTCATACATCTCATTTAAAGAATGAATAACCTCTGGCAGATCCTCAAAATAATCTTCCCTCGTGACCCAAGTTGTTTTAAAGTTACACATAAGGTTAAGGATGTGTTTTCTAATTACCAGATCCTCCTTTGTAAGAATATGACCTCTATATATCGCGGAAATGTTATTTTCAATCAAATTCTGATATTCCTCCACTCCTTTTACATTTTGAGCAAATCCGTACCAGCTGTCACTTATGGCCGACACTCCAAGTCCAATCATTACTCGGGTTTTGGAGGTGGTATAGCCCATGAAATTTCGGTGCAATGTTTTGTTTTCAATAGCTTGGTAAAGACTATCTGTGCAAAGCGCAAAATGATCCATTCCGATCTCAAAATAGCCAGCTTCTAGCAACATCTTTTTACCAATTTCGTATTGTTCACGCTTTTCCTCTGCAGTTGGAAGATCTTCGTCTTTATAACCGCGCTGGCCATTCCCTTTTATCCATGGTACATGAGCATAACTATAAAACGCAATTCTGTCTGGTAATAATTCTTTTGTACGTTCTATGGTATGAATAACATGTTCTTTAGTTTGAAAAGGCAGACCAAAAATAATATCATGACCAACAGAAGTAAATCCAGCTTCCCGAGCGTCTTGTGTAACTTTCTTTACATTTTCGAAAGGTTGTACCCTATGAATAGATTTTTGCACCTTTTCATTATAATCCTGAACGCCATAACTAACCCGTTGGAATCCTAATTTAGAAAATAAAGATAAGTGCTCTTTAGTAGTATTATTGGGATGTCCTTCAAAACTTAATTCTGTATTTTCTGCTTTATTTGCAATTCTAAAAATGCCATCTAATAGTAAGTTTAAATTGTCGATAGAAAAAAAAGTTGGTGTGCCTCCACCCAAGTGTAGCTCTTTTATAACCGGCCTTTCACCCAAAAGATCACAATACATTTCCCACTCTTTGATTACAGATTTGAGATAAGGTATTTCTACGGAATGATTTTTAGTAATTCTTTTATTACACCCACAAAAAGTGCAGAGGCTTTCGCAAAAAGGAAGATGGATATATATGCTAATTCCTTCAGAGGTATTACTTTCTTTAAAACTTCTGATTAAAGTTTCTTTATAGGACCTTAATGAGAATTTTTTATTATCCCAGTAAGGGACAGTTGGATAACTAGTGTATCTAGGACCCGCAATATTGTATTTAGAAATTAAATTTGAACTCATAATTATTCCTATTTAGAGTTTCAAAAATAATAAGGTAGTATGTTAGATAATATGAGGATTGTCAGGTATGCTAAAGTTGAATCCCTCATTGAGGGTTTAATTCCTCGAGGCCTGCCCGAAAAGAATTTAATTCAGGCGGGCTTGCCTCGAATTTTTAAAAGTATTTTCCAAGTCATACCTCATGGGGTTGCCCCGAGGTTCTTGAATTCTAATTTAACTCAGATATAGTTCATTTTATGGAGATGCCAGAATTTAACTCTTTATCTGTAAATTTTAGCGGTTTTATATAGAGGTTTATTTTCAATATCTATTTCCATTATATTAAAAACTGAATAAAAAACAGATTGTGAATATCTATTATCAGGATTATCGTCAATGCTTATTTTAAAATTTATATTTGGCATCCAAAAAATAAAGATATGAGCGCAACTTGGTATGAGTGTAAAGTAAAATACAGAAAAACACATGATTCTGGAGAACAAAAAGTAACTACAGAAACCTATTTATTAGATGCAATTTCGTTTACAGAAGCAGAAGCCAGAATTAATGAGGAGATGGCTGCTTATACTAGTGAAGAGTTTCTAATTACAAATATAAAAGTGGCTAATTTATCTGAGGTTCATCCTTTTGAAAATTCCGATAGATGGTTCAAATCTAAAGTTTCTCTAATTGCATTAGATGAAAATAGCGGAAAGGAGAAAAAAACTAATATTTATATGCTGGTGCAGGCTAATGATGTAAAAGAGGCTTTTGAGAATACTTCTCAGGCAATGGATAATACCATGGGAGAGTATTCCATTCCTGCTATCACAGAATCTCCAATTCTAGATGTGTTTCCATACTTCTCTGGAGATGAAGAAAAGTTAGAAAAATTTAATGCTACAGAAAAATCTGAAAATAAGGAAGAAAGCCTCGTGGAAGAGACAGAACTTAAATAATTTTCTATCATAGCATTTTAATCCCTCATTGAGGGTTTAATTCCCCGAGGCCTGCCTCGAATATTTAAAAGTGTTTTCCAAGTCATCTCGTGGGCTTGCTCCGAGGTTCTTGATTTAATATAAAAAACACCTCTTGATTTTAAGAGGTGTTTTTTGTGTTTTCAGGTTCTAGCTAATTGTTGCTATAGATCCTGTTGTTGGATTAAATCCTAAATTTAGGAGATAATCCTATTTATCATAAATAATGCTTACTTTTATAGCTTCAGAATTTATGAAATGAAAGATAAATTATTTGCAGTTATAGATGTGGAAACCACTGGTGGTGGGATTAATGGAAATAGACTTACCGAAGTTTGTATTGTGCTTCTTAAAGGTGGAGAAATTCAAGATAAATATACCACGCTTATAAATCCTGAAAAGCACATTCCTGCCCAGATAACCGCACTAACGGGGATCGATAATGAATTGGTGGAGAATGCTCCAAAGTTTGATGAAGTTGCCAAAGAGATCGAGGAGTTTATGCGGGATGCTATTTTTGTAGCTCATAATGTGAATTTCGATTATAATGTGCTTCGCAATGAATTCAAGCAATTGGGCTTCGATTTTAATCGAAAAAAATTGTGTACAGTTCGTCTCTCCAGAAAACTGATCCCGGGATTATTATCTTATAGTTTAGGGAGATTGTGTGATTCTATTAATATTCCACTTACAAATAGGCATAGGGCAGAAGGAGATACAGATGCTACAGTTATCTTATTTCAGCGCTTATTATCTTTAGATACAGATGGACAGATTTTTAATTCTTTTTTACATGCACATTCCAAGCAAGCGACTTTACCACCACATCTTTCCGCTGAAGAAATTCATGAGTTGCCAGAAGAACCAGGGATTTATTTATTTAAGGATAAACAACATAAGGTAATATACGCGGGAAAAGCAATCAACATTAAAAAACGTGTCTTATCACATTTTTACGATAAGATGTCCAAAGAATACCTCTTGGGGCAGGAGACTTACTATGTAGATCATGAAAGCACAGGTAATGAGTTAATAGCCTTACTCTTGGAAGCAGAATATATTAGGAAACACTATCCAAAATTCAATAGTGCGCAAAAGCGTCCAGGGATAACTTATCAAATCATTAGTTATATTAATCAGCGTGGAATAATTCAGCTTGGAATCGGCAAGACAAAGAGAATACAAGATTCTGTTGGCACCTTTTATAATCGGTCTTTAGCGACTGAAAAGCTGGAGCTCATATGTGAAAATTTTAAGCTATGCCCCCGATATTGCACTTTACAGAGCAGTATGGAAAAATGCTCACATTATAAACTGAAGAATTGTGAAGGTGTTTGTGACGACTCTGAATCTGTTTCAGATTATAATTTGAAAGTGACAGAGGCTATAAATAGTTTAGGCGAAGAAAAACCTACGTATGTGATCCGTGAAAAAGGAAGGCATTTTGAGGAAGAGGCTTTTATTCTGGTGAAAGAGGGAAGATATAAAGGTTATGGTTATTTGGATTCTGAAGTTCAAATAGAGTCGATTGAGGATTATGAACCTTTTCTAAATCTTCAAGAATCCACTTTTCATACCCACAAAGTATTAAATAGTTATTTGCGGAAGCATGGAGAGAAAAACGTGTTTTATTTTGATCAGTTGGAGTATGCTTAAAAAAGTATTTCTGAGTTAATTTTTTTTGGTCAATTCATTGGGTCCAAAATATTATAGACTTGAGTCATGACGTGCCGCAAATATTATTAGATGTAGATGTGTAGCTATTTTTAGTAACGCGCACTATAGGTGCTATAAAATTGAAAATTTTTAAGAAAGTTTGCATCAAAATTATCTTCGAATTTTTTTTTTGGAAATGTAACTAATAACTCAAAAAATTAATACCTGTGAGTTTTTCAGACTCTTCCCACAAACGTTTTGCAACTAGGACATCATAAGCCTGAGATTCAGCTTTTGCCAATCCAGGATTACCATTCATTTCCATAAATCCTTGTGGCCCGTAATAATCGGCTCCGTCTACGTTCTTACTTAAACTTGCCAATAAGGTTGGTTTAGCTGCATTTCTTGGAGAATGTGTAACTAATAATAGCAAAGGAGTTAGAAGTATGGAGGCCAGTTTTGGTAAATGTCTAGCCAATTCTGTATTAGAGGCACCAGGATGGGCTGCTATAGAAATGGTATTTGTTTTTTTATTAGCCTCTAATCTTCGTTGTAATTCTTTTGAAAAAATTAAACAAGCCAATTTACTCTGTGCATAAGCACCAAATTTGGAATATTTCTGTTCACTTTGCAAATCTTCGAAGTTGATTGAAGCATTTTTATGTGCAATGGAACTAAGAGATATAATTCGTGAATTTTCAGTTTTTGTGATTATATCAATTAATAGTCCTGTTAATAGGAAATGCCCAAAATAGTTTGCAGCCATTTGCAACTCGAACCCATCTTTAGTTTTTTGATAAGGTGGCATCATCACCCCGGCATTGTTAATTAATAAATCCAAACTATTATATTTAGCAAGAAAAGACTTCACAAATTCTCGAACAGAATCTAATTCACTAAGGTCTATTTCTATAATCTCCAACTTGGCTTTTGGAACTTGTTTCAAAATTTCATTTTTGGCGCTTTGTCCCTTATTCAAATTACGGCATGCCATTATTACTTTAATCTCTTTTTTTACAAGTTCCAATGTAGTTTCAAAACCTAGTCCGGCATTAGCGCCGGTAACAATCGCTATTTTTTCTTTTTGATTTGGAATGTCATCAAGTTTTAGAGTAGACATATTATTTATAATTTAAATGTAAGTACTTACTTAATTGGTTCATATTTAAAAAAAAATCAATTGAATTATCTAGATCCTCATGTTAAGATAGTTATCTGATTCATATCAGGACCTAAAATGACAAATACTTATGGAAGCCGGAAAAAAGCTAAGCTAGTAAGAAATATTTTAAAGCATAAACTTTTGTGAAAGCGCGTGGTTAAAGTGCACTTTTTTTATTCCGAAGAAATTATTCTAGTATCTTCAGCAAAAAAAAATGCGAAACCCAATTTTAGGAATAATACTATGTCTCATTATAACTTCTTGCGGAGTTAGAAAGTCGGCAGATATAGAATATCTTCAGAAAGTCCAGGCAAATTCAGAAAACACGCCAAGTTTAAATGTTTTCAGTCCCAAAAAGTCTAAATACCAAAATACTCCGGTATTACTTTTTGTTCATGGCGGAAATTGGAATAGTGGGAAAAAGGAATTGTATGATTTCTACGGAAAAAATTTCGCGAAGAAAGGGATTACCACGGTTGTGGTAGGATACACCTTAAGTCCTGAAGCAGATTATAAAGTGATGACCACTCAAGTAGCTGAAGCCATAAAATGGACTCAAGAAAACATTACTGAATATAAAGGAGATCCTAAAAAACTATTTCTAACAGGTCATTCCGCTGGAGGACATCTGATTGCTTTAGCTACAATGAATGAGGAATATGGAATTGAACCATCTTCTATTTCTGGAATAATCTTAAATGATGCAGCTGGTCTGGATATGCATCACTATCTACAACAATATCCACCAACAACTACAGATAACTATCTCAGCACTTGGAGTGATGATCCAGAAGTATGGAAAAAAGCTTCACCAATCTTTTATGTGTCTGAAAACACTCCAGAGATCATGATGTATGTTGGTGAGAAAACCTATTCTTCTATTGAGGTAGCAAACAAAAGGTTTTTGGAAGCTATAAAACCATTTCAACCAGATCTGGAACCAATACTTTTAGATAAGAAGCATATCCCAATGATGACTCAATTTATCTGGCCGTGGAACAATAGATATCAGGAAATGATTAGGTTTATGAGTGACAATTAACAATTAACAATTAGCAATAAACAATAAACAATAAACAATAAACAATGAGCAATTAACAATAAGCAATTATCCAAAACTTATATAGGGTGATTATATATTGATGTCATTATTTTTCTGCTCTTTTGCTTTATTCACTATAGCTTTTAGGCGTTCTTTATGTGCCTCTTTTTCTTTACGAAGCTTATTCTTCTTTCGATTTATAAGCTTGGTGTGTTTTGCTTTATTCTGAGTGTTCTTTTGAGCTCCTTTTTTGGCCATTTCTGCAATAAATTGAAAAGGATAAATATACCTATAACTTTTTTTATTTTCAAACCACAAACCTGAAACCTCAGACCTCAAACCTCAGACCTCAAACCTCAATCCTGAAAACTGAAACATTAACCAACAACCTCCAAACTGCTATATCCTTGTCCGTTTCTGGTGAGTTTTATCTGAGTTGCTATTCGTTCTTTTAGAGAATCTACGTGGCTTATAATGCCTATAGTTTTAGAAGATTCTGCCTGTAATCTTTCCAAAGTGTCTAATGTCTGATCCAGTGTTTCAGGATCCAGCGTCCCAAAGCCTTCATCTATAAACAGACTGTTTATTTCCACATTTTTGGAAGCCAGATCACTTAAAGCCAAAGCGAGGGAAAGACTTAAAATAAAGGTTTCTCCGCCAGAAAGTGTTTTTACAGAGCGGCGTTGCCCACCCATATGCTGGTCTATAGCTACTAATCCGTCGTCTTCATCTGTGGTAGGCTTGTCTATAAGATATCTATCACTAAGATCTTTCAGTCTAATATTTGCTAAATGTAGCAATTGAGATAAGGTAAGGTCTTGCGCAAAATCGTTGAATTTCTTCCCTGTTGCATCACCTATCAACTCATTTAATAGAGTCCAGCGCTTGGTTTTTTTCTCTTTTTCGGCAATGTCAAGTTTTATAGATTGTAATTTTGCTAAAGACTCTTCATGGTTCTTTAAAACACGTTCCAATTCCTTGCTTTCGTCCTGAAGTGACTTTAACTGCTCCTGTTTTGTGTTTAACTCTTGCTGAAGCAGATCTGTATTTGCTAATACATCTTTAGTCTTTAACTGCTCTAATTGTGTAGATATCACCTTTAAGGTAGTGGTAGCCGATGCTATTTCTGTACGTAAGGAATCCCGTTCTGTTCTAAGGTCGTTAAATAGCGTATCACTTAATAAGGCTGCAATTGCCTCAGAAATAGTGGAAAAACCTTTTTCTAGTAGCTCTTTTAAAAGTTGTGGTTCTAATTCTGTAATCTTGCCTTTAAAACCGCTTCTTTTAGCCTCGCTTACTTTAAACACTTCAGCTAGATGCTCTTTTTGTTGGTTCAATTGGATCCATTTGGCCTCTAATTCCCGACAATCTGCATGAATATTCGCACCTGTATAAAGTTTGGTCAATTGCTGTTTTATTTTACTGCCATCATTTAGAATTTCCTGCATTTCTTTCAGGATTGGAATACCTCTTTCTATCTTTTGGTAATTGGAAAGTTCCTTTTCGTAAGTCTCCAGATTATCAAGTTGCTCTTCAAAATATGAGATCTTAGTATCCCAATCTACTTTTTCTTCTACTTTATAGTTTTTGAAAGTGGCAGTAAATAACTCCTTTTTCGACTCTAATTTCTCGTCCAGTTCTTTTATCTCAACCTCTAAAACAGCTAAGCTTGAAGTAGCTAATTTTAACTCAGAATTTAATGTTGCCATTTCCTTGGTAGAGGTCATTAAACTATTTTTAGCTGCTGTAATCTGCAGCTGAAGTTGATCATCTTCTTTAGGGAGATGTTCTGTATAAGGATGATGTACTGCTCCACAAAGCGGACAGGGCTCGTTGTTTATCAGTTTATTACGGTAATCTTCCAATTGAGCGCGCATCAACAAATTCTCTTTTTGTAATTCTAAATTATCAAGATTCTTACTTTCAATAGTGGTTCTAGAATATAATAGCGCTATTTTGTTAGGCAAGTCGTTAGTAATAGGAAGAAGTTGCGCTTTTTCTTTTAATTTATCGGCATGGGAAAAAAGCAGTTGCTGCAATTCTATTTTGAAATTTTTGGCTTCACGGGTTTCTTCCAGATTTTTTCTAATATGAGTCCTTTCCTTTGGAATGTCTTGAAGTTGAAAATCTTTCAGATTAGACTTGAGATCTTCAATTATTTGTGTCGAATTTTGTTTTAAACTATCAAGTTTTTGAAGGTCTTCTTCCGGAGAATCTGTAATCACCAATGAAACTTCTTTCAGCTCCACTTGTAGTAGTTGTTGTAAGTTTTTCCATTCCGCTCCTTTTTTATTCCGTTCCTCAAGCAGGCTGCTCACTTGAGAACTAAATTGCTCTAAGCTTGAGGCAACTTCATTAGCTATTATTGGCTTTTTAATGAATTCCTGAATGTTCGTCAGCTGGGTGGAAATATGCTCTGTATTCTTTTCTTTTTTCTGCTGAAGCAATTCACGTTCTTTATCTAAAGAAGCTATTTCTGTAGACCATGTTTTCCAATTTCTTAGATCTTCTGAAACAGATAGAAGTTTTTCATGTTGGGACAATTGCAAACCTTTTATAGTATCAAAAGATTTTAATTTTTGTGAAGCTTGATCGAGCTGAAGCTTTGTTTTTTCTACTGCTGAGGTTTGAGAAAGTATTTCTTTCTTTAGTTTTAATTGCTCTTCCTTAAGTTTGACTTCCTTAACTAATGGCTCACAAAAGCTTGTTTTTTCCAGAAACTCCTTTTTAAAGGAATCCAGATTTTCAGGACTTAATAATTCCTCTTCAATTCGCTTAATATTTAAAAGCTGCTCTTTAATATCCGCATTACTGGCTCTAAATTTTTCGAAAGCTTTTATTCCTAGTTTTCTATAGATACCGGTGCCGGTTATCTTTTCTAATAATTCCCCTCGTTCATCTTTTCTCGCCCTAAGAAATTGTGCGAAATCTCCCTGAGCCAAAACCACAGATTTTATAAACTGATTGTAATTAAGTCCAATTAATTCTTCATTTTTGCCTGGAACATCAGATTTCTTTAGGTCTAAAATAGCTCCGTTTTCTACGGAAGAAATTTCCATTTCATATTCCCGTAATTTTTCATTTCTATTGGTAGAAATACTCCATTGAGAGCTAAAAATTCCATATTTACATTCGTAAGTAACTCTTGCAAAAGCTTCTTTCTGATTGCGAGTAAGAATAGCACCTTTATTCAAGATCTCAGATCTTGAGATCTTCCCTAATCTAGGAACCTGATTAAAGAGAGCTAAAGAAATAACATCTAATAAGGTTGATTTTCCACTTCCAGTGGGTCCGGTTATTGCAAAAAGAGAGCTTTCTGTAAAAGGTGAATTGGTAAAGTCTATTTGATGTTCTCCCCGAAGGGAATTTATATTCTGAAATTCTATTTTTAAGATCTTCATTACTTAGAGTTCGTTTGGAGTTTCTTGTTGTTGTAAGTCTTCCATGAGTTCATCGAAAGCGCCTAAAATCTCCTTGCTTATATCTGTTTCATATGGTTTTTTTGCTAATAATTCTAAAAACACTTCTCTAGGTTTTAGATCCTCTAATTGGGGTCTACCAGCATATAATTCACTCGCACCAGACAACTTGTTTTTAAAGTTCACACGGCTTTTTACAATTTCAAATCCCGGGCTATTAAAATTTTGGATCAGCTTATCCAGTTCATATAATTTAGTTGCATCATACTGCTCTTCAATCATTTCTAATTCTATCAAATTATTCAGAGAAGAATTATTAATCAGCTGCGAGAGTTTAGTTTGAAGCTCATTAAGATCCCCACTTATCTTCAACAGCTTCCTAAAAATGGGAACTGGGATACTTTCCGGAATCCAGGATTTTCCAGAATCCAGTATCAGAACCCTTTTTTCATCTTTACGTTCACTAAAGGAAAGTGGAATTGGGGAGCCACTGTAATAAGTTGGAACTAGTCCGTTCACTTTTTGAGGTTTATGAATGTGACCTAAAGCGATATAGTTGAAAAAATCTCCAAATTGAGAAGCTTGAAAAGCAGCCTGATTTCCTATTTGAATATCGCGCTCACTTTCTGAAGTTTCAACACCCGCAGCATATAAATGGCCCATGGCCAAAGCTGGAATATTTGGATATTTGGTTTTACAAATTTCCGCAGCACAGAAAAAGGTGTTTTGAATTCCCATTCTAATTGCCTCTAAACGGTCTTCATATGTATTTCCATCGGCAGCTGAGCGCAAGTCTGCATCTCGCAAATAGGGGAGTGCTGCAACCACAATCTCTGTTTCTCCAGATTTCCCTTTAATTGGAATAATACACTCTTCAATATTCTCCCTCAAACTACCAACAACATGCATTTCTAATTCCCGAAGAATTTCTCCTGGGGCATCCAACATTGCAGGAGAATCGTGATTTCCACCGGTTAATATGATCTTACAATCGAGATTCCTTAACTTCAATAAGGCTTTATAATATTGCTTTCTGGCATCAGATGATGGATTGGCAAGATCAAATACATCACCAGAGATCAGCAGCAATTCTATATCATTCTCTTGTATGCAATTACACAACCAGTTTATAAATAGATCGAAATCTGGATATAGGTCATGTTTATGTAACTTTTTACCGATATGCCAATCGGCAGTATGAAGTATTTTCATTCAGAGATTCTTTTTGTAATGCAGAATGTGCGTCTTTTTCGAATTTTGAAAATACAATATCTCCTGCATCGTACCAATTTCAATAGCTATTCTTTTTTAAAATTATTTGTAAATAAAAAAGCTCTTTTCAATTGAAACACGAAGGAGCACTAATGTGGTTTTAATTGTTCTTTTGGCCTTTCCGTAATATTTTTAAAATGCTGGAACTAACAAAATATAAGGATCTTAATATAGATGTATTTTGTTATAACACATTGGGGCAGTTTATAAAAAGGATGTAAACAAGTAGAAACCAGCCAAACCTTTCAAGATATTTTAATTCCCTTAGATGTAAGTAGATAATTATATAAACGACCTAATGCTGGATCATGGCTCAGAATAAGTATATAGCTAGATATAATAGCGATAGAATATTTATGAGATCTAAAGGATCAAACTGGAAGATGGAAATCTAAAAAATAAATTTCAAAATTTACCCCTTTAAGATTAGAGATCATAAAGTTACCAGTAACTAAAACTCTAATAATATTTGCCCTACTATTAACGGAAGACCCGAGAAACTTTTTAAAAATAGTTTCTTGGGTTTTTTATTGAATTTAATCCCTCATTGAGGGCTTAACCCGCCTGACCGGCTGGGCAGGTTCCCCGAGGCCTGCCCGAAACATTCAGTCGGGCTTGCATCAAATTTTTAAAAGTATTTTCCTCCCGAACCATCGAGACATACCTCGTGGGCCCGCCCGTACCGTTCGGGCGGGCTTGCCCCGAGGTTCTTGATTTGAAACCTTCAATTTTGTGGATATAGTTGTTAATTCAGCTGAATTGATATTTTTTCAGAAATGACATAATGGAATATTTTAATTACCAGATATCAAAAAAATTACATTTTATTCAGAAATAATCCATGTAAATTATCGAATCCATAACTATAGTCAGCATCTCTTTTTAATCGTTAATTTCAACTTAATTAATTTGCTTTAGCGCTTTAATTACTCTTAAAAATGGTAGTTTTAAGCCTTTGAAAAAAACATTTCGAATATTGTATTTATGGAGATTAAGAGAAATTATGTGATAGATTTTGATAGCACTTTTACTCAAGTAGAAGCCCTAGATATTCTTGGAGAGATCTCCTTAAGTGGAGATAAAAACAAAAAGGAAAAACTGGAAGAATTAAAATCTCTTACAGATCGCGGAATGGAGGGTGGCTTGTCATTTAGAGAATCTCTAGTGCAGCGTTTAAAATTATTGAATGCTAAAAAAGCACATCTTGAACCATTAATAGAAACCTTAAAAACTAGAATTTCTACCTCATTTGTTAGGAACGAATCTTTTTTTGAAGAGAATAAAGAAGATATTTATATCATTTCCAATGGTTTCAAAGAGTTTATAATTCCAATTGTAAAAGAACTTGGACTTAAAGCCGATCATGTTTTTGCAAACGATTTTGTTTTTGATGACGCAGATAATATTATAAGTTTTAATAAGGATAATGTTCTTTCTTCTAATAATGGCAAAGTAGAACAGCTAAAATTGATGGATCTACAGGGAGATGTTTATGTAATTGGAGATGGCTATACAGATTATGAAATTAAAGCAGCAGGCCTAGCAAATAAATTCTATGCTTTTACAGAAAACGTAGAAAGAGATAGCGTTTTGAAAAAAGCTGACCATATTACACCAAGTTTAGATGAATTCTTATATATGCATAAAATGAATAAAGCTATTTCTTATCCTAAGAACAGAATAAAGGTGATGCTTTTGGAAAACATCCATCCAGATGCTTTGAAAATATTAAAGAACGAAGGTTATAATGTTACTATATATACCGGCGCGATGGATGAAGAGGAATTGTCTGAAAAGATAAAGGATGTTTCAGTTTTAGGAATACGCTCTAAAACCCAGCTAACCAAAAAAGTTCTAGCCAATGCAAATAGATTAATTGCAGTTGGAGCTTTTTGTATTGGAACTAATCAGATAGATCTTGATGCCTGCTTGGAAAAAGGAGTGGCTGTTTTTAATGCGCCCTATAGCAATACTAGAAGTGTAGTAGAATTGGCAATAGGAGAAATTATTCTTTTAATGCGGAATCTTCCAGATAAGATCTCCAAAATGCATGATGGGAACTGGGACAAGTCTGCCAGTAATAGTTTTGAGATTCGCGGAAAAAAACTAGGGATTGTAGGATATGGAAATATTGGTTCTCAACTTTCTATTCTTGCTGAAGCCATTGGATTCGATGTTTATTATTATGACCTGGTTGAAAAATTAGCTTTAGGGAACGCAACAAAATGTAGTAGTCTAGAGGAATTGTTGAAGAAATCTGATATTGTTAGTTTACATGTAGATGGAAGAAAAGAGAATAAAGATCTTATTTCTGCAAAACAGTTTGAGCAGATGAAAGAAGGGGTGATCTTACTAAATTTAAGTAGAGGTCATGTGGTTGAGATTGAATCTCTTCAGCAAAACATAAAATCAGGGAAAGTAAGGGGAGCAGGAATAGATGTTTTTCCTGAAGAACCAAAAACAAATAACGACACTTTTGAGTCAGCTTTAAGAAATTTACCAAACGTGATCTTAACTCCACATATTGGAGGTAGCACAGAAGAAGCACAGGTGAATATAGGGAATTTTGTTCCTGGGAAGATTATAGATTATATAAATACAGGAGGAACAACCAACTCTGTGAATTTCCCTAATCTACAATTACCTATTTTAGAGAATGCCCATAGATTGATCCATATTCATATGAATAGACCAGGGATCATCGCCAAAATTAATAAGATACTTGCGGCCCATGATATTAATATTGTTGGACAATATCTTAAAACCAATGAGACCATTGGATATGTAATTACAGATATAGATAAGGCTTACGACACAGAGGTTATTAAAGAATTGAAAAAGATAGAACACACAATTAAGTTTAGAGTGCTTTATTAATGACTATATTAAATTATTCTGAATGACGCTTAATAATGCCTTAAGGAAGTATACAGAAAAGTACCAGTTTCTTAATGTCCCGGGGATTGGGGATTCTGGAGAAAACCATTGGCACACCCAATGGGAAAATTTGTTTCCTGAAATTAAAAGAGTAGTTCAGAAAGATTGGGAAAACCCAGATAGAGAAGCTTGGGTAAAAAATTTAGAATCTTATATTCAGAAGTATAGCGAGAAACCTATTATACTAATCTCACATAGCCTTGGTGGCGGCGCTGTAATTCATGCCGATCATTTGAATAAACTAAATGGCGTAAAAGGGGTTTTTATGGTGGCTTTGCCAGATATAGAACGGGATGATTTTCCAAAAGAATGTTCAGGTTTTGTACCCATGCCGAAAAGCAAATTATTTATTCCTGGGATCATGGTCTCTAGCGAAAACGATGAGTGGTGCGCTATAGAGGTTGCTGAAAAATGGTCTGATCGCTTGGCCATCCCCCTTATAAATATTGGAAAAAAGAATCATATCTGCGGAGCTGAAGAATTTGAAATCTGGGAAGAAGGAAAAGAATTACTTGTGAATTTTTTGGATTCTTTAAATGATTGAATCAGTGAAAACTAATTCTATTTCACCAAAAATATTTTATTTTTAAAAAGTAGTTTAAATTGCTTTTTTGCATTCTTATACACAGGACTTCTTTCTACCTTATTATTCAACTAAAAACCCTAATTTTGCAGCCTAATTTAAGATTAAAGTCGATATGGGCAATATAGTAGCCATTGTGGGAAGACCAAACGTAGGTAAATCCACTTTTTTTAACCGATTAATTCAACGCCGTGAGGCTATTGTGGATTCGGTAAGTGGGGTAACCCGAGACCGTCATTATGGAAAATCCGACTGGAATGGTCAAGTATTCTCCCTTATTGATACTGGTGGATACGTTAAAGGTAGTGATGATATTTTTGAAGCAGAGATCGATAAGCAGGTAATACTAGCTATAGAAGAAGCAGATGCTATTATCTTTATGGTAGATGTAGAATCTGGAGTTACTGGGATGGATGAAGATGTGGCAAATTTGCTTAGAAAGCAAGATAAGCCGGTATTGTTAGCTGTTAATAAGGTAGATAATTCTAAAAGACTGGAAAATGCAGTAGAATTCTATTCTTTAGGATTAGGAGAATTATATCCAATTGCTAGTACCAGTGGAAGTGGAACTGGAGAATTATTAGATGCATTAATAGAGATATTGCCAGAATTAGAAGATGAGGAAGAATCTGAATTACCTCGTTTTGCGGTAGTAGGAAGACCAAATGCAGGAAAATCTTCTTTTATAAACGCATTGATCGGGGAAGAGAGATATATTGTAACCGATGTTGCCGGAACTACTAGAGATGCAATTGACACAAAATATAATAGATACGGATTCGAATTTAATTTGGTAGATACTGCCGGAATTAGAAGAAAATCTAAAGTAAAAGAAGATCTGGAATTTTATTCTGTAATGAGATCTGTTCGAGCAATAGAAAATTGTGATGTGTGTCTTATTATTTTAGATGCAACCAGAGGTTTTGATGGTCAAGTCCAAAACATTTTCTGGCTTGCACAACGTAATAGAAAAGGAATCGTGATCTTGGTTAATAAATGGGATTTGGTTGAAGATAAGGAAACCAATACTATGAAAGAATATGAGCGCAGAATTAGAAGTGAAATTGAACCTTTTACAGATGTGCCAATTGTATTTATTTCGGTATTAACTAAGCAAAGAATCTTCAAGGCGATAGAAACTGCAGTTGAAGTATTTAAAAACAGAAGCAAGAAAATTAAAACTAGCGAGCTTAACGAGCGCATGTTGCCAATTATAGAAAGTTATCCTCCTCCGGCTTGGAAAGGGAAATATGTAAAGATCAAGTTCTGTATGCAATTGCCTACTCCACAGCCTCAGTTTGCATTTTTCTGTAATCTTCCACAGTATGTAAGAGACCCATATAAGCGTTATTTAGAAAATAAACTAAGAGAAGAGTACGACTTTAAAGGAGTACCGGTATCTGTATATTTTAGAAAGAAGTAACTTTTTCTAAAATCTAAATTCAATAAAAAAATCCCAAAAGATATTAATCTTTTGGGATTTTTTCTATTTATAATGTTTTCGTTTTAGACTTAGGTTTCTGTTTTAAAAATTAAATCTAATAAGTCTTTTAACTGAGATTCAGAATATTTAAATTCTGCTAACTGCTAACTGCTAACTGCTAACTGCTAACTGCTAATTATTTATTGTTAACTGAGTAATTACCAACTTCCGCCGGCACCACCACCACCAAAGCCACCGCCGCCGAAGCCACCACCAAAGCCGCCTCCGCCGCCACCAAAGCCACCGCCACCACCAGAGCTACCGCCACCAAAAGCACCTCTTCCAAGACTACTTAAAATAATAGCATCTAATATTGTGCTTCCCATTCCGCCTCTGCTTCCCGGTCCGCCTTTATTGTTTCGGTTCTTTTTCGCCAAGGAAATAAGAAAAATCACGAAGAAAATTCCCATCACAATTAAATTGATAGGGATCCCTGAAGGTTTATTCTCCCTTACCGGAGAACCTTCAAAACTTCCGTCTAAAACTTGAAATATTGCAGTAGTTCCTTGATCCAATCCACCATAAAAGGAACCATTTTTAAATTCAGGCAGAATGATGTTTTCTATAATGTCTTTTGTGTTATAATCGGTTAGATACTCTTCTAAGCCATACCCAGTGGTGATCCATATTTTTCTATCTACTTTAGAAAGCAAGATCAGTAATCCATTATCTTCTTTAGCTTGCCCTATTCCCCATTCTTGCGCCCATTTTGGAGCATATAAACCAATATATTCTCCATTTAGGGATTCTATTGTGGCAATTACAATTTGTGTGGAAGTGGTATCTGCGTAATTAATTAGTTTTTGCTCCAGTAACTGCTCTTCAGAAGGAGTTAGCATATCTGCAGAGTCATAAACACTGGTTTCCTTTTTAGGTTTGGGTGGAACGTCCAATTGTGCGACCGCATCAATTGAAAATGAAAGTAAAAATAAAAAAGTTATTAGAAATGAAAATTTGGAATTCAGCATTTATCCTTTAGATATAGTGTTGGAGAGTTCATTTGTGCCATCTTCGTTCCAGGGAAAATGTGTTTGTAATTCTTTTCCGGCTTTTAAGATTCCATCTATAAGACCTTGTTTGAAATTACCGGATTTAAATTGGGCAACAATAGCGTCTTTAGTGCTCTCCCAAAAATCTGTTGGAACTACTTTGTTAATCCCGCTATCACCATAAATTACAAAATCCCGATCTTCAACCGCAACGTAGATAAGAACTCCATTCTCCTCCTTGGTGTTATCCATTTTTAAGAGATGAAAAACTTCCATGGAGCGTTCGAAAATATCTGTAGCTCCATGGGTTTTTTCTATATGTACGCGGATCTCTCCGGAAGTAGCTTTTTCTGCCTTCCTTATCGCCTCAACAATTTCTCCTTCATCTTGTTTGGTCAAAAAATCTTCTACTTTACTCATATTAAGATCTATTTAAAATCGAATTCTACATCCGGAGCATCCTCAGATCCTAAATCGGCTTCGTATCTCACCATCTGGTCAAATCCAAACCAACCTGCAAAAATAGTATTCGGGAATTGTCTAATGTACTTATTGAATTCAGTAACAGCTGCATTGTAGCGATCTCTTGCTACATTAATTCTATTCTCTGTTCCTTCTAATTGAGATTGTAACTGAAGAAAGTTTTGATTTGCTTTTAACTCAGGATAACGTTCTACTGTAACTAAAAGCCTTGATAAAGCTGAAGAAACGCCACCTTGTGCTTGTTGGAATTGAGCCATTTGCTCGGGAGTAATATTGGTTGGATCTATTGTTACTCCCGTAGCCTTAGATCTGGCCTCAATAACATCTGTAAGTGTTCCTCTTTCGAAATCTGCTGCCCCTTTTACAGTATTTACCAAGTTCCCAATAAGGTCGTTTCTACGTTGATAGGAACTTTCCACATTGGACCAAGTCTCTCTAGCATCTTCCTGTTTTACAATTGCTGTGTTGTTAAATCCTACAGTGGTACTGTAAATTATAATACCTAAGACAATAATCGCAATTGTCGGGATAAGCCATTTTTTCATGTTATAGTTGATTTTTGATTTTTGTTAATTCAGATTTTACGGTCTGTAGTTTACGTATAATTTCAAAGTTACTAAGAGTTTTTTTCTTTTCTTCTTTTAAATGAATTTTTGCGCCTTCTAAAGTAAAACCACGCTCTTTTACAAGATGATAGATAAGTTCAAGATTTTTAATATCCTGAGGCGTAAATAGCCTATTGCCTTTCGCATTCTTTTTTGGTTTTAGAGCATCGAACTCTTTTTCCCAAAATCTAATAAGCGAGGTGTTAACTCCAAAAGCTTCGGCAACTTCGCCAATGGCATAGTATCTTTTTTCCGGTAGGTTTATATGCATTAATCCAGAGATTGGTTTTCTTGTTGCGCCTTGATTAGGACCTGATCAAATTCCTCGGGAGAAAGATTTCCGTAGTAAAAGTTTATAGGATTTATTCGATCTTCATTCATGAAGATCTCATAGTGTAGGTGAGGGGCTTCTGATCGTCCTGTGCTTCCCACAAATCCAATGACATCCCCGCGCTTCACTTTTTGTCCCTTACGAACATTATATTTATACAAATGCCCATAGAGACTGGTATAGCCATACCCATGATCTATTCTAATATGATTTCCATAACCTGTAGATCTATTATCTGCACGTTCTATACGACCATCTCCGGTAGCATACACCGGCGTGCCTCTTGGTGCAGAAAAGTCCATTCCATAATGGAATTTTTTAACTTTAGTAAATGGATCATTTCTCCATCCATAACCAGAAGCAATACGTTTTAAATTTTCATTTTTCACAGGTTGGATAGCAGGAATTGCTGCTAGTAATTTTTCTTTTTCTTCAGCAAGAACTGCAATTTCATCTAAAGATTTAGACTGTACCACAATTTGCTTGGAAAGAATGTCCATTCTACGATTGGTTTCTGTAATTAATTTAGAGTTTTCGTAGCCTTCTAAATTTTTATAACGGTTAATCCCTCCAAATCCAGCTTTACGTTGTTCTTCTGGAATGGGATTAGATTCAAAATACAATCTATAGATGTTATTGTCTCTGTCTTCTACATTAGCCAAGACATTCTCGATCTGATCCATTTTTTTGTTGACTATATTATACTGTAATTGCATGTTTTGCAATTCTCGTTTAAGAGCCATTTCCTTGGGCGTCTCAATTTGAGGAATATTAATATAGATAACCAATAAAATAAAACCAGCTAGAAAAGCTCCGGCAACTCCAATAAGAGCAAAACCGAATTTTCTTCCACTTTTATGTGCTATTTTTTTATATGAAAGCGTTTCACTATCGTAATAATATTTAACCTTCGACATATATTAAAATTATGCTATTTTTGCGAGTATATAATCTTGCAAAAATCATGCAATGGGTAATGAGTAACGAACAAATATAAAAATTGTTTTCTCATCCTCCAATTAATTAATTATTTGACTCTTTTCCGCATATGAAATCTCAAGAGATACGTTCAAAATACCTCGAATTTTTTCAATCTAAATCCCATGAAATTGTAGCTTCTGCTCCAATGGTCATTAAGGACGATCCAACCTTGATGTTTACCAACGCAGGAATGAACCAATTTAAGGAATATTTCCTAGGAAATACCGTGCCAAAGCATAATAGGGTTACAGATACTCAAAAATGTCTTCGTGTTAGCGGGAAACACAACGATTTGGAGGAAGTTGGGATGGATACTTACCATCATACAATGTTTGAGATGCTAGGGAATTGGAGTTTCGGAGATTATTTTAAGACAGAAGCAATTCATTTTGCTTGGGAGCTGTTAACAGAGGTTTTTAAAGTTAAAAAGGATCTATTATATGTTTCTGTTTTCGAAGGATCTTCAGACAATGATAATCTAGGATTGGACCAAGAAGCATATGATCTTTGGAAAGAAATTGTTCCTGAAGAGCGAATTATCTACGGTGATAAAAAAGATAATTTTTGGGAAATGGGAGATCAGGGACCATGTGGACCATGTTCTGAAATTCATGTGGATCTTAGAACTGAAGAAGAAAAAGCAGCGGTTCCCGGAAGAGATCTTGTAAATGCAGATCATCCTCAGGTGGTAGAGATCTGGAATCTTGTTTTTATGGAATTCAACCGAAAAGCAGATGGTTCGCTTGAAAAGCTTCCAGCACAACACGTAGATACAGGAATGGGCTTTGAACGCTTATGTATGGTGCTTCAGGATAAGAAATCTAATTACGATACCGATGTCTTTACTCCGCTAATTTCTAGCATAGAAAAGGTAACAAGCTCAACTTATGGGGAATCTGAGAAAACAGATATTGCGATAAGAGTAGTTGCAGATCATATTCGTGCAGTTGCATTTTCTATTGCAGATGGTCAATTACCAAGCAATACTGGCGCAGGATATGTAATAAGACGTATTTTGAGAAGAGCAATTAGATATGGATTTACCTTCCTTAATATTAAGGAACCTTTTATCTATAAATTGGTTGCCACTTTAAGCAATCAAATGGGAGAAGCTTTCCCAGAGCTTAAATCTCAAAAATCTTTAATTGAAAATGTAATCAGAGAAGAAGAGCAGTCTTTTTTAAGAACTTTGGATCAAGGGCTTATTTTACTTGAAAAGATCATTGATGAAACTGAAGGTGAGGTTGTTTCAGGAAAAAAAGCATTCGAGCTTTTTGACACCTTTGGCTTCCCAATAGATCTTACAGCCCTTATATTAAGAGAACGTGGTTATAGCCTAGATGAAAATGAATTTAATGCCGAATTAAAACAACAAAAAGATAGATCCAGAGCTGCATCTGTAGTTACTGCTGGAGATTGGACTGTTCGTGGAAAAGAAGATGTTAACCCATTTGTAGGTTATGATCTTGTAGAGTCGCCGGTAGAAATTACCAGATATAGAAAGGTTGATAGTAAGAAAGACGGTCAATTATTTCAAATAGTATTAAATAAGACACCATTCTACCCAGAAGGTGGAGGACAAGTAGGGGATAAGGGATTTCTGTTAAGTCTGGATGCTGAAAAGATTGGGGTTATTGATACTAAAAAAGAAAATAATTTAATTATCCATTTTACTAAAACCTTACCTAAAGACTTATCTGGTTTATTAATGGCTAAGGTAGATACTACTAAAAGAAGAAGAACAGAAGCAAATCATACTGCTACCCATTTACTACATCAGGCATTAAGACATGTTCTTGGAATTCATGTAGAGCAAAAAGGATCTATGGTGAATCATGATCATTTAAGATTCGATTTTTCTCATTTTAGCAAACTTACTTCCGAAGAATTAACCAAAGTAGAACATTTTGTTAACTCAAGAATTCAGGAGCAAATTAAATTAAATGAGCAACGTGATTTAACTTACGATGAAGCTATAGGTCAAGGTGCGATTGCTTTATTTGGAGAAAAATATGGGGATTCTGTAAGAGCTATAAAATTTGGAAATTCTATGGAACTTTGTGGTGGGACTCATGTAAATAATACGGCAGAGATCTGGTATTTTAAGATCACTTCTGAAGGTGCTGTTGCAGCAGGAATAAGAAGAATTGAAGCCATAACTGGAGATGCTGTTAAGAGGTACTTTACAGAGCAAACTTCAGTTTTAAGTGAAATCTCAGCTGAGCTGAAGAATACTAACAATCCTATAAAAGCGATTCAAAATATTCAGGAAGAAAATGCAAACCTTAAGAAACAGTTAGATGTTTTATTGAGAGAGAAAGCAAAAGATCTAAAAGGGGAACTACAAAAGGAAATAACTGAAATCAATGGAATTTCTTTTCTAGCTAAAAAAGTAGATCTAGATGCTGGTGGAATAAAAGATCTTGCATTTCAGCTTGGTGAAAATAATGACAATTTATTTTTATTACTGGGAGCAGAAAATGATGGAAAGGCTCTACTTTCCTGCTTTATTTCTAAAGAATTGGTAAAGCAGAAGAATTTAGATGCAGGAAAAGTGGTTAGAGAATTAGGGAAATATATCCAAGGAGGCGGTGGGGGCCAAGCATTTTTTGCAACTGCAGGAGGCAAGAATCCGCAAGGAATTGCTGAAGCTTTGGAAAATGCCAAAAGCTTTTTAGAGTAAAGAGCTTTTTACAAATAGGAACAGAGATATAAGAAAATGAAATTCAGGACATCTGTACCCGTAATAGAACAAGAACCTAAAATAAATCATACTTCTAAGATCTTACTTTTAGGTTCTTGTTTTGTTGAAAATATTGGAAAGAAGCTGGATTACTATCAATTTCAGAACCTTCGAAATCCATTTGGAATTTTTTACCATCCCGGAGCAATTGGTAATTTCATTGAAAAAGTTGCTACTTCTTATAATTATGAAGACAAAGATGTATTCTATCACAACGAACAGTGGCATTGTTTTGATGCTCATTCCTGTTTAAATTCTTCAAATAAAAAAGAATTGTTATTTCAATTAAATGAAGGGGTTCAAAAAACACGCTCTTTTATAGAAAATGCTACCCATATTGTGTTCACTCTTGGGACTTCATGGTATTATAAAGAGGAGGAAACAGGCCTTTCTGTAGCCAATTGCCATAAATTAGACCAAAAAAATTTTAAAAAAGAACTGCTTTCAGTTAAAGAAATTGAAGATGTTTTCAACAATACATTTCAATGTTTATTAACAATAAATCCTGACATTAAAATAATATTTACTGTTTCTCCAGTGCGTCACCTTAAAGATGGGTTTGTTGAAAATCAGCAAAGTAAAGCACATTTACTTACAGGAATTCATCAGTTTATAGCAGCACAAAAAACAACTAATGCAGATTCTTGTTTCTATTTTCCTGCTTATGAAATTATGCTGGATGAGCTAAGGGATTATAGGTTTTATGCCGAAGATATGCTGCATCCCAATTCTCTTGCGATAGACTATATCTGGTCACATTTTACTGAAGGATGGATAGCGAAAAAAGCATTAGAATTATTTAAATCTATTGAAATAATTCATAGTGGTTTAGGACATAAACCTTTCAACGAAAACTCAGAAAAGCATCAGCTCTTTTTAAAAAATTTGGAGGATAAAATCCTTAGCTTGAAAAATAAAATACCTACCGCCACTTTTAAAAATATTCCTTTATAATTTAATTTTTGCGAAGACATTTCTGAAGAACATAATTTATGTTATCGGAATCATAATTTGTTAATAACTCTATTATAAACTTCTTATTAAACACTTGGTTTATAAGATTATAGGTTTATTTTATTAGTTTATAAGTATTGATTATAGAATTAATTTTTGTAATTTTAATTAAGTTTTAAAAGTAATATCACTTTTCACTTTGTGATTTTTGATCTGATTTTAAAACTAAGTTTCTAAAATTTGTTGGGGTAGATTTTAGAATTAATTGCTAATGGACGGGTGGGGCCGTCCATTAGCTTTTTTTATGTCTTTCCGACTCCTTTTAATTGAAATAGCATCTAAACATATTTGTATCTTGCGTCAAAGTTTTTGACATGAGGAAAGTTTTACTTTTAGTAGTTTTAGTGATAATTGGCTTTATCGCTTATCAATATTTTGACGATAAGCAGAAAGATAAAGATCAACTAATTGAAAGTACGGGTTTGATTGAGAAACAGATCAAAAATGTTGGAAAATTAGTAGTTACAGAAGGTAACTTTGCTCAGGTGTTCTCATATAAAGATTCTAAAAAGTTCTATTTAGATGTGCTTTCTGCAAGGAAAAAAGCATTGATTATTGTAAATGCAGAAGTAACTATTGCATATGATCTAAGTAAGCTTAAAACGGAAATTGATCCTAAAACGAAAACGGTTACCATAACTTTTATTCCCGAAGAAGAGATCTCTATAAATCCAAATATTCAATATTACGATGTAACTCAGGATTATCTAAATCAGTTTGAAGCAGAAGATTATAACAATATTAAGAAGAGAATAGAGAAGTCCTTAAAGACGAAAATAGAAAAGTCGACTCTCAAGTCCAATGCTGAAAACAGGTTGATCAGTGAGCTCCAAAAGATATATATTCTCACAAATACAATGGGGTGGACCTTGGAATATAATGGCAATGAGATTGAAAGTTCTGATTCTATGGAATCCTTGAAGTTTTAGTTTTATCTTCTCCAAGCTTTAACTTCAGCTGCAATTTTAAAAAAAAATCGAATTTCTATTCTCAATATTTTCCAACTAGTTCTCTGAGCACTCTTCTATTCTTTTGGCTAAGTTGCAAATTGATTATTGTTTGAATACTCTTTTATTTTTTTTCAAGCCGCTTCTTTACTTGGCTTTTGACGGTTCCAAATTAGTAGTATGCAAAACCCCTATCAATTATTTTAAGACATAATTGATAGGGGTTTTTAATCTAATAAGTTATTTTTTATTCTTAATCCAGAACTAGATCGTTTTCAATTAACTCCAATCCGCCATCTATAAGATGAGCCACATCTGGTCTGCGCACTTTCAATTTATTGAGATGCTCTTTAATTTCTTTAGCGAGTTTTGGATCTTGATGAAATATTAATTCATAAATTTCTACGGAAAGCAACCAATCGTTATGATGATGCTTTTGCACCAGATCGAAAGCGGCCTGAAGAGAAAATTTTGTATTGTTACCTTCTCTGCTATCCCTTACTGCTTCATATAACGATTCCAGTTCCAATTTCTCTGGATTCTTTTTACTCTTAATTGTAGTACTTGATGGGGTATGGGTTATAAGGTCGAAGGATAAAGGGTCTGCAGGGCCTGCAAATGCTGAAATCACATTCTTCCCGATCGCCATATCGTAATGTCCCCATTCTGGTTTAAATAAGGTTTCTTCACCGTGAGTAACCGTACAATCTTTAAGTCTTATAAGTATAATTTTTCCTTGTAAATTTCGAGTTCCTGTAACAATCCTTCCGCTTACTTTTATATTTCCTTCAAATTCAAAGGAAATTTTCTTTTCTTCATAAATATCATAAGCTTTAAGATCGCGGGGGCTCATATCTTCTATGGCTAAATTAATCCCCTTTAGTAACCCAATTGGGGATCCAAAACCTTCCAGATGATTATTTACGCCATGACCCACAAGTTCTTTGTCTCTATAGGATAAGGCTGTTTTTCCTGTAGTTTGAAAATATACCGGTTTGTTGTCTGATTCTATCACATTGGTGAAATCTCCAGAGATCTGTAGGCCGGTACTCAATTCTATTGATCCTAGAATTTTAGAATTAATTAATTTATTTATCCCTTCCAAGCCTCCACGTCTTAATGCCATTGAGTTCGCAAACTCTTCTAAAACACTGCTTAGGTGAGCAAAATCCGGGATCACGTATAATTGTGGCTGTGGCTTTGTAATATCAAATTCCTGTTTTGCTGCTTCAATGGAATAAGGCCTTTTCTTAACCTTATCCGTCATACACCAAGCGCTTTCACCAATAGAAGAGAGCAGTCCTGCTCCATAGATCTTAGGCTTTTCTAATGAACCGATAAGTCCATATTCTACGGTCCACCAATGAAGATTTCTTATTTGAGCCATTTCACTTGGCTCTCCCATATTATTCTGTAAATAATCTACTTTATCTTCCGCGGCTTTGATTTCTTTTTCGGGAGTATCTTCTGCCTCTTTGATTATAGATAAATGTCTAATGGCTTCATACATCTCATAATCCTTAGCATTGGAGATCGCTTTGCAGCCAATCTCACCAAATCTTCTAAGGTATTCAGCATACTCCGGATTTGCAATAATAGGGGCATGCCCTGCTCCTTCATGTATAATATCTGGTGCGGGAGTATATTCTATATGATCTATTTGTCTAATATCGCTAGCAATTACTAATACATTGTAAGCCTGGAATTCCATAAATGCAGCTGGTGGGATAAATCCATCTACAGCAACTGCTGCCCATCCTATTTCTTGCAAGATCCTATTCATTCCATACATGTTGGGAATATGATCTATAGAGATCCCGGTTTGCTTTAAGCCATCTAAATAAGATTTATGAGCCACTTTACTTAGGTATTCTACGTTTTTACGCATCACATACCTCCAAAGTGCTTGATTTATAGCGCTGTATTCGCCATAATCCTGAGGTTTAATAAATTGCTTTAGATGTGCAGGAAGCCTCTCTAAAATCTCATTAGATTCAATTTTTTCTAACATAGCTGGTAACTCATTAAATGTGAGTATAAAGATACAAAATAGGAACCCAAATATAAAGCCTTTGCTTATTTCTGAATAATAGCAAGTAATAAAAAAGCCTCCAATTTGGAGGCTTTAGTTATATTAATTTGTTTGTCCCGGAGGATATTTCTCAAAAATTTTCTCTAC
The DNA here is from genome assembly GCF_007997295.1 of Gillisia hiemivivida. GTDB lineage: Bacteria > Bacteroidota > Bacteroidia > Flavobacteriales > Flavobacteriaceae > Gillisia > Gillisia hiemivivida. Next base: position 127,742 of record NZ_VORY01000005.1, on the reverse strand, counting down.
GATCTCGCTTATTCGCTCTTGCTTTTTATTAACTTCTTTAGCAAGTGCGGCAGTACCCATTCCTTGCCATACTAATTCTTTTCCTTCAGAATCTATAAGGTCTATATAAAGTGTTCCTTCGCTGGTTGTGCTAACAGTATTCTGTCCTGCTCCCCAGTACCAAGGATACCATCCCCAACCATAACCATATCCAAATCTATTATTTTGATAAATATTGATATTCTCTTTAGTTTTAGTGAAAATACTAACCAAAAGATCTGGTTCTTCAGACTTGGTAAAGCCTTTCGACATCATTTCTTCTTCTATAGCTCGCAAAATTCGTTTTTTGTCTAAATCTGAAATATCAGCTTTATCGATTCCGGGCTTAAAAAACGCGAAACTTTTGTACTGGCTAAAATTCACATTCTGATCGTAATCTGATGCTACCTTAACTGTATTGCATGAAGTCATGCCCACAGCTAACAACAATAGCACGGCTGTAATTTTAAAGAATTTCATAAATCAAGTTTTAAATGGTTTGTGGTCTTTATTCTGAAAACAACGCATCATCTACAAGATTTGGGATAGTTATCTTAAGTTTTGGCTCTTGATCCATCGCACGTTTTACAGAAAAAATTGCTTCCTTATTTCGTGCCCAAGACCGTCTTGCTAAACCATTATTTACATCCCAAAACAGCATAGATTTTAAGCGGTTTTCCGCTTCTATTGTACCATCAAGAACCATACCGAAACCACCATTTATAACCTCTCCCCAGCCAACGCCACCACCATTATGGATGCTCACCCAGGTAGCTCCTCTAAAGCTATCACCTATTACATTCTGGATAGCCATATCTGCCGTAAACCTTGAACCATCATAAATGTTGGAGGTCTCTCTAAAGGGAGAATCTGTTCCTGAAACATCATGATGATCTCTACCTAGAACAACAGTGCCTATTTTATTTTCTGCAATAGCATTATTAAAGGCTTTAGCAATTTCAGTTCTACCAATAGCATCGGCATAAAGAATCCTGGCTTTAGACCCAACTACCAAATTATTGGCTTTGGCATTCCTTATCCATTTTATATTATCAGATAATTGAGATTGGATCTCTTCTGGAGCATCCTTTTTTAATCTTTCTAATACTTCTGTAGCAATTTTGTCTGTTTTGTCTAGATCTTCCTGAAGTCCAGATGCACAAACCCATCTAAATGGTCCAAATCCATAATCGAAGCACATCGGACCCATAATATCTTGCACATAAGAAGGATATGCAAAAGGAGCACTTTCCAGGTCTGATGATTTAAAAGCGCTGGAATCTACAAACTCCCCATTCTTATTTTTATAAATAGTAGCACCTGCCCGAGAAGCCTCCAATAGGAATGCGTTTCCATAATCAAAGAAATAAGTTCCTTTCTTGGTGTGTTTATTTATTGCAGTAGTTTGTCTGCATAAGCTTTCCTGGACTTTAATTTTAAATTCCTTCGGATCATTAGCCATCATATCATTAGATTCCTCCAAACTCATCCCTACCGGATAATAACCACCAGCCCATGGATTATGTAATGAAGTTTGATCACTTCCTAAGTCTACGAAAAGATTCACTTTATCAAAATGTTCCCATACATCTACAATATTCCCTTGATAAGCGATGGAAACCACTTCTTTGTTATGCTTAGCTAGATTTACCCTTTTAGTTAATTCGTTAAGATCTGTAAAAACTTCATCTACCCATCCCTGAGAATGACGAGTATGAACCGCTTTCGGATTTATTTCAGCGCAAACAGTAATACATCCAGCGATATTTCCCGCTTTTGGCTGCGCTCCACTCATTCCGCCTAAACCAGAAGTGATAAAAAGTTTACCAGCTAGATCCTCCTTATTTTCGGCTATTTTTCTACCCGCATTTAATACGGTGATAGTAGTTCCATGAACAATACCTTGTGGTCCAATATACATATAGCTGCCTGCAGTCATTTGGCCATATTGAGTTACACCCAATGCATTGAATTTTTCCCAGTGATCTGGTTGGGAATAATTTGGAATCATCATTCCGTTGGTTACTACCACGCGTGGAGCATTTTTGTTGGAAGGAAATAATCCCATTGGATGTCCGGAATAAATAACCAAGGTCTGGTCATCTTCCATTTGCGCCAAATACTTCATCACCAATAAATATTGCGCCCAGTTTTGGAATACGGCACCATTTCCACCATAAGTGATTAATTCTTCAGGGTGTTGAGCAACTTTTGGATCCAAGTTATTCTGGATCATTAGCATAATAGCTCTCGCTTGCAAACAAGGTCCCGGATATTCCTCAATCGGCCTTGCATAAATATCGTAAGTCGGTTTAAATCTAAACATATAGATCCTTCCGGAGGTTTCCAATTCTTCTTTGAATTCTTCTATTAAAGTGGCGTGATGTTCTGGTTCAAAATATCGTAATGCATTTCTTAAAGCAAGATTTTTTTCTTCAGCATTTAAAATTTCTTTTCTCTTAGGGGTATGATTTACAGATAGATCATAAGTTCGTTGCTCTGGCAGTGTTGAAGGAATTCCCTGTAGGATAAGATCTTTAAAATTCATTAATGCGCTATTTTAAATTGATTTTTTTATGTAGGCTTCTTTTGAAGGAAATATCATGAAATTATATAGAGTTTGTTTTCTTATCATACCCGTAAGGGCAATGCCTACAACCACTCTCACAGCAATACCCTCTTTTTAAATGGTATTGCTCTGTAAAACACCTGTAGCCTTCTGGTGTTATATAGAAATCACCTTCCTCTAAAGGAATCTTTTTTGAAAAATTATTCATATCACAAAAATACAAATTCTTAACTTTCGCCAATGATTGTTCTGGTAAACAAATTTCTACTCGCTAAAGGTTTTAATGGGATTAGCCTATGGCCATTTATTATTGTGAAAAATAAAAGTTTTAAAAATGATCCTGTTTTACTAAATCATGAAAAGATCCATTTAAAGCAGCAAGTAGAAATGCTCATCGTGTTTTTCTATGTGTGGTACGGGATAGAATTTGGCATCAGATATCTTCAGTATAAAAATAAATTTTTAGCATACCGAAATATATCTTTTGAAAAGGAGGCTTATAGGAATGAGTTGAATATGAACTATATAAAAGACAGAAGATTTTGGGGTTTCCTGAAATATTTATAGGTATATCCACTTTTTGTACTAATAGTAATCCCGTCACCCTGAATTTATTTCAGGGTCTCAATTCACTGTAAAGATAAGGGGTTGTTAGATTCTGAATCTCCCGAAGTTTCGGAACAGAATGACGTTATTTATTAATTCATTATTATTTATGGACAATCAATATCTTTTATCTCTTCAAAAATTGACACTAGTTTTTTATATTTTCTGAATGCATTTTTTGAATCTTTGCAGAATGATGCAGGAAGCCGATTTTAATTTTACTTTTTCAACCAATCAACTGGTTGCTCATTTTAAACCTTCCAACATTTCGTTACATATAAAAAGAGAAGACCTGATAGATCCTTTTGTTTCAGGAAATAAATTCAGAAAATTAAAATATAATATCTCTGAAGCTTTAAAAAGCAACACTCCAACACTCTTGACCTTTGGCGGGGCTTATTCTAACCATATTGCCGCAACCGCTGCTGCAGGTAAGAAATATGGTATAAAAACGATAGGAATTATTAGGGGTGAGGAGCTAGGGAAGGATGTTAAGAAAACCTTGGATACTAATGAGACCTTAAAATATGCAGAAGTGCATGGGATGCAACTCCATTTTATTTCCAGAGAAACTTATAGAAGAAAAGAGGAGCCAGATTTTATCGAGAATTTAAAGGCGGAATTTGGAGATTTCTACCTTCTTCCAGAGGGAGGAACAAATTCTTTGGCGATAAAAGGTTGCGAAGAAATTTTAAAAGAGGAAGATAAGGAGTTTGATTATATCTGTTGTTCTATTGGTACAGCTGGTACGATTGCGGGGATTATTAATACCTCAAATCCCAATCAAAAAATTTTAGGATTTCCAGCACTTAAAGGGGATTGGATCTCATCAGAAATAAAAAAATATTCTACACAAAACAATTGGAGTTTAGTAACCGATTATCATTTTGGAGGCTACGCAAAAGTGGATTCTAAGTTGGTACATTTTATAAATCAGTTCAATGAAAAATACGAGATTGCGCTCGATCCCGTTTATACAGGTAAGATGTTATATGGGATTATCAATATGATAGAAAATTCTAAATTCCCTCAAAATTCTCGTATTTTAGCCATTCATACTGGAGGGCTTCAAGGTATCCCCGGAATGAATGAATTATTGATCAAAAAAAATCTTCCGTTACTAGATGTATAAAATAAAACTTCATAAGCTTTTCGTAGGGCTCTTTCTTTTACTCTTTCTAGCTTCATGTGGAAGTAAAAAGAAGGTGGCTTCACATAAAAATGAAGAGAGAAAAGAAGTTTCTTCAAAAAGAGATGACCAGAGTTCTTCTAAACGAGAAAGTGCTCCCAGAGGCTCGTACGCAAATGTGGTAGAAGAGTATGTGGCTGAATTTTATGAGATAGCTCAAGAAGAAATGAGACTCTATAAGATCCCGGCTAGTATTACACTGGCACAAGGAATTTTGGAATCTGGAGCAGGAAGAGGAGATCTCACCAGGAGGGCTAATAATCATTTTGGAATAAAATGCCATGACTGGGAAGGTGATAAGGTGTATCATGATGATGATAGATCTCAGGAATGCTTCAGGAAATATAACGATCCTAAATATTCTTATCGCGATCATTCTTTATTCTTAAGCCAGCGAAGGCGTTATGCAGATCTTTTTGAATTGGATCCCGATGATTATGAAGCCTGGGCAAAAGGCCTTCGTGCTGCGGGGTATGCAACAGATAGATTGTATCCCAAAAAGCTAATAGAAATAATAGAACGGTATAATCTTGATAGATTTGATAGTGAAGTTTTAGGTAATACCTATAAAAGAGACAGAAGAGAAGTGGCTGTTCAAGCAAATGGGTCTAATAATTATATAGTACAAAAAGGAGACACCTTATATTCTATTTCAAAACGAAATAATATTAGCGTCGAGGACTTACGCAGGATCAATAATTTATCTAATAACAATATTTCTATTGGACAGGAATTGATTTTGAAATAAGTATAAAATTGAAAATATATTATGAATTATAAAAGAAGTAGTGCATTATTTGAAGCTGCACAGAAAGTAATACCTGGAGGAGTAAATTCTCCAGTTCGAGCATTTAATGCAGTTGGAGGAACCCCAATTTTTATTGAAAAAGCTGAAGGTGCTTATTTATATGATGAAGACGGAAACAAGTATATAGATTATATAAATTCTTGGGGGCCAATGATCCTTGGTCATGCTTTTAAACCCGTTGTAGATGCGGTTATTGAAAAGGCGAAAAAAGGAACTTCTTTTGGAGCTCCCACAGAGATTGAAACCAAGATTGCTGAATTGGCAGTAAAAATGGTTCCGAATATAGATAAGATAAGATTTGTAAATTCCGGAACAGAGGCATGTATGAGTGCTGTGAGATTGGCGCGTGGCTTTTCAGGAAAAGAAAAAATTATAAAATTTGCTGGTTGTTACCATGGTCATAGTGATTCATTTTTAATTCAAGCGGGCAGTGGTGCCGTAACTTTTGGAACTCCGAATAGTCCTGGGGTGACTACAGGTACTGCCAAGGATACCTTGCTTGCAACTTATAACGACCTTGAAGATGTTAGAAATCTTGTAGAACTGAATCAGGGAGAAATTGCATGTATAATTTTGGAGCCTGTGGCGGGAAATATGGGCTGTATTGCCCCAAGTAATGGGTTTTTAGAAGGATTACGCCGACTATGTGATGAGAATGATATCTTATTGGTTTTTGATGAGGTGATGACTGGATTTAGATTGGCGCGAGGTGGAGTTCAGGAAAGACTGGATGTGCGCGCAGATATAGTAACTTTTGGTAAAGTAATTGGTGGCGGATTGCCAGTTGGCGCTTTTGCTGCCAGAGCAGAGATTATGGATTATTTGGCACCAATAGGGCCAGTGTATCAAGCAGGAACCTTAAGTGGAAATCCTTTGGCAATGGCTGCTGGTTTGGCGATGTTAGAAGAGTTGGATAGTAAGAGAGAGATCTTTAAAAGTATAGATGAGAAAACTGCCTACTTACATGAAGGCTTCGGTGCAGCTTTGAAATCGAACAATATTCCGCATACTATTAATAGAATAGGGTCTATGATCTCAATTCATTTTTCTGAAACTCCGGTAACAGATTTTGCCTCGGCAGCGAATGCTAACAACCATATCTTTAAAGAATTTTTTCACGGAATGTTGGCTGAGGGTATCTATATTGCACCGAGTGCATTTGAAACTTGGTTTATAACTGAAGCTTTATCTTATGAAGATCTGGATAAAACTATAGCAGCGGTAGATAAGGTTGCTAAAACTTTATAAGGAAAGCCTTCTCTAGAATTTACATATAAAAAACCCGTAACATCTCTTGTGAGATCTTTACGGGTTTTTTGGTGTTGTAATCCATCAAGCACCAAGTGGACTTGGCTTTTACAAGCACCTTTTTAGTTTCCTTGTCCAAGATGTTTACCAATCTTTGTGAGGTTACATGAGTATGTTCTCCTACAAAAGTTTGAATTATTAATTCATCATCCAAGAAAGCTTGTTGTTTATAATCTATCTCGTGACGAATCACGACCCAGAAACAGGTGTTCAATATTTCTTCTGAAGCTCGTTTTTCCCAATGTTCTTTTGCAATATCTTGGATCCATTGGACATACTGAACGTTATTTACATGCTTCAGTTCATCTAGATCTGAAGCTTTTACAGTGATAGTTTTTTCAAAGATTTCGGGAGTACCACTCATTTTTTAATTATTTCAATTTCAAATAATTTATCCCAGTTCTTTCCAGTCACATACAATTTCTTAGTATTTGGGTTATATGCGATCCCATTTAAAACATCTAACTCAGGATGCTGGCTTACCTTATCTCTTAAGCCTTTAAAGTTAATAATTCCCTCTATAGCCCCATTCGTGGGATTAATGATGGCAACGCCATCTTTTTGATAGGTGTTTGCATAAATTTTCCCTTCTACCCATTCCAATTCATTCAATTGCGTCGAGATAGATCTATTTGTGGTGGGTTGTATAAAAGTTTCTTCAGCTAAAGTTTCTGAATTTAAGATCCAGATCTTTTCGGTTCCGTCGCTCTTGTAGAATTGTTTACCATCATTGCACAAGCCCCAGCCTTCTTTACTATTATTATATTTGAAAGAACCTGTTTTTTTGAGGCTCTCAAGGTTATAAATAAGTCCTTCTCCTTCTTTCCAGGTAAGTTGATAAATATTACCATTAAGAATAGATAAACCTTCTCCGAAATATTGATCGGATAATTCTGTTTTTTCAAAAACTTCCCCAGTTCTAAAATCTACTTTTCTCAATGTTGAAGTACCATATTGTCCCGTACTTTCATATAAAGTATCATTAAAAAACTCTAAGCCTTGAGTATAGGCTCCCACATCATGAGGGTAGGTGTTTATAATGTTATATGTGTATATCTCAGGGGCAGTATTATTAAAAATTTTAAAGTCAATTTGAAGACTGTCCGTTGCTCCTTCAGAAAAAACAATTGCGTTGATCTTCTGATTTCCTAGTTTTTCAAAATTTAAAGGAATTTCTAATTCGGGAGCAGCTGTTGCAGTTCCCAATAATTGGTCTTCAAAATAAAAGGAAGTAGAATCTATTTTTTTGTTTTTAGGATTCTGAATACTCACTTTTACTGTTTCACCTACCTCAAATTCGGCTTTAGAACTCACAAAACTGAGAGAAAAATCACTTTTATTTTTATCGGAATTGCTTCCGCAGGAAATAAATAAAACATTTAAAATAAACAGTAACAGGAACTTAGCTTTCTTCATGAAAATATTGGTATTTGCTTTGGGCTAATTTAATTAATTCAATTTAAAAAATCCTTGCAAAATGTAGTAAACATTGTATATTTGCAGCGGCAAGTCCCACACAACCAGCTCCTGCTGAATCCCCCAGGGCGGGAACGCAGCAAGGGTAAGTGGTCGTAGCGGTGTGATGTGGGTCGCTTGCCATTTTTTGTATCTGATATTTAAATTTTATCGCATCTTTGTGATCATGAAAACAGATACTTCCCCACAAATTGTTCTTATTACAGGAGGCTCTTCCGGAATTGGAAAATCCATAGGAGAATTCTTAATGTCTAATAATTTTAAGGTCTACGGAACAAGTAGAAATCCAAATCCGACGCAATCAACTTCCTTTCCTCTTTTAGCATTAGATGTTACTAAAAATGAAACTATCATTTCAGCTATTTCTGAATTGATAGAAAAAGAAGGAAAAATAGATATTCTAATCAATAATGCAGGAATCGGGATCACAGGTCCTATTGAAGAAACTCCTGAAGAAGAGATCAAAAAAGCATTCGATACCAATTATTTTGGTCCGTTGAATGTGACCAAAGCCGTACTTCCTAAAATGCGTGAGCAAGGGGGAGGACTTATAATTAATATTACTTCTATTGCGGGATATATGGGATTGCCGTACCGCGGAATATATTCTGCAACCAAAGGAGCCTTAGAGTTAACTACAGAGGCTTTTAGAATGGAGCTAAAGAATTTTAATATTCATATGACTAATGTGGCTCCAGGCGATTTTGCAACCAATATTGCTGCTGGAAGATATCATGCTCCGGTTTTGGAGACATCACCTTATAGAAAAGCGTATCAGAATACGCTGGATATAATGAATAAGCATGTTGATGAAGGTAAGGACCCAGAGCTTATGGCTAAAATGATCTATAAAATTATAAATACTCCAAAGCCAAGAGGTCATTATAAAGTTGGGGAACCTTTACAAAAATTCTCAATAGCTTTAAAGCGAATTCTTCCGGACAAATTATATGAGAAGATCTTGCTAAAGCATTATAAATTGTAATTTTGCAATGCGTAAATACAAGTATTAAACTTATTTAAAAACAAGACTATGAAATTTTTTATTGATACTGCAAACCTTGACCAGATACGAGAAGCTCAAGAACTAGGGGTTTTAGATGGGGTTACCACTAATCCATCCCTTATGGCTAAGGAAGGAATTACAGGGAAGGATAATATATTTAAGCACTATAGAAAGATATGTGATATTGTAGATGGCGATGTTAGTGCAGAAGTTATTGCTACAGATTATGAAGGAATTATAAGAGAGGGAGAGGAATTAGCTGAATTGCATGAGCAGATTATAGTGAAAGTTCCTATGATTAAAGATGGTATAAAAGCCATTAAATATTTTAGTGACAAAGGAATTAAAACAAATTGCACCTTGGTGTTTTCTGCAGGGCAAGCTTTATTAGCTGCTAAAGCGGGAGCAACTTATGTTTCTCCGTTTATTGGGAGATTAGATGATATTTCTACAGATGGCTTAAATCTTATTTCAGAAATCAGATTGATCTACGATAATTACGAATTCGAAACTCAAATCTTGGCAGCTTCAGTAAGACATACTATGCATGTTATAGATTGTGCAAAACTAGGAGCAGATGTAATGACAGGGCCATTGTCGTCTATAGAAGGATTGCTAAATCATCCACTTACAGATATTGGATTGGCTAAATTCCTTGAAGATTATAATAAAGGGAATTAATTTTAAACAGATTATAATTCAAAAAAAGCCTGATCATTAATTTGATCAGGCTTTTTTATGTTTCTTATTACATGAAATTTGTTATTGCTGGCTTATAAATTCCAAGATCTTCTTTTCCAGGTCTGGAGTGTTTATTTGAAGATCTCCTCTTATAATAGTACCCTTAGCATCCATGAAAATTAACTTATTCAAATAATTTTTAAGAAGGTTCTCATCTACCCGAATATTAGTGGCTTGAAATTGTAATTTAGGATCGAATGAATTGTTTTTAATAACTTCAATCCATTTATCAGGATCAGCCATGTCTAGGTTTATACCTATAAAATCCACTTCTGGATATTTAAATTGTAAATTCTTAATAATGTCCTGTTGCCATATGTAATGCGATGAGGACGAGCTCATCCATCTATAAGTGATCGTTGGTTTTCGCGTAAAACTTTTAAGCTTAACAGTATCCTTCTTCGTATTTATATAAACCTTATCACCAAGGGAATTACCTGGTAAAAAATCTGATTGGATTTTAGCCATCTGAGCTATTCCATTTTTCATATTTCCGGAATAATCCATATTTTTCAATAAATTCAAAATCAAATCTATATTTTCTTCTTTTTGGGAATAAATGATTCCTTGTGAGGCTAATCTGTCTAAAAATGTATTCTTTATATTTTTATTCTGAATTAAGGAATCTACTAATTCTATACGGGATTTTATATTTTCGAAACTATTTAAATTAGTGCAATTTTTATCGTTTGGTTTAATTTTAGCGCAATCTTCTAAAGTTTTTGTTCTTAAAAAATCATCTATAAAATTTAAATAGACATAAGAATCTTCTAGAATAGTGTCGTTAAAGGAAACATCTTTCCTATAATCATGAAAATCTGATGGGATCTTTTCTACTAAGCTAGGGTTGTATTTTCTAATTAAAAATGCGTAACGTTCTCTAAGATCGTAATACTCATAGTTAATACTTGAATTTGCAATTTTATAAAAATCTTGCGAAACCTCATATTTTTCTTCAAGATCAATCAGTTTTTGCTTTCTATTGGCTCTTATAGAATCTGTTTTTTTAGCAAATTCTGAAGGATCAGATTTATAGTAAGATAAAATAAGATCGTTATCTTGTTGATTAAGGAGATATAAATTGGTAAGAAAATTGCTTTTTTCAGAACCTTTTCCGCTGAAATTCAAAGATTCATCGAACTCTAGGGTATTCAGCCATACTAAAGTGCTGTCTCCAGGTTCTAAATAGATTATTTGATTTTCTGGCGGATGTCTAAAAACATATAAGCCTGCTTCTATATCTTTTAGATTTCCTTCAAATCGATTATTCTTATCTAATCGCAGTGTATCAATATTTATGTTATTCTTAGAAATGACAACGTACTCACTACTGGGATTGGCTATTTGGCCTTTTATATAAACCTCCTTAGAAGTTTTGTTTTCTTTGTCGCAGGAGAGAAAAAACAAAGAAATAATTAGTAAAAGAGGTAATTTAAATTTCATTTGGGGTAATTCTTGCTTGTTTTTTTAAAGCAGATATGGTATGTACTGCTACAAATATAGATTTTGAGATATTTGCTTCATGTTAACCACTCGTTAAAAGGATTAATTAAAACGTTAATGTTTTATCACGTGGGCAATAATGGTTATTTTTGCAAAAATTTCAGAAAGAAAATATAAAAATATGCTATCAGTATCTAATTTATCGGTTCAATTTGGTAAACGTATATTATTCGATGAGGTAAATACAGCCTTTACACAGGGTAATATTTACGGAATCATTGGAGCTAACGGTGCCGGAAAATCTACATTTTTAAACATACTTTCGGGAAAAATGGATCCTACAAGCGGTCATGTGCATTTGGAGCCAGGAAAGAGAATGTCTGTTTTAGAGCAGAACCACAATTTATATGATGAAACTTCGGTGCTGGAAACGGTAATTATAGGGAATAAGCCATTGTATAAGATTAAAAATGAAATGGATGCCATTTATGCCAAAGAAGATTTTAATGATGCAGATGGAGAAAGAGTAGGGGTATTGCAAGTAGAATTCGAAGAGATGAATGGCTGGAATGCAGATAGTGACGCAGCCGCCTTACTTTCTAATTTAGGGATTAAAGCAAATCATCATTATACATTAATGAAGGATCTGGATGGGAAACAAAAAGTAAGAGTCTTATTAGCTCAGGCTTTATTTGGTAATCCAGACGTGCTTATTATGGATGAGCCTACCAACGACCTGGATTACGAAACTATTTTGTGGTTAGAGAATTTCTTAGCAAATTACGAAAACACTGTAATCGTAGTTTCTCACGATAGGCACTTTTTAGATGCAGTGTGTACCCATATTTCTGATATAGATTTTAGTAAAATCAATCATTTTAGTGGAAACTATACTTTCTGGTACGAATCTTCTCAGCTAGCAGCAAGACAACGCTCACAACAAAATAAGAAAGCCGAAGAAAAGAAAAAGGAGCTAGAAGAGTTTATTCGAAGATTTAGCGCAAACGTTGCAAAATCTAAGCAAGCGACTTCTCGTAAAAAAATGATAGATAAGCTAAATATTGAAGGTATTAAACCTTCAAGTAGAAGATATCCTGCCATTATTTTTGAAAGAGAACGTGAGGCGGGAGATCAAATATTAAATATTGAAGGTTTGGAAGCATCTATTGATGGAGAGGTGATTTTCAAAAATGTAGATATCAACCTGAAAAAGGGAGATAAGATCGTTATCTATTCTAAAGATTCTAGAGCCACTACTGCGTTTTATGAGATCCTAAATGGGAAACAAAAAGCAGATGCAGGTACTTTCAATTGGGGAGTAACTACTTCTCATTCTTATTTGCCTTTAGATAACGCAGAGTTTTTTAATAACGATTACACTTTAGTAGATTGGTTGAGACAATGGGCTAAGACCGAAGAAGAGAGAGAGGAAGTTTATATTAGAGGATTCCTTGGTAAGATGATCTTTAGTGGAGAAGAGGCTTTAAAAACTTCGAGAGTACTATCTGGAGGAGAGAAAGTAAGATGCATGTTAAGTAGAATGATGATGATGCGTGCGAATGTTCTAATGCTAGATGAGCCTACAAACCACTTGGATCTAGAATCTATTACCACTTTTAATAATTCATTAAAAAACTTTAAGGGTACAGTCTTATTTACTACTCATGATCATGAATTTGCGCAAACAGTTGCAAATAGAGTGATAGAATTGACACCTTCTGGAGTAATAGACAGACATATGACCTTTGATGAGTATATGGAAGATAAAAAGATCAAAGAGCAACGCGATAAAATGTATGCTGTAGAAGCATAATTATAGATCTCAAAATATTATAAAAGCCCAAAAAAAATTGTTTTTTGGGCTTTTATTTATTTAGATCCTTTGTAATATTTATAGAGATCGTAGATTCCAAAGGCTATAAATCCTATAGCTATCACATATCCAAAAGTGTTTTCTTCTTGAGTCGTAGTAGTTATGGTGTATAATTTATAACAGCCATATATAAAAAAAAGAATTCCTAATACTAGGTGCCAAATATTCCGATTTTCAGGGATGCTATTCTCCATCCTTAAAATCTTTTGGAAATGTGGATTTTGCAATCTCCAAAGCTTCTTTTAGATGTGAGCTTAGCACAAACAGTTGAACTTGTCCTGGTAATCCTCCTCCAAATCCGGCTCGAAGGCCAGAATCGAAATCATTTCTTACTCTATTAGATAAACCTGCTTTATTAAAAATCTCCTGTAAATATTGGACATTTGTTTCTGGTCCAGTATATACATGTTCGTAACCTTGATCTTCACTCATGATGTAAAATTTAGAAAAACTAAGTTAGTTATAGAAATCTAAATAAGTAGAGATTTAGATTTTTTTCTACAATTAGGCATTATAAAATTTACTTCTCCATATGGCTTCACTAAAATTCTTACCTTTTTTAAAACCAAAATAGATTGCCAATCCAGCAACCCATTTAAACATAAACAAAAAGATCACTAAAAATTCTGTAGTTGTCTGTTTCTGGCTAAACATACCCTCAGGGACAAGAGTGGTAAGAAAAAAACTAACTACCAATAAAAGCAAAATAAAGTTTTCTAGATTTTTAAAAGGCCACATCATTAGTTTTCTAAAAGGATGTAGGTCTTTTCCCCAAGAATGGATCAAATAGTAATATTGGTTTCCTATGGGTGCAAATAGCAAGGGGTCATCTGCGTTCTTTAGTTTGAATAGCTTTGCAGGCGCCATAATTTTAAAACCTTCCAACTTGGTTTCATGAATTTTTTCTAAGTGCTTTATTTTAGAGATCGCTTCATAAGGTAGTTCAGCTTTAAATAAGGAACTGTTCAAAAATCGCAATCTGTAATCTATGCATATCTTTTCAATATCTGAAAGGTGATAAATTTTTGAAGTTTCTAAGAAATCGAATTTTAAAGAATTAGATTCGGTTTCAATACTTTCAGCAATATTTTTCAGAATTAGATCATTTTTACTTTGTTCTCGTTTAAAGATCTCTTGTACTTCTTCCAATAAATGTTGTTCAGAAATTCTTTTATTTCTGTTTTGTAGAATTTTATCAGGAATATGAGTGCCTTGCAGTTCCATTTTTAAAATAATTAGTTTACTCTAATTTAACTATTTGATACTTAACTTACAACGCATATTTAAAACTTTAGTAATTGTTGAACTTTTATTTCGATCAGAAAGTTGAAGCTATAAAAAAAGCGCCCTTTTCAATTTAGAAAAGGACGCTCATTAAAATAATGATTGTAAAATTATCTCAACTCTGCTTGCAGCTCTTTCTCAAAGCGTTGTTGAAGTTTACTCATAATCTTATCTACTTGTTTATCTGTAAGCGTATTGTTTTCATCTTGAAATTTAAAACTTACGGCATAACTTTTTTTACCTTCGGGTAAATTATCTCCTATATACACATCAAACAAATTCACAGATTGCAATAAGCGTTTTTCCGTTTGCTTGGCAATATCCTCTATTTGTTTATAGTTTACAGAATTATCAATTAACAACGCGAAATCTCTACGAACGGCAGGGAATTTTGGAATTGCAGCGAATTTTGTTTTCTGATTTTTAGCGGTTTCTTGTACCAGATCCCAATTGAAATCGGCAAATAATACTTCTTGTTGGATTCCAAAATGTTTTAGAATAGATTTCTTGATCACTCCAAATTCTACCAATTTCGCTTTCCCGGAGCTTATGGAAATTCCTTCAGAAAAAACATCAGATTTCACTTCCCCTGTTTTAATTGAATTGATTCCTAATCTTTCCAAGATACGCTCGATAGTTCCTTTTGTGTAAAAGAAATTTCCGCTATTATTTGCAGTATTCCAACTTTCAGAAAACTTATCGCCAGTAACAAAAAGGCTAAGGTGCTTATTTTCTATTCTTCCGCTTTCGTAATTATGATAGGTTTTACCAAATTCAAATAACTTTAGATCTGCCTGCTTTCTATTGATATTGTAATTCACTGCCTCTAAACCAGAAAACAGCAAGGATTGTCTCATAACTGAAAGATCCTGACTCAAAGGATTCAGCATGACCACATTTTGTTCTTCCTTTAATTGCTCAGATAATTTTATGTAGGTTGGTGTAGTTAAAGAATTGGCCATAGTTTCAAAGAAACCTTGTCCTACCAACTGATTGGCAATTAGATTTTGAAGCTTATAATCTTCAAATTTTCCTGAATTGGCTATAGAAGCATTAAGCTTAGTTCCAGACTCGATATTGTTATATCCATAAATTCTTAATATCTCTTCAATAACATCAGATTCTCTTTGAACATCTACCCTGTAAGAAGGAATAGTAAGTCCCATCCCTGTTTCAGTTACATTGTTCACTCGAATTTCCAGAGAAGCTAATATAGATTTGATAGTTTCTTCAGCTAAGTTTTGCCCAATAAGTTTGTTAACTTTTTCGAAGGTCAAGAACACTTGAAAATCTTCTGTTTTTTTGAAATAAAGATCATCTATATCACTGGTGATTTCACCTCCGGCAACCTCTTTAATTAAAATGGCAACCCTTTTTAAAGCATATTCGGTTATGTTAGGGTCTACGCCGCGTTCAAACCTAAAGGAGGCATCTGTATTCAAACCGTGTCTCTTAGCAGTTTTACGGACACTTACAGGATTAAAATAGGCGCTTTCTATAAATAATTTGGTTGTGCTTTGTGAAACACCGCTGCTTATGCCGCCAAATACACCTGCAATACATAAAGGTTTTTCTGCATCACAAATCATTAGATCTTCGGCATGCAGTTCTCTTTCAACTTCGTCTAATGTGGTAAATTTTGTTCCAGCTTTTAATGTCTTTACATGAATCTCGTTTCCGGCGATCATTTCAGCATCAAAAGCGTGTAAAGGTTGCCCCAACTCATGCATTACGTAGTTGGTTGCATCTACAATATTGTTTTTAGGATTTATCCCGATCGCTTTTAATCTATTTTGAAGCCATTGCGGTGAATCTGAAACTTTGATCCCAGAAATGGTTACTCCGCAATATCTTGGTGCCAAATTAGAATCTTCTACTGTAATAGGGATTCTTAAACTTCTGCTATCCACATGAAAACCACCTACAGATGGAGTTATAAGCTCTAAGCTTAAGTCTTGTTGCTGGTAACCTGCTTTTAGATCTCTGGCAACACCCCAATGACTCATGGCATCTGCACGATTTGGAGTTAGCCCAATTTCAAATACTTGGTCATTTTCAATTTCGAAAATCTTTGCTACTGGCATTCCGGGTATAAGGTCCTTCTTTAAAACCATGATCCCGTCATGACTGCTTCCTAAGCCTAGTTCGCTCTCAGAACAAACCATCCCGTGGCTGGCTTCTCCTCTAATTTTCCCTTTTTTGATCTCCCAAGCTTCACCTTTATCATCATATAGTGTAGTGCCAACCGTGGCAACCGGTACATTTTGACCAGTTGCAATATTTGGTGCGCCACATACTATCTGCAAGGCTTCTCCATTTCCAACGTCTATCTTACATAGTTGTAATCTATCTGCGTTTGGATGTGGAATGCAACTTAAAACATGTCCTGTAACAATACCTTCCAATCCTCCCTTGATACTTTGAAAGCTATTGATGCCTTCTACCTCGAGTCCAAGATCTGTTAATAAATGACCAGTCTCTTCAGGGTCTTTAGGAAGTTTAATAAATTGTTTAAGCCAGTTATATGAAATTTTCATCGAATAGGTTTTTCAAGCTGCAAAGATAGTATTACCAAAGGTATTGACATAATAACAAAATTATTTTTTAATGGTATTTATGGCAAAAAAGAATGGAGGTGTTGCCACCTCCATTAAAAATATGATAATGCTTTAACGTATTTATGTGTTTTTAGAATAATTCTTGACTGTAGATTTTTTCCACTCATCACTGGCAGACTCTCGTGCGAAAATCACCCATTCTATATTATCTTCTGAATCCATTTCTATTTCATGACGAGATATATGTTCTTTTCCTTTTCTGTCTATAAAGGTTTCCATTAATTCTACTTTATTGTCACCAAGATCTTTAACCTTAATGTGGGAAACCCTAATCCCTAAAGGATCAACAGGGCTTATAAAAGCCATGTCGTATCTTTCTTGAACCGCATCATAAACTAAAATTCTCTTTGCAACCGGATTTTTTCCTTGATTATATAAGATTACGGTTAGGATATTTCCATTTTCATCGAAACTGGAGGAGCTACGGATTTTATTTGTGGAAGTAACCTTATCCTCAGTAAAATTCAAGATGTCTACGGTATAATCTCCAACCATGAAATCGAAAATGCGATGTTTGTTTTCTAGTTTTGCAAGTTTAGTTTTAGAAGCTATATAGATTTCATCTTCTTGATCCATGTCGTTTTTATGAGCTATATCAATAGATTTTTGAAGATTTTCTTTAGCTTCATCTTTGTTGCCCATTTCCAACATGAGATCTGCATATGAATCGTATGGATTTGCCTCGTTACTATACTCTTCAATTTGAGCTAGGAATACCTTTTTTGCTGCATCCATGTCTTGGTCTTCAAGCATTAGTTTATATCCTAGAACGTTCAAAGGCTCTGAAAGACCGGTATAATCTTTTTCGATATTTAATTTTTCATACATTTTAAGGCTTTTGTCTATGCCGTTTAATTTATATTCTGTGTGTAATTTATCTGATAAATTTGGTTCAGATTTTTCTTGTCCTAGAACTAAAGGACTCAGACTTATAAGCAACATGCCTAAAATCCATTTAAGGTTTAAATGTATTTTCATTATTTCAATTTAATATTAGTATTACAATATTGTTGGGAGGAGAAATTGAACTCAATACTATGAATTGGGGATTTTAAAATTAATTAGGGCAGGAGTTGCGATTGCTATTTATACAAACCGCGGGGCTTAAAGTTACGAAATTAGTTTCAATAACCTAACAATCAGTATTTAAGTAAAATATAAAGCAAGATTTAACTAATATAATTCCAGATATTCTTGTGCTTAGCCACTTGTTGGTAAGTGTATTTCACCATTTTATGCTCTGGCATTTCTAGGTTTGGGTCCTCAGTGAGTAATCTTTTAGCATAATCTCTAGCAGATTTGAGGATCTGATTATCCTTTACAATATCTGCAATCTTTAAATTAAGAATTCCACTTTGTTGTTTTCCCATAAGATTTCCAGGGCCTCTTAACTTTAGATCTACTTCTGCGAGTTCAAAGCCATCATTAGTACTAACCATTGTTTGAAGGCGAGTTTTGCTGTCTTCAGAAAGCTTGTGTCCGGACATTAGGATGCAATAACTCTGTTCTGCTCCCCGTCCAACACGACCACGAAGCTGGTGCAACTGCGATAAGCCAAACCTTTCGGAACTTTCAATAATCATCACACTAGCATTTGGAACATTTACACCAACTTCTATTACAGTAGTCGCCACCATAATTTGAGTATCACCATTAATAAAACGGTCCATTTCGTAATTCTTGTCTGCAGATTTCATCTGTCCGTGCACAATGGAGATCTGATATTTGGGCATTGGAAATTCCCTTGAGACACTTTCATAGCCATCCATCAAATCTTTATAATCCATTTTTTCGGACTCCTGAATCAAAGGATATACTATATAAATTTGCCTCCCTTTTTCAATTTCATCTCTTATAAATCGAAAAACTTTTAGACGGTTGCTGTCAAATCTATGAACCGTTTTTATAGGTCTTCTTCCCGGTGGAAGTTCGTCTATAACAGAGACATCTAAGTCGCCATATAAACTCATTGCAAGAGTTCTTGGAATTGGTGTTGCGGTCATGACTAAAATGTGTGAAGGGAGCTCATTTTTTTTCCATAATTTGGAGCGTTGTTCTACTCCAAATCTATGTTGTTCATCTATGATCGCAAGGCCTAAATTTTTGAATTTTACCTTGTCTTCTAACAGAGCGTGGGTACCAATTAGGATGTCTAATTCTCCATTTTCCAGTTTTTCGTGAATTTCTCTTCTTTTTGAAGCTTTGGTTGAACCAGTTAATAGTTCTATACTGGTGTTCAGTTCTTTACATAATTCAATTAAACCCGTATAGTGCTGTACTGACAAAATTTCAGTAGGGGCCATTAAGCAAGCTTGAAATCCGTTGTCAAGTGCTATTAACATTGACATTAAGGCTACTATGGTCTTCCCGGAACCTACATCTCCTTGTAAAAGTCGATTCATCTGTGCGCCGCTCCCAAGATCACTCCTAATTTCTTTGATCACCTTTTTTTGTGCGCCGGTTAATTTGAAGGGTAAATGTTCTTTATAAAACGTTTCAAAATTATCTCCAATCGTGTCAAAAACATAACCCTTAATTCTCTTTTTATGGAGCATGTTTTTAACTAAAAGTTGGAGCTGAATATAAAATAATTCTTCAAATTTTAGCCTGAATTGTGCTCTTGATAATAGCTCTTGGCTCTTTGGAAAATGAACATTAAAAAGTGCTTCTGCACGAGAAATTAATTTGAGATCTTCATGAATATTTTGTGGTAAGGTGTCGTAGAATTTTCCTTTGGTTTCAATAAATAATTGTTGCATTAATTTATTGATCACTCTATTTGTAATTCCTTTATTGGTTAGTTTTTCTGAAGATGGATACACGGGTTGCATCGCAGTTCGTAAACTTTTTTCATGTTCTTCCAGCAATTCCATTTCTGGATGTGGCATACTAAACAATCCATTAAACCAATTGGTCTTTCCGAAGATCACATAAGGAATATTAAGCTTTAAATTCTCCCTAATCCATTTTTGACCTCTAAACCATACCAGTTCCATTTTTCCGGTTTCATCTACAAAATCTGCAACAAGGCGTTTTCCCCTTTTTTGTTCAATGGTTCTAAAAGCAACTATTTTCCCGAGTACCTGTATATCTGCGGAATTTTGCTGAAGTTGATTTATTTTATAGTACTTGGTTTTATCCAGATACCTATTGGGAAAGAAATTTATAAGATCCTGATAGGTATGAATGCCTAGTTCCTTTCTAAATAACTCAGCCCGGCTGGGGCCAACTCCTTTTAAATAATCTATGGGGGTTTGTAGCAAATTGGCATTCATGAAACGAAGATATTAAATTCCTTTTTTAATCCCTCATTGAAGGTTTGATTTCCCGAGCTTTGCCTCAAATTCAAAATTATTTCCCAAACCAATAGCTCGTTGGTTTGCCCCGAGGCTTTTGATTTGAAGCAGATTCTTACATAAGTGATCATCAAAAAACAATCGCTTTCTAAGATTCCTAAATTAATAGACAGATTTTGTAATTTGCATACTTATTGAAGTCCCATAGAATGAGATACCATTTTTTATTTCTTTTTTGCATATTCAGTATTGCGGGCTATGCACAATATGATAGTTCCTTAGATCAAACCAAAAAAGTAGATTTTCTACAGGTAGATGCTGAAATAAATATTTTTCCGAAGAAAAAAAGTGTAGAAGGAGAAGCGAATTATCAATTTAAAATCCTTAGCCCACAAGATTCTATTTTTATTGATGCCAAAAACATGGAGTTTTCATCTGTTCTTCTTAATGGCAACAAGGTTTCGTATTCTAGCGATAGCTCCAGGATATGGATAAAAACAGCTTTTTCTCCTAAGAAAGAATACCAGCTTACTTTAAAATACTATGCCGAGCCAAAACAGGCTATGTATTTTATTAATTGGGATGCTCCACAGGAAAAAAATGTGAGTAAACAAGTTTGGACTCAAGGGCAGGGTAGAGATAATTCCAATTGGTTGCCAAGTTTTGACGACATGACCGAAAAGTTGATTTTCAATTTAACGTTCAATTTTGATAAGGGGTACCAAGTTATTTCCAACGGAGAATTAGTAAATAAGAGAACACTTAATGATTCTATAACTCAATGGGAATTTAAGATGGATAAACCTATGAGTAGTTATTTGGTGGCAATTGCAGCCGGTAATTATTCTAGACTCACTTTACAATCTAAAACTGCAGTTCCCATTGAGCTATATTTTGAGCCAAAAGATTCAATTAAGGTAGAACCAGCGTACAGATATACCAAAGAAATTTTCAATTTTCTCGAAGATGAAATTGGTGTTGCCTATCCCTGGAAGAATTTCAAGCAGGTTCCCGTTCAGGATTTTCTTTATTCAGGAATGGAAAATACCGGTCTCACAATTTTTTCAGATTCTTTCATGATAGACTCAACGGCTTTTATAGACCAAAATTATGTTTTTGTGAATGCGCATGAATTTGCTCACCAGTGGTTTGGAGATATGGTTACAGAAACTAATGGGAAACATCATTGGTTGCATGAAGGTTTCGCCACGTATTATGCTTGGTTGGCAGAAAAAGAGATTTTTGGTGAAGATTATTTTTACTGGAAATTATATGAATCTGCAGAACAGTTAAAAGAACTAAGCGACTCGGGGAAAGGAGAGTCTTTACTGAAACTTGATGCAAGTTCCCTTACATTCTATCAGAAAGGAGCTTGGGCATTGCATATTTTAAAAGAGCAGATTGGAGAAGATAATTTTAAGGAGGCAGTTAAAAACTATCTTTTGAAGAATGCATATTCCAATGTAACCACAGATGATTTTGTGCGAGCCGTAGAAGAAGCCACTGAAATGGATGTTTCTGCTTGGAAACAGGATTGGTTACAACAAAGTGCTTTTCAAGGAACCGAAGCATTGGCTTCTTTAAAAAGATCTGAATTTATCTCAAAGTACATGGAACTAGCCTCTTTAAGAGAAACTTCCATTTCAATTAAAAAAGAATATTTAGATAAAGCTTTAGATTTTCCGGTAAACGAATATATAGGGCAAGAAGTTGTTTTTCAGTTATCTGGTGAGAATACTAATAAGACAATGTTCCTTTATAAAAAGGCTCTGGATACTAATAATTTGAGAATTAGGCAAGCCGTAGCAGTGAGTATAGATTCAATTCCTGCAATATTAAAATCGAAATTTATTGAACTTTTAGATGATGAATCATATATCACAAAGGAAAATACGCTTTTAAAATCATGGATGCAATTTCCAGAGGTAACAGAAAAAATTTTAAATAAGACGCAAGATTTTGAAGGCTTTCAAAATAAGAACGTAAGGCTGTTGTGGCTAGTCATCAATCTAGTAAGCACAGAAATAGATTCAGAAAAGAAACCAGCGTATTATAAAGAATTATCTGGATACACGAGTGAAACTCTCCCTTTTGGATTAAGACAAAATGCCTTTGGCTATCTGTATCAGATAAATGCTTTTTCTGAACAGAATTTATTGGATCTTTTAGAAGGAGGTCAACATTCTAACTATAGGTTTAGAAATTATTGTAGAAGCTTATTGGATAAATTGTTGAAAGATAAAGAATATCGCACAAAATATGTAGCTTTAAGTACTACTATGGAAAATCCAGACTTAGAATTTTTAACCAAACGATTACAGGATTAATGCGAGCATTAGTAATTTCTGGAGGTGGTAGTAAAGGGGCTTTTGCAGGTGGAGTCGCGCAGTATTTAATTGAAGTGATGGGTAATGACTACGATCTTTTTTTAGGAACTTCTACTGGCAGTTTATTAATCTCTCATCTAGCGTTGAATAAGACTCAGAAGATCAAAGAAGTTTACACATCTGTCAATCAAAAAAGCATTTTTAGCAATAGGCCATTTTTAATTAAACGTAAACATGGGCACGATCAAATTTCTATAGATCATTTTAACGTGATTCGTAATTTTATGAAGGGTAAGAAAACTTTTGGAGAGAGCCAAAATCTTAAAAAGCTAATCCTTAATACAATTACCAAGGAGGAGTTTGAAGAGTTAAAAGTGGCTAAAAGAGAAATATTGGTTACAGTTTCTAATATTTCTTTGAATGAAGTGGAATATAAATCTATACGTGATTATTCCTACGAAGATTTTTGTGAATGGATCTGGATCTCTTGTAATTATGTGCCTTTTATGAGCTTGGTACAAAAGAATGGCTGCGAATATGCCGATGGTGGCTTTGGATCTATGGTGCCAATAGAAGAAGCCATAAAACGGGGCGCTACAGAAATTGATGCGATTATTCTTAAAACAGAAGTGACCTATTTTAATAGATTGCCATCAAAAAATGTGTTTTCATTGATCACTAATTTATTCGGTTTTATGCTGGATAGAATTGAAAATCAGAATATTAGAATAGGAAAATTTGTGGCGGTTAATAAAGATGTAATTATAAATTTTTATTATACTCCGTCCGTGTTAACAACTAATTCGCTTATTTTTGATAAGGTAAAGATGGAACGTTGGTGGGAGAGTGGCTTTAGTTTTGCCAAATATAAAAATGAAGAATTAAACCAAATTGAACCTTAATGCGAGCATTGGTAATTTCAGGAGGAGGAAGTAAAGGAGCTTTCGCCGGGGGAGTGGCCCAATATTTAATGGAAGAAGAAGGGAAGAAATATGATCTATTTCTAGGAACTTCTACTGGAAGTTTGCTCATACCTCACTTAGCAGATGGTAACATTAAAAAGGTGTATGATATCTACACAAATGTTACCCAACGAAAAATCTTTAACATTAACCCATTTGTGGTAAAAAAGAAAGATGGTAGGGAATATGTTACCATCAACTATTTTAATATGTTCCTTCAGTTTGCTAAGAAAAAAAGAACTTTTGGAGAAAGTAAAAATTTACGTAAAAACATAAAAAAAGATTTTTCAAAAGCTGATTTTGAATCTGTAAAAAATAAAGCAAAAGATGTAGTTGTTACCGTTTCTAATTTATCTAAAAACAGAGTAGAATATAAATCTATCCATGACTTTTCTTACGATGATTTTTGCGATTGGATCTGGATTAGTTGTAATTATATTCCGTTTATGAGTCTTGCAACCAAGAATGGCTATGAGTATGCCGATGGGGGTTTGGGCTGTGTTGTGCCTATTCGAGAAGCTATTAAACGAGGTGCTACTGAGGTGGATGCAATTATTCTTGAAGCCGAGAATATGGAGTATAATAAAGTACTAGGGAAAAACCCTTTTTCTTTAATGATAAATCTCTTCGGATTTCTATTGGATCAGGTTGAATATCACGATGTGGTGGAAGGAAAACTTGCCGCTATGAACAAACAAGTAAAATTGAATACCTATTACACACCGGTTCAATTAACAGAAAACTCCTTGGTTTTTAATAAAAAGGCCATGACCTCTTGGTGGCAACAAGGTTTTGATTATGCAATGGAACGTGGCATTCAAAAAAAGAATAATCAAGCAATATCTTTCAAGAAAATCCTTTAAATTAATTTTTCTCAACAATTAAAAATATGGTTTAAATCTAAATTTAACCATAGATAGCCAATAATTGAAGGCTAAAGGAAGTGCTAAATTGTATTTCGTAATTCTTTCTTGATGTAGTCTAAAGCAGCTTCTGTTGGTGGTGTTTGATTCATCAAGGCGTTCAAAATATCCTGCCTTAATTCATCAGCATTAGTAACATCTTCCTTTTTAGCTGTTTTCCGAATAATACCAATTGTAGCATTTTTAGAAGTTTTTATAACATTCCAGCATTCTGGAGAAAGATAGATTTGCTGAGCTAAATTATGATCGAATTCCTGATCTATAGTTTGAACAAGCATATCTTCATACGCCTGTAAGTCATTAGATTTTGGTTTTATCCTAAGCAATAATTTTCCCATAGAAATCCTTTCTAAGAACAAGGCCATACGTTCAAATGCTTGTAATTTAATAGGGAGTGCGATTTTTTGGTTTTCTAGCCTTAATAGATAAAGTCTTCTTTTTTCCTCATTGGAAATATGCATTTTGAAGAAATAAAAAGAGATCAAACCAACAATAACAGCTGGTAGTAGATAAAATATTAGGTCAATAATGTTGATGTCGTTCATAGTTAATTAGTGTCGTAAACAGAGGTGTCTTCGGTTTCTGCTTCTTTAGTTTTTACTTCTTTTCCCTTGGAAAATGTTCCGCCCAAATGTGGACAATCCATATGTTCTTGTACCGAGGTAAAGGGCACTGAGGTTTTATGGTACGCAAACGTAGAAGCAAGGGTCATTGTTATATTTTTATCGCTTAAATTAATGTCCACATCGTCCATGGTGAATTGAGAGGGATGTTCATAACCACATGCATGGGTCATTTCCAGTAACTCTTTCTTGAATTTAGCAAAATAAAAATTCACTCTTTCAGCTTTATCTTTAACGTTTATTCCGGCCTGTAGCCATTTATTATGAGTGGTTATTCCAGTTGGACAAGTATTGTTATGGCAGGATTGAGCCTGAATACAGCCAATACTCATCATGGCCTCACGAGCAACATTAATAGAATCTGCACCCATTGCGAATGCCATCGCTGCTTTTGCTGGAAAACCAAGTTTTCCACTGGCTATAAAAACAATTCTTTCGGTGATTTCTTCTTTCTGAAAAACTTTATAAACATCTGTAAAAGCATTTATAAATGGTAGGGAAACATGATCTGCAAAACTTGGAGGAGCAGCTCCAGTACCACCTTCACCGCCGTCTACAGTAATGAAATCCGGTCCTCGATTGGTTTTCTTCATTATGCTTGCCAATTCTTCCCATTGCTTCAATTGTCCTACTGCAGATTTTATACCAACTGGTAAACCGGTAGCCTCTGCTATTTCCTCAATAAAATCAACCATTTCGGGAATATTATTAAAGGCAGAATGTGTTGGGGGAGATAAAACATCTTTTCCCATAGGTACATGCCTTATCGCAGCAATTTCTTTTGTGATTTTTGATGCCGGTAATACTCCGCCTTTCCCGGGTTTAGCCCCTTGCGACAATTTTACTTCTATCATCCTAATTTGGGGATTCTCCTGCACTAGCTTTATGAGTTTTTCTAAGGAGAAATTACCATCATTCCCACGAACTCCAAAATAACCGGTCCCAAAATGAAATGCAACATCTGCCCCCTTCCGGTGGTAAGGTGAAAGCCCGCCTTCTCCTGTATTATGATAGGCATTTGCTAATAAACATCCCTCATTTAAGGATTCTACAGCTTTCGCCGATAGCGAGCCGAAACTCATGGCTGAAACATTGATTATAGAGGCAGGTCTATAAGGTCTTTGTCTTTTATTGAAGGAACCCATCACCTTTGCACATGCAATAAAATAAGGGTGTTCTGAATTTGGATGGTCCTTTTCGAGCTTGTATGCAAGCATGGAGTTATTTATGAAGATATAGTTGGTTCTATAAATGTCTTCATTGGTTCCAAAACCTTCATAGTTATTCTCATTTTTAGCCGATGCATAGATCCATCCTCGTTCATTTCTATTAAAGGGTAGTTCTTCTCTATCGCTTGCAACAATATATTGCCTTAGCTCGGGCCCTATGCGTTCCAGAAAGTAACGCAAATGTCCAACTACAGGAAAATTGTGTTTAATTATGTGTTCTTTACTAAAAAATATATCCTTTATTGCAACGAGGATTAGGAAAATTATAATCCATCCCCACCAGGGAATACTTCCTAAAATATTTAATACCTCGTTCATTCTAATTGTTTAAATAGTCTAAAGCTAACTGGGACATCACTTTTACACCCAATAACATTCCGCTTTCATCTATATGAAAATCTGGAGTATGATGTGGAGCAGCCTCGGTCGTTCCTAAAGCTTGTCCACCTAGAAAAAAGTAAAACCCAGGAACTACTTCCTGAAAGAAAGAGAAATCTTCTCCACCAGTTGTGGCTTTCACTAATTCAACTTTATCCTTACCTGCAATATTTTGTAGTGTAGGAAGCATTTTATTGGTTAGCTCCGGATCGTTGTAGGTAATAGCAGTATTATTCTGAATTTCTACAGTTGCAGTTCCTCCATAGGCTTCAGCTATTTTAGGAACCATCTCACCCATTCTTTTAAGGATAGTAGCTTTCATATCGGCATCCAAAGTTCTTATGGTACCAATCAGTTCAGCAGTTTCCGGAATAATATTAAAACGCACCCCACTGGTAATTTTTCCAACGGTGATCACAGCTGCACCATCTACTAATTTAGAATCACGACTAATTATAGTTTGTAACCCATCAATGATCTTTGCTGAAATTAAAATAGGATCTGTACCACTCCAAGGGGCAGAACCGTGAGTTTGCTTTCCTTTTACATTAATCACAAAACGCTCTACAGCAGCCATGGTACCTTCTGGTTTGTAACGAATTGTCCCGACAGGTGTTCCGGAATTTATGTGTAGCCCGAAAATGGCATCCACATCTGGGTTTTTTAAAACACCTTCCGCAATCATTAAAGAGGCTCCTCCTTTTTCTCCAGGGGGTGGACCTTCCTCAGCGGGTTGAAAAATGAATTTTACAGTACCATTAATCTTGTCTTTATTTTTAGAAAGAACTTCAGCAACACCCATTAAAATTGCAGTATGCGTATCGTGTCCACACGCATGCATTACACCGGTTTTGGTTCCTAGAAATTCTGTAGTAACTTCAGATTTGAAAGAAAGCTCATTTCTTTCAGTTACCGGCAAAGCATCTATATCTGCTCTAAGGGCAACCACTTTCCCAGGATTATCTCCTTTTAAAATTCCGACCACTCCGGTCTTTGCAACTCCTGTCTGAACATCTAAACCAAGACTCTCAAGATGTTTCGCTATTTTCTCAGCAGTTTTGAATTCACGATTAGAAAGTTCTGGGTGTTCATGGAAATCTCTTCTCCATTCTATTACTTGAGATTCTATATCATTGATCTCAGCTTCCAGATCCGGTTGCATTTGGGCTTGGCTTCCAACGGAGATTAGTAACAATAAGCTTAGAAGATTGTATTTCATGGGTTTGATTTTTATTAAAAATTAATAGGTCGGTAGCCTTGATTTTGAAGTTGTACCAAGGCCGTCATGGCAGAAAGCGCTATTTTAACCTGTGGTAGTGTTTGAGCTTTCGTGATCTTTCTATGAGCAGCTGTTTGACCACATAGTATTAATTCTACTCCTTGATCTGACAATTGAGAGATTAGTTCGGCATTCGGGTTGACAGCGACTTCAGGAAATTTCTCATGATAAAATTCGTTTTTTAAGATCTCAGTTGAAGCTGAGGCATGAATTACCAATGCAACTTTTATATTCTCTGCAGGAACTCCAGCCTCTCGATGCATATTGATGAATCTAGCAGCAGTTTCTATGAGTGCATTTGGCTGAGAAGGATTATCAAAACTTCTTCCTATATCAAAAACCACTTTGTATTGCGCGGTCGTATCAGTTTTAAAATCGGGATTGCTTACCGTATAAACTTTCCCATAATCCTTTAGTACTTGTCCAGAATGAGCTTCTTGAGCAAAATTGAAGGAGGTGGTGATTAGTGCAATTAATAATAAAAATTGTTTGACCATTTAGAATTTGTTGTTAATAATTTGGAAGATTTTTTCTAGAGATAAATATATTTAAAAAAACAGGCATGTCATAATTTGCAGACTCTTTGTTTAAAAGTAAGACCAAAAGGAGTTTTAAAGTACATCTTAATTGGTTAAATTCACAACTTAAAATAAAGGATAAATTTGGAATCTTATTTAGCAGAATTAAACGAAGCCCAACGGGCTCCCGTTCTTCAAAAAGACGGGGCAATGATAGTGATAGCAGGAGCAGGGTCTGGGAAAACGCGGGTACTTACCTATAGAATTGCTTATTTAATGAGCAAAGGGGTAGACCCATTTAATATTTTATCGTTAACCTTTACCAACAAGGCAGCGAGGGAAATGAAAAAACGGATCTCTCAAATTGTTGGAAGTAGTGAAGCAAAGAATTTATGGATGGGAACATTTCACTCCATTTTTGCCAAAATGTTGCGTGTCGAGGCCAGTAAACTGGGCTATCCTTCAAATTTCACCATTTACGATACTCAAGATTCTCAACGCCTTATTTCAGCAATCATCAAAGAGATGGGGCTAGATAAGGATATCTATAAATATAAGCAGGTTTACTCAAGAATATCTTCCTATAAGAATAGTTTAATCACCGTTAAGGCCTATTTTCAAAATCCTGAATTGCGGGAAGCCGATGCTATGGCTAAAAAGCCAAGACTTGGGGATATCTACAAGAATTATGTAGATCGTTGTTTCAAAGCTGGCGCGATGGATTTTGATGACTTATTACTAAAAACTAACGAACTCTTGAATAGATTTCCAGAGGTGCTTCAGAAATATCAGAACAGGTTCCGATATATTTTAGTAGATGAGTATCAGGATACAAACCATTCACAATATTTAATTGTAAAAGCACTTTCAGATAAATTTCAGAATATATGCGTGGTAGGGGATGATGCGCAAAGTATTTATGCCTTCCGTGGAGCGAATATCAATAATATTTTGAATTTTCAGAAAGATTATGATAATGTGCAGATGTACCGTTTGGAGCAAAATTACCGTTCCACAAAGAACATCGTAAATGCAGCTAATTCCATTATAGAAAAAAATAAGACCAAACTAGATAAAGTGGTTTGGACGGCAAATGACGACGGACCAAAAATCGTTGTAAATAGATTGCTTACAGATGGGGATGAAGGGCGATTTGTAGCGAGTTCTATTTTCGAGAACAAGATGCAAAAGCAAATGAATAATGGAGATTTTGCGATCTTATACAGAACAAATGCCCAGAGTAGGGCTATGGAGGATGCTTTGCGTAAAAGAGAGATCCCTTATAGAATTTACGGTGGGCTTTCATTTTATCAGCGAAAAGAGATCAAGGATGTCCTATCTTATTTGAGATTGTTGATAAATCCTAATGATGAAGAAGCTTTAAAAAGGATCATCAATTTTCCTGCAAGGGGAATAGGATCTACGACTATAGATAAGTTGACAATTGCAGCCAATCAATATAACAAATCTATTTTTGAGATCATTGAAAATCTGGATCATTTAGACCTTAAGATAAATTCTGGAACCAGAAACAAGTTGGCGAATTTTGCGAACATGATCAAAAGTTTCAAAATTCTTACTGAAAACGCTGATGCTTTTGTGGTTGCAGATACGGTAGCCAAGAAAACCGGACTTGTTCAAGAACTTAAAAAAGATGGGACGCCAGAAGGAGTAGCGAAAATTGAAAATATAGAAGAACTTCTCAATGGAATTAGAGATTTTGTGGAAGGACAGCAGGAACTGGCAGATGCTTCGGGCTCTTTAGCTGAATTTCTGGAAGATGTTGCTTTGGCAACAGATATGGATAAGGAGACCAATGAGGATCATGTGGCGCTTATGACCATACATTTAGCAAAGGGTCTGGAATTTCCATTCGTTTATATTGTGGGGATGGAAGAAGATTTGTTTCCTTCTGCAATGAGTATGAGTACGCGGTCTGAATTAGAAGAAGAACGTAGATTGTTTTACGTAGCACTTACCAGAGCAGAGAAACAAGCATATTTAACCTACACGCAATCCCGTTATAGATGGGGGAAACTGGTAGATGCAGAACCTAGTAGGTTTATTGAGGAGATAGATGAAGTTTACATGGATTATATGATCCCTCAGGATGACTATAAGTATAAACCTCTTATGGATCTCGATATTTTTGGGGATGTAGATAAAAGTAAATTCAGGCAATCTAAACCAAAATCTGGGACACCGCCACCTGCACATAAACCTAACGAAGAGCAACTTAGGAAGCTTAGAAAACTTAAACCAACTGCTACAGATTATCCTACAGCCTCGATAAAAGACACTGTGAAATTGGAAGCAGGAAATGAAGTGGAACATATTCGTTTTGGAAAAGGAAAAGTGCTGAATATCGATGGGATTGGACAAGATAAAAAAGCAGAGATCGATTTTGAAAATGGTGGAGTTAAAAAACTTCTATTGAGATTTGCTAAACTGAAGGTGCTTTCATAATTTAATTCTTTATAAACTGTTTTCCTCTAATTCTATAATATATGATTCGAAAAGGTAGTAATGTAAAGTGGAAATGGGGTTCTGTTGAAGCTGAAGGAAAAGTAATTGACACCTTTTCAGAGAAGGTTACTAAGACAATTAAAGGAAGTGAAATTACCTGAAATGGCGAAAAAGGAAATAAAGCATTATTGATTGAACAGGAAGATGGAGACAAAGTTTTAAAACTTGAAAGCGAAGTAACTCATATAGAATAAATTTAGATACAGCATTTCCCAACAAAGTTTTTAACGGACTTGATATTATAAGTTTTATAGGGGTGCTCATAATATTGCATCATAGGATATATTTTAAACAGCAGATATCTTTTTATTAATTTGTGATTTTTCCAACTTAGAAAGAATAGTACTATGGCTAATTTAATTAGAATTTACGAAGAGAATCCTAATCCAAAAGACATCAAAAAAGTAGTTGATGTACTTAGAAAAGGAGGTTTGATTATTTATCCAACAGATACTGTTTACGGCCTTGGTTGCGATATTACAAATACAAGTGCTTTAGAGCGAATTGCGCAGATAAAACAAGTGAAATTAGACAAAGCTAATTTTTCTTTTATTTGTGAAGACCTTAGTAATCTTTCAGATTATGTGAAGCAAATAGATTCCCCAACTTTTAAATTGCTAAAGCGGAACTTGCCTGGGCCATTTACTTTTATACTTCCAGGAAATAACAATCTTCCAAATGTGTTTAAGAAAAAGAAAACAGTTGGAATCAGGGTGCCAGATAACAATATTTGCCGGGCGATTGTAAGAGAATTAGGAAATCCTATAGTTTCAACCTCTATTAAAGATGAGGATGAGGTTATTGAATACACAACAGATCCTGAATTAATTCTTGAAAAATGGGATAAGCTTGTAGATATAGTAATTGATGGTGGTTATGGAGATAACGTGGGTTCTACAGTGATAGACCTTACCGGAGATGAGCCAGAATTAATAAGAGAGGGTAAGGGAAGTTTAGAGCTTATGTAAATTTTGGCATAACTAGTTAATTGCATATTAAATAGGCCCGATTCTTTTTAATGCTCCTTTTTAAAAATTAGCTTTAGCTATAAAGTTTAATTAAAAAAGAAAAGGAATGAGTTATTTTAAATCTAAGACAGCAACAGAAGAAGTAAATATATTTTACGAAGACTTTGGTAAAGGACAACCAGTTATTTTGATACACGGTTGGCCCTTAAGTCATAGAATGTGGGAATATCAAATAGAAGAAATTATAAATGCAGGATTTAGATGCATTACATATGATAGAAGAGGCTTTGGAGAAAGTGGTAAGCCTTGGGGAAAATATGATTATGACACTTTAGCTTCAGATCTCAATAATTTAATTGATCACCTAAATCTTTCCGATTCCATTTTAGTTGGATTTTCTATGGGTGGAGGAGAAGTAGCCCGATTTATCGGGAATTATGGAACTAATAAGATCTCAAAAGCAGCCCTTATATCTGCAGTTCCTCCTTTTATGCTTAAAACAAGTGATAATCCCGAAGGTTTAGATAAAGAAGTTTTTGAAGGATTCAAGAAAAACGTCAGGGAAGATAGAGCCGGATTTTTAGCCGGTTTTGGTGACAAGTTTGTAAACTACTCAGATAACAAAGAGAAAATAAGCAAGGATCAGGTTCATTTAAACTGGAGTATTGCATGTAAGGCCTCTCCAAAAGCTACTATAGATTGTGTAGATTCTTTTGGTCTTACAGATTTCAGAGAAGATCTAAGGAAATTTGATGTTCCAGCTTTAGTGGTTCACGGAGATGCAGATCAGATAGTTCCCATAGACGTAGCAGGTAAAAAAAGTAAAGATTTAATTTCCAATGCGAAGTATGAGGTAATCAAAGATGCGCCACATGGTTTGGTATTTACCCATAAGAAAGTATTCAACAAAATTCTAATTGACTTTTTGAAGAGTTAATCCCTCATTTCGGGTTTAATTCCCCGAGGCATGCCTAGAAATCTTTAATAGAATTCTCCGATTCATATCCATTAAACTTACCCCAAGGGATCTTGATTTTGAAATTAGCAGACATAAAAAAAGCCTCGCAATTGCGAGGCTTTACTATTTTCTAAGAATGTTCAGCTTATTTAGCTTCTTTCATTCCTTGCTCTATAAGGTTGTAAAATTGATCTAATTTAGGTAAGATCACAATTCTTGTACGTCTGTTCTTAGAACGTCCTTCAGCAGTATCGTTAGATGCTACAGGAATGTAGTAACTTCTTCCTGCTGCAGTCATTCTTTCTGGTGGCACACCAAATTCATTTTGAAGAATTCTTACAACAGAGGTAGCGCGTTTAACACTTAGATCCCAGTTGTCTTCAATTACTCCACCTTTCATTGCTTGATCATCTGTGTGACCTTCAACCATAAATTCGATCTCTGGTTTGTTCTTCACTACCATTGCAACTTTTCCTAATACTTCTTTTGCACGAGAAGTTACATTGTATTTACCACTTTCAAATAATAACTTATCTGAGATAGATACATATACAACACCTTTTTCAACATTAATGCTAATGTCTTCATCATTCATGTTTCCAAGAACTCCTTTTAAGCTAGTAACTAAAGCAAGAGTAACAGAATCTTTTTTGGTAATTGCATCTTGCATACGTTGGATCTTCATATCTTTTTCCTTGATGCTCTCTAAAGATTTTTCAAGGTTAGAAGCTTCCTTAGTAGACAGTGTAGCTAAGTCTCCGACATTGTTCAATAATGCAGAATTCTGATTATTTAGGGTTTTTATTTGTTCACTTAATCTTTCTTTTTCGTCTAAACAAGAATTTAATTTAACGGTCGCAGTGTTTAATTGATCCCTAGTTTCTTGTTGTAGGGTTTCAAGCTCAGCGTATTTCTTCTGTGACACACAAGAAGAAAGTAATAAGGCGGCTGTAGCCGTAAGTAACATGATTTTCTTCATAATTTGATGTAAATTTTTTATTGTTAGATTTTCTCAAAGCTATCAAAATTAGTGCCCATATACTATTTTTTGCCTTGAAACATTAAAAATCGGAGAATTTTTTTTGCCCCAATCCATAACTTCGGCAAACAACGGAAATTTTTAAGTAATAATTATCTTTCTTGGGAAGTTTTTTGCGCTTTTTTATTAATTTATTTAATTGTGTGTAAAAACTTATATGTGCTTGAAAAACAGCGATAAAGTGATTTAATTTTAATTCGAATAAAAATTTAAATGCAGCTATCCCATCCAAAACCATTCGTAAAAAAAGTACCGATGAAATTTTATTGGAAGGCACATTTTTTATCAGATTAAATAAGCTATTTCTGAAATTAAAAAATGTCTTTTTTGGGTTCATACTGTTCAAAGTTGCCCCACCCACATGATAAACCACAGAGTTTGGTGTATAAATAACCTTATACCCATAATTATGAAGCCTCCAGCAGATATCTATTTCTTCTTGATGCGCGAAATAATCTTCATCTAGTTTACCAACTTCGTAATATTTATCTCGCTTTATAGCTAAACAAGCTCCGCTTGCCCAAAAGATCTCTATTTCATCATCATATTGGCCGTTGTCTTTTTC
Source organism: Gillisia hiemivivida (assembly GCF_007997295.1). GTDB lineage: Bacteria > Bacteroidota > Bacteroidia > Flavobacteriales > Flavobacteriaceae > Gillisia > Gillisia hiemivivida. The sequence goes on along the minus strand of NZ_VORY01000005.1, from coordinate 93,212 downwards.
AAGATAATCAAAGATTCTTCCCCTACAAAAAGGGTAGCCAAATTTATCTATAAAACCACCAGCTGCACCAGCATATTCAAAGTGAGTTGGTTTTTTGTAATCTAAGATCTTTGGTTGAACTGCTGCAACGCTTTTATCTTTCTCAAAAACACCTTCTATGGGGAGTATCCAATTGGGAGTGACTTTAACATCACTATTTAACAAAATAAAGATATCTTCAGATAGTCCTGCTAAGGCATCATTATAGCCTTTTGCATAACCACCGTTTACTTTGTTTTGAATAATTTTTACTTCAGGGAAATGAGCTTCCACAAAAGAAATTGAAGTATCTGTAGAAGCATTGTCTGCAACATAGACGGTGGCTTCTTTAGAATATTTTACTACCTCTGGGAGGAATTCTTTTAAAAGATCCAGCCCATTCCAATTTAATATTACTACGGCAACGGTCTGATTCATTCTGAATTCTTATTTTTTATTCTGTGGCTTCAAAAGTAAACAGAATAATTTTTAGGTTAAAGCGAGTGCTCTATAATTGATATTCTGGAAGGCTTGGTAGAAAATGGTACTTTTCCAGTTCGTAATCTAATTGACAAAAATGATGGTCTAAACCATTGGTTACCATAAGATAATTTGCGTCTAGGCTCATATTATATCTTGCAATTTGATCAAAAGTATCTTGGGTGATCTTTATAGCAGGCGCTTTGCATTCTACAATTATATGAATATCTCCTTTAGAGTTATAAACGACTACATCGTACCTTTTTATTCTCTTTCCTATTTTGAGTTGTTTTTCAACATTTATAAGGCTTTTGGGATATTTTTTTTCTGAAATCAGGTATTGAACGGTATGCAGTCTTACCCATTCTTCTGGAGTAAGGATTATAAACTTTTTCCTAATCTCATCGAAAGCGGCTATTTTATTTTCGCTATTTTTGAAGCGAAATGTATATTGCGGGAAATTCAATTTTTGCATCAGTTCAAATAAACAAAATTATAAAGTTATAGCTAAGAAATTTTTCTATTTAATACTGAGTTGTAACTTAAAAGATCTTGTAGAATTAATCCCTTTTGAGCTGAAAAAGCCTCAAATCAAGTACGCCTAACTGCCTTACAACCTTATGGAAGACGCAATTCAAATAGTTAACTCAATTAAAAACGGACAGGTAAAACCCATTTATTTTTTAATGGGTGAAGAGCCTTATTATATAGATAAGATCGCTAATTATATAGAAGATCATCTAATGCCGGAGGAAGAAAAAGGTTTTAACCAGATGGTGATGTATGGTCGAGACACTACAGTTGATGAAATAATAAGCAATTCCAAACGATACCCTATGATGGCCGAAAGACAGGTGATCATTGTAAAAGAAGCGCAGGATCTTTCCAGAACTATTGAAAAGTTAGAGGCATATTCAGATAAGCCTCAGCCTACCACAACTTTGGTAGTATGTTATAAGTATAAAAAAATTGATAAACGTAAGAAGCTTTACAAGTCGGTGGCTAAAACCGGGGTGATTTTTGAAAGCAAGCGGCTTTATGAAAATCAGGTGGCAGATTGGATTCAGAAAAATTTAAAGTCTAGCGGATATGCAATTTCTCCGAAAGCATCGCAAATGCTGGTGGAATTTTTGGGAACAGATCTTAGTAAGATCGATAACGAATTACAAAAACTACAAATAATAGCCCCAAAGGGGACTAATATTTCTCCAGAACTAATTGAAGAGAATATAGGGATAAGTAAAGATTTTAATAATTTTGAACTTAGAAAGGCAATTGGAACGCGTGATACGTTAAAAGCGCATAGGATTATTAATTACTTCGCACAAAATACCAAAGACAACCCTATGGTTGTAACAGTGTCTTTATTGTTTGGTTATTTTTCTCAAATTTTACAATATCATGGGATAGCCGATAAGTCCAAAGCCAATGTAGCGAAGGTGCTAAAGGTAAACCCTTATTTTGTGGCAGATTATGTATTGGCAGCTAGAAATTATCCCATGAAAAAGGTGAGCCAGATCATTGCTTATTTACGGGAAACAGACGTTAAAAGTAAAGGGGTGGGAGCTACAAATGTCCCTTCTGGTGACTTGCTGAAAGAATTGGTTGTAAAAATTATGAATTAAAATGACAGGATTTAAAACATGGGTAAGTGCAGCAAGGTTAAGAACCTTACCATTATCCATTAGCGGAATTATTGTAGGAACTACTATCGCGGTTCATGAAGGATATTTTAGCATTGTGATTTTTAGCCTCGCTTTAGGTACCACATTAGGACTGCAGATATTATCTAATTTTGCAAATGATTATGGAGATGGAATAAAAGGAATCGACAATGAGGATAGAGTTGGCCCACCAAGAGCTTTGCAAAGCGGATTGATCTCAGAAAAAGAAATGAAAAAAGGGATGGTGCTTACGGCAATTTTAACTTTTTTGATGGCGATACTTTTAATTTATTCAGCATTTGGACAGGATCATTTTTGGTATGCCATCATCTTTTTTCTCTTGGGAGTAAGTGCTATTACGGCGGCAATAAAATATACGGTTGGTACAAATGCTTATGGCTACAGAGGTTTGGGAGATATTTTTGTATTTATATTCTTTGGGCTGGTAGCAGTTTTAGGAACCTATTTTCTTTATGCAAGAGAAATATATTGGATAGCCTTACTACCTGCATCGGCCTTAGGAATGTTGAGTGTAGGAGTATTGAACCTTAATAATATGAGAGATAGGATTTCCGATGAAATTTCGGGGAAAGTTACACTTGTAGTTAAGATGGGAGAGAGAAGAGCTAAAAATTATCATTACACTTTAATTCTTGGAGCTATATTTTTGTTTCTCATATTTAGTGTTCTAACTTATAAAGAGTTAAATAATTTTATCTATATATTGGCTTTTATTCCTTTGGTGCTTCACTTGAAAAGAGTGGTCCAAAATAAAGATCCTCGTAAATTGGATCCGGAACTTAAAATATTAGCATTATCCACTTTTGCAGTCGCAGCCTTATTTGGAATTGGTTTGCTAATTTAATCCCACTAATAAATTTAACATTTGCTTAGGGTGTAATCTTGTTTCATTGTTTATTTTTATTGAAATTCCAACCTTTTTGCAATGATTATAACTTTCTACGGACAAAATTCCTTCAGTATTAAAATAGGAGATATCAATATTATTATAGATCCATTTATAACAGGAAATAAACTTTCTAAAGACAAAGTGGATATCAATAAGTTAAACGCCGATTATATTTTGCTTACTCACGCGCATCAGGATCATATTTTAGATGCTGAAGCTATTGCAAATAATACAGGAGCTGTCATTGTGAGCAATTTTGAGATCGCAACTCACTATGAGAATAAGGGTTTTGAAGTGCATCCTATGAACCATGGTGGTTCCTGGGATTTTGAGTTTGGAAAAGTCAAGTATGTAAATGCAATACATACCAGTTCTTTTCCAGACGGATCGTATGGCGGTCAGCCTGGAGGATTTGTTATAGAAGGCGAGCATAAAAATATTTATATCGCAGGTGATACTGCGCTTACCATGGATATGAAGCTCATTCCACTAAGTACTAAATTGGATCTGGCAATTTTACCAATTGGAGATAACTTTACAATGGGTGTGGAGGATGCCATAATTGCGAGCGATTTTATAGAATGTGACAAAATAATAGGTTGCCACTACGATACTTTTGGATACATAGAAATAGACCACGATGAGGCGAAACGTAAGTTTTATGAAAAAGGCAAAGATCTTATGTTACTTGAAATTGGAGAAAGCATTGAATTATAATTTCAAAAAAAATAACTAATTCTCAATGCAGGCAACTTACCGCAGACATCTTTTAGAATTTAAACGCCCAAGCGGAACCTCGCGGGGTATTCTTACCACTAAAGAAACTTGGTTTATAATTATAACCTCTGAAGAAAAAGTTGGTGTCGGAGAATGTGGACTCTTACGATCTCTGAGTATAGATGATAGACCAGATTATGAAAATAAACTATCTTGGGTTTGTGAAAACATCTCTCTTGGTGTTGATGCACTTTGGGAACAACTTTTAGATTTTCCCTCGTTACAATTTGGTGTAGAGATGGCCTTTAGATCTTTGGAAGCCTCAACTCCTTTTTTATTACATCCTTCAGAATTCACCAATGGAAAAGATTCAATCCCAATAAATGGATTGGTATGGATGGGTGAAAAATCCTTTATGAAGGAGCAAATTCTCGAAAAGATAAAAAATGGTTTCAAATGCATTAAGCTGAAAATTGGTGCAATTGATTTTGATGCGGAATTAGATCTTCTGAAATTTATAAGATCTGAGTTTTCTTCCGAAGAAATAGAAATAAGATTAGATGCCAATGGAGCTTTTTCCCCAGAGGATGCTTTAGCAAAACTGCAGCGACTTAACCAGTTTAATATTCATAGTATAGAACAGCCTATTAAACAAGGACAGTTTAGTGATATGGCGAAACTATGCGAGATCACACCCATTCCTATTGCATTAGATGAAGAGCTAATTGGAGTTACCGGTGTAACAAACAAGAAGAAATTACTACAAACAATCAAGCCTCAGTATGTCATTTTTAAGCCAAGTCTAATTGGAGGATACAAAGGGACAGAAGAGTGGCTGCAGTTGGCAGATGCAATGGAGATTGGTTGGTGGGTAACAAGTGCTTTGGAAAGCAATGTAGGTTTAAATGCCATAAGTCAGTGGACTTACACCAAAAAGTCTCAGTTACCTCAAGGTCTTGGTACCGGAGGTCTTTATACAAATAATTTTGAGTCTCCGTTAGAGGTAAAAAGCGGAACTATTATGTACAATCCTGAAACCTCTTGGGGTTTTAATCTATAATTTATACATGTTCATTAAGCAAGCATTTAATTACCAACATAGTTTTTGGAGATATTTATTAGGGGTATCCATTATTATTTTCGCAGTAATACTCGGGCAAATTCCATTGGCGGTAGCTATGTTTTTGGAGGGCGGTATGGATATCGTTGGAATGGAAGAAGCAGAGATGCTGAAAATCTTAGATTCCAATCTAAACCTGTTTCTATTATTGCTCACATTTGCGGTAGGTCTGTTTGCGTTATTATTTGTGGTGAAATATATCCATTATCAACCTATTCGAACAGTTACTACTTCTCGAAAAAAAGTAGATTGGGGTAGATTTTTCTTCGGATTTGGATTGGTAGCAATTTTTTCTATTTCAGTTACAGCCTTCGATTATTATTCCAACCCCCAGGATTACTTGGTTAATTTCCAACCCGAGCCATTTTTTATAATGCTGATCATCGCTTTGATCATGATCCCATTGCAAACCAGTTTTGAAGAATATCTTTTCCGAGGCTATTTAATGCAGGGAATAGGAGTGTTGGTCAAGAATAAATGGGTTCCATTAATATTGACTTCGGTTGTATTTGGCGGGTTACATTTCTTTAATCCGGAAGTGACAAAAATGGGAAATATCATAATGATCTATTATATAGGAACAGGTTTTCTATTAGGTATTATGACACTTATGGACGAAGGTTTGGAATTGGCTTTAGGCTTTCATGCCGGGAATAATTTACTAACAGCTGTATTGGTTACGGCAGATTGGACGGCGTTTCAAACAAATTCTTTATTAATAGATATATCAAACCCAACAGCGGGTGTAGATGTGCTTATTCCAATATTCGTAGTATATCCTTCATTTTTGTTCATAATGGCTAAGAAATATGGATGGAGTGATTGGAAAGAAAAACTATTCGGAAAAGTAGAGGCTCCGATTGTTGATAAGAATATTCAGAACATAGGAAATTCATAAATATTTTTGTTAATTTTAGGTTTAAGTAACAATATTTTCGTTAAAAACCAACTGTAATGATTGATAAATTTTGTCTTCCAGATACTCATAAAGGTTTTAAAATTAATAAGTTGCATTTTTCTAATGAAGATTTGGCTAAAGTGGCTTATAACTTCATTAAGGAAGGAGAACCGCATGAAGGAGAGATTGGAGATTTTATCTTAAATTGGCTAAAGCCTTCAGAGTTTATTGTAGTAAATACCTCTGGCTCTACTGGTAAAGCAAAAAAAGTTAAGGTCAGGAAAGAGCATATGATCAATTCTGCCATAGCAACAGGAGATTTTTTTGAAATGGAAGCGGGATGTACTGCATTGATGTGTTTGCCAGCAAAATATATCGCAGGTAAAATGATGTTAGTGCGTGCAATGGTTTTAGGATGGGAATTAGATCTTGTGCCACCTTCTTCTAATCCGTTGGATAATTTGTATAAAACATACGATTTTTGTGCGATGACCCCATTTCAGTTAGATAATTCTATTAGTAGGCTACATTTAATCAAGAAATTAATAGTTGGTGGTGGGGCTGTTTCTCCAAAATTACAAGAAATGGTTCAGGGTCTTAATACCAAAGTTTATGAAACTTTTGGAATGACAGAGACAGTTTCTCACATGGCTGCTAAAAAATTGAACACTAAAAAGAATAAGAAAAAGCCAGCTCCTTTTAAAGTAATGCCCAATGTGCATATTTCCAAAGACAAAAGAGATTGCTTAATTATTAATGCCCCTACCATCGCAGATGAGGTACTAGTGACCAATGATGTAGTGGAGATTCTTACTTATAAGAAGTTTCTCTGGAAAGGTAGAATTGATAATGTGGTAAATTCTGGAGGGATCAAATTGTATCCTGAAAATATTGAAAGAAAGCTAAGTGCAGTAATAGATGGTCGCTTTTTCCTTATTGGAATGCCGGATGATGCACTTGGAGAAAAATTAGTCTTATTTATTGAAGCAGATTTTTCTGAAGAATTATTATCGGAGCTAAAAGAGAGGGTGCATTCAGTAAAACACTTGGATAAGTACGAAATTCCGAAGAAAATTTATCTAATTGGGAAATTCGAAGAAACTCCTAACGGAAAGATCCATAGAAAAAATACTCTTCGAAGCAAAATAAAGTAACTTTCTCTCTTGATTTAAAAATGCTTTTTTATGTATAAAATTTTATTCCTATTTCTGTGCTTCAGTTTTTCATTGAATGCACAAATCCTTTCAGAAAAAAATAGAGCAAAAGTAATTGACGAATTGTTAGAGGATAAGTTTGAAAATACTTTGCCCCAACTAATGGAACGTGCAGGGATTGATATGTGGGTAATCATCTCCAGAGAATATAATGAGGACCCTGTTTTAAAAACAATGCTTCCCGCTACCTGGCTAAACGCAAGGAGAAGAACGATCCTAGTTTTTTATAAACCGAAAAATTCTAAAAAGGTAGAACGACTTGCTGTTGCGAGATATAATATTGGAGAAAGTATTTCTTCTGCCTGGGACAAGGAAAAGCAGCCTAACCAGTGGAAAGCCCTGATAGATATTATTTCTGAAAGAAATCCAGATAATATAGGTTTGAATTATTCTGAAAATTTCGCAATTGCAGATGGACTGGTGAAAACCGATCACGAAGAATTTATTACTCATTTACCAGAGGAATATAGAAATAAGCTTGTTTCTGCGGAAGATCTTGCTGTTGGTTGGATAGAGACTAGGACAGCGAAAGAAATGGAATTTTATAAGATCTTGGTTAAAATGACTCATGATATTATTGCTGAAGCTTTTAGCGAGAAAGTGATTGTTCCGGGGCAAACAACTTCTGAAGAAGTTGTTTGGTGGTTGAGACAAAAAGTAACAGCTCTTGGATTGGAAACATGGTTTCATCCAACGGTTGACATCCAGAGAAAAGAAGAAAAATTAAAAGACCATATAGATGCTTTTTCAAATGGATTTGGAGAAACAACGATCTTACCAGGAGATCTTTTACATTGTGATTTTGGGATAAGTTATTTAAGACTGAATACAGATTGCCAACAACATGCTTATGTGCTAAAAGATGGAGAAACTGAGGCTCCTGAATTTCTAAGAGAAGCACTTAAAAAGGGAAATCAGCTTCAGGATATACTAACTTCTAATTTCGAATCTGGGAGATCTGGTAACGAAATTCTTAAAAAATCTCTTTCGGAAGCTAAGGCTGTGGGTTTGCAACCTTCAATATATACACATCCTTTAGGACTTTATGGCCATTCTGCCGGTCCAACTATTGGAATGTGGGATTCTCAGGATGGAGTTCCCGGAACTGGAGATTATAAGTTGTTTCCAAACACTACCTATGCTATAGAATTAAACACCACAGTTGCAATCCCGGAGTGGGATAAAGATATACGAATCATGCTTGAAGAAGCAGGGTCTTGGGGAGAAAACTCTTTTAAATATGTAAATGAAAGGCAAACTGAATTACTGCTTATTCCTTAAAATTAATATCACATTTTTAAATAATAGTCTGCAGAATGCTTTCCGGAGCCATAGATTATAAAGAAACAAGTAAGCAGTAAAATAGTAATGGCGATTATTAAGTTACCGGGATTCATTACTCCAATAAAGTTGATTAAGATCGCGCCAAGAAGTATTGGAAGTTTTGCGATTAATGCCTAACGTGTAAGCAAGCCAAAGGCTATCATTAGGCCTCCAGCCAAATGTGCTGGCGCTACCTAATGAATCACTATCATTACCTCCAAAATCGCGAAGTGGCTTAAAAAGCTCCATAAAGATCTGGCTTTGAGAAATAAATTGAAGTCCTTTTGTAAAAAAGAACTCCCAATGCAATCCTTAGAATGTCCAGTGAATAATAAGTATTTGCATTGGCCCACTTATTAAGAGATTTTATAGTTATCATAACTCAAAAAAATAATAAGTAAATTACTGATAACTAGCTACTTTATGAAATATTAGGAATCAGAATGTTGCATAAAAAAGGCTTCCAAGTTTATATTTTACCTTGGAAGCTTTCAATAAATATTGATTCAATTCATTTTATAAATTTAGTTTCTATGTAAAACTCTTTTTCATTGACTTTAATATCATCCAGATCTTCAACTTCTTTAGAAAATTCTTTCCATGTATTTGAAGGAGTGAGTCGAATTTCTTTTTTATTTATAAAAACATCTACTGGCATATTGAAATTTGGAACGTCTGTTTTCCAGCGATAACTTATTCGTTTTCCTGTTTTCTTGAATTCTAATACTGGAATTGCAGAATATCTAAGATATTGATCGAAAATAGGCTGAAGATCTGTTTCTACCGGAGTATTAAAGAAATTCTCAACTGTTTTTGTGTCTATCGTTTTATGCTTAAAAGTAAGCGTGTAATCTTTTAAAGTTTTCCACCAAAGTTCATCGTTATTATAAATGCTTCTTAAGGTGTTTAATAAATTAGCGCCTTTAGGATACATATCTCCAGAGCCTTCACTATTTACGCCATAATCCCCAATTATTGGAGCTTTATTACCGATGTTTTTTCTAAGTCCTTCCAAATATTTTAAGGCATCATCTTTTCCCCATCTACATTCTACATAAACAGCCTCAGAGTAGGTGGTGAAACCCTCATGTATCCACATATCTGCAATATCATTGGCAGTGATACTATTTCCAAACCACTCGTGTCCAGATTCGTGGATAATTATAAAATCCCATTTTAATCCGATCCCAGTTCCAGAAAGATCGCGGCCTAAATAGCCCATTTTGTAATGGTTTCCATAAGCTACAGCACTCTGGTGCTCCATTCCCAAATATGGAGTCTCTACTAGTTTATAGCCATCTTCCTTGAAAGGATATTCTCCAAATTTTTCATAGAAGCATTTCATCATTGGCTTAACCTCTGCAAATTGTTTTTTAGCTTTTTCAAGATTGTAGGGCAGCACGTAATAATCTAGATCCAGATCCTTGTATTTATCCTGAAAATGAACATAGTTTGCGATGTTAAAAACGATGTCATAATTGTTTATTGGATTACTCACTTTGTAACTCCATCGAGTGTAGCCATTTTCCAAATATTTTGTTCCTAGTAATCTCCCATTAGAAACATTTGTAAGACCAGTTGGAACAGCAATTTCTATCAATGCTTCTTCCGGCTCGTCACTTTGATGATCTTTATTGGGATACCAAAGACTAGCGCCGGTTCCTTGAACCGCAACAGCGATCCACGGATTTCCTTCTTCATCTTTCTTAAATACGAAGCCACCATCCCAAGGAGCATTCTTCGCTATAATAGGATTTCCAGAATAAAATACTTGAATAGAGTCTGTTGCTTTAGCACTTAAGGCTTCTTCAAATTCCACAAAGACGGCATTGAATTTTCTCTTATAGTCCAATTTTTCAGTTCCATGAATGATGGAATCTATTCTCATGTTTTCAAAAAGATCGATCTGCATAACAGGCAAATCTTCTTCAGTTTTAAAAGTGATGGTATTAAAGCCAGAGATAAATCTTTCTTCTGGATCAATTTGTACTTGCAGGTGATATTTTAAAACATCGTATGAGCGTTCCGGTCTTAAGGAACCTCTTAAGGAATCTGCTTCGGTGTATTGCTTGTTTTTATTACTTAATACTTGGGAGAAGCTTGAAGTTACACCAAGAAATATAATTATTATTAGTAGCGATATATTTTTCATATATAATTTTATGGAGTATGCATTATAAATAATTCTGCGTCGGGCCGATTTTTTAAAGTCTTTTTCATTTTACTATGAAGATCTTCAAAATCTTCTCTAGTTGTACCTTTGCAAATACCGTACGAATAATGATATTTTAAGATTTCCATGTCGCTACTGGTGAAGTTTCTGATCATGGGACAATTTGAAAAATAACTGTTACAATTTATAGAGGGGTCAACTCCAAAATAGCCCAAGGTTTTTATGAAGTTAGATTTCAAATTTGCAATTTGATAATTTTGGGCTTTTATATTTGTAGTATTTACCTTTAGAGATGCTTGGATTAATTGCTGTCTGCCATTCCAAGTAACATAATAGCCAGAGGTTTTTTGAGTGATTCTAGGTTCAAAATCCTGATCATTTTCATCGTTTATATAATAAACCAAATAATTGGATTCTGCTTTAACATTAACCTTCTCAATATTTAGAGAATCTATATCCGCAGAAAGACCTCCAGCAAAATCCATTAGAGCCGTGCGATGTAATTTTGGTACAGAAGTATCAAAATAGATCTTTATGTCTTCTTTCCATATTTTTAGAGTCGCTTTCGAATTTTCTTTGTTACCAAAAACAATATTTTTATAGGTTTCAAGAAAGAGAGAGTCTTTTGGTTCATATCTAACACGAACTCCTTTTCCATGCCGAAGGTCATTTATAAACTCATTTGGGACAAGCACCAAAGTGTCCTTTCCTCTAATCATAAAATCTATGGTGTCCTGTTTAGTTAAAGGATCCCCTTTTTCCTTATAAGTTTTGAGATCAATATAGGATCTAACAACTTTCCTCACAGCTGAGGAGTCTTGAGAAAATCCTTCAGAACAGAAAAGCGTAAAAAAAATATATAAAAGGTATCGCATAGATTATGTTTGGATTACTCCTAAGTTAAAATCTTTAGTGATAGGCGAGTGGTTCGCTGCCTCAATACCTGTAGAGATCCACTTCCTAGTGTCTAAAGGATTTATAATTGCATCTGTCCATAATCTGGCAGCTGCATAATATGGCGAAGTTTGTTTATCGTATCGGGCTTTTATTTTATCGAATACTTCTTTTTCTTTATTCTCGTCTACTTTTTCACCCTTTTTGGCCAGGGAGGCAGTTTCTATTTGAGCCAATACTTTAGCAGCTTGAGTTCCACCCATCACAGCAAGTTCGGCACTTGGCCAAACTACAATTAATCTTGGGTCATAAGCTTTCCCACACATCGCATAATTTCCTGCACCATAAGAGTTACCAATAATAATAGTAAATTTTGGAACTACAGAGTTACTCACGGCGCTAACCATTTTTGCACCGTCTTTAATAATTCCGCCGTGTTCACTTTTACTACCTACCATAAATCCGGTAACATCCTGAAGAAATACCAAAGGAATTTTTTTCTGATTACAGTTTGCGATAAAACGAGTTGCTTTATCGGCAGAATCGGAATATATCACCCCGCCAAATTGCATTTCACCGGTTTTGGTCTTTACAATTTTACGCTGATTGGCAACTATACCAACTGCCCAACCATCAATTCTCGCATATCCGGTGATAATTGTTTGTCCATATTCTTTCTTGTATTCTTCAAACTCAGAATCATCTATTAATCTAGAGATGATCTCCCGCATGTCATACTGATCGTTACGTTTTCTTGGTAAAATTCCAAAAATTTCATTAGGATCTAATTTAGGTTTAATAGGATCTTTTCTACTAAATCCAGCTTTGTCATAATCCCCGATCTTATCCATTATAGACTTGATCTTATTTAGGGCATCTTTGTCGTCTTTTGCTTTATAATCTGTAACACCACTAATTTCAGAATGGGTAGTAGCTCCACCTAAGGTTTCATTATCTATAGATTCTCCAATAGCAGCTTTTACCAAATAGCTTCCGGCCAAGAAAATACTTCCCGTTTTCTCTACAATAATAGCCTCATCACTCATAATTGGTAAATAAGCTCCACCCGCAACACAACTTCCCATCACAGCCGAGATCTGAGTAATTCCCATACTACTCATTACTGCATTATTTCTAAAGATCCTTCCGAAGTGTTCTTTATCTGGAAAAATTTCATCCTGCATTGGCAAATATACTCCAGCGCTGTCCACCAAATAAATAATTGGAAGTCTGTTTTCTATAGCTATTTCCTGAGCTCTCAGGTTCTTTTTCGCGGTAATAGGGAACCAAGCTCCAGCTTTTACTGTCGCATCATTTGCAACTACAATACATTGCTTTCCTGAAACATGCCCTATTTTAATCACTACACCACCACTAGGACACCCGCCATGTTCTTCATACATTTCTTCTCCTACAAAAGCCCCAAGTTCTATGGCAGCATCAGAATCATCTAAAAGATAATTGATCCGCTCTCTGGCAGTCATTTTACCTTTCGCATGGTGTTTTTCAATACGTTTTTCTCCTCCTCCAAGCTTAACTGTGGCGAGCTTTTGTCTTAAAGTGGAAAGTAAAAGTTTATTATGATCTTCATTTTTATTGAAGTTAAGATCCATAGTAATAGTAGTATTATATTGTCCGTATATTATTGCTTAAATAGGTACTGATAGAACAAGAGTAAATTCTGGTTTTCATTCCTGTCTCAGTATCTTGGCTAAAATACAAAATCGAGATAATTTTTAAGGCTGAAAAGATTTTAAAATATCCTGATGAAAAGCTATATCTTCAATGATATCGATAATTTAAAAGGTTTAATTCCAAAAATTTGCAAATGCAAGATTTTAAAAATCAATTAATTACACATTTACAAGGAGGTTCAGCTTTTATGCCAGTGGAAGAATTGTTAAAATTTATTTCTTCTGAAGAACATTGCAGGAGACCTAAGGCTTTGCCGTATTCTTTCTATGAGATCTTCTATCATATGCGTTTTGCACAAAAGGATATCTTAGAGTATATAAAAGATAAAGATTATACAACTCATGAGTGGCCACAGGATTATTGGCCAAAGAAAAACATGATTGATTCTTTGGAAGAATGGGAATTATTGAAGTCACACTTTTTTGAAGAACAGCAGGAGCTAATAGGTTTTTTACAAGATACAGAGAACGATCTTTTGAAGCCTGTTAGTAAGGGGACTGAGCATACTTTACTACGAGAGGTTTTGTTGGTAATAGAGCACAATGCGTATCACTCAGGTCAATTATTGATCGTTTTAAGAAGTTTAGGTTTGTATCCCGCATAATTTAGGTTTGCTATGCGGGGAAGAGATTAAAATTTAGGATATTTGTACTTTCAAAAATTTAGAGGTTTTCAAAAGATATTATTCTGAATTTATTTTGGATATGAAAGTAATCCTTATGAGATTGAGACAGTTTTTTAAAACTAAATTTTTTCGATTGTAACTATAAAAACATATAAAATGGCAGATGATAATAAGGTGATTTTTTCCATGTCTGGGTTAACAAAAACCTTTCCGGGAGCGAATACACCAGTACTTAAAAATATTTATTTAAGTTTTTTTTACGGAGCAAAGATTGGGATCTTAGGACTGAATGGTTCCGGGAAATCTACATTACTGAAGATCATTGCAGGAGTGGAGAAGAATTATCAGGGAGATGTGGTTTTCTCCCCGGGGTATACTGTGGGAATGCTTGAACAGGAACCGCAATTGGATGATGAAAAAACTGTATTGGAAGTTGTAAAAGAAGGGGTTGCTGAAACTGTCGCAATTTTAGATGAGTATAACAAGATCAACGATATGTTTGGCCTTCCTGAGGTTTATGAGGATGCAGATAAGATGCAAAAACTCATGGATAAGCAAGCCTTATTACAAGATCAGATAGATGCATCCAATGCTTGGGAATTAGATACCAAATTGGAAATCGCAATGGATGCGTTGCGTACTCCAGACTCAGATAAGAAAATCGGAGTATTATCTGGTGGAGAAAGAAGAAGAGTTGCTTTATGTAGATTATTATTACAAGAACCGGATGTCTTGTTACTGGATGAGCCAACTAACCACTTGGATGCCGAATCTGTACATTGGTTAGAACATCATTTAGGGCAATATAAAGGAACGGTGATCGCTGTAACTCACGATAGATATTTCCTTGACAATGTTGCAGGATGGATATTAGAACTAGACCGTGGGGAAGGAATTCCTTGGAAAGGGAACTACTCTTCTTGGTTAGACCAAAAATCTAAACGTTTAGCACAAGAGCAAAAAACAGCAAGCAAGCGTCAAAAAACACTAGAGCGAGAATTAGAATGGTCTCGTATGTCCCCGAAAGGAAGACAGTCCAAGCAAAAGGCGAGATTGAATAATTACGATAAATTGCTGAGTCAGGATCAGAAGAAAATGGACGAGCAATTGGAAATCTATATTCCTAATGGTCCTCGTTTGGGAACCAATGTTATTGATGCAAAAGGAGTAAGTAAAGCCTTTGGTGATAAGTTGCTTTATGAAGATCTCAATTTCACCTTACCTCAGGCAGGAATTGTTGGAGTTATTGGGCCTAACGGGGCTGGTAAAACCACTATTTTTAAAATGATCATGGGGGAGATAACTCCAGATCAAGGAAGTTTTGAAGTTGGAGATACGGCAAAGATCGCGTATGTAGATCAGAGCCATTCTAATATGGATCCGGAGAAAACTATCTGGCAAAATTTTAGTGATGGACAAGAGCTTATTAATATGGGAGGAAAACAAGTGAATTCCAGAGCCTATTTAAGCCGATTCAATTTTGGGGGAGGAGAACAGAATAAAAAAGTAAGCATGCTTTCTGGTGGAGAACGTAACCGTTTGCACCTTGCAATGACGCTTAAGGAAGAAGGTAACGTCTTGTTATTGGATGAGCCAACGAATGATCTGGATGTGAATACCCTGCGTGCCCTTGAGGAAGGTTTAGATAACTTTGCAGGCTGTGCGGTAGTGATCTCTCACGATAGATGGTTCTTGGATAGAATTTGTACTCATATCCTTGCTTTTGAAGGAGATTCACAAGTTTATTTCTTTGAAGGTGGATTCTCAGATTATGAAGAGAATAAGAAGAAACGATTAGGTGGAGATCTAATGCCGAAGCGTATTAAATATAAAAAGTTGACTCGATAAATATTCGAAATTCTGATATTTTCGTCAAGCTGAGACCCGTGATAAAAAAATTATCTAGCGGAGTAAATTGACGTATGAAAGATGCTGAAACGAGTTCAGCATGACGGCAGTTGAAACAGTATCGTCACCCTGAACTAGTTTCAGGGTCTCTTATTTGGGGCAACGAAAAATATGTCAATGGTAACTAGTTTCAGCTTCTAGTTAATTATAATTATTAGATTTTTGAGATCCTGAAATAATTCCGATAGCTATCGGAACAATAGGATGATTTCATCATTACTTAAACTGTTCATTTTTAAATATTAAAATTTAAAAACTCCGAAGAGCTTTCTTCGGAGTTTTTTGTTTTTCTATCTAGTATCACTGTATCCTCTTATAAGTAAGATCCAATTCGTCA
This sequence comes from Gillisia hiemivivida, assembly GCF_007997295.1. Lineage (GTDB taxonomy): Bacteria > Bacteroidota > Bacteroidia > Flavobacteriales > Flavobacteriaceae > Gillisia > Gillisia hiemivivida. The sequence continues at coordinate 77,236 of NZ_VORY01000005.1, read as the reverse complement.
TCTGCAATTTGCGGTTCGTCTACTCTTGTTAGAGTAAGAATATCCCCATCTACAGTATATTTAAAGTCATCTGAACCGTTTATTTTTAATGTATCATCCGTGAGATTATAGGTGTAGGTTCCCGAGTTGGCGATATAAAAATAATCTTCTCTTGGATTCTGTACTATAACACTGTTTTCTGAATTTTTAAAATTGAGGCTGAAATCATTGAAATTGGTTTCAGGATCAAATCCGCAAAAGCAACTAATGTTGGTAAGCATCCAGGTTCCGCTTAACTCGCTGTCAATTTTTGGATTATCATCGCTATTTGAACATGCAGATAGAAAAACAGAACTCAATACAAGGATCAAAATTCTTTTCATAGCTAAAGCTTTGGGAGATTTAAAATACGACTTAATTAGAAAATGGTCAAACCTATTTTTTTGTTGTCATTTCGAAGGAGTTTTTTAACGACTGAGAAATCTCTTTTCATCCAAATATGAGTATAAATCAGGAATTGAGATTTCACCTTGCTATCGAAATGACATCAAGTAACTGGTCTATTTATACCACCTTTTCTTATTGGCTTTAGAGCCACTTCCTTTTCGTCCCTTTTTATGCTTACTGCCCTTCTTTTTATGAACCACCGGCTCAGCATTTTTCTCTAAAGGATAAGGATGTTCTGTTTCAACAGGGATTTTATTGTCTATCAGGGTTTCAATAAATTGGATATATTTCTTTTCATCTGCACTACAGAAGGAAATAGAAGCTCCCACACTGCCTGCTCTACCTGTACGCCCAATTCTATGTACATAAGTTTCCGGCATACTTGGGATATCAAAATTCAGCACAAAATCTAAAGAATCGATATCCAATCCGCGAGCAGCAAGATCTGTCGCAACTAAAATATTTACTTCTTTACTTTTAAATCTCTCCAAAGCAGAAGTACGGTCTGTCTGACTTTTATCTCCATGGAGTTCATCGACTTTGAATCCGTTTTTAACCAAGGATTGTAATGCTTTTTCTACCCCAAACTTGGTCCTTCTAAAAATAAGTATAGATTTATTTTTAACCACATTTCGCATTACATAAAGCAATAATTCTACTTTATCTTGCTTAGGCACCATATATAATTTCTGTTCTATAGAAGGTGCTGCGGAAGAATTGGTGGTCAGTTCAATTTTTTCAGGATTTTGCAATAAGGATTTTGCAAGATCCTGAACTTTTGGTGGAATAGTTGCCGAAAACATGAGTCTTTGCACCAAATTGGGAGCAAGTCTAATTATTTTCTGAACTTCATCTATAAAGCCCATATCTAACATAAGGTCGGCTTCATCTAAAACCAAAACCTCCACATGTTCAAGATTGATATAACCTTGTTTTCTAAGATCTAAAAGTCTTCCAGGTGTTGCTACTAAAATATGTAATCCATCCTTTAGTAAGTTGATCTGTGGCTGCATGGAAGCACCACCAAAAACAACTCCAGATTTTATATTTGTGAATTTTGAATAGTCTTTAATATTCTCTGCAATTTGAACCGCTAATTCCCGGGTAGGACTAACAATTAATACAGAGAGTGTGCCTTTTGTTTTATCATCCTCTACACGCTTGTTTAAGAGTTGTAATAATGGGATTGCAAACGCACCCGTCTTTCCTGTTCCGGTTTGGGCACAAGCAATTACATCATTCCTTCTTAAGATTTCCGGAATAACTTTTTCCTGGATTGGAGTAGGAGTAGTGTGTCCAATTTCAGATATTCCCTGCTGAATGGTTTGGGATAAGGGTAGGTCTTCAAAAAGCATAAATTCAATTTAGGCTACAAAGATACTATAATTGTATTATGAGTACTCAGCTACTTAAAGATCCTGTTGAGTTAAAGTGATATTAATTAATATAAAGTAATTGTGTGGAAATCGTTTTGTTTGGAGAAACAGTCACTATGAACAGCGCAGCATTTTCATCATCGGGTAGATCTTCATATTTTTTATTCTTCATTATTGCATTTACAAAAGCCGGGGTAGTATTGCTATGCCCAACAATTAACACTGTTTTTCCTTTAGTCTTTTTCTGAAACTCTTGATTGAATGGATCGTTAGAATCATAAATTTCTATTTCCAATGAATTTGCCTTTGCAATAGGCTGTGCAGTTTCCCTGGTTCTATTATAATTAGTGCTATAAACCATATCAAAAGATACATCTTTTAATACCACTGCCCATTTTTCAGCTCTTTTAAGACCTGTCTCTTCAAGCTTTGGATCTTTTTCTGAAGGATCATTTCGATCTTTCTCTGCATGTCTTATAAGATAATAAGTGGTATTATTTAAATGTACTTTAGATTCTTCTACTTGTTTTAAGAGGTGTTTGTCTGAGGATTCTGACTTCTGAAAATTGCAACTGGTTAAAAGTATAAACAGAATAAGAAAAAGATTTTTCATGAGATATTATTTAAATATGACTTCCATTAAAATTACTTGATTCAGTTGTTTTCCCAATGAATTAAAATTATTATCTGAAATTAGAATTAAGCTTTTGTTCCCATTTGGAAGGTCTGGTCCAAAAGTCATTCCTTCGATATTATCTATGATTCCTTCAGTTAATTTCTTTTTTACAGATTTGAAATCGAACACCAGTTCTTTAGTGGCTTTTGTAAACTCTTGTTTTCTTAGATTTTTGAAGTCTAAGGTATTAGTGGCATTTTTAGTATTTATATCGAAAATTCGAACGGTATTTCCGTAGCTACCGTGCCCGGCAGAAAATGCCCTTTCCAAAACTAAAAATTGATGCGGTGCATATTGGATTAATTCGGTAAGCCCATTAACGGCAAAGTACAGCCATGGGATCTTAGAAATATTCTCTAAAGAAATTACAAATTGATCATCGGCTTTTCCAGATTTCTTATTAAAATGTGTGATTCTTATTGGAGATCTAGTGGGGAATAGCTTTGGTTTTGAGCCATCTTTGGTAAGTGGAAGCTCCAAGCCTACCCAAATACCTTCATTTTTATAGTCTTTAGTTAAACCTTCAAAAACACCATTATTTCTTGGTTGCTGAATTCCTGTTGAAGTGAAATAATATGGGAGCTCAAAGTTTTTTATAAATTCTCCATCTGAATTCACATAGAAAATCGATGGCTTCTGATTTTTAGAAATAGCACCTTCGCTGGTAAGAACAATATTTTCAGAACCATCGTCTATTCTAATGCCTTCCAGATCTAAAGTGTTTTCTTTTAAAAAGCCTGAGTTTCTATCTAGTTTAACAACTTCAGAAATTATAATAGTATCAATTTTATTACGGGAGAATTCAATTTTAGATTTATAAAATCTTGGATTACCTGGATGGTCACAAACTAAATAATAAGTACCATCATTATAATCTATGCCAGACAACCCACCAACAGTAGTTCCGTCAATTTCCAGATTGCTTGGTAAAACATAATCGTCTAAAAAACGAAGCTCAATATTTTCTTTAAAAATCTTTTTTGAAGTTCCACAGGCCGTAAGGGTAAAGATTATAAGGCAAAGAAGTAATAGTTTTCTCATTTATTTGGCTAAAAAGTAAAAATAACAAATCCTTAAGATTATTATAAGAGTTTGTTGAGACATTTCGTAGAATGTAAGTCTTAAGTTTAATTATTATTAACTAAAAACCAAAATTATGAATAATGACCAAATTGAAGGAAAATGGAAACAAGTTAAGGGTGAATTCAAGCAAAAATACGGGAAACTTACAGATGATGATGTAACTTACAGTGAAGGTAAGTTTGATGAAATGATGGGACGTTTACAAGAAAAGACCGGTAAAACCAAAGAGGAATTACGTGACGAAATAGATAAGTGGTAATAGAGAATTGAAAAAAGACGATAGTTAATCATCGTCTTTTTTTTATTTTACTTATTTATGAATGAAACGAAATTTTCAAAAATCAATCATTTAAAAATTTAAACTAATCATTATGGCAGAAATTGAAATTGAAAAGAAAAGTCCAATATGGCCATGGATTCTATTAGCTATTCTAATCATCGCCGCTTTATTATACTTTTTTGTATTGGCAGACGACGATGTGGATGATGCGGACGATATGAATACAGAACAGGTCATGGATGATGACGAGATGGATAATGAAACCATGGAATATGAGGATGCTGAAAATATGCAATATGTCACAGCAATTAATGAATATGACACTTATATAAATAATCCTGAAATGGGCGTGGACCATGAATATACCAATGGAGCATTGATGAAACTTATCTCCGCCGTTGATGCAACAGCGAATAATTTAGGTGTTGATATAGATGCAGATCTTGAAAATGCGAGAAATGAAGCGCAGGAGATTACTGAAGATCCAATGAAGGTAACTCATGCGAATAGTATAAAAGATGCAGGTCAACATATTTTGAAGGCACTACAAACTATGCAGGAAGAAAAATTCTCGAATTTAAGTAGTGCATATTCTGAAGTAGATGCAGCTTTTGCTAAAATTGAGGGAGGACAGGAAACTTTAAATCAAAAAGAAGAAGTAAAATCCTTTTTCACCAAAGTTTCATCATTATTAAATTCAATGAAATAAGAAAAGCCATGAAAGACGATAAAAACAGAAGTTTATTTTATTTAAACGAATTATCAGACTATAAAGTAAAAAGTGATGATCCTGATGTAAGGGGATGGAAAGTCCATGATAAAGACAAAAGGGTCGTAGGTAAAGTGGAAAATTTGCTCGTAAACAAGAATACTGAAAAAGTAGTATATCTGGATGTAGAAGTAGATACTTCTATTATTGAAGCAAATCATAAACCTTATTCAGGAAAAGCAAAAAGTGGGGTTCATGAGGTAATGAATAAAGATGGTGAGAATCACCTTATAATCCCAATTGGACTGGTTAATTTAAACCACGACAATAAAGTGGTTAGCACAAACGAGATAACCCATAAAACTTTTGCCGAAACTAAACGTATAAACAAAGGCAGTACTATAGACCGGGAATATGAAATTGTTGTACTCGATACCTATAATCGGGATGACACCAAATATCCTGAAGATGATACACTATATGGCCGCAAGGAATATGATACTAAAAATTACAGAAAAGGAAAGTGATTTAGATCATTTAAATACGATACTTATGATTAAAAAAAGCTGCTTAAGTGCAGCTTTTTTTATTTCATATTTATTTCTATTCGAACTCCGATCTCAGTGTTGTAGATCTTAGAATGAAATCCCAAAAAATAATCTTATTTAGTTCCAGCGAGTTCTTCCTGATTCCTGAAAACTAAGGTGTCATCAAACTCATCTAACAGAATGATACTATCGGTTTTGATTCTTCCTGAAAGTAATTCCTTAGATAGTTTATTTAAAACTTCTCTTTGTAATACTCTCTTTACAGGTCGTGCTCCAAATTGGGGATCATATCCTTGTCTGGAAAGATATGCTAATGCTTCTTTTGTAGCATCAAGCACAATACCTTGCTTTAAAAGCATCTTTTTAAGTCCTTTTAACTGAAGGTCTACGATCTTTAGAATATCCTTTTTGCTCAATGGAGTAAACAGAATAATATCATCTATTCTATTGATAAATTCTGGTCTTACCGTTTGTTTTAATAATCCAAGTACTTCCACTTTTGCACTTTCCATAGCAGTATCAAGATCCTTGACAGTTTCAAATTTATCCTGAATAATATTAGAACCCATATTAGAGGTCATTATTATGATTGTATTCTTAAAATCTGCTAAACGGCCTTTATTATCTGTAAGTCGGCCTTCATCTAATACCTGAAGCAAAATATTAAAAGTATCTGGATGTGCTTTTTCAATTTCATCTAAAAGAATTACAGAATATGGTTTTCTTCTAACTGCTTCCGTAAGTTGTCCACCTTCCTCATAACCAATATATCCCGGAGGCGCTCCTACCAATCTGCTTACCGCATGACGCTCTTGATATTCACTCATATCTATTCTGGTCATTGCAGATTCATCATCAAAAAGATATTCTGCTAAGGCTTTCGCTAACTCGGTTTTTCCAACTCCTGTCGTTCCTAAGAATAAGAAAGTTCCAATAGGTTTTTTCTCATCTTGCAATCCGGCTCTGCTTCTTCTTACCGCATCACTTACGGCTTGTATCGCCTCTTCCTGCCCCACAACACGTTTATGCAATTCATCTTCTAATTTCAGCAATTTCTCACGATCGCTTTGCAACATTTTAGTAACTGGAACTCCAGTCCATTTCGCAACAACTTCAGCAATATCCTCGTAAGTGACTTCTTCTTTAATAAGAGTTTTGCTGTCCTGATTATCTTCAACTTGTTGTTGAAGCTGTTCGAGTTTTTCCTGAGCTTCCTTTATTTTTCCATACCTAATTTCCGCAACCTTACCATAATCTCCATCACGTTCGGCTCTTTCAGCTTCCAACTTAAATTGCTCAATATCAGATTTAGCCGATTGAATATTATCTACAACCTCTTTTTCATTTTTCCAGCGGGCATTAAGTTCGTTACGTTCTTCCTTGAGGTTAGCAAGATCTGCAGTAAGTATTTTTAATTTGGATTCATCATTTTCGCGTTTTATAGCTTCAATTTCAATTTCCAATTGCGTCACTTTTCTATCTAGAACATCCAATTCTTCAGGTTTGGAATTGATTTCCATTCTAATCTTCGAAGCTGCTTCATCCATAAGATCTATCGCCTTATCTGGAAGAAAACGATTGGTGATATAGCGTTGGGATAATTCTACTGCTGCGATTATGGCTTCATCTTTAATTCTCACTTTGTGGTGAGTTTCATATTTTTCTTTGATTCCGCGAAGAATAGAGATGGCACTCTCTGTATCTGGTTCATCTAAGATCACTTTCTGGAAACGTCTTTCCAAAGCTTTATCCTTTTCAAAATATTTTTGATATTCATCTAGGGTTGTAGCGCCAATGGCTCTTAACTCCCCACGCGCCAAAGCTGGTTTTAATATGTTAGCTGCATCCATTGCACCTTGTCCACCACCAGCGCCAACCAGTGTATGGATCTCGTCTATAAATAGCACAATATCTCCTTCGCTTTCGGTAACTTCTTTAATTACCGCTTTTAAACGTTCTTCGAATTCCCCTTTATATTTTGCTCCTGCAATTAAAGCTCCCATATCTAAAGAAAATATCTGTTTGTTCTTTAAATTCTCCGGAATATCTCCGTCTATAATTCTATGCGCTAATCCTTCAGCAATTGCAGTTTTCCCAACTCCAGGTTCTCCAACCAACATCGGATTGTTTTTAGTTCGTCTAGATAAAATTTGAAGCACTCTTCTAATTTCCTCATCCCTACCAATAACAGGATCTAGTTTCCCTTCTTCAGCTAACTTATTGAGGTTTTTGGCGTATTTATTTAAAGAATTATAGGTTTCTTCTGCGCTTTGTGAAGTTACTCTGTCTCCTTTACGCAATTCCTCTATAGCTGCTCTAAGATTTTTTTCTGAAGCGCCTTGATCTTTCAGGATTTGTGCAACTTTACTTGAAGATTTATAGATAGCCAAAATGAGATGCTCTATAGAAACATATTCATCTTTCATTTTGTTGGCAATGCTACTCGCGTCATTTAAAGTGCTGGAAGCAGTTCTAGAGAGCATTATTTCTCCACCGGTAACTTTTGGGAAATTCTCTAAAGTTTTATCCAAGATTTGAGTGAAAAGACCAACATTGATGTTCAATTTCTTAAGAAGAAAGGGTGTCACATTTTCATCGACCAAGGTAATGGCTTTGAAAATATGTTCGTTTTCTATTTGTTGATGACCTAACTCCTGTGCAAGTTGTTGCGCTTGCTGAATGGCCTCTTGCGATTTTATAGTGAAGTTATTTAAATTCATAAGTTGTAGTTTTAAACATAAAACTGAATATCAAAGCATATACCAGTAAAATCACACTGTCAAAATGGCTGATAACACTGGTTTTGCGCAGACATTTTGTCCGCTTCAATTATCATTAAGTTACGATTTAGATTTCATTATGTAAACTTTAATACCGGGATGGAGAATTTTATTACTTGAAATCCTATTTTTGCACACTAAAATTATAATATATGGGATTTTTTGATAAAATGTTCAATTCTGATAATGATGATAATAAGCCAGAAAAGGTTTCTGTTCCTTGGATCCAGTTAACTCAAGTTGAAACACTAGAGGAAATAGCTGAAGACTCATCTAACCAACCAATTGCAATTTTAAAGCATTCTACATCTTGTGGAATAAGTAGAATGGTACTAAGACAATTCGAGCAAAATTATAATCTAGATCCAGATTCAGTTAAGTTATATTTCTTAGATCTATTAAGTTATAGAGATATTTCCAATAAGATCGCATCAAGATTTAATGTTCCCCATGAAAGTCCGCAATTGATAGTGATCAAGGATGGAAAAGCTGTTTATGATGCTTCACATAGTGAGATTGATGTTAATAAATTGAAGACTATATAATTTAACACGTATACTTCTTAAAATTTTCTTTTGTAATCCTTTAATAAGAAAGGTTAAAGTTATTTTAAACGCCTATTAACTAGTAATTTACACGTATATTCATACTATTATTTATTAACCATTTAAATATATAGTACCATGGAAAATCAAAAAGATCCTCAAAAGAAAGATCACAAAGAAGGTCAAGAATCTGGCGCCAAAAGTCAGCCTAAAAAGCAAGAAGATCATAAAAAAGATCACTCCACTAAGAGGTAATGTTAATTGATTGAATTGAAAAATGGCTATCTAATACTAATTAGATAGCCATTTTTTTATAATGTTAGAAATTATTTTTTCTTGGTTTGAGGTTCGTAAACTGGTAATAGTTTAGTGCTTACCTCTCCAAAACCTATCCTTCTATCTTTTCCTTCACAGTATCCTCGCATGATAACTGTATCGTTATCTTGAATGAATTTACGTTCGCTACCATCATTTAATTTCACAGGTTTTTCTCCTCTCCATGAGAGTTCTAGCATAGATCCATACGAATCTGGAGTTGGTCCAGAAATAGTTCCAGATCCCATCATGTCGCCAGAATTAATAGGACAACCATTTACGGTATGATGAGCCAATTGCTGACTCATATTCCAATACATATATTTGAAATTAGATTTCGAGATTGTTGTTTCCTCTTTGTTTTCCGGCTGGATTGCAACTTCTAAATTGATGTTGAAACTTTTCTTTCCTTGAGACTGAAGATAAGGAAGTAATTCTTTTTCCGGTTCCGGGCTTGTAGTTCTAAAAGGTTCCAATGCATCTAGTGTTACGATCCATGGTGAAATAGATGAAGCAAAATTCTTAGCTAAGAATGGTCCTAGTGGCACGTACTCCCATTTCTGAATGTCTCTGGCACTCCAGTCATTAAACAACACCATTCCAAAGATATAATCTTCAGCTTCTTCTATAGGAATTGGTTCCCCTAAAGGATTTCCAACGGTAGTAATAAAAGCCATTTCCAATTCAAAATCTACTAATTTGGAAGGTCCAAAAACAGGTTCTGAAGCTCCTGCAGGTAAAGTTTGACCTTGAGGTCTGTGTACAGGAATTCCGCTTGGAATTATAGAAGAACTTCTTCCGTGGTATCCAACAGGAATGTGCAACCAGTTTGGTAAAAGCGCGTTGTCTGGATCACGGAACATGGTTCCAACATTGGTAGCATGTTCTTTACTAGAATAGAAATCGGTATAATCTCCCACCTGTACAGGCAGTTGCATTTCGATTTCATCTAGTGTGAAAAGTACCGTATTTCGGTGATCTTGATTATCTTTTAATTGTGAATTTTTCTCGTCAAAAATATCAGCGATTCGGTTTCTCACCAAACGCCAGGTTTTTTTTCCATCCGCAATAAAATCATTTAAAGTATCTTGAAGAAAAATATCGTCTGTAAGTGGAATTTCGTCAAAATATCCTAGTTGATGTAGGGCGCCTAGATCAATGGCGTAATCACCAATTCTGGTTCCAATGGTAACTATGTCATCCCTTGTTAAAAATACTCCAAATGGAATATTTTGAATTGGAAAATCAGTGTTACTTGGAATGTCCAGCCAGGTTTTTCTTTTAGGATCATTTGCTGTAATAGGCATATATTATTTGTTTTATTCTTAAATGTATTGATTTCAAAGTTATTATTTTCCAGCAATTAACCGATTGGAATTATTACTTTTGAGGAATATTTAACGTAAAAAATTACCATGCAACAAGATACACAAATTTTTGATCTGATAGAAGCTGAAAGAAACCGTCAATTGAATGGTTTAGAACTAATTGCTAGTGAGAATTTTGTGAGTGATCAGGTGCTTCAAGCGGCAGGATCTGTACTAACAAATAAATATGCTGAAGGATATCCTGGAAAAAGATATTATGGTGGGTGTGAGATCGTAGATGAGGTAGAAATCCTAGCTATAGAACGCTTAAAAGAGCTTTTTAATGCCGAGTATGCCAATGTGCAGCCACATTCAGGCTCTCAAGCAAATACTGCTGTTTTTCATGCCTGTATGCAACCGGGAGATAAATTTCTTGGTTTTGATCTTTCCCATGGAGGTCATTTAACACATGGATCTCCTGTGAACTTTTCTGGAAGATTATACAATCCTGTATTTTACGGTGTAGTTAAGGAAACTGGATTAATAGATTATGATGCGGTTGCAGAAATCGCTGAAAGAGAAAAACCTAAAATGATCATTGCAGGAGCTTCTGCATATTCAAGAGAAATAGATTACAAAAGATTTAGAGAAATAGCAGATAGTGTTGGTGCCATTTTACTTGCAGATATTGCACATCCTGCAGGCCTTATAGCTAAAGGGCTTTTGGGAGATCCTTTACCTCACTGTCATGTGGTAACTTCTACAACTCATAAAACTTTGCGTGGACCTAGAGGTGGAATTATCATGATGGGTAAAGATTTCGATAATCCTTTTGGCTTGAAATTGAAGAATGGAAATCTTAAAAAAATGTCAGCTTTATTGGATAGTGGAGTGTTTCCAGGAAATCAAGGAGGGCCTTTAATGCATATTATCGCAGCCAAGGCAGTAGCCTTTGGAGAGGCTCTTACAGATGATTTTCTTCATTATATGGTACAGGTTCAGAAAAATGCAAAAGCATTGGCGGCAGCATTTGTAGCTAAAGATTATAATGTGATCTCTGGAGGAACAGATAACCACATGATGTTAATAGACCTTAGGAATAAAAACATCACAGGGAAGCAAGCTGAAGAAGCATTGGGAATGGCAGAGATCACTGTGAATAAGAATATGGTGCCTTTTGACGACAAATCTCCTTTTGTTACTTCTGGTATCCGTATTGGAACACCAGCAGTTACAACCCGAGGACTTAAAGAAGATGATATGGCTAAGATCGTAGATCTTATAGATCGTGTGATCACAAATTTTGAAGATGATGCAGAATTGATAAAAGTGGAAGCAGAAGTGCTAGACATGATGCAGGATCTTCCACTTTTTAATGGATAATCTTTCAATTAATATATAATTCAAAAAAGGGCAATTCATTTAGATTTGCCCTTTTTATATTCCAGAAACATGAAGGAGCCAGTAATAAAAAAAATAGTTTTTAGGGGCGGGAATTAGAAATTGAAAAATAACCTGCTATATTAGCTACACTTCAGTAATGACAAAAGCTAAGGCTTTTATTTATAATGTTGTAATCAATACAATAACTATGAAAATGCAGAGATCTTTTTCCCATATTTTATTCAACTATTTAATTCTTATTATACTTTCCGGCTGTACCTCGAGCAAAATTATTGAGGAGCAAAACAATAAAATATTACCTCCAGAAGAACTTTACGGGCCACTTTTCTATGATGTCCAGTCCGACAAAAATATTTTTGAGGATAGTAAAACTTTTGTAGATGCCGTCCCATTATACGATGTGGATGTAATTAAAAATAAATATGCCGATTTAAAAGACAAATCATCTACATCCCTTAGGGAGTTTGTGGCAAATAATTTTGAGCTTCCTTCCGTTTCATCCATGTATGTAACAGATTCTTCCTCTATCAACATTCACATATCAAAACTATGGAGTGTTTTAAAACGCCCGGCAGATAAAAAAGTATCGGGAACCCTTATCCCATTGCCAAAACCTTATATAGTTCCTGGAGGAAGGTTTAGAGAGGTTTATTACTGGGATAGTTATTTTACCATGCTGGGTTTAGCTGAAGATAATGAGCTGGAGACCATTGAAAACATGATAGATAATTTTTCATACCTTATTGATGAAAAAGGTTTCATTCCAAATGGCAATCGCACCTATTATTTAGGCAGGTCCCAGCCCCCTTTTTACTCCCTCATGGTAGAAATTCTTGCAGATAACAAATCCAATTCTGTTTATTTAGAATATTTAAAACCCCTGGAAAAAGAATACAATTTTTGGATGAAAGGAAATGAAGAAATTAATTCCAGTAAAGAAGATTATTTACGCGTGGTAATGATGCCCGATGGTTCGATACTTAATAGATATTGGGATAATAAAAACACACCCCGCCCAGAAAGTTACCGTGAAGATGTTGCCACTGCAGATAAAGCACTTTCAGATTTCCCTAAGCTTAAGCGGGACGATATTTATAGGAATTTAAGGGCAGGAGCAGAGTCGGGTTGGGATTTCTCGAGCAGATGGCTGGATAAAGTAGATGGAGATTACGAACTTTCAACTATCCATACAACAGATATTATTCCAGTAGATTTAAATTCGCTGTTGTATAATTTAGAGATGACTTTATCCAAAGCTTATCTATTAGAAGGTGATCCAGTGAAATCTGAAATTTTCAGTGATAAAGCCCAAAGCCGTAAAGAAGCGATATTAAAATATTGCTGGAATGCTGAAAAGGGATTTTTCATGGATTATAATTTTAAAAACAATTCCCAGACTGAAGTTTTTTCCCTTGCAGGGATTTATCCCTTATTCTTCAATTTTGCTGAAGAAAATCAGGCGGAGCTGGTGCAGGAAAAAATACAGGAAATTTTCTTAAAACCCGGTGGGCTAGTTACAACGCCCAACCATACCGGACAGCAATGGGATGCGCCCAATGGCTGGGCACCATTGCAATGGATGGCCATTAAAGGTTTAAGAAATTACGGCTATACTGTGCTGGCAAGTGAGATAAAGGATAGATGGATTGAAATAAATAAAGGAGTATATCAAAAAACGTTTAAGATGCTTGAAAAATATAATGTGGAGGATTTGTCCAAGGAAAGCGGGGGAGGAGAGTATCCAACACAGGACGGATTTGGCTGGACCAATGGTGTTTTTCAGAAATTATCCAAAGAATAAAAATTGGATTTTTTTAATAAACTTAAATCAAAGGTTAAGAAGCTTAAGAACGAGATCCAGGTTTTATCTATCGCTTATAGCGATCCTCGAACTCCATGGACTGCAAAATTACTAATAGGTATAACAGTGGGATATTTATTAAGTCCTATTGATTTAATACCCGACTTTATTCCCGTTTTAGGTATTCTAGATGACCTAATTCTAGTGCCACTATTAATAACGGTATCCATAAAACTGATACCGGAAATTGTAATTACTGATGCTAGGGCAACGGCGCTTAAAAACCCAAAAAGGATGAAAAAGAACAATTATATTGTTGCTTTTATCATCCTTTTATTATGGTTATTTGTGATCTATAACCTGTTCACCTATTTTCAAGCAAAGACCGGTTATTTTTAGCTTGTCATTTTACTTCATTTCTGGATACCAGTTCAATTGAACCACTTCAATCTCCTTATTCCCTTTGTTTACTAATTCCTTGAATTTAGAAACGTCTGCAAGTCCATCTTTTCCTCTGTAATGGTATGGATATACTTTTTTCGGTGCAAAAGCTAAAACTCCATCTGCTGCATCTTCCACGGTCATAGTGTATGGCAAGTTCATGCAAATTAATGCTACGTCTATATTCTCCAAGTCTCTCATCTCTGGGATGTCTTCAGTATCTCCTGAAATATATAATCGTTGACCGTCTTTTTCAATTACATAACCATTACCTCTTCCTTTAGTATGCATTGCATCTTTGGCTTCAGGTAAATTATACATTGGGATTGCTTTAATTGAAAATCCCATAATTTCATTGGTTTCGCCATTGTTCATCACAATTAAATTAGCTTCCATCTCTTTTGGTAATTGATCTTTAACCGCTTGTGGAACAATGATCTTTGTATCCCCCAAATTAAGTGCTTCCAAAGTTTTAGCATCCATATGATCTCCGTGAATATCTGTGATCAAAACAAAACTAGGTGCAGCTTTACCTTCAAAAACATCAGCTCCGCCAACAGGGTCTGTATAGATCACTGCATCTCCCCATTTTAACAAAGCTGTAGCGTGAGAGATAGGTTCAATTTCCAAAGTAGCATTTGAAGTTTCCATTTCCTGATCTACTTCAGCTGTAAGCTCAGTTTCAGAAATCGCTTCATTTTTTTCTTCATTTTTACAAGAGCTAAACAATACACCCATGCAAAATATGGCAATTATTGATCTTTTCATTTTGAATGTTTTAGTTAATTAGTATAAATTTTGTCAACCAAAAAAAACCCCAGATGGGGCTTCAAGAGTAACAATCTTATAAAGTTAAGAAAGCTACAAGGCAATCTCTCGCAATTAATAAATATTTATGAAAGGTTCAACTCCATCTTAATATCTCCTCTGGAATACGGATTGTTTTCTTCGATAGGGATTTCAATAAACCCATATTTTTTATAAATATAAATAGCGTTTTCAAGTTTCCTGTTAGAATAAATTATCAGTTTTTTCCAATTTTTATCCTTGGCGAAATTAATGGTATGTTCCATTAGTTTTTGCCCGATGTTCTTTCCCTGGGCAGCAGGAATTACGGCCATTTTTGTAAGTTCGAAAATATCGTCTTCCATTTTCATTAAGGCTACACACCCTATTATTTCTTCATTATCTTTCACAAAGAAAATATTTCCACCCGGTGTTATGATGTATTTCTCTGGATTCCCAAGAACATCTTCATCATGCGGTTCTACCCAAAAGTATTTTTCTAGCCACGCGATATTAAGATTTTTAAAGTCTTCGGCATATTTTGGGGAGTATGATAGTATTTCCATTATCTAATAAAATCTGTTATAAAGTAACTTAAAGCTTTTCCTATTTTGTTCTCTGTCTCCTCTGTAGGTGCAGCTTCACAAATGTGTAAATATTTAATGTGTTCTTCTTCGGAAGCAATTCTGATAAAATTCCTTATCATATTTATGGCAAATCCGCTTGGAGTTTGAGCGCTGCTGGGAAAGCCCTTTATTGCGTCGCAATCTAGTTCTAATCCAAAATTATCGTGAGATACAAATTCCATCTCTTCTCTAAACGATTTAACGATCTTTTCTGAAGGCATTAAAATTAAATGTTCAAATAGACGATAGCCATCGTTTGCAGATTGATTCATTTCATTGAAAATATATTCTGGAGTATAATTTTGATGCAGTCCGAAAATTCGATATTTCCCTAGAAAGTTTTCTTTTCTTGCACAGCTAAAGCCATTACCACTATGTCTGTAATCGGTTCTTCTAAGATCGGTATGGGCATCTATATTTAAAACATTCAGCGGCTTTTTTAGAGCTTCAGAAGCCCCTTTAATATTTCCGAAGGCATTGTTGTGCCCGCCGCCAATTATTATTGGAATCTTCCCTGCGGAAATGATCTTAGCGACAATTCCACTTACTACTTCATCTATTTTGCTAATAAGATCTCCCAGTTTTAAATGATAATTAGGATCTGCAGGATCTATGTTCGAAGCCTTTTTCATTGCCTCTCCACAATCCACTTCACCTAGTAAAATCATTTTTTCTGGTTTGGTGTACTGATTTGCCTGAATATTCAAGAGCGAATTTAAACAGCATTTCCACGCGCCTGAAGTTCCAGCTTTACCTAGATTTCCACGCACTCCAATATCCTCTGGAACCCCGAAAAGCACATATTTGGCATCAATAGTTACAAGCTCCTCTAGGTCTTCTATAAAATGTACCCGCTCCCCAAACTTGGTTTCTCCATCCCGGGTTTTTATAATCTTCTCGACGTCTTTTAAATTATATATTTTAATTCCCTCCATTACTTGATCAATTTTCCTTTAATATAAATTGCTTCAATAGGATTACTCCCAAAAGCATACGGAATGTATGTGTAAGATGGAATAGCCTTTGTTATTATTAAATTGGCAAGCTTACCTCTGGTAATACTCCCTACTTTTTCACTTAAATCCATAGCGTAGGCGCCATTTATAGTTGCTGCATTAATTGCTTCTTCTGGGGTCATTTTCATTTTAATACAAGCTAATGATACTACAAGATTCATATTTCCGCTTGGAGCACTCCCGGGATTAAAATCTGTGGCCAAGGCTAGCGGCAGATCTGCATCTATGATCATTCTGGCCGGGGTATAAGGAATGCTCAAAAAGAGTGAGCATCCAGGTAATGCTACTGGCATGGTTTCAGAATTCTTCAATGCCTGGATGTCTTCTGGTTTCATTTCTTCTAAGTGATCCACACTTAGAGCATTGTTTTCGACTCCTGCCTGCACACCACCAATTGCGTTGAACTGATTCACATGAATTTTAGGACGTAAATTGAATTTGGCTGCAGCTTTTAATAATTTATTGGTGTCTTCTACCGTAAAATATCCGTGTTCGCAAAAAATATCGATATAATCCGCAAGATTTTCCTCTGCAACTGCAGGAAGAATTTCATTGATCACATGATCTATGTATTTCTCTTTCTTATTTTTATATTCTAAGGGTAGGGCATGAGCTCCTAAAAAGGTGGCTTTTATAGGTAGGCTGTAATTCTGCTGTAATTTTTTTATCACTCTAAGTATTTTGAGCTCAGCATCTTTTGTTAATCCGTACCCAGATTTTATCTCTACTGCGCCGGTACCTTGCTGAATGACCTCCTCTAGTCTTTTTGCAGATTGATCGTAAAGATCCTCTTCAGAAGTATTTTGTAAAGTTGTAGCAGAATTTAATATTCCTCCGCCATTATTGGCGATCTCTTCATAAGATAGGCCACTAATTCGCTGTCCGAATTCTTGTTCTCTGTTCCCTGCGTAAACAATATGGGTATGAGAATCACACCAGCTGGGAAGAACCATTTTTCCGGTAAGATCTATAGTTTTATCTGCTGAAATCTCAGAAAGATCATCCATTTTTCCATAGTCGGAGATCTTATCATCTTCCACTAATAACCAAGCATTCTTGATTGTTGGAAGTATATTCATCTCTTTTCCTGAAAGTTTTAAAACAGAAGCTTCTCTAACCTGAAGCAGTTCTTTAATATTCGTAAAAAGTAATTTCATAGTGTAAAGATAAAAAAGCCTGTAGGTTTTTCGCTCTACATTTAAGAAATTGAAAGCGTATTTTACAAGATATGTTCCGCCAAGATCTTCTGGACTTCATAAATATCCACACTCTTATTGAATCTTTTTGAAATGGAAGGGTTTTGTTCTCCGGAGATCCAGATCTTTAATTCGGCATCCAGATCGAAACTTCCAGCGGTTTCAACACTAAATCTAGAAATGCTTCGATAGCTTACCGAGAAATACTCCATTTTTCTACCTGTCAAGCCTTGTACATCTATTAAGATCAATCTTTTATCTGTAAATATAAAAGTGTCTCTTATCAATTTGAATCCAGCTTCAATAGTTTCCGAAGGAATTAATAATTTTCCATAATCCTTTTCCAGAACAGCTGTTTCTATGCTGCCTGCATTTCCTAATAAAGATGAAAATATTCCCATGTTGTATTTGGTTAATTGTTAAATTAAAAAGAGGCTGCTTTTAAAACTCAATTCAGCACAATCTGAAAGTTAATCAGATGACCTAAAGTATGAACTTTAAAAGCAACCTCAATAAATTATTTTGGAAAAGGGTTTAGCTCTCCTTAAGCGACTTCATATCTATCACAAATCGATATTTCACATCAGATTTCTGAACTCTTTCATAAGCTTCATTGATGTTTTGGATATCTATCATCTCCACATCCGAAACTATATTGTGTTTCCCACAAAAATCTAACATTTCCTGAGTTTCCTTGATTCCACCAATAAGAGAACCAGCAATACTTTTTCTACTGGCAATTAAACCACCTCCATGAATTGGATCTAAAGGTTCTACTGCTCCAACCAGCACCATTGTTGCATCTCTCTTAAGTAATGCGATATAAGGATTGGTATCATGCCCAACAGGTACAGTATTCAGTAAAAAATCAAAAGAATTAGCATGTTTCTTCATTTCGTCCTCATCTTTGGAGATCAAAACTTCATCTGCTCCTAATTTTGTAGCGTCCTTACTTTTTTCTGGGGAAGTAGTGATCATTACAACATGAGCACCCATTGCATGAGCAAATTTAATTCCCATATGTCCTAATCCGCCAAGACCAATTACACCGACTTTGTCTCCTTTTTTTACATTCCAATGATTAAGAGGAGAAAAGGTTGTAATACCTGCGCATAGTAGGGGAGCTACCGCTTCGAGATCTAGATTTTCAGGAACGTTAAGTACGAATTTTTTATCTACTACTACTTTCTCTGAATATCCTCCAAAGGTATGTCCTCCTAAATGTTTGTCTTTACTGTTATAAGTGAAAGTCGCACCATTTTCACAATACTGTTCCAGATCTTCCATACAAGAATCGCAAGTTTGGCAAGAATCCACCATACATCCAACTCCAACTAGATCTCCTTCTTTGAAATTCTGAACGTTATCACCAACTTTGGTTACACGGCCAACAATTTCATGACCTGGCACTACGGGATACTGAGAGTTTTTCCAATCGTTTTTCACTGTATGAATATCACTGTGACAAACTCCACAGAAAAGAATATCTATTTCTACATCTTCCTTAGTGATATCTCTTCTTTCTAACTTGAATGGTTCCAGTTCTGCAGTTTTAGATGATGCAGCATATGCTTTAACTTCGCTCATAATTTTCTTTTTCATATTAATTTGACGATACCAAGATACGGATTATCGATTGTGGAAGTGTGGAATGCATGGACTTTAAACTAAGTTTAACTCTATATATTAACACAGGTTATTATTTCTGAAAAATAGTTTCAGAATTTATGATATTAGCTTTTGTTGAAAAGAGTTTAGATAAATTCTTTTTACATTAGAGCAAAATTTAGAATACTTAAATAGCAAAGCTTATGATTGATAAAAAACTTGGAATTAACACTCGTTGCACTCATGCAGGAGAATTAAATGATACTCAGTTTAAAGGGGCTATTTCCCCATTATATATGTCTACTTCCTATGCTTTTGAAGATGTTGAGGTAAAGCGATATCCAAGATATTTTAATACCCCTAATCAGGTTGCATTAGCTGAGAAAATGGCTGCTTTAGAAAACGGGGAAGCTGCCTTGATCTTTGGGAGCGGAATGGCTGCAGTAAGCACGTCTATGTTGGCATTTTTGCGTAGTGGAGATCATGTGGTGTTACAAAACACCCTTTATGGCGGAACCAGAAATCTGATAGTGGAAGAGTTTGAAAAATTCGGGATATCCTATTCATTCACGAAAGATCTGAAGCCCAAAAGTTTTGAAGCTGAGATCAAAAAGAGTACTAAGGTTATTTATATAGAGACGCCTTCCAATCCGTTACTTACAATTACAGATCTTAAAGCGATATCAAAAATCGCTAAGGAGCACGGCCTTGTAAGTATGATAGATAATACGTTTGCTTCTCCAGTGAATCAGAATCCTATAGATTTCGGGATAGATGTTGTTATTCATTCTGCTACTAAATACATGGGTGGTCATAGTGATATACTGGCTGGTACTGTTATTTCTACGGAAGAACATATTGATACCATTTTTCAGTTAGCTAAGAATTTTGGAGGTAATTTAAGCGATTATACCGTTTGGCTTTTGGAAAGAAGTATTAAAACAATGGGCTTACGAGTTAAAGCTCAGAATAAGAATGCTAAAAAACTGGCTAAGTACCTGGAAAAGCATGAGGATGTGGAACGAGTATACTATCCAGGATTAAAATCGCATCCAGATCATGAGCTAGCGAAATCTCAAATGCGAGGTTTTGGAGGAATGCTTTCTTTCGAATTGAAAGAAGGTATAAATGCTTCTTTATTTCAGAAGCAATTAAAGATGATAAAGCCTTCAATGAGTCTTGCAGGAGTTGAGTCTACCATTCTTTTACCAACATTAACTTCTCACGCATTGTTAAGCGCCGAAGAAAGAGAGGCAGAGGGAATCAAAGATAACCTGATGCGCTTTTCTGTTGGGATTGAAGAGAAAGAAGATCTTATTGCAGATTTAGAGCAGGCTTTGGAGGCTGTTAAAGAATTAAAGGCTTAAAAAATAATAGAGACAATATTACATATATGAAATTAGATATTTTGGCTATTGGCTCACATCCAGATGATATTGAGTTGAGTTGTGCAGGAACAATCGCTAAGGAAGTAGATAAAGGTAAAAAAGTCGGAGTTCTAGATCTTACTCGTGGAGAACTGGGTACTCGGGGAACTGCTGAAACCCGAGACCAAGAAGCTGCAGATGCGGCCAAGATACTTGGCTTAAAAATAAGAGAAAATTTAGGATTCAAAGATGGCTTCTTTATCAATAATGAAGAACATCAGTTAGAGGTTATAAGAATTATTAGGAAATATAAGCCAGAGATTGTGTTTTGCAACGCGATAGATGACAGGCATATAGATCATGGGAAAGGCTCTAAATTAGTGAGCGATGCCTGCTTTTTGAGCGGACTTTTAAAAATTGAAACTAAAGATAATGGGGTAGTGCAGGAGCCTTGGAGGCCAAAGCATGTATATCATTATATTCAATGGAAAAATATCACTCCGGATATTGCAGTAGATATTACTGGTTATATGGATATAAAGATGAATTCTGTGAAGGCTTATAAGACACAGTTTTTTGATAAAGATAGTAGCGAACCTGCAACACCTATCTCTAGCGACAACTTTTTTGATAGTATTACCTATCGCGCAAGAGACTTGGGAAGACTTATTGGAACTGAACATGCAGAAGGTTTTACCGTAGAACGTTATCCTGCAGTGGATTCTATTTTTGACCTAATTTAATTTCATTTTTTTCTTTGCAGAATTACAGAAAAAATATACATTTGCATCCGCGAATAAATGGTGGTTGTAGCTCAGCTGGTTAGAGCATCGGTTTGTGGTACCGAGGGTCGCCGGTTCGAACCCGGTCTTCCACCCTTTTTTAAACTCCTTAGGAAACTAAGGAGTTTTTTTTGTTTTAGGTTTTTGGCTAGTTTAAAATTTTTATAAAATTGTCATTCCGAATAAAGTGAGGTATCTCTGTTTAAAACTGATTAGTTTCATTGAGATTCCTCCTTCGTCGGAATGACAGCAAAAAGTGTCATTCTAATCGAATAATAGCGCAGTGAAGACTCCCTTTTATTTCATTTTTATTCGTCATCCTGAGACCCGTGATAAAAAAAATTATCTAGCGTAGGTTTTTGACGTATAATTGTTTCTAGCTGATTTATCTTCTTAAGAACTTCTTTTTTGCAAGTGTAGTAGTTCCACGGCGTAAAATTTTCGAAGCCTTGGAGAAAATTTAGCCGTGGAAGTACGGTTCTAATTATGCGTTAGCATAATTGGAAACACCTACAAAAAAGTGTCCTTTTTTTGGTTCGTTTTTTTGGACACGCAAAAAAATGAACAATCTTAAAAATTAAACAGATCTTTACCGACCAGAGGGAGAGTATTCCAGATTCTTGAAATTACGTCAATGGTAGCCTGTCGAAGGATCTTCTTATTGAAATAGATAAACCAGATCCCTACTGTCGTCGGAATGACAACAAAAAGTGCCATTCTAATCGAAGAACAGCACAGTAA
Organism: Gillisia hiemivivida; assembly: GCF_007997295.1. GTDB lineage: Bacteria > Bacteroidota > Bacteroidia > Flavobacteriales > Flavobacteriaceae > Gillisia > Gillisia hiemivivida. The sequence goes on along the minus strand of NZ_VORY01000005.1, from coordinate 55,423 downwards.
AGAATTTCTATTGTATTACTTTAGTTCGTCATCCTGAGACCCGTGATAAAAAAAATTATCTAGCGTAGGTTTTTGACGTATAATTGTTTCTAGCTGATTTATCTTCTTAAGAACTTCTTTTTTGCAAGTGTAGTAGTTCCACGGCGTAAAATTTTCGAAGCCTTGGAGAAAATTTAGCCGTGGAAGTACGGTTCTAATTATGCGTTAGCATAATTGGAAACACCTACAAAAAAGTGTCCTTTTTTTGGTTCGTTTTTTTGGACACGCAAAAAAATGAACAATCTTAAAAATTAAACAGATCTTTACCGACCAGAGGGAGAGTATTCCAGATTCTTGAAATTACGTCAATGGTAGCCTGTCGAAGGATCTTCTTATTGAAATAGATAAACCAGATCCCTACTTTCGTCGGAATGACAACAAAAAGTGCCATTCTAATCGAATAACAGCGAAGTGAAGAATCTTTTACTATTGCAACGAGTCGCGGAATTTTTAGACTAGAGAAATCTAATCAAGATAAATTAAGGAACCAAAAAGGTCTGTTTCCAAATCCCTTCCTCTATCTTGTATCTAGCTCGGAGATGATTGGAATCTTCTTTGAGCTTTAAAAACTCGATTTTCACAGGTTTAAATTCCAATAGTCCAAAATTTAAATTTTTGGTGCGTTCCACAGAGAATGGATTCTTAATTGGTTTCCCGGGAGCTAATAAGGTATTGTAGTTGTTCACCGCCTTCCCATCTATTTTATCTTTATGTTCCTCCCAGGCCTCATCATCGGTATGTACTAAAATATTTCCCTTAAATACTAATTGAAGTTGAATTTTAGGATCATAAAACAGTCCATTTGCGTTTGAATTATGTTCGATCTGTTTGATCTTTTTAGATCTTAGATCGGTATAAAACAGCAAACTTTTATTTTCGGTAACACCTCTTAAAATAACAGTGCGTTGTCGCACGGATGCATTTTTTCCAATGGTTGCCAGAGTGCAAAAATTAAAGGGGTGCTCTTTCCCAGATGCCGCATCATTTAGAGACTTCCAAGCCTCTTGAAACAAGTCGTTTAACATAAGCTTAATTCAATTTTAGAAATGAAAAAGTATCTTTGCCTTTTAAACAAAAAGGATGATTAAAGATACGATATATTACGTTTACGATCCACTTTGTAGTTGGTGTTATGGGTTCTCTCCGGTAATAAAAAAGTTAAAATCCACTTATAAAGACCAATTCGATTTCCAAGTGATTTCAGGCGGGATGCAATCGGGTGAGCGCAAACAACCTGTAAGTGCGATCCGAGATTACTTAAAAGGGGCTTACAAAGATGTGACTCAGCGAACCGGGGTGGAATTTGGCGATAAATTCATGAAGGTTTTAGAAGATGGAGAGAGAATCCTAGATTCTATTCCACCTTCGATAGCTTTATCCATAGTTAAGGATCTAAGGCCAAAAGAAGCACTTAATTTTGCTGCCACCATACAAGAAGCTATTTATTTTGATGGTTTCAATTGGAACATAGTTGAGGCATATTTCCCATATTTAGAAACATATGGCATTGACCAAGAAGAGTTCAGAAGAAAATTTGAAGACCCTATTTATAAAGAAAAAGCTTTAGAAGATTTTAAACTAGCTACCAATTTCGGAGTTACAGGATTTCCTTCAGTAATTCTTAAAAAGGAAAATAAATATTATTTAATTGCGCAAGGCTTTGTTCCTTTTGAACAACTGGATGCTACTATTAAGCAAGTGCAAACATCCCAAGATTAACTCAATCAATTTTATATTTCAAACGCATAGTAATAGAGGCGGTTTTCTTTTTATCCTGCGTGTTATAGGCGCCACTCCAGCTATAATCTTCGCCACTATTCTGGCCGGTGATCTGAAAAACACCCATGCTAGCATTATTTAGCTCTCCCAGATTTCCGCCGCTGTTTTCTGCAATTTTCTCTGCTCTCACTCTGGCGTCTTCTGTAGCTTTGGATATCATTTCAATTTAAAGGTCGGCTATTTTTGTATAGTAATATCTTGGAGGAGTGGAATTGAATTGTACTCCTTTATTCAGTAGTTCAGTAATCTCTCTGGAAACAGATTCTATCAATTCTACATTTGCAGATTCAATTTTAACCGATTGGATCAATTCATAAGCTTTAAAAGTGCTGCCAACATAATTCCCGTTTTGATATTGATTATCTCGCTGCTCATTGGTTTGTACAGAATTAAAAACAATATTTTCTGAAGGAATTCCTTTTTCAACCAAATAGTTTCTTACGGTTTCTTTATCTGAGTTCAAATTCTCGTAGGCTTGTTTTAATACTGGAAAGACACTAATAAATTGCCCTTCCCAGACGATAAGATCTGAGGTAAAATTCTCGCTTCCAGATCCGGTTACAGAGATCACCCCAACCGGCTGTGCTCTTTTTATATAAGCATTTCCAAGAAGGAATGAAGCCAAAACAATAGCAATAGAGAAAATAATAGCAACTAGGTATTTCATAAAAGGTGATTTTATATGCAATTAAAGATATAAAATAATAGATCTGCTAGGACATTATTAGTTCAAATTCTTACTTTTGCGCATGCAGCAAAACGTACTTATTTTAGACTTTGGTTCCCAGTATACGCAACTAATTGCAAGACGAGTTAGAGAGCTCAACATCTACTGCGAAATCCACCCATACAACAACCCTCCAAAAGACATTTCAGGATTTAAGGCAACTATTCTTTCTGGAAGCCCTTTCTCTGTGAGAGCAGAAGATGCTCCTCATCCGGATCTTTCAGAAATCAGAGGAAAAATGCCTTTATTAGCCGTTTGCTATGGCGCTCAATATCTCGCTCATTTTCATGGTGGAAAAGTAGAGCCTTCAGAAACTAGAGAATATGGTAGAGCAAATCTTTCTATTATAAAAGATGCGGAAGCATTGTTTGAGGATATCACAGAAAATTCTCAGGTGTGGATGAGTCATAGTGATACCATTAAGGAATTGCCAACCAATGCTGTGCGTTTAGCAAGTACTGCAGATGTTCTTAATGCTGCTTATAGGATTGATGGCGAAGAAACATTTGCTATTCAATTCCACCCTGAAGTATATCACACTTCAGATGGGAAACAACTTTTGGAAAACTTCCTTGTTAAGATCGCTGGGGTAGAACAAACTTGGACTTCTGAAGCATTTGTTGATATGACGGTTTCAGAATTGAAAGAAAAGATTGGGGACGATAAAGTGGTTCTTGGTTTAAGTGGAGGAGTAGATTCTTCTGTAGCTGCGGTACTTTTACATCAGGCCATCGGTAAGAACCTATATTGCATATTTGTAAATAATGGTTTACTAAGAAAAAACGAATTCGATAGTGTTCTGGACCAGTATAAAGATATGGGCTTGAATGTGAAAGGCGTAGATGCTTCGGCACGTTTCTTGGATGCCTTGGCTGGAATAAGTGATCCTGAAGAAAAAAGGAAAAAGATTGGAAATGCCTTTATTGAAGTATTTGATGATGAAGCACACCAGATCCAGGATGTGAAATTTTTGGCGCAGGGAACTATCTATCCAGATGTAATAGAATCTATTTCTGCTACAGGAGGACCTTCGGCAACTATCAAATCACATCATAATGTAGGTGGTTTACCAGACTTCATGAAACTTAAAATAGTGGAGCCTTTACGAGCCTTATTTAAAGACGAAGTAAGAAGGGTAGGAGCAGAATTAGGGATTGCAAAGGAATTATTAGGAAGACATCCTTTTCCAGGACCTGGATTGGCAATACGTATCTTAGGAGACGTTACCGCAGAAAAAGTAAGGATCCTTCAGGAAGTTGATGCCATTTTTATCAATGGTCTTAAAGAATGGATGTTGTACGATAAGGTCTGGCAAGCGGGAGCGATTTTATTACCCGTAAATTCCGTTGGAGTAATGGGTGATGAGAGAACTTATGAAAAAGTAGTAGCATTAAGAGCGGTAGAATCTACCGATGGGATGACGGCAGATTGGGTAAATTTACCTTACGAATTCTTACAAAAAATATCCAATACCATAATAAATAAAGTAAAAGGCGTTAATAGAGTAGTGTACGATATTAGTTCTAAACCGCCTGCAACTATAGAGTGGGAATAATAATTGATCACTAATTGAATATCAGTAAAAAAAATAACAGATGAGGTTTGTAATTATTATATGCTTGTTCTTTCAAGTTCTTACTACTAGCGCCTTTGGTCAGGCATATCAATACCATACGGTTGCCGCTGGGGAAACAGTATATAGTATTTCTAACAAATATGATATAAGCCAAGAAACACTACTTAAACTAAATCCCGAAGCCAAAGAAGGTTTGCAAGTAAATGCAAAGTTGGTTATTCCTATGTCTTCGGAGCAAAGTGAATCTTCTGTTAAAAAAGTAGTGAGTTTTAATTCACATAAAGTTCAGAAAAAGGAAACCTTATATAGTCTGTCTAAGCAATATGGGGTTAGTGTAGATGATATTAAAAAGTATAATAAACAGCTATATTCAAAAGAACTTCAGAATGGAGAAATTATTCAGATCCCTGTTTTTGTTATAGATGAAAGTGCTCCTGATAAAGTTATAATTGCAGAAAAAAAAGAAAGACCTGCTCCAGGTAAAGTGATAATAGAAGAAAGAAATCCTGAAGTATTTAATTCCAAACCTTCCTCTCAGATTGGAAAAACGAGAGAGCATATTATTATTCCTAAAGAGACAAAATATGGAATCGCCCGTAAATATGGGATGACGGTAAAGGAATTGGAAGCTCTTAACCCAAGGGTTGGAGTATTACAACCAGGAATAATGCTAAAAGTTGGAACTAATGTTCTGGACCAACCGGTGATAATTACCGATGATGCTTTTGAATTTTACGAAGTGCAGCCACAGGAGACCCTGTACAGTTTAACCAGAAGATTTCAGGTTGCTGAAGATTCTTTGGTCGCACTGAATCCTGCTTTAAAAGATGGGTTAAAATGGGGTATGATATTGAAAGTACCAACCAAAGATTCTAAAGGAAATAAACTGGAAGAAGTAGAGGATTTAGCAGAAAACCCAATAGCGACTTCAGAATTATCTAAAATGGATCTTTCAAAGAACCTAAAGAACTTCGAGACCAAAAATCTGGTTTTGATGCTTCCTTATAATCTCAGCAAAATTAATAAGGATTCTATTTCTAATGCCAAAGAGTTAATTCAGAAGGATCGTGTTTTGCGTATCTCTTTAGACTTTTATAGCGGTGCTTTAATGGCAATTGAACGAGCTAAAGAATTGGGGATCTCTACAAACCTTCGTGTTTATGACACTCAGAATAATTCTGGAAAAGTCTCGCAAACTATAGCAGCTAATGATTTCAGAAATGTAGATGCCGTTATAGGTCCGTTATTGCAAGCGACTTCTGAGGAAGCGGCATCTAGCTTAATGAATTTAAAAGTACCTGTGATCTCACCGATGACCAATAGAGAGTTAAAAGCGCTCCCAAATTTGTACCAATCCCGTCCAAGTGATGATATGTTGAGAGAAGGGATGATTGCGTATCTTCAAAGCAATTCTCAAGGAAAAAATGTAATTATAATAGCAGATGCAGCTTCTTCAGCAATAAAAAGTAAGTTGGTAAGTGCCTTGCCTTTAGCAAGAATCGTAAATCCACAAGCTAATAATATTACCGAATCTACTATAGCTTCTGTACTTGATAAATCTCGTGAGAATTGGGTGATCTTGGAATCTGAAAGTATTGGTTTGCTTGGAAGTGCAACTTCAGCATTAAATAGAATGGCTAGAAATAACAGGATCACCTTATTTACAACCTACAAAAACAGCACTTTTGAAAGTGATGCAGTTGTCAATGAACATTTAGGGGAATTGCGTTTCCATTTTCCTTCAGAATATAAGGAGTTTGACGAATCTGTGACAGATAGTTTTATTGAAGCCTACGAGACCAAATATGGCTATATTCCTAATAAATACACAGTACGTGGTTACGATCTTACCTTAGATGTTTTGTTAAGACTTGCTGCAATGGGAACCATAGAAGAGTCAGTAAAAGCAAATATTATCACAGAATACGTAGAAAATAAATTCCTTTATAAGCCTAAAACCAATGGTGGTTTTTATAATGATGCTATTTATATTATGCAGCTTAATAAAGATCTTACCCTTAGTGTTGCAAAATAAATAATCATGACCTCAAAAGTAATTTATAAAGGAGATCTCCGCACAGAATGTGAGCATATCCAGAGTAGTAATAAATTTATTACGGATGCTCCTTTAGACAACAACGGAAAGGGAGAAGCATTTTCTCCAACAGACACAGTAGCTACTGCATTGGCCTCTTGTATGCTTACTATTATGGGAATTAAAGCCAATGAAAACGATCTAGATATAAAAGGGACCTTTGCTGAGGTTACAAAACACATGGAAGCTAATCCTCGAAGAATCTCTAAGATCGATGTTCTTGTAACTGTAAAAGGCGAACTAACCGATAGGGATAAAACTGTATTAGAAAACTCTGCTAAAACATGCCCGGTGATCCAGAGTATTCATCCGGATATTATCAAGAATATAATTTTTAAATATTAAATAGTGAAGACTCTTTTCTTCCTATTAGTTCTATCTATTTCCAGCCTTGCATTTGCACAATCTGAAGACTTAAAAATTTATTGGAGTGAAGAAACTCATTTAACATGGGAGGATTTTAAAGGAGTTCCGCTAGAGAAAACACTTTTTCACGCGAATACGAATACAGGACTTTCTTACTCTTGGGGTTTGAAAGGAACTTCACAGAGAATGGAATTGGACTATAAAGTAGAAACTTTTTTTTATCCTGAACAAAGTTGGGTACAGCCAGCTTCAAAAAGCGAATATTTGCTAAAGCATGAACAGCTACATTTTGATATTTCTGAGTTGCACGCCAGAAAATTGAGGAAGTTATTGGCAAATGTGGACGGTTCTAAATTAAATAAAGATTCCAGAGACTATCTAAATAAACTCTATGAGAAGATAGATAAAGAGCGAAGCGCTATGCAAAAAGCTTTCGATAAAGAATCCAATCACAGCTTAAACACAGAAGCCGAACTTAAATGGCAGAAATTTGTTGAGGACGAATTAACTAAACTTGAAGAATTTAGTTAACTAAGAACTTCGGGACAAGCCCAGGAGGTATGTCCCGAGGGCTCGGGAGGAAAATAATTTCAAAAATTTGAGGCATTCCGATAGGATCGGAACAAGAAATTAAACCCTCAATGAGGGCTTAAAAATTAGCCACTTCTAACTTAGCTATATCAAATTCAGCAATAATTTCCTGAATAATTTCTCTTGCCGGTTTTATATCATGAATTAGTCCTGAGATCTGGCCTATTTCTAATTCGCCATCTTCCATGTCCCCTTCAAACATCCCTTTTTTGGCACGAGCACGCCCTAGTAAGGTCATTAGTTCTTCTTTGGTTGGAACAGTCTGATACAGTTCTTGTATTTCATTAAAGAACTTATTTTTAATCATGCGCACAGGAGCCAATTCTTTCAAAGTTAATTGGGTATCTCCTTCTTTTGCTTCAACTACCCTATTTTTAAAATTTTGATGTGAAGATGCTTCGTTACTAGCAACGAATCTCGAGCCAATTTGTACCGCATCTGCCCCCAATACCATCGCTGCAAGCATGCCTCTGCCTGTAGCAATTCCTCCGGCGGCGATAAGTGGTATTTTAAGTTGTTCCTTTACCATTGGGATTAAGGTGAACGTAGTAGTTTCATCTCTTCCATTATGTCCTCCGGCTTCAAAACCTTCAGCAACAACAGCATCTACTCCTGCTTCTTGAGATTTCAACGCAAATTTTACGCTACTCACCACGTGAACCACTTTTATACCATGGCTCTGTAAATGCTTGGTCCAAGTTTTAGGGTTTCCGGCAGAGGTAAAAACAATTTGGACTCCTTCTTCAATAATGATCTCAATAACCTTATCTATATCTGGATAGAGCATAGGAACATTTACCGCAAATGGGAAATCGGTTGCTTTTTTGCATTTCTGAATATGTTCTCTTAGAATTTCCGGATACATAGAACCTGCTCCAATTATTCCCAATCCACCATTATTGCTTACTGCGCTTGCAAGTTTCCATCCGCTTGCCCAAATCATTCCTGCTTGAATTAATGGGTATTTAATATTGAAAAGTTCGGTAATTCTATTCTGCATATTTTATGATTCAGGTTTATTCAAATTTTAGGAACATCTAGACCAAGTTTAACATAATTTAAAAGCCACGAATCCTCCAATATAATCCCTCATTGAGGGTTTAATTCCTCGATGTTCTTGATTGATTTCTAATTAGTGAATTCGCGGTAATTTTTAATAAAGCATTATATTTCTTTTGATTGTCAGCAAAGCATCATATTGTTATCGTCACTCTGTCCCGAAATATCTGGAGATTCAGGGGCTCATAATAAAGTTATTGAGATGAGATGCTGAATCAAGTTACCATTGACGTATTTCAAAATTACTCTGAATAAGAGACCCTGAAACAAGTTCAGGGTGACGATACTGGTTTTAACTTCCGTCATGCTGTCCCGAAGCATCGGGAGTTTCAGCATCTTACATAAATCAATTTCCTCCGCTAGATAATTTTTTTATCACGGGTCTTAGCATGACCAAGCCCGCGTTGATATTAATTGCGGATATCCCATATTTCTCAATCAATTTCAATCTTCAAATAAAATAAAATAAAATAAAATCAAATTTATGAAATCACTCCAGACCCCACCAATTCATCTTCTAAATACCAAGCAACAAATTGTCCCCCTGTTATTGCCGATTGCGCTTTTTCGAACAGCACATAGAGTCCGTTTTCGGTTTGATGCAAGGTAGCTTCCTGTAATTCTTGTCTATATCTAATTCGGGCCTGAACTTTAAGTTCAGAATCTGGCGCAATTGCTAGATCTTTACGAACCCAGTGTACTTCTTCATTTTTAACAAACAACGCTTTTCTAAATAAGCCCGGATGTTCTTTTCCTTGACCTGTATAGATAATATTCTCATCTACATCTGTATCTATCACAAATAAAGGTTCCGGCGTTCCACCCACTGCCAAACCTTTTCGTTGTCCTTTAGTGAAATAGTGAGCTCCTTGGTGTTTTCCAACTATTTTTCCATCTGCTAGTTCATACTGAAACTTCTTAGAAAGAAGCTCCAATTCCTCCGCTTTAGAGTTGAAATGAACTGGTAGATCTTGATATTGTTCTCTATGAGAATCTATTTCTACAATTACTCCCTCTTTTGCTTTCAGTTTTTGCTGAAGAAATTCTGGTAATCTAACCTTCCCAATAAAACAAAGCCCTTGGGAGTCTTTTTTATCGGCAGTGATAAGATCTTGTTCAGCAGCAATTTTTCGCACCTCTGGTTTTAGAAGCTCTCCAATTGGGAAAAGCGTTTTAGAAAGCTGCTCTTGAGTAAGCTGACATAGGAAATAAGACTGATCCTTATTATCATCTTTACCTGCTAAAAGTTGGTAGACAGTTTCCCCATCTTTCTCTATAATACCTTTTCTACAATAATGTCCTGTGGCAACATAATCTGCTCCCAAAGAAAGAGCGATCTTCATAAAGACATCAAATTTTATTTCTCGATTGCAAAGTACATCTGGATTAGGAGTACGACCTAACTCATATTCACGAAACATATAATCTACAATACGCTCCTTGTATTCCTCACTTAAATCTACTGTTTGGAATGGAATCCCTAATTTTTCAGCAACCATCATAGCATCATTGCTATCATCCAACCATGGGCATTCATCAGAAATAGTTACGGTATCATCGTGCCAGTTCTTCATGAACAAGCCTATAACTTCATATCCCTGTTGTTGCAATAAATATGCGGTCACACTAGAATCTACTCCTCCAGATAGACCAACCACTACTTTTTTCATATTTTAACTTCCTTCACTCCAACAAATCGGAGGTTTGATAATTCTTATAATTGTCGGATTTCCGTCTGCAAAATTACGAAATTATAAGTGGTTTTCTAAATAGTAAATGATTCGTCATCCTGTTCCATTAGCTATCGGAATTATTTCAGGATCTCAACGGATTGGGGTCTAAAAGCTTAGAAGCTGAAACAAGTTAACATTACCGTATTTTTCGTTGCCCGAAATAAGAGACCCTGAAACAAGTTCAGGGTGACAATACTGGTTTTATCTTCCGTCATGCTCAGCATCTTTCATACCTCTATTTCCTACGTTAGATAAATTTATTTATCACGGGTCTCAGCTTGACGAAAACGTGATTTTTTTGATGCCCTTGTTCTTAATTTAAGCTAACAAAAAAAGGTAGTAAAAACTACCCTCTTTTGATTCTATGTTATTAAATTTTATCTTTTTTCGAATACGATATTGGTGTTCTGTCCAGCAAGGAAATCAGGATAAAATATAAATTCAGTAAGATCGGCATTGAAATCTGCTCTTCCTGCTTGAGCACCAATTCCTTCAAAAGGTATTACAAACCTATATCTAGAATCCCCTAAACTACTCCAATCGTCATTTTCTGAATTATCTACATTACATTCTCCATTTTCTTCAGCATATAATGCAGAGTCAGCTGTAAAATCGGATTTAAAATCGATAAATGATTGTCTGTTGCAATCATTTATTTCAATAGGGAAAGCACCAGTATTATTAATTTCTGTAACGAACCACTTACCTAGAATTTTATCATCTCCCGAGGTTCCTCCGTCATCATCGCTACTACAAGAGGTTAATAATGCTAAGCTAAAAAATAGTAAAAAGATCTTTTTCATATCAATAGGTTTTAATTTGGATTGTAAAGATAGGATTTCAAATATAACTTTGAAAAAAGGTTTTTATTATAAATTATGATGAAGGCAACTTTCGGGAACTAAATAAATCAAGAACCTCGGGGGAAGCCCATGAGGTATGTCCCGATGGTTCGAGAGGAAAATACTTTTAAAAATTCGAGGCAAGCCTCGGGGAATTAAACCCTCAATGAGGGATTAAATAAAAAAAGGTTCGATAATTTATCGAACCTTTTAAATGATATTAAAATCTTTTATTTCTTATTTTTCTGTTGTTCTGCTTGCTCCATAATGTCTTGCATTTTCTTAGCAAACTTTCCTTGCTTCTTAGGTTTCTTTTTATTCTCCTGGATTTTAGCATGGATCTTTTCTTCATCTATTATAGCATACTTAATTACAAGCATGATCCCGATTGTAATTAAATTAGATACAAAATAGTAAAGTGAAAGTCCACTGGCATAGTTGTTAAAGAAGAACAACATCATGATAGGAGATAAGTACATGATAAATTTCATGTTAGGCATTCCTGGTTGCTGATTGTTCTGCATTGTTTGACCGGTTGTCATCATCATGTAAATGAAGATAGCAATAGATGCCAAAATCGGGAATAAACTCACGTGATCTCCATAGAATGGAATGGTAAATGGCAATTCTGCTATAGTATCGTAGCTAGAAAGGTCATCTGCCCAAAGGAATCCTTTTTGCCTCAATTGGAAGGCACTAGGAAAGAACTGAAATAAGGCATAAAAGACCGGAATCTGCATTAATGCTGGCAAACATCCACTCATAGGGCTGGCTCCTGCCTTGCTATAAAGCTTCATGGTTTCCTGCTGCTTTTTCATTGCATTGTCCTTATATTTCTCGTTAAGCTCATTAATTTCAGGTTTTAAAACCTTCATTTTAGCTTGAGATAAATAAGACTTGTAAGTTACTGGTGAGAGTACAATTCTTACTACAATAGTCATTACAATAATTGCAATCCCATAACTAGGTAAAAACCCTGATAAGAACGCGAAAAACGGAATAAATACATATTTGTTAATCCAACCAAAAATTCCCCAACCTAATGGTACAACTTCGTCTAGGTTTCTATCGTAATCGTTTAAAATTTTATAATCTGTTGGTCCGTAGTACCAATTCATATTATAATTAAGTTCTCCGCCTTTTAATTCTAATGGCAACGTAGTTGCAAATTCCTTGGTGTAAACGGTATCTATTTCTTCATCTTCAACAAGATTTTTAGAAATGAATTTACCTGTGGCAAAAGGAGTATCGGTTAATAAAATTGAAGAAAAGAAGTGTTGTTTATAAGCAACCCAGGATATATCATCTGCTTCATCATCCTTCAATTCTCCTTGTCCAAGATAGTCATCGTCCCCATCTTCATATTCCCATGCTAATTCGGTATATCTGTTTTCATAGGAAATACTCTTAGAATGTCGATATCCTTTTAGTTGCCAGTCTAGATTCACAGCATTAGAACTACTTATAACATCTCTTAAACCTTGAGAACGAATGCTGAAATCCAACATATATTCTCCCGGTTTCATCACATATACATATTCTAGATATTCAGATTCTGAAACCTTTAGTTTCATAGAAAGCACCTGATTGTTTCCACTTTCTGATAAAGTAGGTTCAAAATACATATCTTTTGTATTGATCACGCGACCGTCAGAAGTGGTAAAATTTAAGTTTAAAGATGCATTTCCATCCTTTATAAGATAAACAGGAATAGAATCGTAGGTTTTAAACTGAGTCATCCTTGCTTCAGAGATATAACCACCTTTATTATCGATGTTTAAATCTAAAACGTCGTTAGCTAACTTAGTAGTTTCATTTGATGCTGAAGCTAATGTTGCAGAATAACCAAAAGTTCCTAATGATTCCTGCACTCTAGCTCTTGCTGTAGAATCCATCTCCTGGATAGCAACATCTTTTTGTGAAGTATTAGTTTCTTGAGGAACAGTCTCAACCTGTTCTATAGTATCTTGTTTATCTTCAGCTTCGTTATTCTCAAAGGAATTGTTGTACAACATCCATATTAAAAGTCCACCAATAAGGAAAAATCCTATTAAGGATTGTACGTCAAATTTTTTTTCTTCCATGTTAAAATATAAAGTAAACTAAGTGTTCTCTATCACTTAGAGTTATTGTTAGTCAAAAAAATGACCGTTTATTGATTTTGTGTCAATTTGACACTCTTTTTTAGTTTTGAGTAGGTTACGGCAGCTTTAACAAAACCGACAAATAGAGGATGTGGGTTAGCAACTGTACTTTTATATTCTGGGTGATATTGTACTCCCACATACCAAGGATGGCCTTCTAACTCCACGATCTCCACTAAACCGGTTTCGGGATTAATACCTGTGCTTTTTAATCCAGCGTTTTCTAACTCGTTTTTATACTTGTTGTTGTATTCGTATCTATGTCTATGTCTTTCTGAAATTTCTTCAGATTTGTAGATGTCTTTAACAAGTGATCCCTCAGAAAGTTTACAAGTCCAGGCGCCCAATCTCATAGTTCCCCCTTTATGAGTAACTTTTTTCTGAGCTTCCATAATATCTATAACAGGATGCTTGGTTTCGTTATCCATTTCCGTAGAATTGGCATTTTTTAGCTGAAGCACATTTCTAGCGAATTCTATTACTGCCATTTGCATTCCTAAACAGATTCCTAAGAAAGGAATATTGTTTTCACGCGCATAGCGAACTGCATCTATTTTACCTTCAACCCCTCGCTCTCCAAAACCAGGAGCTACCAAAATCCCATCTAAATGAGCGATCTTATTCTTGATGGTATTCTCATTGATGAATTCTGAATGAATACTCTCTACCGTTACCTTTACTTCATTTGCAGCACCAGCATGAATAAAAGATTCTAAAATAGATTTATAGGAATCCTGAAGTTCTACATATTTCCCAATAAGTCCGATTCTAACTTCGTACTTAGGGTTTTTATGGCGTTGTAAAAACTGATTCCAAAGTTCCAAATTAGGAATGGTATCATCTGGTAACATCAATTTTTTGAGTACAACAGTATCTAAACCTTCCTCTAACATAAGATTAGGAACGTCATAAATTGTTGAAGCATCTATAGATTGAATAACAGCCTCTTGGCGAACATTGCAAAAGATGGCAAGCTTTCTTCTAATATCGTCAGAAAGTTCATGCTCTGTTCTACACACCAAGATATCTGCCTTGATCCCACTTTCCATCAAAGTTTTTACACTGTGTTGGGTTGGTTTGGTTTTAAGTTCTCCAGCAGCCGCTAGGTAGGGCACAAGAGTAAGATGAATTACCAAGGCATTAACATCTCCCAACTCCCATTTAAGTTGTCTAACAGCTTCAATATAAGGTAAGGATTCTATGTCACCAACCGTTCCACCTATCTCTGTGATTACGATATCATATTCACCGCTTTTACCAAGGATTTGGATACGTTCTTTGATCTCGTTGGTAATATGTGGTACAACCTGTACTGTTTTTCCTAAAAATTCTCCTCGGCGCTCTTTTTCAATAACGCTTTGATAAATTCTACCGGTAGTAACGTTGTTGGCCTGTGATGTTTTTACATTTAAAAAACGCTCATAGTGACCTAGATCCAAATCTGTTTCTGCTCCATCTTCAGTCACATAGCATTCGCCATGTTCGTAAGGATTAAGAGTTCCAGGATCTACATTTATGTAAGGATCTAATTTCTGAATTGTGGTTTTAAAGCCACGAGCTTGTAATAATTTTGCCAAAGATGCAGCGATAATTCCCTTTCCTAAAGAAGATGAAACCCCGCCAGTGACAAAAATATACTTGGTTTCGGCCATTTTGTAAGTATTTGTTGTGTTGCTTAATTCAGGGCGCTAAATTACAAAGAAGAATAGAAAAAAGCTCGCAATTTTAAGCCTAATATTTTAGGTGAGAAATCAATACAATAATTGGTTGGGATGCTTAATTATTAGGGTATCTAAGGCGGATATTTCGAAGTATGCTTTCCATCCCGTTTACTTTAAGTTCAGTGACCTGTTGAAGCTGATCTCCTAATTTTCCTTCTGGAAATCCTTTTTGCCTGTACCAGATAAGATAATATTCAGGTATTTCAGATAAAAATAATCCTTTGTATTTACCAAAATACATCTTAGCGTAGGCTAATTCTATTAGCGCTTTTTTATCTGGCTTTAATTCCATGCTGCTAAAATAAGAACTAAAAATTTTAGAGAACTCGTTTTTATTTTTTATTGAAAACTTATTTTAACGCCGAGTATAACAGATACAAAAAAGAATAAAATTTTAATCCCTCATTGAGGGTTTAATTCCCCAAAGCCTGCCCGAAAAGAATTTCATTCAGGCGGGCTTGCCTCGAATTTTTAAAAGTATTTTCCTCCCGAACCATCGGGAAATACCTTGTGGGCTTGCCCCGAGGTTCTTGATTTAAACATATTGGGATTAAGATTTAGCAGTTGTATTATTAAGGAAAAGTTAAAGGATTTTTTTATAACTAAGCAATTGCATAGTTTTGCATAGGAATAAAAAACAATGGCAAGAACTAAACAATATAAAGAAGAAGATGTTATCCAAAAGGCGATGAACCTTTTTTGGCGTAATGGCTTTGAAGCAACTTCGGTACGTATGTTGGAAAAGGAAATGGGCATCAACCAATTTTCTATTTATTCAAGTTTTGGAAATAAACATGGGGTTTTTGTTGAAAGTATTAAGGCCTATAAAAGTGAGTTAAATAGTATTAGAAATATTTTAAAAAATTCTAATAATGGGCTTGTTGGAATTAAGCAATTCTTCTATGACTTTTTAGAATTCACAAAAGAAAATGAAGAGGGTAAAGGTTGTCTTGTGTGTAATACTGTAAGTGAACTTGGGAACAAAGCTGAACCAGATCTTATGGTGGAATTAATGAAATTTACAGAGGAGCTAAGATCTTTATTTATAAATAATTTAAAACAAGATAAAAATAGATCACAAGAAATAGTAGAGAAGCAAGCCAATTATTTAACTACATCTATGTTAGGTCTTTCATTAGGTTCCAGGATCCAAAATGAATCTGAACTTGAAGATTACATTGAAATGATATTTAATCCCTCATTGAGGGTTTAATTCCCCGAGGTTCTTGATTAAAATGTAATATTTTTTTACTATTAAACTAAGCGTTTGCTTAGATAAGCACTAATAACAATTTTAAAAATTTAATGATATGAAAAATTTAATTCTAATATTTACTTTACTGGTTTATTCAGTATCGCTCTCTGCTCAAGACTATGCGGTAGCTTTGAATTCTAATTCCAGGACAGTATCTAAGATTGAAAAGGGACTCAATCAATTTACATCAGATATACTTTTAAACGAGGAGTTTAAGTATCGAGATTTTTTGAGGCAATCTAAAACCTCGAAAGCTAATTTTTATTCAAATGGTAAAACTTTCACTAAAAAAGAACTTACCAAACTGCTAAGAAAAAGTGCGAGATCATCGGGAACCTATAAAGAATTTCAAGAATTACTGGAGAATACATATCCGAAGTTCCTGAGAGTTCTTTCAGATGACGAAATGCATTTGTTGTATGAGAGATTTCGAAAGGGAACATTTAATGCATACATCCAAAATTTAATTGAAAATTGGTAGAATTAGAATAGAAATTATTAATTAAAATTTATAAAAGCTTACATTTTTTAATTAGGACTAAGCTTTTGCTTAGAGAAAATAAACAATTATTTATTAAATATTTTAAACTATGAGTACATTAAAAGTTTACACAATAGAATCTGCACCAGCAGATAGTAAATCATTATTAGAAAACTCACAAAAAGCATATGGTATGGTGCCAGGCTTGCATGGTGTATTAGCTGGTGCGCCAGGGATCCTAGAAGCTTATCAGACCATTCATCAATTATTTGTAGATTCTTCCTTTAACAATGAAGAATTAACTGTTGTATGGCAAAGTATCAACGTAGAACATGAATGTCATTATTGTGTACCGGCACATACAGGTATTGCAGCGATGATGAAGGTAGATGAAAAAATCACAGAAGCTTTGCGCAACAGATCGCCACTTGAAAACCCAAAATTAGAAGCCTTAAGAGAAATGACATTATCTATAGTTCGCAATAGAGGGAATGTAAATGATAATGAAATTCAAGCATTTTATGCTGCAGGATATGGTGAAAAACAAGTTTTGGAAATCATATTAGGCTTATCTCAAAAGGTAATCAGTAATTATACTAATCATATAGCAAAAACTCCAGTAGATGCTCCATTTCAAAAATTCGCTTGGAAAAAATAGAATGAAACGGTTTAACACGCTAGATTGTAAAATGATCAATAAGCCTTCCGGAATTACTTCGGAAGGTAATTAATACGAACGAATTTAATTTGTTTCCAGTTGAAATGGCTTAGCAAGTTGCAAGAACTTATCAGAGTTTTTCTGATAAGTTTGTTATGGCATATTTTTCAGAATAAATAAATAGTATTGTCCGGTAAAAAAATTCAGGATTTCGGTGAGGCTAGAATTAACCTGGATTAGGACTGTTTTCAATGTTTAGGAGCTTGCTATTGGAACACAGAATTATTTTTTCTTTTTTGAAAAATTTATACATATTAAAATAGTGATTTTCAAATTAGTTGGAATAAAGTCTTACGTCTTGAATCTAGCAGCGCAGCGGTCTTATATCTTTTGTCGGACGTCAATGATAAATAAATAATAACATGATTTTTGTAATAAAATAAAGATGATAAAAGTAAGCGTAATGTATCCTAACGGACCAAAGACAAAATTCGATTCAGAATATTATAAAAACTCTCATTTACCAATGATTGCTGAAACCTTGGGAGATTCACTAAAAGGGATTGAATTTAATATAGGGATTGGAGGAAGAGTTCCTGGGGAACTTGCACCTTATGTAGCAATAGCCCATTTAACATTCGATTCAATAGAATCATTTCAATCGTCTTTTGGACCTCATGCTGAAAAATTTGCGGCGGATGTTCCTAACTATACGAATGTTGAAGGAGAACTTCAAATTAGTGAAATTGTAAGCTAATTTTGATTCTGAATAAAACAACTTATAAAAAATAACATGAGCGATAAAATCAAAATAGATATAGTATCAGATGTGGTGTGCCCTTGGTGTACCATTGGATACAAGCGTTTAGAAAAGGCTATTTCTGAAATGGGAATTCAGAATAAAGTAGAAATTGAATGGCATCCCTTTGAACTTAATCCAAATATGCCGGTAGAAGGTGAAAATGTGCAAGAGCACATTGCAAATAAGTACGGCGCAAGTTTAGAAGATCAAAAACGCTCCCAAAAGAATATGACGGAAGTTGGAGCTGAACTAGGGTTTAAATTTGACTATTTCGAAGAAATGAGAATGGTTAATACTAGGGATGCACATATTTTGCTGGATTATGCAAAGGAAAATGGGAAACAAACAGATTTGAAAATGCGTTTAGTTGAATCTTTCTTTAGTGAAAGAAAAGATGTTTCTACAAAAGAGATTCTAAAGTTAGCCTTGAAAGAGGTTGGTCTAAATGTAGATGAGGGGATGGCAAGATTAGAAAGTGATGATGCTAGATTTCAGGTTCAATCTGAAGAGTCATACTGGAAAAATTTAGGGGTCAACTCAGTGCCAACAATAGTATTTAACCAAAAAAGTGCTGTTACCGGGGCCCAACCAGTTGCTGTTTTCAAAGAGTTATTAACTGAATTGTTGCAAGAAAAAAATGTATAATCCATTAAAAGCAATGCTGAACTCCTTGGTATTAAAGAGAGTTTTAATTTTTATATAAGAAAAAGACCCTCATTTAATCCGGCTTACATTAGTTTAATTTTAAAAGACTCAGCTTCATATTTGTATATAGATATGGAGCTGAGTCTTTATAATCCCTCATTGAGGGTTTCTTTCCCTTAAGCTTGCCTCGAATTTTCAAAAGTATTTTCCTCCAGAACCATCGGGACATACCTGGTATGCTTGCCCCCGAGGCTCTTAATTTATAATAAATACCACAAGGAAAGATTAAAAATACGTGGCACTAATAAGAATTTAGAAATACTTAAATTTGCCTCATATTTAGAGTCATGAAATACGAATATCAATTACGTGTAAGCCCAGAACAAGCAGCCAAGAAGGAACTTTTATTGAGAGAGGTTTCAAAGCATTCGGGAATTTCCACGGAAGAAATTCGACATATAGAAATTTTAAAAAGATCTATAGATGCCAGGCAGCAAGCTGTGAAGATCAATTTGAAGGTTGACGTGTACGTGAATGAATCTATGAAGGAAACACCTCTGGAATTGCCGGAATATCCTAATGTACGCGATAAAGAAGAAGTGTTTATAATTGGCGCTGGACCCGCTGGCCTTTTTGCAGCACTCAGGTGCATAGAATTAGGTAAAAAGCCGGTTATTATTGAAAGGGGTAAGGATGTTCGTGATAGAAGACGAGACCTTAAGGCATTAAATATAGAACATGTTGTTAATGAAGATTCCAACTATTGCTTTGGAGAAGGTGGAGCCGGAACATATAGCGACGGAAAATTATACACCCGATCTAAAAAAAGAGGAGATGTAAATAGGGTATTAGAATTATTAGTAGCCTTTGGTGCTACCAGTGAAATTTTAGTTGATGCTCATCCTCATATAGGAACCAATAAACTACCGGCAATAATTGCAAGTATTCGTGAAAAGATCATTGAAATGGGAGGGGAGGTGCTTTTTGAAACAAGAGTAACCGATATTTTAATTGAAAATGATACGATCAAGGGAATAAAGACTTTAAAAGGGGAGCATTTCAATGCGAAGAATATCATCCTTGCAACTGGACATTCTGCAAGGGATATCTTTGAATTACTGCATAGAAAAAGAATTAAAATTGAAGCCAAGCCATTTGCTTTGGGGGTTAGGATAGAACATCCACAACAATTAATAGATAAGATACAATACAAATGTGATGACAGAGGAGAATTTTTACCTCCGTCTCCATACAGTATTGTTAAGCAAATTGGAGGAAGAGGAATGTACTCTTTTTGTATGTGTCCTGGAGGTGTGATTGCCCCTTGCGCCACAAGCCCGGGAGAAGTAGTAACGAATGGGTGGTCTCCAAGCAAACGGGATCAGCCCACTTCTAATTCTGGAATAGTGGTAGAATTAAGACTGAATGATTTTAAAGCCTTCGGAGATTCTCCTCTGGCTGCAATGGAATTTCAGAAAAGCATAGAACAAGCTGCTTGGTTGTATGGTGGCAAAACTCAACGTGTTCCTGCTCAAAAAATGGTAGATTTTGTAGAAGGTCGAATCTCAGCTAATTTACCCGAAACTTCGTATAAACCAGGAATAACTTCCGTAGATCTAAAAAATGTTTTTCCAGAATTCATCCATTCAACCCTTCAGCAGGGTTTTAAAGAATTTGGTAAAGCTATGCGCGGATATTATACCAATGAGGCAATCATACATGCCCCAGAATCTAGAACTTCATCTCCTGTAAGAATTCCAAGAGATCCAAAAACCTTTGAGCATATTCAAATAAAAGGCTTATTTCCATGTGGGGAAGGAGCTGGCTATGCGGGTGGAATTATTTCTGCAGCTATAGATGGTGAAAAGTGTGTAGAGAGCTGTATTAGGTTGATGAATTCCTAAATTCAAACTCTCAGAAAGGTTAAAAATTATATAATTATAGCCCATGTTTTGAGGCTATTTTTCACTTTTGCCTAACTTCAAAATTATAAGTTTAAATTAAATATCAAGGCATTATGGCAATAGTTGGATCAATTATAAAGGGTTTAATAGATTTAAGAGATAAAATTGTTTCTGAACCGAATGCCGATGAAGCCCAATTGGAAGTCCTGACTGGTTTATTGAACAAAGCAAAAGATACTGCTTTTGGGAAACATTATAATTTTGAAGAGATTCTGGAAGCTGAGGATATCCGTGTGGCTTATGCAGAGCGTATCCCAAATTTCGATTATAATAAGATCAATGAAGAATGGTGGTACAAAATGCATGAAGGGGAAACAGATGTTGTTTGGCCTGGAACTCCGCCTTATTTTGCCTTAAGTTCCGGTACAACTGGTAAAACCAGTAAGCGCATCCCTGTTTCTAATGATATGGTAGAAGCAATACGGACCTCAGGAATAAAACAAGTTGGTGCGTTAACTAATTTTGATCTTCCCACAGATTTTTTTGAAAAGGAGATCATGATGCTAGGTAGTTCTACAGATCTACAAAAGGAGGGCGATCATGAAGAAGGGGAGATAAGTGGGATTTCTGCAAGCAAAATTCCATTTTGGTTTAAAGGATATTATAAGCCGGGTGATGAAATCGCAAAAATTGAAGACTGGGATGAGCGTGTAGAGATGATTGCAGCAAATGCTAAAACTTGGGATATTGGAGCTATTTCCGGAATTCCATCTTGGATAGAATTGATGTTTAAAAAAGTAATTGAGCATCATAATGTAAATAACATCCATGATATATGGCCAAATTTCCAAGTTTATACTTCTGGTGGGGTAGCATTTGAGCCTTACGAGAAAAGCTTCAATGCATTATTGGCCCATCCGGTGACAGTGATAGATACCTATTTGGCTTCAGAAGGATTTATGGCCTATCAGCAGCGTCCAGAAACACATTCTATGAAATTGGTCTTGGATAATGGAATTTATTTTGAGTTTGTACCTTTCAAAGCTGAGTACGTAAATGAAGATGGTTCTATTACTGATAATGCACCTGTGGTGCAAATTAAAGATGTAAAAGAAGAGGAAGATTATATATTACTTATTAGTACGGTGTCTGGAGCATGGAGGTATTTGATAGGTGATACTATTAAATTTACAGATGTTAGTAGACATGAGATCAAAATTACGGGAAGAACTAAGTTTTTTCTAAATGTAGTTGGTTCTCAGCTTTCTGTGAATAAAATGAACGATGCTATCCAGGAGTTAGAGAAAAAGTATGATATCGAAATCCCGGAATTTACTTTGGCTGCGGTTCGCATCGATGGTGAATTTCATCATTCTTGGTATTTAGGTACAGAGGCTAAATTGAATAATGAAGAACTTGCTGAGGCCTTAGACGAGTCTCTTAAAAACGCTAATAAAAATTATAAGGTGGCTAGATCTAAAGCCTTGAAAGGTGTAAAGGTTACTACTATTCCTCCAAATTATTTTTATGAGTGGAATGCCTTGAATAAAAAGAAAGGTGGACAAGTGAAAATGGAACGTGTAATGAACGAAGAGAAGTTCGGAGAATGGGAAGAGTTTATTAGTAGCTTATAACTGAAACCCAACTAATCTTTTAATTCTTCTACTAATAATAGAATTTCTTCTGGAGATAAGTATAACTTCCTAATACGATCTTTATACACCTTAGAAAGATGCGCGTGGTTTAGAATAAAATCTTTAGTAGCAAGTATATAATCTCCCATTCCGTGACCTACCGCAAAGGTATCTGCAGCTCTTTCAGCCTTTTTAATGAATTTATGAGAAGTTAGATAACCTATCGCGAATTGGATGAGATTAAAACCGCTACGCTTCTGGTAATCCATAATATGTCCTAATTCATGACCTATCCAACCAATAAGGACATCTGATGGTACTTCTGAAATGGTGAATGATTCATTTTCAATATGAAAACTTTCACTTATCATTACAAAATAAGCACGATTTTTTTTATTTTTAAATATTCCTAAAAACTTTGGCTGCGCCTGCATAAAAGATTTCTTTATCTTTTTCTTGAATCTAAACTCTATGGGAGTATCCTTTAATTCTGGGTAATAAGATAATGCAACAGCAACTTCTTCGGCAATAGATTTTGGAATTATCTTATTGGTAACTTTAAAAGTATCTAGATCTTTCATATTAAGAGTAGAGCTAAAAACACCGATTTGCAGAAAAGAAAGGAATGCAAAAAGAATGAATTTGGCTTTTATATTGAACAAAGTGCTTTTTTGAATTTAGTGATTTAAAGATAATGTTCTAAAACCGTTCCAAGAAAGATTTTAGAAAAGTTTAGAACAAAAAAAAGCTTCACACATTGTGTGAAGCTTTAAAATTGTCAAAGTATAGTATACTATAAACGAAGCCTAAGCTTGTTTTACATTTACTGCATTTAATCCTTTTCTTCCTTCTTCAAGATCAAACGTTACTTCGTCGTTTTCTCTAATTTCATCAACAAGACCATTTGCATGTACAAAATATTCTTTGTTTGACTCTTCGTCTGTGATAAATCCAAATCCTTTAGTGTCGTTAAAGAACTTTACGGTACCTCTATTCATTATATATAAATTTAATTTACGCAAATATAGGATTATTTATTGACTAATCACACTTTGATAGAATTATTTTACTAAAACTTTATATTTCTCCAAAATATGTTAGTGATCTGGAGGTTTGCCATTTACAAATTAAAGATCCAAGTATTAATTTATTATTAAGTGGGCCTCAGTTTTTGTTAAAGTATATAAAAACAGCGTGATCTTTAATCTCAATACTACGAAATTTGTTCAACAATTCTATGCAAACCGAATTTGCCCAAATGAATATGAAACCCCCATTTAAAACTCCTACTTTATTATTTGTTTTTGTATTGAGTATCGTCTTCAGTACTGTTTCCTGTGAAGACAAAAAATCTAACAAGTCGGAAAATACATATGAAAAGACTAAACAAAAGGATAGTATCCTTGAGATTCCTGAAGAAAAGGTAGATCCACCTTTGGTAATAAATTATAAAATAGATTCTCTAAAGACTTCAGTGGAATTAGATAGCTTTAAAAATAGATATTCTGAAGCTCATCAAAATGTGATCTATGCTATTAATAGGATTGAAGCTAACAAAGTTAGTATTGGTAAAAGTATTGTGATACCAGATACGTTGTTCAATGATATAATTAACTATTCACCTTTCCCAAAGAATATGGAACTACTCAAGGATATACCTAAAACAGTTCTAATCTCTCAACGTGTGCAAGGATTTGCTTTATATGAAAATGGAAAACTTATAAAATGGGGCCCTTTGAGTTCTGGAAAGAAATCTACACCAACACCAAATGGCTTACATTATGGAAATTATAAAGCCAAAAGGAAAATTAGCTCGGTAGATGAAGCTTGGATCTTACCATATTATTTTAATTTCATGAATTTTGAAGGAGTAGGAGTGCACCAATATGCATTACCAGGATATCCTGCCAGTCATGCTTGCGTTAGACTTTATATGGATGATGCACAATATATTTATGACTGGGCAAAACAATGGGAATTGAATTCTAATGGTCGAAAAGTCCTGAGAAAAGGAACTCCATTTATGGTATTTGGTACTTACGATTATGAGAATGAATCTCCATGGTTACAACTGGCTACAGACAGGTTAAATAACAACCTGATAGATGAAGAAATGGATACCTTAAAAGATTACGTTGCTAAATACAACGAATATATCAAAACGATAGATCGTAATGATTTGAAAAAGGAATTGTCTTTAGATGAAGGAACAATAGTTACTTATAATTAGAGGAGACCTCGAATAAATTAAAATCATCACCTTTAATACAATCCATTTTTTATTTCTAAGTTCTTGAGAAGCCCTAATTCTGCAATAGTTCGGAGTACTCCATTTTCATTATTATCGAAGCTTGTCATAAACTTACTGGCACTTTTAATATCGGGATGTGCATTTTTCATAGCATAACTAAACTTAGCATTCTGCATCATTTCCAGATCATTTAAATAATCGCCAAAAACCAAGGTTTCTTCGGGAGTAATATTCAACTCTTTCTGTATCCCTATAATAGCATTCCCTTTATTTGCTGAAAGTGAAGTGATATCTATAAAAACACTTGCTGCGATGGCTACCTTGAAGTCATTTTTATAATCGTTAAAATGGTGAAAGGTATTTTCTTCTACACCATTAAAATTGCAAAGCGTTACTTTTAGGACAGTATCATCTACCTTGGTAAGATCTTCTACAATTTCTAAACGCTCGTAATATTTATTGATCTCTTTATAAAAGTTTTTATCTTCAGTTTCTATATAAGCCGCGTTCTTTCCACACAATATTAATTGAGTATGTTCAAGGTTTCTGCCAATTTCAATAAACTTATTGGCATCTTCTCTTTTTAAAGGATTCAGATAGACCTCTTTCCCTTTATAAACTACATAGGTGCCATTTTCAGCAAAAAACAGCATACGATCTTTAATCCTTTCAAATTTACTTTCCAGATTATAAAATTGTCTTCCACTGGCCACAGAGAACATAATTCCCTTATTGGACAGTTCCTTTTCAATATCCCAAAAATCTGGATGTATTTGATGCTCATCATTGAGCAAAGTTCCATCCATATCAGTCACAATCAATTTTATCATAGTAGCTTATAAAAGCTCCAAATATAGTCTTTATGCCCGCGGTTAGAGTTAAGATTAGATCAATTCTAACTTTTTAGAGATAGACAATAATAATATCAATTAAAAAGCGCTTCAAGATATACCTGATGCGCTTTGCAATATTGAAAAGAAAAATCACAAACCTCGGAGCAAGCCCAAAAGGTATGTCCTGATACTTCGGAAAAAAAACACTTTTTAAAGTTCGAGTCAGCCCTATAGCTATCGGTACTGGGATTGAACCCTAAATGAGGGTTTAAGTTTTTAAAATAGAATAGCATCTACTATCGCACCAGCCAACGCAAGTATAATTGCAAGCCAGATCGAGGTTATAAAACCTATAGTTTTAAAATCTTTACTTACTTGATCTGCCAGTTCGATGATGATAGCATACGCAATTACTCTAGTTATAAATCCTAATCCTAAGAAATAGAAGATACCAAGGGTTGCAATATTTAGCAAGGAGGTTAATAACCAGCTTAAAAGAAAACTGAACACACCAATAATTAATGCGACGATTATGGCAGATTTGAAGCCTTTTAACTCAACCTTGCTCATAAATTTTGCAGCAAGTAGTAAAACTCCCGCATCTATAATAATATGTAGTAACCAAAGTAACATACTGCTTTGGTTTTAGTTGATAGTAAAATCTATTACAATAATAGAAAATATGTATATCAAAATTTAAAAGCGATTTACAGGATTCTCCTCACCCATATTTTCAGGCGTTTGTTTTGTTAGAATTTCCCACATTGCTTTTAGGTTCGCAAGTTTTTCACGTCTTATCAAATTATTTTCGGTCTCATAATATTTGTGCTTGGCAGGAAAGCCTATATAATTTAAGCCTAAGCTTTCAGCTATAAAGAGAGTCCTAGGAAGATGAAATTTTTGAGTAACTACAATAGCATTTGGGATTTTATAAATGTAGTCTGATCTATACATGCTATCATAAGTATCCAATCCTGCAGGATCTGTAAAAATCAAATTCTCTGGCACATCTCTTTCCAGTAAATAATTCTTCATTGCACTTACCTCGTCATAATCATTTCGTCTATTGTCACCACTTAAAAGAAACTGTTTCGCCCGCCCGGATCTATAAATATCCAGTGCAGTATCTACACGATCTCTTAATATTGGTGATAGTTTCCCATCTGAGTGCACACTGGCACCAAGAACAATAACAGTATTGGATATTGGAAGATCAGATATTTTTGAATAAATTTCATCTGAAGTAGTGTCGATTATGTAGAAACTAAGTCCCCAAATAAAAGCGATACCTCCTCCTAATACAATTAGTATGTAAATTATATATTTCTTAAGCCTGTTCATCTATATAGTTTGTAGAATGTGATGATAACTGATGCTTGACAAATGTAGTATTTTTATCATTGATTGATTTGTATATTGCTAGTCCATAATTCTGCAAAATAAGAATAACATCTATAGTTACTTTTTCTTGCAAATAGTTATGTCTAAATTTGTATCCTTAATTTGAAGAGAAGTAATGAATAATATTGAAGCCTTAAAGTGGAGGTATGCCACTAAAAAATTTGATGAAAACAGAATTCTTTCAGAAGATAAAATAGAGATCCTTAAGCATGCCTTTAATTTAACTGCAACTTCTTACGGTTTGCAGCCTATTAAAATGGTAATTGTTCGTAATAAGGCGCTTCAATCTAAACTCGTGAAATATTCAATGAATCAGCAGCAGGTTGGGTCTGCGTCTCATGTATTGGTACTGTGTATAGAACGGGAAATAGATAAAAACTTTATAGAGAATTACTTCAACTATGTTCAAAAGATCCGTGCTACCCCTAACGAGATCCTTTCACCTTTTAAAGATTTCTTAATAGACGATTTTAAGAATAAACATATAGATGAAATCACATCTTGGGCCACTAACCAGGCATTTTTAGCTTTGGGAACTTTGCTTACAGTTTCCGCAACCGAAGCTATAGATGCGTGCCCTATGGAAGGTTTTGAACCCGAAAAATACGATGAGGTCCTTGGATTAGATAAATTGAATCTTAAATCAGTATTGGTATTGCCTGTTGGCTTTAGAGCAAAAGATGATATGTTTTCTGAATTCAAAAAGGTGCGAAGACCTATTTCAGATGTTATTATCGAGCTGGAATAATAGCTTAATAATTTACATATTCCATGATCTCTAATCCATAACCAATCATTCCCACTCGCTTGGCTTGTTTCGAGTTAGATAATAATTTAATTTTGTGAATATCAAGATCGTGCAGAATTTGTGCGCCAATTCCAAAATCTTTATAATCCATTATTATTGGCGGTGCTTTTACCTCTCCTTTTTTCTGACGCTCCTTCAATTCTGAAAGTCTGCTTAGCAAATTAAGGGATTGGTTTGCAGGATTAATAAAGACTATTGCTCCACGTCCTTCATCATTTATCGCTTTGAACATATCGTCCAATTTCTTATCGGCATTATTGGTAAGAGTTCCTAAGATGTCGTTATTGATAAGTGTAGAATTTACTCTAACCATGATATCTTCATTGGTCTTCCAAACACCTTTTGTAAGTGCAATATGAACCTGATTATTGGTGGTTTGTTTATAGGCTCTCATTCTAAAAGTTCCAAACCTGGTTTGAATATCGAAATCCTCTTTTTTCTCTATCAAAGAGTCATGTTGCATTCTATAAGCTATAAGATCTTCTATAGAAACCAACTTAAGATCGAATTTATTGGCCACCTCAATTAGCTGAGGTAATCTTGCCATAGTTCCATCTTCATTCATGATCTCTACGATCACACCTGCTGGTTGAAAACCTGCTAATCTAGCAAAATCTATAGCAGCTTCTGTATGTCCGGTTCTTCTTAATACTCCGCCTTCTTTAGCTTTTAAAGGGAAAACATGTCCAGGTCTACTAAGATCGATAGGTTTTGTAGCTGGATCTATTAATGCTTTAATAGTTTTTGCTCTATCTGCTGCAGAGATCCCGGTAGTAACTCCGTTTCCTTTAAGATCTACAGAGATTGTAAAAGCCGTTTCCAATGGATCGGTATTATTACCAACCATCATATCCAACTTCAATTCTTTACAATGCTCCTCTGTAATAGGAGCGCAAATAAGACCACGACCGTGAGTGGCCATGAAATTGATCATTTCTGGTGTTACAGCTTCTGCTGCAGCAAGAAAATCCCCTTCATTCTCTCTATCTATATCATCTACAACAATAATAATCTTACCAGCCCGGATGTCATCTATGGCTTCCTGGATAGAATGTAATTTTAATTGTTGTTTATTTTGGATTGCTTGCGGCATAATAATAGTTTCTTTTTCAGGCTGCAAAGATATTTAATCTATTTTGTTTCCGTCTTACTCCTGAAGAGTTTTTTAATAAGCTTATTGATTGGAGCCATAAAATTACCGAAAGCCAATAGGCCTTGATCAGTGGTTGCTCTATATGTGAAAAAGATTCCTAATGGCAACATGATTAAAGTGGAAAGCCAAGATGCCAGAAACGGACTCATACTTCCATCTTCTGCACTGTTTTTAGCAAAGATCCCTATAAAGTGATAGGTAAGGAAGATTAAAATGGCAACGACCATAGGAAGTCCCATCCCCCCTTTTCTTATTATGGCTCCCAAAGGGGCTCCCACGAAGAACAAAATGATACAGGCAACACCTAAAACATATTTTTCATGAAGGGCAATTTCAAATTTATTAAGTTGTCTTGTGCTATTCTGGAATTCCTGTTTTTTAATAGATACGCTGGAAAGCGCTGCATTTACAGTCCCTAAGGAAAGATCTACAATTTGTAATGCATCCTTATTATCATATAATTCTAGAATAGATTCATCAAAATTGGTAATGGAATCTTTAGCCTTGTAATTAGACGCAAAATAACTTGCACCGGTACGGCTATAAATAACATCGGCAAACTTATTTAATTCTTGGTTGTAGGAAGTAGAGAAAGAATCTATACTCTGCGAAAGCTCTCCAATCTTCAACATGTTTTGAGAATTTCTATAATTCTCGTCATCCATGTCTACATTATTAAAATTAGAAATATCTATATTAATTATATATTCTTGGAAATAACTCTTTGTAAAAGGTTTATCGTCCCGTTTGGAAGGATCTTTTTGCGGAATTTCATCATAATAATTTCCATCTTTCAGTATAAGGGAAAGTACTTCAGAATCTGTGCTTCCTACTAACTCTCCTTCAGTAGCTTTTATGACCGTGAGATTTTCACTTCTTGCAGATTTTTGATGAATAATCACATTCTTTAGATACTGGTCATTGTCACCAGTTTTTTCATCAACCTTAATATTAAAATCTTGAATATCATTAAAGACCCCTTCAGAAATTGCCATGGTAGGCTTTAGCTGCGCAATGTTCTTTCTTAGATTGATAGATTTAAATTCTGCAGCGGGAATCACATTGTTCGAAAAGAAAAAAGCAACAAGGCTTATAAAAATAATAAAAACAGTAAGACTTCGCATCGCTCTTTGCAGGGAAATTCCTGCTGATTTCATGGCGGCGAATTCGTAATTTTCTGCAAAACTTCCAAAGGTCATTATAGAAGTAAGTAGAATGGTAAGGGGTAGAACAAGCGGTACTAGTTTTGGAGAAAAATAAAGCAGGAATTTTAGAATAATTCCTGCATCTATATCTTTTCCGGCAAGTTCACCTATGTACAACCAAATGGTTTGAAGTACAAAAATGAACATCAAGATGATAAAAACTACTAAAAATGTTTTTAAATAACTTACTAATATGTACCGGTCTAGGATTCTCAATTTAGTCTAATCTATTGATATAAAAATCTTTATATCGTCCTTCATTAAAGCTGAACAAATTCTTCGCTAATGGCTGATTAGTTTTGAAACTCTTTACAGTAATAGTGATCTTTGTTCCATTATCCTGCGTTTGAATTAAGTTGTAGATATGTTTGGTCTGGCTATCTATACCTAATAAAATATTTTTCACATCGGCATTACTATCCATTGGTGTTAACTTAATATATTGGATCTGTCTACCTTTTACATCCTGAGAAATATCCCATTTGTAAGTGTATCCTTCTTCGTAAAAAGAAAACATTTTAGAAGGTGTAATATTATTAGCATCTTCTTCTACATAATCAGATATATTGATTTCTTGATCCTCTGGGATGATGGTGTAAATTTTCTTACCATCGAATAACTGAGTGGTACCCATTAAATTCAATAAATACTTATCTCCGTTAATACTAACATCACCACGTGTTTCCTGGCTTACGCTCTCTGCAGTGTTTTCTAGAGAGTATTTAAAGTCGATCACCATATTATCATAGGCTTTTACCTTAGAAGATACCTCGCTTAATAATTTTTTTGCTTTTGTAGATTCCTGAGCATTCATAGCGAAAATGCTGAATAAGGCAATCATTACAATACTTAATCTTTTCATCTTTAGTTTTTTAATTTTGTGTCTCAATTGTTTAATAGTTGGTCTAAAGAGACGAGATCTGTCACTAAAACTTGGCGGGCTTTACTTCCTTCAAAAGGACCCACAATTCCGGCGGCTTCTAATTGATCTACAATTCTACCGGCGCGGTTATATCCTAACTTCAATTTTCGTTGTAGTAAAGATGCAGAACCTTGTTGTGCAATCACTATAACTTCTGCAGCTTCCCGGAACAATTTATCTCGCTCGCTTACATCTATATCAAGTCCTGTGCCACTCTCAGGATCGTCATATTCTGGGAGTAAATGAGCATCAGGATATGCTTTTTGAGAACCAATGAATTCGGTAATTTTATCTACCTCTGGAGTGTCCACAAATGCACATTGAATACGCACCAGTTCATTCCCTTGAGTAAATAACATATCTCCACGACCAATTAACTGATCGGCTCCTTGGGAGTCCAAAATTGTTCTTGAATCTATTTTAGAAGTTACTCTAAAAGCAATTCTGGCAGGGAAGTTAGCTTTGATGATCCCTGTAATAACGTTTACAGAAGGTCTTTGGGTTGCAATAATTAGATGAATACCAATAGCACGAGCTAACTGAGCCAATCTCGCGATAGGGGTTTCCACTTCTTTTCCAGCCGTCATAATAAGATCTGCGAATTCATCAATCACTAGTACGATATAAGGAAGAAACTTATGTCCGTTCTCCGGATTTAGTTTTCTCGCTTTGAATTTTACATTGTATTCTTTAATGTTTCTAACCATTGCATCCTTTAAAAGGTTATAACGGTCATCCATTTCTATACATAGAGAATTAAGCGTAGCAATTACCTTAGAATTATCGGTGATAATCGCATCTTCCGAGCCTGGAAGTTTCGCCAGGTAATGACGTTCAATCTTATTGAAAAGAGTAAGTTCTACTTTCTTTGGATCTACTAACACAAACTTCACTTCTGCCGGGTGCTTGCAGTAGAGTAGGGAGGTTAGAATTGCATTTAAACCAACAGATTTTCCTTGTCCTGTAGCACCAGCCATTAGCAGGTGAGGCATTTTGGCAAGATCTACCACAAAGGTCTCATTGGAAATAGATTTTCCTAGTGCCATTGGCAGTTCCATTTCGGCATTTTGGAATTTTGGAGAAGCGATCACAGAACGCATAGATACGATAGTTGCATTCTTATTAGGCACTTCAATACCAATGGTTCCTTTTCCTGGGATAGGCGCAATAATTCTAATACCTAAGGCCGCAAGAGAAAGTGCGATGT
This sequence comes from Gillisia hiemivivida, assembly GCF_007997295.1. Taxonomy (GTDB): domain Bacteria; phylum Bacteroidota; class Bacteroidia; order Flavobacteriales; family Flavobacteriaceae; genus Gillisia; species Gillisia hiemivivida. The sequence continues at coordinate 23,592 of NZ_VORY01000005.1, read as the reverse complement.
CATCTTCTAAGTTCTTGATTTTCGAGATACGAATTCCCGCTTCGGGAACTATCTCATATAAGGTAACAGTTGGTCCTACTGTGGCTTTTATGTGTGCTATTTCGATCTTATAATTCTTAAGAGTAGAGACAATGGTATTTTTGTTTTCTTCTAACTCTTCTTGATCTACAGTTATTCCGCCACCTCCTGCGTTATAATCCTTCAGTAGATCTATAGTAGGCCATTTGTAATTTTTAAGCTCTAAGGTTGGGTCGAATTCCCCAAAATCTTTGACTAACTTACTACTAAGAGTGTCTTCAACTTCTTCCTCTTCTACAGTTTCTACTTCCATTTTTAAATCTTCCTCTATTGCAACTGGAGTTGGCTTTGGAATATCTTTATTAATTGTAAGTGGAGTAGGAGCGGATTTATCTTCAATATTGGAAGATCCTTTTTTCGGTACAACTTCAGAAACCCAATCTTCTTCTTCGTAAGTTTTATTCGCTGGTGTTGAATTTGTTGAAGATGTTGAAGTCGTCTCGAAGTCATCTCTTATTTCCTTCTTTTTAGAACTGATAAACGAACCTATAAGTTCTGGAGTGATCTTCAGTCTAAAAACCAGATATGAAATGAGCATAAAAGTTAGCAATAAAGCTGTTCCAATTAGCCCGATGTAATCTTGTAAATAATCATTGATCTCAAAACCTACACGGCCTCCCAGCATTGCATTCTTTTCAGCGAAAAAACCGAAGAAGACTGCCCACCAGATCATCATTAATAATCCCCAGAACCAAAATTTGAAAAGATTTTTCAGTTTAAAATCGAAGAAAAGATAAACTCCGGTAAGTGTTACTAAACTGGCTAATATAAAAGCAGCGAGCCCAAAACCATTGTATATAAAAAAATCACTGATACTTGCTCCAAACTTGCTCATCCAGTTTTTAGCAACTAGTTCACGGTTTCCAAAATCCTGAAGCGTACTTTGATCTGCTTGCCAGTTAAATAAAAATGAAATAAAAGCAATTAGCAAGCCAACCCCCAATAACATTAGGAAGCTGCCTAAAACCACTTTTTGCTGCCTGTTAAGCTTAAATACCGGTTTATTGATCTTCGTACTTTTAGTTTTTCTGGTTGAGGCTTTTTTCTTGGGCATAAATTCTCAAAGGAGTTTGGGCAAAAATACAATTTAGCAAGATTCTAAAATAAAGAATCAGGCTTCAATATTAACAATTAGGAACTTTAACTTTTATAAACTCAAATCTAAGGATTTTATTCTTTAAAATTCTGAAAGTATATTCTACAGCCTATTTGTTATATTTAATATTTTTAACCTCTTTAATAGAATAAATACATCTCTATGAACTCTTATTTTGAATATACAGACTTGGGGTCTAAGCAGCAATTTACATCAACGAAATTAGGTGATTCTCTATTTATATATGAAGAACACTTTAGATTAGCATACCTCCATATTAGTAATTACAGCGTGAAACAAGATATTTCTTATCTTTCAGAGCAGTTATTTAAAAATGTTTGCGACTTAACCGCAATAGATATTTAATAAAACCCTTAGGGTGACCCCTATAAAAACTATATATCATTTTAGTGCAAAAATTTCAGCAATCAACTCCCCTAATTTTATCTCTGAATTTTCAGAGATTGAAATATAATTTTTAAAGAACAGATCGCTGATCATTATAAGAAAAAAACATAATTCTAAACTAGTTAAAAAGTCCATTTTTATATGATCTTCTGGCTTTTACCTAAAATTAATTTTAAAAAAATATCATGAAAAATACTAATATATTAAAAGTGGGAATGGCTCAAATTTCTCCAATTTGGCTGGATAAGCTGAAAACTATTGAAAAGATTAAGTCTTCTATAGTCGATGCTGCAGCAAAAAAATGCGAATTAGTGGTGTTTGGAGAGGGCTTGCTCCCCGGTTATCCGTTTTGGGTATCGTTAACCAATGGAGCCGAATTTAATTCGAAAGTTCAAAAAGAGCTCCATGCACATTATCTTAGAAATGCAATTCAGATTGAAGCTGGAGATTTAAATGAGATTTGTACCCTCGCAAGGGAAAACAAAATAGCTATCTATCTTGGAATTATTGAGCGCCCAAAGAATAGAGGTGGACATAGTTTGTATTGTTCTTTGGTCTATATAGATCAATACGGAGAAATATGCTCTGTGCATAGAAAACTCCAGCCAACTTATGAAGAACGCTTAACATGGTCTCCCGGAGACGGAAATGGATTGCAAGTGCATTCACTAAAGGAATTTACTGTGGGCGGTTTAAACTGCTGGGAAAATTGGATGCCATTACCGCGCGCGGCATTATATGGACAAGGAGAGAATTTACATATTGCAGTATGGCCGGGAACCATTGAAAACACCAAAGATATCACCCGTTTTATAGCCAGAGAATCTAGGTCTTATGTAATCTCGGTGTCTAGCTTAATGAGCAAAAATGATTTTCCAGCAGCAACTCCGCATATTTCGAAAATACTAGAAAATGCTCCTGAGGTTCTAGCTAATGGAGGTTCTTGTATTGCGGGTCCAGATGGGGAATGGGTACTAGAACCGGTAGTGGATAAAGAAGGAATTCTAACAGCTACATTAGATTTTAATCGGGTTTTAGAGGAACGCCAGAATTTTGATCCTTCCGGGCATTATTCAAGACCAGATGTCACACAGCTTATGGTAAATCGAGAACGACAAACTATTTTAAAGTTGAAAGATGGAGAAGCTTAAATTTATGCATAATAACAGTTGTATAAATGCAACATTTTAGAGGATGCCTGGATATTTAAAATTGTTCAACATCTTCCCTATAACTCTGGCAAAGACCAAGCAAATAAAGAACTTTAGAAATAATACCTAAAGACCTTTAAGAAAACTATCAATTATTTTGATATACTTTTGAAGAAGAAATAAAAAATTCGATCAAATATGAAGTTTAAACCTTTTCCTCAGTTAAAAACAGAAAGATTGGTTTTAAGAGAATTATTGAAGTCAGATTGGAAACGAGTTTCCTATTTGCGAACAGATCCTATTGTGAATCAATTTGTAAAACGGCCGAATGCAGATACGAAGGAGAAAGCGATAGATTTTATAGAAAGAACAAAACTAGGTATCAAAAATTCAGAAACAATTCAGTGGACTATTTCTCTTAAAAATGATTTTGGAATGATTGGTTCTATTTGCTTGTGGAATTTTTCTGAAGATAGAAAAACTGCTGAAATAGGTTACGATCTAGATCCAATATTTCACAATACGGGAATCATGAATGAAGCAATGACAGTAGTTTTAAAATTTGGTTTCAATGTTTTGGGTTTTAATAAAATTGAAGCCTTCACGCAAAAAAATAACGAGGCTTCAACAAAATTATTGAGAAAGAACGAGTTTGTTCTGAATACAGACAGATTTGATGAAAGTAACCCTAAAAATATAATTTTTGAAAAATTCAATCCATCATTAGGGTCTAATTCCCCGACCAAATAGCTATTGAAATGTCGCGTTTTGAAATTATAATCCTACTGATAGCTTGGGATATATCTCGTGGAGTTGCACAGAGCTTCTTAATTGAAAAATGAATCTAAATTAGTATCATGAAAAGTACTGTATTAAAAATTTTAGTTTCCTTTTTATTCTTAGTTGAATGTAATAACAATCCGAGTACATCTAACGATGGCCTTGAAAGTAAAACAGGTCAAGGTTTAGAAGGTAAAATTATAGATCTCACCCATGTTTTTTCAGAAGAAACTATTTACTGGGTTACTGCTAAAGAATTTGAATTGGAAGTTGTTTCAAAAGGCAAAACAGATCAAGGCTTTTATTACTCGGCTAATAATTTTGCAACTGCAGAGCATGGGGGCACGCATATAGATGCGCCCATCCATTTTGCAAACAACAAACAAACAGTAGATGAAATACCTTTAGAAAATTTAATTGGGAATGCTATTAAAATCGATGTTTCAGAAAATGCCATAAAAAATCCTGACTATCTTATTAGTATAGAAGACCTTAAAAAATGGGAGAAAGAGCAGAATATGGAGATTCCTCAAGGAGCTATCGTATTGCTGGAAACAGGTTTCTCAAAATTTTATCCAGATAAAATGAAATATTTGGGAACCAATGAGAGGGGAGAAGAAGCTATTAAAAAATTACATTTTCCAGGATTAGCTCCGGAAGCTGCAAATTGGCTAGTGGAAAACAGAAATATTCATGCGATTGGTTTAGATACACCCAGTATAGATTATGGACAATCTCAAACTTTTGAAAGTCATATTATTCTGCTGTCCAAGAACATCCCAGCTTTCGAAAATTTAACGAATCTAGATAAATTACCAAGTAAAGATTTTCAAATTATAGCCTTACCAATGAAAATAAAGGGGGGAAGTGGTGCTCCCTTGAGGATCGTTGCCATCTTAAATTAGAATTATTAAAGAAGTGATTTCAAAATCTCATGCATTAGTCATTGAGCTCAAGTAAAAACTTGAGTCGCTTTTTTATAGGATTAAATCAAAAATCTACATTCAATATTAAGATAAAAGCAGGACTATCTAAATATTCGTTATTTTAGTCTGTTGATAGTTAATCAATTATAATTTAAATTAATCGTTCTAAAACTTCTTGTAATGTTCCGAAAATCAAGCTTTTTACTAAGAACTCTTTTCGTTTTCTACTTTATTGGGTTAATAAGCTCTAATCAAGTAAATGCCCAATCTAAAGCGGCACAAATAGAAGACCTTATGAGCTTGTATACAGAATATGGGCAGTTCAATGGTTCTTTATTGGTAGCCGAAGATGGTGAAGTTATCTATAAGAACGGATTTGGAAAGGCAAATATGGAATGGGATATTCCTAATACTCCAACTACAAAACACAGGCTTGGATCTATCACCAAACAATTTACAGCCATGTTGATCCTTCAATTGGTTGAGAAAGGGAATTTGAAATTGGATGTTCCTATCACTACATATCTTCCTAACTACCCTAAAGCTACCGGAGATAAGATCACGTTGCATCATTTACTCACGCATAGCTCGGGAATTCCTAATTATACTTCCTTTCCTAAATTTTTCGAGGAGACCAGTCGAAATCCATATACGCCAAACGATTTTATCTCTCTATTTAAGGATATGGAGTTGGAATTTGTTCCCGGAGAAAAATTCGCTTATAGCAATTCAGGCTATTTCTTATTGGGGGTGATCATAGAAAAAGTTACTGGTAAATCTTATGAAGAAAACCTACAAGAAAAGATCTTTCAGCCATTAAATATGAAAGATACAGGCTTCGATAATCATGATGTGATCCTTAAAAATAGAGCTTCTGGTTACGAAAAGCGCGGAAATTCATATTCCAATGCACCTTATCTGGATATGTCTATTCCGTATGCGGCAGGGTCTCTTTATTCTACAGTAGAAGATCTTTATCTATGGGATAGAGCACTTGCAGAAAATAAATTACTTTCCAAGGAAAATAAAGATCTTTTATTTGCACCGCACATTAAATCTGGAAGTGGAACCTATGGCTATGGCTGGGGAACTAATAAGATGGCAAATGGTTCAAGAGATAGTTTAGTTGTAATCGGGCATGGAGGAGGAATAAATGGCTTTAACACCCTTATTAATAGAATACCTGCCAATCAGGAACTAGTTGTGTTGCTTAATAATACCGGCAGAACGAATCTGGGAGAAATGAGCCGGAACATTATCAACATCCTGAACGATCTGCCTTATGATCTTCCGCAGAAAACGCTCGCAAATTTCCTGATGGATGAGATCAATAAAAACGGATTGGAAAATGGCCTGAAGTCATTTGAAAAACAAAAAGGTTCTAAGGAATATATCCTGAGGGAAAATGACATGAACGCCTTGGGATATCAATTTTTACAGGCTGGACAAATGAATGAAGCCATTGCCGTTTTTAAACTTAATGTGGCTGAATTTCCAGAATCTTCTAATGTGTACGACAGTTTGGGAGAAGCTTATATGGAAACGGGAAATAAGGAATTAGCAATTCTTAATTATAAGAAATCCATAGAAATGGATCCTAATAATGAAAATGGGAAAGATATGCTGAAAAAAACTCAAGAGAATTAATAGTACACAAATTGGTGCGAAGGATTCCTTTTGTAAATTAGAGTTATCTCGCTATTATCAATTTAAAGTCACATCGAGCGTAGTCGAGATGTCATTTTACCCCCTCTAAATTTAATGTTTATAGCCACAAACCTTTAAAAAAATAAAATTAGATGATAAAAACCTCACATATATGGATACTAACTTTTCTAATTAGCTTTGGAAGTTTTGCACAAGAATTTACCCCACAAGTAAAAGCCTTTATAGCCGTAGACACTTCCAGCATCGCCATTACAAATGTTGCCTTGATAGATGGCACTGGTGGAGATGTGAAAGAGGGGCAAACTATTGTGATAAGCAATGGAATTATTCAAGATATTGGAAATGCAATTTCTGTAGTAATCCCTAAAAATGCCTTGATCATTAACGGAACCGGCAAAACGGTGATTCCTGGGTTGGTCATGTTACACGAACATTTATTTTATAGCAAACCGTTTGAGAATTGGTTTAGTGTGAGCCAAATGACCTTTACTTTTCCAAGATTATACCTGGCCGGTGGGGTAACTACGATGCGAACCGGCGGTAGTATTCAGCCACAAACAGATCTTAATGTAAAAAAGTGGATCGAAGAAGGAAAAATGACAGGTCCAAAAATTGATGTTACAGGACCTTTTATAGAACGAGAAGGCTATAACATCCCAGAACTTGGCTTTATAGATGGCACTGCTGAGGTTGCTAAATTGGTGAACTACTGGGCCGATAAAGGAGTGACTTCTTTTAAAGTATATAACCATATTACCAAAGAGGATCTTAGAATATCTGTGGCAGAAGCTCATAAGCGCGGACTCAAAGTTACAGGGCATTTATGTTCTCTTACCTATGCGGAAGCTTCAAATCTAGGAATAGACAATCTGGAGCATGGATTTATGGCTTCCAGCGATTTTATTTCAGATAAAATGGAAGAAATATGCGATCCTTTTAAAGCACGAAAAAGTTTGATAGATACAGATAAAGATGATCCAAAAATGGAAGAATTAATGGATCTACTAATAAAAAATAATACCACCCTAACCACAACACCAGTGGTCTTTGAACCATATACGGGTTATGAGGTAGTTCCTGGTGGCGGACTGAGCGCAATGATTCCACAATTACAAGAAGACCTTCAAAATAAATACGATCGATCTGTAAATAATGATTCTACTTCCATTGTTTTATTTAAAAAAGATTTGGAATGGACCAAGCGCTTTTATGAAAAAGGAGGGAAATTGGTTGCAGGAACAGATCCTACAGGTGCGGGGAGAACCGTAGCCGGATATGCCAATCAGCGGACTATAGAAATTCTCGTGGAAACCGGATTCTCATTGCCAGATGCTATTAAGATAGGAACGTTGAATGGTGCTCAATTCCTAAACAGACAAAAAGAGATAGGAAGCATAGAAAAAGGGAAGAAAGCAGATTTGATTTTAATAGATGGCGATCTACGAGAAGACATCAAGAATATTCGAAAAATGGAATTGGTCTTTAAAGATGGAGTCGGTTTCGATTCTAAAAAACTATTCTCATCGGTGCAAGGGAAAGTCGGTTTATACTAGGTGCATGGTTCCCGACAGCGCGGATTTGTAAACCCGACAGCGAGGATTTGTAATCCGTGCTTACAGCGTTTGCAATCGTGCCTGCCTCCCGACAACGCGGATTTGTAATCCGCGCGTGCATCTACGACAGCCCCGACAGCGCAGACCTACAATCCGTGCTAGCAACCACTATCAAAATAAATCTAACAAAACAACTGCTAGATCATTTTCTAAATCAGCATAATTTCTTGCGGAACTGAAATAATAATCTTCTGGCAAAGCTACAATTTTGTCTTTTACAGGATTATTGTGGATATAATTTACTTTTTGCTTTATAAACCAATTGGTTTCCACAATTTCTGCATGATATCCATCTTGCCAAACTTTGTATTGTTGTTCTCTTTTTAGATGTTCACAGGATTTTTTAAAATAATCTAACATCCACTCGCGTCGACTTTCAGGTTCTTCATTTATGGTTTGAATAATTTTCTTGGATGTGAATTTTTTAAAATCTCTAATGATATCCGACAAAACAAAGCCTTTTGTACCCTTACAAAGCAAATGAATGTGACTAGACATGATACAATAGGCATATATTTCTAAACCTTTGTTCTGTTGGCAATACTGCAATGCTTTGATGATGACCTGTTTTTGATTTAATCTGGTAAAAATATCAATCCAACCTACTGTAGTGATGGTTATAAAAAAAGCTTCTTCAGTTGTTGTAGCTTTATATTTTGTTGACATAGTAATGCTTTTTATTTGAAGTTATAAAAAACTAACATATCACTACAGTAGTTTTTGTATTTGCGTCACTTTATGGGCACGGAATGCAATTCCGCGCCATCTGGTTTTGATTTTTTTTATTTACTTTAGAGAAAATTTAAAAGATAATTCAAACTTTAACTTCAAACACTCAAAGATTTGGAAAACAATTATGAAACTATCACCAAAATAGATTCCTCTACGCTATGGAAGAATATAATGTTTCAACCCAAAGAAACTTTCAAGTATATTTTTGAACATATATCTAAGGAAAGTGTATTTATCTTTTTCGTTTTAGCGGGTATTGCAAAAGCCGTGGATAGATTACTGGATAAGGAACTTGTAAATAATCCTTTTGATGTTGGGCAATTAGCTATTAGAATTATATTAGGTGGTGCCTTAGGATGGATTTCCTATTATATAATTGCTTGGTTTTTGGAATTTGCTGGCGGGCTATTAAAAGGAAAAGCAACTTTGTCTCAATATAAAAGAGTACTCGCTTGGTCTTTAGTTCCAGTAATAATTTCATTATTTATATTGATACCACAATACTTCATTTATGGAGCTGGTTCTAATAATGCAGTTTGGGAAACCGGATTTTCCATGAGCAGCACAGGTCTGGTAATATTTACTGTTCTAACCTCTATCCTAGATTTATGGGCACTTGTAATTCTTGTAATAGGAGTAGCTTTTATTCAAAATTTCTCAATTGGCCGAGCTATATTAAATATTGTTTTACCCATTTTAGTAATTGGAGGAGCTTTATTAGGATTTATAGCTTTAATCGCGTTATTGAATGGTAAGGGTATTTAAAACTACTTGAGACTTTTAAAAAAAAAATTAGATCTGAAACCCGATACTTAAAATGTAAGCCCAATTCTAATTCCTCCCCATTTTGTTGGTGTTCCAGACTCAAATTCTCGGGTAAGTACCGTTCTGGAATATTCAAAATATAAAGTCTTTGTTTTTAAAACCAGACCATAGTTGAATTGCCCGGTAAAACGTTCTATCTCTTCGGAAGGAATTGTATACGGACTCGTTTTATTGAAAACTCCACCTCGCAGCGTAGCATCATAAGCTATTAGATTTCCTAAAATCTGAGAATACGCATAGAATTGAAATTTTTTCTTCTTATTTATTGCTGAAAATGGCGAGTTTATAAGCCCCACCGTAGTATTGAGTCCAACCGATGCGTTGGTGAGTAATGTACCTACTCGTGCTGTAGAATTTGTTTGCAGTGAGAAGTAATTTCCAGCTCGATAAAGTTGTTTTTCATAGCTGACTTCATAGTTAATTACAACATCGTTCTTGATCTGGTTTCGCCAACCTTGAGGAATAATATTTCCGGTGATCTTATGGATGCCAACCTGCATTTCCTTTCCAAAAGCACCTGGACCTATAAGTCCGATGTTAAGGGAAGAAAGTAATCTGGACTTAGCAATCGTATCAGTAGCGATCAGAAAACTTTTTAGCATAATAGCTGCGGCAAAGGGACGATCTCCAAACTGAATTTCCGGACTCCCAATAGTAGGTGGTGTAAAGCCGATATGCTCTACAGCTAAACCAAATTTAATTTCTGATTTTCTAGGTTTGTAGAAAAGGTAATTGGCAGGATTCTTTTTTAAAAATGGAGCAACTAATTCTAAGCTGTAGCCTTGGGTATAGTTCTCATCGGTGCCCGAGAAATAATCGTTATCGTAGTGGTATCTAAAATAGGAATCACTCTTTATATCCCGAAAAGATGCTAGATTATCTATTTTTTGACCTAGCGATAGGCTTGGTAATAAAAGGAAAAAGAAGAATGGGTAAAGAATTGACTTCATACTGGAATATACGAAAAGAGGAGGGAGGTGGTTTTGGATTGCTATATATTAATAGCCTTAACCGTGTTAATAACTGTTAATAATTACAGAACTAAACCATTGGTCTTAATGAATTTTAAAATGTAAGTTTGAAATTAAGAAATTCCAGATGCCGTACCTATTTAGATTTTCTCCTTTTTTATTGAAAGAATATTTTATCCTGAGATTTTTCAGGCTTGAAGTATTTATGAATAAGTATATAATACCTTGTTAGTAAGCATAATAATAATAATAATAATATCAAAACCTTTGAAATACTAACTTTTATGAAAAGTATTTTGTTGACATTTTTTTTCTTTTGTTTTACTATTTCTAATTTTGCCCAGAATGAAGCAAATATTTGGTATTTTGGGTATAATGGAGGTTTGGATTTTAATAGTGGTACTCCAGTTGTTTTATTAGACGGACAATTGTCGACTAATGAAGGTTGTGCTTCCATTTCAGATAGTGATGGGAATCTGTTGTTTTATACAGATGGAATTACTGTTTATAATAAGAATCATTCCATTATGCAAAATGGTACTGGCTTAAAGGGAGACTCTTCCAGTACTCATTCTGCTATTATAATACCAAAACCAGGGACAACAAACATTTATTATGTTTTCACCCTTGATTCGCTTCACCTTTATGGAGGTGGTGTCAACGGTTTGCAATTCTCAGAAGTTGATATGTCTTTAAATGGAGGTATTGGCGCAGTAATATCTAAGAATAAATTATTACACACACCTGTCAACGAAAAAGTAACTGCTATAAAAAGGCCCAATTCAGATGAGTACTGGGTTGTTGCTCACAAATATGATAGTAATGAATTTATTACATATAATGTTTCAGCTTCTGGAATTAGTAGTACTCCAATAGTTAGTTCCGTTGGATTTATTCGTAGTTTGAGAACTACTGGGCAAATAAAAATATCCCCAGATGGTACAAAGTTAGCGGTCGCTTGGACTGGGATTGGTGTTGAAGTTTTTAATTTTAATTAGTATTGTCCGGTAAAAAAAATTCTGGATTTCGGTGAGGCTAGAAGTAACGTGGATTAAGACTGTTTTCAATGTTTAGGAGCTTGCTATTGGAACACAGAATTATTTTTTCCTTTTTGAAAAATTCACGCAGATTAAAATATTGATTTTCAATTAGTTGAAATGAAGTCTTACATCTTGAATCTAGCAGCGCAGCGATCTTATATCTTTTGTCGGACGACAATGAATTTTAATATTAATACAGGAAAAGTTGTAAGTCTTATTACTGATCTAAATCCGCCAGGAAACCCATATGGAATTGAATTTTCTCCTAATAGTGATTTGTTATATGTTTCATATTACCCAGGGGTTAGTCAGTATAATTTATTGGCAGGTGCGCCAATTGATATTTACAATTCAGGTGTAGTATTACAATCTTCAACACGAGAGCCATATTCTTCTTTACAACTTGGTCCAGATGCTAAGATTTATGTTGCCAAATCTGGTAGATCGTATATAGATATTATAGAAAACCCTAATGTTTTAGGAATTGGCTGTAATTATAAATATAATGAAATGTATCTCGAAGGAAGAAAAAGTGGTTTAGGACTACCAACTTTTGTGTCTTCACTTTTTTATATTGAAGGAATAACTTTTGAGAATACTTGTTTTGGAGATACTACAAAATTTTTGCTTTCAGATGTTGTAGATTCAGCAGTTTGGGATTTTGATGACCTTTCTTCTGGAGTAAATAATAAATCTACAGATATAGAACCAACACATGTGTTTTCTAACCCAGGAACTTATGAAGTTAGTGTTACTCCAACAGTTGGTACAGATACTGCTATCGAAACTACGACTGTCACAATTTATGATCTTCCACAAATATCATCAATAGTTGAACTTAAACAATGTGATGATGATTTAGATGGGTTTAGTGCATTTAATCTAGATGAAGTTATTCCAGAAATAACAACTAATTCAGCAAATGAAACCATTTCTTTTTTTGAATCTCAAATAGATGCAGAAAACAATAATAATCCTATTACAAATAGAACAGTTTATACCAATCAAACTGTTAGCAAAGACATTGTTTGGGCAAGAGTAGAGAATAATAATGCTTGTTACAGAACAAGTCAGGTTAAATTGATTGTTACTACAACACAAATACCTAATACATTTACCAAAAACTTCTATGTATGTGATGATAATACTGATGGGATTTCACAATTTGATTTTAGTAGTATACATGCTGAAATAGAAGCTATGTTTCCTATAGGACAACAATTAATAATTAATTATTACAGAAATGAAGCCGATGCTTTAGCAGAAGAGAATCCAATTATGGATACTTCAAATCACAGAAATATCGGCTATCCAAATACGCAACAAGTATATATTAGAGTAGACGGGGGACTAGATAATGATTGTTTAGGTTTAGGAGCATATATAAATTTATATGTAGAGCCAATTCCAGTAGCAAATCCAGTTACTATTGATAGACAATGTGATGATGATCAAGATGGGGAATTCCCTTTTGATGTATCTCTTGTAGAATCAACTATTATTGGAGGGCAATCATTATCAAATGTTACGCTAACCTACTTAGATGAGAATAATAATCTTTTACAGAATCCTTTGCCGAACCCTTTTTTTACAACTAGTCAAGTTGTGACAGTCAGAGTAACTAATAATAATATAAGTGATGGAAGTTGCTTTGCTGAAACTGCTCTAGAATTTATTGTAGATAAACAACCTTTAGCTAATCATGTAGCAAATCAAATATCCTGCGATGATGGTGCCGATGATACCGATGGATTTCATGACTTTGATACTTCACAAATTGAGAGTGATGTTTTAAATGGACAAACAGGTATGGAAGTACATTATTATAGCGAATCAGATATAGAATTACCAAGTCCACTGCCAAATCCATTTGCTTCTGGAACACAAACTATTACAGTAGAAGTTATAAACCCAATGAACAGGTCTTGTATTGCTAAAACAGATATAGTGTTTATTGTCGACCCGTTGCCAGACTTTTCAATAGATACTCCACAGGTAGTTTGTTCTTCTGATCCAACATTTACAGTAGTTTTAGATCCAATTGAAACAAACCTTTTAGAGGTTTATGATTACGAGTGGGCATATCAAGACGGCACAATTTTATCTAATGCTCCAACTTTAACCGTTTTTACCCCAGGAACTTATTCAATTACATTAACTAAAACAGATGGATCAGGTTGCTCTAGGACAAGAGATATTTTTGTGAATACATCAGAAATGGCTCAAATTAATCAAAATGATATATCAGTGGTTGACAATTCTAATAATAATACTATAGCAATTAATACTTCAAGTCTTGGGCAAGGAGATTATGAATTTTCTTTAGATAGTGAGTTTTCAAATTATCAAGATATTCCATTTTTTGAAAATGTAAGTTCAGGTATTCATACACTATATGTTAGAGATAAAAAAGGCTGTGGTATTAGCCTTATTGATATCTCAGTTATAGGTTATCCCAAAGTTTTTACTCCCAATAATGATGGATACAATGATAGCTGGCAAATAGATGGAGTAGATAAATTACCAGAATCAAAAATATTAATTTATGATAGATATGGTAAATTATTAAAAGAACTAGCTTCACACAGTACGGGGTGGGATGGTACATTCAATGGAAATCTAATGCCTTCCAATGATTACTGGTTTATAGTTAATTTAAGTGATGGAAGAACCTTTAAAGGGCATTTTTCACTAATACGCTGATAAATAATTATCTAGTAATATTAAACGTGAAAAGCTACTTACCACTATCGGTTACAAGCAAATAGCTGGTATTCCAGTGGAAAGTGATGTTTTAGACACCATCTAATAAACTAACTACGCATACATGAGTAAATTCCTAAGCCCAACCTTTTGAGTTAACCAAAACCCAGACACCTTATCATTAAATATTCTGTTTCGGGACCAACCATTGAAAAGGATTCCACCTCCTCCACATAATTAGTAAATTAAACTTATAACAACATCGGTTAACAGCGAAAAGCACGCAATTGATTAAAAGTGATGGTTTAGATACCAAGTAACAAAAAACAAAGTCACCAATCCCGATAGCTTTTGGGACTCGTTCACACTTCACCTTACTTGAATTAACTAAAACCCTTAGAGCTTTATTTGCTTCATTTTCGGGCTTTTATTCAGCTAAAAATCGATGTTGGAACTAAAAAATACTAAATGTTTTTAATCTTAAAAAGCAGTAAAATCAGTCCGGTTTTTTAGGTGCAAATAACTAAAAAGTATAATTATCTGAAGCGATTTCGCTCTTCTAAAAAGTATCAGATATTTATTTTTTTAACAAATAATTGTATAGGTCATTCATTTCTTTGTATTTTGACCGTTATGAATGTAAAAACAAATGTCCTTTTTGTTGCTGTTTTAATAATTCTATCAAGCTGTTCTCAAAGCAATAAAAGTAATGCAAGCGTCGATCAGGCGCCCTTACCTTATAAAGTTTCTAAAGATTTAGAAGCCATAAAAGAAGACGGCGTTTTACATGCCATAACCATTTACAGTTCTACTAGCTATTTTTTATACAAAGGAATGCCAATGGGCTTTGAGTACGAGTTGTTATCGCGCTTGGCCAATAACTTAGGCTTAAAGCTAAAAATCACAATAGCTGAAGATATTGATGATCTCTTCGATATGTTGAACAATGGCGACGGTGATTTAATTGCCTTTGGTTTAACGATAACTAAGCCTAGAAAAAGCTTAGTAAGTTTTACAGAAAACCATTATGTAACACACCAGGCTTTAGTACAGCGAATGCCCGATAATTGGCGCTCGCTACCCGGCTATAAAATTGAAAAACAAGTAATTTCAAATACGCTAGAATTAATAAACGATACCGTGTGGGTTAGAGAGAACACATCCTATGCCCAAAGGCTTAAAAATTTGCAGGGTGAGATTGGTGCTGAAATTCCGATAGAACATATTGAAGGAAATATTCCTACAGATGAAATAATTAGAATGGTAGTGGATGGCGAAATTGATAGAACAATCGCTGATTATAATATTGCGGCTATCAATAAAACCTACTATCCTATACTCCATATTGATACCAGAATTTCGTTTTCTCAACGAATAGCCTGGGCGGTAAGGCAGAATTCTCCTGAATTACTTACGGCAATAAACAAGTGGATAACCAAAGAGAAGAAGTCAGACGATTACTATGTTATTTACAATAAGTACTTTAAAAACACAAAGTCTTATAAGGTTAGAGTCCAAAGCGACTTTTACAGCAAAAACGGCAATAAGATTAGTAAATACGACGATATTATTAAAGAAAATGCGTCTAAAATAGGATGGGATTGGCGTTTCCTTTGTTCTCAAGTGTATCAAGAATCAAGGTTTGAGCCTAAAGCAGAGTCCTGGGCAGGAGCAGGCGGACTGATACAATTGATGCCAGCTACGGCAAAAGAACTTGGCGTTAGCAACAGTTTCAATCCAGAACAAAATGTAAGTGGGGGCGTAGAGTATTTAGATAGAATGCGCGATAAGTTTGAAGCTGTAGAAGATTCAATCCAGAAAGTAAAATTCACTTTAGCTGCCTTTAACTGCGGAGCAGGACATGTTTTTGATGCTATGCGCTTGGCAGAAAAGAATGGCAAAGATCCCAATATATGGGACGATAATGTAGAAGAGTATATATTGAAATTGGCAGATAAGAAATACTACCTTGATGAAGTGGTTAGACATGGTTTTGTGAGGGGAACAGAACCATACAACTATGTAAGGGATATATTTCTGCGCTACGAACACTATAAACAATTTATAGAACAAGAAAACACGATCTAAAGGTATTCATCACTCGTTCAGTGGGGACTCGCTTCACCTATGAGATATTGATGGGTTTTAGGATATTGCCTTGTTTTTCCGGAAAGGTCGTCTAACAACGACTAAACCTTGTAAGTAATTTGGCCAAAATAATAAGGTGAAAGCCGTTGGGATTATTCTTGCTTTAGTCTGGAAAAGGGATGTCTCCAGTTTACTGGCAGACAGTTTGAGTGAGATTGGAGCGGCATTAGCTAAATCATCCCAAAATGGGTCTCAGACATATTCAAGGAGGATAAGGAAATCATTAAAAGAAGTCAGCCAGATTATACGTTTCAGGAAAATTATTAATTAGAAATTTTCTAACTTTAATTATTCTAATAGTCAAGATATAATCTTAATTAAGTGTGAGGCGGCGGAAATTTTCGGCTTATCTTTCCCTATTAGATGGAGTTTTTAGATTGAATAAGTGCAAATTTATATTTTAAGTAGTAGAATTTATGACTGATAAAACATTACGCAATGGATTTATAGCTGCGGGTCTCATGAATATTATCCCAGTTTTAGTACTATCAAGGTTTTTTACCAATGAGGTTATTCCCGAGACAGACCCTGCAGTAATGTCTAATTTCGGATTATTAATGATCATGGTTTGGGGTCTTGCTTACATTGCTTTAGCTGTTAATTATAGTAAAGCTAAATGGGTAGTAGGCGTATTTGTAGTGGAAAAGTTGATCTACGTGATAGCTTGGCTTATGTGGATCGTAAATAATGATGTGAGCAAGGTTTATAAAAAAGACCTATTTGCCGGATTGTTCTATTCGGTATATGGAATAAATGATCTTATCTTTTTCCTCTTCTTTCTGTTTGTGTTTTATAGGATACAATTTAAGTCCACATAGAGCTGGAAGCAGTTTTTGATCAATTTTTTAATCTCAAGCACAAAATGAATAAGCTATTAGTAATTGGCATTATAACCCTCCTTGCAGGAATTGCAGCACATTATCTTATAGATAAAGACACACATGGATTTTGGATAGGCGCCCTTATGGGCTCTGGCGGAGTTCTTATAATTACCGGAATATCTAAAAAGTTTAGCTAAAGCTATTGGCATAGATTTCTATCATTTTTCCTTATTTTTGCCGGCTTTACAGTTTGCCGGTCTCGCTTTAATAGGAGCATTATTCGGTTAGCTTCAATTTTTTCAATTACGTACATGGATAAGCTAAAAGAAACTACCACACCAACAGATAAGATCTATAAGGAAAGAGCCATTTGGGTAGGTTCCTTTTTGGGCGGGCCATTAATTGCCGGGTATTTTATAGCAGAGAATTATAAAGCCTTAAACGATCCTGAAAATGCAAAAGCCACCTGGACGTATACCATCCCGATAACTATTTTGATATTTTCTTTAGCCCTGATCATTCCAAAGTTTGAAAATTTCCCATCCTTATTAATTCCGCTTACTTATAGCATGGGCGCATATCTATTTTCAAAATACTACCAAGGTCCCGGAATGGAGGCTCATCTCGAATCTGGGGGTGAAGAGTTTGGATGGGGACGGATAATATGGATTTCTATACTTGGATTAGTATTAACTTTTATAATGATGTTTCTATTTGTTTTTATTATAGATGGACTAGGGATATTACCTGCTTAATTATCTTGATTATCTAAATTTTCCGCTATTATTTTAATTTAAAGTGTTTTGTATTCTAGTGTTTGAGTTTTTAAAATACCCCAATTGGATCTCATATTCTAGGAGGATAAAGTGAACATAAAAAGAAGTCAACCAGATTATAAACTTCAAGGATATTAGAAGAGCTATCTTTTTTATCAATTTAATAGGCAAAATAAGTTCTAAGTCTAACAAAGAATCAACAAGTATTTAATTATAGGCTATAGGCTATTGTAAATCACCTCTAGACTTTGTGCTTATTATTAAGTTAGACCCTTATGTGAAATGACTCCAATAAAGAAATTAATAGATGAAACAAAAATGGATATTTTTGTAACAATATCAGTAAATACTTACCAATAGAGCGGGTGTTTTTCTCATAATAATTAAACATAATTATGAATTATTTTTTCTTCATTGTCTTCGCATTTGCAGCTTATACAAGTATAAAAAATGCTAAATCAATAAGAGCTAGAAAATTATTTATAGGCATGTATGCCTCGATATTTAGTATTGGGTCTATTTATTTTTTTGGCAAAGCCATGGGAGAAGCATTATACTACTTTAACCATTAATAGATAAATTTCTTACTTAATAATATCCTTAGCATAAGAAATCCTAAAGAACTCATATTTTAAAACAAAAAAATGAACGAAAAACTATTGCCTAATTCTTTGAGAAAAATTGTGCTCGCCATTCTGCTATTTTTAATTATTGGGCTCGTTTTTTCTGATCCTATAGCAGACTATATTAATCTAGAGGTTATCAGACTAAATTGGATTTTAAAAGACTTCATACTGCTATCATTAATTGTTTTCGTTTTTTCTAAAGAGAAAATTGAAACTCCACGAATACAAAAAATAAGAGCTAAAAAATTAATTGAATCTTTGGGTTTTGGAGTAGTTGTAGTAATTTTTGACTCCTTATCGGCTATATTTTATTCAGGGGATTCGTTCGAGATGAAGAGTAGTTATGAGTTCTTGATCTTGATATTCTCATATTATTTATTAAGCTTTTATATCAGTAAGAACATTAAAGAAGTTGCAAAAGCATAGCCCATATTGAGGGTTTAATTCCCCTTCCCCATAGCTTTCGAAATGTCTTCTATTTGAAAAAGTATTTATGGTAAATCCTACGCGCCAAAAGGATAAACTGGCAAATTTTTTTTGCTGTAGTTTTAAGATCCACAATGATTTAGAAATAGATTTCAATTCTTTTCACAAAAAGTGTGAATTTAGCAGTAACAAAAATTAAAACTAACGTCTTATATAATTAAAGCAGTAATAAGTTCCCTACAATTTATTTGCAAGTACAGTGATAAAATTTTAGAGCATGGAACTAGAAGGCTTAAAGATCCGCAGTTTTTCTGAAAAGAAAGAGGCGTTAAATAAGGATTATTCATCGCTTGAACAACTTGTTCAAGAATTACAAAATAGAGAGCTACCTCCCGAAGTAGTCGTGGAATTAAACGAGGAAATATTTCGTCTAAACGCTGTTTCAGATCATGATCTTAAATTAAATTTCTATGTTAGGCTGGTTAAAAAGAAGGTCTTAAAAACACTTCATAACGATCTAGAGATCGTACCTAAGAACTATTATCGCAATTTGTGGTCGGCTCTTGGAATGTCTGTATTTGGACTTCCATTGGGTATCATACTCTCTGCAATCCTAGATAATACAGCGTCTATAGCAATAGGGCTTCCTATTGGCTTAGCAATAGGTCTTGCTGTTGGTACAGAAATGGATAAAAGATCACTAGAAAACAACAAGCAATTAGAACTTGAAATAAATTAATCTAGCTTTGTTATCCATTTAATAGTTTAAATCATTTTTATAATTGGTCTAGTTTTATCTCCTATATTCATTTCCAACAAGAGTTTCCAATTGATAAAACAGAAATGGTTTTTTACTGCTTTGGTAATTTCCTATAGATTTATGTCTTTTTGAGAAGTATCAAAAATAATTCTTTAAACTATTACTTCTTTTTTTGATTCGCAGCGTCATCTCGTTCTAAGTTATCTTTAGAATCACCACCTTGGCTAAAGAGTTTGTTTTCCTCGTCATTAATACCTCCGGGTCCGTTTCCTTTTTTTGCTCGATTACGTCCAGGAACATCTAGATCTTCACCAGCAAAATCTACTTTTCTTTTTCTGTCTTTCAATTCCTGGTCATCGCCTCCATCGCCGTGGATGTTGTCTTGGTTAAGAACGTCCTTATCGTGCTCGGTAATTTCTGGATTGTATTTTAAATTTTCTTTCTTTTCTGAGTTTTTGTCTTTTGCTTTCATATCGTTTTCCGCTGTGCGGTATTTTATGGGTTCATTAATTTTTTTCTATATTAAAATTATAGTAAAATTTAAACATAATTTATCTGCTTAACGAATATTAACAGCCACCTTAACCTTTTTTGATTTTTCAGATTATAAAAGGCAATGCATAGGAATTGCTATAAACAATTGCCCAGTTTCACACTATTATAATTATTCTTCAGCATTTATGATGACTAAAGAATAGAAACGCTAAGAGGTAGATAATACATCACTCAATAGGTTTCTTATCCTCGATTATTTCAATTTTTACTGATTTAATCCCTCATTGAGGGTTTAATTCCCCAAGGCCTGCCCCGAATTTTTAAAAGTATTTTCCTCCATAACCATCGGGACATACCTCGTGGGCCTGCCACGAGGTTCTTGATTTCTAGTTTTTTATTATATCCATAAAACTGGCGACTTTTGTAACAAGTAAAGGAGAAAATAGGTCTTTCAGTTTAAAGAATATGTCCGTTGTTAATTGTTGGAAAAATGTAGCAGAATTTTTGAAGGAATTTGGGATCGAGGAGAAAATGAATAGGACTCCTAATAAAATGGTAGATCCCATCCCATTCGATAAAGATGAAAAGCATAACGAATCTCATTCTGTACATGCTTCTAATTGGTATACCGTGTTGTTAAATGTAGATGAGGTTTTTAATCCCTCATTGAGGGTTTAACCCGCCTGACCGGCTGGGCAGGTTCCCCGAGGCCTGCCCGAAAAGAATTTCATTCAGGCGGGCTTGCCTCGAATTTTTAAAAGTATTTTCCTCCCGAACCATCGGGACATACCTCGTGGGCCTGCCCCGAGGTTTTTAATTAGTTTCGTGCAGAATTTATTGGAAAATCAAGTCCTGTATATTTCTTTTGGCGCTGTTTTGATCTAGCTGTTTCCCGTTTTTCTGGGAAGGAGACCCCTAAACATCCTGCAGGAATTCCTAATTTACCAGATGGGGATAACCATAAAGCATACTCTCATGAAGTAAGCACTAGCGGAATTTGGCCTGGAAATGAAATGTTGCCATTTGCCGCTATCTATAATAATATATATCCAGAACCAAAAGGTTTTAATAGCGCACATATAAGACCTAAGAGCGGTTATTATTTTAAAGATATGGGAGAATTTATTTTGCCTTATAAAGACGTCCAACAATCTGAAGATCTATCTAAAATGTTACTAGCTTTTTTACATAGCACCTATACTAACGCTGCAGAACTTGCGAATTGGAATATAAAGGTCTTAGAAAAACAAGTTGTGATTTAAACTATATATTTTCGATCTTTAGCTGATTAAAATATCTATATGAATCGAGACTTAACCTACCAAACTGAGCGGTTAGTACTCAGACAAACCACTTTGGATGATTCTGCTTTTATTTTCGAATTATTGAATACTCCAAAATGGAGCAAATTTATTGGAGATAGAAATATTAGTAATATACAAGATGCTGAAACCTATATTAACAATGATATATTACCCGTGATCAAGAAAAATGGCTATTGTAATTTTACAGTATCAAGAAAATCTGATAATATAAAGATTGGTTGTTGCGGATTGTATGATAGGGAAGGGGTGGAAGGTATAGATATAGGATTCGCATTTTTACCTGAATATGAAAAGCTAGGTTATGCGTTTGAAAGTGCTTTTAAAATTAAAGAGATCGCTTTATTGGAGTTTAAGTTGGAAAGGCTTTGTGCTATAACAAATAGGATGAATCTGGGTTTACAAAAATTACTCGAAAAACTGGATTTTAAGTATTTAGAAGAAATTAGCCTGCCAAATAGCAAGGAGCCCTTATTGCTTTATAAATGGAAAGCGAATTGGTATGAAGAAGCTATTATTTAAATGTATGCTTGTATTACTAATGGCCAATTTGGCTAGTCCTAGTAAAATACCTTGCATTTTGCATGATATCTCTGGAGAAATTTTTAAAGATGAAAATTTACCGGAAGAGAATTAGATAAAAGTATTTTTGAGCTTAAGATCAAATTATGATAGAATTAAAAAGAACCAACTCAGAGAATGTAGACTTTAATTTCCTGAATAAAATGCTCGATAAAGAACTGGTGATAAGAGATGGAGATGAGCATGCGTTTTTTGCTCAATTCAATAAAATTGATACTATAAATCATGTAATTGTTGCTTATGATGGTGAGGAACCACTTGGTTGTGGAGCTTTTAAGAAGTATGATGAAGAGACCCTAGAAATAAAACGAATGTTTGTGTTGCCCGAAGGAAGAGGAAAGAAGATAGCGAGTAACATGTTAGCCGAGTTGGAGCAATGGTCAAAGGAGCTAGGTTACAAAAAATGTATCTTAGAAACGGGAACAACTTTTAAAGAGGCTGTCGGGCTATATCTTAAAAATGGATATGAGATCTCTAAAAATTACGGCCAGTACGCAGAAGTAAAAAGCAGTGTTTGTTTTTGTAAAACTCTTTAAATAATTAAATGTATTTTTTTTGTCAAAATAAATAAACTAATTTTAAATTTCCATTCACGAATGCCCTTCCTTCGAGATTATTTTTTAAAAGATGAATTTATGGAATTCGCTTTTGTTTAATATTTTGAGGTCTCCCTAAGAATAAATTGTTCCCTAAGATTTATTAAGTGATCTAATAGTATTAATTAAAGGTTTAACCAACCCCTTTATTTATATTATTTAATTGATTATGAAAAAGTTTCACAAGAATAAACTTCGAATTTTTATTGGCTTGTGTATAGGCTGCATATTTGGATTATGCATAGGATATGTTTTAGGAGATGTAATTGGTGTTCCAGTATTAGGAATTATTACAGGTGTTAGTTCTGGAGCTATTGGTGGTAGCTTAATGGCGATGTTCGTTTAATCCCTCATTGAGGGTTCAATTCCCCGAGGCCTGCCCGAAAAGAATTTCATTCAGGCGGGCTTGCCTCGAATTTTTAAAAGAATTTCCTCCCGAACCATCCTATCGTGTGGACACAATTTTTTAATATTTTAGCTGACTAATAATAGTTTTGCTAATAAAATGAAAAGGGGATTCACAGACCTAGAGGATAAACGTTTAGTTTATAGAGGCAATAAGATTTTATCGGATTTATTCAGTAAGAGCGTCCATTCAATCCGTCAGATTAGCAGGAATGAATCAGAGGCAAAAGCGGTTTACCGTTTTTTGCAGAACGACAGGGTCAGTGAAAAAGATATTATAGAAAATCTGATTCATAATTGCCGGACGGCATGTGCCGGCAGATTCGTTGTCTGTATCCAAGATACCACAGAAATCAACTTAAGCAGCCATGGTAAAAGGATCAATAAAGATAGCTTTGTGGGCACTACCAATGCAAAGGGCTCCCAAGGATTGGGATTCTTTATTCATCCAAGTTTGGTCTTGGATGCCGTGACTGGTACCCCCTACGGCTATTCTGATATTAAAGTTTGGAACAGGCCCTTAGAGTTCAAATCAAAGCATGAAAGACAGTACGGTAAACTGCCCATAGAAGAAAAAGAATCCTATAAATGGATAGAGGTGTCCAAAAACACACAGGCCTCACTACGGGACGTGGTAGAGGGAA
>NZ_VORY01000049.1 GCF_007997295.1 Gillisia hiemivivida | reverse complement strand
GTTCCATTCAATAACTTAACGCAACAAATCTAAAATAATAGATTTGTAAAATGGAAGTAAAAAAACACAGGCGACTAACCTATAAAGAAAGAGTCATTATCCAGACCCTTTTAAATGAAGAAAGAACCAAAACCTATATAGCAACAAAGCTTGATAGATCTCGTTCTACAATCTCTAGGGAAGTCAATAAATGGGTAACCAAACCAATAGAGAAGTATGATGCATTCCTAGCTAATTTTAATGCTAAAGATGACTATCTAAACAAGAGAAACCTGGATAAAATAAGTACGCATTCCCTTTTAAGGTTTTTTGTCTATAAAGGGCTATTATCCAATTGGACACCAGAGCAAATTTCAGGAAGACTTAAAGAAATTTATCCTAATGACCCTATCATGTCTATTTCACATGAAGCCATTTACAGGCATATCTACACACGCCCTCAAGCAAGCTTGAACAAAAAACTGATCAAACTGCTCGTGCGCAAAAAAACAAGGAGAAGACCTTCCAAGAAAAGACGTGGTACAGGGAGCAAAATAATCAACCAAGTCAGTATTGACGATAGACCAAGACACATAGAACTTAGACAGGAAGTCGGACATTGGGAAGGAGATCTGATCATCGGAAAGAACCATAAAAGTGCCATTGGGACGATTGTAGAGCGTAAGACCAGATCCGTTTTGATCATAAAATTAAGCAGTAAAAAAGCCGGTGAAGTAGCTAAAATGTTTTCTGATATTCTAAATCAACTCAATCCGGTTTTTAAGAAATCTATGACCTACGACAACGGAATCGAAATGGCCAGACATGAAGAAATAACACAAAAAACGGGCATGAGAATCTATTTTGCACATCCCTATTCGTCTTGGGAAAGAGGTACCAATGAAAATACAAATGGACTCATAAGAAGGTACCTTCCAAAAGGAACTGATTTTAATGAAATAAGTGAAAAACAACTCGATTGGATTCAAGAAAAACTTAACAATAGACCGAGAAAAATCATAGGCTATAAAACACCTAAAGAAATGATGGAGATGGAGCTGAAATTTGTAGCTTAGAAACATCAAAAACCAACAACGATTTGTTGCGTTACAACATTGAATCCAGC
>NZ_VORY01000048.1 GCF_007997295.1 Gillisia hiemivivida | reverse complement strand
GCTCCTATGTTTGCATTTGGAATAAATTTCTAGTTTTACAGATATAAGTGAAAGGGGGTAAGAGTCAACCGATGGCTAGATAATCATAAGATATATCGACCGATAGATAGGACCTTATCCTTTTATATCTCGTAGAGTTTGAACAGAATGTAAGGAACCTTAACGGTATCCAGAATATCCAACCAGGAGAAAAGACGAACAGAGATTTTTCACTTTTAATTTTAAAAATTTGAACACGTGAAAAAAGTTTTAAAGGAAGTTGCAGGTATTGATGTAGCTCAAAAGGAATTAGTTGTATCTCTAGGAAGGCTCTATGAGAATTTGGACATTGAAATCATATCATACAAAGTGTTTAAAAATACTGAAAATGGTATAAAATATTTTATCGATTGGGTAGCTAGCAACAGTAATAATGCAAATAGCGTTAGATATGTCATGGAAGCTACCGGAGTTTATCATGAAAAACTCGCCTATGCCCTTGATGAAAGTGGTTTTGATTTAAGTATTGTATTGCCTAATAAGATTAGTAATTTTTTTAGGACATTGGACATAAACACTATTACTGATAAGACAGCATCTCAAGCTATAATGAGGTTCGGTCTTGAACGTAAGCTAGATAACTGGAATCGTCCAAAAGAGGCTTATAGACAGCTCAAGCAATTAACCCGAGAGCGTGATCAAATAGTAGATCAGAGATCAATGGTCAAAAATCAGCTACACGCAGAAAAAGCAGAAGCTGTGCCAAACGAAAGAAGTCTAAAACGCATTGCAGAGAGAATCAAATTTCTCAACGGACAAGAGAAAGAAATCAAAATGGATATAGCAACGTTGCTAAAGGATTATCCTGATATTATGGAGAGAGTAAAGAATATATGCACTATACCTGGCGTGGGAGAGCTGACTGCGGTTATAGTATTAGCTGAGACTAATGGGTTCGAGCTAATAAGAAATAAAAAACAGTTGACTGGTTATGCGGGTCTAGATGTTAGGGAAAAACAATCAGGTACATCTGTAAAGGGTAAACCGCGGATATCGAAAAAAGGAAATAGGCATCTTAGAAAATCATTACATCTACCTTCTCTATCATCCGTTAAGTATAATAAATCTCATAGAGATCTATATGCGAGAATAGTTGCCAAAAGCGGGATTAAAATGAAAGCACTGATAGCTGTTCAGAGAAAAATGTTAGAACTTATATTTGTAGTAGATAAGAATAAAACTAGGTTTGACAATAATCATCAACAAAAAAGGACACTAGATGCAAATGCAGAAAGTATCCTTTTACAGACTAGCTTATAGCCGTCTTGAGTAACAAAAATAATAAAATAAAAGAGAAAACCTTTTGTTAGTTAACACAGAATCTAT
>NZ_VORY01000004.1 GCF_007997295.1 Gillisia hiemivivida | reverse complement strand
TAAATGGTAATTGCTAATTGGACACACGTTCATTACATATTGAAATAGAGTTTTAGTCATTTTATGGGACTAGAGCGTCCCGATTTTACATCGGGAAGGTCAACGGTTCGACTCCGTTATTCTCCACTACTCCTTAAGACACTTTGGAGATAGGTACTTTAAACAATCAGGATTGCGCAAGCATTTTTCGTTTGGGTATCATTTAAAAGGTGTTGTGATTATAGGAAAAACGTTCATTGACATATTGGGAAATAAAGAATACGAGAAACATTAGGTACTTGTAAGAAATTACGAGTGCAAAAGAATAATTATAATAAAAGTTTTGTTCTTGCATATCGGCAAGAATAAGATTTGAGCAAATTAGGTAAAAGCACATAAGCTAAATAAGGGCGTATGGGGAATGCCTAGGCTCTCAGAGGCGAAGAAGGACGCGATAAGCTGCGAAAAGCTGCGGGGATTGGCACATACAAATTGATCCGCAGGTATCCGAATGGGGCAACCCACTATATTGAAGATATAGTATACCGTAAGGTAGGCGAACCCGGGGAACTGAAACATCTAAGTACCCGGAGGAGAAGAAAACAAAAGTGATTGCGTAAGTAGCGGCGAGCGAACGCGCATTAGCCCAAACCGGTCTGTTTACGGACAGGCCGGGGTTGTAGGACTGCGATGTTGGTTGTGTAATGAATTAGAACACCTTGGAAAGGGTGGCCAAAGAAGGTGATAGCCCTGTATAAGTAAAGATCATAAACCATAGCAGTATCCTGAGTAGTGCGGGGCACGTGAAACCCTGTATGAATTTGGCGGGACCATCCGCTAAGGCTAAATACTCCTGAGAGACCGATAGTGAACCAGTACCGTGAGGGAAAGGTGAAAAGAACCGTGAATAACGGAGTGAAATAGATCCTGAAACCATACGCTTACAAGCGGTCGGAGCCTTTAGGGGTGACGGCGTGCCTTTTGCATAATGAGCCTACGAGTTACCGTTGCCAGCAAGGTTAAGCATTTAAGATGTGGAGCCGTAGCGAAAGCGAGTCTTAATAGGGCTAGTATAGTTGGTAGTGGTAGACGCGAAACCGTGTGATCTACCCTTGGGCAGGTTGAAGCTGTGGTAACACATAGTGGAGGACCGAACCCGTTGACGTTGAAAAGTCTTGGGATGACCTGAGGGTAGGGGTGAAAGGCCAATCAAACTCGGAAATAGCTCGTACTCCCCGAAATGCATTTAGGTGCAGCGTTGATTTAAAGTTTTATAGAGGTAGAGCTACTGATTGGATGCGGGGGCTTCACCGCCTACCAATTCCTGACAAACTCCGAATGCTATAAAATGTTGATCAGCAGTGAGGGCATGGGTGCTAAGGTCCATGTCCGAGAGGGAAAGAACCCAGACCATCAGCTAAGGTCCCCAAATGTATATTAAGTTGAAATAACGCGGTTGAACTGCCCAGACAGCTAGGATGTTGGCTTGGAAGCAGCCATTCATTTAAAGAGTGCGTAACAGCTCACTAGTCGAGCGGTTCGGCATGGATAATAATCGGGCATAAATATACTACCGAAGCTATGGATTTACAGTTTTTGAATTGTAAGTGGTAGGGGAGCATTGTAACAAAGCTGAAGGTGAGTCGTGAGGCTTGCTGGATTGGTTACAAAAGAAAATGTAGGCATAAGTAACGATAATGCGGGCGAGAAACCCGCACACCGAAAGACTAAGGTTTCCTCAGCTATGCTAATCAGCTGAGGGTTAGTCGGGACCTAACGCGACCCCGAATGGGTTAGTGGATGGACAACAGATTAATATTTCTGTACCTGCCCCACGTTAAACGTGACGGAGGCGAAAAGTTAGTGCGTACTGACGGAATAGTACGTTGAAGCCAGTGGTAACACGGCGATAGTACACAAAAGCTTCGGCCGGCGTGATAATCTAGCAAATCGACTTCCAAGAAAAGCAAGTGGTGGCAGCCCGTACCGTAA
The DNA here is from genome assembly GCF_007997295.1 of Gillisia hiemivivida. Lineage (GTDB taxonomy): Bacteria > Bacteroidota > Bacteroidia > Flavobacteriales > Flavobacteriaceae > Gillisia > Gillisia hiemivivida. Next base: position 193,604 of record NZ_VORY01000004.1, on the reverse strand, counting down.
ACCGACACAGGTAGTTGGGATGAGAATTCTAAGGTGCTCGAGAGATTCATGGTTAAGGAACTAGGCAAAATCGACCCGTAACTTCGGGAGAAGGGTCGCCCATCTTCGGATGGGCCGCAGTGAAGAGGTCCAGGCGACTGTTTATCAAAAACACAGGGCTCTGCTAAATCGAAAGATGATGTATAGGGCCTGACACCTGCCCGGTGCTGGAAGGTTAAGAGGAGATGTTAGTGCTTGCACGAAGCATTGAATTGAAGCCCCAGTAAACGGCGGCCGTAACTATAACGGTCCTAAGGTAGCGAAATTCCTTGTCGGGTAAGTTCCGACCTGCACGAATGGTGCAACGATCTGGACACTGTCTCAACCATGAGCTCGGTGAAATTGTAGTATCGGTGAAGATGCCGATTACCCGCTGTGGGACGAAAAGACCCCGTGCACCTTTACTATAGCTTAGTATTGACTTTGGACAAGTGATGTGTAGGATAGGTGGGAGACGTTGAAGCTGCATCGCTAGGTGTGGTGGAGTCATTGTTGAAATACCACCCTTTACTTGTTTGAAGCCTAACTTCCACTGGAAGGACAATGCTTGGTGGGTAGTTTGACTGGGGTGGTCGCCTCCAAAAGAGTAACGGAGGCTTCTAAAGGTTCCCTCAGCACGCTTGGTAACCGTGCGTAGAGTGCAATGGCATAAGGGAGCTTGACTGAGAGACATACAGGTCGATCAGGTACGAAAGTAGAGCATAGTGATCCGGTGGTTCCGCATGGAAGGGCCATCGCTCAAAGGATAAAAGGTACGCCGGGGATAACAGGCTGATCTCCCCCAAGAGCTCACATCGACGGGGGGGTTTGGCACCTCGATGTCGGCTCGTCACATCCTGGGGCTGGAGAAGGTCCCAAGGGTTGGGCTGTTCGCCCATTAAAGTGGCACGCGAGCTGGGTTCAGAACGTCGTGAGACAGTTCGGTCTCTATCTACAGTGGGCGTTAGAAATTTGAGTGGATCTGACTCTAGTACGAGAGGACCGAGTTGGACGAACCTCTGGTGCACCAGTTGTTCCGCCAGGAGCATTGCTGGGTAGCTACGTTCGGAAGGGATAAGCGCTGAAAGCATATAAGCGCGAAACCCACCACAAGATGAGATTTCTTTAAAGGACCGTGGAAGACTACCACGTTGATAGGCCATAGGTGTAAAGGCAGTAATGTCATAGCCGAGTGGTACTAATAATCCGTAAAGCTTAGTGCAGTTCTCCCTTTTTCTTCGGAACAAGGGAGAGCGAAAAACCTATCTAATTCGCTATTAATTATTTGAATTAATTTTCTTCTATTGTTTATTTCCCAACTATGTTAATTTTATTAGAAGTTAGTATTGAGAATGGAGTATTGAGATGTAATCTCACTACTCACTACTAAAATCTCACTACTTTCTTAAAGATTTAAGGTGGCTATAGCAACGGGGCTCACCTCTTCCCATTCCGAACAGAGAAGTTAAGCCCGTTAGCGCAGATGGTACTGCATTTTTGTGGGAGAGTATGTCGTCGCCTTTTTTTTGAAAAGCACTTATCGTAAGATAGGTGCTTTTTTTGTTTATATCAATATCCTAAAACCCCTTCATCTAAAGATGGAGGGGTTTTTTCACATCTCTGACACCTCTAATTTAACTGATCAACCGCCTTTTTGGAATAAGCCCTGCAAGTGTTGAAAATGACGAAAACTATTTCACATCCCTGACGCCTCTAAACGAAGCCTTGATCTCCTTCAAACGGTGCCCTAAAATTTTAGCATTTTACTGTTATTGTTTAATTAATCAACTGCCTATTTTGGAATAAGCCCTGCAAGGGTTTGAAACCCTTGCAGGGCTGGAATCAAACTATATTATTTAAATCCCAGAATTTTATATCTAAAAGTTTTTATTAAAAATTGACTTGCCCAGAGAACCCAAAAAAATGTACTGAATTAAGGATCCTCCATTCCCTAAATGCTGAAGCATCCTTAGGATGTCCGACCAGGGATTGGAGCAAGCTATCGTGTAGCTCGGAAAGCCCGGCACAAGGCGAAGCCGAGGTGGGACGCCACAAAAGAATTGGAATAACTTATTGGTAATAAAGAGGTAAAAGCAAGAATTTTAATGCTGTTAATTTTATCTGGTGGATGATTTTAATCAAATAGGGCTTTCATGATGGTGCGAATTCCAAGAAACATTAATATAATAGCCCCAATAAAAGCCAATAGACCAAATATTAGAACGGCAATATAATATGGATGTTCTTTATTATGAAAAGCAGAATAGAGTACAACAGGGCCTAATAAAGTTAAGGGTAAAGCTCCTGCTAAATATTTGATGCCTTTACCGAGCATTTCTTTATTAGTGTGTTTCATAATGTTTCTATTTAATTTTCCAGTAGTTATTGGATCGTATATTCGAGATTGTCTGTCTGTGAAAGTCTAAAATAACCAAATGCAAAATTATCGGGATTAGTTTCATTAATTATGTTACCTCTTACTGTGGTTGGCTGGGTTTGAAAGGGACCTCCATTGTTTTCCCCAGCTTGAGAACTTAAAATGTAAAGATATTCATAAAATCTTCCTGAAATTCCCTGAATTTCGAAATTTACTATATCTCCAACCTTCAGGTCTTCATCAGAAAAATAGGCAAAGGTTCTATTGCCATTCGTGAATTCATCATCATTAATTTGAACAGAGATATCATCTAAAAAGAATTTAAATAAATAATAATTAGAAATTTCAGCAGGATCTGTAAAATACGCTTTTAACTCAATGTCATCTCCACTAAAACCACCATTAAGGGTCTGTTCCACTTCCTCTAAATCAACTACAGGAATCATACTTTCGGTAGCGGAATAAATTTCGTTGTTATACCGGATAGTTAATTGGTATTCTTTATTCAGTTCAGGTAGGAAATTTGTGTTGACATAGATGCCTGATTCTTCCTCTATGAATTTAAATGTTTCTCCAGAAGAAGATACAATTTCAATTATGGCATCTTTCGCGGGAGTAATTTCTGAGTCAAAATAAGGGGTTGTCTTGGTTAAATATATAATTTGGGAGTTTCCATTGCTCCTTTTCTCCCAAATAATGGAAGCTTCTACTACAAGTCTGGGTGAAGACTCTTGCAAATCTACTTGAACAACTTCTTCACAGGAACAACATATTATAATTAATATAAGTAATAAGATATTATGAGCTATTTTCATTTTCTAGAACTTAAAGTTATAGGTTACTGAGGGTATTATACCAAAGAGAGATAGTCTAACCGCTTCGTTCATGCCCGTATCGTCATTATTTCTAAAGCTTAGAGAAACTGCATTTTTCCTTCCATACAAATTGTAAATGCCAAAGTTCCACGAAGATTTAAAATTTCTATTTTTGTTTTTCGGTGGGGTATATGTTGCTGAAAGATCTAGTCTGTGATATGCGGGTAAACGTTCACTATTTCTTGCAGAATAAACAGGAATCACTAAATTCTCGAATGTGTATTGAGCATTTGGATACGTGGTTGGTAATCCAGTTTGATAATTGAAGTTACTATTTATTTGCCACCTTTCACTTAATTCGTAACTAGCAGTTATAGATACATCATGGGTTTTATCATAAGCCGTATTATACCATGAACCATTATTAATTCCGGTTTCTAATGCTGTTCTACCAGGTGTTTTCTGTTCTGATTTTGATAATGTGTAAGCAAACCAACCAGTGAAATCCCCTTTATTCTTTTTTAATAATAATTCTAATCCATAAGCTCTTGCTTTTCCTGGTAATATAACTTGTTCAATTGCATTATTAGCAATAAGATTTGCACCATCTACATAGTTGATCCTGTTTTTGATCTTTTTATAAAATCCTTCAATTTCTATAGAATAAGCATCTTCTCTTAAGTTTTGAAAATATCCTAATGCAACCTGATCGAGGATCTGAGGATCTATATATTTACCACTAGGAGCCCAAATATCTAATGGAGTAGGAGAGCTGGTATTGGTAATAAGATGTAAATATTGGGCCATCCTATTGTAACTTATTTTAACAGATTGGTTGTTATTAAGACTATAAGCCAAAGCTATTCTTGGTTCTAATACATGGAAATATTTTTCAACTTTAGATTTCTTCAAATTTTTGGAACCAATTGGTTCTGCCTCTTCATATATTTTAAAATCATTATTGAAAACTACCGCTTGATCATTATCATAAATATTAAGCTCATCTTGGCCTAATCTAAAGAAATTGCTAAATCGTAAACCATATTCTGCAGTTAATTTATTACTAATTTGATGTTCGGCTGATAAATACAGAGCACTTTCAAAAGCATATTTTTTGGTTAATTTATTATCTATAATACCAGATGTTGGTGTGCTTGGCTCAATCTCTCCCGGATTAAATTCATAATAGGTGTTCTGAATTCCGTATTCCAGACTAAGATTTTCACTAATATACTGACCGAAGTCGTATTTTAAATTGAGATTTTTAATGCCGCTATTCCAATTAAACTCTACAAAATCCAGGGTTAGACCATAATAGTAATCGCTATAAATTACTGAAAGATTGGTGAAAATGTTATCTGTAAGAACATGGTTCCACCTTAGGTTGAAGACTGCATTTCCATAAGTGTTCTTAAAGCTATCATTTATGTTGAATACATCTCTACCAAAATAACCGGAAAACAAGATGGTGTTACTATTATCTAATCTATAACTCAACTTTGTATTTAGATCGTAAAAATAGGCAGTGTTTTCATTATCAGTTAATTTTAGGAATAGGTGCGCATAGGAACTTCTACCTCCAATTAAAAAAGAACCTTTGTCCTGAACAATGGGACCTTCAGCTAAAAGCCTACTAGAGATTACTCCTATTCCCCCATTCGCTTTAAACTCTTTACTGTTACCATCTTTTTGAAAGATCTCTAGTACAGATGAAACTCTACCACCATATTTTGCTGGAATTCCTCCTTTATATAATTTCAAATTTTTGATTGCATCTGGATTAAAAACAGAAAAAAGACCGAACAAATGTGAGGAATTGTATATAGTAGCTTCATCTAACAGGATAAGATTTTGGTCTACAGCGCCCCCCCTTACATTAAACCCCGAAGAACCTTCTCCTGCATTTGAAACTCCTGGTAATAATAATAAGGATCTAACAACATCTACCTCGCCAAATACAACGGGTAATTTTTGAATGGTGTTTATATCTAACCTGTTCACACTCATTTCTGGCCCTCGAATATTAGATCTTTGGGTATCATTAGTAATGAGAACTTCATCTAAACTTTCTGAAGTTTCTACTAATGAAAAATTATAGGTAATATTCTTATCAATTTCTATTGTAATAGACTGTTCTTGATACCCTAGATATGAAATCACTAAGTTGTGTGTACCTTCTGGAAGTTTTAAAGAATAAAAACCATATTCGTTACTAACAACACCTGTATTTAAATTGGTGATCAATATATTAACCCCGTATAATGTTTCATTATTGGAGTCATCTTTTATCACACCATTAATAGTGAAAGTGTCTTGGGCTTGAAGGAAACTAAAGAAGAAAATGAATAATGTTGAGAATAATTTTGCCAAACTATTTTTTGCAGTAAATATAGGATTTGTAGTTTAATGCACATAAAAACAATGGCGTTCTTATGAAACAATTCTATAATGTTTAGCGAAGATCTTTAATGAATAAAAAAAGCCCTAATGTATTTCAACAGGGCTTTCTAAGTAAATCATACCTCGGGGCAAGCCCACGAGGTACGATTTGAAAAATACTTTTATAAATTCGAGGCAAACCCGCCTGAACGTATCGGGCAGACCTCGGGGAATTAAACCCTCAATGAGGGATTAAAATTGAATTTTTATTTTCCCATAATATTATTCAAGGTCTCACTAGGTCTCATAGCTTTACTAATTAGATCTTCAGTAGGATAATAGTAGCCTTTAATATCTACTTTTTTACCTTGAGCATCAATTAGATCCTTAAGAATTTTTGTTTCGTTTTCTGCTAATTGCATAGCGATTTTCGTGAACTCGTCTTTTAAGGATTGATCCTTATCTTGCCTCGCTAGTCCCTGAGCCCAATAAAGAGCTAAATAAAAATGACTTCCTCTATTATCTAATTCATTTACCTTTCTAGATGGAGATTTGTCGTTACGTAAAAATTCTTCAGTAGCTTCATCTAAGGTTTCCGAAAGAATTAAGGCTTTTTTATTATCGAATTTTTGACCTAAATGTTCTAAAGACACCGCTAATGCTAAAAACTCTCCTAAGGAATCCCATCGTAAATGTCCTTCTTTTAGGAATTGTTGGATATGCTTTGGAGCAGATCCACCCGCGCCAGTTTCAAATAAACCACCACCATTCATTAAAGGAACTATAGATAACATTTTCGCACTTGTTCCTAACTCTAAAATTGGAAAAAGATCTGTTAAGTAATCTCTAAGTACATTTCCACTTACAGAAATAGTGTCTTGTCCAGCTTTTACTCGTTTAAGAGTGTAATTGGTTGCTTCAAATGGAGCCATTATTTGAATGTCAAGACCTTCAGTACTTACTTCAGCTAAATATTTATTAACTTTTTTAATTACTTCGGCATCATGACTTCTCTTTTCATCTAACCAGAAAATAGCTGGCATCCCGGAAGCTTTAGCTCTAGAAACTGCCAATTTCACCCAGTCCTGAATAGGTGCATCTTTAACCTGACACATTCTCCAGATGTCACCTTCTTCTACTGAATGCTCAAGAATTACTTCCCCTTTAGAGTTTTTTACTTTTACAGATCCGTTTGAAGAAATTTCAAAGGTTTTGTCATGAGATCCGTATTCTTCTGCTTTTTGTGCCATTAACCCAACATTAGGAACAGTTCCCATTGTAGTAGGATCAAAGGCTCCATTTTCTTTACAGAAATCTATGGTAGCTTGGTAGATCCCAGCATAACTGCTGTCTGGAATCACAGCTTTTGTATCTTGGAGAGCTCCTTTTGAATTCCACATTTTACCGGAAGTTCTTATCATTGCAGGCATAGAGGCATCAATAATTACATCACTAGGCACATGTAGATTGGTAATTCCTTTATCTGAATTTACCATAGCTAGAGAAGGGCCATTTTTGAAACCTTCCTTTAAATCGGCTTCTATTTCTTTTCTCTGGTTTTCCGGTAAATCTGATAGTGCATTTAATAGATCTCCTAATCCACTATTCACATTCACGCCAATTTTATCAAAGGTATCGTTATATTTTTCAAAAAGGTCATTGAAAAATGTACGTACAGCATGACCAAAAATTATTGGATCGGATACCTTCATCATTGTTGCTTTCATGTGTAGAGAAAACAATACGTCTTTTTCTTTAGCGTCAGCAATCTGTTCATTCAAAAACGATATGAGTGCCGATTTACTCATTACGGTAGCATCGATAATTTCCCCATCAAGAACTTTTAAATTTTCTTTTAAGATGGTAGTTTTCCCATTAGCGTCTTCTAATTCTATACTTAGGACATCAGAATGATTAAGAGTTAAAGACTTTTCATTATGAAAGAAGTCTCCAGAATTCATAGTGGCAACATGGGTTTTTGAATTAGAATCCCAATTGCCCATAGAATGCGGGTTTTCTTTAGCATAATTCTTCACCGCTTTTGGAGCTCTTCGGTCTGAATTACCTTCTCTTAGAACTGGATTTACAGCACTACCTTTAACCTTGTCGTATTTCTTTTTAATATTCTTTTCTTCTTCATTTTTTGGCTCACCTGGATAGTTAGGCAAATCAAATCCCTTTTCTTGAAGTTCCTTGATAGCTGCTTCTAATTGAGGTTCTGAGGCGCTTATATTTGGAAGTTTAATAATGTTAGCTTCAGGTTTTGTAACTAATTCTCCTAATTCTTTTAATGCATCTGGTACTCGTTGTCCTTCAGGTAGATCATCAGAAAAGCTAGCTAGTATTCTAGCCGCTAAAGAAATATCTTTTGCCTCAATTTCAATATTAGAAGAATTGGTAAAAGTTTTAATTATTGGCAATAAAGAAAATGTCGCCAACATTGGGGCTTCATCTGTTTTTGTATAAACTATTTTTGATCTTTGATTCATATAATTATTTATTTTTGAATAAGCCGAATATTGCTTTGGAATAAAATTCCGATTACCTATTAGGTTTATTATTTATTTATGGATTTTTAAAAATGTAGGATGTAAAATCCTAAGTCTCGCGAAGATACGTATTTTAGAATTTTTATCATAGGTAGGGAAGGGCTAAAACCTCGGTTTTAGGGAAAATTTAATAATAAAAAAGCCATTTCAACATACCTTGTATATTGAAATGGCTTCAAATGAAGTAACGCTTTACCGCTGAATCATTAAAGATCATTCATAAGTCAATTAATACAACTTACTTCGTGCGTTACTGCAAATGACATAATTTGCTCACAAACGCGATTAAATTATATCAAAAACGGTCAAATCTTTCAAACTGCTTTTGCTTGGCAAAATATACGTTATATACAAGATAAGGACCTGTGTAAAGAAATAACTTTACAGCACCTTATTTAAAATAGAGAAATCCTCTTGTCATCCTCTTTATTTTTAAGGCACATATAAATTTACAATCAATTTTCAGTAAAATCAAGAATTTTAACTATTTAGTTTTCAATAGGTTATGATGGGTGCTTGTCAACTTTTGTTAATTAATTTAATGATTTACTTTAGCTGATTTGATTAAAATAAATCAATAAAAAAGCCCCAATTAAGGGGCTTTTTTATTTTCTCAAGAGAAAGATAATTTATCTTCTTCTTTGTTCCTTGATACGGGCTTTTTTACCTGTAAGACCTCTAAAGTAATAAATACGAGCTCTTCTAACGGCACCACGTTTATTAACTTCAATTTTTTGCAATGCAGGTAAGTTAACCGGAAATATACGTTCTACCCCAACTGTACCACTTATTTTTCTAATGGTAAAAGTTTTTGAAGTACCAGTTCCTTTAACTTGAATTACAACACCTCTAAAAAACTGGGTACGAGTTTTAGCCCCTTCCGAAATTTCATAGTATACAGTGATTGTGTCACCTGCAGAATATTCAGGAAATTCTTTTTTAGTAACGAATTCGTCTTGAACGAATTTAATTAGGGATTCCATAATTAATATTTTTAATAAAGTCTAAACCAACATTCACGGATCTCGCCAGAGGTTAATATAGAAACGAGTGCAAAATTAGATAATTTTAAACTATAAACAAGCAGAATCTCAAATTATTCCTCTCCTAATAAATCTGGGCGTAATTTTTTTGTTCTTTCATAGGATTGATCTTCTCTCCATGATTCTATTTTAGGGAAATTTCCAGAGGTTAAAATTTCTGGTACTTTCCATCCTTTATAATCTGCAGGTCTCGTATAGACCGGTGGCGCTAACAGGTCATCTTGAAAAGAATCTGTAAGTGCTGAAGTTTCATTTCCTAAAACTCCAGGAATCAATCTAATTATCGAATCGCAAACTACTGCAGCGGCTAATTCGCCTCCAGATAGTACATAATCTCCGATAGAAATCTCCTTTGTTACAAAGTGATCTCGTACTCTTTGATCTACTCCTTTATAGTGGCCGCAAAGAATTATAATATTTTCTTTTAAGGAAAGTGTATTTGCAGTTCTCTGGTCAAATTTATCTCCATCGGGTGTCATGTAAATCACTTCGTCATAATCTCTTTGAGATTTTAAATCAGTAATACATTTATCTATTGGCTCTATCATCATTACCATTCCTGCGCCACCACCAAATTGGTAGTCGTCTATCTGCTTATAATTATCAGTTACATAGTCCCTAAGGTTGTGTAAGTGTATCTCTACAAGTCCTTTTTCTATAGCTCGCTTTAATATGGAAACTTCAAAAGGACTGGTAAGAATGTCAGGGACAACTGTTATAATATCTATGCGCATGCTGGTTTATTTTAAGAGTGCAAAGATGCGAAATATGTGTAAGCTAAATCTTGTGAAGAAATCTTATTTATCTGTCACTTGCTTTATTTCTTTCGTCTTGCAATAATCTCCCTAATCGTTGCTCTTTAACAAGCGCTTTTGCTTTATATTCATCGAACTCTTTGTCGGTTGCGATTAGATTATTTCTAGCTTCCGTAGTTTGTGCATGACCTTTCTTAAATTGGAATATAAAGAAAAGCAAAAATAAGATCAAGATCGCTACAATTCCCCACATAAGTGCCATATAGGTTCCTTTGCTAAATGGCATTCCTAAAAACGTGATCGCATCTTTTTCTGCAGTAACTTCTTTTAAGTTATCCTGAGTGCTTTCAAGATTGTTTTTTAATTGCGTTATCTCCTTTTGCTGTTGCTCTATAGTGTTGTTTTGAGTGACAATTTCATTATTTAAATTAGAGATAAAATTTGCGGTGTTCTGTTTCAGTTTCACTAGATCGTTGTAGTCTACAACTTTGTAACCCTGATAATCATTAGATCCTTCAATAATTCTTGTAAATTCATCTTCCACAGGATTTTCACTTTCTTCTATTTCCTGGGCAGTTGCCGAAAATGTAAAAAAGAGGGTCGCTAATCCTAATAATAATAGTTTATTCATTTTATTGTTTTTTGTTTGGTACTCCTATCAACGTTCCTAAAAAATACTTATTGCCATTTAACTTGATTTATGCAAGTTAGGTTGATGTGGTTTAATAATCACATCTTCAAGGAAGTTATTAAGGGCCTTGTTTCTTAAAGAATTAATTATGTTATAAAACGCGACTTATTCAAAAATAAAGTTAGAGAGCTGAATATAATTTAACGTGAGATATAATAAAAAAGGTTCAGAAATTTCTGAACCTTTTTATATAAGTTAATTTCCTTAGAAGGATAAGAAGACTAGTAATAAGTAAAACGTCTTACTTTAGCGATGTATTTTGCTAATCTAATTACTTGATGACTATATCCATATTCATTATCATACCAGATATATAGTACGATATTTTTCCCATCGGCAGTTGCTATGGTTGCTTTACTATCATAAATTGCAGGAGCAGAGGAACCAACAATATCTGAAGAAACCAACTCATTATCTATAGAATACTTTATTTGCTCTACCAACTCTCCTTCCAAAGCGTAGTTTTTAAGAATAGCATTTACGCCTTCTACAGAAGTGGTAGCTTCCACCTCAAGATTTAAAATTGCTAAAGATCCATTAGGAACAGGTACTCTAATTGCATTAGAAGTTAATTTTCCATCAAAAACGGGCAATGCTTTTGCTACTGCTTGTCCAGCTCCAGTTTCGGTAATTACCATATTTAATCCTGCGGCACGACCTCTTCTATATTTACTATGCATATTGTCTACCAAGTTTTGATCGTTGGTATATGCATGAATAGTTTCTAAATGGCCATGAACAACACCTAAGGAATCTTGAATAGCTTTTAAAACCGGAGTGATCGCATTGGTAGTACAAGAAGCAGCAGAGAAAATCGAGACCTCATCTGGGTCATGTTCCGTATGATTAACACCGTGAACAATATTTGGAATTCCTTTTGCTGGTGCTGTAATTAACACTTTACTAGCTCCTTTAGAGCTTAAGTGCCTGGATAATTCTTCTTTATCTCTAAATGCACCTGTATTGTCTATAATAAGAGCATCGTCAATTCCATACTCTGTATAATCTATTTCTTCTGGATTGTTCGCTGAAATAATATGAACAGTAGTCCCATTAATTACTAAAGCAGAGTTTTCTACATCTACGTTAACAGTACCTGAAAAATCTCCATGAATAGAATCATTTCTTAAAAGAGAAGCTCTTTTTTCTAAAATAGTTGCATCTACCTTACCACGTGTTACAATAGCTCGAAGTCTTAGTTGGCTACCAACTCCCGTTCTGGTCATTAATTCTCTAGCAACTAACCTACCAATTCTACCAAATCCATAAAGCACCACGTCTTTGGGAGTGATGTCCTGGTAATCTTTGGCATCTTTTAATTTAGAGGCAATAAAAGCCTTTGCGTTATTATAATCTACATCTTCTAAGTGATACTCGTAAGTAAGTTTTCCAATATCTAATTTTGCTGGCGGAAGATCTAGGTCTTTTATAGCCTGAGCAATTTCAACAGAATCGAAAATTGAGATCGGCTTTTCTACAAAAGCCCCTGCATATTCATGTAGGTTAAGAATGTCACTTACATTTCTATTGATCAGTTGATTTCTGAATAAAACCAATTCTATGGATTTGTCATACCATAGATCGCTTATTATTTTAATAAACTCCACAGAGGCACGTCTGCGGTCTGCTTGAAAAGCAAGTTCTTTTTCGTAAACTTCGTTAAATCCCATTTTTTTGTTGAGTTACATTGTGTTTTTAAAACGGTGCAAAAGTATAGATTTCAAACGTTTTCGTGAAATATTTCTAAAAAAAATAACCTGCTGAAATTATTCCAGTAGGTTATTTTTATTCAGTGGGATTTTTTACCTCCAAATATAGGTTTGTTCTTTTCCTTCTTTATTCACAAATGTAATGCTGATAGGCTCTTCGGAAGTGTTCGAATTTATTATTCCTTTAACATCCTCTACACTATTTACTTTCTGACTATTTATTTTTGTGATGATTATTCCAATTAAAGCTTGAGATTGTTTATCATTTTTCAATGCTCTGGAAATTTTTACGCCATTTGAGGTATTATATTCTTTAAGTTCTGCTTTAGAAGTATTTGTAACTTCCAAACCTATTGCTGTGATGGCAAATGTTTCGTATTTAGCTAATTTTACATCGACCTCTTTTTCCCTTCCATCTCTTAATATTTTCACCTTCACCACATCTTTGGGTCTTTTAGATCCTAAATATCCGGTTAGGTCAGACATTTTTCTAATTTCAATATTATCTATTTGTCGAATCACATCTCCCTGTTTTATGCCTGCTATTGCGGCTCCACTACCAGAATCTACATCCTCTACAATAACACCTTGCGATGTTGAAAGATCTGATTGTTTTGAAATGAACTGATTTACGTCTTGTCCTCTAATCCCTAAGATTCCTTGCTGCACATTTCCATATTCCATAATATCCTCAACAATTTTCCTAGCATTATTAGAAGGAACTGCAAAACCATAACCAATATAACTACCGGTTTGTGAAGTGATAGCGGTATTAATTCCAATTAATTCACCAGCTATATTTACCAGTGCACCGCCACTATTTCCAGGGTTTATTGCAGCATCGGTTTGGATAAATGATTGCGGACTTGCATTATTAGTATTTAAATCCCTTGCCTTTGCGCTTACAATTCCCGCAGTTACAGTAGAAGTTAAATTAAAAGGATTCCCAACTGCCAAAACCCATTCACCTAATTTAACGTTGTTGGAATTTCCAAAAGGAATGTATTCCAGCTCTGTCGCATCAATTTTAATAAGTGCAATATCTGCTTTGGTGTCTGTTCCAATTAATTTCGCAACATAGGTTTTATTGTTGTTTAACGTCACTTCGATTTCTCCGGCACCATCTATTACGTGGTTATTGGTAATTATATGCCCATCTGGCGAGATAATGACTCCAGATCCTGCTCCTTGTAAAGCTTTGCCGGTATTTCCGCCTCGAGAATAATATTCCCAAACACTACTTGGCTTATCAAAAACTGCAACATTTTTTACATGAACTACAGAGTGAACTGTTTTTTCGGCAGCTTCAGTAAAATCTGCATTTGTTCCGTAGATATTATTAGAATTGGAAACTGGAATAAACGATGAAGATTCTTGTTCTATAGGAGATCGCTCAAAAAAAGATTCATCCTCATCAATGATCAGTTTGTAAGAGCCTAGTGTAAATACACCACCTAGTATGGAAACACCAAGTAATTTAATAAATTGTTTCATTGCTACTTTATTTTTTTAATTAAAAACTAATCAACCTACTGTCAAATAAAATGGACCTAAATGCCTACATGTACAGCGATAGTTTTTGTGTGATTGTTGTATATTTGTTTTATTCAAATCTGCATTCATGAACATTCCTTTTTACAAATTCCACGGCACAGGAAATGATTTTATAATGGTTGATAATCGCAATGATGTATTCTCCAAAAATAATACCAAACTAGTACACGACCTTTGTCATCGAAGATTTGGGATAGGAGCTGATGGTTTAATACTTTTGGAAAATTCTGAAATATCTTCTGAAGACTTTAAGATGGTATATTATAATTCTGATGGAAACCAGAGTAGCATGTGTGGAAATGGCGGAAGATGTTTGGTGGCATTTGCAAAACTTCTTGGAATTATTAATGATAAAGCAACTTTTACTGCAATAGATGGTCTTCATGAGGCAACTATAGATGGAAATATTGTGAGTTTGAAAATGCAAGATGTATTAGCAAAAGGGATAAATGAAGAGGAATTGTTTTTAGATACCGGCTCTCCACATCATATTTTGTTTTCAGAAGAAGTTGGAGATATCAACGTAAAACGAGATGGGGCAGCCATTCGATATTCAGAAAAATATGAATCTTGTGGAGGGACAAATGTAAATTTTGTTCAACAAACAGAGCTAGATACTTTTTTGGTAAGGACTTATGAAAGAGGGGTAGAGGATGAGACCTATTCATGTGGAACTGGCGTTACTGCGGTTGCGCTCGCTGTAAATGCAATAGGTAAAACCGTGGCTAATACTATCAATTTAGAAACGCCAGGAGGGAAGCTACAAGTATCTTTTGAAAATAATGACGGTGCATATCATAATATCTGGCTTACTGGACCAACTGCAAAAGTTTTTAAAGGAGAGTTTGAATGTTAACCTTAAAAGGTGATAAAGTTTATTTAAGGGCTTTGGAGCCCGAAGATCTGGATTTTATTCAGGAGGTGGAAAACTCTGAAGATTTTTGGGAGATAAGTTCCACCAGAGTACCCTATTCCCGATTTTTGATTAAAAAATACCTGCAAAACTCCCATCGTGATATTTTTGATGTAAAACAGCTTCGATTAATGATCTGTAGGCTTGATGACACGCCAATAGGATTAATAGATATATTCGATCTAGAGCCTAAAGATCGTAGGGCTGCTCTAGGAATTCTAATTGTTAGTGATGAAAACCGAGGGAAGGGCTATGGTGCAGAGGTTTTAAAATTGATTAGTAATTATTGTTTTACTCACTTATGCTTACATCAATTATATGCAAATGTTACTATAGATAACTTGGCTAGTATCAAGCTATTCGAGAAATGCGATTTTAAGCCTGTGGGCATTAAGAAAGACTGGGTTTTAGTAAATGGAAAATTTAAGGACGAAATTCTTTACCAATTAATAAATAATGTATATTAAAAAAATTCTTTGGATCATCGCCCTTCTTGGGCTTGTAGCATTAGGTATATTCAGTTATTCTGTATATAATTCAATTTTCTCACCGAATACTAAATTCGAAAACAAAACGGCAACAGTTTATATTCCAACAGGTGCCACATATCAAATAGCTATTGATAGTTTGCGTCCATTGCTCGATGATCTATCTTCTTTTGATGCCGTAGCTCAGAAAAAGGGATACGCTGCAAATATAAAAGCAGGAAAGTATATTCTGAAAAAGGGTATGAATAACAATGATCTTGTGAATGTACTTCGAAGCCAGAATACACCCGTTTCTGTTGTATTCAATAATCAAGAAAGATTAGAAGAACTTGCGGGAAGAATTGCAGTGCAGATTGAAGCAGATAGTATTTCCTTATTAAAAACTATGCAAGATGATGTTTTTTTAAATGCCAATAATTTGAACAAACAAGAGGCATTAGGATTGTATATCCCTAACAAATATGAATTCTTTTGGAATACTTCTGCAGAGGGTTTTAGAGAGCGGATGCTTACAGAATACGAAAAATTTTGGAATCAGGAGAGATTGGATAAAGCTAAAGAAATTGGTTTAACTCCAAATCAAGTTACAGTAGTGGCTTCAATTGTACAGAAAGAAACGGCAAAAGTAGATGAACGACCGAAGGTGGCTGGGGTGTATATGAATAGAATTAATAATGGTTGGAAATTGGAAGCAGATCCCACGGTTATCTACGCTATAAAAGAACAATCCGGGAATTTCGATACGATTATAAAAAGAGTGCTTTATAAAGATCTTAAGCTGGAGTCTCCGTACAACACCTATATGAATATCACGCTTCCTCCTGGTCCCATTGCTATGCCTGACATTTCTTCTATAGATGCTGTTTTAAACTACGGAAAGCATGAGTATTTCTTCTTCGTGGCAGATGTGGAGAATTTCGGCTATCATAAATTCGCCAAAAATTTAGCTCAACACAATAGAAATAAACAAGCTTATGTGCAATGGATCAATAAGCAAGGGGTTAAGAGATAAACTTATAGAAATAAAAAAAGCACGTTTTTAAAACGTGCTTTGAAATAATTTGATTCTTCTTTTATCTAGTTAAAACATATTCTCCACTTATGGTAGCAATATTTTCAAAGCCTGATTCATTAAATTTTGATACTTGATCCACAGTTAAAACGATTCTATTTTCAGTCATTTCTTGAATGATCACTTCTCCAGCTGATTCTGCTTCCGCCATGTCATTGTTACTCATTTGGGCAAAATTCGTTGAAGTTTTCAATATATTTCCATCTACGGACCAATCTCCGCTAGAACTAAAATCACTTATTGAAAATATTTGGCTAATTCCTTCAGTAGTTAAATTAACATCATAACCACCTTGAGATTTAAAAGTATTATCAGCATTAAATGTTAAGGTATAATCAATGTTTTCAGCAACACCAGAATAGGTGGTAGTGTAATTTGTCTCCTGAAAATTCACCTCCGTTTTGCCAGCATAATTAAGGGAACTAAGATTCCATTCACCTACAATCATGGAAGAGTTTAAATCTGAACTGCTGTCATCGTCCTTAGAACATGAAGAAAAAGCAAGAAATAAAATTGCAAGCAGAGATAGTTTAATCGTTTTCATCTTATATGAATGTTGGTTAGTAATTCTAGATTCTGAGAAGATGAAGTAGGGTTGAAGACGATTTGTGTCTCTATCTTTCTAATGGAAAATTAGTTAAAATTTCATATTATCGCGCTTTTTTATTATAAAATTTAAAAAATATTTCTTATTTAATAATAATTTAGTGTTACTATTTCATCGTTTTATTAAATTTATTCAGATATATTAGTGTGATTATAACAAGTTAATTCTACGTAAATCATCAATGAATCATCTCAAAAATAGATTTCATTCTACTCAAAGAGCATCTTAATTAAACTTACAGCCCAATCCTCGGTAAACCAATTCTTTTATTTTATCATTTATATCTGATCCTAGCTTTATTTCATCTTTTATATAATTAATGGCATGCCCTAAGTGGTTATCCAATTCGCTTAGTGCAGCTAGGGAAGGATAAAGATGTTTTGGACGTTGAATCATTCCTAATTCTATACCAAGCAATATGGTTGGTTTTTTATCTGGTCTAAGGACATATTAAAGTTTACTGCAAAGGATTTATATTCTATAATGTGGAAAATCTCATAGAATCCATCTTCCTGAATAATTTATTTTCTTACTCCAATCGAAATACTTCCACGAAACCGCAATCGTTCAAAGTACTTTCATAAACAGCATTGCTTGAGTTGGCTCCTTGGCTAATTAAAAATAGAATTATAGAGAATATTATACTATAGTAACTGCTATACAAGAATGAAATTAATATTAAAACGAAAAATATAATTTTCAAAGTAATCCATAGGGTGAAAAGATTCTTATTCTGTGTGATTTTTTTTGAATCCTTAGGGAGGAAAATGCTTTTAGATTCTTCAAAAAAAAATTAATTAATACGATTATAAAAAGTAGAATAAACGGGAAGTTATTGTAACAGCTTTATCTTGTTAGTTACCAGTTAGTTAAAATATTTAAGAGAGCCATTTGAAAGTTATATTTTGTTTAACAAGCTGTTGGTCAGATTATTAAAATTTATTGTATATTTGCACGGCGAAATTGAGAAGGGTATATTATTACCAATTGCTTCTCAGAATCAAAACATTATGAGAAAGAAAGTTGCAAAATTTTCAATTCTACCTATTTTAACAGGTGCTATATTTTTTAGTTTTTCCACAAAGGAAGCTGCAAATTTAGATATGTATGTCACCTCGTCCCTTAAACCTTTAGACTACACTGTTCCCAATACAGAGGAAATACCAGAAGAAACCGTAGAGGTTATAAAGGTAACGCCTCAATTGGGGAAATCTTATGTTGGTTTTAAAGAAGCTTTGGGTTTTAAAGAATCTCGAGGTAATTATAAAACCATTAACCAATATGGTTATATGGGGAAATACCAATTTGGGAAAGGAACTTTAAAATTGATTGGAGTTTATGATACTCAATTATTCATAGATACTCCAGAATTACAAGAAGCGGCATTTTATGCAAACGCATCTAGAAATAAATGGATTTTAAAGAGAGATATAAAAAGATTTGAAGGTAAAAGAATAAACGGAATTCTTATTACGGAATCTGGAATACTAGCTGCAGCGCATTTAGCAGGTCCTGGAAGTGTGAAAAAATACCTTAGAAGTTGGGGAGCAACGGCTTTTAGTGATGCTTTTGGAACCACTCTTGGTTATTATATGAAAAAGTTTTCAGGATATGATACTTCTTTTGTTCAGCCAGAAAGAAAAGCAAAAGCGATAATAGCTATTTCTTAAACATCCTTTTGAATTATAAACATGGTAGGCCTTTTATGAAGGTCTACTTTTGTTTTAGACCAATCCAGAATAGACTTTGTGATTATATATTCTGATGCAAGTGTTAAATCACAGGCAATACAAAGTTTGGTAGCAGGATTTAATATTTGTACCAGATCTTCCACTAACTGATTATTTCTATAAGGTGTTTCAATAAAAAGTTGTGCCTGGTTTCTTTCTGATGAGATTCTTTCTAATGTTTTCAGCTCTTGCTTTCGCTCTTTCTTGTCTATTGGTAAATAGCCGTTAAAAGTAAAGCTTTGACCATTCATTCCGCTACCCATCATAGCTAAAAGGATAGAAGAGGGGCCAACCAAAGGAATTACTTGAATTCCCATTTCATGTGCCAGTTTCACTATTTCGGCGCCTGGATCTGCAATTCCTGGACAGCCAGCTTCACTAAGCAAGCCAACATCTACTCCTTCTTTGCAAGGATCTAAAAATGTAGACAAAATTGAAACATCGGTAAATTTATTTAGAGCATTTAGCTTTAATGAAGATTGTGATTTTTCTGGAAGTACTAGTTTTATAGATCTTCGTGCAGTCTTTTCGTTCTCTACAATATAATGATCTATTTTTTCAATTATAGTTCCTATTGATTCTGGAAGAACCTCAGAAATTTTAGACTCTCCTAAAGTGGTTGGAATTAAATATAATTTACCTGAGAATTTAAAGATAGAATTACTCATAATTAAAATTAGATGTTATTTGGGCTAGTGCTTTTCTTCCAATTTATTGGCGATAATCCCGCAAGCTTCATCTAGCATTTTGTAAACGTTTTTGAAACCTTCAGCTAAACCTTGATAAGGGTCCGGAACATCTACGTTTTCACCAGGAAAAATTTCATCCAATATAAGTTTCACTTTCTTTTTATCTTCTTCATTTCTTGCCAATGCGATCACATCCGCATAATTAAAGGTGTCCATGACGTAAATATGGTCAAATCGGTCGAAGTCCGGAATGGTGAATTGTCTTCCTCTTTGCGAAGTGATATCTAGTTTGTGTTCTTTAGCAATAGCTATAGAACGAGGATCAGGCATATCACCAATGTGATAATTTCCTGTGCCAGCAGAATCTATATAAACTTTTTTGTGATCTGTTTTTGACTTCAGAATTCCTTCGGCCAGTGGAGATCTACAGATATTTCCGAGACACACCATTAAAACGTTGGTTTTCATAAAATATAAATTATAGCGTAAGTTTTTTATTTAAATCTTCTACAAACTTCTTGAATTGCTTATCTGTAGCAGCTAAGTTATCCACCGTTTTGCATGCATGAAGTACTGTGGCGTGGTCTCTCTTGCCAATCTGACTTCCGATACTTGCTAGTGAGGCCTTTGTTAACCTCTTGGCAAAGAACATAGCAAGTTGTCTCGCTTGTACGATATGTCTTTTTCTTGTTTTAGACTGAAGTGTTTCTACATCCATTTGGAAATAATCACTAACGATCTTTTGTATATAATCTATAGAAACTTCTCGTTTAGTATTCTTAACGTAATTGTCTACGATTTTTGTAGCCAACTCTAGGGTAATATCCTTCTTATTGAAAGAGGAATGGGCGATAAGTGATATGATCGCACCTTCTAGTTCTCTAATATTGGTTTTTATATTATTAGCTAAGAAGTCAATGATATCTTCAGGCATTTCTACACCATCACGATATAATTTATTTTTAATAATTGAAACGCGAGTTTCGAAATCTGGATGTTGCAATTCTGCTGAAAGCCCCCACTTAAAACGAGATAATAAGCGCTGCTCGATATCTTGCATATCTACAGGTGCCTTATCACTGGTCAGAATAACCTGTTTCCCGTTTTGGTGAAGGTGGTTAAAAATGTGAAAGAACACATCTTGAGTTCCCGCTTTACCCGATAGTAACTGAATATCATCTACTATCAACACATCAATAATCTGATAGAAATGAATAAAATCGTTTCTATTATTCTTTTTAACAGACTCTATGTATTGTTGCGTAAATTTTTCCGCAGAGATGTATAAAACCGTCTTTTCTGGATACTTATCTTTAATGTCTACCCCAATAGCATGGGATAAATGCGTTTTTCCAAGTCCTACTCCTCCAAAGATCAATAAAGGGTTGAAAGAAGTCCCTCCTGGTTTATTAGATACTGCTAAACCTGCAGAACGTGCAAGCCTGTTGGAGTCACCTTCAAGAAAGTTTTCGAAACTATAATTTGGATTAAGCTGAGATTCAATTTTAACATTTCTAATCCCCGGAATAATAAAGGGGTTTCTTAGCTCTGGATTTTTATTCTTAATTGGTACGTCTACTTCTTGAGAAGTCATTTGGCTTCGTTGTGTGCTAGGTATTTTCTCTGTAAATGGAATTTTGTTCCCGTAGGTGTTTTCCATTTTAATAACATATACCAGCTTTGCTTTTTCTCCTAGCTCTTTAGTTAATGAAACTTTTAGAAGTTTTACATAGTGTTCCTCCAGCCATTCATAAAAGAATTTAGAGGGTACCTGTATGCTCAATGCACAGTCCGTAAGTTTTACTGCTTGAATAGGTTCAAACCAAGTCTTATAAGCTTGGGGGGTAATGTTATCTTTGATAAAAGCTAGACAGCTATTCCAAACTGATTGCGCAGTTTTTGACATGCTTATTACTTGGTTATAAATTGGTTAGTAGATCATTGAAAATTGGTAAGCACAAATTGGGCTTTAATTTCTCGCAGAACAAATATGTGAACAAAATATCTAATAAAAAAATGCTTTCACCCTTGAATTTTAAGAAAATTTTATGCATACTTACTTCGTTTGATGAATGTACAAAAACCTATCTAACTTATCCCGATAAAATTCTATGAAAAGTCATAATACATATGTTAAGGTCAGATATGCAGAAACAGACCAAATGGGTGTGGTGCATCATGGTAATTACGCAGATTACTTAGAAATAGCACGCCTGGACTGGCTTGATGAACTAGGAGTCTCCTATAAATCTATGGAAAAAGAGGGGGTGATGTTACCTGTTTATGAATTACATTTTAAATTTATTAAGTCAGCATTGTTTGATGATGAACTTAAAATTGTAACAAAACTAATGAAAACTCCAAGTGTTAAAATTGAATTCGATTATGAAATCTTTAATCAGGGAGGAGAGTTGCTAACAACGGCAAGCACGGTTTTAGTATTTATGGATATGCAGTCTAGAAAACCAATTAGATGCCCAGAATATATTTTAGATAAATTGAAGAATTAATGCTCTAACTCTTTAATTTCGACTTTGTAAACACTAGAAAACTTTTCGAAAATAGTTTCAGATTCTTTTTTTCTTACTGAAATAAATATTTTACAGTCCAATGCTAATTGCTGGTCTATCACATTAAGATTGTGTTCCTTTATAATTCGCATAACCACATTCATTTCCGGATAATCGAATTTTAGCAAGTATAGATCGTCTATGGTGCGTTTTAAGATATTGCTTTCTTCCAAAGCCATTTGCGCGGCAGTTCTGTAAGCATTTATTAATCCGCCAACGCCTAGTTTTACACCTCCAAAATAGCGTACAACCACAATTAAAATATTGGTGACATCAAAAGATTGAATTTGACCATAGATGGGCATTCCGGCAGAATTGGACGGCTCCCCATCATCATTAGCTCTAAACTGATGATCTTGTTCTTCTTTTCCTAATTGCCATGCATAACACCAATGTCTTCCTTGGTGATGTTTCTTTTTAAGATCTTCTATAATTCCTTTTACTTCGTCTTCAGATTTAATAGGAAAGGCATACCCAAAGAATTTTGAATTCCGATCCTTGAAAATAACTTCTTCAGAAGCTTCGGTGATACTTTTGTAAGTGTCTTTCACAATATTTAAATTCAGCTATTTGCAACCATAAGAATACTAATAATTGCTAGGATGATCCCAATCCAATTCTTGGTTATTAATTTTTCTTTGAATAATATAATTCCAAGAATAGTAGAAACCAAAACTATCGCGACATTATTTATTGTAAATATTGTTGAACTTTCGAATCCTTTATTTCTAAGAGCCATGACTAGAAAATAAATGGAGAAAAAATTCGGGATTCCAAGAGCGATACCTCCAAGTATATTTCTTCCGGTAATCCTTAATTTCCCGTTAATTCCTTGAAAAATCAATACTAAAATCCCAATAGTTCCTGCTACAGAAAATATAGTAGAAGAGAAAAGAGCAACATCAGTCTTATTTACATATCCGGACTCTATAAATTTAATAAGAGTGTCTATGAGCCCACTACCTATAAATACCAAGATTGGATAAATGAGATTTTTTTTCTTGATCGCAATCCCCGTTTTGGCTTTTATAGAACTTAAATAAACAGCTATTAATGCCAGAATGATCCCTAATACTTTTAAAATTCCTGTGCTTTCATTAAAATATAAAATCCCAAATAATACAGGAATTGCTACAGACATTTTTGTGGCTACAGAAACTACTGAAAGTCCACTACGCTGCGTGGTTATTGCTGCAAGATTGAAGACGATGATAAATAGAAGACCAAGGATCAGGGTGCCATAGAACCAAGGCTTAGATGGGATTTCACTTATGTTGGCATCTTCTATAAATCCAAAATACCCGACTGAACACGCAATAAAATAATTAAAGATGATCGCTTGAAGCGTATTGACCTCGAATCTTTTAAATAATTTAAAAACAACAAAAATTATACTGGAGGAAAGAATGCTTAAGAGTAGATATATCAAAATAATGCTTTATTGGTAGTGAATAAATCAATAACATCTTCTCGAGTTGGTTCTAGGTTCCAAACATGTATCCCTAATTTTTTGGCAGCGTTGGTGTTTTCTAGAACGTCATCAATAAACAAGCATTCTTCAGCTTTTAGTTGATGTTTATTCAGCACAAATTCAAAAATATCTGAATTTGGCTTTCTTAGATTTATTTCATGAGATAAATAAAATTCATCAAAACAAGATTTAAATTCTTCAAAGAATGGAACTTTTTCCTTGACCCAATCTATATGAATCTCATTGGTGTTGCTTAAAAGTATTAGTCGGTAATTCTTCTCTTTTGCAAGTTTTTTTATAAAGTGATATCGGTATTTTGGAAAATCTATTAGGATTGCGTTCCAGGCAGCAATAATTCTTTCTTGTGATAGGGATGAGAAGTTATTTATATAGGAACTAATAAATGATTCCGAAGAAATTAGGCCCATCTCATATTCCTTGTTAATATGAAGCATATCTTCCGGAAGCTCTTTAATAGCTAGTTTTTGGAGCTCTCTAAAGGTTGCAGGTTTATCTAGGTTGATAAATACATCGCCAAAATCGAATATAATAGTTTTAATCATTGGAATAAATTCTTAAAGTATCTCCTGTTTGAGTGTTATTTTCTTTAAATGTTCCTGGTGGTAGGGGAGCTTTAATCCCTCTTTTGAAATGTGCATCTCCGGTAAATACGCGAGCCTCATCCCAAAGACCAGAATCTATAAAAGACTGTATGGTTCTAGTTCCTCCTTCAATAATTACAGATTGAATGTCATGTTTATACAGGATCTTACAAATTTCGGCAGTGACCTCTTTATTGAAATCAATTGTTTCAAAGATTAAATTTTCAGAAGAAGTTTTAGGGTTTATTTTGTGAGCCTCTTCTTCGCAAATCACAATGGTTTTAGTGCTTTCGTCTAGAAGTGCAGAATCCCCTGTTAATCTCAATCGCCTATCTATGACTAGTCTTACAGGATTTGTTCCTTCCCAAAGTCTTGTGTTCAACTTTGGATTGTCCATAACGGCAGTATTGGTACCCACCAAAATAGCAGTTTCTTCGCTCCGCCATTTATGAACTAGTTGCTGGGAGTATTTATTAGTGATCCAAACGGGTTCTCGGTGATGATTTTCTTCAGAAGAAATAGGTGCTAAAAAGCCATCTATGCTTTGTGCCCATTTTAAAATAATATAGGGTCTTTGGTGTTTATGAAATGTAAAAAAGCGTTTATTTAAGGCATTGCATTCTTTGTCCAAAATCCCCAAAATAACTTCGCAACCTGCGTCCATCAGTTTTTTAATGCCTTTACCAGAAACTGCAGGAAAAGGATCTATGCTTCCAATCACGATCTTTTTAAAGCCGCTAACAATTATTAAATCGCTACAAGGAGGTGTTTTTCCATAGTGTGAACAAGGCTCTAAACTTACGTAGATAGTTGCCTTTTTTAATAGTGATTTATCTTTAACAGAATTTATGGCGTTCACCTCTGCATGGGGCTCTCCTGCTTTGCGATGCCAGCCTTCACCAATGATTTTATTGTTGTGAACTATAAGACTTCCAACCATAGGATTAGGGTAGGTGGTTCCTATTCCATTTTCAGCTAATTGTATGCACCGTTTTATATATTTTTCGTGTATCTTCACTTCACAAAAATAAGATTAATTAGTAAGAATGTGCAGTTTTAAGATTCGTGAGATTCAACCTAAAGACAACCAGAGTGTTGCACAGGTGGTGAGAAAAGTTTTAGTAGAAATGGGAGTGCCTAAAGTGGGTACTGCTTATGAGGACAAATCGTTGGACGATATGTTTGCTACCTACGATCAAGACAAGATGCAATATTTTATTGTAGAAGAAAAAGGTGAAATTATTGGAGGCGCAGGAATTGGTCCATTACTAAATGGCGAAGAAACAATTTGTGAGCTACAAAAAATGTATTTCTTACCAGTTGCTCGAGGTAGAGGTATTGGAGCTGCAATGATGAATACTTGTTTGCATTATGCAAAGGCTATGGGTTACAAGCAATGCTACCTTGAAACTTTACCATACATGGAAGATGCCCGCCGACTATACAGTCGTTCAGGATTTAATTCTTTAGAGAAGCCAATGGGGGATACTGGACATTACAACTGTACCATGTGGATGCTCAAAGATCTAGATTAGATAAGTAGAGTTTTCTTTGGTCTTAATTAAAAAACGCTTCTGAGTATTGTTACTTTTAGATTATAAAAAACAATTTTGTACTGGTTTGAAAAATGAATATCCTTTAGAGGAGATCAATTCATTTTTCAATATTCTAATAGCACATTATTTAAGTGTGACTCGTTTGGAGTTGGCCCTGAATCCTAAAAAGAAGTTATCTTCTGAAGAAATAAAGCTTTTTGATAAGATTTTACTGCAGCTACAGCGACATGAGCCAATACAGTATATTATAGGAGAAACTGAATTCTTCGGACTAAAATTTCAGGTAAATAAAAATGTGTTGATCCCAAGGCCAGAGACAGAAGAATTAGTTTCTTGGATCCTTTCAGACCTTTCTGATAATAACACTTCAGCTATAAAAATATTGGATATTGGTACAGGAAGCGGATGCATTGCAATTAGTTTGGCCAAGAATTTACCAAATGCAAAGATTTCAGCTTTAGATATTTCTAAAGAAGCCTTAAAAGTAGCTTCCAATAATGCCGAAGCAAACGGTGTGGAAGTGAAACTTGAAAATCAAGATATTCTTCATTTAAATAAATCCCTAGATTCTTTTGATATTATAGTTTCTAACCCACCATATGTTAGAGATCTGGAGAAAAAGGAAATGAACAGGAATGTCCTTGAAAACGAACCAGAAGGAGCGCTGTACGTTCGGGATAATGAACCGCTTATTTTTTACGAAGCTATTACTGATCTTGCACAAACCAGTTTAAATAAAGGAGGAAGTTTGTATTTTGAGATAAATCAATTTCTCGCCAAAGAAACTGAAAAATTACTGAAAGAATTCGGGTTTAAAACCACTCTTAAAAAGGATATTTTCGGTAATTTCAGGATGATAAAAGGAATAAAACAATAACATCTAATTTTTAAAACTGTTTCCTATTTGAAAACTCATAATAATTATAAGAACAACTTGAAAAGTATTGCAGTGTTTTGCGCCAGTAGTGATGGTGTAGATTCTGTGATTTTTGAAGAAGCCTACTATGTTGGTGAATATTTGGCTAAGAGTAATATAAAATTGGTCTATGGTGGGAGCAAACTAGGCTTAATGGGACAAGTTGCCAAAGGAGTCTTAGACAATAGTGGATCAGCAACTGGAGTGATCCCAGATTTTTTGAAAACAAAAGAAGTAGTGCATAACGGTTTAACAGAGCTTATTACAACAAAGAACATGCACGAGCGCAAGCTGAAGATGCATGATCTAAGTGAAGGTTTTATTGCATTACCCGGTGGATTTGGAACTCTGGAAGAACTTTTTGAGATTCTTACCTGGGGGCAATTAGGCTTGCATAAACATCCTATTGGGATCTTAAATAGCAATAATTATTATGATGATCTTTTGGAGATGATGGATAAAATGGTCGCAAAAGGTCTGCTGAAAAAATCTAATATGAATCTGGTTTTAGTAGCTAATAATATTGAAGAGTTAATAGATAAAATGAGACATTTTGAGCCAATGCCGGTGCCAAAATGGATGAATAAAAATCAGACATAGGTTTCCTAGATGATATATGTTTGGTCTAATTGAGCGCTAATTATGTTAATGGGAGCTTGTCACACTGAGCCTGCCGATGTCTAGCTTTCAAGAAACTTCGACAAGCTCAGTATGACAGTATAGCAATATAATGAACTATGAAGATAAAAAATTTGATTGCCTGGTTTTGTTATAATTATTTTAATCAACTTTAATCAGATTTTTCGTCATGCTGTCCCGAAGCTTCGGGAGTTTCAGCATCCAAACCAATCCAGAAGAGAGACCCTGAAACTAGTTCAGGGTGACGAACATAGAAACTTCGACAAGCTCAGTTTGACTGGACAACAATAAAACAAATAATGAAGATCACAAGACTAGATGTAGGTTGTAAGAATATCGTAAAGCAGCAACAGTTTTACAAGGATGTTCTTGGTCTTGAAATACTTAATTCTACAATAAACTCTTTCGAATTACAACTTGGTTATTCTGTTTTGAATCTTCAGGAAGCTGAAAGTTTTACGCCTTACCATATTGCATTTCATATTCCAGATAAAGCAGAAGAAAAAGCTTTAGAATGGTTGAAGAGTAAAGTGGAAGTTTTGAAATACGAGGATCTAGAAATCATAGATTTTAAGGGCTGGAATGCGAAATCTCTTTATTTTTATGATACCGATAAGAATATTATGGAATTTATTTCACGACGAGATTTTAATGGTAAATCAGAAGAAAGCTTTTCGAAAAAAAGTATTTTGGGCATCAGTGAGATAGGTTTAGCCACTGAAGATATTCAAGAAAAACACCAGTTTTTAAGTGCTAATATAGGCTTAGAGGTTTTTGATGGGGATTTCGAAAAATTTTGTGCTATTGGAGATAATACAGGATTGTTAATTACCATAAATAGCAACCTTAAAACTTGGTTTCCTACTGGTGATACCGCCTATAATTCAGAATTTAAAATTCAATTAGAACATAACGAAAAGGAATATAAGCTTCAATATACAGGTGAAAAATTGAAGATGATAGATCCTTTGTCAAAATAATTATTCAGCATAACTTTTATAAATGACTACAGAAGAAAAGATCAAGCAACTTAGTAACGAATTGGAGCAACATAATTACAAATATTATGTGTTGGATTCTCCGGAAATTAGTGACTTCGATTTTGATATGAAATTGAAAGAATTACAAGATCTGGAAGATAAAAACCCTGAATTCTTTGATGCTTCTTCGCCTACCCAGCGCGTTGGTGGAGCTATTACAAAGAACTTTGAAACTGTAGTTCATGATTTTCCTATGCAATCACTTTCTAATTCCTATTCTAAAGAGGAATTGGAGGAATGGGAAGCCAGAGTTAAAAAAATGGTGGACGGGGAATTGGAATATGTGTGCGAATTGAAATACGATGGTGCATCCATAAGTTTAACCTATGAAAAAGGTAAATTAATACGTGCAGTTACTCGCGGGGATGGCGTTCAAGGAGATGATGTAACCAATAATATAAGAACAATAAGAACGGTGCCATTAAATTTGAAAGGAGATTTCCCCGACAAATTTGCTATTCGAGGAGAAATTGTTTTGCCTTATGAAGGTTTTGCAAAAATGAATGCAGAACGAGTAGAAATTGGGGAGGAACCTTATTCCAACCCTAGAAATACTGCTTCTGGCAGTTTAAAGATGCAGGATAGTGCCGAGGTTGCAAAAAGACCTTTAGATTGTTTGCTTTATAGTCTTATTGGCCGAGATTTAAATCTAAGCTCTCAATATGAAGGCTTGGAAAAGGCTAGAAATTGGGGATTCAAAGTGCCCAAGGAAGCTAAGCTGACGAAAAATATAGATGAGGTCCTTGAATTTATTCAGTATTGGGATATTCATAGACACGATTTGCCTTATGAAACAGATGGCGTGGTAGTAAAAGTGAACAATTTACATCAGCAAGACGAGTTGGGGAGCACTGCAAAATCTCCACGTTGGGCAATAGCTTATAAGTTCAAAGCTGAACGGGAATCGACGGTATTGAGAGAGATAACTTACCAGGTAGGTAGAACAGGTGCAATTACACCTGTGGCTAATTTAGATCCTGTGCAGTTAGCAGGGACTATTGTAAAAAGAGCTTCCCTGCATAATGCTGACCAGATTCAAAAATTGGATATTCGAGAGGGAGATACTGTTTTTGTCGAAAAAGGAGGAGAGATCATTCCTAAGATCATTGGAGTAGATTTCACGCATCGTGACCCTAATTCCGAAGAAACTCAATACATTAAGCAATGCCCAGAATGTGGGACAGATCTGGTTAGAGCAGAAGGTGAGGCGCATCATTATTGCCCGAATGATAATGGATGTTTCCCCCAGATAGTTGGGAGAATTCAGCATTATATATCCAGAAAAGCTATGGATATTGAAGGTCTTGGGGGAGAAACAGTTGCCTTATTGGTAAAGGCCGGATTAATTCATAATTATGCCGACCTATATACCTTGAAAAAAGAGGATGTTTTACCATTGGAACGAATGGCAGATAAATCTGCAGATAACTTGATCCTTGGAATTGAAAAATCTAAAGAGATTCCGTTCGAGCGCTTATTGTTTGCGTTAGGAATTCGTTATGTGGGAGAAACTGTGGCTAAAAAACTGGCCAAGCATTATAAAAGCATTCAAAATTTAATGCAGGCAACTACAGAAGATCTTATAAATGTAGATGAAATTGGACAGCGAATAGCTCAGAGTGTTATCGATTTTTTTGCCTCAGAAGAAAATAGAAACACTATTAAAAGACTGATGGATTTTGGCTTGCAATTAGAAATATCTGCCGAAAAACTAGCAAATCAAACCGATATTTTGCAGGGAAACACTTTTGTGATCTCAGGTGTATTTTCTAAGGTTTCCAGAACAGATCTAAAAAAATTAATAGAAGATAATGGAGGAAAAGTGTCGAGTTCTATCTCTGCAAAGACCAATTATCTGGTAGCGGGAGAAAATATGGGTCCTAGTAAATTGGTGAAAGCAGAAAAACTAGGAACAGAAATTTTAAGTGAAGATGAATTCCTTGAAAAATTGAATCCCTCATAGTGGGTCTAATTCACTGTCCCGATAGCTCCTATGTTTGCTTTGTTATAAAACTCAGAAAATTCCTTGTTGGCTAGCCCTAATTTTCTTGATTTAGACGCCAATGCTTACTCCACTACTATCTACTTTATTCCCATTGTCTAAGTAAAAATCGATACGGCCTAAATAAAGACCGTAGCAGCCTACCTGATTAACCAATACCTTTTTACCTTCAAGATTTTGGAGGATCGTCGGTTTATTTAGGAACGTGTGGGTATGCCCACCAATGATCAGATCTATATCTTTTGTTTGATTTGCTAGCAGCACATCAGATATTTTAGATTCATTTTTGTATTCATAACCCAAATGAGATAAACAAATTACAAGATCACAATTTTGTTCTTGTTTTAAAATCCGAGTCATTTCTGTAGCGATTTCCACAGGATCCAAATACTCGGTTTCTTTATAAAGACTCTCGTTTACCAATCCTTTTAGTTCTACACCTACGCCAAAAACACCAATCTTCACACCATCTTTCTTGAAAATTTTAAAAGGAGAAGTTTGACCATCCAAAATGGTATTGCTGAAATCGTAATTAGAAGATATAAAATCGAATTCGGCATGCGGCATCTGTGATAGAAGTCCGTTTAAGCCATTATCAAAATCATGATTCCCCAATGTTGCGGCATCATATTTCAATTTACTCATTAGCTTAAACTCTAATTCCCCTCCATAAAAATTGAAATACGGAGTGCCCTGAAATATATCCCCTGCATCTAGAAGTAACGTATTTGGATTTTCAGCTCTAATTTGCTCTACTAATGTGGCTCTTCTTGCAACACCGCCCATGTTAGGGTTTCTAGGGTCATTTGGTCCAAGAGGTTCTATATGGCTATGCACATCGTTGGTGTGCAAAATGGTAATATGCTTCTTGGTGTTTTCAGAAAAAGAAAGCGATAACCCACCCAATCCTATAAAAGCTCCGGTTGCAGCTGTTTGCTGAATAAAATTTCTTCTTTTCATTGTTTAAAGAATTTGGATGTATCGGTTATCTATAGTAGCTCTAAGAGTGTCCACTTTTTTGAAATGATCTATGATCGCATTTCTAAGCTTGTAGTCTATTTTATGCAGGTTTATAGGATTTTTTAGAAATACCATATTGTCGCCACCCTGTTGTAAATAATCTGAAGTTGCTACGAAATAAGTTTTTTCAGCCTTAATAGATTCTCCTTTAATAATTGCACTTATGGTTTTGAAATCTTTATCAACTTTTAATTCGAGTCCGCTTATAGGATGTGCGGTTTTTGCGACTTCAAGATAGCTAAGCATTTCAAGCATTTTTTTTCCGGAGATCTCTACTACTACGATCTCATTTTCAAACGGCATTAGTTGAAACCCCGTTCTTGAAGTGACAGCACCTTTCCCGATTCCAGACCTGATCCCGCCCTTATTTAGAAGAACCATGTCTATTTTGTTCCCGGTACGAGATCTAAAAATTGGATTTGCCTGCTCCATTACCAGATCTGCCATCATATTCCCTAAAGCAGTATTAAGCTTTCCATCACTTTTGCTTAAATTACTAGGATTGTAGGCTAAAGTGCTATCTAAGGTGTTATTTAAATGAAGTGCATAAGGCTTAATAAATGCTTCAATTTCCGGATTGGCAGGAATTGTTTTATTAATAGGGATTCTTTTTCCAGTTATTGAAGAAGGTGAGGAGGTAATATGGGCGTTGTTCTTACAGGCAAATATCGACAATAAAAGCAGTAAGAAGGAGTAGAATCTAATTGTCATTAATACGGGTTTAATCAAAAGGCACAAATATAAACAGATATTTGAAATGATATTTCTCTAAAACGCTTACTTTTAAAATCTTGAATCTTAATGTAGATTGGTTATAGTGAAACTAATTCAGAAAAAAAATCAAGGAAGTAGTCCCCTCTTAACGTATTAATTATCCCTATGCAATTAAGAATAATAAGTTCAATTGGCTTTTTCGCCTTATTGATGGCTAGTATATATGCATTAATTGCTAATATATTTTGGTTGGATATCGTGAGCCATATTGGGTACTATATTTTTGCTTTTCTGTGGTTCATCCATCAACGAAAGGCTTATAATTTTTATTTCTACTTATTTCTAGGCCTAACTTTAATTTCCTATTCGCTGGGAATGTTTAATAAATTTTGGGTGTTTGGTGATGTCGCCTTGCTTCTTCAGGCAGTAAGCTTTCTTCCATTAATTATGGAAGCTACCAAGCATTTTAAGTTAAAAAACATGAGTTATTTTATGGTGTTATACCTTTTTAGTATAATTGGTTTAAATACTTATTTGTTATTGCTTCATATTAACGAAATGAAAACTTACATCTCTGGTGATGTAACTTCCACAATTTATACTTTTTATTATCTTAATCTTGGAGCATTAGGCATTACGGCAATGGTGTATTATTTGAACTCTTTTTCTAAAAAATCTATGTATTTTATTTCATTGGCAATTAGTATAATATTTGCCAATATACTACGAGATATGGGTGTTTTCTACTTTAAGGATATCAGTGTGGAGATTGCTGAAAGTATTATAAGAATGGGAAGTGCGTTGTTTCTAGTGCTCTTTTTTATTACTTCGGAAAAAAGACTGAAGTTGGATGATTTCACGTAAATAAGTTTTTACATTTAGATATGATTAAAGGCCTTAAACGTTCTCTTGCCAAAAGAAGAATTTCCAATTCTAACAGAGAATCTTCAGTTGAATTTAAAATGCCAATAGCATCTGCTGCAGTATTATTGAATTCAGATAATATAAAGGCATTGCCGGTTTTATTGAAATTGAAACAAGAATTAAATCTGAAGAATTCAGATTTTAAAGTTTTGTTATTTAAGAAAAAAGAAGAGAATTTCCCTGAATTTGACGGCTTAACTTTTGTTGAAGAAGACTTAAATGTTTTCGGGAATTTCAATAATAAAGAATTGTTGGAGTTTAGCAAAAATAACATCGATTTACTTATTACTTTTGCAGGAGAATACAATTTGGAATTAAATCTTTTAACGGCAACTTGTAATGCAGGTTTAAAAGTTGGGAATAACCCAAAACACGAGAAAACCCTGGATGTGGTTATAAATTCTGGAGATGAAGTAGAGCTCTTTGCTTCAGAATTAATAAAAATTTTGAAACAGTTTAAAAAAAATTAGAATGAATAGATTTATAGGTACCGGAGTTGCAATTATCACCCCTTTTCAAGAGGATTTTACGGTAGATGTAGAAGGACTTAAGAATTTGGTGAAAGATCAAATTGAAAATGGGATAGAGTATATCGTAGTTCTTGGAACCACCGGGGAAAGTGCAACTTTGAGTGACTCTGAGAAGGAACTAGTTAAAAAGACAATCATAGAAGCTAACAATGGGAAATTACCATTGGTTTTAGGGATTGGCGGTAACAATACTGCGGCTTTGGTAAATGAGTTTAAAAGTACAGATCTCGATGCATTCGATGCTATTCTTTCTGTTTCTCCATACTATAACAAGCCATCTCAAGAAGGGATCTATCAGCATTATAAAGCATTGGCAGCGGTTTCAGCAAAACCAATAATTATATATAATGTTCCTGGGAGAACAGCATCCAATATTTTACCAGAAACCATTAAAAGATTAGCAACAGATTTTACAAATATCATTGGCGTTAAAGAAGCTGCAGGAGATTTAGTACAAGCGATGAAACTTATTTCTTTGGTTCCAAAAGATTTTCTAGTGATCTCTGGCGATGATATGATCACCTTACCAATGGTGCTAGCAGGAGGTCACGGAGTAATATCGGTTATTGGGCAAGGTTTGCCGAAAGAATTCTCCCAGATGGTTCGTTTGGGATTAGATGGGAAGGTGAAAGAAGCCTATAAGTTGCATTATAAAATAGCGCCTTCTATAGATATGATCTTTGCTGAAGGCAATCCAGCAGGAATTAAATCGTTACTAGAAGCAAAGAATTCTTGTAAACCAGTAGTTCGCTTACCGCTAGTGAAAGTTTCAGATAAACTAAAGCAGGAAATACAAGCATTCGTAGATCAATTTTAATCCCTCATGGAGGGTTTAATTCTTCGTGGCCTGTCCGAAACATTCAGGCGGGTTTGTATCGAAAATTTAAAATTATATTTCTCCCGAAACATAGGGATATATCTCGTGGGCTTGCTCCGAGGTTCTTGATTACCTGGGTAGTGCTATTTGCTAGGTTTTAAGTTTTTTAATATCATAGAAAAGAGTACTTTTGCAAGATGTTTTTACTAAGTATGAAAAAAGGTTTATTATTATTGGGTGTGTTTTTAATGCTGGCGTCTTGCAGTGAATACCAAAAGGTACTAAAGAGCGACGATGCAGGTAAAAAATACACATTGGCAGAGGAGCTTTACAATCAGGCAATTGTAGAAAACAGTAAGTCTACATTTAGGAAAGCACTTCGTATTTTTGAACAAATAGTTCCACAATATAGAGGGAAGCCTCAAGGTGAAAAATTAACCTTTTTGTATGCAGATACTTATTATCAATTAGGCGATAACCAATTAGCTGGATACCAATTCGAGCGTTTTGTGGCATCCTACCCAAATAGTGATAAAGCAGAAGAAGCTACTTTTAAAAGCGCGAAAAGTTATTACTTAGATTCTCCTAGTTTCAATTTAGATCAAGCAGAGACGGTAAAAGCGATTGGGGAGCTACAAAAATATATAGATAAATATCCTAACGGAGAGTTTTTAGACCAGGCTAATAATTATGTAGCAGAGTTACGTATTAAGCTAGAGAAGAAAGCCTATGAGATAGCTAAGCAATATCACCATACCGAGAATTATAAGTCGGCTATTGTAGCCTTTAATAATTTTATTACAGAGTATCCTGGTTCTCCTTTTAGAGAAGCAGCCTTTTATTTTCGATTCGATTCTGCTTACGAACTGGCAATAAACAGTTACGAGGTTTTAATGCAAGAAAGATTGAATACAGCAAAAGGATATTACACTAACTATAATAAATATTATCCTGAAGGAAGTGTATATTACGAACAGATACAAATAAATAATCAGGACTTAGAATCGAGATTACAAAATTTTTAATAAGATAGATGATGGATTTAAAAAAGATTAATGCGCCAATTAATACTACTACAATTGACAAGAATTTAGTAGATGCTCCAACAAATAATATTTATGAAGCTATTTCTGTGATCGCAAAGAGAGCTACTCAAATAAACTCTGAGATCAAAAAAGAGCTTTTGGAGAAATTGGACGAGTTTGCTACTTACAACGATAGCTTAGATGAGGTATTTGAAAATAAGGAGCAAATAGAAGTGTCTAAATTCTACGAAAAATTGCCTAAACCACATTCTTTGGCAGTTCAAGAATGGTTAGATGATAAAATTTACTACAGAGATACTTCTGAATCTTCTGAAGCATAAGTTAAGATGGGAGTGCTAGAAGGCAAGAAAATACTGTTAGGAATAACTGCCGGTATCGCTGCCTACAAGACAGCCTCTTTGGTAAGATTATTTATAAAAGCCGGAGCACAGGTCAAAGTTATTATGACCCCTTCGGCTAAGGATTTTATTACCCCACTTACTTTATCCACACTTTCCAAAAATGAGGTAATTTCTACCTTCACATCAAATGAAGATGAGAATGCCACTTGGAACAATCACGTAGAACTCGGCCTTTGGGCCGATTTTATGCTTATAGCCCCTGCCACAGCCAACACCTTATCTAAAATGGCTTTAGGCACTAGTGATAATATTTTACTGGCAGCATATCTTTCAGCTAAATGTCCGGTTTATTTTGCACCGGCAATGGATCTGGATATGTACTTACATCCTGCAACCAAAACCAGCTTAGAAACTTTACGATCCTACGGAAATATAATGATCCCAGCAGAATCTGGGGAACTTGCAAGTGGCTTGGTGGGAGAAGGTAGAATGGCAGAACCAGAGAATATAGTGTCTTTTCTGGAAAAAGACCTTTTATCGCAATTACCTCTTCGGAATAAAAAAATACTTATTACTGCAGGACCAACCTACGAAGCTATAGATCCTGTAAGATTTATAGGAAATCATTCCAGTGGAAAAATGGGATTTGAGCTTGCCAAGGAAGCTGCAAAATTAGGAGCACAGGTAATTCTTATAAGCGGACCTACTTATTTACAATTGGAGTCTTCCAGTATTAAGCTTATTAGAGTTACTAGTGCTCAGGAAATGTACGAGGCAGCACATACTTATTTTGAACAGCAAGATGTTGTTATAGCTGCAGCAGCAGTTTCAGATTATAAGCCGAAGGAAGTCATAGATCAAAAAATAAAAAAGAAGGAATCTAATTTGAACATCGAGTTGATTCCTACTCAAGATATTTTAGCCTCCTTAGGTAAGATTAAAGAACACCAAAAACTGATTGGCTTTGCTTTAGAAACTAATAATGAAGTAGAGAATGCAAAATCTAAACTAGAAAGAAAGAATTTAGACTTTATCGTGCTCAATTCTCTTCAAGATACTGGCGCCGGCTTTGCAAAGGACACTAATAAGATCAGTATAATTTCTAAAACTGAAATTAAAAATTTCCAGTTAAAGTCTAAATCTGAAGTTGCACAGGATATATTAAAGGAAGTTATATCTTTATTCCATGAGTAAATTAATTTTGATACTAGGTTTGTTCTTTTATGTGTCTCTTGCGAGTGCACAGGAACTTAATTGTGAGGTAATTGTAAATGCAGAGCAGACCGGGCAAAGTAATTTAACGGTTTTTAAAACCCTGCAAACTTCCTTGTCAGAATTTCTTAACCAGACGACTTGGACAGGAGCATCTTACCAAAGTCAGGAACGCATTAATTGCAGTGTTTTTATAAATATCTCTAGTTTCGATAATGAATCTTTTATTGGAACTATCCAAGTGCAATCTTCAAGACCGGTCTTCGGGTCTTCTTTAATTTCTCCGGTTTTCAATTTTAACGACGAACAATTCGCATTTACTTACCGTGAATTCGAACCATTAAATTATAGCGAGAATACTTATTCTTCGAACCTGGTTTCTGTGATCTCTTATTATGTTTATACCATATTAGGCTTAGATGCAGATACATTTGAATTAGAGGGTGGAACTCCTTTTTATGAAGAAGCAAACAGAATAGTGACCACCGCGCAGCAGGGTAATTCTTCTGGTTGGAGAGGATCTGATGGAACACGTTCCAGATATAGATTAAATGCAGATCTTTTGTCTAATTCTTTTTTAGGCTATAGAACAACTTTGTATCAATATCATAGATTAGGTTTAGATACCATGCATAAAGATGTGGCAAAAGGAAAACAAGCTGTTGCAGCTTCAATTTTAAATCTACAGAAGATGAGTGAGAGCCGGCCAAACTCTTTATTAATGAGAGTTTTCTTTGATGCTAAAGCTCAGGAATTAGAACAGGTTTTTAGTGGCGGTCCAAGTGTTCCGGTTACTGAATTAAAAAAGGCTTTGAACGAAATAGCTCCTTTATATGCAGAAAACTGGAGCAAGCTTCAATTCTAGCAATTTCCCTTTTGATTCCGAAGAAATTCTCACGTATCTTTAGCTTCAAAATTATAACACCTTGCTTACCGAATTATCCATAAAAAATTACGCCTTAATTGAAGATATAAAAATCAATCTTCAGCAGGGCTTTACCATAATAACCGGAGAAACCGGCGCCGGAAAATCTATTATGCTTGGGGCTTTGGGCCTTTTGCTAGGGAAAAGGGCAGATTATAGCGCGATAAGAAATGCAAAGAATAAGTGCATCATAGAAGGTGTGTTTGATATTTCCAATTACTCCTTGAAAAGCTTTTTCGAAGCCGAAGATCTGGATTTTGAGGAACATACTATCATTAGAAGAGAGATTTTAGCTTCAGGTAAATCCAGAGCATTTATAAATGATACTCCTGTTACCTTACCAGTTCTTGTAAAATTGGGAGACTTTTTAATAGATATTCATGGGCAGCACCAAACCTTAAGTTTAGGTGAAAACCAATACCAGTTTCAGGTATTGGATACCCTGGCTAAGAATCAAGAAGTTCTTCAGAAATATAAAAAAGGATTAAAGGAGCATAAAAAACTACAACAGCAACTAAGTGTTTTAAAAGAAGATCAGTCTCAAGCCCTAAAAGAGCATGATTACAATCTTTTTTTACTGAATGAACTGCAAGAAGCGAAACTTAAGGCTGGAGAACAAGAGGAGCTGGAAGAACGCTATGAAGAGCTCAGTAATGTGGAAACACTCACAGAACATTTAAGTTTTGCGGTAAACCAGATCCAACAAGAGGAAATAGGAAGCCTGTCTGGGCTTAAAGAAGTGAAAACAAATCTTTCTAAGATCTCCAAATTTTCAGCGAACTATGCTGCACTGCAGGAGAGAATTGAGAGTGTGATTATAGAACTGGACGATGTAGCGCAAGAGTTGGAGAATTCTTTAGAGCGGGTAGAAGCCAATCCTGAGGAATTGGAACAAGTAAACTCGAAATTGCAACTTATTCATAATTTACAGAAGAAACATGCGGCGGGGAGTGTAGAGGAATTATTAGAGATCACGAATACCTTAAATGAAAAAGTAGCACTTACAGAAAATGCCGATGCCGATCTTGAAAAGCTGCAGCAAGAGCTTTTAAAAAGCAGAAAGGAATTGGAAAGAATTTCTTTAGAGATATATAATAATCGAAAAAAGATCATTCCAGACTTTATTACTACCGTAGAAAGAATTGTAGCAGAACTTGGA
Organism: Gillisia hiemivivida; assembly: GCF_007997295.1. Taxonomy (GTDB): domain Bacteria; phylum Bacteroidota; class Bacteroidia; order Flavobacteriales; family Flavobacteriaceae; genus Gillisia; species Gillisia hiemivivida. The sequence continues at coordinate 154,731 of NZ_VORY01000004.1, read as the reverse complement.
ATGCCAAATGCACGATTAAAAATTGAGCTTAAACAACAATCAGAATTCTTTGCTAATGGGCAAGATATTTTAAATTGGTATCTGTCTGCAAATAAAGGAGGAGATTTTAACGAGCTTAAAAAAGCAGCTTCTGGGGGTGAACTTTCACGGATCATGTTGGCGGTAAAGAGTATTCTTGCTACGCAAAGTAAGTTGCCAACTATCGTTTTTGATGAGATAGACACAGGGGTTTCTGGAGATATCGCACAAAAAATGGGAGATATCCTTCAAAAAATGGGCTTGAGTATGCAAGTAATTGCGATCACCCATTTACCACAAATTGCAGGGAAGGGAAGCAAACATTTTAAAATATTCAAGGAAGATATCGGCGAAACTACCGTTACAAAAATTGAAGAACTTGCAACAGAAGATAGAATAGAAGAACTCGCAATGATGCTTGGTGGGAACACTAAAAGTGAATCGGCGATGGCACATGCAAAAGCCCTTCTAAATTAATTCAAGTTTGTTATATTTGCCAGCTAATACAACTCAAAAAAAACAACATACATGTCATACAATCTACTTAAAGGGAAAAGAGGAATTATTTTTGGAGCTTTAGATGAAAATTCTATCGCCTGGAAAACTGCTGAGCGGGTTCATGAAGAGGGAGGAAGTTTTGTGCTTACCAATGCACCAATTGCTATGAGAATGGGGAGCATTAATCAGCTTGCTGAAAAAACGAATTCTCAAATTATACCTGCAGATGCTACGAAAGTAGAAGATCTTGAAAATTTAGTAGATAAAGCTCAAGAGATCTTGGGGGGGAAATTAGATTTTGTATTACATTCTATAGGAATGTCTGTAAATGTGAGAAAAGGAAATCATTATACAGATATGAATTATGATTTTACTACCAAAGGTTGGGATGTTTCTGCGGTTTCTTTCCATAAGACAATGCAAGCGCTTTACAAAAAAGATGCAATGAATGAGTGGGGGAGTATTGTGGCATTAACGTATATGGCAGCACAACGTGTGTTCCCGGATTACAATGACATGGCAGATAACAAAGCATATTTAGAATCTATCGCACGTAGTTTTGGATATTTCTTCGGAAAGGATAAAAAAGTAAGAGTAAATACTATTTCTCAATCTCCAACCCCAACTACAGCTGGACAAGGAGTAAAAGGATTTGATGGTTTTATCGCGTATGCCGAGAAAATGTCGCCTCTTGGAAATGCAACTGCTATAGATTGTGCTAATTACACGATTTCATTATTCTCAGATCTTACCAAAAGAGTAACTCTTCAAAATCTTTACAATGATGGTGGATTCTCTAATATGGGTGTAAGCCAGCAAGTAATGGAAACTTTTACGAAGGATATGGATTAAGTTTTCTCATAATAATATTAAGGAGCTGTCCAGAAGGTATTTGCTGTGTGTCATCCTGTCCCGAGGCTTCGGGAGTTTCAGGATCTTAATTAGAAGCTGAAAACTCCCGAAGCCTCGTGACAGCTTGACGTTAGTCATTACTTTTGGACAGTTTTTTTGTAATCTTAATTGAAATATCATTTTACTTAAGTTTGTAATTTTAAGAAATGCAATTAGAATATTCTTTTATAATCCCTGTTTTCAATAGGCCAGATGAGATCCGAGAGCTTCTGGAAAGCATGAAGGAATTAGATTTTGATGGCAGTTTTGAAATAGTGATCGTGGAAGATGGTTCTAGTATTTCTTCGGAAGAAGTACTAGAAGACTTCAAAGACAAATTGAATATCAGTTATTATTACAAAGAGAATACTGGCCCCGGAGATTCCAGAAATTATGGAATGAAGCTGGCTAAAGGGAACTATTTCCTTATTTTAGATTCAGATGTAATACTCCCGAAAAATTATTTGCAAGAAGTAGATTCTTTTTTATCTACAAATTATTACGATTGTTTTGGTGGCCCAGATGCGGCACACGAAAGTTTTACAGATCTTCAAAAAGCGATCAATTACTCGATGACTTCCTTATTGACTACAGGAGGAATTCGCGGGAGCAAACAAGCAGTAAATAAATTCCAGCCGCGAAGTTTTAATATGGGCTTATCTAAAAAGGCATTTTTAGAATCTGGTGGTTTTGGATTGATCCACCCTGGGGAAGATCCAGATCTTGCATTGCGCTTACTTAAAGAAGGTTTTAAAACCATCCTTATTCCCAAAGCAGTAGTCTTTCACAAACGAAGAATAGATTGGAATAAATTCTATACGCAGGTGAATAAGTTTGGGATGGTACGTCCAATTTTAAATTCTTGGCACCCCCAATCGGCTAAGATCACTTTTTGGTTTCCCACTTTGTTTATTTCTGGATTTGTTTTTGCAGTTATTTTATGGCTGCTAGGATTTTCTTTTTTAATATGGCTTTATCTGCTCTATTTTTTAATAATTGGAATAGATGCCGGAATAAAAAATAAAAGTGGTTATATTGGAATTGCTGCAATAATAGCAACATTCATTCAGTTCTTAGGATATGGAGTGGGATTTTTAAACTCTATTTGGAAACTGAAATTTTTAAAAATGCAACCTCAGGAAGCATTCCCAACTCTATTTTTTACAAATGAAAACTAAATTAAAAGACAAAAAACCATGGATTAAAAGAGGGCCTTTAAAGACCTTCTCATTTTTTCTTGGATTTTCTGCAGTGATATGGGTGGTTGTTCAATTTTCCAAGGAATATACAGAGGTGATAGAAATGCCTATTATCTATACCAATCTTCCCAAGGATAAAATCCTGGTAGGAGATACTCCAAAAACACTGGATCTTAGAATTAGGGACCGCGGTTTTTATATTGCATGGAACAGAGTGTTTCCTCAGAAAATCACCATAGATATTAGTGATGCCAGCGAAGAAGGAAAATCTTTGGTCTATGATCTTGAGCTACAAAAAGCAGCTATTTTATCTCAGTTAGATCTAGATTATGAAAAAGTTGTTTTTCTTCAGAAGAATATAAAAATAAACTTTGAGCAGCGAGCGGTTAAAAAAGTAGCGATTTTATCCTCCATAGATCTCAGTTTTGCGGTAGGTTATTCAGCATTAGAAGAAATAAAACTACAGCCAGATTCTATAATGGTAAGTGGAGCCGCTACCATTTTGGATACGCTAAAAACGATAAAGACCAAATCTTTAAAGATCAATAATATTAGTAATGATGTGAAGGGGAAGGTGAAACTGGAAACTGGGAACCTCAAGGAGGTTTCATTATACCAAGAAGAGGTAAATTATTCTGTTAGAACCGAAAAATTTACAGAAGGGAAAGTGGAGATCCCTATAAAGCTACTGAATGTGCCAGAGGGAACCAATGTTGTTATCTTTCCAAAAGATGTTGTTATTTATTACCAGGTGAGTTTAAAAGATTTTGAAAAAATTGACTCCTCTTCATTTTTAGTTGCTGTAGACTTTAAGAATGCAAAGGACAGCGACGGGTTTCTGATAGCTCAAATTCTAGAGGAACCAACACAAGTAAATAACATTCGACTTAACGAGAAGAAAATTCAATTCGTAATTAAAAGATGAGGATTGTAGGACTTACCGGTGGGATGGGTAGTGGGAAAACCACTGTAGCTAATTATTTTAAAGAATTAGGAGTGCCTATCTATATTGCCGATGATGCTGGGAAAACTTTAATGAATACCAACCCAGAGGTTAAAGCTAAGATCAGCTCATTGTTTGGGGAACAGGCTTATAAGGATGGGAATTTACAGAGAATATATATATCAGATCAAGTTTTTGATTCCCCAGAAAAACTTCAGGAATTAAACGAAATTGTGCATCCAGCAGTTGGTTCAGATTTTCTTAAATGGAAAAACAAGCAAGACAGCTCTTACGTAATCTACGAAGCCGCTATTCTCTTTGAAACTGGAGGCTATAAAAAATGTGATCTTGTAGTTTTAGTTACTGCTCCTATGGAAGAACGCATTAAAAGATTACAGGCTCGAGATAAAAGTTCTTTAGAAGAAATTGAAGCGAGAATGAAGCATCAATGGAGCGATGAGAAAAAACGAAAATTGTGTAATTTCGAGATAATTAATAAAAATCTCGCTTCAACAAAAGAGCAAGTGCGAAATCTTCATGAAATTCTGATAAACACTGGTAAAAATTAGCCTCAGTTTTGTTAACATTTGGTTAAAGGGGTGATTCTCTAAATGTTAAAATCTTACTTTTGAGGCATGAATAAACGATTATTCTTCCTCCTTGTTGTGCTTATGAGTTTATCGCTCATTGGAATAATTTTCGTTCAGGGGTATTGGATAAAAAGCACCGTAGATGATAAGGAAGAGCAGTTTTCTTATAATGCTAAACAGGTACTTATTAATGTTTCTAAAGAACTTCAAAACAAAGAATTAGAAGCTTTTTGGTTTAATTTTGATTTTGAAGATAGCACAGCATTAAAATTGAACAGTGACAATCTGGAACAATATTTCGGTTTAAATGAGTATGGGGAGAATGCAAATCAAGATTATAACAAGATATTAGAAACAAACCATAAAGAATCTTCTGATTTTTTGGTTTCTACTTCAGATAGTATACAGCTTGCTAAGCTAATAAATAATAGGGTAAACGATTTTTTGAATAAAGATAAGGTTTCCGGGAGTATATCCGCAGAGGAACGTTTAGATCGCTTAATGAGAATGGAGGAGGTAGAGAAAGACATGTTAAGTGCCTATATTTCTGAATTTACCTCTAAAATACCAATTCATAAGAGACTTTCTAAACAATTGGTAGAAAAATCCTTGAAAGAGAAACTGCAAAATTATAATTTGAAGTCTGGTTTTGAATATGGCGTTTATGCCAATTCCCTAGCGACTAAAGTTCATTCAGATAATTTCATACTCGATTCCCCTGCAACTTATTCGGTTCCATTATTTGTAAATATATCGGGAAAAAGCAATTATCAGCTATTGGTTAATTTTACTGAAAAGAAGGAAGTGGTACTTTCTTCTGTTATATTAATGGCAGCTTTGTCTATAGTATTTACTCTTATTATTGTGATTGCCTATTCCAGTGCTTTATCGCAATTAATTAAGCAACGACAGATCTCGCAGATTAAGACCGATTTTATAAATAATATGACGCATGAGTTTAAAACGCCTATTGCGACTATAAATTTAGCATTAGATGCGATCAAGAATCCAAAAGTAGTTAATGATCAAAGCAAGGTGGCTAGATACCTGCAAATGATTAGAGATGAAAATAAGAGAATGAATGCACAAGTAGAAAATGTATTGCAGATCTCCAAGTTAGAGAAGAATGAGCTGGACCTTAAAAAGGAACGCTTACAGCTTCATGAATTAGTTGAAGAAGCACTAACACATGTAGAGTTGATCGTGGAAGATAGAAGTGGCTATGTTAAAAACCATTTCGGAGCTTTAAAATCCTCGGTTTTAGGAAATGAAAATCATTTAACAAATGTGATCGTAAATGTCTTAGATAATGCTATAAAATACTCTGTAGATGAGCCTAAAATAGATATTTATACTGAAAACGTTAGAAATTCCATAATTTTGAAGATCAGAGACCAAGGTTCTGGAATGAGCAAAGCTGTTCAGAAAAAAATATTTGAAAAATTTTACCGGGAACATACCGGAGATATTCATAATGTAAAAGGCCATGGTTTAGGTCTTGCATATGTAAAAAGAATCCTGGACGACCATCACGCTACCATTCATGTGGAAAGCGAACGTGGAAAAGGAAGTACATTTATAATTAAATTACCATTAATAACATAATATATGGAAACTGAAAACAAGAAAATTTTATTAGTAGAGGACGATCCAAATTTTGGAACGGTACTAAAAGATTATTTAGCAATGAACGACTACGAAGTTACTCATGCTAAAAATGGGATGGAAGGTTTTGAGAAGTTTAAAAAAGACGATTTCGATCTTTGTATCCTAGATGTAATGATGCCTTATAAAGACGGATTTACTCTTGCAAAAGAAATTAGAGATAAGAATGAAGATGTGCCTATTATTTTTCTAACCGCAAAAGCGATGAAGGAAGATGTATTAAAAGGATACAAAGTAGGGGCAGATGATTACCTGAACAAACCTTTTGATAGTGAAGTACTTCTTATGAAGATTAAAGCTATTATGCAGCGTAAAGCTACAGATAGTGTTGCAGACAGCAAACAATTTGAATTCCAGATTGGTGGTTTGCATTTAAACTCTAAGTTAAGATTCTTAACTTATAAGGATAAGGAGCCTATTAAATTATCTCCAAAAGAGAACGAATTATTAAGGTTGTTGGCGTTACACGAAAACGATCTTATGCCAAGAGAATTGGCGCTTACTAAGATCTGGAGAGACGATAATTATTTTACATCTAGAAGTATGGATGTTTATATCGCTAAACTTCGTAAGTATCTAAAAGTAGACGAGAACGTTGAGATCTTGAATATTCATGGGGAAGGATTTAGATTGGTAGTTAAGAATAAAGAGGGCGAAGCCTAAACATAAGAAATTTCAGTTTCCTAGAGGGACTGTATAAAAGTTAATGGGCATTTTGGGGTTTGAATTTTGGGAATGATTTCTTGAGATTTTATACTTCTAAAAAGCTATTACAACTTTTATACAGTCCTTTTGTATTTTAAAGTTAACAAGCAAGCACAATATTATACGGGAATCGGCATTATATTTGTAATTCCCGAGCAATAGATATGAAACATAACTACGCTAACAACATATGGGTTCAGCTGACTCAAGGTGCTCACCTTGGGAAGAATTCTATACTGTTTTTTAGCGTGTTGTTTTTGATATTTTTTTCTTCATTGAGTGTGGTGGGGCAGGTTCCCATTCCTCCTAGTTATGTGTGGTTCGATTCAATACCCCAGCCCACAGTATTACCACTTTCAGGAGAAACTAGTGATATTCAAATTGCAGTAACAAATGGTCCTGATAATTTCATTTATTCTTTAACATTTGGGAATGGCGTTTCAAAAAGAAATCCTGATGGTTCTGTATCAGATGCTAAATTTATTGTTGGAAATCAGTTGAAAAGTCCTACGGATATAGTTGTAAATAGTAATGGTTTGGTTTTTATTGCCGATTATGATGAAGATGATGGATCTACATGTTTAAATAATGGAAAAATAAGGGTATTTGATAATTCCGGAGTTCAAATAGCTATAATTTCTACAAGTTATTTTAGACCTATAGGACTAGCAGTTGATAAAAATGACAATATATATTCTGCGGAATATTCATTACCAGGAACCTGTGAGGCTAATAAGAGTAGAATAAGAAAATTTGATGCTGTATATTTTTCTCAAATAGATATAAATGAAACCCAAGTAGATAAACCCTTTAGAATTGCAGTAGATTCAAAAATGAATGTTTACGTTAGTCAAGCACTTAGTAATACTAATGGGGAGGTTAGAGTTTTTGATAATGACTTGAATTTTGTAAAATCTTTGCCTAACACCAATATAAAGTCTCCAGGAAGTTTGGTCGTGGATAAGGAAGATTTTCTACATGTAGTAGATTATAACGGTAGAGTTAATTTCTCTCAGTTTATAAACTATGAGAGACTATCTACAACCGAATTAGCTGCATTAATTGAGGAAATATATGAGGGGCAGGAAAATAATGAGTTTTCCATTAAAATTTTTGATCCAAATCTGATTTTTTTAAGTAACAAAACAATTAAAGATCAAATTGATTTCCCAATTGATTTAACTACAAACCTTTGTGATAGATTATTTTTAAATAATTCAAAAATATTTGGAGAATATCGAAATATTTTTGGTTTTATATTTTTCGTTCCTGAAAAAATAGAATTCGAATTAGAAATTTATAAAAGAACCCCTTCTTTTGATATTGAAAAACCAGAAATTATCTCTTGTGTTCCAAATCAAAATGCCACTTTAACGAATGGGGAATTTATTTTGCCAGATTATACAGGTTTAGCAGTTTTTAATGCGATAGATAATTGTGATAAAGATCTCAAAATTACTCAAAACCCTCCAAAAGATACAAGTATTACTGGAACTAGGACAGTTACCATAACGGCTACCGATGATGCTGGAAATGTATCTGAAGCTTGTACATTTCAAGTTATTATTGAAGATGAAGGCATTTCTCCTACTTTTACTTGTCCAGATGCAGATGCTGTACCAGATTTAAATTTTGATGTTAATTGCAATTACGATATACCGTCTTATAACAACTTGATTACAAATTTCTCTAATTTTGAAATTGCACCATTCTTCATTCAATCTGAGAATAGAAATGGAAATTCACTGTCTGTTAATATAAAAATTTATGATGGTGAGGGAGGGAGTTTTGTTGGAGAATGTAATTTAGTTGTTGACCTTATAGATGTTACTTCTCCACAATTCACTTCATGTAATCTTCAGGACATAAATGTGGAGTTGGAAAATGGGGAAACCTATGCAGTGCCAGACTTTGTTTCGCAATTAACTGCAACAGATAATTGTGATTCAAATCCAGTTACAACTCAAAGTATAGCTGCTGGAACACCAATTACAGAAACTACTCTTATTACTCTTATCGCCAAAGATGAGTCGGGAAATATCTCTAATAAATGTGAGGTTTCAATAATTATAACAGAAAAGCAAAATCCTACTTTTACTTGTCCAGATACAGATGCTGCGCCAGATTTAAATTTAGATGTTAATTGTAATTACGATTCTCCTTCGTATAACAACTTGATTACAAATTTCAACAATTTTGAAAATTCACCATTCTTCGTTCAATCTGAGAATAGAAGTGGAAATTCACTGTCTGTTAATATAAAAATTTATGATGGTGAGGGAGGGAGTTTTGTTGGAGAATGTAATTTAGTTGTTGACCTTATAGATGTTACTGCTCCACAATTTACTTCATGTAATATTCAGGACATAAATGTGGAGTTGGAAAATGGGGAAACCTATGCAGTACCAGACTTTGTTTCACAATTAACTGCAACAGATAATTGTGATTCAAATCCAGTTATAACTCAAAGTATCGCTTCTGGAACATCAATTACTGAAACAACTCTTATTACTCTTATCGCCAAAGATGAATCGGGAAATGTTTCTAACACCTGTGAGGTTTCAATAAATGTAGCAGAAAAACCAGACCCAACTTTTGATTGCCTGGATCCTAACCAAACTACGGTCTTGGAATTAGATGAAAACTGTACCTACAGTGTTCCAGATTATTCAGGTAGAGTTACCAACTTTCAGAATTTCATGAATGAACCTTTCTTTGTTCAAACCCAAGTTAGAAATGAGGATGTTTTAGCAGTAACAATTAAAGTTTTTGATGGGGTTAATGGGGAAGAAGCTGGAAGTTGCCAGTTTCTAGTTAATTTAGAAGATCAAATTCCACCAGTAGTCACATGCCCTAATGATATACTTATTCCATATACGGATTCAAAAGAATATGAGATTGAAGATTATTACTCTCAATTAATAATTACAGATAATTGTTCAGATAGTTTTACATATACTCAAACACCGCAACCAGGCAATATTGTTTCTGAAAACACCATAATTGAATTCACTATTACCGATGAAAATAATAATATGAGTGGCTGTAATTTTGAGGTTAAATTTTATAAAGAATCCGAACTTCAAATTCTGAATTGTCCTGGAGATCAAATTTTTGAGGTGGATTCAAATTGTAGCTACCTTATCCCAGATATAGCATCTAGCATAACTACCAATATAGAAGGTGCAGTGGTAACTCAAAATATAACTCCTGGATTCAGAGTAAATAATTCGCTTACGTTAACAATTACTGCAAAATTTGAAGGTCAAACGGATACTTGTACCGTAGATCTAATGGCAAAAGACAGCATAGATCCTGTGGTTGTTTGCCCTGGAGATGTGAGTGAAACATATAATCCTGATGATGGTTTTGCATTACCTAATTATTCTTTACAGGCTCAAACTTCAGATAATTGTGCAGTGGCTAAGATCGAGCAAATTCCGGATGTAGGAACGCTGATATTTGAAGATACTGTAGTAACTGTGCGGATCGAGGATATCTCTGGGAATTCGTCCATTTGCACCTTTAATGTGATTTTAACGGAAGAAAATACAGCAAACACTCCACCAATATCTACTAATAATAGTTATTCTACAATGCAAAATAATACCCTAACAGTAACTAGTTCTAGCGGTGTGCTCAGTAATGATTCAGATCCAGAAGGGGAGTCACTTACAGCTGTCCTAATATCTGATGTAACTTCGGGAACATTAACACTGAACCCAGATGGTTCTTTTGAATATGTGCCAGACACAGGATTTTTCGGAAATGATTTCTTTACTTATTCAGCCAATGATGGAAATCAAAATTCTGTACCATCCACGGCAAGTATCGAAGTTATACAAGTTTCAGACAACTCAGTTATTTGTAAAGAATCAGTTACCTTAGAGTTAGATGGAAATGGAAATGCTACTTTAATTGCAAAGGAATTATTCACCGCAAGACCTGCGGATCTTCAATTTTCTGTAGATCAAGAGGTTTTTACTTGTGAAGATCTGGGAGAGAATATAGTTACACTATCTTATTCTAACAATGAGATTCAGGACACATGTGAGATAAAGATTATAGTTAAAGATGTTTCTCCACCTATACTTAGAGTTAAAGACATTAGCGTAGCTTTAAATGAATTTAGATCTGTAACTATTACTCCAGAGATGCTGGATGATGGATCTTCAGATAAATGCGAGAATTTAAGCTTTAGCCTAAGTCAACTGACTTTTGGATGTAAAGAACTAGGGGAGAACACGGTGATCTTTACTGCAACAGATGCTAGTGGTAATTTCACTAGCACAACCGCGACAGTTACTGTTACGGGTGATTGTACTATAAAACCGGAACCAGAGGTAGAGTTTATCTTTATCTATCCAAACCCTACATCAGGACCATTTCAGTTTGCAACGCCTACGGGAGTAACTATCCAGCGAGTAGAAGTTTTTGATTTTCGTGGAAGGATGATCCTATTCAAAGATTTTTCTGAAACAGATCTTCAATACCGCATGGATCTTACCGGAGTACAAAATGCCGTGTATGTTCTAAAATTATTTACTTCAGAAGGAATGGAAATTAAGAGAGTGATAATAGATTAGCTTTAAGCAGATGTCACTTTAATTCGTCATCCTTAGCCTGTCGAAGGATTTTCTTATTCAAAACAATATACGAGATCCCTCCTGTCGTCGGGATGACAAAAAGAGATGTCATTCTGAACATATTGAAGAATTCCAATGGAGTTTACTTTATTTAGAGATCCCTCCTAGCGTCGGGATGACAAAAAAAGATGTCATTCTGAACGAAGAGTAGCGCAGTGAAGAATCTCATGATATCAATGAAGCGCGTCATCCTGAATTTATTTCAGGATCTTAAGTGAAACGAATTGAATAATATCCAAGAAACTGTATCATCTTTATCAGAGATCCCTCCTAGCGTCGGGATGACAAAAAAGATGTCATTCTGAACGTAGAGTAGCGCAGTGAAGAATCTCATGATATCACTGAAGCGCGTCATCCTGAATTTATTTCAGGATCTTAAGTGAAACGAATTGAATAATATCCAGGAAACTGTATCATCTTTATCAGAGATCTCTCCTAGCGTCGGGATGACAAAAAAAGATGTCATTCTGAACGAAGAGTAACGCAGTGAAGAATCTCTATGTTATCACTTTCATGCCTCCTCCTTAGCCTGTTGAAGGATTTTCTTACTAAAAATAATAAACTAGATCCCTCCTGTCGTCGGGATGACAAAAAAAGATGTCATTCTGAACGTAGAGTAGCGCAGTGAAGAATCTCTTTGATATCACGTTAGTTCGTCAATGGTAGCCTGTCGAAAGATTTTCTTATTCAAAACAATATACGAGATCCCTCCTGTCGTTGGGATGACAAAAAATGTGTCATTCTGAACGAAGAGTAACGTAGTGAAGGATCTCTTTGATATCAATTTAATTCGTCAATGGGAGCCTGTCGAGGGATTTTCTTATTCAAAACAAAAAACAAGATCCCTCCTGCGTCGGGATGACATTAAAATTTGCTTTAAGCAATTTCAGCTACATATATTTCTCCTGAATCTCAGACTTAATGAAATTTTCAATTTCAGAGAAAGGGGTTTTATAATTAAACCAAGTGGTTTCTTCATTTTTTCTAAACCACGTCAGTTGTCTTTTAGCATATCTGCGTGAATTCATCTTTATCTCTTCTACAGCAGTTTCGAGATCTATCCTGCCCTCAAAAAAAGAAAATAATTCTTTATAGCCTACCGTATTTAAGGCATTCAACCTGCGTTTTGGATACAATTCTTGTGCTTCCTCCAGCAAACCTTCATCCATCATAATATCTACTCTTTGATTAATACACTCGTATATTTCTTCTCTGGGAGCGCTAAGACCAATTGAAATTGTTTTAAAATCCCTGGTAGGTTTAGGCTGATTTAAAAAAGAGGAAAAGGTTTTTCCTGAACCTATACAAACTTCTAAAGCGCGAATTACTCTATGTGGGTTGTTATGATCTATCTTATTGTAATATTCTGGATCCAGTTGTTCTAACTGTGTCTTTAAAGGTTCTAAACCTTCATTTAATAGCCTGTCGTTTAGCTGTTCTCTGATTTCTTGATCTATCTCTGGGAAATTATCCAAGCCTTCAATTAAACTTTTAATATAAAGTCCGCTGCCTCCAACTAATACGAGCAGCTCATGATCTTCAAAAAGTTTGTCTAGCTTTTCTATCGCCTCCCGCTCATAATCTCCAACAGAGTAATCCTCTTCTATAGATCTATTGTGGATAAAATGATGCGGTGCTGCAGCCAGTTCTTTTGTGCTGGGAGCGGCAGTACCAATGGGAATTTCTTTATAGAATTGTCTGGAATCTGCAGAAAGGATCTCTGCACAAAAAGTTTGTGCAAGTTTAATGCTTAAAGCCGTCTTTCCAATGGCCGTTGGCCCAACAATGCTAATAAGAAGTTTAGTTTTCATTTAATTTTTTACCACAATTATGACAAAATTCTGAAGATGGCTTATGTTCTTTTTCTCCACAGTTTGGGCATATAAAAGGTTTTATTTCATCAGCCTTACTCATGTCCTTTGACATTTCTGCTCCAACAATTCCTGTAGGAACTGCAATCACTCCATAACCTATAATCATAATAAACGAGGCGATAAATCTTCCTAAAGGAGTTAGAGGATGTATATCCCCAAACCCAACTGTTGTAAGAGTAACTATGGCCCAGTAGATACTTAGCGGTATATTTGTAAAGCCATTTTCTGGACCTTCCACCAAATACATTAAAGTACCTGTGATAATACAAATAATAACTACGGCAAATAGAAAGATACTGATCTTGGCCCTGCTGTTCTTTAAAGCACTTATTAACTTTTGTGATTCCCCAATGTATCTAGTGACTTTCAGGATTCTAAATACTCTAAGTAAGCGCAAGGCTCGTACTGCCAAGAACATATTACTTCCTCCAACAAAAAAGATAATATAAGATGGGATTGTGGAGAGGAGATCTACAATCCCATAAAAACTGAAAATATACTTGGTAGGTTTATTTATGCTAATGATCCTTAGAATATATTCTATACTAAAGAAAATAGTAATTACCCATTCTGCAAAATAAAACTGGTCGTGATATTTAATATTATAACTGGCTACACTTTCCAGCATTACTAGGATAATACTAAGTACGATTAATACCAATAACACAATATCGAACAACCTTCCTAGTTTAGTACTTGTCCCATATATAATAATATAGAGCTTTCTTTTCCAGGTAGTAAGGTTCTTATCTAAGGATGGTTTTTCCAAAAAGGAGATTTTTAATTATGTATAAAGTTAGCTATTTTCTACAATTAAGAAATAAAACCAAGAATTGAAAAAATAAAAAAAGTTGGATGGGTATTAAATGCCAGTATCTTGAGTAGCAAATTGAATAATCTTCAATTTGCTATTTTTTCTTAGGTAACTCTGGATGATATGCCTAGCATCTCTATCATTGGTCATAGGAGTGATGATAGAACGTGCAATATCTAAATTATTCATTTGATGGTTTAAGTTAAAAAAACCTATTCCTTTAAACTCTCCTTCTTCTACCAAAAGCGCGCTTTTTTCATCTATTTCCCTACCTCGGTCTATCACCAGCATATTTTGATTATGGAAACTATGTAAGGCTATTACCTCCAATACACGTAAATTATATTCTTCCGGAGTTTCTACCTTTATACAAGCACCTTTACAAGATTTTATGGTATAGCTGAAGCAATTTCCGTTTCCCAGGTGTAAACCTGTTAGCTTCTGGCAAAGCTGATGTTTGTCTACTATGTTATGAAGTACAGATTTTGCTTGTTGCAAGTTTGTGAAAGTAGTAATGCTTTTTTTACGAGCATCAGATCTTGCGATCTTTAGATTGATATACCCATCCTCATCTACAAAATGATACAAGGCATAATTGAAAATATTCTTTTTTAGTGCTTTGTTGTATTTGGGTTTAATCTGTTTGATCTCTTCATTTTCCTTCAGCAGAGCGATCAATTCATTCCCCGTAGCTTCAAAACTTACAGAGGCTACTTCCTTCTGAACTTCTTTAGACTTATGTTGATCGTTAGTAAAATGCTGATTGATACGCTTTCTTATGTTCTTACTTTTACCGATGTAAATGATCTCACCTTCATCATTATGTAAATAGTAAACCCCAGTGATAGATGGTAATCCATCTATGATCTGAATGAGTTTAGTATCTATTTGCTTGGAAGGTTCATTCCTAACAGAGGCTTTAAGGATCTCTTTTTCCAGATCTTTTGCCATTAGCATTTTAAACAACTTTACAGTTGCCTGTGCATCTCCATTTGCTCTGTGCCTGTCGCTTAATGGAATTCCTAAAGACTTTACGAGTTTTCCTAAACTATAAGATGCTTGTCCAGGGATTAGTTTTTTGGATAATTCTACGGTACAAAGAGTTTTTCGCTCAAAATCGAAACCTAGTCGGCGAAATTCCAATCTTAGTATTCTATGATCGAATTTGGAGTTATGGGCAACGATGATACAGCCAGTAGTAATTTCTACAATTCGCTTGGCTACCTCGTAAAATTTGGGAGCATTGCGAAGCATGTCATTATTAATACCCGTAAGCCCAACTACAAAAGGTTGAATGGGTTGTTCTGGATTAACAAGACTAATAAATTGATCTACTACTTTAGAACCATCAAATTTGTAAATGGCTATTTCTGTAATTCCTTCTTCATTATACTTACCACCGGTAGTTTCTATGTCTAATATTGCGTACAAAAATTCTCTTCTTCTTAATTATAACTTCGTTCTCCAAATATAGCGCTTCCAATTCGCACCATATTACTTCCGCAGGTTACTGCTATTTTATAGTCGCCACTCATCCCCATAGAAAGCACTTTGAATTGGGGTTGCTTTTTCTTGAGGTCAACGTAAACAGATCTTAAATAATCGAATTCCCCTCTTACTTTTGCTTCATCGTCAGAGTAAGTAGCCAATCCCATTAATCCTGTTATTTGAACATTCTTCAATTCCAATATCTCATCTGAAGCTAAGATTTCTTTTGCTTCTTCTGCTTCTAGACCGAATTTAGATTCTTCATCAGCAATTTTAATCTGAAGCAAACAAGAGATAGTTCTCTCATTTTTTTCTGCTTCCTTATTGATTTCTTTTAATAATTTAAGGCTATCAACGGCATGTATTAAACTCACAAATGGTGCCATGTATTTCACTTTATTGCGTTGTACATGCCCAACCATATGCCATTCTATGTCTTTTGGAAGGCTTTCCCACTTGTCTGTCATTTCCTGGATCTTATTCTCTCCAAATATACGCTGCCCTGCCTCGTATGCTTCCAGGAGGTCACTGTTAGGTTTGGTTTTGGAAATCGCAACTAAGGCTACTTTTTCTCCAAGTTCTTCTTTATATTTTTTAATGTTTTGGGAAATTTCCATTCTCTAATTTAAGTAATTAATATCCTGTAAAGAATTATTGGTCCTAAAATTCATAAACCGTTAATCCACTTCTTAGTTTAGGTTCTATATATGTGCTTTTTGGAGGCATTGTCAAGCCTTCGTCTGCCACCTTTTTTATTTCATCTATTGTTAAAGGCAACATGCCAAATCCCACAGCGAAATTACCATTATCTACCTGAGTCTTGATCTCTATAAGATCATTTCTTCCATGGATGTAAGCAATCCTGTCATCATCACGGAGATCCTGGATGTTTAAAATAGGTTTTAATACCTTCTGATACAAGATATAAGTATCTAAACTACTCAAGGAATCTGTGAATTCGTAATTCGTTTTCCGCAGATATAAAGAATAAAATTCCCCATCCAGATACATATTAAATTGATGCTTTTTACTAGGAGTATATACTTCTAATCCTCTGCTTTCTATCCTAAACCAAAGATCCAATTGCATTAAAAACTCCTCCTTGCTTAAACCGTTTAGATCTTTGATCAATCTATTGTATTCGTAGATCTGTAGTTTGCTTTCAGAAATAAGAAAGCTCATAAAGTAATTATAAGGCTCGTTTCCGGTATGATTAGGATTTGCATCCTTAGATTCTTTAGCGAGTAAATAGGAGGAGGCACTTCTATGATGCCCATCTGCTATATAAAGTGTAGGCATAGATTCAAATTCAGATTTTATCTGATTAACAGACTCTGGTTCACAGATCTTCCATAAATAATGGGTTTCCTTATTATAAGTAGAAAACTCATATTCTGGTTCTCCCTGCATCACTTTCTTCATCAGGTTGTCTATAACTTCTGAATCTGGATAGGTGAGGAGCACCGGCTCTGTATTAAAACCTACTACTTTTAAATAATCCTTGAAAAGATTCTCCCGATAGGCTATAGTGTCTTCATGCCTTTTTATGAGATTATCCTCATAATCTTGTACGCTTGCTGCTGCAATAATTCCGGAGAACATTTTTGTTCTGGTGACTATTTTATAAAAATAATAGCAAGCAGAAGGGTCTTGAATAAAGATCTCTTCTTCTTTGAATTCCAGATATCTATTCTTTACAAGCTGAAAGCGTTTCTCACCGGTAATTTCGTGCTGAAATTTATAGCCGGGATTTATGATATGCAAGAAAGAAAAAGGATTGTATTCCAGTTGGGCCTTTAATTCCCCCACACTATAATCTTCGTAAGGTCTGGATGCAACCATTCCTGCCTTATCTTTAGTAGGCCTTACTGCTTTAAACGGAACTATTTTAGCCAATGAATTTTAGTTTCAGAAATTATAATGCGAGCAATTTTAAATGTCGCTTAGCTTTTGAGCCTCTAGTGTTTTAGCTGAATTGGTTTGAAACTTTTTCCGCTTTTCTGTTTTCAGAATAATCATAGAAACCTTCCCCAGATTTTACTCCGAGTTTTCCTGCGTGTACCATATTTGTTAATAGTGGACATGCAGCATATTTAGGATTTTTGAAACCATTGTACATCACCTCAAGGATAGAATGACACACATCCAGTCCTATAAAATCTGCTAACTGTAATGGTCCCATTGGATGAGCCATTCCTAGTTTCATCACGGTATCTATCTCATAAACGCCAGCAACCCCAGTGTATAAGGTCTCAATAGCTTCGTTGATCATTGGCATAAGAATTCTATTTGCCACAAAACCAGGATAATCATTAACCTCTACAGGGCTCTTTCCAAGTTTCTCTGAAAGATTCATTATGGTTTTAGTAACCTTATCACTGGTATTGTATCCTCTTATGATCTCAACCAATTTCATCACCGGCACCGGATTCATAAAGTGCATTCCAATTACCCGAGATGGATTAGAGATCTTTGATGCGATCTGTGTAATAGAGATCGACGAAGTGTTAGTAGCAAGAATAGTATCTTCATCACAATTAGAATCTAATTGTTCGAAGATCTTCAATTTTAGATCTTCATTTTCTGTAGCAGCTTCTACTACCAGAGAAACATTTTTTACTCCTGAAGGGATATCAATGAAAGTCTGAATATTTTTTAAAGTTGCTTTTTTATCAGCTTCTGTAATCTTTTCTTTAGCAAGCATTCTATCCAGATTCTTAGAAATAGTATCCAATCCTTTTTGAAGACTTTCCTTAGAAATATCTATTAAATTTACTTGGTATCCGCTTTGTGCAAAAGTATGGGCAATTCCGTTACCCATTGTTCCTGCTCCAATTACTGCTATATTTTTCATACTATATTTTTTATTTTTTAAAACTTTCTATCACCATGTTAGCCACTTTCAAGGCTTCTGCCCCTTGTTCTAAGCTTACAACAGGTTCTGTATTATTGTTTATTGCTTGTGCAAAAGATTCCAACTCGTCTAAAATGGCGTTGTTGGTATCTATAGTAGGATTCTCAAAATAGATCTGTTTTTTCACTCCTTCCGCATTCTGAAGGATCATAGCAAAATCATCTGGATCTTTAGGCGCATCCTTCATCTTAACCACTTCACATTTACGCTCAAGAAAATCTACAGAAATATATGCATCACGCTGAAAGAAGCGCGCTTTTCTCATATTCTTAAGAGATATTCGGCTTGCTGTTAAATTGGCAACACATCCATTTTCAAATTGAATTCTGGCATTCGCAATATCCGGGGTTTCGCTAATTACCGAAACACCACTGGCAGATACATTTTTCACCTTAGACTTTACAACACTCAAGATCACATCTATATCATGAATCATAAGATCCAACACCACCGGCACATCTGTACCGCGCGGATTGAACTCTGCCAATCTATGTGCTTCTATAAACATCGGTTGTCCAATTTTATCTTTAACCGCAGTAAATGCCGGATTAAAACGTTCTACATGACCAACCTGCCCTTTAACCTTATGTTTTTTAGCCAAACTGATCAATTCTTCAGCCTCTTCATAGGTGGAGGTGATAGGTTTTTCTACAAAAAGATGTTTTCCGGCAGTGATCGCTTTTTTAGCGGTTTCAAAGTGAGTGATAGTAGGGGTTACCACATCTATCATGTCTACAGCTTCTATAAGAGCTTCAGCAGAATCGAAACTTTTGTATCCAAATTCGTCTTCTATCTCTTTGGCTCTTTGCTTATCTCCGTCATAAAATCCTATTAAGTCATATTCCGAAGATTGCTGGAGCAGTTTTAAATGGATCTTCCCCAAATGTCCTGCACCAAATACACCAGCTTTTAGCATGTTTTTACGTTTTCAACAAAAATAGCATTTCTTCGCATAAAGCCAATACCATTTTGAGTGTAAATGATTTAGTACAATCGTTAAATAATAATTAAAACTTAGCTTGAAGCCTTGGCTTAGATTGTTTAATTTTATGCCATAATTGGAATTTATTAAGTTGAAGGATACATTTAGACATAAGGGGAAAAGGCAACAATTGGCAGCAATTGTAGAGGCAAAAGGGGTGAAGGATAAGAAGGTTTTGGCTGCAATCAATAAGATCCCTAGACATCTCTTTATGGATAGTAGTTTTGAAGATCATGCCTACCAAGATAAGGCATTTCCCATAGCTGCAGATCAAACTATTTCTCAACCTTATACTGTAGCTTTTCAAACCGAATTATTGGAGATCAAAAAGGGAGATAGCGTTCTGGAAATTGGTACAGGAAGTGGCTATCAAACCGCCGTTTTATGTGAATTAGGGGCGAAGGTTTATAGTATAGAACGCCAGCGAGAATTATATAGAAAAACCAAGGTATTTTTATCTAAAATTGGCTACAGACCCAAATATTTGAGTTTTGGAGATGGGTACAAGGGATTAGACGAGTATGCACCTTATGATAAGATTATAGTGACCGCCGGTGCACCTTATGTTCCAAATCCATTACTAGCTCAATTAAAAATAGGTGGACGCTTAGTGATCCCGGTAGGTGAAGATGTGCAGGTAATGACCCTTTTTGTGAGAAAGTCTGCCAAGGAATTCGAGAAGAAAGAATTTGGTGACTTTAGATTTGTTCCTCTTTTGGAGGATAAAAATTAAATCCTCATTGAGGGTTACTATTCTAATAGCATCTCGTAATCCTGTTCCGATAGCTATCGGAATTGTTTCTGGGTCTTTATTTTTTTATATTCATTTACTGTTTTATGAGATTCCTCCTTCGTCGGAATGACAAGTTTCTTGTGTTGTCATTCTGAAAGTAGCGTAGCGCATTGAAGAATCTCAAGGAATCAGAATTAAAGTATGCTGGAGATTCCTCCTTCGTCGGAATGACAAGTTTCTCATGTTGTCATTCTGAACGCAATGTAATGAAGTGAAGAATCTCAAAGAAAATCTTTCTTACTCAAATATCCCCAAGAATTTAAGTCCGAAAATAAAAGCAGCTTCTGTTTTTCCTTGATAATTAGAGACTACATAGTCCAGTCTCAATAACCTATATTTCCCAAATCCTAAATTGTCTATCCCCACAGAAAACTCTGTGTAGGCTTTGTTATTTTCTATAGACAGCGCATGTGCTCCAAGAATTAAATTATAATTTAATTTATTTATCAAGGGAAGTTTCCCAAGGATCCAACCTTGAAAATCCTGTTCGGCGTGCATTTCCAAATAGTTGTTTTTGGTGCTAAGCTTATAATAAGGCAATAAATTGAATTTATTCAGATAACTACCACTTCCAATTCGGGTCTGATTGCCATTAAAGTGCTGGTAATCTAAATATGCTATCTCATTATCATTCAAAAATGCACCACCCTTTAGTGTATATCCAAAATTCCCTTTATTACCTAGTTTTATGTTTTGGGTAATAGCTGCGCGAACTTGATCGAAACTATATTCAGAAATATCACTTCCAAAACCTTTTTCGTAAGCTAGCCATAAAGTTGGAAATTTGTTAGAAGCAACATTTACCTTGCTATCCGGATAACTCAAATATTTCTGTGCAAAATCTATTCTTCCGGAAATATTGATTTTGAAAATATGATGATCTTCGAACGGCACACTTCCAAAATTTTCTGGCTGTAACGGATTATTGGAGGTGTAGGCGATATCATCTTGATTTATCCAGGAATTATCACTGGTATTAAATAATGCGTTTCGTTGCTGATAGCTAACATCTGAAAACAAACGGAATCCGTTAAAAAGCTCTTGCTGATAGGAGATTTCAGCAAACTGTTTTTCGTATAATTTCAAATAATTTCGTTCGAAGAACAAACTAGTAATATCATTTATTCTTTCAGAAATTGGAAGCGTAGGATTTATTTGCGCAGTTTCTACCCCAGCTTCCAGGTTTAAAATGGGTTTGGAGATATTGTTGAACTTCTTCTGAAAACCTGCTTTTATTCGAAAACGATCATCACTAAAACCATAATTCATCTTGGAATAGATTCTCCAATATTTCCCAAAATTATCATCTTGGTTCTTTCTATAAGAGACATCTAAAGAGGTGTTATATCCCTGAACTGTATTGTAATGAGTTCCAAACAATGGCGACGAGATATTAAATCGTTGCTTTTTATAAGAGTTCCCATAGCTATAGCCAAAAAGCAGATCGGAAATAGAAAACTTATTTTGAGCGGTATCTACAGAATCCAGATATTTTTTAGAACTTTTTAATTCTTGGAGACTATCCTTCTTTACATAATCTGTAAGTTCTTCAGCAGTTAAAGGTACGGGCCTTATTTTATTCCAGTATAAAGAATCTTTTTTATTGGCTTCTTCAGCAAAACTCAAAACCTCTCTGGTAAAAGTTCTTTTTTCAAATTGAGGTTCAAAATTATAATTGCTATAAACCGCAGTAAATCTTCCATCACCACCAATACCAAACATCGAAAAGCTAAAATCTACCGCCTGACTTATCTTGATCCAGAATTTATTTTCTTCAGAATATTTAAAGTTTTGAGTAAAAGTGAGTTCCTCTATTGGGGCCACTTGGATTGCTTGTCCCGTAGTTTTTAATTCTGTACCAAAGATCTGCCATGTATCTTCTACAATATAAATAAAACCGCTAAAAACACGATCCTTGGGACGTTTAGGAGTTACGAGAATCTTATTGATGAGCTGTGCCTCATTATCATAAAAGACACCTTCCAATTTATAATCGTAATAGTTAAAGGCATAATCGGCAATGGGAGAGACGATCTCTGCATTGATGTTTATAGTATTGTTATAAAAAGAGAAATCAGATTCTTCAGCAGAATTTAAGCTGAAGCCATTGTCATTTCCACTTACTTTGGAGGCTATTATTTTCTCTTTAAAATCATCTGGAGCACGAAAAGTGATTTCAGAAATAGTTTCGCTTAAATAAATAATTCCGCTCCGGGTAGAATCTAAACCGCCACCCAGATCTCCCAATTCTTGACCCAGGATCTTTTCTGGTGCATTTTTAATTCGCCATAAACCACGGGAATAATAATTGGCTGTGTATTGTTCTAATTTTGCGAGGTTTTCCTTTCGGCTTGCGATGGCATTTCTAATAATTCTATCAGCAGGATTATCTTTAGAGTTAATAGTTACTTCATCCAGATTGGTTGTTTCTGAAGTTAATTGGACATCTAATTGAAAAGGGAATTTATCTACAACTATCTTTTTTTTGAGGGTTTGATAGCCTAGAAATTGAAAAACTAATTCGTATTCGCCAGTTTTAGATAGACGGAGCTCAAAAATTCCATCTTCATTTGTGGTGGTTCCCTGTGTACCATCTTCAGTATAAATATTCACATAGGGGAGTGGAAGGTCGTTAATATCCCTAACAGTACCGGTAACTTGCGCGAATGTAAATTGAGAAATAAGTAAAAGAAACAGGAGAGATTTTAAGCTACCATTCATAAACAGAGGTTTTAACACTGCAAAATAGCTAAATAAAAGGAATGAGTATGGGGCTTAATTAAAGTCTTTTTTAATTCTATCTAGTCTGCGTTTGCTATCCCTATCCTTGATTGTTTCCCGTTTGTCGTATAACTTTTTACCTTTTGCTAAGGTGATCTTAAGTTTTGCAATACCACGATCGTTGATAAAGAGTCTGATAGGAATAATTGTTAATCCAGAATTCTTAACGTTTTTCTCCAGACTTTTAAGTTCCCGTTTTTGCATAAGCAGTTTACGCTCACTTTTGGGGTTATGGTTAAAGTGTGTGGCATGAGAATATTCTTCTACATGCATATTTATTACAAAGAGTTCGTTATTCTGGAATTCACAAAAACTTTCGGTAATAGATGCTTTCCCCATACGAATTGCTTTGATCTCTGTCCCTGCAAGTTTTATTCCTGCTACATAGGTTTCCAGAAATTCATATTCAAATTTCGCTTTACGGTTCTTTATGTTGATGGTATTCTTCATAGAGGCACAAAAATAGGAAGGTTTCTTTA
This sequence comes from Gillisia hiemivivida, assembly GCF_007997295.1. Taxonomy (GTDB): domain Bacteria; phylum Bacteroidota; class Bacteroidia; order Flavobacteriales; family Flavobacteriaceae; genus Gillisia; species Gillisia hiemivivida. Next base: position 131,451 of record NZ_VORY01000004.1, on the reverse strand, counting down.
GAAATTCCTATAATGATTTTGTAAAGTTTTAAGATTGACCTATTCTAATTAATTCGAGAAGAATTATTTAAGGTGTAAGGAGTTAGGTGAAATGTAGTCTTAGAATGTTGATATACTAGATTATAAAATGTCTATTGTGTTAATTTTTTTATCTTAGCGCCTACTTTAACTATACTATGAGATACCTTTTAATATTTGCCTTACTTGTGCTATTTGCTTCCTGCCAGAATGAAAAAGAGCAGTTTTCTGCAGACGAGATCATCAATAAAACTATAGCTACCGCGGGTGGTGATACTTACAAAAAAGCAACGATCGACTTTAAATTTCGAGAAAATAAATATAAGAGTGTTCGTAATGGTGGGGAATTCCTTTTAGAGCGAGAAATTAAAGACTCTTTAGATACCATTCGGGATGTAGTTAGCAACACCGGATACCAGCGATTTTTGAATGATAGTTTAATTACCGTACCAGACAGTATGATGGTTAAATATATTAGTAGTGTAAATTCTGTGCATTATTTTGCACACTTACCTTACGGTTTAAATGATAAAGCTGTTAATAAGGAATTGGTGGGAGATGCAGAAATTAATGGAATGCCTTATTACCAATTAAAAGTTACTTTTAGTCAGAACGGTGGAGGTACAGATCATCATGATGAGTTTTTATATTGGATCCATAAAGAGAATTTTACTATAGATTATCTTGCTTATAAGTTTCATATCAATGAAGGTGGGCTTCGTTTTAGAGAGGCTTATAATCCACGTGTGATCGAAGGAATTAGGTTTGTAGATTATAAAAATTATACTCAAGAAGATTTTAATACAGACCTATGTCAACTTGATGAATTGTTTGAAGAAGGTAAATTGAAATTGCTGTCTAATATTGAGACTGAAGATGTTAAGGTGATTCTGAAGAAATCTTAGGATCAGTTTCCCCGAAAATATTCATTAAGATATTATGCATAAGGTTCTATAGAGACGAGATATAACCATTATTAACTAAGTCCATCTTTTCTGAAATCTCTATTTTATGTCCATCTTTAAGAAGAAAATTTGCATTGGTGATGTCTAAAACATCATGGTAATAATGATCTGTTACAATAATCCCTTTGGTTTGGTTTAGATTACGTAAAAGTTCTTTAAGAAGCTCTTTGTAAAGAGGCTCCAACATAGAAAAGGGTTCATCTAGCATTATAAATGGATGCTCCAAAGAACCTACCAGCAATGTTTCCAGATATCTTAATTGGCCCATGGAAAGCTGCCCTATTTTAAGATGATCGAATTTTGAAACTCCGGGAGCATAAAAGACTTTGTTCTGTTTTTCTTCATCATCGCAAAAAAGAGCAATGATACCTCTAACCTTCGTACTCTTTGGCAAAAAACTGTCTTGCGGCAGATAACCAATAAGTTGACGTGGAATTATTTCATTTGCTTCAATAATTTCTGAATCAAATTTTATTTGGATGTGGTTTGCAGGCAAGGTGCCAAATATCATCTTTAAAAGCGAGGATTTCCCGCTACCATTTCTTCCGAAGACGCCCAGAATATCTCCTGTTTTCAGCTCAAAGGAAATGTTCTCTAGAATTCTTTTTTTACCAAAGGATTTATAAGCTCCGCTTATTTCTAAAAGATGATCCATAATTTATATAAATAAAGCGATTATTAGTAGCGGGATGCCAACAATAAGATTGAGTATCCAGACTATTTTAAGCAACTTCAATTTATTAAAACCAAGATTGTAATAAAGATTGTATTCATTGTTTTTAAAATATTTAAAGGCAAAACGACCTACAAAAACTCCAAGAGAGCAAAACATGAAGATGCCCCAATACCTATTAAATAGGTGCATGATAAATATAGAAAAGATCAAATTCACGATGTTAATATCTATATAATAGCTCCAGATTGCTCTTACATTCATTCCCTAGATATTTTAGAAATTAAATTGGTTTGATGAAGTTATGACTTTTTTATTTCTCAGATTCCTTTTTGAATACGATGTAGAGGATTCAAACTTCCAAATTCCAGGAAATTTGGATTATAAATAGCATGCTGCAAGAAGTGTAATGGCTCTGGAAAGCTAAAAAAAAAGTTAGGTAAGAACTGTAATTATAAAGATCATTAATTTTAGTTTAAAGACGAGGATCCAAACAATTTTAGACACTTTGACGACTATGGGTTTATCCCATAACCGCCTAATATTTTTATTTCCTTAACTTTTTCAGGTGGAGCAGCAAATAGGCAAGAAGCTTGAGAAATAAGCTCTTTTACTCCAATAACAGATAAAGAATTTTCATGATCTTCTCTAGAATCCCATATTTCTGTGGTCCATACAGTGTCTGGTTCGTCTTCATCTAAACTCACTAAATATAATTGACAGCCTTTTGCCCTTGAAACTAATTCTGAAGCTTTCAATAATACAGAAGACAATTTCTGTCTGTTATCTTCAGTAGATTTGAATTTTACGCTAAGTCCGTATTTATACATAATATTTTTTTTAGCAGGGTTAGATTAATTATAATGAAGACAAGATATAACAAATTTTATAATCATATGTTATATGTAATTCTTGCTTTATATTTTGTTATAAAATTTAATTTAATCCTATCCTAATGTAAGCATATGATCTTTTTATCTTAGATTCATAAACATCAATCCATTCTTTTCAGCTCATTTACGAAGCTAGTTCGTCAATTAGCTCAAATGGAATTTGTTCTGGTTTTTTAATCTAATACAGCTTTTTCCCATATCGAGGTATAATTTACTATGCTTGGGAAATTCACTTACAAACCAATCTAATAAGTCTTTATTCGCATAAATCCCTAAGTGATAAAATGCTATGATTTTTTTTTGTGAAGGAATGTCACGTCCTGAAATAGCGATACACTAAAAAGTTAGTGTAATGAAAACATCAGAAAACCAAGGGTATGTGAAGCGCACCCAAAAAGATTATTCAGTTTCCTTCAAACTGCAAGTAGTCCAAGAAATTGAGTCCGGAGAGCTAGGAAGAACAGAAGCCTGTCATAAATATGGTATTCAGGCTAAATCCACAATTAAGGAATGGCTTAGAAAATATGGTAACTTTGATTGGGAGAACCAATCAAAAATAACCGTGGCAAAAACACCTGAACAAAGAATCCTGGAACTAGAGTCAAAAGTAAAGCTGCTAGAAAAGCAGAAAGCAAGAGCAGAATACCTCGCAGAACGAGCGGATAAGAAGGTAATTATCTTCGATATGCTAGTGGATATGGCTGAAAAAGAATATGACATCCAAATCAGAAAAAATTACACACCCGAGTTATCAAATGTTTCAAAGAAGAACAAAAAGAGACCATAATCTCTTCCTGTGAATTACTCGGGGTGAATAGACAGGTATATTACAGAGCACTAAAATCAAAGAAGAACAGGGAGCTAATAGCCCAGCAGGTTATTAGCTTGGTGCGCTCTATAAGGAATTTAATGCCTAGGTTGGGCACAAGAAAACTATATCACATGCTCAGGGTTGAACTGAGTAATATCAATGTGGGAAGAGATAAACTATTTAGAATTCTAAAGGCCAACCACATGCTCATAACTCCCAAAAAGCGCTATCACATAACAACAGACTCCCATCACAGGTTCAGAAAGCATAAAAATATTGTAAATGAGATTGAATTTATACGTCCGGAACAGGTCTGGGTAAGCGATATAACATATACGGGAAATAGGAAAAACCCATCGTATCTTGCCCTGATCACAGATTCTTACTCAAAGAAGATAATGGGATATGATGTATCGGCCAGTCTCGAAGTGGGAGGTTCTCTAAGAGCTCTTGAAATGGCGTTGAAAGAAAGAAGTTATGCAAACAAACCTCTGATACATCACTCAGACAGAGGTTTGCAGTATTGCTCAAATGAATACCAACAAATACTAAAAGACAAACTCGTAAGTACAAGTATGACCGAAAAGTATGACCCCTACGAGAATGCAATTGCCGAGCGTGTAAATGGAATTTTAAAACAAGAATTTGCAATAGCAGCTTACGACACTGACTTATCAACGAAAAAATTGTTAGTTAAAAATGCTATAAATCTTTACAACTCGCTGAGACCTCATTTGTCGAACCATATGCTCACACCAGATAAAATGCACAAACAACAAAAACTAAAAAGAAAACAATACAAATCAAAAAAGCTGAACAATGAAGTCATTGTTCAGCTTTAATTAATAAATTTAATCCTTTAATAATCTGTATCGATTATTTAGGACTAGACAGAATATTAATAAATGGCAGAGGAAGTTTTGGAGTACAATACTATTGAAAACCCTATCTAAAAGACGCACAAGCTGATCTGTAACGTTTACTTAACTGTTCATATTTAGTAATGACAAAAAAGATTGAATTTTTTGAGATGTCTCTGCTTATAATTTTAGAGTACTAAAATGGGATTTCTAAAAACCCTTATTAAAACAATTTAACTTTCATTTTCTTATACTCGCTGAGATCCAATACATCTCCTATAAAAAATTCACCTTTCACTTTTAAGTATGGTTTTGCTACCTTTTTTGGTAGATCGAAGATCAATGTAGTGGTTTCTTCAGATTTAGGGTAGGTGTGATATTCATTTTGCCATTCAAAGGGTTCTAATTCATTGAGTTTAATTTGAAGTTTTTTATTGTTGTTATAAATATTACCCTTAGAATCTACTATATATGCAATAGAGTTTTTCCAAGTATGTTTTAAAACCTCGTCATTATTAATTACTTTAAATTTTACTACATATCTTTTGGTATATTCATCTACAGATAAAACCTCGAAACCTGTCACTAAATATACAAAGTTGTCATGATGGATTTTTTCATTCAAACCAATTTCGAGATGCTCAGATCCATTCTTGCAGGAAAGTGATAATCCCATTATTAGTAGCAAAAAAATAAGAGGTGATTTAAGGCTATTCATACTTAGAGGATTATCATTTACAGTATTGTGAATTTTATTTAAATAAATATAGGGTAGTTTTTTAGGCTTGTCGTTCTAAAATGAGAATTTCAAGTATTATAGGGATAGATATGATGATTATAACTTAAAAATACAAAAAACGGACATTAAGTACAATTTAATTATCAGTGCACCTGCAGATAAAATTTAATTGTTATCTCTATACTTTCAGTCCGAATAATTAAATGACCGGCTATAATTTCTTTCGATTCTAAAAAAGAATCACCTGTTTCGTTTTTTTGATCTTTAGCTTCATATAAACCTCAAGAATCTCACAAATCTTGACCCCCGATATAATTTTATCTTAGCTATACTACCCACAACTTGTAATTTGTCATAATGGTCTTCGATATGTTGCGACACACATGCTTGATTTCATTTGCTTTATAGATCAATCAAAATAATTAACTATAACTTACTTTAAATCAAGTATTTACAAATTTAATAATATAGTCATATTATATAGAGAGGAAACATACTTATATTTTTAATTTCGCATTTAGTAGCTACTTTTTACAATTAATTTACAGTATTTTTGCAAAATATTAACAATCATAACACAACATCAAAAAATTAAAAATGAAACGGAATTTACTTTTATTTGTAACCGCTCTTTTTCTGGGTTTTACTGGGTTTTCTCAAGTAACTACAGCAGAGATTAGCGGTATTATTTATGAAGATCAAAATTTGGTGCTTCCTGGAGCCAATGTAAAAGCTGTGCATACCCCAACAGGTACTGTTTATGGAGCGGTAACAAATTTTGACGGAAGATTTAACATGTTAAACTTAAGAATTGGTGGTCCATATACGATCACAGTAAGTTTTGTTGGATTTAAAGAGTATATATTAAAAGATGTAGATCTTAGACTTGGACAAACATTTAATATGGATGTTATCATGACTGCAGATGCAACTTCTTTAGATGCTGTAGTTATTAATAGTGCAAAAAACACAGTGATTAATAGTGATCGTACTGGAGCAGAAACTAACATAGGGAGCAGAGAATTAAAAACATTACCTTCTATTACAAGATCTGCTGCCGATTTTTACCGATTAGAACCAACTGCTTCCAGCAATGGGTCTTTTGGAGGTAGAAACGACCAGTTTAACAACTTTAGTTTAGATGGTTCTATCTTTAATAACCCATTTGGGCTAGATGCTGCAACGCCAGGAGGACAAACCAATGCACAGCCGGTATCTTTAGATGCGATTGAGCAAATTCAGGTTTCTACTGCACCTTACGATGTTACTCAGGCTGGTTTTACAGGAGCTTCTGTAAATGCGGTAACTAAGAGTGGTACGAACGATTGGAAAGGAACGGTTTATGGTTTTTATAGAAACCAGGATTTAACTGGAAGTAAAGTTGAAGGAGATGAAATTATTGTTCCGGACCTTACTCAAGCCCAATATGGATTAAGCGTTGGAGGACCAATTATTGAAAACAAATTGTTCGTTTTCGGGAATTTCGAAAAAGATGATAGAGAAGATCTTGGATCAAACTTTTTAGCAGCTAGACCTGGATTAACAGGCTCTAATGTTTCTAGAGTTACTGCAGACGATCTAGATTTTGTTTCTACTCAATTAGGAACTTTAGGATACGAAACAGGTGCTTATGAAGGTTATACTCATAAAACAGAATCTACTAAAGGACTTTTTAAACTGGACTGGAACGTTTCAGATAAACATCGTGTAGCTTTTATTTATAACTTTTTAAATGCTTCAAGAGATTTGCCAGCAAACAGAGAGGCTATTGGACGCAGAGGACCAGATCTAACAACTTTACAGTTTAGAAATTCCGGATACAGGATCAATAACAAGATTAACTCTTTCTTAGTTGAATTGAATTCGAATTTTTCTGGAAACATCACTAACAAATTTCAAGCAGGATATACTAGATTTGAAGATAGTAGAGATCCGTTTTCTGCTCCGGCACCTCCAATAAACATTCAGGAAGATGGAGTTCGATATATAGTTGCAGGGCATGAGCCTTTCTCGATCAACAATAAATTAGATCAGAAGGTTTATCAAATTACTAACAACCTAAACTTCATTCTTGGAAACCACACGATCACTTTAGGAGCTAGTTTTGAAAGATTTGAATTTGATAATTCTTTTAATTTAGGAGCCTATGATTTTGGTGGAAATGCTGATGCAGGTCAAGGCCCGATAAGTACTTTCTTTGATGCTTTTACGAGTGTTAGAGATGGAGCTGGAAGTTTTCAGGAAGCTGTAAATAATGGAACAATTGCAGCAGCACTTGCAAATGCTCAAAATGTTTTTGATAACAACAATGCAAATGACTCATGGGCTTTAGCTGAAACAAATGTTGGACAATTAGCATTTTATGCTCAGGACAAATGGAAAGCTACAGATAAATTTACCTTGACTTACGGATTAAGAGTAGATCAACCTTTATATTTTGATACTCAGGATAAAATCCAAGAAAATATTGATAGAGCGGCTGGAGGAACTTTTCCTGACGGGAACTACCAACCAGGTATTACTTATTTCAATGAGAATGGAGCAGAAACTAAATTAAGCAGTTTGGAACTTCCTTCTAAAAAATTATTATTCTCCCCAAGATTAGGTTTTAACTATGATGTTCGAGGAAATAAGACACTTCAAGTACGAGGTGGAACAGGGATCTTTACAGGTCGTTTACCATTTGTATGGATTGGAAACCAAGTGGCAAATCCTAACTTCTTCTTTTACACTACTTCTGCACCAGACTTCCAATTTCCACAGGTTTGGAGAAGTAATCTAGGATTAGATTATAAGTTTGAAAATGGTATCCTTGCCACTACAGATATTATCTATACAAGAGATGTTAATTCTCAAATGGTTAGAAACTACGGTTTAGCAACGCCAACAGGAACTCTAAATGGAGCAGATAATAGAATAGTTTATTTGAATTCTGATAGAGCGGTAAACGAATTTGGTGGAATTACCAATGCTTATGTATTCTCTAATACAGATGTTGGTTACTCATTTAACTGGTCTTTTAAATTACAAAAGAATTTTAGTAATGGATTGTTTGCTACTATAGCTTACAACTATTTAGAGTCTGAAGATGCAAGTTCGTTGGATGCTGAAATTTCTAGTGATGCTTACGACAGAAACCCTGCAATTGGAAACGTGAATAGAGCGGTAAGTTCTACTTCTCGTTATGGAGACAAACACAGAATTGTTGGACAACTGAACAAGTCTTTCAGTTATGGTGAAAATAAACAATGGAGAACATCTTTTGGAGCATTTTACGAATATGCTCAAGGTGGTAGATTCTCTTATACTTATTCAGGAGACATCAACAATGACGGGTCTGTATTAAATGACTTGATCTATATTCCAACACAATCTGATCTTTCAGGATATAACTTTACTGGAACTGATGCAGAGCAAGAAGCACAAAGAGCGGCTTTCGAATCTTATATTCAGCAAGATGAATACCTAAGAGATAGAAGAGGAGATTATGCAGAGAAATATGCTGTAATAAGCCCATGGAGAGGACGATGGGATGTGAAGTTCTTACAGGATTACGACTTTAAAGTTGGTAATGGTACAAATACGATTCAGTTGAGTTTAGATGTTTTAAACTTCGGAAACTTAATTAATTCTGATTGGGGAGTTATTGAAATTCCTGTGAACGATCAGCCTCTCGGTGTTTCTGTAGACCAAACTAATACTCCGGTATATAGTTTTGATCCATCTCAGAAAAACACTTTTGCTAACGACTTTAGTTTAGATTCTAGATGGCAAATGCAAGTTGGTCTTAGATATATTTTCTAAGCTCCTTCAAAATTATAAGCATAAAAAAACTGCTCCAGAAATGGGGCAGTTTTTTTATTTATATCCTTTTTGTAGTTGGGGTCTATATCTTTTATTCTGTTTCTATGACCTTAGAAATGTAAGCTGCATCTTTCTTTACCCCACCCAAGGTAGCAGAACCACGGGTATACAACCAGGGTAGGCCAATAAAGTAAAGACCTTTTATAGAACTTATTCCTCTTTTGTTCTTAGGATATCCTTTCTTATCGAGTTCTAAGCCTTGAATCCAATTGAAATTTGGACGGTAACCTGTTGCCCACACAACATTTTTAATGGTGCTTACTTCATTCCTATCAAAACTTATAGAATTCCCATCTGCATTTAGGGCTCGGCCAACAGGGATCACGTTCTCTCTATTTAATATTTCTTTGATGTTAATCCCTATAATAGGTTGAGGACTGTTAGCAATCACTTTACCAATCCATGAATGTTTGCTGGAACTAAGAAATCCGGTTTTTGTAAACCACCACCACAATGTTTTACCTAGGATCTCTTGGGGCAAAGTTTTAGCATCGTCTGGACCTGCAAAATATGTTTTCAAACCATCTTTTGAAATCTCATCAAGGATCTGAAATCCAGAATCTCCTCCACCAACTACCAAAGTATCGCCTTGCTGTAATTGTTCAACATTCTTATAATAGTTACTATGTATCTGGGTAACTTTCTTATTAATTTTAATTGAAAATGGGGGAGTGTAAGGAGTATGAAAAGGACCAGTAGCAATAATAACATTCGGGCATTTGAACTCACCGTTCTCATGCTTTAATGTGAATATGCCTTTTTTCTGTTCTATTGAAGTGATAAGTGTATTGAACTGAATGGGAATCTCGAATTTTTCAACATAAGATTTAAAATAGGCTGCTACTTCGTATTTATTAGGATAATGACCCTTAGGAGCCGGAAATTCCATCCCTTCTAAATGATTAAATTCTGTAGGTGTAAAAAGCCTAAGGGAGTCCCATCTACTTAACCAAGACTCTCCAATTTTATCTTCCTTATCTACAACAAGAAAAGATTTCCCTAGTTGCTTTAAGTGATAAGCCATGCTAAGCCCAGCTTGTGCGCTACCTATTATAATGAAATCCAGCATTTTTAGGTTTTATTACAAAGATAATAGAGTTAACCGGTCTCTTCTAACTTTGGTCAAGGTTTAAAATATTTGAAGATAGTATATGTTAATATTCTATAAATAAAAAAATCCGCATTCAATTTTACTTGAATGCGGATTATATAAACTATTACAGTTTTCTAGAATTTGAAAGCAAGATTAGTAAATATTCTTGTTCCATCAATTCCAAATTGAGTAGTTTGCCAAGGGTATTTAAATCTTCCTACAAAATCTAAGTTTCTGTCATTAGGAACTCCGCCATTACTGCTATACGCATCGGCGAAGGTATCTGGATATACATTAAACAAATTATTAGCTCCCACAGTTAAAGCGATCTTCTCTGTAAAAGCATAACTAAAGCTAAGATTAGTTAATAACTTACCACCATAGGTAGCATCATCTGCTGGGTTACTTGGATGTCTGTAAGTAACTTTTCCGTAGTGCATCATAGATAAGTTCGTGGAGAATTTATCTAGGCTGTAATTTACCGTACCTATAATCTTAGATCTTGGTCTCCATGTTTCTACACGAGAAACATCTTCTCTAGAGAATAAAGCATCTCCTAGATTGTTATCCTCAATGAATTTTGGAAACTGAGTACTTCTAACTTCTGTTTCATTAAAATTGGCAGCAATACTACCACTCAAAAAACCTTTTCCAAGTTCAATTTTGTCATAGCTAAACACAATATCTATTCCTTTGGTACGAGTGTTTATAGCATTTAAAAAGAATCCTGCTGCTCCTACATTCACACTAGATAACGTTTGATCTATTGGACTGCTAGGATCTCCGGTTGGAGTTACCTGGCCAGAAAGTACAATTCTATCATCCACATCTATTTGATACACATCCATTGTTATTCCAATTTTTCTAGTAAATCGGTAAGTTAAACCTGCTCCAATGTTAAAAGAGGTTTCTGCATCTAATTCTGGAATACCCAAAGCACGCAATGCAGGATCTGCATTGTTTAAAATCCCATTTTGTTGTATCCCATTTTCTGTAAGGGTGGTAGTAGTGGCCGTATAATAAATTTGGTGTAAAGCAGGTGCTCTAAAACCAGTACTTATTGAACCTCTAATGGCTAATTTGTTATCTAAGGTTTTATATCTGGTGTTTACTTTCCAGCTTAAATTAGATCCAAAATCAGAATAATTCTCATAACGTAAAGCACCTCCCAGTAAAAAGTCTTCTGTTATATCTGCGGTAACATCTGTATAAAGTCCTAAATTACTTCTGTAATCATTGGAAGCGTTTTCGGGTCTAAACCCACCAAAAGATTCAGATCCAGTTCTATCTGTTAGATCATCTGGGGTTCCATCACCATAAGAAGCAAATTCTCCTTCTTCAGTAACAAAACGTTCTGTACGATGTTCTGCACCAAAGGCTACAGTTAATGCATTTAAGCCTGTATCTTCAAACGATCTTACTATATCTAGATTATTTACAACATGGCTAAATTGATGTGCACCATTATAAAAATCTGATGGACTACTTGCTCCGAAAGATTGATTAAAGGAGTTTTCAATATAATAATCTATTCTGTTCCTTCCCATAGTAGAGCTTAAGTCGAAATCCCACTCATTAAAAGTAGTTCTTAAACCTAATGCAAAAGTGTAATCATTAATTCTAGGTGCCATTTGTGCTAAGAAAAAATCTGCGCCCGGATAAATTTGTTCAAAACCAGGAACCCAGTAAGGTACTCTGGCAAATTGAGGAGAAGATCCGCTTCTATTAGCTAAGGTACCAAATGAATAAATTTCGGTATTGGTCTCTTCATCTAAGGTATAACCTGTGTTGTAAGCGAAATTTGTAATGGTCATATCTGGTGATCCCACTTGAAATCCGGCACTCGGGTTACGCTGTAGGAAAGATTGTAAATCTGATTTGGAATATTCGGTATCATCAGTAACTCCCCAATAGCTAGCCTCATCTTCTAAACTAGTTATTTCTCCTGCTCTTTGAGTTTGTTTCTGATCGAAATAACTGAAAGTGAAGTTCGCAAAGCCTTTATCGGCTATTTTAACCCCAAATCCGGTTTCAATTTGATACTGTTCTCCATCACCTTCCGTAGTTATACTATAGCTTGTGTTTATAAATGGGTCCGAATTTTCTTTAAGCACTAGATTGATCACTCCGGCAACGGCATCAGAGCCATATTGAGCGGCAGCACCGTCTCTTAGAATTTCGACACGCTCTAAAGCGGCAGAAGGTATAGCCTTCATGTCTACCCCAACTTCACCACGCCCTGGGGTTACATAACTATATACTAATGCACTTAAATTCTTTCTTTTACCATTTACCAAAACCAACGTTCTACTAGGAAACAAGCCCCTTAGGCCTGCAGGACTAAAATGTGCTGCAGCATCAGATACCGGTTGCTCTGTAGAGTTATAAGAGGGTACTTTAGCCATTAGTTGTTGATCCAGAACAGCTTTTCCTGTTTGTTTCAATTCCGAAGTTGAAATATTATCAACAGGTACCGGGGAATCAAAAGATGTTCTTGGTTTCCCACGACTTCCAATAATTACTACATCGTCTAATCTTGCAGCAGCTTCCTCCAATTGGATATCGATGGTCTTTGTTTTTGAAACATCTACCTCTTTAGTTTTAAAACTTATAAAAGAAATCTCTATAATGTTTTTTCCTTCTGGTAGCATTAGGCTAAACTTTCCATCAAAATCTGTTTGAACGCCTACATTAGTCCCTTTAACTAAAATCGTTGCACCTGGAAGTGGAGTGCCAGTATTATCTCTAACGATTCCGGAGACCTCGCGCTCTTGGTATGGATTATAATTCTCTATTGCACCTTTAAAATCAATACTGGAAGCAGACATTTGAACTGTACAGAGAGCAAAAATGCAAAAGCTGAATTTTAGCGCCAAGGACATCTTGCTATTCAAATTTTTTAAATTGGATAATGATTTTTTTGAGTATTCTTTTCTCATTTTATTAGATATTAATTGAAAACATGTTGATTTTCAACACATTTAAGCAGTAAAACTTCAACTCTGAGTTGAATTAAAAATATCGGGAAAACTGATAGGGCAGAATAACGATATCAGATTAGAATTATCTGAACTGGAATTTTGGATCTCCAAAAAAGGAATTTCCCTATTCTCTATTAATTATAGTTTTAGGAAAATTATATTGTTTAATGAGTCATTCTTAAAACTCACTATTTTTTGAATAATTAGGAGGAATTCCTAGTTACGAAGGAACGAATATATGCAAAATATAACTGAAGCACCCATTTTGCTCCAATGCAGAGGCTTATGTAGTTATGTGATATTATTGAAGACTAAATAATTCTCTTTGAATTGAATAATGAAAAAGCTTAATTGAAGAGTTTACAATAGCTCGAAATGTGGGATAGAATTGTGTTTGATTTTAATTATGTGAATGGTTTTTATGAAAATGAAGATCAAAAACACCTTCTAAATTCATTTTTTGAAGCTCTTTTATTGTTTGTCGATTGTATACAGCAACATACTTATAGAGTTTTAGCAGTCGCTACTCAATAAGTTTATAAAAACATATGATGAAGGGAAACAAATAGTTTCTTGCAAATTATCTATTACAAAATGATTAGTTTCTAATCTACAGAGATCAAATTAATCTCGAAGATGAGTACAGAACCACCAGGAATACCTCTATTATCATTAGAACCATAACCCAAATGTGAAGGAACTAATAATAGTCCTGATCCTCCTTCTTTAAAATAAGTGATTCCCTCTGTCCATCCTTTTATAACTTGTTGTAAGTTGAAGCTTATTCCGTTCGAATTACTTTGATCGAAGATAGATCCATTCAAAAAAGTTCCTTTATAGGCAACAGTAACATCAGAATTTGCAGTAGGTTGCACACCGGCTCCTTCTTCATTTATTACATAATATAATCCAGATTCGCTTTTTTGAGCATTTAGATCATTTTCATCGATATATGCAGCAATATCTTGTTCGTTTTGAACTTTATAGTCTACATTTTTATTGTCATTATCATCACAGGATAAGAATAGAGTAATTACAAATGCTAGTAGGGTATATTTCATTTTTATGTTTTTAGAGTTCAAATATATGGAAAGTAAACACTGCTTTTGAATATAAATTTCAACTTAGTTTTTGTTTATTCAGAATCCAACAATTCCTGAAATACGTCAAGGAATTTCGCAACATGAAAACCATCCATTAATCCATGATGAACATTAATAGCAATAGGTAACTTATACTCATTCCCTATAGAATACATCTTACCGAATGTGATTTTGGGAACACTGTCTGGATATTTAAAATTTCGAGAATGTGTTAGCCCGGTTAGTTTATGCCAAGGAAAAGAGGAAATATGAATTGTATCCAAGCGTTTCGCATCTTCATTAAATCTAAGTCCAGAGGAATTTTGAACTTCTTCAATTTCTTTCTTCAATCTCTTCTGAAAAACGTGAAAATCTATATCAAATTCAGCAAAGGAAAACGCGAAAGTACCATCTGGTCTACCAATAGTAGCTGCGGAATGTACTTCATTGCACACAACTACTTCATTATTTAATATTCTATATTTAAATTCTGGGATCTCGTTAACCGCAGTTAAGGATTTGTGTAGATAATGTGCGAAAAACGAACGATCATTATTTTTAGAGAAATCATATGCTTTTGTAGAATCTACTTCAGAAACTACCCCAAAAAAAGGTTCGTCGAAGGATGAGAAAAATTCAAAATGTTCTTTTCTATTCCAGTTTTGAAAATCTAACTTTTTCATCTTTGGTATGTGCTTTTAATATGTTGTTAAATTATAATTGAATCAAGATCCTCGGCCAAGTTCACTACCTATTTCCCGATAAATGCTGAAATGAAAAATACTTTCGAGATTTCAAGGCAAGCCCGTCTGAATGTTTCGGGCAAGCCTCGGAAATCCTTTCCGGTTTTTCAGGAGGACAAAACACTCAATGAGGGTTTAAAATTCAATTGCAGTTATAACTTCTAAAATAATTGGTTCTCCAATTTTCTCTTCAATTTGCTTCTTGACTTTTGTCATTTCTTTAGAATCTATAGCTTCAGGACTTACCAGTTTTAAAGAGACCATAAGTGGTTTTCCGGTTCTTACCTTTACATTTCTCAGAAGGATATCATCAAAATTAGTTCCTTCCAGTTTTGAAGTAATTCTAGCTTCTTGTTTTATTCGATTAAATGAAAGAGAAAGTGGTATCATTACTATACTAATTGTGATAAGGGTATAAACCAATCCTATTCTTGCACGCCTAAAAGGCGCAAAACCTAAAAGTAAAAATGTGATACCGGCAAACATGATAATTCCAGCAAGGTTGGTTAAATAAAGTAGAAAAGCACCAGAAAACACATCCCAGTCCCACCATCCAATTCCAATACCTGCAACAGCCAATGGTGGTACTAAGGCAACCGCAATGGCAACACCCGCTAAGCTTTTCGCGATCCCTTCTTTTGCATGCGCATAGGCTGCAGCAATTCCAGAGGCAACGGCTATTCCCATATCTAAAAGGGTAGGGGTAAGGCGTGCATCAATTTCAGAGGTTAGAACTTTGAGAGGTATAAGCATACTTACGCCGGCTGCAAATATTAATGCTACAATAGTTCCAATAAGGATGGTAACGATTCCAGTTTTTAGCATATTGATATCATAACGCACCATTCCCATAGAAAATGAAACAATTGGAGCGATGATGGGCGCAAGGATCATAGCGCCAATAATTACCGGAGACGAGTCTCCAAATAGTCCAAAAGTGGCAATTAGCGTAGCGAGAATCATCATAACCAAAAAGGAAGAGCTAAGTTTTGCATTCTCTTTTAAAACCTTGAATAGTTCCTGAAACTCCTCTGTCGTGGCTCTGGGTAAAAAAGGTATTTTCCGTTGAGTAAGTTCTTCCCTTTTTTCCCCCGTGGGTAATTTGTCTATTTTGAGATTCTTTTTTTCGTCGACTCCTTCATTTTTTGAAGCATATTCGCTTTTTTGATGAAGTTTTATTTCCCGGTTATGCACACTTATGTTTATTTCTTTTGCAGTTAATTTCTCGCCGTCTACAGAAAAATCTATAGGCACTCCATTCACTATTTTTATATTCGTGGTTTTTATATGTCCTATGAATGAAGGTAATTCTGGTTTGGTAGTGGGGTTGGGTAGTAAACTTTTAAATAGAAAGGCTAAAAGCTGAAACATGCTTTGAGGTGAAAGAATGAGTACTTGAAATTTCCCATCGTTCATCACAAGGTTTCCTAGCAATCTTTTAGAGATCACCGAAGCCGAAGGATGTTCTACAGCGATAATACCTAAGGCAGAAGTATGAATAATTTCTTCTTCGTCTGCGCTAAAAAGAAAGGCCTTATGTGATAATCCAGGTAATCTTCTAATATTCTTCAAAAATTGAAATACTTCAGCAAAAAAACCTCGAGCACCTTTTTGTTCTGAAAAAATAAGGACATCTCCCACATTTACAGATTGTAGTACAGGGACCTCATTGCAGTAAAGTAAATCCAATTCATTTACTTCGTTTAGCGCTAAGATCTCCTTGGCAGCCTCTTCCATTTTTCCTGAAACTCCAAAACATTTAGTGGCTTTTTGACCCTCAGGGTGTGGTAATATTGCTATAGGCCACTTATTTTTTGCAGCCTTTAGTAATAATTCTTTAAAATCTAAATTAGAGAGGTATGAGACAAGCACCGACTCTTCTTCTGGTTCAAATTCTTGGGATATTGGAAATGTAAGTAAAGTGAAATTAGATTCTTCGAAAAACGGGATTACGGTTTCTGTAATTTTCTCAAAATCATCTGGATGATGCACTAAATAAAACATAGTTGGATAGCTCGATTACACTGCAAGTTATCATTTTAGCAAAATCTCAATTATTATTTAACCAAATCTTAGGGAATTCGAGGACTTTGCCATTTTTGGGAAATATTTTTTCTGGTTCAACATACTTTAATGAAGGCTATTTCAGTTTTATTTTAAATTAATAAAAAAAGTAATTTATATTTTTAAATAACTGGTTTTTAGGTATTTAAGTTTTAATTTATTATCTTAGAGTTCATTTATTTAACCAGATGGCCTCCCTATAAGTCTTCATAAATCATTAAATCATGAAAAAGTTTATTTTTCTGTTTAGCATATTGCTAGCAGCAATGTCATCATGTTCAGATGATGATTCCATAATTGAAACCGAAACCGAAAATTTGACGGGAACCAAAAATTTAATTGAACTTAACTTTATTCCAACTATTGAGAACTATTTTAGTAAAGACCGGGGTACAGTCACCTATAGATCTTCTACTCGTTCTGGAAACTGGATTCATAAATTTGACGATAAAGGCAGATTGCTTAAATCGGAGCTACTTGAAAAATATCCGAGTAGGATCTTAAAAGAAATTATTTTTTCAGATTACGATAGTGAAGAGAATAAAGTTAGTTTAAATGTTACCACATTTAATTATTTCACATTAGCTAGGTTGGATTCTGAATCATATGAATTAATTTTTGATGAAAGTTATATCCTAAAAAGCATCACATCAAAATATGAAAATGAGCCAGGTGAAGTTACTGTTTTTGAAAAACTAGATGATAATAAACGGATCGTCCTTTTGAAGAATGGTTTAATAGATGAATACGTCGGGTATGAATATGATGAGCAAGGGAATATACTCAAGTATATTGTTTATGATACTGAACTAGTTGTAAAATCTACTGTTACATATACCTATACAGAATTTGGAGACTTGGAATCCTATTTTTTTCAAAATACTCAGGGCGAATTTAGTGAGGCAGATTATTTTTATCGAAGTGATAATACATTGGAAAGACTTGAAGGATCTTTTGATTATGGATCAGAAAATGCTGGAAATAATTTATTTACCTACGCTAATGATGAGTCTTATATAAAGCGAATAACAGATTATGAAAATGGAGAAAGTGAGATCTATATTAATAATGGAGAACAAATTATTGTAGAATATTATCAATCTTACGAGAAACTAGCACATGTATATGAATATAGTTTTTCCGAAAGTGAAGGTAAATTTTATTTTGTAAAATATGAAAAGTATGATGAGAATGGAGATCTGGATTATATAGAGTATTATGACGAAGATGGTAATGTGACTGAAACTGTTAATGAATAAAAAAGGCAACCAATTGGCTGCCTTTTTCTATCTAATTTTCATCTGAGAGTTCTTTTTTAGAATGATTAAATTCCAACTCGATCTGATGTCTGGTAAGATCTTCAAAGGTTTCCCGCTCACGTATTAAATGAGCTTCTCCATTATACCATAATACTTCAGCAGGACGATATCTGGAATTGTAATTGCTGGCCATACTAAAACAATACGCCCCGGCATTGTTGAAGCTTAGAAGATCTCCTTCTTTAATTTCAGGAATTCTTTTATTAGTAGCGAAAGTATCGGTTTCACAAATATATCCTACCACCGAATAAAATCGCTCTTTACCATCGGGGTTGGAAATATTCTTTATTTCATGTTGAGATCCGTATAGCATCGGTCTTATTAAATGGTTAAAACCAGAATCTATCCCTGCAAAGACAGTAGAGGTAGTTTGTTTTATCACATTCACTTTTGCTACAAATTTCCCGGCTTCACTCACCAAAAATTTACCAGGTTCGAAGGCGAGTGTTAGGTCTCTGCCATATTCTTTACAAAATCCATTAAAGCGTTCACTTAATTTTTCGCCTAATTCTTCAATATTGGTTTCAATATCGCCTGGTTTGTAAGGCACTTTAAATCCGCTCCCAAAATCGATAAAATCCAGATCTGGAAAGTGCTTTGCGGTTTCAAATAAGATCTCTGAAGCATATAAAAAGACTTCAATATCTAAAATATCACTACCCGTGTGCATATGGATTCCATTGATGTGCATTCCGGTATTCTCTATAATTCTCAATAGATGTGGAATTTGATGTATCGAGATCCCGAATTTAGAATCTATGTGCCCTACAGAAATATTGCTATTCCCACCAGCCATCACATGCGGATTGATCCTGATACATACTGGAATTTTAGGGTGTCTGGTTCCAAACTGCTCTAAAATAGAAAGGTTATCTATGTTTATTTGAACACCTAAAGTAGTTGCTTCTTCAATTTCTTCCAAAGAAACCCCATTAGGAGTGTAGATGATTTTTGACGGATCAAATCCAGCCTTTAAACCTAATTTCACTTCCTGTATAGAAACAGTATCTAGTCCGGCTCCTAATTTTTTAAATAACTTTAGGACAGAAATATTAGATAATGCTTTTACCGCATAATTAATCTTAAGGCTATCCACTTGATTGAATGCGTAAGTAAGTCTATTGTACTGAGACTCAATTTTTTCAGCATCATAAACGTATACTGGGCTGCCAAACTCTGCAGCTATGTTTAAAAGGTCTTGATTATTCATATAGAAATTAAATTGCGGGCAAAAATACTTTAGATTATTAGTAAGCTATAAATTTTATGAAAATATAACACATTCTAGCAAATTGTGCATTTTATGATATTTAAATTTTATGAATATAATCATTATAAATATTACTTCAACTGTCTCGAGACATCAGGATAAATCTGGGATTCTTCAACTATATTTCTAATGTTTAATCTCTTTAGATGCTGAGATGATATAGATAGCTATAGGAGCAGCATATTGTTTTATTTTGATTTTAAAAGTTAAGCATATCTACAAAGTTTATAAATTCAAAAAATATTGGTACATCCTATTACATTTATTACTTTTGCGTTCCGTAATTAATACTGAAGAAAAGCAGATTATGAACATACACGAATATCAAGGAAAAGAAATTTTGGACAGCTTTGGCGTACGCATTCAGCGTGGTATTGTTGCTCATAATGCAAAAGAAGCAGTAGATGCTGCAAAAGAACTCACCGAGCTAACCGGAACCGGATGGCACGTAATCAAAGCTCAGGTGCATGCCGGAGGCCGAGGTAAAGGTGGTGGAGTTAAACTTGCCAAAAACCTTAAAGAGGTAGAAGAAATTGCAGGACAAATAATCGGGATGAACCTGGTTACTCCTCAAACTTCTGCTGAAGGGAAAAAAGTTCACCAAGTATTAGTTACAGAAGATGTTTATTATCCTGGTGATAGTGAGCCAGAAGAGTATTACATGTCTGTGCTTTTAAATAGAAATACAGGACGTAATATGATCATGTATTCTACTGAAGGTGGAATGGATATCGAAACAGTTGCAGAAGAAACTCCGCATTTAATCTTTACTGAAGAAATTGATCCTTCAGTTGGATTGCAAGGTTTTCAGGCAAGAAGAATAGCTTTCAACCTAGGTTTAAGCGGAATGGCATTTAAAGAAATGATTAAATTCGTTACTGCTCTTTATACTGCATATGTAGAATCTGATTCAGCTTTATTTGAGATCAATCCTGTTCTTAAAACAAGTGACGATAAGATTATGGCGGTAGATGCTAAAGTAACTTTAGATGACAACGCTTTATACAGACATAAGAATTATGCAGAAATGCGTGATATCCGTGAAGAAAATCCGGTAGAAGTTGAAGCAAGAAAAGTTGGTCTTAACTATGTAGATCTAGACGGAAACGTTGGGTGTATGGTAAACGGTGCCGGACTTGCAATGGCAACTATGGATCTTATTAAGCAGGCAGGTGGAGAACCAGCAAACTTTTTAGATGTTGGTGGAACTGCAGATGCAAAAAGGGTAGAAGAAGCTTTCAGACTTATCTTAAAGGATGAAAATGTAAAAGCGATCCTTATTAATATCTTTGGTGGTATTGTTAGATGTGATCGTGTTGCGCAAGGAATTGTAGATGCATATAAGAACATGGGGAACATAAATGTGCCTATAATTGTTCGTCTACAAGGTACTAATGCAGATATTGCAAAAGAAATTATAGACAACAGCGGATTGGATGTGCAGAGTGCTATAGAATTCCAAGAAGCTGCAGATAAAGTTCAAGCGGTTCTAGCTTAAACTTTTCTTATAGAATTAAAAAAGTCCCAAGATATTTCTTGGGACTTTTTTCGTTTATAATTTTTCCAAAGCTTTTAACTATCGCTTTTTGGTTCTGGTTTGTTTTTTTTAGGCATTGGACCACGCATGTGAATAACGAGCCCATTCAAGAAATTTCTTAAGAATTGATCGCCACATTCAACATATTTTGGGTGATCTTCATTTCTAAAGATTGCCCCAAGCTCACTTCTGGTAACTTTAAAATCTACCAGTGCACAGATTTCTACTATATCTTCATCACGCAATTTTAGCGCAACTCTAAGTTTTTTAAATGTGTCGTTGTTTGTTAATCCCATAGGGCAAAAATAAACATTTTAATGAGTACGCCGAAAAATTGCTGTATTAAAAATTCTTAGTGCTCGTTAGATCTAAAATCTGGATAGGCATCCATTCCATGTTCATGTCTGTCTAATCCTTCTAGTTCTTCTATTTCAGAAACTCTTAATCCAGCTACAGCTTTAATGATTTTAAGAATTATGAAAGTACTACTTACGCAAAATGCGCCCACGATTCCAACACCAGCTAATTGAATAAAGAATTGATCTATTCCTGCCATGCTTCCAAATATTCCTACGGCTAGTGTACCCCAAATTCCACAAATTAAATGTACAGCAACTGCTCCTACTGGGTCATCCAGTTTCAATTTATCTATAAGCGCTACACCCAGAACTATAACAACTCCTGCAATCAAGCCAATTACCACAGCTTCATTTGGAGACATTAAATCGGCGCCAGCAGTAATACCTACGAGCCCTCCTAAAATTCCGTTTAAGAACATAGTAAGGTCATAATTTTTATACATTAAAGTAGATGTCAAAAAAGCTGAAATTCCACCAGCTGCTGCTGCCAAAGATGTTGTTACAAGAACCAAAGAGGTAATGGCAGGATCGGCAGATAACACAGAACCTCCGTTAAATCCAAACCATCCTAACCATAATATAAGTACTCCTGCGGCTGCAAAGGGAATATTGTGACCAGGAATTGGTTGAGGTTTGTTGTTTTCACTGAATTTACCAATACGAGGTCCCAATATAAATATAGCTACTAACGCGGCCCATCCTCCAACAGAGTGAACTAAGGTAGATCCGGCAAAGTCATAAAAATTCATAGCATCAAGGAATCCACCACCCCATTTCCATGAGCCTACTATTGGATAGATAAGTCCTACGTAAATAACAACAAATATCATAAATCCTCCAATCTTAATTCGTTCTGCGACAGCTCCAGATACAATGGTTGCTGCAGTGGCTGCAAACATTCCTTGAAAAAGGAAATCAGTCCACCAAGTGTATCCTCCGCTGGCATATTCGGGCAGCATTCCATTTTCTGGTGCTGCTATTCCGAAACCTGCAAATTTCAAGATCCCTGCAGATCCTTCTTCAAATCCCGGATACATTAAATTGAATCCTCCTATATAGTACATAAGTAATCCCGCACAAATTATAAATAGATTTTTGAAGAGTATGTTGATGGTATTCTTTTGCCTGGTAAGTCCAATTTCGAGCAATGAAAAACCGAGGTGCATAAAAAATACCAGCCCGGTACATATCATCATCCATACATTGTTTACTGTAAATAATCCTGAGTCCATATAATTAACATTTTATGCTTTAATAATTAGTTTAGAGTTTCTTTTCCTTTGTCTCCGGTACGAATTCTATATGCTTCACTGATCTCGGAAACAAATATTTTTCCATCGCCGACTTCTCCTGTACGACCTGCTGTAAGAATAGCTTCGATAGTGGATTCTACAAAAGAATCATCTACCACAATCGATAAATATCTACGCTGAATATCACTAGTACTATAGGATACTCCTCGGTATACACTACCCATTTTTTCATTTCCCAATCCAGTTACATCCCAATAGGAGAAGAAGTTGATACCTTTTTGATGTAAAGCTTTTTTAACTGCAGAAAACTTTGATTTCCTGATTATTGCTTCTATTTTTTTCATGATTTATATGTTTAGATTAAAATTTATAAACTGCTGCAAGAAGAACAGATGCTAAGCTGTCTTGTGTTCCGTCGATATCCTTATTAAGGAATATATCTTGATTGGCTGAATCAAGGCGTATTTCTGGAATTAACATAAGATCACCTATTGCAATATTTCCTGAAACAGTTAAAGCAAAGACTCCGGCATCGCCATCGGCATCATAAACACCTAGAGCTCCTGCCCCGCCATTAAATTCTTTAAAATATTCACCTCTTGTACCTAGCGCAAAACTGTCACTTAGGCTATACTGCAGATATACCGCTGCACCATAAAAGCCGAAATCATCTCCATCAATATCTCGTATGCCAGTATCTGTATAAGCTTCCCCGGTAGAGGTAATGTTGTAAGTAGTATTGAAGCCTAAATAAAATTCATCTGATAGATCAACACCTGCAGTAAGGTCTACCTGAAAAGTTGAACCAGCAGAAGCATCTCCGCCATTATTGCCTATTCCGTCAAGATTTCCGTCCTGATCTCCGTAGAGAAAATTCAAAAATGCACTTCCGGTATCCTTAGCGTATCCAAGTTGTGCTCCAAGAGTATAGGTGCCTACAGGATTAAACTCAGTATAATCTGTGGGGTTCATTACCGCTACCATAGCACTAAATTCATCACTTAACTCAAAATCTGCTTTTATACCCGTATGAGAGAACGGCCCATAAGAGAACATGTAAGAAGTGGAATAGTTAAAGTTTGCTGCGGGTGATATAACCTCATAACCTAAATAAGTGTTCCAGTTACCAAGCGTTAATGTTACTTTATCACTGACATTCCAGTATACATAAAGCTGATTTACGATATTCGGACTACCTATAGAATTAAATACGGCATCTTCTCCTCTAGGTCCATATACGAGATCTGCAACTGCACCTACCTTTCCTGTCTCGTAACTCATAATAACATTAGCCATACCTATTGCAAAGCCAGGGTCGTTAGCGAAAGATGTTGCAGGTGCCGGTGCATCTATATCGTCATAATTCCTGTTAAAGGAGTTTAAATTGAAACGTGCATATACATCAACTGATCCTGATATTTTAAAACTGTTTGTTGGAGAATCCTCTTCTTGCGCATGAGAATTGAGCGCAAAAAGCAGAACAAGGGGTAGGTAGATTTTTTTCATTTGATATACAATTAATTAGTTGGTCACTAATCTATGTATATTTTGAGCAACTCAATTAAAAAAATAGGGGGCGGGTATTGATATTTGTGTATTTAATAATTATTACCCCCTATATTTTAGGGGGTAATAATTATTTTACATAAAAAAGCTAAGAAATTATTGTATTCATGATGAAATATTACTTGTTTTCATGAATATGAGGTAAAAAACACCTTCAAAAACTGATAAAAACGTCAGATTCTGATTTTCAATCTATTATTAAAGTCCATAAAAAGTCATTTTCAGGAAATGGACACGAAAAATTTGTTGCAGATATGGCAAAAAAGAGGTTTTTAATTATGAATTTAGTATTAAAAAATTGATTTTTTAAGAAAGTATTAAATGTAGAAATCAGTTTATTAAATATTATTCAATATTGAGTTTATTCTTTACTTTAGGAAGAATAAAGATGAAAAATTGAAGAAAATATGAAAGAGAAACAGGGATTATATTCACCCGAATTTGAACATGAAAATTGCGGTGCGGGGTTTATATGCAATCTGAAAGGAAAGAAATCTAATGATATTATACATAAGGCTTTAGAAATTTTAGAAAAGTTAGAGCATCGAGGTGCTGTAAGTAGTGATGGAAAAACCGGCGATGGAGCGGGAATTTTAATAGATATACCGCATGATTTTTTTGTAGAGAATTGCGATTTTGAAATTCCGGAATCTCGCGAATATGCCATGGGAAATGTGTTCTTGCCCAGAAAGTTAAATCAACGTGAATATTGTAAAAAGATTTTTGAAGAGCAACTTATACTTAAAGGATTGGTTTTATTGGGCTGGAGAAAAGTTCCGGTAGATAATGAACACCTTGGAGCCATCGCTGCAGAAGTAGAGCCTTTTATAGAGCAAATATTTGTTGGTAAACCTGAAGACGGACTTGGAGATCAAAAATTTCAGATCCAACTTTTTGCTGCCAGAAAGGTAACAGAGCATATCATCTTAAAATCAAAATTATCTGAAAGTGAATATTTTTACTTGCCAAGTCTTTCAACTAAAACCCTCATTTTTAAAGGGCTTTTAATGCCAGAAGATATCAAGTTCTACTATAAAGATCTCTTAGATCCAACGGTAGTTACAAGACTCGCGCTGGTACATCAAAGATTTTCAACCAATACTTTTCCAACCTGGGATCTGGCCCAACCTTTTAGGTATATGTGCCACAATGGTGAGATAAACACCTTGAGAGGGAATATTGCCAGAATGAGAAGTAGAGAGGAGTTATTGAAAAGTGATCTTTTTGATGATGATTTAAAAGAGCTATTTCCTATAATATTAAAAGGAAAATCAGATTCTGCATCTATGGATATGGTTGTAGAATTATTGCTAATGTCTGGTAGATCGCTCCCTGAGATCATGATGATGTTGATCCCTGAAGCCTGGGAAAAGCATAAGGAAATGAGTGAAACCAAAAAATCTTTCTATGAATTCAATAGTTGCATCATGGAACCTTGGGACGGGCCAGCTTCGGTACCATTTACAGATGGAGATTATATAGGTGCAGTTCTGGACAGAAATGGGTTAAGACCTTCAAGATATTCTGTAACCAAAGACGATTACGTTATTATGTCTTCAGAAACAGGAGTGCTGGATCTAAAACCAGAGAATATTGCCTATCACGGAAGGTTGCAACCAGGGCGTATGTTCTTGGTAAATATGAAAGAAGGCAGAATTATAAACGATGAAGAGATCAAGGAAAGAATAGCTGGAAATCATGATTATAAAAAATGGCTGTCACAAAACAGAATTCACCTAAAGGAGATTCCATACAGAAGTGAGGCTCTAGAAATTGAAAAAACTCCAATCAACTTAAGAAAAAATATTTTTGGATATACAGAAGAAGATATAGAAACTATAATCTTACCAATGGCTGGTCAAGCAAAAGAACCTATTGGATCTATGGGAACAGATACCCCTTTGGCGGTACTATCTGAAAGGCCACAATTAATGTACAATTACTTCAAACAAATGTTCGCTCAGGTTACCAACCCTCCCTTAGATGGTATTCGGGAAGAGTTGATCACAGATCTTAGTCTTACTTTAGGAAGAGATTCAAATTTAATGGAGGTTTCTCCAGATTACTGTAAAAAGATCATGATCCATAATCCGGTAATTTCAAAAGAAGATCTGGATAAGATCAAATATTTTGAGCATCCAGATTTTAAGTCGGTGAGCATTCCTATTTTATATAAAGCCGAAAAAGGGCTGAACGGATTGGAAGAGGCGCTTGAAATTATGTTGAAAACTGCTTCAGAAAAAATTGATCAGGCTTATTCAATATTGATACTTTCAGATAGAGGTGTGAATAAAGAAATGGCTCCAATACCAGCTTTATTAGCTTGTTCTTATTTAAATAATGGCTTGTTTAAATTGGGAAAAAGGTCTAAAATAAGTTTTATCATAGAGTCTGCGGAACCTAGAGAGGTGCATCATTTTGCCTTGTTATTTGGATATGGAGCGAGTGCTATCAATCCATATTTAGTAAATGAGATCATTCAAGAGCAAATTGAAGAAAAAAATCTTAATAATATAGGTTTTGTTGATGCTGTAGAGAATTATAACAAGGCAGTTGGAAAAGGTGTAGTGAAGATCATGAATAAAATAGGTATCTCCACCCTTAATTCTTACAGAGGATCTCAGTTATTTGAAGCTTTAGGACTTAACTCTCCACTAATAGACAAATACTTTCCAAACACCCCAAGTAGAATTGAAGGTATTGGCTTGTACGAAGTAGAAAAAGAAGTAGCAAAAAGACATTTAAGGACATTTAAAGAGAGAAACATCCCTGGTTCTATAGGAATGGAAATAGGAGGTGATTACCGTTGGAGAAGAAATGGTGAAAAGCATATGTTTAATCCAATTAGCATTGCAAAATTGCAGGAATCTGTGAGGACCAACAATCCAGCAACCTATAAAGAATATGCGGCACTTGTTAATGAGCAGTCTAAACAGTTAATGACTATTAGAGGAATGTTCGAATTCTCAAATTATGATCCCATTCCGTTAGCTGAAGTGGAGCCCTGGACAGAGATCGTAAAAAGGTTTAAAACCGGCGCTATGTCTTATGGTTCCATAAGTAAAGAAGCTCATGAGAATCTTGCTATTGCGATGAATAGAATAGGAGGAAAGAGCAATAGTGGAGAAGGAGGAGAAGATTCTAACAGATTTTATAAGAACGCCAATGGAGATTGGGCAAATAGTGCTATAAAGCAAGTGGCTTCAGGAAGATTTGGAGTTTCAAGTAATTATCTTACCAATGCCACCGAAATTCAGATCAAGATGGCTCAAGGTGCGAAGCCAGGAGAGGGAGGGCATTTGCCAGGATCTAAAGTGAATAAATTTATTGCTAAGACCAGGAATAGTACGCCCTATGTAGGTCTTATTTCGCCGCCACCTCATCACGATATTTATTCTATTGAAGATCTGGCACAATTGATTTACGATCTAAAATCAGCTAACAGAGCAGCTAGAATAAACGTAAAACTGGTTTCTGAAGTCGGGGTTGGAACCGTGGCTGCTGGAGTTGCTAAGGCTAAAGCAGATGTAATTTTGATTTCAGGTTATGATGGTGGTACCGGTGCAGCTCCTTTGACATCACTTAGGCACGCAGGCTTACCTTGGGAATTAGGAATTGCTGAAGCTCAGCAAACTTTGGTTTTGAATGATCTTAGAAGCAGAATAAGACTTGAATGTGACGGACAGTTAAAAACCGGGAGAGATGTAGCTGTAGCTTGTCTTTTAGGTGCCGAAGAATTTGGTTTTGCAACAGCCCCGCTGGTAGCTTCAGGATGTATAATGATGAGAGTTTGTCATTTAAATACATGCCCGGTTGGTATTGCTACTCAAAATCCGGACTTAAGAAAGAAATTTAAGGGTAAACCAGAGCATGTAGTGAACTACATGTACTTTATTGCTGAAGAATTAAGAGAGATCATGGCACAACTCGGTTTTAGAACTGTAGATGAAATGGTGGGTCAGGTGCATAAATTGAATAGAAATAAAGCAATTGATCATTTTAAAGCAGCAGGAATAGACCTTTCTCCGATTCTTCATAAAATTGAAGCTCCAAAAGGTGTAGATATTTACAATACAGGATCTCAAGATCATCAACTGGAAAAATCTATTGATTTTGAAATTATCGAGTTGGCACATACCGCTCTATTTAGAAAAGAAAAGACAATATTGGATCTTGAAATTCATAATACAGACAGAGCTGTAGGTGCTATCTTAAGCAATGAGATTTCTAAGATCTATGGAGAACAGGGCTTGCCTGACAATACTTTAAAGATCAATTTTAAAGGTGCTGCCGGTCAAAGTTTTGGAGCATTCGCAACCCGAGGTTTAACTTTAAAAATAGATGGTAATGCCAATGATTATGTAGGGAAAGGACTTTCTGGAGGTAGAATAATTGTAAAGATCCCAGAAGAATCCACGCTACAAGCGGAGAAAAATATCATTATTGGTAATGTTGCTTTATACGGCGCCATAGAGGGGGAAGCATATTTTAACGGCATGGCAGGAGAGCGTTTTTGTGTGAGAAATAGTGGAGCCCAGGCTGTAGTTGAAGGAATTGGAGATCATGGTTGTGAATATATGACCGGAGGAGTTGCTGTTATTCTAGGTGAAACAGGAAGGAACTTTGGAGCAGGTATGAGTGGAGGAATTGCATATGTTTTTGATGAAAATGATTCGTTTAAAAAGAATTGCAATTTAAGCGATCTAAACTTGGAGCCAGTTACTGAAAGTGAAGATCAGGAGCAATTACATCTCTTGATTACCAATCATTACAATTATACACAAAGCAGGCATGCTCAAAGAATTTTAGAGAACTGGGAAGGCAGTCTGAGTAAATTCGTGAAAGTACTTCCTGAAGAATATAGACTGGCATTGATAAGGCTGGAAGAGGAAAAATTAACAGATATAACGGAGTAAGATAATGGGAAAGATAACAGGATTCTTAGAATTCAAAAGTAAGTCAGAAGATTATGAACCGGTTGAAAAAAGAGTTGAGAATTATAAAGAATTTACGGTAAAGCTAAAAGAGTCTGAATTAAAAGATCAGGGAGCCAGATGTATGGATTGTGGTATTCCTTTTTGCCATAGTGGATGTCCTTTAGGTAATCTAATTCCAGATTTTAATGATGCGGTTTACCAGGGTAAATGGCAAAAAGCAGCCGAGATTTTACATGGTACCAACAACTTTCCGGAGTTTACAGGAAGATTATGTCCCGCTCCATGTGAAGAAGCATGTGTGCTTAACATCAACGAAGATCCGGTAACTATTGAAAATATAGAGAAGAACATTGCTGAAGAAGCCTTTAAAAATGGCTGGGTGAAGCCTCAAATTCCAGAGCATAGAACCGGAAAAAAAGTAGCAGTTATTGGGTCTGGACCGGCCGGATTAGCTGCAGCACAACAACTAAATAGAGCTGGACATGAGGTGACGGTTTATGAAAGGGATGAGAAAGTTGGGGGCTTACTTCGTTATGGAATCCCAGATTTTAAGATGGAGAAAAATGTCATAGATCGTCGTCTGGAAGTCTTGGAGCAGGAAGGTATTAAATTTATAACTAATGCTCATGTAGGCAAGAATATTGCTATAGAGGAGGTGAAATTAAATCATGATTCAATTGTGCTTTGTGGAGGTGCCACGGTTAACAGGCAACTACCAATTAAAGGAGCACATTTAAAAGGAGTACATCAAGCGATGGACTTTCTTTCCCAAAATAACAGAAGAGTAGACGGGCTTAAATTTTCTGAAAATGAAATTTCAGCTAAAGGTAAAAATGTAGTTGTTATTGGGGGAGGAGATACGGGAAGCGATTGTATTGGAACATCATTCCGGCAAGGAGCAGAAAGCGTTCTTAACTTCGAAATTTTGAAAAAAGCTTCCGTAGATCGCACAGCAGATCAGCCTTGGCCATATTGGCCAATGAAGCTTAGAACAACTTCTTCTCACGCTGAAGGTGCTGAAAGAGAATGGAGTATTTCTACCAAAGAGTTTTTGGGGGATGCACAAGGTAACCTTGTTGGCTTGATCACCACAGAGGTAGAATGGACTCATAAACTAGGAGAAAGACCTCTGTTAGAGGAAATTCCCGGGACAGATAAACGATGGGATTGTGATCTTGCTTTGTTGGCTTTGGGTTTTACAGGGAGTGAAACAACTTTGGCAGAACAACTAGGGTTAAAGATGGATGCCAGAACCAATATTCATGCTTCTTTAGACGATTATCAGAGCAATGTACCCGGAATTTTTGTAGCCGGAGATATGAGACGGGGGCAATCTTTAATAGTTTGGGCAATTTCAGAAGGACGTGAGGCTGCGTATTATGTAGATAAATATTTAATGGGCACTTCAGAACTGCCACTTAAAGGAGAAGGAGATCTACCTAGAATTTAATTCCTCATCCTCATTGAGGATTTCATTCCCTGAGTTTCTGAATAATCAAAAACATTATAATTAAACCCTGAGTGAGCAATCACTCGGGTTTTTAAAGTATTAAACAAATAATAAGAAGATCTGTTGGTCAAAGCGAAATATTCAGAAGTAAATAATTCCGATCTTTGAAGTTCCTTTAAATTTTTATTTGACTCAGAAATAATTTTCATGTTTACAGAAGATCTTCAATTATTTACACTTACTAATACAGCCGGAACATCTTTAGAAATTCT
Source organism: Gillisia hiemivivida (assembly GCF_007997295.1). Classification (GTDB taxonomy): domain Bacteria; phylum Bacteroidota; class Bacteroidia; order Flavobacteriales; family Flavobacteriaceae; genus Gillisia; species Gillisia hiemivivida. The sequence goes on along the minus strand of NZ_VORY01000004.1, from coordinate 100,702 downwards.
GAATTTAGGCGCTACGATCTTCAGCCTAAAAATTAAAGATGCAGAAGGAAATTTGATAAATGTTGTGGTTGGCCCAAAGAATAAAGAAGATTACGTAACTGAGGAATACCGGCAAAAAAACATGTGTTTTGGAGCTTCTATAGGGAGGTATGCAGGAAGAATTTCTGAAGGAGAGTTTATACTTGATGGAAAAGCTTTAAAACTGTTTCAAAAGAATGGAGTGCATTTACATGGAGGTAAGAAAGGGCTTCAGCACAAGGTTTGGGATATGATATCTCAAACAAAAGGTGCAAATCCTTCTATTAGACTAAGCTGTTCTTCTAAAGATGGAGAGGAAGGTTATCCCGGAAATTTAAATGTTGAGGTTTTCTATAAGCTTACTGAAGAGAATGAATTAAAAATAGAGTACACTGCTAAAAGTGATAAGCAAACAATAATAAATCTTACCAATCACACCTACTTCAATTTAAATGGAGAAGGGAGTGTCAAGGATCACAAATTACAAATCAATGCTCCAAAAATTCTCGAGGTAGATTCCAAATTAAGACCAACTGGAACGCTGAGAGATCTGATTTCAGAAGAGAAGGACTTTTTAGTTTCCAAAAGGATTAAAAATATTAATGTGGACGATACTTATGTTTTGAATCAACATAATAATATTGCCGCAAGAATTTATTCATCTAAATCTAAAATTGAGATGATCTTAAAAACCAATCAGCCAGCGGTAGTAACTTTTATACCAGTCCAATTACCAGATCATTGGGAATATAATACCAAAATAAGTAAGAAATTTCCGTCTTTTTGCTTGGAAGCACAGAACTTTCCAGATGCTCCTAATCATTCAAATTTCCCTTCTAGTATTCTAAATGCTGGTGAAACATATTTAAATAAGATCTCATACAAATTCAATTTAGTAAAAGATTAATTCAATAAATAAAGGCCGGATGATATTTCATCCGGCCTTTGCATTATAAATAATTTATCAACTTACTCCATAATGGAGTAGATGCTATAAGAATTAGCAGGAGCTTCTAAACTCACTGTGCCATCTCCACCAGTAGTAGGAGAATAGGAAGAATTATTTCCATAATCCATTAACTTTTTGGAGGTCCAATTAGTTACTATTTCTCTGCGTTTTGTATTTCCACTTGTATTTATATATAAGATCAAACCCGGATTATTTGTATTTCCAGCTCGTTTCATTATATATTCATCATTATCATTATAAAGCACTTCTACATCCCCAGTTGCTAAAGTATTATGCAATAAGATCATATTTTTGATCTCCTCTTGGAAATCAGCATTTTCATAATCTGAATAGAAAATAGTAGGATAGCCATCGTGCGTTAAAATATAGGCGTAGGCTTTCATTTTATTACTCTCTTCTATACGGTTATCTTCATTATCATCTTTTTCTGTATCATGATTGGCAACAAAAGTTACAGCCTTCTCTGGATAGGTTTTACGTAACATATCTTGCCCTAATAAGGTGAGATCATTGTTTCTATCGAATGCTTCTTCCATTTTATAAAAACAGGCAAAATCGAATGCAGATACACCGGTGTCCTCAACCCATTGTTCTAGTACAGCTGAATTACCATCGAAATTTTCTCCAACGGCAAAACCGCCAACAGAGGCCATCCATTCTTTGATTACCCAGGGAGCAAAACCTTTGACGTAATCGAATCTCCAACCGTCAAACCCCATTACATTCTTGTAATACTTGGCAACAGAATTTTCTTTTTTCCAAAACCACTGTTGAACGTGTTCCTGATCGTGACACACATCTTGTTCAGAAAAGAAAAGATCTCCTGCATCCCGTTCATGAATATCGTTAGGGTGATAATCGTTAAAATCACGATTAAACATCCCTGAAGCATTTCCATTCGTTTCGTTAAATAGGGTATAAGTATCCTTGTTTCTGAAAGGGTTCAATTCATTTCCACCCCCAGAGTTATGATTTAAAACGATATCTGCTATTACTTCTAGATCAGCATTGTGTGCACTGGCAATTAAAGTTTCCAATTCTACACGCGTTCCAAATCTAGTTGGTGTGGTACCATGCTGAAAATATTCCCCGAAATCGAAATAATCTGAAGGATCGTACCCCATAGAATACCCTCCAGATTGTCCTTTGCTTACCACTGGTAACCATATTCTATCTACTCCTGCATCTGCCCATCCAGCAACTTTATCGTTCAATATTTTCCACCATTCTCCTCTTGGCTCTACATCCCAATAAAAAGTCTGCATCATAACACCAGATCCATTATCGTAGCTGGATAAATTCAAAGGCTTAGACGTCGCAGGCTCTGGTGTTCCAACACCAATTACATCGTCTGTAGGATTTACAGGATCATTATCTGAAGAACATGAAGTCCCAAATATTAATACAGAAACTGCAGCACCAAATATTATTTTTTTTATCATCTTTTAATTTTTAAAATGAAAAAGCTGTCTATGGATTATTAAGATTTAACTTAACTTCTAGTAATTAGAAATAGGTTAAGCCTTAATCTTTAGACAGCTTTAGTATTATTGAATTCTGAAAATTATTCAGTCACTACTATAGGTATAAAAACATATCTCTTAGTGATATCATTAAACCAAACATTGTAAGTTCCCTCTACGGTTGGAATATCACCATCAGAAACGCCTTGCCCAGCCGGGAATGGTCCAGCCCATGCGGCATCCCACGCCAAGTTAGCTCTAAATTTAGCATTAGCTCCATTAAGCTCTACGTTTTGTGCATTCCAGATATGAGGATTTATAGAAGATGGAGTCATTTGAATATCTGGTGTAGGATTATCATCACCAGGCCATCCAACAGTTGTTCCGTCACCAACTATACCAATCACTGTGTATGCAGTTGCTCCACTAGCATCGTAAGGCTCAAAAGTATAAGTTAAGTCATCAATATTTACAGTTAGACTATAGTATCCTGCAGTTGCAACATCAAAATTCGCTGGATCTGGATCATCTTCAGTTTCTCTAAATTGTAAAGAATTACCATCCTTACCATAGCTTGGAGCCCAAGCTTGTCCACCAACTATTTTGAATGAACCGGCATTGAATATACCTGTAAAGTAGAAGATATTTGGGTTTTCAGAATCTCTAAACAATGGAGTGTTATTATTGTCTGGATTCCATCCTGCTGCGGTAGCATCTCCAACTAAATAAAGTTGTTTGAAAGCAGGTATTACTTCTTCTTCTACAGCAGCTTCAGGCATCAGTACTGTAATAGATTTTATCTCTGAAGTAGTATTTAGAGCATTTCCTCCATCATTCCCTGCATAAGCTTTTATTCTAAAATAAACTGGACCTGTGTTAGGAGAATCCGTTTCTGCATCAGCATCTAAACCTGCATCTGTTGCAAGCGTGATCAATTGGCTTACTTTAACAGCTAAGTTATTTTCACCGGTGCTCCCGATAACATCAAAACTCGTGAAATCTCCGTCAGTTGATGCTTGAAGTTCATAAGTGATATTAGTTGGAACATCTAAGTTCACAGTATTCCACACAAATCTTTCTGCTACATTTCCAGAAGTAGCAGGAGTTAATACATAAGTATCATTAAAAGAATTCATGAAATTAATGCCTTCCGGGTCTGGTTGGGCAATAAAAACTACATCATCATCACTTGAACAGGAATTTAATCCAACTAAAGCAACAACGGCAAATAATAACATTAATAATTTTTTCATTTTTATTTTTTTAAAATTAGTAACCTAGATTTTGTGTTAAATTGGTGTTTACCCCTAGATCTGAAGCAGGGATAGGCATAATATTTCTGAAAGGTGCTGTCGTAGTTCCTTGTGGAACTCCTCCTTTAAAGGCCCAAACACCATTCTCTGTAAATTTGTTGAATCTTACAAGGTCTGTCCTTCTATGAGCTTCCCAATATAATTCTCTGCCTCTTTCATCTAATATAAAATCTTCTTCTTTAAGATCGGAAGCAGAAATGTTTCCGCTAGCATCTCCATAAGCTCTTTTTCTAAGTTCATTAATATAAGTAACCGCCTGACCTTCGTTTCCTCCACCACCTTTTAGTACTGCTTCAGCATACATCAGGTAAGCATCTGCAAGTCTGAACATTGGGAAATCTGTATCTGGAAATTCTCCTGTAGAATCGCTTCCTTGCTCTCCATTTACTGTAACATTTTTAAATTTTGCTACTGCATACCCATCTGTAAATACAGAGATATTATTTATTTCTTTTTTCTGACCCTCTGTATAAAAAATAGCTCTACTATCTAAAGATTCTGCTCCTTCAGGGAAAAGATTTACAAATTGTGGAGTGGTTCTTAAACCGGCCCAACCACTACTTACTCCAAAATTATCAGGATCCATTGAACCTCCAATAGAGGCATGGATGATAAAGGTCATCCCTCCATAAGCTTGTGTGTTTAATCCATCGAAAGGTATAGTGAAGATTACCTCATCTTGTGCACCATTAGAATCATTATCCGCTAAAAATGAGTACTGGTAAGGTACATCTGGAATAGAATATCCGGCTTGAATTACTTTAGTTGTGTAATTAATTACATCTGCGTATCTATCTTGACTTGTATATACCTCAGCATTCAAATATAGTTTAGAAAGTAACATCCAAACTGCTGCTTGATCTGCCCTTCCATATTCATTTTGTCTTGCTGGTACTATCGTACTCTCAATTGCTAACAACTCACCTTCAATATAACTAAATAGATCTGCTCGCTGTATTTGCTGTGGTAAGAAAGCTCCAATTGGATCTTCCTCTGTTACGAAAGGAGGATTTCCAAAAAGATCCATCGCATGATAATAACTCAAGGCTCTTAAAAACCTTGCTTCAGCGCGATATTCAGCAATTTCAGATTTTAAATCTCCGTTCACTCCACGACCATCTAATTTAGCATCGGTAGTTTGGCGTAAGAATTCATTTGTTAGAGCTATTTGATACATTATTCTGCTGTACATAGTTCTAATAAACTCATTTCCTGAAGTCCAAGTTTGAGAATGAAGATCTTTAATTGTACCATCATTCCATCCAATTACAGCTTCATCTGTAGTTAATTCTTGAAGTTTGAAGAAAAGTCTCATATAATTTGAGAAGCCTTCATCCAGTCCTGCAAGATCTGCATTTCCTGAAGGTCCTTGTTGTCCACTTAGTGAAAGGCCAGCATACAATTTTGCTGAAAACTCTCTATAGGAAGCTGGATCATCAAAAACCGTTGCAGAAGTTTCCCGATTATCTTCGGGCTTTAATTCTAAGTCGTCTTGGCATGACCACAGTAACACTGTACTCACAAAAAGAAATAAGACTGGTTTAATTTTTTTATACATAGTAGTATTTATTTTTTTATTTTCTAAAAAGAAAGATTAAGTCCTAACACAACACTTCTTGTTCTAGGATAAAAATTATTATCTATCCCATTTCCAATTTCAGGATCCAAACCTTCATAATCTGTAATTACAAATAAGTTAGAACCTGTAATACTTGCTCTTACATCTACTTCATCTCCAGGGAATAAATAACCCAAAGAAACGTTGTCTAGTCTCACAAAATCTGCACTTCTCACATAATAATCTGAAAATAGTTGAGCAGCTTCAAAATTAGATTCTAAAACATTTGCATTTAGATTAGAGTAATAGGCTTGTGGAGTAACCGTTCCAGCACCCACAAATCCGATTCCGGACTGTGTGTTGTTATATACATAGTTTCCAAAATTTCCCCTAAAAGTAAAACTGAAATCCAAATTCTTATAATTAATAGTATTTGTCAATCCCATAAAATAGTCTGGTGTTGCTTTTTTATACGCCTGACGGTCTGCTTCTGTAATTTGGTTATCTCCATTCACATCTACATATGCACCTTCTATAGGTTGTCCTTGTTCATTGTAAACCTGGCGGTATACAAAGAATGTAGTTGGGTCGAATCCTTCTTTCCAGATCTGGATATTATTTCCAGTACCACCTGCAATGCCTCCTTGAGGAATAAAGAAATTAGGGTCGTTCCCTAAAGATAAAGCTGTAATTTCTAAATCTTGAAAAGAAATGTTATAATTAACATTCCAGTTAAAATCTTCAGTTCTAATTATTGCGGCATCTAGTCCAACTTCTAAACCACGACTTACAGTTTCACCAACATTGGTTGTCAAAAGATCTGAAAGGTTTGCTCCTGCAGGAACTGGCACTGTTGCCAAAAGATCTTCAGTTTCCCTGTAGTAAGCATCTACGCTACCAGATAACCTATTGTCGAAGAATCCGAAATCCAATCCAACGTTATAAGTTTTTAATTCTTCCCATTTAAGATCTTCGTCAAATTCCTCAGGTCTTAGGGTATTTACAAAAGTATTTCCATATTGAACCAATGCACCACGTTGACTAGGAGTATAAATTCCTAAATACCCATAATTTGTTCCAATCTCTTGATTCCCGGTAATACCGTATCCGGCTCTTAATTTTAAGTTGCTAAAAACGCTACTGTTTTCCATGAAAGATTCGTTCATGATTTTCCAACCAACAGATAAAGAAGGGAAACTACTCCATCTATTATCTTCAGAAAATCTAGAAGAACCATCTCTACGGTAACTGGCAGATATCAAATATCTATTTGCAATATCAAAACTAGCTCTCGCAAAATAAGACTCTAAAGAGTTACGGTTAATGTTTGTAGGATTGGTAATGAGTGCATTATTTTGAGTAGTTCTAGTTCTACTGTTTACATAGAATTCTTGATAAGAATGCCCTGCAGTCAAATCTAGCTTTGTGTTGATGGCATCTAGGCTATTATTGTAGTTAAAATAAAAATCTAATAATGTGTTTCTATTTATTCCTCCATAAAAATTATCGAAACGCACAGACTGATTATTTTCTGCAGAAGTTATAGGCCGTGTTTCATAACCTTCTAGTTCTGCGTAATCAAATCCGGCATTCAAATTGAATCTTAACTCAGGTAAGAAAGAAAACCTGTAATCTATATTTAGATTTGAGATGTTTCTTTTATTCTGAGCATCGTTAGACCTTTGTTCTAATAAAGCTAATGGATTTCTTGTAGCCTGTCTAAATTCATCATCGGTAGTATCTCCTCCTCTAAATTCAAAATAACCATCAAAAGGGCTTGTAGGATCAAAAACAGATTGAGTAGGGTCAAAAGCTACCGCTCTCCCAATTGCACCTTGATCTGCAAAACTGTTGTCGTCTAAAATTCCTTTAGAGTTCAACGTAACTTTTAAATTGTTATCTAAAAAGTTTTGAGTCAGAGTTAAATTCAAGGCATTACGCTCATAAAAATCTGTTTTTAAAACTCCTTGTTGTTCTGTATGGTTAAAATTCAAGCGATAGGTGAAATTATCAAATCCCTGTCCTACAGTAATATTATGTATTGCTCCATAAGCTCTTCTGTATATTTGATCTTGCCAATCTGTATCAGAGGTTCCTAAAAGGCTTACGTCTGTCCCTGCAGTGCTTTCAATAATATTTCTGAATTGTGCAGCGTTAAGTACATTAATTTTGTCTGTAATTTCTCCTCCAGAAAATTTAAGATCATATTCAGCAGTAAACTCTGAATTTATAGTTCCTTTTTTAGTGGTGATTAGAATAACACCGTTGGAAGCTCTCGAACCATAAATAGAAGTTGCGGCGGCATCTTTAAGTATTACAAAATCTTCTATTTCATTTGGGTTAATAACATTTAACTGATTTCTTACACCTTGCACACCTCCTTGGTCCAATGGAATTCCATCAACAACAATTAATGGGGAGTTGTTTCCAGATAAGGAAGAACCTCCACGAATTCTTATTTCACCACCACCACCTGGTTCACTACTTGGTGTAATTCTAACCCCAGCGGATTTACCTGCTATAAGTTGTTCTGGCGAGATAACGGCTCCCTTGTTGAATTGTTCACGATTTATTTTTTCTACAGCTCCAGTTGCATCTTGCTTTGTAGTAGAACCATATCCTATAAGTACGATTTCTTCCAGTGCATTCTGACTTTCGTCTAAAAGCACATTAATCGAAGATTGCCCCTGATAAGGGATTTCTTGAGTAGTAAATCCTAAAAAGGAGAATACTAAAACGTTTTCGCTTTCAACACTAGTTAAAGTGTAATTACCATCAAAATCGGTAATTGTTCCATTATTAGTTCCCTTTACGATTATATTCACCCCGGGCACTGGTAATCCGGTTGCACTTTCAGTGACAGTACCGCTTACGCTTTGTTGGGCAAAAAAGCTCATCGGTAGCATTAACAGCAAAAACAACGAACTTTTAAGTAATTTTTCCATAAATAATTTGATTGATTTGAATAAAATTTAACTGTATATTATCACTTCCTGGGGTTAAATGTATGTAAACGATATGTTAATTTCTTGCGTATTTGCTTGATGACCACCACGAAAACGTTTTCGTGTTGACAACTTTTGTATTTAATTGAATTAAGCGGTTTTTTGTAATTTTGTTGTAGATTACAAGAAACTACCACGTCCTACTATTAATACCCTATGAAAAAAAGATTAACCCTTAAATTAATTGCCAAAGAGTTGGACGTTTCAATTTCTACCGTTTCTAAAGCTTTGCGTGATAGTGCTGAAATTAGTGAAGATACCCGTCAAAAAATAAAGGCCTTTGCTAAGTTGTATAATTACAAGCCAAATAATATAGCACTAAGCTTAAAGAACAGGAAATCAAAAACCATTGGAGTAATTATTCCTGAAATCGTACATCATTATTTTACTACTGTGATAAGCGGAATAGAGCAAGTAGCCAATGAAAAGGGCTATCATGTAATAATTTGCACCTCCAATAATTCCTTCGATAAAGAAGTGATAAATATGGAAATCTTGGCGAATGGGAGTACAGATGGATTCATTCTTTCAGTAGCAAAGGAGACTCAGCAAAAAGGGGATTATCATCATTTAACTGAAGTCATAGAACAGGGGATGCCTTTGGTAATGTTTGATAGGGTTATAGAAGAAATCAACTGTGATAAGGTTATTATTGATGATACCTTGGGTGCTAAAAAAGCAGTGCAACACTTGGTAAACTTAGGCTGTAAAAAAATTGGACTTATAAGTACCATAGATTACGTAAGTGTTGGAAAGCTTAGAACTCAGGGGTATTTAGAAGCATTATCTGAAAACAATCTAGAGCTAAATGAATCTTTGATCTTAAAGGTGGATGACTTTGATCAAAGTGAAGAAGAAATAAGCAGATTTTTAAGTGATAAATCAATGGATGCAGTCTTTGCCGTGAATGAGCATTTTGCGATTTATGCCATAAAAGCCTTTAAGGAACAAGGCTTAGATGTGCCAAAGGATGTTTCGGTAATTGCATTTACAGATGGAGAGCTTTCCAAAAGATTTATTCCAAGTTTAACCACTATTAATCAGCATGGAGAAGAAATGGGTGCACAGGCAGCCCGATTGCTTATAAAGAAATTGGAGAATGATGATTCTGAAGATGAGCCTTTTGAAACGATCATAATTGAGACTGGTTTGGTAGAGCGCAATTCTACAAAACGCTAATTTCTCTTTGAACATTTAAAATTTTATATATCTTTACCACCTTATAATTTTAGTCAAAACTGATATTTTCACTTCCTGTTAATACGTTTTGACGAGTCATAGCGCTTGTCGTAGTAGAAATTTAATCTTACGATATGCAAAAACGCAATCTTAGTTTCTGGGAGATCTGGAACATGAGTTTTGGATTCCTAGGGATTCAATTTGGATTTGCTTTACAAAATGCTAATACCTCGAGGATCTTTGAAACTCTTGGAGCACAAGTAGAGGATATTCCCATTCTATGGATAGCTGCCCCGGTAACCGGACTAATAGTACAACCAATAGTTGGATATTTTAGCGATAGAACTTGGACAAAACTAGGGAGGAGACGCCCATATTTTTTAGTTGGAGCAATTCTTTCTTCTTTAGCCTTATTTATTATGCCCAATTCCCCAACGCTTTGGGTTGCAGCAGGAACTTTATGGATCATGGATGCTTCCATAAATATTTCTATGGAACCATTTAGGGCTTTTGTAGGTGATAATCTTCCTGAAAGGCAGCGCACCCTTGGGTTTTCCATGCAAAGTTTCTTTATTGGGATAGGTGCCGTAGTAGGTTCTTTATTACCCTATATGTTTACCAACTGGTTTGGTGTAAGCAATACAGCAGCAGAAGGAATTATTCCTGATTCTGTAAAATGGTCTTTCTATGTAGGTGGCGTGGTATTTTTACTCGCAGTACTCTGGACGGTATTTAAATCTAAGGAATACTCACCAGAGGAATTAGCTGCTTTCGATAAAGCCGATAAGGCAATTTCGACTATAAATGATGAGATTGTTGACAAGCAGAAAAATATTAAATCCCAATTTAAGATAGGTTTTGGTATGTCTGTAATAGGAGCTTTATTCTCAGGCATTATTTATTTTGAAGATTTAACTAAAGAGCTATATATCCTTTTTATAGGGTTATTAATAGCTGGAATTCTGTTTATGATAGCTTCTCAGCTGCGCAAAAAACAGGTCCGAAATGGATTTACTGTAATTATTACCGATATGCTTAATATGCCACGTGCTATGAAGCAGTTGGCATGGGTACAATTTTTTTCTTGGTTTGCATTATTTTCTATGTGGATCTATACTACTCAAGCCGTGACAGGACATGTATTTAATACTTCAGACACTACTTCAGAACTTTACAACGATGCAGCAGACTGGGTAACAGTAATGTTCACTGTTTATAATGGAGTTGCTGCAGCTGTAGCATTTCTATTACCAGTATTGGCAAGAAGAACAAGCAATAAATTCACCCATATGCTAGCACTTTGTGCGGGAGGTTTAGGACTTATTTCTATTTATTTTCTTTCAGATAAAATAGGATTATTGTTAGCTATGGTAGGAGTAGGGATCGCTTGGGCGAGTATTCTATCTATACCTTATGCTATGTTGTCTGGATCTTTACCTTCTAATAAAATGGGATATTATATGGGAGTTTTTAACTTCTTTATAGTGATACCTCAAATTGTGGCAGCCACAATTTTAGGATTTTTAGTAAAAGAATTTTTTGGGAACGAACCTATCTACGCTTTGTTAATAGGAGGTTTCTCAATGATCTTGGCGGGAATCTTAACCCTAAGAGTTCAAACACAACGAAAAATTAATATCAGTGAGCAAAATTAAAGGAGTAATTTTCGATTTGGATGGAGTAATTGTAGATACTGCGAAATTCCACTTCTTAGCTTGGAAAAAACTGGCTAATGATCTGGGTTTCGATTTTACAGAGCTTCAAAATGAAGAACTAAAAGGGGTTAGTCGAGTGCGATCTCTTGAGAAAATATTAAAATGGGGAAACACGAGTTTATCTGAAGATGAATTCAAGGAGAAAATGGCGGAGAAGAATGACAACTATCTTTCTTATATCACCAATCTTAACAGTAAAGATATCTTGCCAGGAGTTCCCAAAATTATAAATTTTCTTTCTGAACAAAATATTCCAATCTCATTAGGCTCTGCAAGTAAAAATGCACGTCCAATCTTAAAGAAAACAGGATTGATGGAAAAATTTCAAGCGATTGTAGATGGGAACGATGTAAGTAAAGCCAAGCCAGATCCGGAGGTATTCCTTATTGCTGCTGAAAAAATTGGAGTGGCTCAAGAAAACTGCCTCGTCTTTGAAGATTCTGTTGCAGGAGTACAAGCTGCTAATATTGCAGAAATGCTAAGTATAGGAATTGGTGATAAAGATGTTCTGCATGGAGCAGATTATGTTTTTAGCAGTTTTGAAGAAATTGAAATAGACTTTATAAAAAATTTATTGACACCAAAAGCATGAATCAAGATTATATAAAACCAGACAATTGGTCTATCATAGAAGAAGGATTCGATAAGGATCGAGTAGAATCTTCAGAAAGTTTATTCAGTATAGGAAACGGGAAAATGGGCCAGCGTGCCAATTTTGAAGAACAATATACTGGAGAAACCTTCCAAGGAAGCTATATCGCAGGAATCTATTATCCAGATAAAACCAAAGTTGGTTGGTGGAAGAATGGCTATCCAGAATATTTCGCAAAAGTGCTGAATGCTCCCAACTGGATTGGGATCAATGTCTTTGTAAATGGAGAAGCTCTAGATCTAAACACGTGTACTAAGGTTGCAGATTATCGCAGGGAGCTGAATATGAAGGAAGGTTGGTACCAACGTAGTTTTGTTGCCACCTTACCAAATGACATTACAATTAAAGTAATAGCAACCAGATTTTTATCTTTAGAATTGGATGAAACTGGAGCTATAGATTATCAAGTAGAATTAATTTCTGGAGACGCAAAAATCACTTTCCAACCCTACTTGGATAGTGGTGTTTCCAACATCGATGCTAACTGGGAAGAGAAATTCTGGAAAACCATTGAGATTAGTTCTACAGAAAATCAAGGCTTTATAGTTTCAAAAACATTAAAGACAGAATTTCATGCTTGTACCTTCATGCAGTCTGAAATTTTACTAAATGGTAAAAAAGTTGAGCTTGATCATAAAGAAGAGAAAGAGCAGGATAAGATTATCTTCACCTATGAGATTTCAGCAGAAAAAGGGGATGTAGTGAGTTTGCAGAAATTTGCAGGTTATGTTACAGATATGAATCATGATAGAAATGATCTAGTCGTTGCTGCCAAAAATGTATTATCCAAAGCGGTTGGCAAAGGATATAACGGCATGCTTCAGGATCAAAAAGATGCTTGGGCCAAAACTTGGGAAATGGCAGATATCTCTATTTCTGGAGACGTAAAAGCCCAACAAGGAATTCGTTTCAATATTTTTCAGCTAAATCAGACCTATTCAGGGAAAGATGAACGCTTGAATATTGGTCCAAAAGGTTTTACAGGAGAGAAATATGGAGGGAGTACTTATTGGGATACCGAAGCTTATTGTATTCCATTTTATATGGCTACCAAAGATCAACAGGTAGCAAGAAATTTGTTGGCCTATAGATACAATCATTTAGATAAGGCTATTGAAAATGCCGAAAAATTAGGTTTTACTAATGGAGCAGCATTGTATCCTATGGTTACTATGAATGGGGAAGAAAGCCATAACGAATGGGAGATCACTTTTGAGGAAATTCACCGAAATGGCGCAATGGTGTTCGCTATCTATAATTATGTGAGATATACTGGCGATTTCGATTATATCCCGGAAAAAGGACTTGAAGTGATGATTGCGATTGCTAGATTTTGGCAACAACGAGCAAACTTTAGTAAAGACAAGAATAAGTTTGTGATCCTTGGGGTTACAGGTCCTAATGAATATGAGAACAATGTGAATAACAACTGGTATACCAATTATCTAGCTAAATGGTGTATCGAATATTGTTTGGAAACATTGAATAAAGTAAAAGATGGACATTCAGAGGATTATGACAGAATTTATGGTTTAACCAATCTTTCTGAAGCCGAATTGATGAAATGGAAAGAAGTTGCTGAAAACATGTATTTCCCATATTCAGAAGAATTTGGGGTATTTCTGCAACAAGATGGATTTTTAGATAAGGAATTAATTCCTGTTGAAAAATTAGAAAAAACAAGCAGACCTATAAACCAGAAATGGAGTTGGGATAGGATTTTGAGATCTTGCTATATAAAGCAAGCAGATGTATTACAAGGATTCTACTTTTTTGAAGATCGTTTTAATGATGCAGAACTAGCCAAACATTTCGATTTCTACGAGCCGCTAACGGTTCATGAATCTTCACTTTCTCCTTGTGTTCACAGTATACAGGCTGCCAAGTTGGGAAGAATGGAGCAGGCCTATGAGTTTTATGTGAGAACTTCTAGACTGGATCTGGATGATTATAATAATGAAGTAAAAGAAGGTTGTCATATCACTAGTATGGCCGGCACCTGGATAAGCATTGTTGAAGGTTTTGGCGGAATGCGTGTGGTGAATGATCAATTATCCTTTGATACAAGAATTCCAGACCAATGGGATGCTTATTCTTTTAAAGTGAATTTTAGAAACCAGATTGTAAAAGTTAATGTAACCAAGGCGAAAACTACTTTTAAATTAGAAGGAACCGAGCCGATTAATATTTTAGTAAAAGGTAAATCTATAGAAGTTCAGCCAAATAACGAGGTTGAGGTATAGGTAGATTTTTTAAGTGAGTCCGTTATAATATTAAATCAATTTAATGAAGCAGTTATTTTTTCTTTTTTCGGTATTTTTTAGCCTTTCAACATTTGCACAGATAGATAAAGTAGAGCCTCCATTTTGGTGGAGTGATATGCATCAGGAGAATCTACAAATCATGTTCTATGGTAAAGATATTTCGCAACATGAAGTGTCTGCTCCAAAAGATGTGGTGATAGAAAATGTGCTTAAAACAGAGAATTCTAATTACATATTTGTAACTATCAAAACTAAAGATCTTCCCACAGGTTCTTATACTTTTAATTTCAGCAAAAAAGGAACTAAAGGATTTTCTAAGGCTTATGAGTTGAAAGAAAGAAGGGAAGGATCTACTATCAGAAAAGGTTTTGATGCCAGCGATGCGATGTATTTAATTATGCCAGATCGTTTCGCGAATGGAAATCCAGATAACGATTCTAACGTTAATCTTACAGAAAAAGCAAATAGGGAATTACCCGGAGGTCGCCATGGTGGGGATCTTCAAGGAGTGATCAATAATTTGGATTATTTGGAAGACCTGGGAGTGACAGCTTTATGGAGCACACCTCTTTTAGAAGATAATGATAAAGCTTATTCTTACCATACCTACGCACAAAGTGATGTTTATAATATAGATCCGAGATATGGTTCTAATGAGGATTATAAAAAATTGGCTGCAGAGATGCATAAGCGCGATATGAAACTGGTAATGGATTATGTTACCAATCATTGGGGGGCAGAGCATTGGATGATCAAGGATCTTCCAACTTACGATTGGATCCATCAATTCCCCGGATATGCGAATTCTAACTACAGAATGTCTACTCAGAATGATCCCAATAGGTCTCAGATAGATTGGAGATACTGTGTAGATGGTTGGTTTGTAAGTACTATGCCAGATCTAAATCAGAGTAATCCATTGGTGTTGAACTATCTTACCCAAAATGCTATTTGGTGGATTGAGTATGCCAATTTGGATGGTTTTCGTGTGGACACTTATTCTTTTAATGATAAAGATGGAATTGCCAAGTGGACAAAAGCAATCATGGATGAATATCCTAATTTCAATATTGTTGGGGAAGTTTGGATGCACGATCAGGCACAAATCTCTTATTGGCAAAAAGATAGCCCAATTGGAGCGATCCAAAGCTATAATTCCAATTTACCCTCTGTAATGGATTTCACTTTGCATGATGCCTTGATGACGGTTTTTGATGAAGAAAATCCTGGCTGGGACACCGGAATGATCAAGGTTTACGAGAATTTCGTGAATGATTTTTTATATGCCGATATCAATAATTTGTTGGTCTTTGCCGGAAACCATGATACCAATAGGATTAATGGGATTTACAAAAGCGATCTTAATAAATACAAACTAGTAATGACTTTGGTGCTGACTACACATGGAATTCCACAATTGTA
This sequence comes from Gillisia hiemivivida, assembly GCF_007997295.1. Lineage (GTDB taxonomy): Bacteria > Bacteroidota > Bacteroidia > Flavobacteriales > Flavobacteriaceae > Gillisia > Gillisia hiemivivida. The sequence goes on along the minus strand of NZ_VORY01000004.1, from coordinate 85,143 downwards.
TTACGGAGATGAAATAGGGATGGTTGGAAATAAAGAAAAACTTGGTGATGGCGATATTCGTAGAGATTTTCCAGGAGGCTGGATAGGAGACGATAACAATGCTTTTACTGAAACAGGAAGAAATCAGGATCAAGAAGCTTATCATGCTTTTACCAAGAAATTACTGAATTATAGAAAAGAGAAGGAAGTGCTGCACTTCGGGAAATTGCTCCAGTTCTTACCAGAAAACAACGTGTACGTTTATTTTAGATATGATGAAAATGAGCGGGTTATGGTGGTGATAAATAATAATCCTGAAGCACAGGAATTAGAGCTCACTCGTTATGCTGAGGGTTTAGATGGAATAACTACTGGAAAGGAAATATTGTCTGGTAGTGAGATCTCTTTAGATAAGACTTTGAAAATTGAAGGGAAATCTTCGATGGTGATAGAATTGAGATAATTTTTTACGTCATGCTGAACTTGTTTCAGCATTCCTGTAAGTCGGGGGAAGACCCTGAAACTCCCGATAGTTCGGGACAGGGTGACGCTCAAAACAGATCAATGTATGTTCGAGCGGTTCGGCTTCGCTCAGGATAAACTAAAGTCTAGAAAGATCAATGGAGCAGAATCTCTTCGATAAGAGATCCCTTCTTCCTTCGGGGGGAGACCCTGAAACTCCCGATAGTTCGGGACAGGGTGACGCTCAAAACAGATTAATATGAGTTCGAGCCGTTCTGCTTCGCTCAGGGTAAACTAAGGTCGAGGGATTTCAATGGAGTAGAATCTCTTCGATAAGAGATCCCTCCTTCCGTCGGGATGACAACACAATGTCTTGGTAGTTAAAGACAGGGTAACGATTTGTTCAAATTAGTATCGATAAAAAGACATTTATAATAATTTATAAAACTGAAATAAGGTCATGAAGATCCATCTAAAACATATAAAATGCCTGTTTCTTTTGATTTTCATTGGAATGAATTCAGGGTTTATTTCTGCTCAAAATGCAAATAGAACTTTTAAGAGTATCCAACAGAATTCAGATGTTGTAAAGGTTAGTACCAATGATGGAACTTATAGATTTCAGGCATTCACGCCAGAGATTCTGGAAACGAGTTTTATCCCATCTGGAGAAACCTATACCGAAGATTCATATTCTGTAGTTCTAAAGCCTTCAGAAATAGCACCAACGGTTACAGAAGAAGCTAATTCAATTAAAATTGCAACTTCTGGTATTACAGTGATTATCAATAAAAAACCTTTTCAGGTAAAGTATTTCTATGAAGGAGAAGAGGTAATTTCAGAAAAAACCGGTTATTCCAAATCTGAAACTCATGAAAAGCTCGATTTCAATATAGCGGAATATGAAATGCTATTTGGAGGAGGAGCCCGCGCTTTGGGCATGGACAGAAGGGGAAATAGATTAGAATTATACAACCGAGCAGATTATGGCTACGGTACAAAATCTGCTTTACTGAACTATACCTTACCAATCGTGTTGTCTTCAGAAAAATATATGTTGCATTTTGATAATGCACCTATAGGATTTTTAGATCTGGATAGTGATCATTCTAACACCTTAAGCTATGAAACGATTAGTGGGAGAAAGACCTATCAACTAATTGTTGGGAAAACATGGGAGAAGATCATTGAGAATTATACACTTTTAACCGGGCGCCAGCCATTACCACCAAGATGGGCCTTTGGTAATTTCTCAAGTAGATTTGGATATCATTCCCAAAAAGAAGTCGAAAAAACGATTGCTAAATTCAAAAAAGACAGCATTCCGGTAGATGCCGTTATTCTTGATCTTTATTGGTTTGGACACGATATAAAAGGGACCATGGGAAATCTGGAGTTTGTGAAAGATTCTTTCCCGGAACCAAAACAAATGATCTCAAAATTAGCAGATCAAGGAGTAAAAACGATCCTAGTTACAGAGCCATTTATCCTAACCACTTCCAAAAAATGGGACGAGGCAGTAGAGAAAAATGTATTAGCTACAGATTCTGTAGGGAATCCGTTCAAATACGATTTTTACTTTGGGAATACAGGATTGGTAGATATTTTTAAACCAAAAGCACAAGATTGGTTTTGGAATATCTATAAAGATCTTAAATCTTTGGGAGTAGCTGGATGGTGGGGAGATCTTGGAGAACCAGAGGTACATCCAACAAAACTACAACACAGTATTGGATCTGCAGATGAGGTTCATAATATCTACGGACATTATTGGGCGAAAATGATAAAGGAAGGATCTGAAGCCGATTTTCCTGAAGAGCGTCCTTTTATTTTAATGAGAGCGGGTGCAGCAGGATCACAACGCTTCGGATTAATACCTTGGTCTGGAGATGTTAATAGAGGTTGGAATGGTTTGAAACCACAACCAGAGATAAGCTTACAAATGGGATTACAAGGCTTGGCATATATGCACTCCGATTTGGGTGGTTTTGCTGGTGCTCTTGAAGATGATGAGTTATATATCAGATGGTTACAGTATGGAGTTTTTCAGCCAATATTCCGTCCACATGCGCAAGAAGACGTGGCTTCGGAACCAGTTTTTAAAAATGAGAAGACTAAAGCATTGGCTAAAAAAGCCATTGAATTGAGATATAAATTATTGCCTTATAATTATAGCTTGGCCTTCGAAAATCATATTTCAGGGAAACCATTAATGAGACCTTTATTCTTTGAAGAGCCTGAAAATTATAAGATGTATGCTGTTTCCAACACCTATTTATGGGGAGATAGTTTCTTGGTTTCACCAGTTTTAAACCCGGGAGTTACTTCCAAGGAAGTGATTTTTCCATCAACCAATAATTGGTTCGATTTCTATACGAGCAAGAAATATGCAAAAGGAACGGTAGCTTCTGTAAATGTAGTAGAAGATCATATTCCGGTATTTGTTAGAGGTGGCGCTTTTATTCCTATGGCAAGGCCTATGCAAACCACTGCGAACTATGATGCTTCAACTCTAGATGTTTATTTTTATTACGATGAGCAGGCTAAAAAAAGCGATGCTGTTATATTTAATGACGACGGTAAAACTCCGGATGCATTCGAGAAAGGCATGTTCGAATTAGTGAAATTGGAATCTGAATTAGATGTTGATGCAGTAACTATTAAGATTAAAAAGGAAGTAGGGAAAAATGCCACTTCAGAAATAAAATTAATAGATCTCCATATAGAGAACCTTGAAAAAGAAGTGCAGTTTGTTTATGTGAACGGAATAAAATATACAGGTAAGAATTATATGCACTTAGAAAAATTAAACATCCCTGTGAGATTTGATCAAAACGAAACGATTATAAAAATAGAATTCAATTAATTTAAACTTAATATACTATGATTAAAAAAATGGCATTAGCATTTTGCATGGTTGCTGTAATGGCATCTTGTAAAGATGAAAATAAAGAAAAGAGAGATTCAGAAACTCCAAACGAGGAGCAAAAAGTTAGTATTGAAGACAGCGATCTTGAGAATGCTGTGATCTATGAGGCGAATATTCGTCAATATTCTCCAGAAGGGACTTTTAATGCATTTACGCAAGATATTCCGAAGTTGAAAGAATTAGGTGTAAAAGTGATCTGGGTAATGCCGGTATATCCTATTTCTATGAAGAATAGAAAAGCTACAGGTGGAAAAATGGTTAGTGAAATTGAGGATGAAAAGGAACGTGAGAAATATTTAGGTAGTTATTATGCGATTGCAGACTACACTAAAGTGAATCCTGAGTTTGGAACTATTGAAGATTTTCAAAACATGGTAGACGTAGCTCATGAGAATGGAATGTTCGTGATCATGGATTGGGTAGCAAATCACACAGGATGGGATCATCCTTGGATTGAGCAGCATCCAGAATATTATACTCAAAATGAAGCGGGAGAAATTGTAGATCCTCTAAACCCGGAAACTGGAGAATCTTGGGGATGGACAGATACTGCAGATCTTAACTACGACAATAAAGAGCTTTGGACAGCTATGACAAAGGAAATGAAATATTGGGTAGAGAATCATGGTATAGATGGGTTTAGAGCAGATGTTGCCGGAGAAGTTCCAACGGAATTCTGGAAACAAGCGGTATCAGCTATTAAGGAAGTAAAGCCGGTATTTATGTTGGCAGAATCTGAAAAGAAAGATCTTTTTCATGATGCTTTCGATATGGGATACAACTGGGAAGGACATCATATCATGAATGAGATGGCTCAAGGAAAGAAAACTGTTGCCGCTTGGGACGAGTATATGACCAAAATTGACACTTTATATCAAAAAGACGATTTCTTAATGAACTTTATCACCAATCACGATGAGAATTCATGGAATGGTACGGTTAACGAAAGAATGGGAGACGCAGGAGAAGCTATGTTGGCACTTTCTTACACATTGCCGGGAATGCCATTGATCTATAGTGGGCAGGAATATGACATGGATCACAGACTATTATTCTTTGAAAAAGATAGTATTCCAAAAACTAAGGGTAAAGTTTGGCCGTTAATGGTAAAATTTGGTGAGCTTAAAAACACCAACTCAGCTCTTGCTGGTGGAAAAGAAGCTGCAGCGTACACTAGATTAAAAACAACAAAAGATGATCAAGTATTAGCTTTCTCAAGAGGAAGTGGAGATGATATGTTGATCTATGTTGCAAATCTTACAAAAGCTCCTGTAAAATTCAAGATGGAGTTGGATGGTAAATTTCAGGATTATATGAGCTCTGGAGAGGTAGAACTTGAGAAGGATATGGAATTGGAATTTAAGCCTTGGGAATACAAAATATTGATAAACAACTAAGTAATTTTACAAAATCTTTAAAAAAGCCTCAATATTGAGGCTTTTTTTATGAGTTATTAACCGAAAACGTTTTAGTAAAAGAGTTCATTAGGAATTAAGGAACAAATCAGATAGCTTTACAGTAATGCAAGTAAAAATTAAGAAAATAGGAGTACTTACTTCAGGGGGCGATGCTCCAGGAATGAATGCCGCAATCCGCGCGGTGGTGCGAGGTTGTGCCTTTCAAGAAATTGAATGCGTAGGTATTTATAGAGGATATCAAGGCTTAATAGAGAATGATTTTGAAGAGCTAAATGCGAGATCTGTTCGAAATATTATAAGCCGAGGTGGTACTTTTTTAAAATCTGCCAGGTCAAAGGAATTTCAAACCAAAGAAGGAAGAAGAAAAGCATACGAGAATTTAATAAATGCTGATATCGATGCATTGGTGGTTATTGGCGGAGATGGAACTTTTACAGGAGCATTGATCTTTAACGAAGAACACAATTTTCCGGTAATAGGAATTCCTGCAACAATAGATAATGATATTAATGGTACCGATTTTACGATTGGGTACGATACGGCTTTAAATACCGTAGTAGAAGCAATAGATAAGATTAGAGATACTGCTAGCTCCCATAATAGATTATTCTTGATTGAGGTAATGGGGAGAGACGCAGGAGATATAGCCTTGAATAGCGGAATTGGAGCAGGAGCAGAGGAAATCTTAATTCCGGAGGAAGATAGAGGGATAGAGCGTTTAGTAGAATCTCTGAAGAAAAGCAGAAAATCAGGAAAGACCTCTAGTATCATTGTGGTAGCTGAAGGAGACAAAAGTGGGAAAAATATTTTTGAACTCGCCGAGTACATAGAAGAGCACCTTGAAGATTATGAAATTAGAGTTTCTGTGCTAGGGCACATTCAGCGTGGAGGATCTCCAAGTTGTTTTGACAGGGTTTTGGCAAGTAAACTAGGAATTGGCGCTGTTGACGCACTTATAAATGGAGAACGTACCATTATGGTTGGAATCCATCATCAAAAAGTAGTTTCGGTACCATTGGAAATAGCAATCAAAAATGGTGCTAAATACGATAAGAATTTAAGAAGAGTCGCTGATATTACTTCAGTATAATAATTGAAAACACATATTATGAGTACTAAAATTGGAATAAACGGCTTTGGCCGAATTGGACGAATAGCTTTTAGAAATGCTATTTTAAATGATGCAGTAGAAGTGGTAGCTGTTAATGATCTTTTAGATGTAGATCAACTGGCATACCTATTAAAGTACGATTCTGTTCACGGAAGATTTGACGGAGAAGTTGAAGTGAAGGATGGTCATTTAGTGGTTAATGGAAAGACAATTAGAGTTACTGCAGAGCGCAACCCTGAAGATTTGAAATGGGATGCAGCAAAAGTAGAGGTAGTTCTAGATTGTACTGGAATATTTACAACTAAAGAATCTGCTGGAGCACACCTTAAAGCAGGAGCAAAAAAGGTTGTGATCTCTGCACCATCTAAGGATATACCAATGTTTGTAATGGGAGTTAACCATATGGACGTAAAAGCGGAAGATACTATTGTGTCTAATGCATCATGTACAACTAACTGTTTAGCGCCTTTAGCTAAAATTATAGATGATGAGTTTGGATTGATAGAAGGTTTAATGACCACTGTTCATGCAACCACAGCATCTGAGTATACAGTAGATTCTCCAGATAAGAAGAATCATAGATTAGGAAGAAGTGCTTTAAATAACATTATTCCTACTTCTACAGGAGCGGCCGTGGCGGTAACTAAAGTGATCCCTTCTTTAAAAGGAAAACTTACTGGAATGGCTTTTAGAGTACCTACGGTAGATGTTTCTGTTGTTGATCTTACAGTGAGAACTGAAAAATCTGCTACTTATGAAGAGATAAAAGCTGTATTCAGAAAGGCTTCAGAAGGAGCTTACAAAGGTGTCGTTTCTTATACTGAAGACATGGTAGTTTCTCAAGATTTTGTATCTAATCCTTACACTTGTAATTTTGATGCTGAAGCAGGGATAGCTCTAAACGATAACTTCTTTAAGTTAATAGCTTGGTATGATAATGAATATGCATATTCTGCTAAATTAGTTGAACTTGCAGCACACGTAGCTTCAATTTAAATTATAATTTGCCATTTATTAATGCGATAAGTTGAAAATAAATGGCGAATTTTATCTTATAAAGAAATTAAAATGATATTAATTGCTGATGGTGGTTCCACCAAATGTGACTGGATCCTGCTGAATAATAAGGGAGAATTGGTTTTCCAAACTCGAACTAAAGGATTAAATCCTGCTGTTTTTCCAGAAGCGATGTTGGAACAAAGAATTGAAGAAAACCCTGATTTATTTGAAGTTAGGAATGAGATTGAAAAAGTTCATTTTTTTGGAGCAGGTTGCGGAACTGAAATTCCGCGTAAACTTTTGCAAGATATAATTGCTAATTTCTTTACCAATGCTTCTGATGTAATGGTTAAAGAAGATATGGTTGCTGCAGCATATGCCGCTACCACTGAGCCCGGGATCGTTTGTATTTTGGGTACGGGTTCTAATAGCTGTTATTTCGATGGAAAAGATGTTCACATGGCTGTAGAATCCTTAGGATATATCCTTATGGATGAAGCTAGTGGGAATTACTTCGGAAAACGTTTAATAAGAGATTATTACTACAAAAGAATGCCACCAGATATCGCTGCTAAATTTGAAAAAGATTTCAATTTGAATAGTGACGAGATCAAGAGGAATCTTTACAAGAAAGAAAATCCAAATACGTATTTAGCTTCTTTTGCTGAATTCATTTTTACTAATGAGCGAAATGGGTATTTCTACAAATTAGTACATGAGGGAATAAAGGAATTTATGCATACACGTGTACTTTCATTTAAACAAGCTCAAACAGTGCCCATTCATTTTATAGGAAGCATCGCCTATTTTAGTCAGGATATTATTAAAGCGGTTGCCCAACCTTATAATCTTGAAATAGGAAATATTATTCGCAGACCTATAGATGCTCTTATTGAACACTATAGAAAAAACGTGTTAAATAACTAACAGTCAATCTACCATAAATTTTTACTATATTTAAAATCAGGAACCTCGGGGAATTAAACCATCAATGAGTGATTAAAATGATATTAGATGCTAGTAAAAGTTTATGGTAGCGCTGTTTTTGGAGTAGAGGCTACCACAATTACTGTAGAAGTAAATGTAGCAACTGGTATCGGTTATCATTTGGTAGGTCTTCCAGATAACGCCATTAAAGAAAGCAGTTTTAGAATTGCTGCTGCACTTCAAAACAATTCTTATAAATTCCCAGGTAAAAAGATCACCATTAATATGGCACCAGCCGACCTTCGCAAAGAAGGATCTGCTTATGATCTAACCCTAGCACTGGGTATTCTTGCAGCATCCAATCAAATTAAAGCCACAGATATTGGAGATTTTCTTATCATGGGAGAACTTTCTCTAGATGGAAGCTTACAACCCATTAAAGGAGCCTTGCCAATCGCGATAAAAGCAAAAGAGGAAGGTTATAAAGGATTTATTCTGCCAATCCAAAATGTAAAGGAAGCTGCTATTGTCAGCGGACTTGAAGTATATGGGGTTTCAAATATTTTGGAGGTGATAAATTACTTCGATAAAGGAACTCCGCTGGAAAGAACCATTATAGACACTAAGAAGGAATTCTATAATAATCTGGATCATTTGGAGCATGATTTTGCCGATGTAAAAGGCCAAGAAAGTATAAAACGCTGCATGGAGATCGCAGCAGCGGGTGGGCATAATATAATTCTTATTGGTCCTCCGGGAGCGGGAAAGACCATGCTAGCTAAAAGGCTACCTAGTATTCTTCCGCCAATGACGCTTCAAGAGGCACTGGAAACAACTAAAATTCATAGTGTGGTTGGGAAGTTGAAAGAGCATGTTGGATTGATGTCTCAAAGACCTTTCAGAAGTCCGCATCATACAATTTCGGATGTAGCATTAGTTGGAGGCGGTGCGTACCCACAACCTGGTGAAATTTCTCTATCCCATAATGGAGTTTTATTTCTGGATGAATTACCTGAGTTTAAAAGAGGTGTCTTAGAGGTTATGAGGCAACCATTAGAAGATAGGGAAGTGACAATCTCCAGAGCGAAATTTACGGTAACTTATCCTTCAAGTTTTATGTTGGTGGCAAGTATGAATCCTAGTCCTAGTGGTTTCTTTAATGATCCTGGTTCTCCTATGTCTTCTTCTCCAGGAGAAATGCAGCGCTACCTTAGTAAAATAAGCGGCCCATTATTAGACAGGATAGATATCCATATTGAAGTAACTCCAGTTCCTTTTGAAAAATTAAGTGAGGAGCGTACGGGAGAAAAAAGCGTAGATATAAGAAAAAGAGTTACTCAGGCCAGGCAGCTTCAGACAGAGCGTTTTAAAGATAATGAAAAAGTGCATTACAATGCTCAAATGAGTGTGAAGCAGATTTCCGAATATTGCAAACTGGAGGATTCTTCAAAAGCGCTCCTGAAATCCGCAATGGAACGTCTAAATCTTTCAGCAAGAGCTTATGACAGAATACTTAAAGTTTCTCGCACTATTGCCGATCTTTCCGAAAGTGAAAACATTCAAGGAAGTCATATTTCCGAAGCTATTCAATATAGAAGTTTAGATAGAGAAGGTTGGTTAGGTTAAAATTTTCCTACATAACTATCGCTTACATAAGATTTTAATACATTTGAGAAATATACTTAAAGACACACCTACTTGAAAACAAAAATAACACTATTGAGTCTATTGCTTATCTTTTTGATAGGTTGCAAAGGAGAAGAGCGAAATAAGGCAGATATAAACAAAAATGAAGAATCTGATAGTGTCAATAATTCGGATATTTCAATGGATTCTATCCTGGGTACAGAAAGTGTAGAACTTAACCTCGATCAGGCAAATAAACTTGCGGCTTTACCATTAGCCTGCATCAATACCGAATATCCTAACAAGTTAGGTCAAACTTTAGGTAGTAAACAAGATCTTAAAACGCCAAAAGAGTTACATCCTGCATTTTATGGATGTTTCGATTGGCATTCTTCGGTACATGCGCATTGGACTTTAGTAAAATTGTTGAAACAATTCCCTAAACTTGAAAAAGCAGAGGAGATCAAGGCGAAATTAGAAGAATCTCTCTCTAAAGAGAATATCGCAGCAGAGGTAAAGTATTTTAAAACTGAAAACAATAAGGATTACGAACGTACTTATGGATGGGCCTGGTTGCTTAAATTGGCTCAAGAGCTTCAAACTTGGGATTCTGATTTAGGAAATGAATTGGCCGGAAACTTAAAGCCGTTAACAGATCTTATGGTTGCTAATTTCACGGAATTTCTTCCGAAGCTGATCTATCCTATTCGAGTTGGAGAGCATACCAACACAGCATTCGCATTAAGTTTTGCTTACGATTATGCTGAAGCAGTTGAAAATTCTGAATTTCAAGAACTAATATCGGTGAGAGCAAAGGAGTTTTATCTAAAAGATGATAATTGCCCTGTAACCTGGGAGCCAAGCGGATTTGACTTTTTATCTCCTTGTTTACAAGAGATAGATATTATGCGAAAGGTATTGCCAAATGCTGCTTTTCCATTATGGATAGAAGATTTTATGCCAGAATTAAAGAATAAAGATTTCGATATGGCTGTTGGAGAAGTGTCTGATAGAACCGATGGAAAGTTGGTGCATCTAGATGGACTTAATTTTAGCAGAGCATGGGTGTTATATGGACTTGCTAATAAATACCCAGATAAATATTCCCATTTAAGAGCAGTAGCAGATCGTCACGTCTCCAAATCGTTCCCTAATTTAGTGGGGGACAGTTATGAAGGAGGTCATTGGTTAGGTAGTTTTGCATTATACGCCTTGCAGGAATCTAAGGCGCAAAAGTGAAAAATTGGTTTAAAAATGTAGGTCCGGGAGTTTTGGTGTCGGCTGCATTTATTGGTCCGGGAACTGTTACCGTTTGTACACTGGCCGGTGTGAATTTTCAATTTGCATTATTATGGGCACTATTATTATCAATTATCTCATGTATTGTGCTTCAAGAAATGGCTGCGAGATTGGGGATTGTATCTCAAGCTGGTTTAAGTGAAAGCATAAGAAAAGAAATTCAGCACCCAATTCTTAGAGGTTTAGCCATAACCTTGGTACTTTCAGCTATTGTAATAGGAAATGCAGCTTATGAAGCTGGAAATATTACCGGTGCGGTTTTAGGTATTACAGCAGTTTTGTCTCCTTTAGAAGTTCAGCTTGGTTCTTCATTTAGCCTTAATATTTGGAGCGTTTTGATAGGTGCAATTGCTTTTAGTTTGCTCTATATAGGTAATTATAAAATTTTAGAACGGGTTTTTATAGGATTGGTGGCTCTAATGAGCATATCTTTTATAATCACCGCTTTTCTTACTCAGCCTGATTTTTCGGCTATTTTAGAAGGAATGTTCGTTCCAAAAATGGGGACCGACGGAATCTTAACTGTAATAGCCCTTGTTGGAACTACTGTAGTTCCTTATAATTTATTTTTACACGCATCTTTGGTTAGTGAGAAATGGAAGGATGCTTCTAAAATTAAAACAGCAAGAAAAGAGCTTACAGCCGCCATAATTTTGGGCGGAATTGTGTCTATGGCAATCGTAATCTGTGCCGCTGCTCCAAATCTGGTAAACGTGTCTTCTGCAGCAGATCTGGCAGTTGGTTTAAACCCTTTGTTTGGAGAATATGCCACTTGGTTTATAGCAATTGGTTTGTTAGCAGCCGGAATCACCTCTGCTATCACAGCACCATTGGCTTCTGCCTATGTGGTAAAGGGATGTTTTGGTTGGGAGAGTGGAATTAAATCTGCTAAATTTAGAGCTGTATGGATAAGTATATTAAGTTTAGGAGTGTTGTTCTCCTCACTGCGGTTTAGTCCTATAGAGATCATTCGGTTTGCGCAAATAGCTAATGGTTTACTATTACCCGTTATTGCGATGTTCCTTTTCTGGATAGTTAACAAAACATCTGTAATGGGAAAGTATAAGAACTCCTTACTCCAAAATATTTTAGGTACCATAATTATTGTGATTTCTATATTCCTGGGTGCAAAGTCCATTTATTCAGTGCTTCAAAATTTCTAAAACTAATACTATGAAAACAATTCATCTTAACTGCGATCTAGGAGAGGGTGGAAAGTATGATGCCCAATTGATGCCACATATCTCGGCATGTAATATCGCCTGTGGAGGGCATGCTGGAGATGAGGAAACGATGCTGAAAACAGTCTTGTTGGCTATGGAATTTAATGTAGAAATTGGAGCACATCCTTCTTATCCGGACAAAGAAAATTTTGGAAGACGGTCTTTAAAGATCTCAGAAAATGAACTTAAAAGATCCATCCAGGAACAGCTTTTTTCGCTTCATGAAATAGTAAAAAAAGAGGGTGGTAAATTAACTCATATTAAACCTCATGGAGCACTTTATAATGATGCCGCAAAGGATGAAAAAATAGCTCAGATAATTTTGAATTCTATAGCAGAATCTGACTTAGATTTGAAGCTTTATGCTCCTCAGAATTCTACTATTTCAGAGCTTGCAAATGGCAAAATAGAAGTTGTTTTCGAAGCCTTTGCAGACCGAAATTACAACCCTGATTTCAGTCTAGTTTCTAGAACAAAAAACAATGCCTTGATCACTCAAAAAGAAGCTGTTTTTAAGCATCTTTTTTCTATGTTTTCTGAAGGTGAAATAGCCTGTGAAAATAACCTAAAAATATCATCTGCTGCAGCTACTTTTTGTCTTCATAGTGACACCCCAAATTCGATAGAAATATTAGAATTTTTAGTTGAAAAATTTAATACTTTGAATATTAAAATAGCGTAAGTATGAAACATAAATACCCACAAATAAAACCGATGGGGGATAGAGCTATCTTGATAGAGTTTCAACCAGAAATCAATGAAAAATCCCTTAATAAACTTCTAAGTTTTAAGGAAATTATAGAAAAGGAACTAATTGAAGATAAGGTTGAGGTGATTAATACATATCACTCATTATTAATTGTTTATGTATCCACTATAGAAAACATCTATGATAAGGTTTTTGCACTAAAAGAGCTTGTTTCCAAGGCTAATATAGGAAAAAATATCAACTCACAAATTTTTCATATCCCAGTGTGTTATGACGAAGAATTTGGATTGGATCTTGAGCTCATTTCTATGGAGAATAATTTGAAAATTCCGGACATAATTCAATTACATACTACCCCAATATACACAGTTTATTTTACTGGTTTTTTACCCGGATTTTTATACTTGGGAGGTCTTGATGAAAAGCTTCAAATTTCTAGAAAATCATCCCCTAGAATGAAGGTTGAAAAAGGGGCTGTTGGCATAGGTGAAAAACAGACTGGAATTTATCCAAAAACCAGTCCGGGTGGATGGCAGATAATAGGAAATTCTCCAATGACTTTTTTTGACAAAAATAGGAATCCTCCTTGTATAATTTCGTCCGGAGATAAAGTAAAATTTTATTCGGTTAGCAAGTCTCAATATTTTCAAATTTCTGAAGAGATAAAGGTTAATAATTTTCAATTAAAAAGAGAAAAATATCATGGGTAAAATCGAGGTTCTACATCCGGGATTATACTCTTCTCTTCAAGATTTGGGGAGGCATAATTTCCTTAAATATGGAGTGCCTCAAAGTGGGGTAATGGATTCTTATGCCGCTAAAAAAGCAAATCTTATTTTGTCTAATTCAGAAGCTGCCCCCGTTTTAGAAATTACACAATTAGGACCTAAATTGAAATTTTCTGAACCCACTCAATTAGCAATTTGTGGGGCTTATTTAAATCCGAAAATTAATGAATCTGTGGTTCGGAATAATCGAATTATCTCACTTGAAAAAGGAGATGTTTTGTCTTTTGGCAAGAGAGTTATAGGTTGCAGGGCATATATTGCGATTGTTGGTGGTTTCATTTCTAAAAAAGTTTTAGGGAGTTATAGTTGGTATAACGGAATTACTAAATTTGAGATGCTTAAAAAAGGAAGTACTATTAAGTATTCCAGCGCAGAGCGTTCATTACATAGTTTAAATGCAACGGTGAAAGTGAAGGACGAGTATTTAAATGAAAATGTTATTCAGGTATTTCCAGGACCAGAATATGAGTTGTTATCCTCTTTTCAGAAAAAGGTGCTTATGGAATCCGCATTCCATATTGATATAAACAATAATAGAATGGCTATTCAGATTAAAGAGCCTTTGGATAACGATTTAGATCCTGTTATCACCGGCCCTGTGTTGCCTGGAACGCTGCAGTTAACTCCATCGGGAAAATTAATTGTGTTGATGCGGGATTGCCAAACCACGGGGGGGTATCCAAGGGTTTTGCAGCTTTCTGAAAATGGAATTAATACAATAGCTCAAAAAGTAATAGGCGATCAGATTTTATTTAAGCTTATTGAAATAAAATGAAGCAATGAGCGTTTAAAAAACACTAAAAGGTTAAAAAAGAAAAAGTGTCAATTAATAGTGGTCAAAAGATTTAAAGCCCTACCTAAAAATCGATTTACACCTTTAACGACACTTTTTTAACCTTAACTTATAAAAGCTAACTAAATGAATACTCAAAAATAAGCTTGACTCTAAATTCTCACAAGGGGGTTTTTCCCCTTTTTCACAATATTGATATTTATACCTGCTTTTTGAGAAATTGACTATCCTAAACTCATTTTGAAATTTAAATAAAAAGGTGTCGTTTTAGTGTTCTTCGATCTATTATTAGCCCCACCTAGTAATAAATCACACCTTAAACGACACTTTTTTTTAAAACAACAACAAGTTTTTAACTTATTAAACAAAATTACTTCAGCAATTAGATCTTAACAAGGGGATTTTCCCCCTTTTTCTTTAGATCCTATTTCCTTCCAATTATTAATTTTTAAATTAGTTTAAAGAAAAAAAACTGCCGATTTGCATATTGAAGTATTAAAAGCCCTACCTAATAATAAATCGCACACATTAAGCACATTTTAGTCTTCAACATTTTAGATTAACTAAAATAATATTTCAAAAGTAAGTATAGCTTTATATGTCCTCAAGGGGGTTTTGCCCCTTTTTGAAGCAATTATACTAGATTGTTGCATAAAAAATCTATTTTTAACAAAATTCTGTGTTAATGAATCTTGAATTAATAGAAATTAGATAAAATGGGTAAAAAAATCACAGTTGCGAAAGCTAAAAAACTTCAAAAAAAATGGTGGGATACCAGATCTATGGTTACCACAAATGGTAAAGAACATGAAGACACTTGCCAGTTCTATTTTACGGTAGAAGAATTACAGACATATTTGGCTGAAGTAAAGACCAAATCTTTACAGCAGGGAGTGGAAACTCCCGGAATTAATATTTGGTTTGGTGCTTATGATGAAACAGCAGATAAACCAAGTTTGGCGACGGTATTTTTAGCACCAACCAAAAGAGTAAAATCTGATGATCCGGAGATGGAATTTGAAGATGTTGCCAACGATGAGATAGAACCAATAAATGAAACACAAGGAAAGTGGCCTCCAACTATTTACTAATATTCTATATGTATAATGTTTGATTATTTTATAGAACAAAAATTATATATAGGAAATCTGTCTGTATTAATAGCATGCTTATGTGGTAGTTATTATCTTTTAAAAGGTAAAAACGCAGCACGCAGATTCAAATATTTTGTGTGGTTTTTATGGTTTGTCTTTTTTGTGGATATTTCTGGATCTTATGCATTATGGAATTATTTTGATGATTATAAAACTTTTCCATGGTTGGAAGATTCTGTATTTGTTCGGAATGAGTGGCTGTATAACTGTTTGAAGCTAATTACCTACATAATTATAAGCTCTATCTTAATAAGTTCCTTAGAAACCTCAAAACTTAAAAGTAGATTGAAGTTTGCGGTGGTCTTATATTTTATAATAGGTGTGGCTGAGATTTTATTCTCGGGGAAGGTGTTTTATGCATATATCATCGAGAATATTTTTATGGGAACTATTCTGTTATTAATTTGTGTTGGTGCTTATTTTCGAAAACTAACACAAAGCGATGATGTTTTAAACTTTTCTAGAGACTTAACTTTTTATATTGCGGTAGGATATTTAGTTTGGAATTTGTGTGTAACGCCCATATTTATTTATGATAGTTATTTCAATACGAAAAATGAAGATTTTATTTTACTCTACGCTGCTATTTTAAGGTATAGCAATATTTTTATGTACGGCTTATTTTCATTTGCTTTTATCTATTGTGCAAAAGGAGAAGGGAATTCGAAAAAATTAGAAGGTGGAAAATATGCGGAAAATAAATGAAAGAGTCGACTAATTTCAAATAATCAAGAGCTATTTGAAAAATTCGGCTATATCGGCATCCTTAGAATAACAAATCAAACAAAACAATTGCTAGAATATATTTTACATTATAAGCTGTATATAAGTTATTTATTTGAATTTATAGCGGCGCTCAGTGGCAGTTATTATTTTTTAAAAAATAAAAACGCAGCACGCAGATTTAAATTTTTTGCATGGTTTTTATGGTTGATCTTTTTTGTAGATATGTTTGGCGGATATACAATTTGGAATTATTTTGATGATTATGAAACTTTTCCATGGTTGGAAGATTCTGTGTTTGTTCGAAATGAGTGGCTTTATAACTGTTTGAAGCTGATTACCTACATAATTATAAGCTCTATCTTAATAAGTTCCTTAGAAACCTCAAAACTTAAAAGTAGATTGAACTTTGCGGTGGTCTTATATTTTATAATAGGTGTGGCTGAGATTTTATTCTCGGGGAAGGTGTTTTATGCATATATCATCGAGAATATTTTTATGGGAACTATTCTGTTATTAATTTGTGTTGGTGCTTATTTTCGAAAACTAACACAAAGCGATGATGTTTTAAACTTTTCTAGAGACTTAACATTTTATATTGCGGTAGGATATTTAGTTTGGAATTTGTGTGTAACCCCCATATTTATTTATGATAGTTATTTTAACACTAAAAATGAAGATTTTATTTTACTCTACGCTGCTATTTTAAGGTATAGCAATATTTTTATGTACGGTTTATTTTCATTTGCTTTTATCTATTGCGCTAATGGGAAGTCTAATTTAAAGCTAAAAACTGTAGTCAAATAGCATCTCACTTTTCAATCTATTTAAAAGTCAATAAAAATAGCGTAAACTTGTATTAACTAATAATATTGCATGCTTGCCAAGGAAGAACTTTTATTAATAGTTTATTTTATCGTGGTCATTCTATTTCTGACCAGTTTTGCAATAATCTTCTTTATTACCTTCCAAAAGCGTAAGAATAAACTACTACTTGAAAAAATTGAAGCTGAAATTCGTTTCGAAAATGAGCTGGCGCAATCCAAAATCGAGATTCAGGAGCAAACATTGAAGAATGTAGGTTGGGAATTGCACGATAATATTGGCCAATTACTGTCTGTGGCCAATATGCAATTAAATATTTTATCTGGAACTGTAGATGCATCAGCAAAGCAATCTGTACAGGATATCAAAGAGGTTGTTTCCAATTCCCTAAAAGAAGTACGTTCGCTTTCCAAATCTTTAAATAGCGAGGTAATTAGTTATACAGGAATAGAAGCTTCCATAAATAATGAATTGGCAAGGTTTGAAAGACTTAATAATCTTAAAACTGAAATACTTACTGAAGGCGAATCTTTTGATATTATCGAAAAAGACTCAATAATACTTTTTAGGATAATTCAGGAATTTTTCTCCAATATAATTAAACACTCACATGCCACTAAAATTAGTGTGTTAATTGAATATCTTTCCGAAGAATTGCACATAGAAATTAAAGATAATGGAGATGGATTCAACCAGGAAGAAGTTAAAAAAAGTTCTGGCTTGCTAAATATGGAAAGTCGGGCAGCACTTATAAATTCTAAGTTCAGCTTAAATTCTGTACAAGGAGAAGGAACCTCTTTAATCTTAAATTACCCAATAAAGCCCCTCGCTATATGAAGAAAACGATACTAATCGTTGATGACCACACATTATTTGCATTGTCACTCCAAGGTCTTGTAAATTCTTTTCAAGAATATGAGGTAATAAAAGTCTTAAAAAACGGACAGGAGCTTGTAGATTATTTTAACGCAAATCATAAACGCCCGGATATTTTATTGTTAGATATTAGAATGCCTGTAATGGACGGAATGGCTACAATGTCTTGGTTAAAAGAACATTTTCCTGAGCAAAAAACATTGGCTCTTACTATGGAGCATGATGAGGAGATCATTATTAAAATGATTAGAATGGGGTGCAGAGGCTATTTATTAAAGGATATTGAGCCAGAGGAATTTCTATATGCCTTAGAATCTGTTGCTACCAGTGGCTTTTATTTTAGTGAGGAAATTGTAGAAGTAATGGATCATTCTTCCTCAAAAAATTATGGCGATCTGAGTAATCGAGAAATGGAATTCTTAAATCATGCCTGTTCAGAGAAAACATACAAAGAGGTTGCTGAAGAAATGAACCTAAGTCCGAAGACCATAGACGGATATCGTGAAAGCCTATTTTCTAAACTTCAAGTGAAAAGTAGGGTAGGAATGGTACTTTTCGCAGTAAAAAATGAAATTGTAAAGATTTAAGATTTTAATCCCTCATTGAGGGTTTAATTCCCCGAGGCCTGCCCGAAACATTCAGGCGGGCTTGCCTCGAACTTTTAAAAGTATTTTCCTCCCGAACCATCGGGACAGTATCTCGTGGGCTTGCCTCGAGGTTCTTGATTCTGCTCAATTGAGATTCTTCGCTGCGCTAATAAGGTCATTGACTTTGTCATCCCGACGAAGGAGGGATCTCTTATTAAATAAATTTATTACTCCTTTGAGATCCTTCGCTGCCATCAGGATGACAATCTCGAATTTTTCTTAGTCGTTTCCTACATTGCTAAATTCGTGTTATTCATTTCTAATTGATTGATTTCCTTAGTATCTTCGCGATAAATTAAAAAAAAATCCTGTGTTAGATTCAGCTACAATAGAATTAAGAAATTTAAGAGTTAAAGATTATGTAGAGTTTAAAAAATCCATGGTACAGGTATATAGTGCGATGTCCAATTCCTATTGGAGCAAAGCAGATATTTCTACCTTGGTAAACAAGTTTCCCGACGGGCAATTTTGCATTGTTATAGATGGTAAAATTGCAGGATGTGCCTTATCTATGATCGTAGATTACGATAATTATGATGACGATCATAAATACAATGATATTATTGGAGGTCATGAATTTGCCAATCATAATGAAGATGGAAATGTACTCTACGGGATAGATGTTTTTATTCTTCCAGATTATCGCGGAATGAGGCTTGGACGTAGATTGTATGAAGCGCGAAAAGAACTTTGTGAACAATTAAATCTAAAATCTATCATCTTTGGTGGTAGAATTCCAAATTATGGGGAATACGCTGAAACATTAACTCCAAAAAAATACATAGATAAAGTAAAATTAAAGGAGATCCACGACCCTGTACTTTCATTTCAGTTGTCTAATGATTTTCATGTAAAAAAGGTGATCAAAGGTTATTTGCCAGGAGATCATGAAAGCAAGGAGTTCGCTACATTAATGGAATGGCATAACATTTACTATACAAAACCTGAAAGATTAATTAACACCAAGAAGAAGGTGGTAAGACTAGGTTTAGTGCAATGGCAGATGCGTTTATTTAAGGATTATGACTCCTTGGTGGAACAGATCGAATTTTTTGTAGATGCCGTAAGTGATTACCAAAGTGATTTCATTTTATTTCCAGAATTGTTCAATGCTCCGTTGATGGCACAGTTCAATCATTTAAATGAAGCCGAGGCTATTCGTGGCCTTTCCAGTTATACAGATAGGTTGCTGGAAACCTTTAGAAACTTTGCTATTAATTATAACATTAACATTATTACCGGAAGTATGCCGCAAGCTGTGGGAGAACACATGCATAATGTGGGCTTTTTATGCCGAAGAGATGGTAGTGTAGAACGATATGAGAAATTGCACATTACTCCAGCTGAAGAATCTGCATGGGGAATGAAAGGTGGAACGCAATTAAGAACTTTCGATACTGATTGTGGTAAGATTGGAGTACTTATTTGTTATGACGTGGAATTTCCAGAATTGCCAAGATTATTGGCAGAAGATGGGATGAATATTCTTTTTGTTCCGTTTATGACAGATACTCAAAATGGATATTCTCGTGTAAAAATTTGTGCTCAGGCCAGAGCTGTAGAGAATGAATGTTATGTGGCTGTTGCCGGATCTGTTGGAAACTTGCCAAAGGTGAACAACATGGATATTCAGTATTCGCAATCTGCTGTATTTACACCATCAGATTTTGCTTTTCCCGTAAACGGAATTAAAGCTGAGGCTACTCCAAATACAGAAAGTACTTTATTGGTAGACGTGGATCTAGATTTACTAAAAGAACTTCACAGTTTTGGAAGTGTACGAAACATGAAGGACCGAAGATTGGATCTTTATTCTCTAAAAAGGAAGAATATTAAAATTTCTGAATAATTATACTAATTAATTAAATTTACTTTATTACCGCTAGGTGTAAAGCTAAAGGGAACATTTAAGGATGTTCCCTTTTTTATGTGAAAAAATGTTAGCCGATGTTGACTTTAGTTTTTAGCAAATTCAACTAATGGAACATTACAAAGTAAACTGAATTGTTTACAAAAAATAAAAAAAGTAAATAAATTAGTTTACTTCGGATATCGCTTAAAACTGAAACATCTCTTCAAAAAAGGAATTATTCATTTTCATGACTAATAAATTACAGATAATTGAAATATCGATGTCTAATCAAGTTGAGAATCTTGCTGTATTCACAGATTTTTGTGTCATAAAAACTTGAATCCTTCAGCTATCGTAAAACAACCAAGGTTAAAATACTGATAATCAATATTTTAAAATATTAATTCTTTCTTTGGAATTAATTTTCATCTAGGACTATATCTATCCTTCTACACCTAAGAAACTACTTTTAATCCCTCATTGAGGGGTTAATTCCCCGAGGCTTGCCCGAAAAGAATTTCATTCAGGCGGGCTTGCCTCGAAATTTTAAAATTATTTCCTCCCGAGCTGTCAGGACACAACTGCTAGGCTTGCCCCGAGGTTCTTGATTTAAATATATTGATTGATAAAAAACGATGGATAATAAATATAGTCAGATTTTAACACAAAACGATTCCAACCCTGCAGCCCAGGCCATGTTACATGCCATTGGCTTAACAAAAGAGGATTTTAAAAAGCCTTTTGTAGGGATTGCAAGTACAGGTTATGAGGGGAATCCTTGTAATATGCATCTGAACGACCTGGCGAAACTGGTTAAAGAAGGGTGTAATTCCAATAAAATGGTGGGTCTTATCTTCAACACCATTGGAGTAAGCGATGGAATTTCTATGGGCACTCCAGGAATGAGATATTCCTTGCCTTCCCGAGACCTTATAGCCGACTCAATGGAAACTGTGGTTCAAGCAATGTCATATGATGCTATGATCACCGTGGTAGGATGCGATAAGAATATGCCGGGAGCCTTGATGGCAATGTTGCGAGTTAACCGTCCTGCTATTTTGGTATATGGTGGCACTATAGCTTCAGGATGTCATAAAGGTGAAAAACTGGATGTAGTTTCAGCATTTGAAGCATGGGGAGCAAAGGTTGCCGACGATATTAGCGATGAGGATTATAATATGGTAATAGAGAAAGCATGTCCGGGAGCTGGAGCATGTGGAGGAATGTATACAGCAAATACGATGGCTTCTACTATTGAAGCTTTGGGAATGGCGCTGCCTTACAACTCATCTAATCCTGCAATTGGTAATGAAAAGAAAGAAGAAAGCAAAGAAGCCGGAAAGGCAATACGTTTATTGATAGAAAGAGATATAAAACCAAAGGATATAGTTACCAGAAAATCTATGGAAAATGCCATAAGATTACTTACTGTACTTGGAGGGTCTACCAACGCAGTGCTTCATTATTTAGCAATAGCGAAAGCAGCAGAGGTAGAATTTGGAATGGATGATTTTGAAAAAATATGTGATTCCACTCCTTTTTTAGCAGATCTAAAACCTAGCGGAAAATATCTGATGGAAGATATACACAGGGTTGGAGGAATTCCTGCCGTTCTTAAATATATGCTGAAAGAAGGAATGCTTCATGGAGATTGCTTAACGGTAACCGGAAAGACATTGGCAGAAAACCTGGAGAATGTTCCAGATCTGGAAAAGGGACAAGATGTGATCTTTCCCATTAATAATCCTATTAAGAAGTCTGGACACATCCGCATCCTTTACGGGAATTTAGCCACAGAAGGTTCCGTAGCAAAGATCACGGGAAAAGAAGGCTTGAAATTTAAGGGTAAAGCAAAGGTTTATAATTCTGAATATGAAGCTAATGATGGAATTTCACAAGGAAAAGTAAGCAAAGGAGATGTAATAGTGATCCGTTTTGAGGGCCCAAAAGGAGGACCCGGAATGCCTGAAATGCTTAAGCCTACTGCAGCAATAATGGGTGCGAAATTAGGAAAGGACGTTGCTCTTATTACCGATGGAAGATTTTCTGGAGGGACTCATGGTTTTGTGGTAGGACACATTACCCCGGAAGCTCAGGAAGGAGGATTAATTGCATTTGTTAAAGATGGAGATGAAATTACCATAAATGCCGAAAACAATACTATAAGTGTGGATTTAAGTGATTCAGAAATAGAGAACAGGAAAAAAAATTGGGAGGCACCGGCACTTAAATTCAGTAAAGGAGTGCTTTATAAATATGCAAGGACAGTTTCCTCTGCCTCTCAGGGATGTGTTACAGATGAATTTTAATTAGTTGAATTATGGAAGTTAAAACAGCCAAAAAGGAGAATAAAGCCATTCAAGCTCCAACCACGGTTACTGGAGCAGAAGCTGTGATAAAATGTTTGTTGGAAGAGGGGATAAATACCATATATGGATATCCTGGAGGGGCAATTATGCCTGTTTATGACGAATTGTATAAATATCAAGATAAAATACATCATGTGCTCACCAGACATGAGCAAGGTGCTACGCATGCAGCTCAGGGCTATGCAAGAGTAACCGGGAAAGTAGGTGTATGTATCGCCACTTCTGGTCCTGGAGCTACTAATTTGGTGACTGGAATTGCCGATGCACAGATAGATTCTACTCCTATGGTTTGTATTACGGGACAAGTAGGTTCACATCTACTGGGAAGTGATGCTTTCCAGGAGACCGATATCGTTGGGATCTCGACACCAGTGACCAAATGGAACTATCAGGTAACAAAAGCTTCAGAGATTCCAGAAGTTTTAGCAAAGGCATTTTACATTGCCAGATCTGGACGACCGGGACCTGTATTGATAGATATTACCAAAGATGCTCAGTTTGCAAGCTTGGATTTCACTTATAAAAAATGTACCGGGATTAGAAGCTATAAACCTTTCCCCAAAGTAGATCTTTCGCAAGTAGAACGAGCTGCAGATTTAATTAATTCAGCAAAAAAACCGATGATCGTTTTTGGTCAAGGGGTGATTTTAGGAGGTGCAGAGGCCCTATTTCAAAAAGTTGTAGAGAAAGCAGGAATTCCTGCTGCATGGACCATTCTTGGACTATCCGCGATGGATACAGATCACCCTTTAAATGTAGGGATGGTTGGAATGCATGGTAATTATGGGCCAAATGTCCTCACCAATGATTGTGATGTCCTTATAGCTATAGGGATGCGATTTGACGATAGGGTAACTGGAAATCTTGAACATTATGCAAAACAGGCCAAGGTGATCCATTTTGAAATTGATCCTTCTGAGATCGATAAAAATGTAAAAGCAGATGTTGCTGTATTGGGAGATGTAAAAGAGACCTTGCAATTGTTATTAGGGTTTTTACAGCCGAAGAATCATGATGCTTGGCACCAGAAATTTAAGGATCTATATAAAATTGAATATGATAAAATCATTAAAAATGAACTAAACGGCAAACAGGAGAAACTTGGGATGGCAGAGGTAATAGATGAAATTAATACTTATTCTAAGGGAGATGCTATTATAGTTTCAGACGTTGGCCAGCACCAAATGGTAGCCTGCAGATATGCTAAATTCAACCAATCAAGAAGTAACGTTACGTCAGGAGGCTTAGGGACTATGGGCTTTGCATTGCCAGCCGCTATAGGTGCAAAGATGGGAATGCCAAACAGGCAAGTTGTGGCAATTATTGGAGATGGGGGATTTCAAATGACCATTCAGGAGTTGGGAACCATTTTTCAAACTAAAGTTCCCGTAAAAATTGTAGTGCTTAACAATGGTTTTCTTGGAATGGTTAGGCAATGGCAACAAATGTTCTTTGATAAACGCTATGCTAGCACAGAGTTAATAAATCCTGATTTTGTGGCAATAGCCAAAGGATATTATATAAAAGCTAAACAAGTGACTGAGCGTAGTCAATTACAAGAAGCAATAAAGGAAATGATGGATTCTCCAGAGGCATATTTCTTAGAGGTAAAAGTAGAACAAGAAGAAAATGTTTTTCCTATGATTCCAACGGGAGCTTCAGTTTCAGACATAAGACTAGAATAATGGAAAAGAAAAACTATACAGTTTCCATATATACGGAAAACAACATAGGATTATTGAGCAGGATCGCAGCGATCTTTTTGAAGCGACACATCAATATAGAAAGTATCACAGCTTCCAAAAGCGAGGTGAATGAGGTGATGCGGTTTATAATTGTGGTTGAGGTTACAGAAGAACAAGTGAAGAAAGTCGCTGGCCAGATAGAGAAACAAATAGAAGTTATACGCGCATATTATCATACCGACGAAGAGCTAATCTTTCAGGAAACGGCACTATACAAAGTGAATTCAGCCGAATTTGTTGAAGACCTAACTATTCAGGATTTCATAAAAGAGACCAATGCACGAATTGTTACGGTGACACCTAAATTCTTTGTAATTGAGAAAACAGGCAAACGTCACGAAATAGATAATTTATACGATAAATTAAAACCCTATGGATTAATGCAATTTGTTCGCTCCGGAAAAATTGCAGTATCAAAAAATGAAATGCCAATTTCAAGTATTCTTGAAGATTTTAATACCATAAATATAAACTCATGACAAATTATTTTAATAGCCTTTCCTTAAGAGATCAATTAGCCCAATTGGGGACTTGTAGATTTATGCTCAGTGAAGAATTTAGCGAAGGAATTAACGCGTTAAAAGACAAAAAAATAGTTATAGTAGGTTGTGGTGCCCAAGGTTTAAATCAAGGTTTGAACATGCGCGACAGCGGACTAGATATCACATATGCTTTAAGAGAAGATGCTATAAAAGATCAAAGACAATCTTATAAGAACGCTTCTTCAAACAATTTTAAAGTTGGCACTTACGAAGAGTTTATTCCTTCTGCAGACCTTGTTATTAATTTAACTCCAGATAAACAACATACTTCAGTTATAAAGAAAATAGTGCCTCTTATCAAAAAAGGTGCTGCTTTGTCCTATTCTCACGGTTTTAATATTGTGGAAGAGGGAATGAAGATTAGGGAAGATATTACGGTAATAATGGTTGCTCCTAAATGCCCTGGATCTGAAGTGAGAGAAGAATATAAGAGAGGCTTTGGAGTTCCTACCCTAATAGCCGTTCATCCAGAGAACGATCCTGAAGGAAAAGGATACGATTGGGCAAAAGCATATGCTTTCGCAACAGGAGGCCATAGGGCTGGTGTGTTGGATTCCTCTTTTGTGGCCGAAGTAAAATCGGACCTGATGGGAGAACAAACTATTTTATGTGGTGTGCTCCAAACTGGATCTATCTTAAGTTTTGATAAAATGGTTGCTGAAGGAATGGAGCCGGCATATGCCGCAAAATTAATTCAGTATGGTTGGGAAACCATTACCGAAGCCTTGAAGCATGGAGGGATCACCAATATGATGGATAGACTTTCTAATCCGGCCAAAATAAAAGCGGCGGAAATATCAGAAGAATTAAAAACTATCATGCGTCCTCTTTTTCAAAAACATATGGACGACATCATATCTGGGGCGTTTAGCACCAGAATGATGAAAGATTGGGACAAGGACGATAAGGAATTATTAGAATGGCGAGCAGCCACAGAAAACACCGCCTTTGAAAAAACAGAAGCGACTCAAGAAGAAATTTCAGAACAGGAATATTTTGACAAAGGACTTTTATTAGTTGCCTTTGTGAAGTCTGGGGTAGAGTTGGCTTTTGAAACTATGGTAGAAGCAGGAATCATTGCAGAATCTGCATATTATGAATCTTTGCATGAAACTCCGCTTATTGCAAATACCATAGCTCGTAAAAAGCTTTATGAGATGAACAGGATTATTTCTGATACTGCTGAATACGGTTGTTATCTTTTTGATCATTCCTGTAAGCCATTGATCAAAGATTATATTGATAATTTAGAATCTGGATTAATAGGAAAAGCATATGGGACAAAGGATTCCGGGGTAGATAATAAAAAACTAATCAAAGTCAATGCCTCAATTAGAAAACATCCAGTAGAAATTATAGGGGAGCAGCTGAGAGAGGCAATGACCGAAATGAAAAAGATACACGTGTAATGAGTAATTCCTTAGTTAAAAAAGACATTTATATTCCACAAATTGAGGCGGTACAGCAAGCCGCAGAACGAATCTCAAAGGTTGTGATCAAGACTCCATTAGCTCCATCTTTTACCTACAGTAAAAAGTATGAAGCCAATGTTTTTTTGAAAAGGGAAGATTTGCAGCAGGTTAGATCCTATAAGATTCGTGGCGCATATAATAAGATCTCGAGTTTGCCAAAGGATGAATTAAGCAAAGGCGTGATTTGTGCAAGCGCTGGGAATCATGCACAGGGTGTAGCTTTTGCATGCAATAATCTCGAGGCGAAAGGCGTGATCTTTATGCCAATAACGACTCCTAAACAAAAGGTGGAGCAAACAAGAATGTTTGGTGGAAAATGGGTTGAGGTGATCTTGAAGGGTGATACTTTTGATGATTCTTATAAAAATGCCATAAAATATGGGGACAAGTACAATATGGTATTTATTCATCCTTTTGATGATGAAAAAGTAATAGAAGGCCAGGCGACTATTGGTCTGGAAATTTTGGATCAAGCCGACGGGCCAATAGATTATATTTTTGCACCCCTTGGAGGAGGAGGTTTACTTGCCGGGCTATCTTCTGTCTTTAAACAAATATCTCCTAATACCAAGATTATTGGAGTGGAACCGGAGGGTGCCCCTTCTATGAGTGCATCACTAAAAATCGGCAAACTTATAGAGCTCAAAGAGATAGATAGATTTGTGGATGGAGCTGCTGTGCAAAAGGTAGGAAGTAGAAATTTCGAAATATGCAAAAATTTTCTGGATGAAATGATAACAGTGCCGGAAGGTAAAATATGCCAGACAATTCTGGATTTGTACAATCAGGATGCGATTGTAGTAGAACCTGCAGGAGCCATGTCTATTACGGCATTAGATACTTTTGCAGAAGATATCAAAGGGAAAAATGTGGTTTGTGTTGTAAGTGGAAGTAATAACGATATTACGCGAACTGCTGAAATTAAAGAAAAAGCCCTGCTATATGCAGGACTTAAACATTATTTCATTGTTCCTTTCCCTCAGCGGGCAGGAGCATTGAAGCAATTTGTGGCAAAAGTTCTTGGTCCAGACGACGATATTACTCATTTTGAGTATTCTAAAAAACACCATAGAGAGAATGGTCCGGCCGTTGTGGGAAT
This sequence comes from Gillisia hiemivivida, assembly GCF_007997295.1. Lineage (GTDB taxonomy): Bacteria > Bacteroidota > Bacteroidia > Flavobacteriales > Flavobacteriaceae > Gillisia > Gillisia hiemivivida. The sequence continues at coordinate 57,576 of NZ_VORY01000004.1, read as the reverse complement.
AGAACTTAAAGATCCAAAAGACTTTGATCCCTTGGTACAGCGTATGAAAGAGTATAAGTTTTACGGACAATATTTAAACGATAATCCGGATCTATTTCAATTTTTAATATAATAAAGTAGGTGTTTTTAAAATATTGTTTAAATTTACCATGTGATTTCAACTACAGAAATAATATTCAATTTGCGCTTTAGGCCCCGCTTCAGTCGGTAGGCTGCGCATTCCCTTTTTTTAATATTATTTTACATTTTACAATCTTGAAAACCACATTCTCTCTATATACTTTAAACAATTTCAGAATTACTTCTGAAAATTCTCCCGTACGCAGTTTTCCGCGCCGCCTTGTGCGTATATAATTTTATGGAACTAAGGTGAGTCCGGTTCTTCCTTCAGAAATATCAAAACTTTATTAATTCAATCTTTAATCTTTTAGCAGATGAAAATACTCATTGCTAATAAATCTCATGCAAATTTTGCGGAGATCATTTGTGAAACTATAGCAGAATCTGCTAAAGTTAGGGGCACGGGTATAGCTCGAAGGACTCCAGAATATGTTATCACCAAAATGGAGAATGGCAACGCTATTATTGCCTTAGATGGAGATAAATTTGCAGGATTCTGTTATATCGAGGTCTGGGGACACGATAAATTTGTCGCCAATTCCGGGCTAATTGTAAGTCCGGAGTATAGAAATCAGGGATTGGCAAAAGATATTAAAAAAGCCATTTTCGAACACTCCAAAAATAAATTTCCCGGAGCTAAGATATTTGGAATAACTACAGGTCTTGCGGTAATGAAGATAAATTACGAATTGGGATACCAACCTGTTCCATTTTCTGAATTAACCAATGATGAAAGTTTCTGGAAAGGCTGTCAAACATGTAAAAACTACGATATACTTACCCGTACAGAGCGTAAAATGTGCCTATGTACAGGCATGATGTACGATCCCAATAAGACGAAAAGTGAAAAGCCAAGACATGAAACCTTTAATGAAAAAACTTATAGAAGATTGAAGAATATTAAGCAAACGCTTTTTTATAAAAAGGAAAAAGATAAAAAGGAGTAAAAAACATAATTCGATGTCATTCTGAGCGAAGGGAAGAATCTCAAAGAAGCAACTTGTTAATTTAAGGACTTCTCTCCCGATAATTATCGGGACGCTCGAAGTGACAAAACTTTAACTGTCATCCCGTTCCGATAGCTATCGGAATTGTCGAAGGATCTCAGCAACTCGAAGCTGGAAATAATTCAATTAGCGATCAAAAGGTATGATGGCTTAGTTTAAAAAAATAAAAGAATGAAAAAAATAGTAATAGCATATAGCGGAGGTTTAGATACTTCTTATTGTGCAAAGTATTTGTCTCAGGAAGAAAAAACGGAGATTCATGCAGTAAGTGTAAACACCGGAGGATTTTCTGAAGCGGAAATAAAAGAGATAGGCGAGAAAGCAGTTAAGATGGGAGCAAAATCCTATAAGAATATCAATGCGATTACAACCTTCTATAATAAGGTTGTAAAGTATCTAATTTTTGGTAATGTTCTTAAAAATAACACCTACCCCTTATCTGTAAGTGCTGAACGTATTATACAAGCCATTGAGGTTGTGAATTATGCAAAGAAAATAGGAGCAGATGCCATTGCACATGGAAGTACAGGTGCAGGAAATGATCAGGTAAGATTTGATATGATCTTTCAAATATTAGCACCAGAGATAGAAATTATCACGCCTATTAGAGATAAGCAGTTAACAAGACAGGAGGAAATAGAATATCTTAAATCCCATGGGGTAGATATGAACTGGGAAAAAGCGAAATATTCTGTTAATAAGGGGCTGTGGGGAACTAGTGTTGGAGGTGAAGAAACGCTTACTTCACACAAGTCATTACCAGAAGCTGCCTATCCATCTCAACTTACAGAAACCGATGTTAAGCAAATTAGTCTTAGCTTTAATAAGGGAGAATTAACTGCAATTAATGGAAAAGAAGACACACCAGAAAATATCATAGAGACCTTAGAAGAACTTGCCTCTAAATATGCAATAGGAAGGGATATTCACGTGGGGGACACCATTATTGGAATTAAAGGGAGAGTAGGTTTCGAGGCAGCATCGGCAACGATCATTATAAAAGCACATCATTTATTAGAGAAGCACACCTTAAGTAAATGGCAATTACAACATAAGGATTACATAGCTAATTGGTATGGAACACATTTGCACGAAGGTCAATATCTAGATCCTGTAATGAGAGATTTTGAGGCTTTTTTACAAAGTTCACAGGAACAAGTTACCGGAACAGTATCTATAAATTTACATCCCTATAGATTTACTCTTAACGGAATTGAATCTAAGTTTGATCTTATGAATAACGGTTTCGGGAAATATGGCGAAGAGAATACAGCCTGGACTGCAACTGATGCTAAAGGCTTTATTAAGATTCTCTCAAATACAGGGAAGATCCATCAACACGTAAAAAATCAGGTATGATATCAGCAGGAATAATTGGAGGTGCCGGATATACGGCCGGAGAATTACTCAGGATCCTATTAAGACATCCAGATGTAAGTCTAGATTTTATTTTTAGTACGTCTCAGGCGGGTTCACCGGTTTCAAGTATCCATCAAGATCTAATGGGAGAAACAGCGCTTAGGTTTAGCGGAAACATCAATCCTGAAGTAGATGTGGTGTTCTTATGTTTAGGTCATGGGAATTCGATCGAATTTTTAAAAAACAACCCATTTTCTAAGGATACAAAGGTCATAGATCTAAGTACAGATTATAGAATGCATTCTAACGATCATTCTTTTGTTTATGGCTTGCCAGAATTTAAAAAAGAAGAAATTAAAAAAGCACAATTTATAGCGAATCCGGGGTGTTTTGCTACAGCAATTAGTTTAGCAGTTCTTCCATTGGCGGGGGAGAAGTTGCTTAAAGATGAGTTGCACATAAATGCTGTTACCGGAGCAACAGGAGCAGGGACTTCACTTTCGGCTACCTCACATTTTACCTGGCGGGATAATAACTTTTCAGCTTATAAGGAATTTGAACATCAACATTTGAAGGAGATAGGTCAGAGCGTTCAATTGTTTCAACCAAACTTTAATTTTGAAATAAATTTTATTCCGAATAGAGGAAATTTTTCCAGAGGAATATTTGCAACTACCTACACCAATTTCGATGGAAGCTTGGAAGATGCAAAAGCTATGTATGATACCTATTATAAAGATTCGGCATTCACATTTGTAATAGAGGAAGAGGTTCATCTGAAACAAGTAGTGAACACCAATAAGTGCTTGATGAATCTTCAGAAGCATAAGAGTAAATTATTGATAACAAGTGTTATAGATAATTTATTGAAAGGGGCTTCCGGACAAGCAGTACAAAATATGAATCTAATGTTTGGATTTCCGGAAGATCAAGGACTTCAGTTAAAAGCCAGTTATTTCTAGAATTTAAACTACCACACAATGAATTGTGATAAAACCAATAAAGTATGAAAGTAGCAATTATAGGGACGGGTAATCTGGGAAAATCTATAGCAAAAGGTCTAATTGTAAAAAATGCAATTACCACGCTGTATCTTTCTAAAAGAAAGCTTGAAAGTATCAAGGATCTTGAAGAGTATTCAGGAGTGAAATTGACTTCAGATAATAAAGAGGCAGTTATAAATTCAGATGTGATCATTTTTGCAGTACAGCCGCTGCAGCTGGAAGCAATCCTACATGAAATAAGGGATTCATTAACAGAGAAGCACATATTGATATCTACAGTTACGGGGATTAATATCCCAAGGATCGAAGAAATTGTAGGGAAAGATCAATTCATAATTCGTGCAATGCCTAATACTGCGATCGCAGTAGGAAAATCGATGACTTGCCTTTGTAGTAATGTAAATGGGGAGAAACGAATTGCAATTGCCGAAGCTATTTTTAATAGACTGGGAACAAGTGTAATTATCCCCGAATCAAAGATGCAGGCGGCAACAGTGATTTGCGCCAGTGGAATTGCCTTTTGGATGCGTTTAATAAGAGCTACTACTCAAGGAGCTGTACAACTTGGTTTTGATGCTAAGGAAGCACAAGAGCTTTCTATGCAAACCTGCTTAGGTGCTGTCAGTCTCTTGATAGAATCAGGGAATCATCCGGAAGAAGAAATAGACAAGGTAACAACGCCTCGAGGCTGCACTATTGAAGGTTTGAACGAAATGGAGCACGGAGGCCTAAGTTCTTCACTCATCAGAGGGATTCAAGCTTCATTTAAAAAAATTAATTCAATCACAAAAGCTTAACTATGGAGTTATTTGACGTTTATCCCTTATACGATATTACTCCGGTAAAAGGCGAAGGCTGTTTTGTATATGACGAAAAAGGTACAAAGTATTTGGATCTATATGGTGGTCATGCTGTGATGTCTATAGGCCATTCCCATCCTCATTATTTAGAAAAGCTTGAGGCACAATTGAAGCAATTGGGGTTTTACTCAAATTCAATAAAAAATCCTTTACAAGAAGAATTAGCTAGAAAGTTAGAAAAAGCGGCAAAAATTACAGATTACAGTCTGTTTTTGTGCAATTCTGGAGCAGAAGCTAACGAAAACGCCTTAAAACTTGCATCCTTCCATACCGGGAAAGGTAATATTATTTATTTTGAAAATGCTTTTCACGGAAGAACTTCGTCTGCAGTTGCAGTTACAGATAATGAAGGTATCAAGGCGCCTTTAAATAAAACACATAGCGTTTGTAAACTTGCCTTTGAAGATATATCAGGGCTGGAAGAGCAATTGAAAAAAGGAGAAACTGCTGCAGTGATCATTGAATTTATTCAGGGAGTTGGAGGACTGGATGAAGCAAGTACCGGATTTTATCAGAAAACAGCAGCATTATGTGAACAATATAATTCAGTTCTAATTGCAGATGAGGTACAAGCGGGATATGGTAGGACAGGAGATTTCTTCGCCTATCAAAAACATAATATACAGCCGGGTATCATTTCTATAGCAAAAGGCATGGGAAATGGCTTTCCAATTGGTGGAATCTTGATAGATAGTTCTATTCCTGCAAAACATGGAATGTTAGGAACCACTTTTGGAGGAAATCATTTGGCCTGTGCTGCAGGAATTGCAGTTTTAGATGTTATTGAAGAAGAGCAACTCATGGATAATGCGAAAAAAATATATGAATTTGTTCAGCAAGAAGTGGCAAAGATCCCTCAGATAAAAAGGCTAAAAGGTAGAGGATTAATGTTGGGCTTAGAATTCGATTTTGAGATCGCAGCACTGAGAAAATCCTTGCTTTTTAATCACCACATATTTACTGGAGCTGCATCTAATAAAAAGTTGCTTCGAATTTTGCCACCATTAAATGTGGAGCAGCAACATTTTGAAATGTTGTTTGAAGCGCTGAAAATTGAATTGAAAAACTATTAATTAAAAATAGCTGAATCTGGTTTTATGCCGAAAGCTTAACAGTTTTATTGGTTCGTTGTTTTGTCCCTCTGAGCCCTTCGACTATCGCTCAGGGTAAATTAAAGTCGAAGGGTCTTCTCCCGATTAATTGGGATGTTGAGACTCTCATTGGTTTGTAACATCACGACATTGTGTTGTCATCCCGACCTGAGGAGGGATCTCTTCTAGAAGAGATTTTACTCCATTGAGACCCTTCGACAGGCTCAGGGTGACATTTTTCTGTTCTGTTAAACTGAGCTAATGTTTGGTACAAACGTAGGATGACGAAAAACCAAAATATAGATAGTTGAAAGTTAAAACTGATAAGAAAGATTATAAACATTTAAAATAATAGAATCCTAGCTCGTTTGCATTTAGGTTTATTGTACTAAGAAATTAAATAAGTATGAAGAATTACATCGATCTATTCGATATAGAAGATCTTCCGGCATTGCTTCAGGAGGCATTACAACTTAAGAAGATCAACTCCGACCCAGAGCTGGGAAAAGGAAAGACCTTGGGCATGCTGTTTTTCAATCCAAGTTTAAGAACCCGACTTAGCACAGAGAAGGCTGCTAAATTATTGGGAATGGAAGTAATGGTTATAAATGTAAATAGCGACGGCTGGGCTTTGGAGTTTGAAGACGGGCAGGTAATGGATTCTAATAAAGCTGAACATATTAAAGAGGGAGCCGCAGTGCTTTCTCAATATTGCGATATTATTGCGGTACGTGCATTTCCAGAATTAAAAGATAAAGAAAAAGATAATGCCGAAATGGTGATGAATGGTTTTAAAAAATATGCTTCTGTGCCTATCTTAAATATGGAAAGTGCTACGGGCCACCCTTTGCAGGCACTTACAGATGCACTCACAATTACAGAACTTAAGAATGTGAAACGTCCTAAGGTGGTTCTAACTTGGGCTCCTCATCCAAAAGCCTTACCACATGCAGTACCCAATTCTTTTGTACAAATGATGCAGAAAATGGATGTTGAGCTATGCATTACGAATCCTGAAGGTTATAATTTGAATTCTGAAATCACTAAAAACACAAGGGTATTTCATGATCAGGAGGAAGCATTAAAAAATGCAGATTTTGTTTATGTGAAGAACTGGAGTAGTTATGAAAATTATGGGGAAGCACTTAAAACTGATGGCGACTGGACTTTTAATCAGGAAAAATTACGAGTTACAAACAATGCTAAGGTGATGCATTGTTTACCAGTAAGAAGAAATGTAGTAATTGCAGATGACGTGCTGGACAGTGAAAATTCTGTGGTGATCCATCAGGCTAATAACCGAACTTTTGCTGCGCAGGCGGTATTGAAAAAATTATTGCAAGGCTAAGAACTATCAGAATGAAAAAACAAATTTTAAAAATTGTAAAAATAGGAGGGAAGCTCATTGAAAATGAGGAGAGTCTAAGTGCTTTTCTTCATAGTTTTTCTCAATTGGAGGGCCCTAAAATATTAGTTCACGGTGGTGGTAAGATGGCCACCGAATTGTCTGATAGATTAGGTTTTAAGACAAATATGATTGATGGGAGAAGAATAACAGATGCCGATGCAATGGATGTGATCACAATGGTATATGCTGGACTTATTAATAAGAAAATTGTTGCCAAATTACAGGGTTTAAAAAGTAATGCTGTAGGGCTCTGTGGTGCAGATGGAAAAAGTATCATCTCTAAAAGACGTGTTAATAAAGAAATTGATTTTGGATTTGTTGGAGATGTAGAAGAAATCAATATCTCTTTTATTTCATCACTTCTGGAAAATGATATCATCCCGGTATTTTCAGCTATTTCATGTAGTAGAGAAGGGGTGCTTTTTAATACGAATGCCGACTCAGTGGCAGCAGAAATTGCCATTGCTTTTTCTGAAAACTATCAAACTGAATTATTTTTCTGTTTTGAAAAAAATGGAGTCTTAAAAGATCCTTTGGATGATAATTCGGTGATCGAGGTATTAGATACCCAGACATATCTGCATTTATTGAAGGAGAATATAATTAGTGAAGGGATGCTTCCAAAATTGCATAATTGTTTTTGTGCCTTAGAGCATGCAGTTTCTGAAGTTTCTTTAGGAGGCCCAAACTTGCTTAAAAAAGGGACTCAACATACAAAAATCATAAAATAATGGAAATTTCAAAGCTTCAAAAGAAGGCCTTAAAGTTATTGCAAGATCTTATAGAGACTCAATCCTTTTCTTCTGAAGAAGAGGGGACTGCAGTATTGTTGGAAAATTGGCTTCAGGAATTTGAAATCCCATTTCAACGTAGTGGGAATAATGTTTGGGCGGTGAATAAATATTTTGATCATGAGAAACCAACATTGTTATTGAATTCTCATCACGATACCGTTAAACCTAATTCTGCCTATTCTCGTGATCCTTTCGCTGCGATTATTGAAGACGGAAAATTATACGGATTAGGCAGCAATGATGCCGGAGGTTGTTTGGTCTCCTTACTGGCGACTTTTACATATTTCTTTGAAGCACAAGATCTCGATTTTAATTTGCTTTTTGCAGGTACTGCAGAGGAGGAAATAAATGGCAAAAATGGGATAGCAAGCTTATTGCCATTAATTCCAAAAATTGATGTTGCTATTGTGGGAGAACCAACGCTAATGCAAATGGCTGTTGCAGAAAAAGGGCTGGTAGTTTTTGATGCCAAGGTAAAAGGAACGCCTTCTCATGCAGCGCACCCTAATAATAATAGTGCTATTTATAAATGTATCTCTGTACTGGATTGGTTTAAGAATTTCAAATTCGAAAAAGTATCTGAAGCATTGGGAGAAGTAAAACTTACTGTTACTCAAATAAATGCGGGAAGCCAGCATAATGTCGTGCCGGCATCTGTAGATCTTGTGATAGATGTACGAGTGAACGACCGATATAGCAATGCAGAGGTTGCAGAAATTTTAGAAAAAAATGCTCCTGTAGATGAAATTACTCCTCGTTCTCTTAGATTGAATTCTTCTTCTATCTCCATGGAACATCCATTGGTGTTGGCCGGAGCCGACTTGGGGATGTCATCTTACGGTTCCCCAACCCTGTCTGACCAGGCAATGTTATCTTGTCCTTCTTTAAAGCTAGGGCCTGGTGATTCTACCAGATCACATTCTGCAGATGAATTTATTTACGTGAACGAAATAGAGGAAGGGATTGAAATGTATATTAGTTTGCTTGAAAAAGCATTAAAGAAATAAAGCACCTTGGTACAAAACAACTAGGTATATCCCGATGGTTCGGGAGGAAAATACTTTTAACAATTGAAGTATGCCAATATTAATTAAAACCCTCAGTGAGGGTTAAAATTTGAAAATTATGAAACTCTGGGATAAAGGCATTTCTATAGATAAGAAGATTGAAAAATTTACTGTTGGTAACGACCGGGAATTGGATCTTTTTCTAGCTGAATATGATATTACGGCCTCGAAAGCACATGCTAAAATGCTTGGAAAAATTGAAATTTTAACCTCAGATGAGGTGGAGTCAATTCTAGTAGAGCTTAATAAACTTCAAGCTCAGGTAACAGATGGTAGTTTTGTGATCGAGGAGGATTTTGAAGATGTACATTCTAAAATAGAATTTGAACTCACAAAAACTCTAGGCGATACTGGAAAGAAAATTCACACCGCACGCTCCAGGAACGATCAGGTATTGGTGGCAATGCAGCTTTATTTTAAAGCGAATTTATTAGAGATCTATTCGAAAACAGAAAACCTTATTGATGTCCTTTTAGGGCTTGCTAAGGTGCATCAGGATAAATTACTTCCGGGTTATACTCATCTACAAGTGGCAATGCCTTCATCCTTCGGATTATGGTTTTCAGCCTATGCAGAAATAATGATAGATGATTTGTATTTGTTGCAAGCAGGATTAAAGATTGTAGATCAAAACCCATTGGGTTCTGCTGCGGGCTATGGTTCTTCATTTCCTATAGATCGAGAATTCACCACTAAGGAATTAGGTTTCAAAACATTAAAATATAATGTGGTTGCAGCCCAAATGAGCCGAGGAAAATGTGAGCGTACGGTAACTTCCAATATAGCTTCCCTTGCAAACACGCTTTCAAGATTTTCTATGGACATCTGCTTATATATGAGTCAGAATTTTGATTTTATCACTTTTCCAGATGAACTCACCACAGGATCCAGTATTATGCCTCACAAAAAGAATCCGGATGTTTTCGAGTTGATACGAGGGAAATGTAACAAACTTCAGGCTATTGCTAATGAAATGATCTTGATCACCAATAATCTCCCAAGTGGTTATCATAGAGATTTTCAATTAATTAAAGAGAATAGTATTTATGCAGTTGAAAATATCAAGGAAATTTTAGATGTATTTATTCATTCCATTTCGCTTATTAAAGTAAAGGATATAAATATGCAGGACGAGAAGTATAAATATCTCTTTACGGTAGATAGTATTAATGATCTGGTGATAGAGGGAAAGTCTTTTCGGGAAGCATATAAAGATATAGGAGGGCAGGTTGAAAATGGAACTTATATTCCCGCATATATTAAAAAACACACGCATATTGGAAGTAAGGATAATTTGGCACTGGACCAAATTGCAAAAAAGAAGTATTTATAATAACTCTAAAAAAATAAAACCTCCAAAGACTAACCAAGACAATGGAGGTTTTGCAATCTAGCTAAAAAACAAATTATTAGATAATGGTCATCTGACCTAAATTTAGATTTTCGTTATTTATAAAAGAATTGTCTACCTCGCTTATAAGACCATCTAAAAAATCTCCTACCTTTTCAGTAGAGTAGTGGTATTCATTATTGATATCCTGAGTGCAAATATTCAGGTTGATACTAATTTCTACTGCATCTCTAATAGCTTTAGCTTCTTCGGTTAAGTGGAAATGATCCAATAACATAGCTGCCGAGAGAATGGCTGCCAATGGATTTGCTATTCCCTTACCGGTTGCTTCAGGATAAGACCCATGAATAGGTTCGAATAAGGCGTTTTTCTTACCAACCGATGCAGATGCTAATAGCCCGATACTTCCTGAAATCACACTGGCTTCGTCAGATAGAATATCACCGAATAAATTTTCGGTAAGAATTACATCAAATTGTTTGGGATTTAAGATCATTTGCATGGCTGCATTGTCTACAAACAGAAAATCAAGTTGAACATCGGAATACTCTTTGGCTATGGCGGTTACCGTTTTTCTCCAAAGCCTGGAAGTTTCCAGCACATTGGCCTTATCTACTAATGTTAGTTTTTTACGGCGTTTTTGAGCTGCTTTAAATGCCAGGTGAGTAATTCTTTCAATTTCCATAACAGAGTAGGTGCAAACATCTGTAGCACTGGTATCTTCTTCATTTAAACTTTTCTCGCCAAAATAAATTCCACCGGTTAACTCCCGATAGATCACCATATCTACCCCCTCGATGCGCTCACGGCGTAAAGGGGACAAGTCTATTAATTTTGAATAAGTTGTTACAGGTCGGATATTTGCAAATAATCCCAGTTCTTTTCTCAATCTAAGTAAACCTTGTTCTGGCCTAATTTTGGCGCTGGGATCATTGTCATATTTTGGATGCCCTATGGCCCCAAATAATACAGCATCAGATTCCTTGCATAGATCTAAGGTAGCTTCTGGTAATGGATTGTTAAATTGATCTATAGCTGTTGCTCCCACTGAGGCTTTTTCAAAGTGAAAATCATGATCAAATCTGTCCGCTATAGACTTTAACATTTTAACTGCTTGTTCTGTTATTTCTGGACCTATCCCGTCTCCGGGCAATACTGCTATTTTTAGTTTCATCTTCATCGAATTTTTTAGGGAAATACTTTTTCTTTTCTTATTTATTTTTTAATCCTTGTACATCGTTATAGGTACGATGACCAATTGTTCTCTTTGAAATGATCACATTAGCCTATTCTTATAACCTTAGGTACGAAACAACATTTCTATTTGTCATCCCGACATAAGGAGGGATCTCTTTTAAACTTTAATCCTGCTTCTTTGAGATTCTTCAATCCGCTACGCTATTTTCAGAATGACAATTGAAACAGAATGAGGTAAATTATCTAGTATATATTAGTTGAAAACTACTAATTCTAAAAAAATAAACGGATAATCAATTTAGTTTAAATTGTCTCCCGTAGAGACCTCTAGAACTGGAATGTTTTTTCTTCAAATTTTTGAATGGCTTCTTTTCGGCTCACTAAAAAGTCAATGTCATCATAGCCATTTATCATGCAATTCTTCTTATAAGGATCTATTTCAAATTTTTCTGATGCTTCTGTGCTGGTAATCTTTATGAGCTGATTTTCTAGATCAACATGAAGTTTTTCTGAAGGATTTGAATTAATAGCTGTAAATATCTTTTTAAGGAATTCCGGGCTTACCTGTAAAGGGAGCAACCCATTATTCAACGAATTTCCTTTAAAAATATCTGCAAAATAACTGGAAATAATTACCTTAAAACCATAAGCTTTCAATGCCCAAGCGGCATGTTCCCTACTGGAACCACAACCAAAATTATTTCCAGCAACCAAAATGGAACCCTTATATTTTTTATTATTCAAATTAAATTCTGAATTAGGATTCCCGGCTTTGTCAAACCTCCAATCTTGAAATAAATTCTCTCCAAAACCTTCTTTATCTGTAGCCTTTAAAAATCTGGCAGGTATAATTTGGTCAGTATCTATATTTTCAATCTCTAGTGGAACCGCAGTGTCTGTAAGACTTATAAATTTTTCCATCTAGTTTAAATTTTGAGTAAAGTTTGTAATTTTCCCTGCAATTGCTGTAGCAGCAGCGGTAAGTGGACTAGCTAATAGCGTTCTGGAACCTTGGCCCTGTCTGCCTTCAAAATTCCGGTTACTTGTGGAAACACAATATTCCCCAGCTGGGATCTTATCGTCATTCATTGCGAGGCATGCAGAACATCCTGGTTGGCGTAAGGAAAAACCAGCTTCTTCAAAAATAAGTTGTAAACCTTCTGCCTTTATCTGTTCTGCTACTTGCCTTGAACCGGGAACTATAAGAGCGTTTACATTAGCCGCTTTTTGTTTTCCTTTAATATAGCTTGCTGCGGTACGGAAATCTTCAATTCTGGAATTGGTGCAACTACCAATAAAAATATAATTAATAGGTTTGTCAATTAATGATTCTCCTTCTTTAAAACCCATATATTCCAGTGCTTTTTCATCACTTTTCCCTGTGTTCTTAGGGATTGGATCACTTAGTTTTATTCCCATTCCAGGATTTGTACCATAAGTGATCATTGGTTCTATATCGGAGGCATCAAAAAAATATTCCTGATCAAACTTAGCTCCTTCCTCGGTTTTAAGGGTTTTCCAATAGATTTTCATCATCTCAAAATCTTCTCCTTTAGGAGCGAATTCCTTTCCTTCTAAATAGTTGAAAGTAACTTCATCTGGAGCTATTAGTCCACCTCGGGCTCCCATTTCAATACTCATATTACATACTGTCATCCTGCCCTCCATAGACATATCCTCAAAAACATTTCCTGCATACTCACAGAAATATCCAGTTCCTGAGTTAGTTCCTAATTGGCTGATAATGTATAATATCACATCTTTTGGAAGCACTCCGTACCTTAATTCTCCATTAACATTTACCCTGAGCTTCTTTGGCTTATCCACTAATAGACACTGACTAGCAAATACTTGCGCTACTTGGCTAGTCCCAATACCAAAGGCAATGGTACCAAATGCTCCATGAGTAGAGGTGTGGCTATCTCCACAAACAAGGGTCATTCCAGGCTGGGTTATTCCCAATTCTGGTGCCATTACATGAACTATCCCATTATAAGGATGACCTAAGCCATAAAGCGTTATGTTGTTATCTTCACAGTTCTTAGTAAGTTGTTTGAGTTGATTTCTCGACAGAAGATCCTTTATTGGTAAATGCTGATTTTCTGTTGGAGTATTATGATCGGCTGTGGCAACAATTTGCTTTGGCCTTAAAATAGATATACCTCGTTCTTTTAATTCGTTAAATGCCTGAGGACTGGTTACCTCATGGATAAGATGTTTATCTATATATAAAATATCCGGACCTGCGGGTATTGATTCTACCACGTGTGCATCCCAGATTTTATCAAAAAGTGTTTTTTTCATTAGGCAATAGCTCTATTTCTTTTTCTTGATAAATCCATAATAATATGAATGTCATTATCCACGACTTCTTTTCTGTGGTCAGCAAAGTTTAAAAACTCAATGTACACAGTGTCTAATTGAAGTTTGGTTAATTCATAACCCATTTTCTTTGCTCTATACGCTAAAGCGGCTCTTCCGCTTCTTGCGGTAAGTATAATAGCCGATTCTGTTACACCTACATCTGCAGGATCTATAATTTCATAGGTTGCTTTATTTTTTATCATCCCGTCCTGGTGAATGCCAGAACTGTGGGCAAATGCATTTGCTCCTACAATCGCTTTGTTTGGTTGTACTAACATTCCCATTTCTTGAGAAACCATTTTACTGGTACCATAGAGCAATTTTGAATTAATATTGGTAGTTAGATTCAAACTAGGATGTTGTCTTAAGATCATCACCACCTCCTCTAAAGCTGTATTTCCTGCGCGTTCTCCTATTCCATTGATGGTACATTCAATTTGTCTGGCACCATTAGCCACACCTGCAATCGCATTTGCTGTAGCCATCCCTAAGTCGTTATGGCAGTGACAGGAAAGTCTTACCTTATGAATCCCTGTTACATTTTCCTTTAAATATTTAATTTTCTGACCATACTCCTCTGGAAGGCAGTATCCTGTAGTATCCGGAATATTTAAAACTGTAGCTCCAGCCTTAACCGCAGCGGTACAAACTTTTGCAAGAAATTCATTATCTGTTCTCCCGGCATCTTCAGCATAGAATTCGACATCCTCTACAAAGGTTTTGGCATAAGAAACAGCCATAATTGCTCGTTCAATGATCTCTTCTCGTGTGGAATTGAACTTGTATTTTATATGGGAATCTGAAGTGCCAATCCCAGTATGGATTCTAGGGTATTTAGCATATTTTAAAGCTTCAGCAGCAACTTCAATATCATTTTTTACAGCACGGGTAAGTCCACAAACTGCAGCGTTTTTAATTAATTTTGATATTTCAGAAACCGATTTAAAATCCCCCGGACTAGAAACTGGAAAACCAGCTTCAATCACATCCACTCCAAGTTCATCGAGTCGTGCGGCAATTTTTAATTTTTGAGCTGTATTTAATTTACAACCAGGCACTTGTTCTCCATCTCGTAATGTTGTGTCAAAAATTTCTACCTTTTCTGTACTCATATCAGATTTATTTTGCTTTATCTTTAACTAAAGTAGCAGATACATCTTCGCTTGATAGATTAAAATACCGAGTAATTACGACAATTGATTTAAAATAAGGAAGTTAATGTTACTGATAATCAACATGTTGAAAACATAATCGTTACAATGACCAATGACTTAACCGATAATCTTTTTACCCTTATAAAGTCTCTTTCCTCTTCTGAAAAAAGGCAATTTTCATTATATGTGGGAAGAATAGGCGTAAATGCAGATAGTAAATTCCTTAAATTATTTAAGGTTATGGCGAAGCAAGCTCAATATAACGAGAAGTTAATCCTTGAGCATACCAACATTAGCAAGCTGCAATTATCCAATGTCAAAGCTCACCTTTATAAACAAATCCTTGTAAGTCTTCGATTGAATCCTGCACATCAGAGTATCCCGGTGCAAATTAGAGAACAACTGGATTTTGCACTTATTTTGTATAGAAAAGGCTTATATAATCAGAGTTTGAAATTGCTTGATAAAGTAAAGACGATTGCTTTATATAATGAAGAAAAAAATGTAGCCTATGAAATCCTGGAATGGGAAAAAATAATTGAATCCCAATATATTACCCGCAGTATTCATAACCGAGCTGAGAGTTTAATAAAACAAACCGAGATACTTAGTAGGCTGAATGTTTTGGCAAGTAGGTTGTCCAATCTCTCCCTTCAATTATATGGTATTTTATTAAAAATGGGCTATGCTCGTACCGAAGAAGAAACAACCAGCATCAGGGAGATTTTTCAGAAAAATCTCCCTGAATACAGTTTTAATGAGATGGGTTTTCGAGAAAAACTTTTGCTTTACAAGGCATTTTTGTGGTATAGTTTTTTAACTCAGAATTTTTTATCCAGTTATCGTTACTCCTTAAAATGGATAGATCTATTTAATGAAAATCCACATATGGTGTCCCTACATCCGGTATCCTATTTAAAAGGGAATCATTATTTATTAGAATCATTATTTTATCTGAACCATGTAGAAGTTTTTGAAAAAGTACTTATAGATCTAGAAGCTACAATTAAGGACCCTAAGATTCCAGATGATGATAATATTGCTGCTCTTTCCTTTTTATATATCTATTCAAATAAATTGAATTTAAGGTTTATGACGGGTGATTTTGAAGGAGGGGAATTATTGATAGATAAAATCCAGAAAAAAATAAAGAAATATGAGGATAGGCTAGATGGCCATCATATCATGGTTTTTTATTATAAAATAGCAAGCCTGCACTTTGGGAATGGGGAAAATAAAAAATGTATTGAATTTTTGAAGAAAATAATAAATAACACGGCTCTAGAAATGCGGGAAGATTTAATGTGTTTTTCAAGAATATTGAACCTTGTAGCCCATTATGAAGCTGGATTGGACTATCATTTGGAAAGATTAATTCGTTCTACGTATAAGTTTTTAATTCGCATGAATGATATGCATGAAGTGCAGAAGGAGATGATTAAATTTTTAAGAAGATTACCAGATGTTTCTCCATTAAATATTAAAGTGGAGTTTAGAAAACTCCATACAACTTTAAAACAGTACGAAAATCACCCTTATGAAAGAAGGGCCTTTTTATATTTAGATATCCTATCGTGGCTGGAAAGCAAAATTGAGAACAGACCCGTCGCAGATGTTTTAAAAGAAAAAACTTCCTTGCGTCCTCGCACTATTTAAAGAAATTGAATTCTTGAAGAAGAATGTTCTTTAAAAGTTCGTTTATTAAAATTTCTTCATAAGCTTAGCTATTAAACTTACTTTATCACCGTACGGTGCATATCTCAGAGGAACATCTAACCATGTTCCCCTTTTTGAAATACTTTTTTTATGGGAAAATGTATCGAAAGAATGTTTGCCATGATAAGCTCCATTCCCACTAGTTCCAACGCCTCCAAATGGCAAATTTTTATTAACTATCTGAATTACCACATCATTTATAGCTCCACCACCAAAACTGTAGGACTTTAATATTTTTTCTGAAAAGCTCTTGTCTTCAGAAAACACATATAAGGCAAGAGGCTTGGAATAGTTAGCAATAATATCAGCCATATTTTCTTCGGAAGAAAAACTTAAAACCGGAAGGATAGGACCAAATATCTCATCCTCCATCACCTTGCTAGTCAATTTAGGTTCATCTATTAAAGTTGGAGCGATATATAATTTTTCTCTATTTGTTTCACCACCAATTTGACAGTTTTCACCCTCCAGCATTTCTGCTAATCGGTCAAAATTCTTTTCATTGATTATCCGCGCATAATCTGGAGATTCCTTAGGATTGATTCCGTAAGCTGCTGTGATCTCCTTTTGAACTGCATCTATAAATTCCTTTTTTATAGGTGAATCGACAAGGATATAATCTGGCGCAATGCAGGTTTGGCCTCCGTTTAAAAATTTACCCCAAACAATTCGCTTTGCTGCAAGTTGTACTTTAGCCGATTTATGGATGATGCAAGGATTTTTTCCACCTAATTCTAAGGTAGAAGGAGTGAGGTGAGGTGCGATCGCTTTTGCAACTATTTTCCCAACAGGAACACTTCCAGTAAAGAAAACATAGTCCCATTTTTCTTCCAATAATGCTTCAGAAACCGGCACTCCTCCTTGTACTATAGCTACGATTTCGGTTGGAAAAACCTTTGCCAAAATATCTGCTAATATTTGAGAGGTGTTTGGTGCTAATTCACTGGGCTTTAAAACTACCGTGTTTCCTGCAGCAATTGCTCCCATTAAGGGTGAGATGGCTAATTGAAAAGGATAGTTCCAAGGGGCAATGATCAAACAGGCTCCGTAAGGTTCAGAATAGATATAATCTGAAGAAGGGAAATTTATTAAAGAACTGGAAACCTTTTTGGGTTTAGACCAGCCTTTCAACTTTTTAATTATATAGTCAAGCTCACTTATAATAAAAGCAGTTTCGCTTAAAACACTTTCAAATTCAGGTTTTTTGAAATCCTGAAACAGTGCCTCGCATATTTCAGATTCATGCTCTTCAATAACCGATTTAAGCAACTTCAATTTTTCTATCCTTAAAGTTACTTCTTTGGTCTTGCCTTCTTTGAAGAAAGATCTTTGGGAAGTTAACACACTACTTATATTGTGATTCATAATAATTTTATTAGGTAGAATATCCTAAAGGAACATCTATTGAGGTAATATAGGTATTACTTGTAAATTTTTCAATCAACTTACCCAAAAATAAGAAAGCATTATAACTCAAAAGAAAAATTCATTCAATGGGTTTCATATTTGTATAAATTAAGGAAATAGAAAAATCACTATTATCCGAGAGTTTTTCTAAATTTTAGGAAAGTGGTTTACAAGCATTATTAATAGGCAATTGTTCTCATTGTGTAAGTAAAACAAGTCCTTTGTTTTTAGTCTAAAATCTTAAATCCATTGTCTTTTATTATCTGGCCTTTCATTTAGCTCAATATTTCTATTTTAATGGAGTTCGTGAACCTTCCGTTTCTTTTACTATGCTTTCCTCTCGCTTCGCTCGTCGAAAGCAATCAGAAACGAAGCAAAAAACACGCATGTGAATTTCGGGAAGGAAAGACGCCTTTTTTGAGGAATTTTTTGGCAAAAAAGCCAAAAACCATGTAGAAATTCCCGCGGAACAACGATTGAAAAAATCGCCGCTCCTGAATCACGTGAATTTCTACATATTTTCTACAAAAAAGGACTGAAAAAATAACTTCAGGATAGTAGTGAGAAAATATACCAGCTTAAGATTAATCTCCACAAGTAAAGAAAGTTCCTTTAAAAATTGCATTTTGCTCCATATTTCAAAACTTGGCTGAAAAGAACTTACAATATTCGAAAATACTGGAACTTAATCTCGCCGTGCTTTTTATTAGCACCTCGGGAGTATTGGGAAGATATATCACCTTAAACCCTTTTGTAACTATATTTTACAGAACATTATTAGCGGCAATCCTATTTTATATATTCTGTAGATTTAAAAAATTAGATCTTAGAATTTCTAATAAAAGAGATGTTTTAAAAATTGTATTGTCTGGATTACTAATGGCAGGACATTGGGTGGCTTATTTTTTTGCTCTTCAGTATTCTAATGTGGCTATAGGGATACTTTCACTTTTCACATATCCTGTAGTTACCGTATTTTTAGAACCATTAATTTTAAAAACCAAATTCAGTAAGGTTCATTTAGCATTAGGGGTATTGGTATTATTCGGAGTCTATTTTCTGGTACCGGAAATCAGTTTTCAAAATAATTATACTATTGCGGTTTTACTAGGAATATTATCTGGAATATTCTACGCGCTCCGAAATATTTTAATGAAGCAGGAAATTGAGAAGTATAATGGATCTGTTTTAATGATGTACCAAATAGTAGTGGTGGCGGTAGTTCTTTCACCCGTAGTATTTTTCAGCGATTTTAATGAGGTAATTTTACAATGGGCGCCTCTTTTAACGCTAGCAATTGTTACTACATGCATAGGCCATACACTTTTCTTGCTGAGTCTAAGAAATTTTTCAACAACTGCGGCGAGTATTATGAGCAGTGCTCAGCCTTTATACGCTATAATTTTAGGGATACTATTTCTTTCTGAATATCCTAGCTTAAAAACGATCATAGGAGGTGTGCTTATTATAAGCGCAGTTATAATAGAAAGTATCAGATCCCTTCGGAAAAATGCAGTAGTTGAAGGGATCGATTAGGTATATTAAGATTAATTAAGTCGTCCATTAAAAGTGTCACCCTGTCTAATATCTCCAGAATTATAACCTCTCATAAACCACTCCATTCGTTGTTTAGAAGTTCCATGTGTAAAAGCATCTGGAACCACTCTCCCGGAAGTACGCTTTTGAATAGCGTCGTCTCCTACAGCACTCGCAGCGCTCATAGCTTCCTGAATATCCCCTTCTTCCAAATACTCTTTATTATGATAGGCCCATACGCCAGCATAGAAATCGGCTTGTAATTCTAAAGCTACAGATAGTTGATTTGCAGCCGTCTGATTCTGTTCTTGTTGAAGTTGTCTTACCTTCCCGGAAGTTCCAAGTATGGTTTGAACATGATGCCCAACTTCATGGGCAATAACATAAGCAATGGCAAAGTCACCACCTTGTGCTCCAAATCGAGTTCTCAACTCTTCGAAAAAGGAAAGATCCATGTATACTTTTTGATCTGCCGGGCAATAAAAAGGTCCTGATGCGGCAGAAGCTCCGCCGCAAGCTGTTCTTACACCATCTGTAAAGAGAACCAATCCTGGTTCCTGATAATTTATGTTATTTTCTGAAAATATCTTATTCCAAATATCTTCGGTATCTACTAAAACGGCATTAATAAATTCCTGGGATTCTATTTCGTCAGCAGTTAATTCTCTAGATTCAGTTGTTGCTGGAACTTGATTTTCTAGTTGCTGAAGAGTTTCAGTAATATCACCACCAGAAAAAAGTTGAATTGCTAAAAAAATGAGCCCTATAATTCCACCGCCAACAGCTACTTTTCCACCTGTAGAGGAACCTCTTCTATCTTCTAAATTGGAGCTTTTTCTCCTACCTTTCCATTTCATGGTTTTTATTTAAAAGTAATATTTATAATGTTAAGCTATTTATAAAATATTTATTGCGTTCCAAATCGGATCGTTTGGTACTGGGGCCACTAAGTTTAACTCCAGATCTTTCACTGGATGTTTAAAAGATAATTTACGGGCATGCAAGGAAATACTAGCGTCTTTATTACTTCTGTCGAATCCATACTTAAGATCTCCTTTAATTGGAGATCCTATAACAGATAATTGACTTCTTATTTGATGATGTCTTCCTGTATGCAATGCGATTTCTAAAAGAAAATAATTATCCAACTTCTGGATGATCCTATAATCTAGAATTGCTTTTTTGCTCTCTGGCACTTCTTTAATGTGAGCGTAAGATTTATTCTGTTTGGGATTTCTTTTTAAGTAATGTATAAGTGTATCTTCTTCTTTTGGAGGCATATTTTTTACAAGTGCCCAATAGGTTTTCTGTGCATCCCGATCCTTAAATAATTGATTTAATCTAGGCAGCGCTTTAGAAGTTCTGGCAAAGATCACAATACCGCTGGTAGGTCTGTCTAAGCGATGTACAACTCCCAAATAGACCTTTCCCGGTTTATCGTATTTGTCCTTTATGTATTCTTTTACATGCTCGCTTAGAGGAGTGTCTCCTGTCTTATCTCCTTGCACAATATCTCCGGGTCTCTTATTGATTGCAATAAGATGATTGTCTTCATATAAAACTTGAAGATTTTGTTTTGTAGAAAGAATTTTTTCTGAATTCAAATTCTGGGTATTAGGATTTACTACTAGCCGGATACCGGATTGGGTAGAAATAGTTTTATTCGTTTTTGATGGCTGCTAAACTAGATTGATGCAACATCGTATATAAATATCAGGCAGAAATAGGATTTAATATTGCTCCTCATCTGTTGGAAAACTTTTACTTTTCACATCATTTTTATAACCTTCAAAAGCTTTTGTCATTTCTCCATGAAGATCTGCATAGCGTCTCAAGAATCTCGGATTAAATTCATGATTCATTCCCAACATATCATGAGTCACCAAAACTTGTCCATCTACGCCATTTCCTGCACCAATACCAATAACTGGAATGCTCACGCTTTCTGCCACTTCTTTAGCAAGTTTTGCCGGCACTTTTTCCAATACCATCGCAAAACAGCCCAATCTCTCTAATAAAAGAGCATCTTCTTTTAATTTTATAGCTTCTTGATCTTCCTTTGCACGTACTGTGTATGTTCCGAATTTATATATAGATTGTGGCGTAAGTCCTAAATGTCCCATGACAGGAATTCCAGCATTCAGAATCCTTTTGATCGATTCTTTAATTTCTTTTCCGCCTTCCATCTTCACTGCGTGTCCACCGCTTTCTTTCATAATTCTAATAGCAGACCTAAGTGCTTCCTTTGGATCACTCTGGTAACTTCCAAAAGGAAGGTCTACAACTACTAATGAACGTTCTATACCTCTCACCACACTAGCTGCATGATAGATCATTTGATCCAAGGTAATAGGAAGGGTGGTTTCGTGCCCCGCCATAACATTACTGGCAGAGTCTCCTACAAGGATCACGTCTATGCCCGCGCCATCTACAATTTGAGCCATGGTATAATCGTATGCAGTTAGCATAGCGATCTTTTCTCCATTGGCTTTCATTTCCACCAACGATTTAACTGTAATTCTTTTGTATTGTTTCTTGGCAACTGACATTAGCTTTTTTTTAGATGAGTAAAAGTAGTAAATTAGAGTTCCACATTCAAAACTTAGAATCATGAAGAAATATTTAAGTGTTCTTATTTTTTTTATTGGTTTTATAGGCACTGCACAAGAAACCATAGATGAGGTTTCAGCAAAGACCTTAATAGAAGATTTTTTTATTGCTTTTCATAAGCAAGACACCACGGCGCTTAGGGTAATGGCAGACCCAATGGTAGAAATGCATTCTATAAGTGTTAAAGAGGGAGTAGATTCAGATCTAGTTACCACGGATTATTCTAACTTTTTGAAAGCGATCTATGCCATTCCAAAAACTACAGAATTTCAGGAAAAGATACATTCCTTTAAAGTTCAGGTAGATGGGCCAATGGCAAATGTTTCTACTCCCTACTCATTTTATGTAAATGGGGAGCTAAGTCATTGTGGGGTGAATACTTTTCAGTTATTCAAGAAAAAAGATGCTTGGAAGATTATTTATATTATAGACACGCGAACTAAGAAAGGCTGTGTTTCAGAATAAAAAATTTGAATTTAAATCATTTTAGGAATAAGAAATACAACTACAGTTGCGTTGTTCATGGCATGCATCGCGATAGGCCAAATCATACTTTTATTTTCAACCTTTACTTTTCCAAAGTAAAAACCGGCTATAATTCTTGGAACTATCATTAAGAATAATAAAAAATCTAAACGAAAGCCATCTACATAATTGGAGATATGGACCAAGCCAAAAATAACTGAGGTGATCATCCAGATGGATATATAATTCCTATTCAAAAAACTACATGCTTTATACTGAAATGCTCTTGGAATTAATTCTTTCAGAAAAAAATAGATCAAAGTGATAAAGAGTAGTAGGAAACCAAATTTTAATGTCCAATGAACATCTACTGGAATAAGAATAGCGGCCCCCACAAGAATCCAGCTGCAAAGAAAAAAAATAAATTCATTTGGGGATGGTTTAATAAGGCTACGGAACATTCCCTCCTCCAAAACAGGAGCTATAACAACTGCCAATAAAACAAATTTCCATGGATTTTCAGACATTAAGGCATTAAGGTCTGATTGCTGATATTTTATAAAATCTAAATTCGGAAAAACTGCTTGAAGTATTCCCAGAAAGGCGAAAAACACAAAGTAAGAACCCAGCATCCAGCCATAATTTCGGAACAGATTTTTGATTTTAAATAATGTGATATGCCTTGCTTTAAACAATATGGTAGTGCTAGTAGAAAATAAAGTTAGGATAATTTACCAAGAGTTTGTTTTAAAATTAACAGTCACTCAAATTCACTCTTACTGCGAGACCACCTTCTGAAGTTTCTTTATATTTAGAATTCATATCTTTTGCCGTATCCCACATGGTTTCTATCACCTTATCTAAAGGCACTTTTGCTTTTGAAGCATCGCTATCCATAGCGATTTCTGCAGCATTAATTGCCTTAATAGCTCCCATGGCATTTCGTTCTATACAAGGAATTTGCACTAAGCCTCCAATAGGATCACAAGTTAAACCTAGATGGTGTTCCATAGCAATTTCACTTGCCATTAAAACTTGCGCTGGAGTTCCTCCCATAGCTTCTGTCAAGGCACCGGCCGCCATAGCCGATGATACCCCAATTTCTGCTTGGCAGCCACCCATGGCCGCAGAGATGGTAGCTCCCTTTTTAAATAAACTTCCTATTTCTCCTGCTACCAACATAAATCTCTTTATATCCTCGAAAGTAGCCTTGTGATTCTCTATTACCATATAATACATGAGCACTGCTGGAACAGTTCCTGCACTACCATTGGTTGGAGCGGTTACTACTCTTCCTAAAGAAGCATTTACCTCGTTCACACTTATCGCAAAACAACTCACCCATTTAAGGATCTGTCTAAATTTCACCTCAGTCTTTCTAATGGTTTCCAGCCATTCTTGCGGAGAATTATAAGTTGCTTCACCTAATAAACGTTTGTTCATGTCGAAAGCGCGGCGATGCACATTGAGCCCTCCAGGAAGTGAACCTTCTGTATGACAACCTATGTACATAGACTCCAGCATAACATCCCAAATTTCTTTTAGCCCTTGGTGAATTTCTTCTGGAGAGCGTAAGGATTTTTCATTTTCCATTACTATTTCTGAAATGCATTTATTTTCTGCATTGCAATAAGCCAGAAGCTCTGTCGCTTTTTCTATTTGAAAGGGAAATTCCTGAAAGCTCTTCATTTTTTTTGAAGCATTTTTTCGCTCTTCTTTCACCACAAAACCTCCGCCTATAGAATAATAAGAAGAGGAGGTTTTCTTTCCGTTTATTAAGGTCGCTCTAAAAGTGAGCCCGTTAGGATGGAAAGGCAGGAATTTTCTATTGAATTTGATCTGTGTCTCTGGATCAAAATGAATGGCATTCTCTCCATTTAAAATGATAGATTTTGTGGTTTTAATATTAAAGATCTCCGGGTCTATTTGATCTATTTCCATTTTAACCGGATCGAATCCCGCTAAACCAAGCATTACGGCTAGATCTGTAGCATGACCTTTTCCGGTAAGCGAAAGGGAACCATAAAGATCTATATGAACAGAATCTACCTCTTCAAAACATTTATTGTCCTTGAGTTCTTGGATCCATCGTTGGGCTGCTCGCCAAGGCCCTAAGGTGTGAGAACTGGATGGACCAACCCCAACCTTTAACATGTCAAAAACACTAATACATTCTATTTCTCGCATTTTACTACAAAATTTACACGCAAAAATAAGGATTTGTTAGTCTAAGGCTTCATTTTTATGAATTTGTTATTAAGAAATGTTTAAGAATATTTTGCATTAGGGATTGCAGCGATATCCTTTTAATTTTTTTGAGAAATTAAAAGATTAAGCGCAAAGCCCGACAGCTTTATTGTGCTACTTAGAGGCGCAATAAAGATGGAATGCCAATAAAAACAATATTTATGACAACCTGTCAGAACTAAACCGCTGGCATAATGATTGACTATTTGTGTTTGTGAAATTGAATATATAAAATTTAAATACGTATACTGTTATGAGTAAAATAATTGGAATTGACTTAGGTACTACTAACTCCTGTGTATCTGTAATGGAAGGTAGCGAGCCTGTGGTAATCCCTAACGCTGAAGGGAAAAGAACAACTCCTTCTGTAATTGCATTTGTAGAAGGTGGTGAGATTAAAGTGGGAGATCCTGCAAAACGTCAGGCTGTTACAAACCCAACAAAAACTATATCTTCTATAAAGAGATTTATGGGGAACAAATATTCTGAATCTTCTAAGGAAGCAGGAAGAGTTCCTTATAAAGTGATCAAAGGAGATAATGATACTGCAAGAGTAGATATCGACGGGAGAATGTATACTCCACAAGAATTATCTGCAATGATCTTGCAAAAAATGAAAAAAACGGCTGAAGACTATCTTGGACATGAGGTAACTGAAGCGGTTATAACTGTTCCTGCATATTTTAACGATTCTCAACGTCATGCAACTAAAGAAGCTGGTGAGATCGCAGGACTTAAAGTTAGAAGAATAATCAACGAGCCTACTGCAGCAGCATTGGCTTACGGATTAGACAAAAAATCTATTGACCAGAAGATCGCTGTTTATGATCTTGGTGGTGGTACTTTTGATATTTCTATCCTTGAATTAGGAGATGGTGTATTTGAAGTGTTATCTACAAATGGTGATACTCACTTAGGTGGGGATGATTTTGACCAGGTGATCATAGATTTCCTTGCAGAATCTTTCATAAAAGCTGAAGACATCGATCTTAGAAAAGATCCTATGGCTTTACAACGTTTAAAAGAAGCTGCCGAAAAAGCGAAGATCGAATTATCTTCTTCTACACAAACAGAGATCAACTTACCATACGTTACGGCTACTGCAAGTGGACCAAAACACTTGGTAGAGACTCTATCTAGATCTAAATTCGAGCAATTAGCTAATGAGCTAGTAACACGTTCTATGGATCCTGTGAAAAAGGCATTAAGTGATGCTGGTCTTTCTGTAAGTGATATAGATGAAGTTATTTTAGTAGGTGGTTCTACTCGTATTCCTAAAATTCAGGAAGAAGTAGAAGCTTTC
The DNA here is from genome assembly GCF_007997295.1 of Gillisia hiemivivida. Lineage (GTDB taxonomy): Bacteria > Bacteroidota > Bacteroidia > Flavobacteriales > Flavobacteriaceae > Gillisia > Gillisia hiemivivida. Next base: position 31,516 of record NZ_VORY01000004.1, on the reverse strand, counting down.
TTTAAAAAGAAACCTTCTAAAGGAGTTAACCCAGATGAGGTTGTTGCAATTGGAGCAGCTATTCAAGGTGGAGTATTAACAGGAGATGTAAAAGATGTATTGTTACTAGATGTAACGCCTCTTTCTCTTGGTATTGAAACTATGGGTGGTGTATTGACTAAGTTAATTGAGTCTAACACAACAATTCCAACTAAAAAATCTCAGGTATTCTCTACAGCATCAGATAATCAACCATCGGTTGAGATCCATGTATTGCAAGGAGAACGTCCTATGGCAACAGATAATAAAACCATTGGTAGATTCCATTTAGATGGTATTCCACCAGCACAAAGAGGAACTCCACAAATTGAAGTGACTTTTGATATTGATGCGAATGGTATTATTAAAGTAAGTGCTACAGATAAAGCTACTAACAAATCTCAGGATATTAGAATTGAAGCTTCTTCTGGATTAACTGAAGAAGAGATCCAAAAGATGAAGCAAGATGCTGAAGCAAATGCTGAATCTGATAAGAAAACAAAAGAGAAAGTAGACAAGTTGAATGAGGCTGATGGAATGATCTTCCAAACTGAAAAGCAATTGAAGGAATTTGGTGATAAAATATCTGAGGATAAGAAAAAACCAGTTGAAGATGCTTTAGAAGAATTGAAGAAAGCTTACGAAACTAAGGAAATTGAAACAATTTCTCCTGCTTTAGACAAATTGAATGAAGCATGGAAAACAGCTTCAGAAGAAATGTATAAAGCGCAAGCGGATGCTCAAGGTGCACCAGGTGCAAACGGAGCTCCAGAAGGAGATGCAGGTGGAGCAGATGATGCTAAACAGGCAGATGATGTTGAAGATGTAGACTTCGAAGAAGTTAAATAAGCATCTAAATAATAGATCTTCCCTACAAGATCCATAATGAAAAGATCCCGATGAAAATCGGGATCTTTTTTTGTTCTCATTAATTTTTATGTCTCTTTAAAAGATTTTGTTATTTTGCATCTTTTAGATGTTTTACTATCCCTAGTTATGCTACATATGAAAAAAACCTTACTTCTACTTTTGACGAGCACAATTATATTAAGTTGCGGAACTACTAAACAAAAATCATATCCTGATTATGTATTAGGAATTAATGAAAATATCGAGAAAAAGATATTTGATAAAGACAGTCTTAATATTGTAACTCCAAATATTGAAATTTACAATAGAGTAAATAATATTAGTGAAAGAAAATATGACGATAGAGAGGTTATAAAAACATTCGTGATTAAAACTTTGAAATCGGAATTAAATAAAGCTGAGCATTTCGAATTAAAACTAATGTCAGAAGACTATTTGACTGTTAACAAGATTCTTGAGATGATCACATACCACAAATTTAAAAATCCAGAGTGGATTGTTAAGGCACCAGAAGAAATATTAATAAGCGAAAAAAAGTATACAATTCTAATTACAATGACAGCACGTTATGGGGATACAAATAACGGAGTCATTTATTTTTGTGTTATAAATAATTACAATAAAATTATTGAATCTGTAGACCGATATGAATTTAATGGAAGTCCATTAAACAATAAACAAACGAAAAAAAGAATTCAAAAAGCAATAGCGAGAATAACAAATACGTAGCTAACGCATTTTAATTCAATTGTTTAGTTCTAGAGTCCTTAAGAAAATCCTCGCCGATTTTCTATTTGGTTTTTATTTTCCTAGTTCCGTGCTTAACCGCTTAACTAATCCTGCAGGAACACATTGTAGATTGCAGGATTTTATAAATTCAAACCCCAATTCACGTGAAAAAATTTACCCAAATGTTCTTTACTACTTTCTATTTCTTTCCAGTTACAAATCCTTTTATAGGGTATTTGTTAATTTTAACATTTATTATAAATAATTCTTGTTTTGGCCAAAAAAAATATCAGTTTGATCATTTAATAGAATATCAGTTTGAATCTTACGAAGATTCTTCTTCCAACAAAACTCTTTATTACATTACGAATTCTAAAGACAATAGTTACTATGCAAAAATAGAAAGTTTAGATAGTCTAAATTTTGAAATAGAATTCATAGTTCAAGATCTAATATGGGCTAAAATTTCATTAAAAAAGGAAGATTTTTCCAATTTGGAATCATTGACTTTAGAATGTGAGAGTGACTTTTTATACAAAAATGATTTTAAATTTAGAGTTGAAGAATATGAGTTTAATATGTTGGCTGACACACTAATGGACAACAAATATTTTAAGCACTATAAGCTTCAATATATAGGAAAGCGTAAAAGAAAAAAATCCTTTCCTGTTGGTACAAATCATTACATTATTAGAGATTCGACACAGTTTCATTTACCAATTTTAACTCACTCAACAGCTTTTGAAGAATGGAAAAAAGAGAGAAATATTCCTAATGGAATATTTGAAGAAATAATTTTTTACAATTATAAAAATGAAATTAGCTATAAGTATATTATTAAAGAATACCACAGCATAAATAAAACGATTTTTGTGCCTGACAAATGCTTAGAAAGAAACAAAATGAGACTTAACAGTTGGGATTTGCAAATAAGGTCAAACAAAAAAAGATCCTGATGAAAGTCAAGATTTTTTGTATAAAACATTACATGAATATTATATAATAGAGATAAACGAAAGTGAAGATCACTAAAATAGCGAAGCAGCACAAACTAAAAATTCTATAAGCCTTTGTTGGTTGATCTTCTTTTTTTAAATGATCCCCCGTCACCAATCTATAATTGAACCATGCGAGAAACGGAGCCGATAGAAAGGAGAGTCCGGTGGCGAAATCTATTAGAAATATAAAGGAACCAGAAAGAAAGAATAGAATACACAAAGAGAGAATGGGTATAACAAAAATCCCAATTTTATAATCTTTCCATTTTTTCTTTTCTACTTGAAGCTCCTTCTTTTCTATATTTAATAATTCTGAGATGACACGTGGGAATGCATCTGTAACTGTTAAAGTAGTACTTAATAAGGCAACAAATGCTGCGATTGAAATTATTGGTGTGCTCCATGATCCTAAAGTTTTTCCGTAGAGGTCTACTAATTGAGAAGAGAATTCTACACTGTTAGAAGAAAACGAAGTGCCACTGCCAAACATAACCAAAGCACCTAATGTTAGAAATAGCAATCCAATAAAGGATGCAGAAAGGTATCCAATATTAAAATCGGTAAAAGCTTCTTTTATGCTTGGTCTATGCTTGGTTTGTTTAGCTTTTTCCCGAGTCCAGATAGAATGCCAGACCGAGGCATCTAGTGGAATTGGCATCCAACCCATAAATGCAATAATAAAACCGACACTTGCAGTAGTCCATAAGGAGGGAATAGGAGTTTGAATTGTCTTGGTCATAGTTCCAGCACCTAAAGCCATAATAACAGCGGCTAAGGTTGCTATGGTAAGAAAGCTAACTATGATCTTCATGCTTTTATCCAATCCGGGATATTTTCCAATGAGAAGAAGTGAGATACAGAAAATTAAAATGACCAGGCTCCAAACAAAGGGTGACCATCCAAAGTTAAATAATCTCTCTGCTAATCCAGCAGTTACAATAGTTACCGCAGCTTGAATAATAAACATCGTACCCACGGTAAACACGATAAATGCCCAGTATGGAAATATCCCCAATTTTTTATAACCTGTGATGAGGTGGTTTCCAGTGGCAGCAGCATATCTTGGCCCGAATTCCATAAAAGGATATTTGGTGACACAGGCGAGTGTTAATGCCCAAATAAGAATAAATCCATAATCGGCACCAGCACGTGTAGATTGCACTAAGTGAGAAACTCCAATGGCCGCTCCGGCAAGTAAAAATCCTGGACCAAGGCTTTTTAACAAGGAGCTTTTAGATTTTTTAGAAACTGCATTCTTTCTTTTCATCCAATAAAATTATAAGGGATAAATCTAAACTAAAGATTCTAGTATGGACGGTTTCATTTCATGAATTCCTTCAAAAGGAATCACGCACAGATTTTCCGGGAAAAGTTCTTTTAATTTGATCTTCTCATTCTGTACTCGCTCTTCATCTAAATATGAATCTCTGGTACCATAGATCATAGAGATCTTCGCTTCTTTTAGATGTAAAAAGTCTTTAGGTTCTAATTCTTTTGGAAGTCCGCCAGAGCATAGGATCAATTGGCTAGGACTAATTCCTTTTCTGGCTACCCATCTTGTGGCTACAGAAACCCCTTGAGAATAACCCAGAACAATAAGATTTGTTACAGATTCTAGATCTTCTGCCTGAAACACTTCATCTAAATAATTCATAGCATTTTCTACTTCCTGCTGGGTGTTATTCTTGGTAAACCAGGAAGCGCCGACATGTGTGTACTTGCCATTCAGATAGTACTTGGAAGCTGCTTGTGGAGCGATTATATAATTTTCTTCAGAATTTAATCCTTTAAAATATTTCAGAAAGTATTTAGAGAGATATCCTATTCCATGAAAAACCACCCATACATTCTTTGTGTATTGAGTCTTTTCATTTAAGGTGCAATAGGAATTGGTGATTTTATAAGAAACCTGTTTTTGGGTTGGATTCATCCTTTTTGGTTTTGTATTTTTACAAAGTAAAACATTCTATATGGATAATATACAGAAAGAGGAAATCCTCGAAAATTGTCGTCAAATGTTCAAGAATACCTTAATGGAAACTTTGGATATTGAGATTATCGATATTACAGAAGATTATGTGCTGGGTAAAATGCCAGTTACGCCAAAAGTGCACCAACCAGATGGTGTTTTACATGGAGGTGCTTCTGTAGCCTTTGCGGAAACAATTGGAAGCATGGCTTCATTTTTATTAAATAATTCTACAGAATTTGTAATTCGTGGAATAGAGATCTCTGCGAATCATATAAAAAGTATTCGGGAAGGTTGGGTTTTCGCAAAAGCATCTGCCATACATAAAGGTAGAACAACTCAACTTTGGGAAATTAAGATCACAGATGAAGCGGATAATCTCATCTCTTTGGTAAAGCTTACCACACTTTCATTACCTAAAAATAGTTAATGAACGTTTCAGATTTTTTCCAATTACTAGAACAAACTCTAGAAGAAGGAAAAGCGATGGTGAGTTATAGACTTCCGGGAAAAGAGTCTGTACAGCTTTTATCGCAAACTAGAAGTGGATCCTTTAGAATTAAGGATTTTGCTGAAAGCGGATTCATCTTTTCGCCTTTTAAAAACACTGAAAATCCACTCTTTATTCCTGAAAAAGAAAGTATTAAAACTGTTTTAGCTTTTTTTAATAGTACAAATGCAGATTTAGATTCTACAGAAAAAACTGCAACAGATTTTAATGCTAAAGCGAAATCAGATCATATAAATTTAGTTAGGATAGGTGTTGAAACTATAAAAAAAACCGAATTAAAGAAAGTGGTGCTTTCCAGAAAAGAACTTCAAAAAGTAAGTATTTCTGCTTCTGAAATCTTTCAGAATCTCCTCTCATTATATCCAAATGCGTTCGTTTATATATGGAGTCATCCGGAAACAGGAGTTTGGATTGGGGCAACTCCAGAAACCTTATTAAAAACTGAACGAACAAAGTTTAGTACTATGGCACTTGCGGGAACGAGAAAACTTCAGAATTTTTCTGAAAATGATTGGACCCAGAAAGAAATAGTAGAACAGCAAATCGTAACCGATTCTATAGTTTTTAAATTAAAAGAATTAGGACATACTGATGAGACATTAAAAGTTTCAGAAACCTACACCAGTGAGGCCGGGAGTTTACTTCATTTAAGAACAGATATTTCGGGTACTGTCAAAAATAATACTACTGAAATAGGAGCGATTATAAAAGCCTTGCATCCAACTCCTGCAATTTGCGGATTACCAACAAAGGCTGCTTATAAATTTATAAATGATCATGAAAACTATGATCGGGAGTTTTATACAGGTTATTTAGGCTTATTAAATATGACTACTGCGATCAAGCGAAGCAGTAGAACCCGAAATCAGGAAAATCAGGCGTATTCCAGTATTAGAAAAGACTCATCCATATTTGTAAATTTGCGTTGCTTGAAATTCAATGATGGAGAAGTCGAGATATATGTTGGTGGTGGAATTACAAAAGATTCAGATCCTACTTCAGAATGGGAAGAAACCGTAAATAAGACTCGTACTATTAAAGCGGCGTTATAAACAGGTAATTTGAAAGAATAGTAGTTAAAAATTGTAATTTTGGATTCAATAGACTGTCAAGATATTTCTTTTAAAGTCTGAAATGCTTGACTCATTTTTAAACAGAACTTGTGAAATACTCCAAAATACCGGTTGCACAGTCGATAGTTGCATTGTGTGTTGCAAAGAACATAAAACATGTTGTGATCTCTCCGGGCTCACGAAATGCTCCCTTGACTATTGGTTTTACCAATCATCCGGAAATTAAAGCTTACAGTATTGTAGATGAACGTTGTGCTGCATTTTTTGCTTTGGGCATCGCTCAGCAAATAAAACAACCTGTAGCGGTAGTATGTACTTCAGGATCTGCCTTACTAAATTATTATCCCGCAATTGCAGAAGCTTATTATAGTGATATTCCTTTGGTAGTGATCTCTGCAGACAGGCCTATAGAACGCATCGACATTGGGGATGGACAAACCATTAGACAAAAGAATGTTTTTGAAAATCATATTTTATATTCAGCAAACTTATATTCTGAGTTGGTATTAGAAAATATGGCTTCAGACAAAAAGTTGCTTCAGAAGCAATTTGAAAGTCGTAGGCATAATGAACGAGAAATCAACCTAGCATTGAACAGTGCTCTAGAGAATAATGGACCAGTACACATAAATGTACCATTTTATGAGCCGTTATATTCCGTAGAAGAAAATAAGATCACAGATCCAGTTCAAATTCTGCCAGACCTTAGTCAGCGAGAATATTCTAAAGTGGAGCTGCAGCCCTATCTAGATCTTTGGAATACCGCGAAGCGAAAAATGATCATTGTAGGAGTGATGGCACCAGATAGTGTAGAACAACAATACCTGGATCTTTTAGCTGAAGACCCTACCGTAATTATCTTAACGGAAACTACTTCTAATGTAGATCATGCTGAATTCTTTACCAGAATAGACACCTTGATTGGCCCCATAGAGAAGTCTGCAGATGCTAATGAGCAATTTGAAGCATTACAGCCAGATATTCTATTGACCTTTGGAGGAATGATCGTTTCTAAAAAGATAAAATCATTCTTAAGAAATTTTCAGCCAAAACAGCACTGGCATATAGATCCAAAAAAGGCTTATAACACCTTCTTCTGTTTAAATAAACATTTTGAAACTTCAGTGAATTCATTTTTTCAGAAGTTCTTGCCAGAAACCACTTCAGTAAAAAGTGATTATGCAGTGCATTGGAAAAAGATAAATGAACAACGAAAACAGCGTCATGATATTTACGTGAATAAGATCCCTTATTCGGATTTTAAGGCTATGCAATCTATAGTTTCGGCGATTCCTAAGCATTATAATTTGCAGCTAGGAAATAGTTCTACCGTGCGCTATGCACAACTTTTTAATTGGGATGCCTCGCAATTTATATTTTGTAATCGCGGCACCAGCGGAATAGATGGAAGCGTTTCTACCGCTGTGGGTGCAGCCCTGGTAAAGAAAGAACCTACCTTGCTTATTTGTGGAGATCTTAGTTTTATATATGACAGCAATGGTCTTTGGAACAATCATATTCCTGTAAATTTCAGAATTATTGTAATTAACAATTCCGGCGGAGGGATTTTTAGAATTCTCCCTGGGAATAAGAATACCGAAAATTTTGATACTTATTTTGAAACAATACACGATCTTAATGCGAAAGCCCTTTGTGAAATGTACAGTTTTGAATATGCCCGTGCCCAGGATTCAAACCAAGTGAATGCTGAATTGAAAGAATTCTTTAATCCTTCAGAAAAACCAAAATTATTGGAAATTATGACTCCAAGATCACTGAATGATGAGGTATTGTTGGAATATTTCGACTTTATTAAATCTTAATTCACTGGAATTGTAGCTCAAAATTCAACAATTTGAGAGTTGAAATAAGTTAGATTTAAAGGCCTTTTATAAAGCAATAGGATTTTGAGTTTCCCCATAAAATATAAAGTATCTTTGCATTTTAAATTTCAGTTATGCTTAATATAGGACAATACCATACATTAATAATAGATCGTGATACCGAACCTGGATTATTTTTAACCGGGTCTGGAGATGATGAGGTATTATTACCAAATAAATACAAACCGGAATCTTTTAATATTGGAGACGAAATAGACGTTTTTGTTTATTTAGACCATTCTGAACGTCCGGTGGCAACTACACTACGTCCTTATGTAAAATTGGATGAGTTTGCTTATTTGAAATGTGTAGAGGTATCTGATATTGGGGCATTTTTAGACTGGGGATTAGAAAAACATCTTTTTGTTCCTTACCGTGAAATGGCATCTAAGATGCGTAAAGACAGTTGGTATCTAGTTTTCTGTTATTTAGATGAAGATACAGATAGGCTTGTCGCGTCCAGCAAGACCAATGCTTTCATGGACAATTCAGAGATCACAGTAGAACCTTATGAAGAAGTAGACATCATAGTGGTAAATCCTACTGATCTTGGCGTAAATGTGATTGTAAATGAATTACACCAAGGACTAATATATAAGGATGATATATTTCAGGATCTAAATCCTGGAGATCGTTTAAAAGCATGGATCAAGAAAACCAGACCAGACGGTAAATTGGATGTGACGCTACAACGTCCTGGATATAGAAGTATCGAGCCTAATGCACAAAGCATTTTAAATGAGATCTCTTTGAAAGGCGGGCATTTAAAACTTACAGATAAATCTGATCCTACCGAAATTCAACGTGTTTTGCAAATGAGTAAGAAGAGCTTTAAAAAGGCTATCGGAACACTTTATAAGCAGCGAATGATCGAAATTAAAGATGACGGAATCTATCTAAAGGAAGACTCTTAATAATATCTTCTGTAAAAAGGAGAGTATCTACTATAATAAATAGGTCTTGTAGTTTCTGAAGCATCTTTATAAACCGTATTTCGTGTTCCAGTTCTTGGCAAAGAAGGATTGAAATTCTGGTTGAAGTATCTGGCATCAGTTTCTCTTGGATTCGCAGAGAAGCTAACTGAAGCCTTCTTTTGAGAGAGCTGCACAGGTGGAGAAAGTTCTACATAACTGTTAGATCTCATTTGTTCTTCTTCCCGCATTATTTCAGAAATATTTACCTGAATAGGTTGGTCTTTAACATCAAAATTTACGGTTCGTATCTTAAATTTTCCGACATATGGATTTTCTGGAGCAAGTATAGATAAGGAAGGTATTATCTCTGTGCGTTGTATTATAAAATCATCAGGCGAATTTAATACAGGGATCTCCTGTGCAACGCCATAAGTTGAAGAAATCAATAATAATACAAGCAGCCCTAAGAATTTCATCATTTTCATTTAATTCCTCATAGAGGGTTTGATTACTGTGGCTTGCTTGATTTTTTTTAAGTATTTCCAATATAACTCGTAAGCTTGCCACGAAGTTATTGATCTTAAAGGTATCAAGAATTGTGCAATTACTATGTTTTGAAATGATTTCTTTAGACATTAATTTAAACCGCTTAAAAATTTTAATTTTTAGTTCTATAATAGCTAAATAATTCTAATTTTGAATTTCAAAAAAAACTAAATTATGAAAAACACTTTTTACGCAGTCGTATTTTTATTGGTAGGATTCTCAGGCTTTGCACAAGAATCAGATTCAGAATACAAAGCTAAAGCCGTTCAATTGATTGAAATTAATTCTGGAGCAACTTTCGATGTAATGCTTAAGCCTTTAGCAGGTATGGTTGCTGAAGAAAACCGTGATGCTTTTAAAGCGGAAGTTAAAGAAAGTATGAAAGGCCTATTTGATAAACTTGCTGTAGTTTACATGGAGAGTTTCACTGAAGCTGAATTAGATGAAATTCTTGCATTTTATGCAACTCCTGTTGGACAAAAAATGACTGCAGAATTACCTGTAATTACTGAAAAGTCTATGCAAATTGGTCAACAATGGGGTATGCAATTACAACCATTAATGGCTAAATATTCAAAATAAATTTTTAGAAGAACATTAAAAGAGACAGCCTAAAAAGTTGAAATCGTCATCCTGAATTTATTTCAGGATCTTTACAATCCAGTAATTCGGATTATTTGGAAGCTGAAACAAGTTCAGCTTGACGTGGACAGTACTTTCTAGGCTGTAATTTTTTGCCGTATTTTAAATAATGCTTAATCGGTATACCTGTCCCGAGATGCACATTAGTTTGAATTATTTCTTTTATTTAATAAAAGATCCTGAAACGATTCCGAAAGCTTTCGGAATAGGATGACAAATAATTTTAAACGAATTCTTCTTTGTCTAATATTATGTACAGTTTTGTAAAAACTCTATTTTTATAAAAAATTAGAAAGATGAGCAAGATAGAATGGAAGCCTGCTAAAACATACGAGGACATAACCTACAAAAAAGCGAATGGTGTAGCCAGAATCGCTTTTAATAGACCAGATATACGCAATGCGTTCAGGCCAAAAACAACAAGTGAATTATATGATGCATTTTATGATGCACAAGAAGATACCTCAATTGGAGTGGTTTTACTTTCTGCAGAAGGACCTTCCTCTAAAGATGGAGTGTATTCTTTTTGTAGTGGAGGAGATCAAAAAGCAAGAGGGCATCAAGGTTATGTGGGAGAAGATGGAATGCATCGACTTAACATTCTTGAAGTTCAACGTTTAATTCGATTTATGCCAAAAGTAGTGATCGCAGTAGTTCCAGGTTGGGCAGTAGGAGGAGGGCATAGCTTACACGTAGTGTGCGATATGACTCTTGCCAGTAAAGAACATGCAATTTTTAAACAAACAGATGCAGATGTAACTAGTTTCGATGGTGGTTATGGGTCAGCTTACCTAGCAAAAATGGTAGGCCAAAAACGCGCCAGAGAGATCTTCTTCTTAGGAAGGGATTATTCTGCTCAACAGGCTTTTGAAATGGGAATGGTAAACGCTGTAGTTCCGCATGCAGATCTTGAAAATACTGCTTACGAATGGGCTCAGGAAATCTTAGCGAAATCTCCAACTTCTATTAAAATGTTGAAATTTGCAATGAACCTTACCGATGATGGTATGGTTGGGCAGCAAGTCTTTGCTGGAGAAGCTACCAGACTTGCTTATATGACAGAGGAAGCAAAGGAAGGAAGAGACGCATTCCTGGAAAAGCGCAAGCCTAACTTTGTCAAGAAATGGCTTCCGTAATGGAAAATTTCACCAATAGATCAATTGATATTGCTTCACTTCCTCAATTTGAAGAAGTTTCTTTTGAACCGATTTCAAAGGCTTATCTCATAAAAGCCAGTCTTCAAAATCTGGTTTTTTTCTGCCTGGCGGTGATTGGTTGGGTGGTTTTATTTTATTTCGAAATAATTCAGTTTCAATTAAACATACTCCTTATAGGGATCGTTTTATATTTTGGTTTCAAATTTTGGAACATTTTCCAGCTACAGAAGAATTATGGATTTGTGCTCAGGCAAAAGGATATTTTGTACAGGAGGGGCTATTTGGTAAATAAAACTACGGTTGTTCCCTTTAATAGAATTCAGCACGCCTCAATTTCCCGGGATGTTCTGGATAAGATGCTTAAGATCTCAAGCCTTAAAATTTTTACTGCTGGCGGTAGCGGCAGTGATATTATAATTCCCGGATTGGCCCCAGATCTAGCACTCCGGTTAAAAGAGGCTTTGGCCGCAAAGCTCACTGCAAATGAATTCTAATTTGTTTGGAGTTCCGCAAAGGCAATCTGAAATTGGGATCCTTCTAATTTTTCTCACCAGAATTTTTAATTTATTAAAAGGGTTTTGGGCAATTATCGTATATTTTTTATTCACCGGACCAAGTGTGGAAAGCCTAGTTTACATAGTGACAGGTTCGGGAGTGATTTCAGTTCTGGTTCTAATATACAGCTATGTGTATTATCGCAGATTCCTTTTTCATATAGATTATGAAAATCAGGAATTTGTGCTCCAGGAAGGAGTCTTCAATACAGAAGATATTGCGATCCCTTTTGATAGAATTCAGCAGGTATATATTAAACGCTCCATTCTGCAGCGCCTTCTGAATGTTAACAGTTTTGTAATTGAAACAGCTGGAAGCAAGAAGGAGGAAATTAGCATTAAGGCTATTTCCAACGAAAATGCAAACCAGCTTTTGGCTATTCTAATAAAGGTAAAGGACAAATATTCCGAAGAAATAACCAATACAGAAACTACCGGAGAAACACCTAACAAGCAATTCTGGACTCACGAATTGAGTTTTTTAACTTTACTAAAAATAGGAATAAGCACTAATTATTTGCGGGGATTGATATTGATTGTCGCATTTTTCTCTACTATCTACAATGAAGTAAGAACAGTATCTGAGGAACATTCTGAAACCATTCAGGAATATTTAAACGAATTGCCCGGTCCTATGGAATCGGTTTCCATTTTCTTGTTCATTGCTGTCATTGTGCTCTTCCTGAGTGTTTTAATAACTGTCGCTGAAGTTTTTATAAAATATTTCAACTTAAAATTAACTCAAACTAAGGAGAGTCTTGAATTGGAAATGGGCCTAAAAACCAATACGAAAATTTCTTTACAGCCAAGGCGTGTGCAATTATTGCAGGTGATCACAAATCCTGTCCAAAAATGGCTGAATTTATATGAAGTTCGTATTTCACTTGCAAACAGTGAAGATGAACTTCAGAAAAGTAAAATTAAAATTCCTGGTCTGGATCAAGCTACAGTTGCGAAGGTGAATTCATTCCTGTATACAGACCAGCTCAGCGGTTTTGAGGAAACCTTTGTGCCGGATAGGATCTTGCTGATGAGACACTTAATTATTGCGCTGATTCCTGCCCTGGTAAGTTATTTTGTAGTGTTTTTTGTGGATGCTTTATCTTTTTCATCCTGGCTTTTGCTGGTCGGCTTATATACCGTAATTGCTGTAATCTGGCAGATTTTGATGTTCAGATCCTTAAGCTTGATTATTTCTGAAGATTTTATTTATAAAAAATCAGGGGTCTGGAATAAAACAGAAAAGCGTTTTGAGATCTACAAAACTCAATCCATAAGTATATTTCAGCCTTTGTGGTATAAAAAAAGGAACTTGGTTAATATTATTTTTCATACTGCTGGGGGAGATATTTCATTTAGAGCTGTAAGCAAGAATATCCTCCCGTATATAAATTATATGTTTTATAAAATTGAATCAAATTCACGAAGTTGGATGTAGGCTTGGGGTTATTTCTTGGTACAATTTTATTTTTAAGTAGTCATCAAATTCAATTTGGAAATTTAAACTATGCTTCTATTTATTAGACAGCTTGAGGAATTATGTTTCTAATTATTTATATCCGTCTTCTTACCAAGCTTGTTTTCAAATAAATGTCATATCGAGCGCAGTCGAGATGTTATTTTTAGACCCTTCGACTCCGCTTAGGGGTACAAAAACGGGAAAACTCTTAAGAATTAAAAAGCCCCGTTCTAATTTATAGAACGGGGCTTTTTATAAGTATGATTTTTTGAAGTCTATCTCAGCTTTGGAAACTTAGAAGGATTCGCTTCGTTCATGATCTCATAAACTTTTTCATAAATATCTTCCGTAGAAGGTTTAGAGAAATAATCGCCATCGGTTCCGTAAGCAGGTCTATGTTCTTTAGCAGTTAAAGTTTGCGGCTTGCTATCCAAGTGTATATATGCATTCTGATTCTCAAGAATTTCCTGCATAATGTAGGCAGAAGCTCCACCAGGAACATCTTCATCTATAACTAAAAGCCTGTTGGTTTTAGCCACACTTTTTACAATGTCCTTATTTAGATCGAAAGGTAAAAGCGATTGAACATCAATCACTTCAGCATTTATTCCAACCAATTCTAATTCTTTCGCGGCTTCTTCCACCAATCTTAAGGTAGAGCCATAAGAAACCAAGGTGATATCTTTTCCTTCTTTGATTGTTTCTACAACGCCTAACGGAGTTCTAAACTCGCCAAAATTGTTTGGTAGTTTCTCTTTAAGTCTGTATCCGTTTAAGCATTCTACTACCAATGCAGGTTCATCTGCTTCTAATAAAGTATTGTAAAACCCAGCAGCTTTGGTCATGTTTCTAGGCACCAAAACATGAATACCTCTTAATAAATGTACTAATGCTCCCATTGGGGATCCACTATGCCAGATTCCTTCTAATCTATGACCTCTGGTTCTAACAATTAGCGGTGCTTTTTGTTTTCCTTTAGTTCTATATTGAACAGTTGCAAGATCATCGCTCATTATTTGCAAGGCATAGAGAATATAATCTAAATATTGAATTTCAGCAATTGGACGTAAGCCTCTCATAGCCATTCCTAAACCTTGGCCTAAGATAGTTGCTTCACGAATTCCAACATCTGCAACCCTTAGCTCTCCATATTTTTCCTGAAGTCCTTCCAGACCCTGATTAACATCTCCAATGGCTCCACTATCTTCTCCAAAGATCAGTGTCTCAGGTTTATTAGCGAAGATCTTATCGAAGTTATCTCTTAAAATAATTCTGGCATCTACATCTTTAGCATCCTCATCATAGGTTGCTTCAACTTCCTGAATAGAAAGTGCATTATTTGCAGAGTCACTATATAGATGACTGCTATATTCTGGTTGAGAAGTAGAAGTATAAGTTTCAATCCATTCTATTAGATCAGATTTCGCAGTATTTTCTAAACCGATCATATATCGTAAACTCTTTCTAGCAACTACCAGAAGATCTTTTTTGAGAGGATCTTTTATTTCGGAAAGTTCTTTTATCAAAGATTCGATAGCATCCTTATTTTCACTGTGAGAAGCTGCATTTTCTAGAAAAGGCAGCAGGTCTGAAAATTTATCTTTCACGGGTTGGCTATAAGCAGTCCAAGCCGCTTTTTTCCCGTCCCTTACCTGTTTTTTAATGTCCTTATCTATATTATCTAATTCTTCTTCAGTAGAAAAATTATTCTCAAGAACCCATTCTTTAAACTTTACATTACAATCGAACTCTCTTTCCCAAGCCAATCTATCTTCATCTTTATAACGCTCGTGAGAACCGGATGTAGAGTGACCTTGTGGTTGCGTAAGTTCGTTTACATGAATAAGAACAGGGGAGTGGGTAGTTCTTGCTATTTTTGAAGCTCTGTCATAAGCTTCTACAAGCGCTACATAATTCCAGCCATTCACTACAATAATTTCGTATCCTTTTTTCTCTTCATCTCTTTGGAAACCTTTAAGGATCTCTGAGATGTTCTCTTTAGTAGTTTGATGTTTGGCGTGAACAGATATTCCATATTCATCATCCCAAACACTCATTACCATTGGTACTTGTAAAACTCCGGCTGCATTTATAGTTTCCCAAAAATGACCTTCACTGGTACTTGCATTTCCTATGGTTCCCCAAGCTATTTCATTTCCGTTATCCGAAAATTTTTCGGCATCTATTCCTTCAACATTTCTATATATTTTTGAAGCTTGAGCCAATCCAAGAAGTCTTGGCATCTGCCCAGCAGTAGGAGAGATATCTGCACTGGAATTCTTTTGTTGCATTAAGTTTTTCCAGCTTCCATCTACTTCCAAACTGTGTGTTGCAAAATGTCCTCCCATTTGTCTACCTGCAGACATTGGCTCGTCCTCAATATTGGTATTTCCATACAATCCTGCAAAGAACTGCTCTATATTAAGTTCGCCAATAGCCATCATAAAGGTTTGATCTCTATAATAACCAGAGCGGAAATCTCCATTTTTGAAAACTTTAGCCATTGCAAGCTGCGGAATCTCCTTTCCATCCCCAAAGATCCCGAATTTTGCTTTTCCTGTTAAAACTTCCCTTCTTCCCAATAGACTACATTCTCTACTAGTAACAGCAATTTTATAATCTTCTAAAACCTGAGTTTTAAAATCTTCGAAGGATATAGATTCTTTGGATTGTGTTTCGCTTTGCATGAAATAAAGTTTGAATTGTTACAAATATAGCTAAAACTAGGGGTAAAAACAATTCAATGAAATTGGCATAATTAATATAAAAATGCAGAAAATATTGAATTAGTTAAACTATTGATAATTATTAAGTTGTAATTAAAGATTAATTATGAATCTAATAATCTGTGTTCTATTTGTTCTTTAAAATATAATTGAAATTATTTTTTCAATTATTGCCTTAGTACCATTCTCTTGTAAATAATCTTATAAGAGTATTTATATCTAAAGTTACAATAAACCTTATTTTTTGGTCATAATCTTTTTGACCTATTTCCCAACCAAGATTAGAATAAACGGGTAAGAAAACCTCAAAATAATCGGCTACAAAACTCATTCGAATTCCCGAGTCATAAACAAATTTCGGTTTAAAACCTTCATTTTTCACAAGACCAACATCACCGTAAGCATAGATCCATTTCCAAAGATTTGTACTAGCGTTGGCAGTAGTGATCCATTGGTTTGCAAATTCTGGTTCTAACTGAGATTTAAAACCTCCTTCTGCAACAATTATTTGCTGACTGAATAATCCGCTATCTTGACTTCTTCCGTAGTAGTTATAATCAAATAAATAATCTGAAGGTCTATCTAATGCGAAACTAAAGTAGTCGTTATCTGTTTCATCATTAAATAAAAAGGTTCCTGCAAAGAATCTAAGATTTAATTGCTGATTGTTTTTAAATAATTTTCTGTATTCCAAAGTTAAAGAAACCTTGCTGAAATTTTTGGCTATCTGATAATCTACACCTCCTCTAAAATAATCTATTAGGTTGGTGTCGCTAAAATTATAACTCAAATTAACCACATTATATTTAGGTTGCTCTACCGGATCAAGAGGATCTATATCTTGTTTTACATTAACATTTCTAAAAGTTAATGATTGCCGCTGATTATCTCTTAGGTATGAATTTCTAAAATAAAGCCCCACAAAAGGAGTGAATTTTTCGTAAAACAAGTTGTAGCCATAAGAAAAACGATTTCCTCCAAACCCAAATTTCATGGCAAATAGGTTTTCATCATCTAGATAGTTCGTATAATTTGCTGAAACAGATCCAACGATTGTCTGGCTTGTAAAACCATATTTTGGAGAAACCTTCCATTCAAAATTTTTATCCAAAAATGTTTTGTTATACAGTTTAGGACCAATAGAAATCCCATCATATAGGTTATAATTAAATTCTGGCATAAAGAAGAATTGGTTATATCTAGGATCTTCAATGTCCTGAAACAATCTAAATTGTACCGGTTTATTAAGCAGGGTAGTTACCCTTCTATAATTATTTCTTTGATTAACTTCTGGGACAACTCCTTCGTAATTTAATGCAAGTCTATCTATACTATCTTTTGGAATGGTCACTTGCTTACTTTCTTGGATATTTCCTACCCAAGTTTTATAAACAACTTTTCCATCATTCAGGCCATAAAGAGAAATAGGCATATTATTATCTCTCTTATTTTTAATGGTGACCCTTAAAGAATCTGGGGTTTTCTTTAGCTTGCTTATTTTAAAGTCTATCTTTTCATTAGTCCGAACATAATCTTGCTTAAACCAGGAAATATCTTTTTCTGTGTTCTTTTGAAGAATATTAAGGAAATCCTCCTCGCTAGATGGTTTTAGAACATAATTTTTATAGTATTCTGAAATCGATTTTTTTACGGTATTAGATTGAAGATATTCATCCAGGTATTTTAATCCTGCTCCAGCCTTGTATGCATTACCAATATTCTTGTTGAATTTTACCAGAGAATCTTGAGCTGTAGATAATGACTGATCTATATTCTTCCTAGCCATATGTAAATACATAAATGGATATTGATCATTGAATTCAAGATCTGAAGCGTGAAACCATTCAATAATAAGAAAATCACTTAAACTCCCTAGCAGTTTCGTGTTAGGATAATATTCGTCTACATAATCCATCATTAGCGAGACCACCAATGCATCATAGACCCATTGTTCATTTCTAGGGTTCACAAGGATGGTATTCTTTACAAATTGATTGGTTATGGTTTTTAACTGCTTAATGTCATATTGAAAACCATCAGGAAAAGGTCTTAAAAAACTTGGAAGTTGGTTGAGACCATAAACAGGGTTATTTAAATATTCATCCCTAGTAACCATTAGAGAACTTTGAGGATATTCTCCTAGTCTAATTTCCAAGAACTTCATAATTCTGGAGAGAAGCGTGGCTTTAATCTCCTTACTTAAACCTTCATCATCTAAATTTGAAATAATTTCTGTTTTATTGGCTTGTATAGATTCAAACCTGTAGGATTTGGTTAAGTATAGTTGAGAAGAGACACTATTTTTTCCAGATAAATAGGTGGTCTTATAGAGGTCTTCTGTTACTAATCTGTCTGTTTTTAATGGAGATGCAATATATAAGTATGGCCGGGTAGACAGCTTAATTGAAATGTTTACAGGAGGAGTATATTGATTTCCTAAGTTTTTATCACTGTATATTTGCCATCCCTTTTTGTAAACTGCAGGAGTTACATACCAATAATTTAATTTGAAGTTTCCTTCATCATCATAACCATACCTGGTGAATTTATCTGAAGGTACTTTTACAGAGTATAAGAGATTTATTATTTGTTTTTCTCCAGGCAATAAAGGCTTGTCTAGATCTATTCTTATAATATCTGCTGCATCAACTGGCCTTTCCCAATTATAAGGCATCAGGTTTGCATTAGACACACTGTACATTCTAGTGTTTCCGCGTTCTTCTGTCTTAGCAAAATGAAACCTTCTTATATAATCTTCAGCAAAACGTTTTGCCAAAGGAGTAGACTTATCCTTATAACTATTGGCCCAATCATTTAAATAAATTGAAATTAAGGTGTCTGGACTAGAGTTCTCATATTCAATTTTATGTTGAATATTAAAAGTATGGGTAGAATCATTCAAAACCGCAATAATATCCATATTGGTTTGCCCAAAACTAAAATGAGTTATGCACAAACCAATAATAAAAAAGGAAATTAATTTAATTTTCAAGGGTCAAAATAAATTAAAAAATTAATACAAGAATTTCTAAGTTTCCTAAACCTAAAAGTTAGGGCTCAGATTATATTCGTCATAGAAATCATCAAGGATAGCTATTACTTCATCTTCAGTATCTACAACTTGAACTAAATCTATATCGCCATCACTAATATTCTGAAAGCCAGCCAATAAAGTAGACTTTATCCAATCAATTAATCCTCCCCAGTATTCTGTTCCAACTAGTATAATTGGGAATTTATCTATCTTATTTGTTTGTATTAGCGTGATTGCTTCAAAAAGCTCATCTAATGTTCCAAAACCACCAGGCATAACTACAAAACCTTGAGAATATTTTACGAACATCACTTTTCTAACAAAGAAATAATCGAAATCTAAACTTTTATCATGATCTATATAAGGATTGTCATGTTGTTCAAAAGGCAATTCAATATTCAAACCTACAGAAGTTCCTCCGGCAAGATGTGCTCCTTTATTTCCAGCTTCCATAATTCCAGGTCCACCCCCGGTAATAACACCATAACCATGATCCACAATTTTTTGAGCGATCCTTTCAGTTAATTTATAATATTTTTGATCTGGTTTTGTACGTGCAGACCCAAAAATAGAGACGCAAGGTCCAATTTGACTGAGCTTTTCATATCCTTTTACGAATTCACCCATTATTTTAAAAATAGCCCAAGAATCGTTTGTTTTAATTCCGTTCCATGCTTTATTACCTTGCTTAGCTCTCATTTCTGTATCGTTCAAAATCTTATTTAATTTTTAATTCCTTTTTTAAATACTGTGCAGTATAACTTGTCTTATGTTTTGCAACTACTTCTGGAGTTCCTGTAACAATTACTTCACCTCCATTTTTCCCACCTTCGTAGCCTATATCAATAATATGGTCGGCTAATTTAATAACATCCAGATTGTGTTCAATGATAAGAACCGTATTTCCTTTGTTTGCTAATTTATTGAGAACGTCCATTAGTACTCGAACGTCTTCAAAATGTAAACCTGTGGTAGGTTCGTCTAATATATAAAAAGTATTCCCGGTATCGCGCTTAGAAAGTTCTGTCGATAGTTTAATTC
Source organism: Gillisia hiemivivida (assembly GCF_007997295.1). GTDB lineage: Bacteria > Bacteroidota > Bacteroidia > Flavobacteriales > Flavobacteriaceae > Gillisia > Gillisia hiemivivida. The sequence continues at coordinate 11,392 of NZ_VORY01000004.1, read as the reverse complement.
GCTGGGCTTCCCCACCAGAGAGCGTAGTACTTTGTTGGCCAAGTGTAATATAACCTAAACCTACGTCTCTCATTGTTTTTAATTTTCTATATATCTTCGGAATCAATTCAAAGAAATCTGTAGCCTCTTCAATCGTCATTTCCAATACATCTGAAATAGATTTCCCTTTGTAACGAATTTCCAAGGTTTCTCTATTGAATCTTTTTCCTTGGCAGGTTTCACATTCTACATAAACATCTGGTAGAAAATTCATCTCTATAACCCGAAGGCCTCCACCTCTGCAAGTTTCACATCTTCCCCCTTTTACATTAAAACTGAATCTTCCAGGTTTGTAACCTCTAATTAAAGCTTCAGGAGTTTTAGCGAACAAATTTCTCACTTCAGAAAATAACCCGGTATAGGTTGCAGGGTTAGATCGAGGTGTTCTTCCAATAGGAGATTGGTTAATATCTATTACTTTATCTATATGGTCTAGACCTTTAATGCTTTTATAAGGCATAGGAACCTTAACGCCATTAAAGTAAAAGGCATTCATGATAGGGTACAAGGTTTCGTTGATCAAAGTAGATTTTCCACTTCCTGAAACCCCTGTAACTGCAATCATTTTACTTAAAGGGATCTTTACAGTGACATCCTTTAAGTTATTACCTGTAGCCCCGCTAAGTGTAATATTTTTCCCATTTCCTTTTCTTCGCTTTTTGGGAACTTCGATCTCCATAGTACCATTAAGATAGGCAGCGGTAATGGTGTTGCTCTCTTTTATTTGTGCAGGAGTCCCTTGGCTTATAATTTCTCCCCCATGTTTTCCGGCTTTAGGACCAATATCTATTACATGATCTGCTCGCTCTATCATATCCTTATCATGCTCTACAACAATTACAGAGTTTCCAATATCTCTAAGCGCTTCTAAGGAATTAATCAGCTTATCATTGTCACGTTGGTGTAGGCCAATACTAGGTTCATCTAGAATATAAAGCACTCCAACCAACTGAGATCCAATTTGTGTGGCCAGTCTAATTCTTTGAGCTTCTCCTCCAGAAAGGGATTTGGAACTTCTATTCAGCGATAAATAGGTAAGCCCAACATCTATCAAGAATTGTAAACGAGTCCGGATCTCTTTTATAACTTCGGAAGCTATTTTTAATTGTTTTTCTGAAAGGCTTGATTCTAAATTCGCAAACCAGCTGGCAAGATCAGTAATATCCTTATTAGCTAATTCTGCAATATTTTTATTATTGATCTTAAAATACAGCGATTCTTGACGCAATCTACTGCCGTGACATACTGGACAGTCTATTTTATCCATATATTCTTTTGCCCAACGTCTTAGAGAGGTAGATTCGTTATTATTATAAGTGTTCTCTATAAATGTTGCAACTCCTTCAAAATCAATTTTAAAATCGCGGGTGATACCTAAAGTAGTAGATTGCTTAGAAAATTTTTCTTTACCTCCAAAAAGGATCATTTCCAACGCAGCTTCTGGTATTTTCTCTATAGGATCACTTAATTTAAATTCAAATCGTTCAGCAATAAGTTCCAGTTGAGAGAAAATCCAGTTCTTTTTTTGCGGACCATGTGGTGCCAAAGCTCCATTTTTAATGGAAAGGTTTTTCTTCGGAATAACCTTGTCTACATTAATTTTATGCAGAGTTCCAATTCCGTTGCAATTAGGACATGCTCCTTTTGGAGAGTTGAATGAGAAATTATTTGGTTCTGGATTAGGATAGGAGATTCCAGAAGTAGGACACATTAGATTTCTACTAAAATATCTAATTTCATTAGAATCTTGCTCTAAGACCATTAGTACGTCATCACCATGATACATGGCCGTTTTTATACTTTCTTCTAGGCGCTTATCAGATTCTGCATTTTCGTCTATTTGAAGCCTATCAATAACAATTTCCACTTCGTGGATCTTGTATCTATCGAGTTTCATTCCCTTAATAAGATCCCGAACTTCTCCATCGGTTCTTACTTTTACAAAACCTTGTTTTGCTATTTGCTCAAATAATTCTCTATAATGTCCTTTTCTGGATCGTACAACTGGGGCTAGAATACTTATTTTTTTACCGATGAAGTTTTTAATGATAAGCTCTTTGATTTGCTCATCATTATAACTCACCATTTTTTCTCCAGTATTGTAACTAAACGCATCCCCGGTTCTGGCAAATAGCAGCCTTAGGAAATCATATATTTCGGTAATAGTACCAACAGTACTTCTTGGATTTTTACTGGTTGTTTTTTGCTCTATAGCAATAACGGGAGATAAGCCCTCAATTTTATCTACATCTGGGCGCTCCATTCCGCCTAGGAATTGCCTTGCGTAAGATGAAAAAGTTTCAATATAACGGCGCTGTCCTTCAGCATAAATGGTATCGAATGCTAAGGATGATTTTCCAGATCCGGAGAGACCGGTTATAACTACTAATTTTTCGCGGGGAATCGTAACATCTATATTCTTTAAATTATGAACGCGAGCCCCTAATACCTCAATGTTTTCTTCAGCTTTAGCCATATTTTTTGTCAAGTTGGCAAAGGTACTTAAACTGTTGCAAACTAAAAAGTAAGCATCAAATATGGCATGTTAATTTAAATGTAAAACTAAGAGATAAATTCATGGATTAGACTCAAATTATCCTTTTTTTGAGAAATAATCAAAATTAACATTTGCTTAAGTTAAATATATGAATCACATAATTTTTTGCCAATAAAACGGATTTCAACTTTAAAAAGTCACTTTTTGACGATAGTTTAAATCGCTGAATGTAAGCGTAATAGTACCTATTTATTTTATTTTATATGGGGGTATTCCCTTATATTTAATATTAGATTCCCCCCCATTATTTATTTAGTTGAATACCCCATTTTTTTACAATCCTATTATCCCATTCCCCCTAGAAATCCAATCGAACTATCGATATGATTTCGTATTGCCCAAAATCTCATTTTTTACCTACGTGAGTTATATGTTAATACAAAATAAGAGGAATGAAGACGGAAAAAAAACTACTATTAATTATTAGTAATCAACTTAAGTTTATTACACAAATTAAAGAAAATCTAAGTGTTCATTGTGAAATAAGTACGGTGAATTCACTTCATACAGGCTATAACATAGCCTTAGACCTACTTCCAGATATTATTTTGGTAGATCAAACTTCAATGAGTTCAAAAAGCTTAAAGAATATTTCAAATTTTAAATCTACACATTTCCTTAATAAGTGCTGGTTGGTGATGTATGCAGATAAAAATTTTAGAAGCATTATAGAAGAGAAATACAAAAATGAGGTTAATGAAGTCATTTATAACTCCTGCACGGAATCAATTCTTTATAGTAGAATTTTACAGCAGGTACATTCAAAATTTTCTATCACAAATTATTGGAAAGACTCTTTTCTAGGCTTATTTAATTTATTGGTAAACCCTGTGGTTCTATTGCAGCAGGATACTATAATTGCCATGAATGATTCATTTAAAGAAACATTTAAATTCGACGTGGAAGATATAGAAGACTTAAAACTGACAGATTTTGTGAATTGTGAAAATAAAACAAAAGTGAGGGCTAGTTTAAGGAATTTTGCCAGAGGAAAGCATATGAAGGCTGTAACTAAAACTTCCTTACAGTTGAAAAATAATAAAACTAGGAATGCTAAGATAAGCTTTAGTAAACTTGATAAAATGCTACACGGCCAATTCATTATGATGATTCACTTTTATGATGAAGCTCCTATGATAAAAGATAAAGTAGGGAGTAATTCTGAAAACGTACAGAATTGTTTCGAACAAAACTCCAATCTAGCAGAATTTAGCTTTACAAAAAGAGAAAAAGAAATTATTCAATTATTGTGTAAAGGTTACAAGACGAAAGAAATTTCTGACACCTTGTTTATATCACCTAAGACCATAGAAAAGCATAGGGCAAATATCGTTAAGCGTACAAATTCTGATACCATCTTGGAAAGTATCATATACGCTATAAATCATAATTTAATCGATTTACAGCATAATAAGGTATAAGCTATAGTGTCCAAATATGGGGGAAATTCCCCATAGGTACAAACCTAGATATCTCGATATCTTTACTTTAATCAAGAATGTCACCCCCAACTGCGCCTTTCTTGTTGAATAATACTTCCCCACAAAAAATCAAATTAAATTGAAAATATCATAGCCCCTTTAGGGCTGTTCGTGTGAAATCTTTTATTAACCATTCTAAATATATTATTAATCTAAATTATTTAATCATGAAAAAGTTAAATTACTCTTTAAGTTTCATTGCGATAATTGCAATGCTTTTCACCTCCTGTAGTAAAGAGGAAACATCATCTCCTATAGATGATGCATCCACGGAATCTGCAGTGCTTACGTTTGGAGCAATGCTGGATAACTTGGCAAACCGAGCAATGGAAAAAGGTCATTTTGATCAAGTCCCAGACTGTTCAGCTGCAGAACCTGATATGGCTGAAGTTACTTTTTCCTATCCAGGAAGTGGTGGGGATAAAGTTGTCGAAGTAGGTATCTCTCAAGATGCCAGTGGATATTTTACAGAATATAGTGAACTATTAAAAATTCCAATTGTACAAGGAACAGATTTTACAAAAATTACTTTAAAAGGATTTAAAGTTTTTGATGCTGGTGACAATTTAATTTGGATAGCTCCTGTAGCTCCTGGAGACTTCTCTGGATATGTGGATAAGCCGCTACCTTTTGATGTTGATGTTTATGCAGGTACAAAACCATATATAGATATAGAAGTTCTATGTTTTGATAGACGTATGGTTAATGAGTACGGTTATGTATTCTTTGATATAGATCAAAAAGAAATCTTCAACTTCTGTTTATTTGGTAACTTTTGTACTCCAGAGGGTAGACACTATGTTGCTAATTATACTATTGACGTTTGGACTTATGATACATCTACTGAGACCCGTGGAACCCGATTATATACTAAGAATGAAGCAAATTCAACGTCAATCGCGACTTTAAATAATGGTGTGTATCAGGAATCTCCTTTATGTGTAGCTCTTCCAGATGATCCAGATTCTGATGATGACGCCTATTATTTTGAAATCACATTATTGGACTCTCCTGAATATGATTCAGATCGCGTGGGAACAATAATTAGATCTGGAGTTTTAACTGAATTTGAAGCTAAAACCTTATTTGTGGGTGATGATAAATTAGAATACTATCACTTTATGGAAGGTTGTGATGATGACGATACGCCTCCAGTTTTTAATGATCCAACAAGCAATACTACAACGTATTACGCTTGTTTAAGAGAACTTAATAACTCTAAAGTTGCTGCTGTAGCTTATGTAACCTTAGATGGGAATACGATAAAAACTCAAATTGCCGGATTCGGTCTAGATAACGGTTTACATCCACAACATATTCATGGTAAAACAGATGATTCCTTTGATTCTACCTGTCCAGATATGAGCGCAGATCTTGTTATAAACGGTGGAAATGGTAATGGTCTGTTAGAAATTGGTGAAGGTTTGAGTGCCTATGGAGGTCCGCAATTATTCCTTACCCTAGCCGGTGCGGGAGATGGTACCAATTCTAATTTCCCAGTAACCACAACAGGTGTTTTAATGTATGAGAGAACAGTAACTCTAGGGGCTTCTGGGTTCCCATCAATGGCAGATATGACACCATTAGATAAAAAGACCATTGTTCTTCACGGGAAGGATGTAGGTAGTGATTACATAGCCACGCTTCCTATTGCATGTGGACAGCTGGAATTAAATTAAATCTAAAGAAACTGCATGATAATATCATGCAGTTTTTTCTTACACAAATTTTATTAACCATTCTAAATATATTATTAATCTAAACTATTTAATTATGAAAACTATTAATTATTATTGGAGCATTTTTGCGTTTGTCGCTTTGCTCTTTACCTCATGTACCACAGAAGAAACTGCTGTGGATACATCACCAGAGGCTAAAAATTCTGCAGAGCTCACATTTGGAGCATTGCTAGATAATTTGGCAAATAGGTCAATGAACAAAGATCATTTTAGTCAAGTACCAACTTGTTCAGATGCTGAGCCTGATATGGCTATGGTAACTTTTTCCTATCCTGGAAGTGGTGGGGATAAAGTTGTAGAAGTTGGAATTTCAGAAGATTCTGATGGTTATTTCACAGAATATAGTGAGCTATTAAAAATTCCTATTGCACAAGGTGCAGCCTTTACAAAAGTTACTTTAAAGGGATTTAGAGTTTACGATTCAAGTGACAATTTAATCTGGGTAGCACCAATAGCACCAGGAGATTTTGCTGGTTATATAACTAAGCCACTACCATTTGATGTTGATGTATATGCTAATTCAAAGCCATATATAGATGTAGAAGTTTTATGTTTTGATAGAAGAGATGTAAACGAATACGGTTATCCATTCTTTGATCTTGTACCAGGTAAAATTTATCCACTATGTTTCTTTGCTAACTTATGTGTAGGAGATAGACATTTTGTTGGGAATTATACTTTAGATCTTTATTACGATGATGGTACAGGTAGAATCCAATTATATACTAGCGGTGATGCTAATGCAATGCCAAATACAGGAGTTCTTGCAAACAATAATTATTTTGCCGATCCTTTATGTTTGGAGGTTCCGGATAAACCAGAAGGTTTCTTAGATTCTCAAGATTATTTATTTTATGTGATTACACCAAAAGATTGGACTGGAAATTACGGAGATGTAGATAATACTCCATTAGCCGAAGAAGGTTTAAGTTGGAATGATGTAAACGCATTATTGAATGCAGATGGAGAAACAAATGAATATATCCATGTTTTTATAGGATGTGATGTAATACCCGGATGTATTCCAGGAGTTTCAACGGCTGGAGATTTAGACGGAGATTGTATTCCTAATGATGATGATAATTGCCCAACTACGTACAATCCAGGTCAAGCTGATGGCGATGATGATGGAGTTGGAGATGTATGTGATGAATGCCCAACTAGAGCTGGAACAGAAGCAAATGGATGTCCGCAAAATGAACCATGTATAGGAAGCGATCCCGATGGAGATGGATTCTTTGGTCTTTGTGATAATTGTCCAGAAGAGTATAGCTTAACCAATAATGGATGTCCAGTAGATGCTTGTATCGCAGACTCCGATGGTGATGGATTGAACGACTGTATTGATGGATGTCCATCAGAGTATAGCTTAACCAATAATGGATGTCCAGAAACAACTCCACCTAGTGGTTGTGGAACAGCATTTATGTTTGGAGACACAGAAATTAATGATATCTCTAATTCCAATAGATGGGGCTGGGCAGAAAATTTCAATACTGACGATGGTGCAACACAGACTTTTGACTTCTGGAGAGGTGCAGGACAGAATGATACTTCTAAAGGTGTAAAAGCCGGAACTGTAACAATTACAGCTACAGGAGACCAAGTTCAGTTCACAATAAATTTAGCCTCAGGATTTAGCATCTCAGATCTTCACGTTTATTTAAGCGAAGAACAACCTGGAAATACAGCTAAGAGTCCTGGTAAATACAACCGAAATGATGAGGTTGGAGATAGCGAAACTAGCTTTACTTTAACTAGAACAAGTGATGATGATAGTTTCTGGGTAATAGTTCATGCAGGTGATACGTGTAATTAAATTTTAATAAATAACCACTCGGTTAATTTTAATCGAGTGGTTTATTTAATTGAAATATTACGCAACACATTAATTTAAAATTTTAAAGATGAAAAAATATACGAATATATACGCGATGGTAGCGATATTAATGCTATTGTTTGCCAGCTGTAGTACAGAGAAAGTAGAAGGTCCTATTGACGATGCAGATTCTCAATTTACTACTATAACTTTTGGTGCACTGCTTAATGATCTTGCTAATAGATCCATGCAAAAAGGCCATTTTGATCAAGTTCCTACATGTGCAGATGCAGAACCTGCGGTTGCCGTTATTGAATTTTCTTATGGAGGTTCAGACTACTCGACCACGGTAGATATCTTTTCAGATGATTCTGGTTATTTTACAGACTACTCTGAAGATTTGAAAATTCCTGTTCCGTCTGATGGTTCTACAATGGTTACCGTAACTAGTTTTATGGTATACGATGGAGATACTTCTGTTGCTAGTGACGCTTTTTACAGCGCGGTTAATGGAAATTTAATATGGATTGCTCCTAAAGGAGATGATGCAGAATTTGATGGATATGTAGAGGATGCTTTACCTAAAATGTTTGAAGTATTCCCAGGCACAAAACCATATTTTGACATTGAAGTATTATGTTTTGATAGAAGAGTGGTAAATGAATATGGATATGTATTCTTTGATATTGTTCCTAAAACAATTTATCCGTTGTGCTTATTTGTTAATTATTGTAACGAGGATGGAAGACACTGGGTAGCAGATTACGCAATTGATCTTTATTTTGGTCTGGATGCTACTGGAATTCAGATATACAATCATAATAATCCTAATGCAATGGCAACAACAGGAACCGGTGATGGCGGATATTTTGCAGATCCATTATGTTTAGTAATTCCTGGACCACCAGCAAACTTAGGAAATGATGCTCCGTATTTATATTTAGTTATTTATCCACAAGATTGGGGCGGAACAGGTAATTATGGTGATATAGATAATACACCAGTACCAGTTGCTCTATCTTGGAATATGGTTAATGAACTATTAAATGATGATGGAACTACAAATGAATATTTACACCTATTAGTTGGGGAATGTGAAAATGCACTTGATGGTGATGGAACAATCCCTGGTGGAGGAAATGGAGAATGTGATCCAGCTAATCCCGGTGATGATTGTGACAATGATGGATTTTTGAATGGTGTGGATAATTGTCCAAGTACTTCAAACCCAAGTCAGGCAGATTTTGATGAAGATGGTTTAGGAGATGCTTGTGATACTGATGATGATGGTGATGGAATTCTTGATGCTGATGAAAATACAGGGTGTAGATTAAATACAGACCCTAATTGTGGTGTAGATCCAACAGATTGTATTCCTGCTCCAGGTGCTGGATGTGATAAACTATCTTTTACAGAAACGGTATCATTAGTAGGCTTTCCTGTAGGACAGGATCCGTTTTATCCTTTAATGATTGATGGTCTACAGGTAGGAACAATAAATTTTGACTTAGAAACTTCAAATGCTAATAATATCACGGTTTCTATAGATCTCTTTGAAGGTTTGATAGCTTCAGATGCTGAAGTTTCTTTGCCAGTTCTTGGTGCTCAAAAATGTCAAACTGATATAAATGCAAATGATTTTTCTATCAATGTAGTTGTTGTAAGTGAAGGAGGAATAGATTATCCTCTAGAAGTAGAAGTTTCTGCAAATATTTGTAATTAGTTTTCCTTAAAAATTAGCTCTAGTGGCTTTGTCAACCGGGGGGATGACTTGTTCACTGAGTTAGTTTTGTTACACCAGTAGTTATTTTAATAATAATTAGAGGTGTTAATAGAAGGGGCTGTCCGATTTATTTCGGACAGCTTTTCTTTTGCTTAAAATGTTAAAGTTAAAAAAAAGTTAAAAAAAGATACCGTTTAACGTTTATTTATGTATTTTAGCGATTGTTAATAGGAAACACTCATATCTCCCCCTCATGAGCTGTTGTTTGGAGTTCGGTTCTAAAAAAGGAATTGAATCCATAAATTTTTACTAATATTTATTGGAAATAAATAATTAATATCATTAAGAGATATAAATAATAAAATAATTTGTAATTATAAATATCTGATGTTTAAATATTTATGAAGTGATGATGTTTTTTTTGGAACGAACTTTGAATAAAAACAAACTCATAATAATTTGTTAATAACCAGAACAAGAATTATTTAATAAAAAGAACTTGTTCATTTAAATTTTAAAACCCCGATTTATGAAGAGATCAAATTTATTGTATTTACTGCCGGCTTTAGCTATTCTGTCTTGTAGTAAAGATGAAATCACCCCAAACACAGAAGAGCAATTAAATGAAATTAAAGAATTATCTGCAAACGTTGAAATGGCATATCCAGAGGACTTCGGGATGCTATCTGAAGTTTATTTTGCCGGCCAGAAAATTACGGTAGAAGAAATAGATGGCGATTATATTTACGAAGGAGATATTATCTTCTCAAATGATATGATTACATCAAAAGATGTAAAATTAGTTTTTGAGAAAGGGGAGGAGATTCCTGCCCAAAAGAGTGTAGGGAGAACTTCAGCAAGATGGACGGATAACACTGTTTACTACTCCATAGATAGTAATCTTCCAGATAAAAATAGAGCGACAGACGCTATTAAGCACTGGGAAGCAAATACAAATCTTAAATTTGTTCAAAGATCAAGTCAATCCAATTATATTTACTTTACACCAGGATCTGGATGTTCTTCATATGTTGGAATGGTTGGGGGTAGACAGAATATTACCTTAGCCAGTGCATGTTCCACAGGGAACACTATTCACGAAATTGGTCACGCAGTTGGTCTATGGCATGAGCAGAGTAGAGTAGATCGTGACAGCCACATCAAGATCAATTACTCTAACATTCAAAGTGGGAGAGAGCATAATTTTAAAACGTATGCAGAAAACGGATCTGATGGAGACGAATTCACTTCAAATCTAGATTTTGGATCTATCATGTTATATAGTTCTTATTCCTTCTCAAACAATGGTCAACCTACTATAGTAAAAGTAGACGGAAGTACATATAGTACGCAGAGAAATGCACTTTCTTCCGGAGATAAAACTGGTATTAATGCTATGTATCCTTCAGGAGGTACTGAACCCGTTGCACCAACTTATATTAACGGAGAATATTACACCATTGAAGGTTTGACAGTTCTTCGTTTCTACAATGGATGGTATTACAGCGGTCCTTACGGTATGCGAGCTGTAAAACTTGTAAATGGCATTTGGTATTATAAATAAGAACAATAATTACAACCTGAGCAGCTTTAAATGTTCAGGTTGTAATTTATTATGTAGAAGTGTGTAACAATTGTAGAATAACTTCTCATATTAAACTCACCGCCGATTACAATTCACAGCCTTTTCTATTACACCCTTATTTTTTCGATTAATAAAATTGAGAGATAACTACTACAGCATCTCCCCATATTGATTATTAAAAATTTTAAATGCTTTCTTTTTTAATCTTGTATTATTTGAAGGACATTTAAAATAAATGATTTTTTAAAACCCGAAACTTTTAGTCTCGGGTTTTTTAATGAATAAAAAACAGTAAAAATTAAATGAGGAATGGTATAAACCAGGATCATGACTAATTGTTGTGTTTATGCAAAAATTGTGGTTAATCTGTAGAGGAAGAATTCTACATTTTTTACTCCTCTGAACTGTGCTCTAAAGGCTTTTATTTTTGCGTTGAATGATTCTGCTGA
>NZ_VORY01000047.1 GCF_007997295.1 Gillisia hiemivivida | reverse complement strand
GGATCAATCTCAAAAGTTGTGTGTGAATTGAAAATGTAGTTCGATATTTGCCAAAAAAAGAGGTTTGGATAACTACCTAGATTTAATTAAGCTTGTATTGCCACAATTCTTAGTGGATCATTTTGATTTAATAAAAAGTAAGAAAGAAAATGAAGAGGTTCTGCATCTTCATTTTGAAGAAGTCAATACACCTCCAAAAGAAGAGACCTCCCGAGTATTAATAGCTCACGGTTTTCACAAAGAAGTAACTATTCAAGATTTTCCATTACGCGGAAACACGGTATATCTTCACGTAAAACGGCGTAGATGGCTAGATAAAACAACTAAAGAAGTTATCCAGAGAGATTGGAATTTAGTAGCACAGGGAACACGAATGACCACCGAGTTCGCTGCTTTTTTAAAAGAAATTAGTCGATACTAAAGCATCAGATTGCCACACCATCGCAGGATTCTATAATGTCAATGGCAAGAGACTCCAACGCCAGTACAAAAATCATTTAAGCGGATTTAAAGAATGGGAGCAAAAGAGACATGCTAACCAATGGCTTATCTTCCCTGATAATATTGGGTCTTATTTATCCATTGATGAAACAGCGCTGTCTAAAGGAGAACTCTACACAATAATTACCAACAAAAAAGCAAAAGGTAAAAAAGGAGCAATAGTGGGCATATTCTCAGGAACCAAGGTGGAACCCATCATAGAACAATTGCTAAAGATATCGGCCAAGAAAAGAGCCAGGGTTAAGGAAATTACCTTAGATATGGCAAACTCCATGAAGATCATTGCCAAAAAATGCTTCCCAAGGGCGATGCAGGTTACCGACAGGTTCCATGTACAAAAACTGGCACTAGAAGCCCTTCAGGATATTAGGATCAAACACAGATGGGCTGCTATTGATCTTGAGAATGAGCAAGTAAAACAGGCGAGAACAAAGAACAAATCATTCAGTCCAAAAGAGTTTAGCAATGGAGACACAAGAAAGCAGCTATTGGCAAGGAGCAGATATTTGCTTTACCAAGCTCCCTCAAACTGGACAGAAAACCAATACACAAGAAGTAAGATATTATTCGATCAATATCCTGATATAAAAATTGCCTTTGATCTATCTCAGGGACTTAGGAATATATTTAATACGGCAACCTCTATGGAAACTGCTTATACAAAACTGGCACATTGGTACAAAGATGTAGAAAACACTGGTTTTAAAGCATTCAATACCATTGCCAACACAATAACACTCAATTATAGATCAATCCTAAACTACTTTATAAATCGGAGCACTAATGCCTCAGCAGAATCATTCAACGCAAAAATAAAAGCCTTTAGAGCACAGTTCAGAGGAGTAAAAAATGTAGAATTCTTCCTCTACAGATTAACCACAATTTTTGCATAAACACAACAATTAGTCATGATCC
>NZ_VORY01000046.1 GCF_007997295.1 Gillisia hiemivivida | reverse complement strand
ATACCGAACCATCGGATACATCTGTCCAGCTTCCACCAGTATCTCCGCCAACAATAAGTGCAAAAAGATCTACAGAACTCAAGTCTGAATCAATACAAAAACGATCACTTCCACCTGTTCCTGCTTCAGGTAAATCATAAAAAGTATAAGCGACATCATCACTACCTTCACAGCTAATATTATCAGTTATAGTATATGTAAAAGGTCCATCATTAGGATCTACATCAGTTGCATCAGTAATATCTCCTTCAGAATTAGACCAAGTGCCACCTGTTTTACCCTCTGGCTCTAATAATGTCAAATCTACAGAGGTTGTAGTTTCGCATATGGTTTGATCCGAAATTTGTACTGTTGGAAGATTGGGTGAACTACCCGATACCCCACCAACACATTGTGTAGGATTAAATGGATCAGCACAACCATTGGTGGAAGGTTTAACTGCACTAATAGATATATTATAAGGGGTTCCTATGTTGTAAGTCAAAGTGAAACTTCCAAAAACACCTTCTTCGTCTACACCAATATTGCTAAGACAAACATCCTCAGAAATAGTAAGAGCATTAGCATCTGTTGCGGTAAATTGAGCATTTGTACCAGTTATTGGTACAACTACCTGATAAGTTCCAGAATCTACACAACTAACTGTTTCCTCCCCAACTACTAGAGCGCAAATTGGAATATCTCCATCGCCACATCCAAATCTGGCTTTAAAGTTATTTACTGATAAATTACCATCTGCATCCTGATCCCAAATGGCCAAATAAAAGTTGGTAGCTTCCAAAAAATCTACATTACCTACCGGTATTGTATTCCAGGTACTTGATGATTCAACTCCACATGAAACAAAAGTAAGATTTGAACAATCTCCGCTTAAATCATCTCCAGCAGCATTGCTATAGGTTGTAAAATCATCATTCTGGGTAGAAACATACAAAGCCCAACCTATATTATCGCCTGAGTTATCATTAATTTGAACTTCGAAACTACCAGAATATGGCCTTACATCAAAGTTAAGCCAAACAATAGGTTGTCCATTGGTTGGATTATCCGGGGCTACAATACTCCCGGTACTTGGGTTCACACAACCACCTCCCTCAACATCGATTAGAAATGCTGAACTATTATATACAGCATTATTGAAAGGTAAGATCTGAGATTGTGTTTCAGCAGAACTCCCACATCTTATAATACCATTAGGTTCCCCAGAATTTGGCCTGTCATCTATAGTTCCATCAGCATTCCATTTAGACCCACCTTGCCAACGATTTGCTCCTTCACATGGAGTATCCGCTTGCGCTTGTAAATCAAAACTAAAAAATGATAATAAAATAAAAACAAACAATGTAGTGATCTTAATACCATTAATCGTCGAAAATTTAGATATCGATTTCGATATCAAACATGTAAATTCTTTCATAATTAAATGTTTTATGGTTAGCGCCATAAACTTTAAGAAATAGTAAGAATGTAGGTTTGGGTAAGGGGTAAAAAGCAACAATTGGGGAAGTAACACTTAATTGTTAGGGACAAAAAGTTAATGATGCCAAAAGGCATAGGTTCGTTCGGGAGGAATAATTTGTTATTAAGATTGTTGAATTAAATAGTTAGGAGGTTTTTTTTACTAAATAATTATAATTCCCATACTATTGAGAATAAAAATAAAATAATTTTTAATTCAAAAAGGAAAATATAATCACTTATTACGCTGATTTTCAAATTTTTGACCAAATTTAAGGGATTTCCCCCATACTGATTTTCGAGATTGGCTTGGTAAATCTAGCCGGCGTAAAAAAATTTACTTTTCAAATTCGTTTTAACTCTTTTTTTTTGCTGGAAAATATATGGATCAATTACTATTTTACGCAAGTTGAAGTGTACCAGTTAGCGTTAGGAGGAATGTACTTAGTATTAGTTCCATTCAATAACTTAACGCAACAAATCTAAAATAATAGATTTGTAAAATGGAAGTAAAAAAACACAGGCGACTAACCTATAAAGAAAGAGTCATTATCCAGACCCTTTTAAATGAAGAAAGAAC
>NZ_VORY01000056.1 GCF_007997295.1 Gillisia hiemivivida | reverse complement strand
ATACTAACTGTTGTATTATCTGATTCGCATTCTGAATCAGGATCTTCAGGGCCTACAGTATATGTAAATACATAAGTGCCAGCTCCAAATCCACTTAAATCGATTGGACTAGATACCGAACCATCGGATACATCTGTCCAGCTTCCACCAGTATCTCCACCAACAATAAGAGCAAAAAGATCTACAGAACCAAGTGAGTCGTCATCAGTACAGTAACGATCACTTCCACCTGTTCCAGCTTCAAAAGAATCATCAATACTTATACTAACTGTCGTAGTATCTGACTCACATTCGGAATCAGGATCACTTGGACTTACAGTATATGTAAATACATAAGTGCCAGCTCCAAATCCACTTAGATCAATTGGACTAGATACCGAACCATCGGATACATCTGTCCAGCTTCCACCAGTATCTCCGCCAACAATAAGTGCAAAAAGATCTACAGAACTCAAGTCTGAATCAATACAAAAACGATCACTTCCACCTGTTCCTGCTTC
>NZ_VORY01000045.1 GCF_007997295.1 Gillisia hiemivivida | reverse complement strand
ACAATAGACCGAGAAAAATCATAGGCTATAAAACACCTAAAGAAATGATGGAGATGGAGCTGAAATTTGTAGCTTAGAAACATCAAAAACCAACAACGATTTGTTGCGTTACAACATTGAATCCAGCATTCGTGAAAAAAATCTGGAATAAAACAAACCTAATATCGATTTTAATTACAATTCCTATTATCCTGATAATTGGATATATCTCAATAAATTATTTTGGAGATTATGGCTGGACTATATTTTTATTTATCCCAATTTTATTGGGGTTTTTGCCTCCGTTTATATCAGGCAGAAAAATAAAGATGGAAAGAAACGATGCATATAATTTAAGTTTTATGGCTTTTATTATAGCTTCCCTATCACTTTTATTTTTCGCTATAGAAGGCTTAATTTGTATTATAATGGCTAGTCCAATATTATTGTTTGGAGGTTGGATAGGATCCTATTTAGGATATAAATCTTCTCGATCGAAGTTTCTAAATCAGACAAATACAACCATTATTTTACTCGCCTTGTCCCTTGGCTTTATGAGTTTTGATTACATAAATGAGCCAATAAATTTAATCTCGGTAAAAACTAAGGTAATTGTAAATGCACCGATAAATGAAGTTTGGGAAAATGTAATAACATTCGACAAAATAGATGAGCCTAAGGAATGGATATTTAAAACAGGTATTGCATATCCGACAAATGCGACAATTAAAGGAACTGGCGTTGGAGCAGTTAGATATTGTAACTTTTCAACTGGAAGTTTTGTAGAACCGATAACTACATGGAATAAACCAAATTTACTCCAATTCAGTGTTCAGGAACAACCAATTCCTATGAATGAATTTAATCCATTCTGGGAAGTTCATCCTCCACACTTAGATGGTTACTTTAAATCTTACAAAGGACAATTTAAGTTAATCAGTATTTCAGAAAACATAACCGAATTGGAAGGAACGACTTGGTATAAAGTTGACATAAATCCAGAATTCTATTGGAGATTTTGGTCTGACTTAATTATTCATAAAATTCATAAAAGAGTATTAATTCACATCAAACAAGCGTCAGAAAACTAAACGTTTTACAACATCGGTTATCGCAAATAGCGGGCATTCTGATGAAAAGTGATATTTTAGAGACCAAGTAACAAAATAACTAAGCCGACAAGTTCGCGTCCCTACTCCACGCCACTTGCGTTAACCAAGACCGTTGTAAACTATTGTTTAAATAATGTTTGTGCTTAAATTGAAAAAATAATTGACTGAAAAAGAGCTAAATAAGAATATTTTAAATCAACTAAATGTTATTAAAAGAAATGACAATAGTGAACTGATTCATTTTAAGTCAACTTCAAATTTCATTGAGCATTTATTGAATGATGATATTGACGTTGAAACGATTAAAAAATCCAATTTTGGAAATCTTGGAAGAATCAGAAAAAAAGAATTACTTCTAAAATATCTAGTTACAATCGAGAAAGAAATAGAGATAACAGACAAAAGATCAGATGAACTTTTTCAACAATATATTATCCCAATTGGGAATTTTATGTCCACATATTACGGATTCTCATACATTGGCGGTAGAGCCTTTTTACTCAAAATAATATTAATTTTAAGTTTAAGTATTAGTGCGGATTTTATAATATATTATACAACGGACAAATTTATGTTCATCACTATATTGATTTCAATTCTCAGCGCAACTCGATATGGAATGAAATTTAAACAGAGAAAAATCTATGGTGATCGATATTAAAAAAAGTATAGTATAAACAACAGTTAACAACATCGGTTAAGCGCAAATAGCGGGTATTCCAATGAAAAGATATATTTTAAACATCAAGTAAAAAACCAACAAAGCCGACAAGAACGTGTCCCTACTCCACGCTACTTGCCTTAACCAAGACCGTTGTGTGTAATTTTTAAAAAAAAGGTTCCATTCAATAACTTAACGCAACAAATCTAAAATAATAGATTTGTAAAATGGAAGTAAAAAAACACAGGCGACTAACCTATAAAGAAAGAGTCATTATCCAGACCCTTTTAAATGAAGAAAGAAC
>NZ_VORY01000044.1 GCF_007997295.1 Gillisia hiemivivida | reverse complement strand
AAATTAGGAATAGCAAGAGGGTAACACGCAGCGCGATGTTATATATTCCTAATTCATTGATTGTAAATAAGTTATCATATTTTAGTTTATGCTTTTTTACTAAATTTGCGTCAAATGCTCTGAAAAGACCTGTAAATAGGCATGGATTTGCGGCAAAGGCGTCAAAAAAAGCTGAAAAACGGACTCTTTTAGTACCATTCGATTCAAATAGAAAACCGTTAAAAATCTCCCTGAAATATCAAACATGATTCTTATTACAGAATTTTAATGAAAACCTTAAAAATACTGATTGATGAGTATTTGATAAGCTGGCGAGAACTCGTATTTACAGTCTTTTCCGTAAGTTTCTCATCATTGCTTACAATTTATGCCGCAGTTGGAGGAAAAAGAACGTAAAGTATACCTTATTTTTGATGAATGATGAGAGATAAGAGTTGAGGCTATTGATATCAAGGATTTAGGCGCTCATCGTTTTCTCATCAAAAATATAATGATGAGTAAGAGTAAGTGGTGTCTAGTAAAATATGCTGATGAAAAAGAAAAAATATAAAAAGCACTTAATTAAACGGTTCCTATCCGCTTTAATATTGAGCTCTATGACTTAAGTCAAGTAGAAAAAAAGATTCTTCTAGTAAAAGAAACATGGTTTATAAGTCGATAATGAGATTTACAAAGTAAACGGTAAAAGCCACAAGGGAGATTTCATTTGAGATAGCAAAGCAAGATGTGTCATTGTCATGACAATCTTGCTTTGCGCCCGGAGGTTGCAAAGGAAAAATTATAGTATCCTTATCTAATAATCCTTTACTATTCTCAAACCAATCCTTATTCATTGCTTCCATCGAGAGCAACTAAGTTTGTGTCCTCAGACTCACATAAACTAAGTTTTTCTTTCAACAGCAACATATCCTCACTTAATTTACCTTCCAAAACCCGTGCATAAATCTGAGTGGTAGATAATTTGGTATGTCCTAAAAGTTTAGAGACCGTTTCTATAGGTACGCCGTTCGATAAGGTAACCGTTGTTGCAAAAGTGTGCCTGGCGGAATGGAAAGTGATATTTTTTCTTATTTTCAATTGCAACATGATTTCTTTTAAATATTTATTGACCTTTTGATTGGAAAATACCGGGAATAAAAATTCGTCTTTTATACTATCGCCATATCGATCCATAATATTTTGGGCCTGAGACAAAAGTGGCACTTTTACCGTTTCATCCGTTTTTTCACGTTTGGTATAAATCCAGTTGCTGCCATCGATTCCTTTAATAATCTGATGAATGGTCAATTCTTTTAAATCTATATAAGAAAGCCCAGTATAGCAGGAGAATATAAAAACATCTTTGACTTTTTGTAAGCTGCTATTAGTAAATTCTGTAGTCTCTACTAATTGAAGTTCTCGCTTGCTTAAATATTGTCGCTCGTTTTTCTCGAATCTGAATTGGAAATTGTCAAAAGGGTTTTTTACCAGCCATTCCAGCCTAATTGAAAGGTTCAATATCTTTTTGAAACGTTCTAAATGTTTCATCGTGCCATTATTGCCACAAGTCTTTCGAGAAACCTTAGCAGAATACTTGCGTAGGAACTGTTCAAAGTCGGTTACAAACCGATAGTTGATTTGTTTGATGTTGATATCATTGCAGTTCATTTTCTTCTTTAAAAACTCCTTTAAATAGGTTTCGGTGGTACGATAATTCTTCATCGTGCCGGGTTTCAACACGTTTTTCATATGAGAATTGTGATAGCTCATTAATTCCAACAAGGTTTTTTGGTGCTCATCATTCCCGTAGAAACGGGCTTTGATACTTTGAGCAGATATTACTTTGTTCTCGGAAGATAGTAGCTTGTGGCAATCCAGAAACTTAGTATAAACCTGGTCTAAATACTGGTTTAAACTTCTTGCTTTTGGAGCAGTTCCCCGAGCACGTCCTTTTGAGACGTCCCAATGATTCACCGATATTGATCTTTTTAGGCTGATTTCTGAGCGTTTTCCATCAACGGTAACTCGTGCATAAATAAATAATTTCTTTGTCTCGTTATGGTGTTTACGAACAAAGAATAATACAGAAAAGGTAGTGTAATTAGGCATCTTAAGCGTCTTAAATGAAACAATCAGTTTGCAAAGACGAAAGTCAAATCAGTTAATTGCCTTATGAAGTTACGTAAATATCTGTAATAAAATGATTCACCGAATGATTCACCAGACTTATGTATTTAAATGATATT
>NZ_VORY01000043.1 GCF_007997295.1 Gillisia hiemivivida | reverse complement strand
ACAATAGACCGAGAAAAATCATAGGCTATAAAACACCTAAAGAAATGATGGAGATGGAGCTGAAATTTGTAGCTTAGAAACATCAAAAACCAACAACGATTTGTTGCGTTACAACATTGAATCCAGCCAATGAACAAAATAAAAGAAGTAGACGAATACATAAAAAAAGCACCAACACAACAATCTGAAACGCTGGAAAAATTACGGAATTTGATTTTAGAAACTGTTCCTAAATCCGAAGAGCTTTTTAAATGGGGACAACCAGTTTATGCAACCGAAAAAAACTATGTTTACCTAAAATCTACCAAAAATCACGTAAACCTTGGTTTCTTCAACTTTGATAAAATAACCGATACTAATAATCTTTTGGAAGGCACAGGTAAAAGTATGCGTCACATAAAAATAAGCAACATAGATAACTTTGATATCAACACACTCAAAGAAATGATAAAGCAATCATCAAAATTTTAAGCAAAAATGAAAAAAACATTTTTTTTAACTTTACTTACGTTCTTTCTGGTCTTAACAATATCTAACGCCCAAGAAAATGAAACTACAAAATCGGGCATTAAATCATTTGCACTTTTGGTTAACGATTATGACGAAACAATTGAATTCTACACAGCAAAACTTGGTTTCGATTTAGTTACAGACCAGAAGTATGGAGAAAATATGCGTTGGGTCAGTATAAAAGCACCTAATAGTGAGATACAGTTAACTCTTGGGAAAGCATCTGAAGAAGACCGAAAATATGTTGGAAAACAAATGGGAGAAAACTATCCGTTTTGTGTAATGACAGTTAAGGATGTGCAAAAAACATATGAAATTTATACATCCAAAGGAGTTAATTTTATAGATAAACCGACTAAAAAGCCCTGGGGTATAGGTGCTGTTTTTGAGGATTTGTACGGAAACAAAATTTACTTGCAGACTGAATAAAAACTGCCTACAACATCGGTTAAGCGCAAATAGCGGGTATTTAAGTAAAAAGTGATATTTTAGACACCAAGTAACTAACAACAAAGCCGACAAGAACGCGTCCTTACTCCACGCTACTTGCCTTAACCAAGACCGTTGTGTCCAATTAAAAATCATGATTTTTATTCAAATAATAAGTAAATGATCTTACCTTTGATAATATCAAATGATAGTATCAAATGAAACCACCTTACGATATAACTCCTGACATTTTAAGATTGATAACTTCAATTTCTGAGAAAGTTGGAGCAATCAATGCAAACTATCTTAACAAACCTTCTCCCAAACTAAGAAAGGAAAATAGGATAAAGACAATTCATTCCTCCTTAAAGATTGAGGGTAACACATTGACTGAAGAACAGATTACTGCGTTAATTGAAAATAAGAGAATAATTGGCCCAAAGAAAGATGTTAATGAAGTTTTAAATGCAATTGAGATTTATGAACATTTAGAAAATTATAAACCATTTAATGAAAAATCATTCTTAGAATGCCATAAACATTTAATGGAAAATCTAATTGAAGATGCTGGAAAATATAGAAGACAAGGTGTAGGCATTATGAAGGGTTCTCAGGTGGAACACTATGCTCCGCCATATGAGAATGTTCCATTTTTGATGAAAGACTTATTTAACTATTTAAAATCATCTGAAGAAATTGAGTTAATAAAAAGCTGTGTCTTTCATTATGAAATGGAATTTATTCACCCGTTTTTAGATGGAAATGGCAGAATGGGTAGATTATGGCAAACTCTAATATTAATGGAAAAATATCCTGTATTTGAATATTTACCCTTTGAAACATTAATAAGTAAGGACCAAGAAAAATACTATAAAGCGCTATCTGATAGTGATAAGTCAGGAAATTCAACAGCATTTATCAAATATATGCTTGGAGTAATCAATAAATCTTTAGAGGAACTATTAGACTTCAATAGCCGCATATTAACTGAAAACGACCGACTTGAATATTTTGTATCACTCAATAAAAGAGAGTTTTCTAGAAAAGATTATATGGAGGTTTTCAAAGATATCTCTGGTGCAACAGCAAGTCGAGATCTGAAAAAAGGAGTAGAACTCAAATTATTTAAAAAAATAGGAGATAAAAACAAAACCAGATATACTATTTAACTGGGCACAACATCGGTTATCGCAAATTAACGGGTATTCAAGTAAAAGTTATATTTTAGTCACCAAGAAACCAACAATAAAGCCGACAAGTTCGCGTCCCTACTCCCGCCACTTGCGTTAACCAAGACCGTTGTGTGTAATGCAAAAAAAACAAAAAAATGAAAACTAAATATAATTTGGTAAATGGTTAGTAAAATACTTGAATTTTATAAAAAATGTTCTTTGATAATTACGGATTTCAGATTAGAGAAAGAGAGCAAGAAATATGACGCATGTAATTTTAAATTAAACGATTTAAGCATTATTTGCAGAAAGTCTAAAATCACAGCAAAAAAAGCAGGTCAATTTGTTACATTTTGGAAGCGAAATGATAGCGGTATAATTGAACCTTTTCAAGAAAATGATGATTTTGATTTCTTTGTAGTAAATGTGAAATCTACACATCTATTTGGACAATTTGTATTTCCTAAATCTGAATTAATAAATCAAAAAATAATTTCAACAGAAAAGCAAGAAGGAAAAAGAGCTTTTAGAGTATATCCTAGTTGGGATCTTCCCGAAAGTAAGCAAGCGGAACTAACTCAAAAATGGCAACTGAATTATTTTTATGAAGTTAGCGATTCTACAAGTTTGACAAAAGTTGCTGATTTGTACGAAACAAAATAATTGTGCGTGTGGCACTACACACAACATCGTTTAACAGCAAATAGCGGGCATTCTGATGAAAAGTGTTATTTTAGAGACTAAGTAACAAACAACAAAACCGACAAGTTCGCGTCCTAACCCCACGCCACTTGCGTTAAACAAGACCGTTGCCTACAATAGCTCGACGACAAAAACAAAGAATATTTTAAAGAAAATAATTCCAGCTGACTCTTACTCGAACGTAATTAGATGAAAAAAATCTTAAAGAACAAAAGCTTTAAATGAGAAATTCAGAAATGAAATTAATTCGTTCTGATTCTCACTCTGACGGAATGAAATGAAAAATAAATCTTAAGAATATAAATTTAAAGGATTAAAAATGAAAATATCACTCCGAATCTTACTCGAACGAAATTAGAATGAAATAAAACTAAAGAATAAAATCAGAAAAGAATAAGATTATTTTTTTAAAACGCTGAAAATACAGACTCTCACTCAGGTTCAAAGATCTAATGAAATTGTTAGATGGTAAAAGAATACGCAATCGTTCGTTCTTACTCAAATCTGGTCGCTAAAGTAGGCAACATCGGTTAAGCGCAAATAGCGGGCAATTGAGTGAAAAGTGTTATTTTAGAGACCAATTAAAAAACAACAAAGCCGACAAGAACGCGTCCTAACTCCACGCTACTTGCCTTAACCAAGACCGTTGCCAACTATATTTATTTCGAGAAATTGCGAATATGAAAAACTTAATATTATTGATTCTATTCCTTCCTCTCATGACTTTAGGCCAAGAAATCAAAGTTCATGATGAAAATAATGACACTGACTTTTATATAGATTCAATTAAGGTCAATGTTGAAAATGTATATTTGAATAAGTCAAGCATTGAAAAAGTGAATGTTGTCAAAGACGGAGCTGGGAAGATATACATTTCACTAAAAAATGACGTGGAATTGCTCAATCTTAATGACCTAAAAAATCAAAAAATCGACATTCTTCACAACAAGATTTATTTCATTGACAATAATTTGATAAGAAATCCTTCTAAAATTCAAATTGACACAAATGAAATTGGTGACTTAAAAATAATTAAAAGCTCAGAAATTGAAAATCAGACCGCTGATTTTATTATTATAAACATCACGACAAAATCAAAATTGACCGAAATAAAAAATGATAAAAAGGAAATCAGGATAAGAGGTATAGAACAAAATTGAAGTATAAATACAGTAGGCAACATCGGTTAAGCGCAAATAGCGGGCATTCCGATGAAATGTGCTATTTTAGATACCAAGTAACAAACAACTAAGCCGACAAGAACGTGTCCCTACTCCACGCTACTTGCCTTAACCAAGACCGTTGGCAGTAATTTAAAGAAACATCGTTCCATTCAATAACTTAACGCAACAAATCTAAAATAATAGATTTGTAAAATGGAAGTAAAAAAACACAGGCGACTAACCTATAAAGAAAGAGTCATTATCCAGACCCTTTTAAATGAAGAAAGAAC
>NZ_VORY01000042.1 GCF_007997295.1 Gillisia hiemivivida | reverse complement strand
ACAATAGACCGAGAAAAATCATAGGCTATAAAACACCTAAAGAAATGATGGAGATGGAGCTGAAATTTGTAGCTTAGAAACATCAAAAACCAACAACGATTTGTTGCGTTACAACATTGAATCCAGCTTACAAAAAAAAGCAGCTCTTTCGAGCTGCTTTTCTTTTTTAGTTGGTTACTGATTATTTATCAGAAATGATCTTTTTAGTAAACACATCTCTGTCGGTAGTTACTTTAAGTATATACACTTGACTTGCTCTTGTTCTAAAGTCTATACTTAGCTCTGTAACTTTTCCTTTAAAGGCATTTGCTTCTCTATAAGTACGAAGCAATCTTCCTTGAGTATCGAACATTTGTATTGTAGCAGAAGATGAATAATCAAAATCATACTCAATATTCAATGTTTCTCTGAAAGGAACAGGATAAGCGCTGAAACTCTTCTCTACAACACTGGTTTCAGTGTTGTCTGTTGGACTAATACTTAATGCTGCTTCTTGTGCTTTGGAATTTCCAAGAGGACACACACGCTCATTTGCTATTCTAAACAGATTATGAAGTTCTTGAGCCGCTGCATTTGCTGCATTCCTGTTTGAGTAATTAGTTTCGAATACCTTTTCAGTTTCACTTAAAATATAAGCTGTTCCATACTGATATCCCACATCTGGATTACTCGCATTTAAATAAGCTGCCACCGCATGTCTTGCCAAAGCTGCAAACCAACCATTGTTTTTACTGGTTTTTACTTCTGCAGAAATAGCTTCTAATAAGGTGAGTTTTCCATCTGCATTTTGGTCCATATCCCCAATTATATCCTCAACATTATTTCCTACAGGGTCTATACCAAAGAATACGAAGAAATCTGCATTAGGATCTGTAGATCCCCAATCTTCAAGATGGTTTTTCCAGTATCCTGGAGTACAACCTTCGTCTACGATACAATTGGTAGGTGCATTAACTGTGGCTGAAGCAGTTGCCTCACATCCGTTGGCATCAGTTATAGTTACAGTATAAGAACCTGCTGCTAATCCACTCAAATTTTGAGTTATTGCACCATTATTCCACAAATATGAATAAGGAGTTGTTCCACCACTAACAGTTAATGCAATAGAACCATCGTTGAATGCACAACTTTCAGCTGTTGGCACTGCACTTCCATATAAGGCTGCGGCTGGCTGGGTTATAACAACAGTCTTAATTGCTCTACAACCACCAGTTGTGCCATTGGCATCTGTAATTACAACATCATAAGTTCCTGCAACAAGACCAGTAAGATCCTGGTTGGATGATTGTCCTGATGGAATAACACCGCCAAGACTTGCTGTCCAGGCATAGGTATATGCTGGGGTTCCTCCCGATGGTGTAAGATCTATTGATCCAGTAGCTCCACCATAGCAAAGTACATTCACATGGGTTTCAGAACTGCTCAATGCTACGGCTGGCTGGGTGATAACAACAGTCTTGGTTGCTCTACAACCATTAGTTGTGCTATTGGCATCTGTAATTACAACATCATAAGTTCCTGCAACAAGACCAGTAAGATCCTGGTTGGATGCTTGTCCTGATGGAATAACACCGCCAAGACTTGCTGTCCAGGCATAGGTATATGCTGGGGTTCCTCCCGATGGTGTAAGATCTATTGATCCAGTAGCTCCACCATAGCAAAGTACATTCACATGGGTTTCAGAACTGCTCAATGCTGCGGCTGGCTGGGTGATAACAACAGTCTTAGTTGCTCTACAACCACCAGTTGTGCCATTGGCATCCGTAATTACAACCTCATAAGTTCCTGCAACAAGGCCGGTCAGATCCTGATTGGTTGCTTGTCCTGCTGGAATAGCACCACCAAGGCTTGCTGTCCAAGCATAGGCATAAGGTGCTGTTCCTCCTGAGGGAGTTAGATCTATGGATCCTGTAGCACCTCCGTAGCAAAGTACATTCACATGGGTTTCACTACTGCTCAAGGCTGCGGCTGGCTGGGTGATAACAACAGATTTGGTTGCTCTACAACCTCCAGTTGAACCATTGGCATCTGTAATTACAACCTCATAAGTTCCTGCAACAAGGCCGGTCAGATCCTGATTGGTTGCTTGTCCTGCTGGAATAGCACCTCCAAGGCTGGCTGTCCAAGCATAGGCATAGGGCGCTGCTCCTCCTGAGGGAGTTAGATCTATGGATCCGGTAGCACCTCCGTAGCAAAGTACATTCACATGGGTTTCACTACTGCTCAAGGCTGCGGCTGGCTGGGTGATAACAACAGATTTGGTTGCTCTACAACCTCCAGTTGAACCATTGGCATCTGTAATTACAACCTCATAAGTTCCTGCAACAAGGCCGGTCAGATCCTGATTGGTTGCTTGTCCTGCTGGAATAGCACCTCCAAGGCTGGCTGTCCAAGCATAGGCATAGGGCGCTGTTCCTCCTGAGGGAGTTAGATCTATGGATCCGGTAGCACCTCCGTAGCAAAGTACATTCACATGGGTTTCACTACTGCTTAAGGCTGCCACTGGCTGGCCTATTGTTGTTGAACCTGATTTTGTACATGCTGGGGTACCTGAATCTTTTACAATCCAATTATAAGTGCCTGCTGCTAAACCGGTATAGGTTTTAGGTGAACTTTGAGCAGCAAACCCGGTTGAATTGAAGTTTACCATATATGGGGCTGTACCACCACTGAATTCAAGTATAACTGTACCATCTGAACCACCGTAACAATTAACATCTGTAAAACCAGAATTGGCTGTTAATCCAACACCTACCTCTATACTTGGAAGAACACCGCATTTAGGGTTGATTTTTGAAGAATCTAATGGACATTGTCTGGCAGCATTATCAGATGCATCTGTCCAACCTTCATAAATATTGCTTAGTGTTAAAGTTGATCCGCATACATAAGGAATTTGATGTAAGAGATCCTCAGGATTAGCAGGGTCAACTACAGGATCAAAATTTCCTGTGACTTCATTATACTCTAATACCTCCAAATTATCAAAATCCAAAAGCGTAACACCATTAGGTGGTGCTAAACTTCCTTTTGGAATTGGGCCCTGACAGCCTCTAATAAAATAAACGATATCATCTGTTGTTGGATCAGTATCAGTAAGTGTAATTCTGGACCAGAACGCAAAAGAAGTTCTTGTAGATTCCGTATTATTATCAATACCTAATACTAAAGTTGCATAGATTGTCTCACCTTCATCACAGTTACAATTATCCAAATCCAGACTGGCACTTACAATTGCCAAATCTTTAGATGTACATCTATCTTTGTCAGGTAAATTAAAAGCATCCTCCACTGTTCCTGGAACCTGCGCATTCATATTAGATGGCAAAAACATTGCCATTCCAAAAATCAACAAAACCAGCAAAGATCCAATTTTGGATCTAAATCTAATTTTTAAATCTGTGGGAGTTAGCACCGCTCCAGAATAACTCACGCTATTCGAACATGTACCCGTAATCCCCAATGTAAAGAGTTTCATAAGTATTGGTTTAAATGGTTAATAATAAATAACTCTAGGGGTATTTTAAATACAAAAGAAATGCGTATTAAATAAAATGTGGGAGGAGAATAACTTCATTGCGGGAACAAAAAGTTAGTGTTAAACATAAATGTTTTTCGGGAGGAATGTTTATTTATGATTTGTAGAGAAATTCATAAATACCACCTTGAAATAGAAATTCAACTTCAAAGTATTGGGTTAAAGATAAGACTTAACCAGAATACAACACGTTAAAATTTAGTTCTAATACGCTTATTTTTAGCTATTTGACCAAAAATAAGTGATTTCCCCTATGCTTAAATGAATTATATTTTTAAGAAGTGTTGATATATCTAGGGGTTTATATATTGAGTAATTGCCCCTATTATTCCATGGAGTAGTTTTCAACTAATTGATACCAGATGGTTGCGTCATGTTGTTCCGATAGCTTTTGAAATTGTCTCGGCATTCCATAAAAGTAGGTGTACAACTTGAAACAAGTTAGCACTCACAAATTCCAAGAATTTGGAGAAATTTCGAAGTTGCGAACTTTTAGGAAGTAAGGAGCAGCCTTAGAAAAGCTATCAATGAAGGATTTGGAAATTTGGAGAACACTCCCTTTATTTTGTAAAAACTATCAGACACAAAAAACCCCTCCATCTTTAGATGCAGGGGTTTTAGGATATTGATATAAACAAAAAAAGCACCTATCTTACGATAAGTGCTTTTCAAAAAAAAGGCGACGACATACTCTCCCACAAAAATGCAGTACCATCTGCGCTAACGGGCTTAACTTC
>NZ_VORY01000041.1 GCF_007997295.1 Gillisia hiemivivida | reverse complement strand
ATCAAAATGATCCACTAAGAATTGTGGCAATACAAGCTTAATTAAATCTAGGTAGTTATCCAAACCTCTTTTTTTGGCAAATATCGAACTACATTTTCAATTCACACACAACTTTTGAGATTGATCCGTTTTTTCATGGTTAGTTACAAAAAAAGGGCTAATAGCCCCTAATTTGTTTAATTACGTTTGTCAATATATCGCTGAATGTCAGCGGGCTTGTACCGCTTGTGATGTCCAATTCTTTTTGCGACTTTAATTTCGTTCTCTCTTTCCAATTTTATTAATGTGGTAGGAGACTTAATTTTTAACAAATGCATTACTTCCTTCGTAGTCAGTAATTCCATGTTGATATTGTTTTTTATCAACAACTTTATCCCAGTCAACGCCATTCTGGCTTTTATAAATTCTCGTGTTACTGGGAACACTATCCAAACCTCTTCACCGATTCTAGTTGCATTCCTCGGGTAATGGAGATTGATTATACCAAAATTACTACAAAAAACTTGGCAAAACAAGCTGCACCTTCTGTTAGTTAAAAAAGAAAGATGAAATTGGCTAATTCAATAAATTATTCTTAGTATATTAGTTCTTTAAACTCAGAATTCAATTCAGAATGCACAAATTCAAAGCTACATACGGACTGATAATTACATTATTAATGCTAATTTCCATGTCTTGTTCAAATGATGATGATGATGATGATGATAATAGTCCAAATTTTGAGACAGCATACGCAATATCCGTAGAGGCTCCTTCTGAAAGAATTGTAGGAGAAAAAATAAACATTGTTGTCTCCTTTCAAGTCATGAATGGATGTGGTGAGTTCGGAAGATTTATTGAAAGTGGAAACGGATTAACCCGAATCATTGAAATAGAAGCCAAATATGAAGGTCTTATCTGCACAATGAATTTGCCAATTCGTCAGACGACATATGAATTCACCCCTAATTTTTCTGGAGAATATACTTTTACATTTAAGTCGGGACCTGACTTAAGATTCGGGGAATCTGGACCAGACGAATTCACGACTGTTACCGTAATAGTAACGGAAGATTAAAAGTACCTTATAAAATAAATTCTTGAATTCTCTGAGAATGATTGAACGGCATATGGGTCTTGAAATGCTTTAAGCCCACACTAACGCAGGAAAAGCGTTAGCCTAATCAGAACTGCATATTCCCTTAGCCTGTCCCATAAGACCCATAAAGTGAATTTAAAGCTCTTAAAACTCGTTAATATCGCTCTTTTTGACACCGTTCCACTATACATATAAGTGTGCATAATCCGGTGCCCGGATCATACACACACAAATATTTATATCTCTAATTACAAGGACTCATTTCTCTTTCCAATTGGTGATTTGAAAAGGTAAATTCATAATCGACCAATACCCCCATTAAATTATTATTGTACAAATACCTTAACTCATTCAGAACCGAATCATCATTAAGTTCTGCATCAGCTTCGTATTCGTAGGTCATGTAATTTATTACTAAAGCCTTGATTAAAGGCACGTCATTAATGTTTATGATTTCTAAAATGTCCATGTTTCTTTTTGTTTAAATAAATATGTTATAGCTTGTGTTTTGCTGTATACTGGAGCCACCTCAACACGACAGTCTGTTTTAGACAGCAGTACTCCTTTTCTTATTACCGATTCAACCACGTTTTTAATTTCTTCTATCGGTTTACTCGAAAGAAGATGAACGTGATATGTACCATTCTGGTTCTTTTCCAATACAGGGAAGAATTTTTCAGTTGGGTATTTCTCAGGTGGAAAATTGTCCATTATTTGCTTAACTAAAGATGCATGATATTCCTTACAATAATTATCTCTAGGTGCCCATGTAATGAATGAATTCCAATCTCGGTTAACCAAATGGTTTCCCTTACTTTTATACTTTGGAATAAATTCCTCAAGAATAGAATTATGAATTTTCCATACTCTATTTTTTTGATAAAGCAGTGCAGGAACTTCCTTGTATTTCGTACTTAACTCAGCAAGTCGATATCTCAATGTTCTTTCACTTATACCCGTTATATCCATTACTTCTTGTGTATCATAGTGTATCTTTCTCTTTAACTTAGAGAAATAATATTCTAATGCTTTGGTAGCTTCTTCTTTAATCATATATACTAATTATATTATTTACTTTTATCCAATACATGACGAGAAGACCTATTCCCGTCATGTTCTTCAATAATAAATATGCATATCTTATAAAAAAGGTTCTATTTCGAAAAAATAATTTTGATTTCTCAGCATTGGCGGTTGTTGATGGCTTAATATTTTTTTTGATGAGGTTGATTATTAACGTAGTTGAGGTATAAGATTTACCTAAATGAATTTGCATGTCAATATGTAATAAACCTAAAGTTTTATGTAGAAAATTTAGGTGCGTATTGATGGGCTTCTAAAAAAGCTCCGTCTAATTTCTATTATAAGAGAAAATACGGTGCAACGTATCTGAATTCAAAGACTCAGAACATTTTTAAAAAATATGGATGAAGGAGGGAGGGAGCTAGTACAAGAATGGTTGTCGGATCAAGATCCGACAACCATATTAGAATGTATATACTTCAGAATCTAATTTTAATATCTCATCAACAAAACGTTTTGCTTTATCCAACAGTGGCGATTTATTGTATAGTTTATGCATAGCATTTTCGTTTACCTTAGATGGATGGGTAATATCCGACACCACAGTTCTTCTAACTCCAAGTAAGTCTAAGTTGGTTATAAAACCTCGTCTACTATCGTGACAACTAACTACGTCGCACTTTGGTTCTTTAAGAGATTGCACTTCTCCCTTGTAATTAGTGTTTATCACTTCTACTTTCTCGGTAATGTTGAGGTGACGATATAAATCCTTAATGAATACATTGATTTTTTGATTGGATGGTAGAACTGGTAACGTTCCCGAATTGCGTTTAACAATTTCCATGACAGGTTTTAGCATTGGTATGCACACCTCACTTTTTACCTTACCCAAATAAATATAAATATAACTAAAATTGTAAGCGTCCTGTTTATAATTTTCCACAGTAACTGATGATGCCTCAACAACACTTTCATACCGAAGACCCGTTAATCCACTAATTAAAATGAAATCCTTAGCAGCTTGTAAATTATCGTCAAAACTCACGTCAGTCTCACTAATAAGTTTCAGTTCATTTTCTGATACATATAATGATTTACTAGCTTTTGTAGTACCATGCACAAGGTTAGCATTGCTCACATTTAATTTAACCTCAACCTCATTTTCCGATACCTTTAGAAAAGCTAATAAATTTTTTTGAAACTTCTGAATCGTCTTTGCTGCATAGCCATGAACATCTTTTCTTCTTTTTTTGGTGCGGATGGGATTATCAACTTGAATTTCTCCGCGATAGATACTATCTATAACCTCCCAAAAATCCCAGTATTGAGACTCATCAAATTTATCAAAAGTTAACTTGATATTCTTAACTAATTCATACTCCTGAAGGTGAAGTAAAAGTGTGCGATACCCTTTAATTGTACTCTCTCTTTTAGAATCCTTCTTATTTGCACTACTATACTTCTCATAATAATCAATACGTTTTTGAAGGTGGTCTACAATTAATTCACTTTCCTTAAGTGTAGTCGAAATTTGACCAATATCCACTTTTAAAGCATGTTGAAAATCATTTGGTGTTGGCAATTTAACTTGAGACTGATATTGAGTTGCAAGGCGGTTTATTGATGCCTCAAGTTGAATTTTACGAGTATTGAAAAACCCATAGTTTCTTAAATGTTTGGAATAAACGTTTTCATCAAACCTATAATTATTTTCCTTTTTACCAAAATGTTTGGGAAGAACGGTGCATTCCAATGAAATTTTAAAAGGGGTGCTACGTTTCTTTCCGTTCTTAATTACAGAATATCCATAACTTACTGAAGCAAGGACAAGTTCTGGTGTATCTCTTAACCCGTCTCGTGAAGCTTCTAAAAAATATCTAATCTTAGGTTGTTTCATATTCACAATTTATTACGGTGTAATTTACGGCGTTTTTTTGTGATTGCAAAACATATTAAATGAAACTATATGAAATGTGCAAATCACCATAGCTCTTATTATAACTATGATTTATGGATTAAGATGGAATTAAATGAAAGGTAATGAAATAACTCCATTGTAGTTCTGGAGGCACCACCTTAAAAACCCCTTGACATTTGTCTCGGGGTTTTTTTAATTTATTAGCAATGCATTATCTATATATCATATATTCCGAAACACATGATAAATACTACACGGGAGAAAGGGATCAATCTCAAAAGTTGTGTGTGAATTGAAAATGTAGTTCGATATTTGCCAAAAAAAGAGGTTTGGATAACTACCTAGATTTAATTAAGCTTGTATTGCCACAATTCTTAGTGGATCATTTTGAT
>NZ_VORY01000040.1 GCF_007997295.1 Gillisia hiemivivida | reverse complement strand
ATCAAAATGATCCACTAAGAATTGTGGCAATACAAGCTTAATTAAATCTAGGTAGTTATCCAAACCTCTTTTTTTGGCAAATATCGAACTACATTTTCAATTCACACACAACTTTTGAGATTGATCCCATAGTATTTGATACTAAATCATATATTATGAGTCCGATTCGGTGACCTCTATTATTTTGGACTATAAGTCCGTATTGTTAATTTGACTTTCGTTTTTACGCATTTTGTTTAGTCTGAAAACGAATATTATAAGAGATCTGGTGACCTTTGGGATAGTCTTTCTCCCAAAATCAAGTAAAGCCAAAAATGGCAAAGCTCCCTTTTATGTTAGAATAACTTTAAACCGAATATGTGATTTTTTAAAAATTGTAATTCAATATTACATCTACATGGAAGAGATCTGTTTTATTCAAATAGAAGTTAGGATTATCAGGGAAATCCCCATTAGCAAATTTACCTACAAATAAAAGTTCAGGTTTTAAATTCTTCCATTTTTTGATATTAAAAAACAGATCTACGTTTATGTGCGTATAATCTGGAATAGCGTATTTATTGAGAGTAGGGTCTAAAACAGATGCTTTCCATTGATGGCCTGCACTAATAATCGATTTTAAATTAGATTTGTCTTTTCCCAATGGGATCGTATTGGTATAATAAAGTACTAACGCGTGATTATCGCCACTTCCCTCACTTCGCTCCCTTTTTTGAAAACTGAAAATAAATTCTCTTCCCCATTCCCTTGGAAAAACAAACTGACCTTTTTTGGTGATTCTGTTATATGATATTGAAATTGAAGAGTTACTCCAATCGTAGGCAGCTTTGACACCTATATTATCTGAAGAATTATTCTGAAAATAACTTAGGGAATCAATTGCATTTCCGCCATTATTTATTCTATTTTGATGCAACCATTCCGCTTCAATATTGAAACTCTGTGAAACTTGATATTTAGGTTTTATATATAATGTATTAGATACATTATCTGTATAATAATCCCAGAATTCAACCGAGGTGTTAGGAGAAATCTGAAAATCGGCATTGATGATAGCTAAATAATCTGAATTAGTATTTCCTCCATACAGACTCGTTGTTCCATTCTTATTTCTTCCTTCTGCATAAGTACCTATACTCTCACCAATAGAATAAAATTCTCCTGTGGATCTTGGTGCAATTTGATTAAAAACCCCTGCTTGTATTTTGTTTTTATTAGGACTTTTATAGGCATACCAAAACCCTTGAGCTAAGGTAGGGATCATTCTTCCGTCCTGAGGATTTACTAAAGGAGATTTAATTTTCATTCGACCTAAAGTAAATTCATGATGCGCAGTCTTGTAATTAGCATATAGTTCCCCCAAAATGAAAATATATTTATTATCTAAATGAATTCGATCAAATAAGCCTTCCTCATACCGACTTAATTTCCCAGTGGCATTATCAGCAATGCTAAGATCTTGTATATTTAAATTATTGGAATTATATACAGCGCCTCCAAAAGTTATTTTTTCTTTGAGAGTGAGTTCATATTTAATATTGCCTCCTGTAGCCAATGCGGTAAAGTCCTTAAGATCACCTTTATTAAAAGTATTCATATAATAGGTTCTCCATTGTCCGGATATTTTTCCCTTTACATTTGGTTTTTCTGATTCTTGAGCGAGACTGAGGAAAGGAAAAAGTAAAAGTAAATAGCGTAAACTTTTAAAATTCATTATTTAGTTTTTGTAATTTGATATTTATCCTCATAATACTTAATAATAGGAGGAAAAGGTCCATACTTGTGCTGGTTAGCAGAAAAAGAATCTTCCCAAGGGCCATAAGGAGTGGAAACTGGTTTTAATTTTTTATCTGGATAATCATTTTGGGTATTATTTTTTACAGGCCTATCAAAACTATTTATATAACCTGCTAAATGGTATGCTTCTTCATCGGTTAATTTGGGGTTATCCCAAGTGGCTTCTCCAAATGGCATATTTCCTTTTATAAATTCAGCAGAAGTGATCACCCGGTGCATCCCTGCTCCGGTATTATAACTGTCTTCTCCCCAAAGTGGAGGATATTGATATCCTTTAGTAGTATCAGTGAATTTTACGCCCTGTCCATTTTCTCCATGACATACTGCACATTCCTTGGAAAATAAGGACATCCCTTTTTCAAGATCTACAGCCATCTCTGGAAGGTTTATTTTAGCATAACCTTTAAATTCTTTTTCCCGTTCTGTGGGTAGTCCCTCTCCTAACCATTCCATGTAAGCTACTATAGCATTCATTTCTTTGGAATCTATAGGGAGCTTTTTTCCATCCATGCTTCTTTCCATGCACCCATTTATTCTTCCTTCTATTGTACTTGTGTTATTTGAGCGGCCGCTAAACTGAGGAAATCTTTCTGTGACACCTACCCAAGATGCAGAACCTGCTTGGGTTCCTGCTTTTAAATGACAATTCATACATGCTAAATTATTACCTGCAAATTGCATTGATGGATCCTTTACATTAGGTCCCATATATTTAGGTGTTTCAGCAATTAATAAATATCCATATTTAATCTGAGGCTTCATATATCCAGAATTTACTTCAGCATCGATATCTTTAGGTTGCCAATCTTGAGCACTTATTTTTTCTTTAATAAAAAGACGAGGATTTGAATTGAATAAATAAAGTCCAGAGAAAATGATAATTGTTAATGCTAAAAGAGAGCTAAATACATAGGCAATGGATTTCACTAATGATCTATAATTTTTCATTTAAAAAATTATTTTTTAAGTATTTGTTTCAAATTTTCTTTTAATATTTAAAAAAATAATATAATGCCTACAAATCTAAAAATTCAATTCTCTTTGATTGGTAACAAAAGTTACATATAACTTATTTTGAGAAAGTTAATTTTACTACAGAAAAAATAAATTGAAAATGATCATTAAAAATTTCTTCATATTAGTTTTATCAATAACTTTAGTCTTAATTCTAAGCTGTAATTCAACAAAAAAGTCAGCAACTATGAATAAGCCAGACCCACAAAAAGTTGCTTCAATTTCTATCCTTCATACTAATGATATGCATGGTTCTTATATGCCATTCGAATCCAATTTAGGTAATGCCACAGCTCAAACTGGAGATTCTATAGATAATTACATGAAATTTGATCGTAAAGCAGTAATTGGTGGATTTGAATATATGGCAAGTGCTATAAAATCTGTCAGAAAAAATAAAGGTGATGAGAGCGTAATATTATTGGATGGTGGAGATACTTTTAGTGATGACCAATTGGGAAATCTAACAAGAGGGGAAGCTATGATTAAAATGATGAATGAAGTAAAGTATGATCTTATGGCGCTGGGAAATCATGATTTTGACTACGGGCTTGAAAGAACAAATGAACTGCAGCTACTTGCTAATTTTCCAATGCGCGCAGCAAATATTATTGATAAAGAAACAGGAAATCCAATTTTCGGGGAACCTTATGTGATTATAAATAAGCAAGGGATTAACATTGCTATTCTTGCATTAAGTTATAGAAACACCCCTCTTACAGGAAATTCTAAAAACATTAAAGGCCTGGAATTTGGAATAGGTGTTGAAGCTGTTAAAGAATATCTTCCTATTATTTCTAAAAAAGCAGATATCATTGTTTTGCTATCTCATGAAGGAATGGCGGTAGATGAAATAATTGCAGAAGAAATAGAAGGGATAGATCTTATTGTGGGTGCACATAGTCATGATGTTATTTCCCCACCCATAAAAATTAACAACACTTATGTAGTTCAGGCACTCTCTGATGCTGCAATATTAGGAGAAACAGAAATACAAATAAGTAATAATAAAATAATAAACATTAATGCAAATTATCATTACCTATGGCACGATGAAATGTCTCCTGATGTGCAAATGCAAAAAATGGTAAATCAGCTTCGAAAACCCTATTTAACTAAATTAGAGGAGAAAATTACAAAAACAAATACTGTAATTGGAAGACAATATAAATCCGAAAGTCCTTTTGATAAGGTGGTAACTAGCATGATGGTTGAAAAACTGAATGTAGATGCCGCATTTTTACCAGGAGTTGGATATGGGATTTCACTAAATGGGAATAT
Organism: Gillisia hiemivivida; assembly: GCF_007997295.1. Classification (GTDB taxonomy): domain Bacteria; phylum Bacteroidota; class Bacteroidia; order Flavobacteriales; family Flavobacteriaceae; genus Gillisia; species Gillisia hiemivivida. The sequence goes on along the minus strand of NZ_VORY01000040.1, from coordinate 1,147 downwards.
CACTTCTGAAGATATTTACAAATTATTGCCACATCCCGCAAAAATTGTGACTTTAGAAATGACTGGTGAACAATTAAAACAAACTTTAGAGCAAACAGCTACCAATTTAAAACCTACAGATAAATTGAAAATTGTAGGAGGACTAATACAATCTTCCGGGATATTTTACACCTTAAATCTTAAAAAAGCTATTGGACAAAGGGTAGATGAAATAAAGATTAAAAATGAAAAATTAGATCTTGCAAAAACTTATAAAATTGCTACCCACTCAGGGATGCTAAGTGGAATCCATAATTATGAGGAATTTGGAAAAGGCACAAATATCCAAAAAACTGACATTATACTTACAGAATTTGTATTGCAAAATCTTAAAGAATTAAATGAGCTTTTCTTTCCAAAAAAAATGGGAGAGGTAACTCTTATTAAATAATCTATCTTGGTTATGATTAAATTCAGTGAAGTTTAATATCAAATAAAATACATGAAAAGCTCAATAAGTTTAGTTTTAATCTTAATACTTATTTTCCAAATGAAGGCACAAGAATGGCAAACTCCTGCAATAGATGGCTACGGAAAGATCAAATATTATGAAGATGCGGCAGAACAACCTGATACTTCCCTTACTTATAAAATGGTTTTTGATATCAAGGATGAAAAGGAAAAGGATGGAGTGAATGTGGGTTTATGGAAAATAGCACGTTCTCTTAATTTATTAAAAGCAGGAAATATTTCTCCTGAAAAAATAGATATAGTTGCGGTTATTCATGGGGAGGCTACCTATTTGGTACTTTCCAATGAAAAGTACCAAGAGCAATTTAAAAAGCCAAACCCAAACATAGAACTATTAAAATTGATAAATGAACATGGGGTTAAGATTTTTGTATGCGGACAAGCTACTGCTTCTAGGGAGATAGAGAAAGAAGATATGAATGGATATATTCAATTAGCTCTTTCCGCTTTAACCGTTTTACCAAACTATCAGCTAAAAGGCTATGCTCTGATTCCTTAATTAGTTTTGATGGCTCAACACAAAAAGTTGTGGAGTAACTAAAAATAGGAGAACTTTGCTTTAAAATTTCTATGTCCTCAGACAAGTTATTAGCGATAGCTAATTTATTACTTCCTGAAGTGCTTGTAACCTATTTTG
>NZ_VORY01000003.1 GCF_007997295.1 Gillisia hiemivivida | reverse complement strand
TCAGCAGAATCATTCAACGCAAAAATAAAAGCCTTTAGAGCACAGTTCAGAGGAGTAAAAAATGTAGAATTCTTCCTCTACAGATTAACCACAATTTTTGCATAAACACAACAATTAGTCATGATCCATAAAAAGAAGATAATCAATTAACTAACGTCTATAAACTTAGAATTGAAAATATAGTAGTTAAAGCAAAAACCCCAATAACTATAAGTTATTGGGGTTTATTTAAGTGACCTCGGCCGAAATAGTGTTGCATTTCCCTTAAGCTCCCACCTGAAAATAGAAAGTCTCCACGCCCTTTAGGCGTTATGAATTTTTATTTCCTCCAAAACCTTGAGCAAACTCGGTTTTCCGGAAATAAAAAAGTCCCCACGATTGTGGAGACTTTCTGCTTTGAGTGACCTCGGCTGGGTCACAAATCAATTCCGTAATGTTCATCCTATTTCTTATCATTTCCTAATCAAAATAAACCCTAAGACAGCAATGATAGGAAATTTGAACCTCAACGCTACTATTCATAATACACCTCAAAGCTACATGAAGAAATAAAAAGTGTCACAATTAATGTCACAAATTTTATTATATTAGCTAAAATTAAGATAATGGCAACTACAAAATACCGCATAAGGAAATCTGCCACTGGGAATGGTGGCAAAATTCAAATCGAATTTCATTATGGTAAAGGGAACAGGTTCAGATATGGAACAGGCTTAACAATTCAAAGTCTAAAAAATTGGGATTCTAATAAGATGAGAATCAAAAATGTTATTGGTGAAAAATACAAAACTGAGGTTAATAATGAATTAAATAAACTCCAAACAGGTATTGAAAATCATTACACAAAATTGGCACTGACTGAAAAATCGGTTGTAAACAACGACGTCCTAAAGGAATATTGCGAGGTCTTCTTTAATAGAAACAAACCTAAATCAGAAGATGATATCTTACTTTCATTCCTAGATTTTTTTAGTTGGTTCATAAATCATTATAAAACTCACCCATCGCCTTCCACGGGGAAACCTCTAGGCTCAGGTACTCGTAGAACCTATACCAATGCCTATAATATTTTTAAAAGATTTAACGATGAGGAATATAATATAGATTATGACCAAATAACATTGACGTTTTATGATGACTTCCTAAATTGGGGTTATGGTCAAAATTACAGCTCTAATTATGTTGGAACCCAAATAAAAATTCTTAAAACTATTTTAAACAGCGCTACAGAAAAGAAGTTCAACAAGAATCTTGACTACAGCACAAGATATTTTAGAAAGCCATCCGAATTGATTGACAATATCTTTTTAACACAGTCTGAAGTAGAAAGGATTTCTAATGCTGACTTATCTTCATTCAAAGGTAAGATTGAAAATGGTGTTAGAATAACACGACAAATGTTGGAAAAGTCACGAGATTTGTTCTTGATAGGTTGTAGTACTGGGTTACGAGTAAGTGATTTTAATAATCTGAATGAATCACACTTATTTGAGGATTCTGATGGAACTATGTTTTTTAGGTTGTCTATGAAAAAAGGTGATAAACCTATTACCATCCCAATAAATTCAATGGTAAGAAAAATCCTAAAAAGGAATGGTGGAACTACCCCTTCTCGAATTCCAGACCAATTCATAAATTATTCAATAAAAATTATAGGTGAAATTGCTGGTGTAGATGAATCCACTTGCAAGACCATAACCAAGGGGGGTAAAAAAGACACCACTACAGCTCCCAAATACAAGTTTATTACAAATCACACCGCTAGACGAAGTTTCTGCACAAATGGATATTTATCGGGTATCCCAACAATTGACATAATGGCTATTTCTGGTCACACGCAAGAGCGTACTTTTTACAACTATATAAAGGTAAATGACCTACAAAAGGCTCAGAAAATATCAAAATATAAATTTTTTCAATAATTTTCATACACCCCCTAAAGAGCTGGTAATAAATCTATTACCAGCTTTTTTTTTGATAATAATTTGTACTCACTTATTTCTCAGAACTTTATAACCATAATCGAACAAAATTATTATCACTTAATTCATTAGGTAATAATATTATTCCCGTAACTATCTGAATCACAACAATTTACAGTTTTTTTATTTGAAATATTTGTAATAAGTTTGTTGAAAATTAAGGCAAAATGATACCAAGAAAAACACAAGTTGTAATCGAAAATATTTCATCCGAAGAACTTTCAAATAGCATAAAGAAAACAATATCAGAACTGATTATGAATCTTAAGGGTAATTCCGTTGAGGTTGGGAACGACCTTATGTCGAAAAATGATACAGCAAAGTTTCTAAACGTCAGCGTTAGGACTTTGCACAATTGGACGAAAAATGGAATTCTGAATTGTTACTCAATCGGAAGCAGAGTCTATTTCAAAAAAACCGAAATAGACAAAGCTTTAACGAAAATCACAACCTAAAGGGGCAATATGAATCATTAGCTATTTTCTGTAGCGAAGGTTCAAATCAAAAGCTAAAAAATAGCAAACAATTGAGAATCAGGTATTTAAATCTCAAAAAATTTATTGGCTTTTTGCCCTTTTCAAAGTATGTATTTAAGGAAGGTATGACTTACAAAGCATGTCCTATTTATATATTAGAGATAGAGAATATAATATAGAGTATATAGTAATAGATAGATAATATGAATGATAAATATAATAACATAATAAGCGTAAATACTTCTAAGAATGACAATACTATTCAATTAGAATACAACAGTATTATTAAAAATATATATGATAATAAGTTTCAAAAGTGGTTTAAATTAAAAGACATCGTAAAATTAAAAAACATTAGTTACCGTAGCCTTAAGGGAATGGTTGCAAAAGTTTATAATAAATACAATGACCAGGGATTGATTTATCGAAAAGGGAGAAGATACTATATCAGTTATAGGATTCTTGATTCGTTTAAATTAGAAAAACCTCGTAAGAAACGAACCATATATGATTATGAGTGGAAGACAAATGTATCTTGGACTACCCTAGATTTCTATGACTTAGAATACCATACCACACTGTTTGATGAGGTGAAAACTACATTGTCGGATGTACATTTCATCGGCTGTGTTGAGTCTGATGCTTCTGGAAAGAACCACGTTCACATCCTAGCCGACCATGACACCAAATATCTGAGGAAACCTCTAAAAAAAATACTTGACCAATATCTAGATGACACACGTCATTATCGTCTTTACTGTGAACAAGTCAATAATATAGGTGGAAGTGTGGATTACCTTATGAAAAATCCGCAAAAATTAATTAATTAAAAATTTAAATATGCTAGAAATTACAAAAACATTCAAATCAGAAATAGTTGATTCATTTCAATTCATTGATAATGGTGATACCATTCATGTTGACTCTGAGATTAACCATGTCGAACCAAAAAATTATGACCTTGAACCCGATGAGGTTAAGGTAATTGTGAATGAAATTTTACTTTCAACTGAACTAGAAATTCATTTCAGTATTGTATTTAACAAATACAATGTAGATGCAGAGAGAGATATAATTTCTCAAATTGAGAACCAATACCAGAAGGCTGATGTATCTTATTTAGAACAATCCAAATCTGGTGATACGAGGAAAGTAAGTTATGCTTTTATTCTTTAAAGCGTGTGCATTAATCAACAAATCCGGCAATGCCGGATTTGTTTTTTTTGTTCTATTTCACTGGCTCATACTTGGAGAAAAAATTGAATTATACATTACTCCATATTCTTCATAAAAGTCTCTTAGAACGAAGCAAGCCTATGATTCTGACCTTATAGGGTAAGTGTTTATTCCTTCAAGATTCATGTGAACTCAAATCTCTTCTTATTATAGATAGAAAACCTACTTTGTTATAGTGTAAGAAAATTCATTTAAAAAAATCAAGTAATAGGCCTAAGAGTTAATCGGTAGGGTTTGCAAGTTTTCTATTATTTTTAACTAGTTTTACTACCAATAATCCATACTCTCGTTGAATGATTTTATCAAATAATAAATTTAAAGAAACTCTTTTAAGAATTCTTCTTTGGCTTAATTCTCCTCTAGAAAGATATATCTCCTCATTAAATTCCATTCTTTCTCCTCAGAGCAAAAACTTGACTCCTCTATCGCCTACAATTATTAAAGACAATACAGCGGACTCGTATTTGGACTCCTTAAAAGAAGCAGTCCAAAATGACGACATAAGTAACATTGCATTAGCAGGTCCTTACGGGTCGGGGAAGAGCAGTATCATTAAGACATTCATCCTAAGAAATAAGCATTTGAAAATATTGGAAATTTCATTGGCTTCTTTTAAGGATTCAGAGCATGTTCACAATTTCAGCAAGGCCAATGAGAACCAAGATTTTCAGAAATTGTTAGAACTTAGCATTCTTCAACAAATTATTTATCACGTCAAACCTAGTCGACTACCAGATTCTAGAATTAAGAGAATTATACACTTTTCACCTTGGAATCTTTTTTTTACATCATCGCTAATTATATTGTGGGTCACGAGTATTTTTATAATTATCAACAATGGCTTCGGAAAAATTCTAAATCCAGTAAATTGGAACTATGAGAAAGCGCCATTTTTAGAAGGAATTATGCTTTTTTCAATATTTTTTGTAGGTTTATTTTTTCTAACTCCGAAGATTATTCGCTTCTTAAACAACTCCAAGATTAATCGTATAAGTTTAAAAGGTGAAATAGATATTGGTAAAAATGTCGATGAGTCGATTCTAAATGAGCATTTTGATGAGGTTCTTTACTTTTTTGAGAAAAACCATTTTGATTTAATCGTCATCGAAGATTTAGACCGATTTGACAATACCCAAATTTTCTCTAAACTTAGAGAAATTAATAGTCTAATAAACAATTCTCCTTCCTGTTCAAAAAAGATTAAATTCCTATATGCAGTAAGAGATGACATATTTCGTGGTGAAGAACGAACTAAATTTTTTGACTTATCCATCCCAGTTATTCCATTAATTAATTATTCCAATTCAAAAGCAAAACTTAAAGAGAATTTACAAAAACCTGTTCTAAATTTAAAGGCTGTCAATCAAAATCAAGAAACATCATCGAATGCAAAAACTTCTTTTCCAATACCAACTGATGAGTTCATTGAAGAGGTTTCTCTCTTCATAAATGATATGAGGATGCTATTTAACATCAGTAACGAATATTTTATTTATCGTCAAACTTTAACAGATATTCCAGACCAAGATAAACTCTTAGCTCTGATTATTTATAAGAATATGGAACCAGAGGATTTTAATAATTTAAATCTTAACACTGGTAAATTATATAAATTTATAAATCAGAAGGCTGACTATATTAAAGGGTTACAAAATGAAATTGACTTTAAAATAAACAAGCTTCTAAAGGAAAATGAAGATTTAACCCATACTCTCAGTGAAAATTTAGAAGAATTAAGGAGTATTTATGTTGGTGCTTTACTTTTAACAACAGGTTCACCTTCCCCTTCTTATATAGATGTAGATGGGACAAATATAAATCTGTCTGAACTGCATAAAGAAGAAAATTTCGAAAAATTAAGAAAAGCTAGTCGTATTTTTGGATATGGTCTGAATTTTCAAAATCAAGCCAGTAGGAGTAGTAAGGAATATAAGTTTGACCAATTCGAAAACAAGATACATTCAAGTCTTACTTATGAAGAAAGAGAAGAAAAAGTAAAAAAACTGACCGATGGGAAAATTGAGAAGAACAGAAAAGAAATTACTTCATTTAAAAATCAAAAACTCAAACTAAGTTCTACAAGTTTGAGAGAAATTCTCAATACTGAAGGGGCGTCAAAATTTCTTCCTGAGAATTCAGATTTGAAAAATGAAAAACTTATAATATTTTTTCTTAGGAATGGATACATCGATGAATATTATCACAATTACATATCACATTTTTATGATGTTGACATATCGCAAGATGAATTTAAGTTTTTGCTCAATGTAATTAATGAAATGGAAAATGACATTAACCAGTCATTGAGCCACCCTAAGCAGTTAATTAATAGAATCCCTTTAAGATACTTTAGTCAAAAATCAATACTAAATACCAATCTTCTGGAGTACCTTTTAGAAGACCAGACTAAATACTCAGAACAAATTGATTCTATTGTAATTCTGATAAGTAAGACTGAAGAAAATTCTATAATGTTTTTGGAAAATTTCATTAAAAATTCATCTAAAAGCAACATTCTCTTTTCCGTGATAATTAAGAAATGGCATTCTGTATGGGAATTTATTGAGAATAATAATTATGATGAAAACACCATTAGAAAATTTTTTCAATTAATTCTTAGTAATTCAAATTCTGAAGACATTAAAATACTTTCAAACCATTCAGATTTAATAAATTTTATTGAATCAAATAAAATAGGTCTTGAATATTTTATGGCACATCCAAATCTTCATGTAACTAAACGAATCGTAACTGACCTCAACCTTGAATTCCATAATATTTCAATCTTGCAAAAATCTGATAATATCGATTTTGTAGATTTCTTAATTGAAAATAATAGGTATAAAATTAATATTGAAAATATTAATTTTGTTTTTCAGAAAATCAATAAATCCAAATCTTTAATTCCATTAATAGGAATGCAGAATTTAACATGCATTTTGAACTCTAAAAATGATAATTTCATTGAATACATAAAATCTGAGATTTCAGAATATATTGAGCAAGTCTTCTTCAAACTCGAAGGAAACACAGAAGAATCAGAAAGCACATTAAAATATTTAATGGATGAGGAGGAATTAACTATATTTCAAAAAGAAGATATTTTACTCCAATCAAAAAATATTATAGATAATTTGTGTGAAATCTATGATGCTGATTCCAAGGAGCTATTACTAAAAACCGTACATACTAAAATAAATTGGGAAAACGTCTTGGACTACTATTCTGCTTTTGGTAATCCAGAAAAACTTCCCCATCCACTTGTTGAATTTTTTCAAATTGAAGGAGTCGCAGAGACTTTAAGCAATTTGATTCTTATAGACACGAAAACAGAAGATGATTTTGACATTAAATATGGACTAGCGAATGCCATAATTAATAACCAAGCTCTAAAAATAGACATCTATGGAAATTTAATGAACTCAATAAAACACAAATGGGAGAACTTGGAAATAGAAAATATTAGCAAAGACCAGCTGGTAATTTTAATAAATGAACATATCATAATCTTATCTGAGGATTACTTTCATAGTTCAAAAATACATTCCCCTCCCTTACACCTAACGCTAATACAAAAAAATTGGGATATATATTTTGAGAACCCTAATCAATACCCCCTTGAAAAAGATGAGGTTCTAACCATTCTACAAAATCCTCAAAGAACCAATCTTACCAATAAAATTAAATTTTTAGAGTCCCTAGAAATAGATTTACTGGTTAGCAATAAAGTTTTAGCAGAAGAAACCATTTCATACTTTAATAAAGCAAATAGAAAGACTACCCCGATATTTTTAGAAAAACTATTTAAAAATAGCTCCAATCAGAATGAAAAAATATCTCTTTTAAATAAAAATATTGAAAATTATTCTATCTCACAGATTAGAGCTATAGTTGGAAAATTAGGTGGGGAACCTTCAAGGATGGTTCAGAGCTTGAAACAGGCTAAAATTAAAAATTCCACAGAAAATCTTAAATTAGTCAAAAAACTTGAGGAATTAGATATAATATCTTCCCACACATTTTTTAAAGATGAGGAATGGATAAAAGTACAGGCCAAGAAATAGAACTCCTCCCCTCCTCTAAATAAATTATTAGACTTATTGTTACATCTTTGCGCTGTGTATCCTTTCTTATATAAGAGGACTAAAAAAAATCCCGTTTATTTAAAACATGATACCACATAAAAAAATTTCAAAATTTTGATAGGTTCACTATTAGCGCTTATATCATTCTAAATTGACAGGTGTCTGATACCCCTGAGAATACAAGATTTACAGGTTTTAATATGCGTACCTCAATTTTATACTATATGGTGTTCGAACACGATTAAATAAACACCTAATATTTACAATAAAGAGGGTAAAGCGACACAAAAAACGTCACATTTGAATATAAAAAAATCCTAACCACTTAGTAATAAGTTAGTTAGGATTTAATTTCGTGACCTCGGCTGGATTCAAACCAGCAACCTCTTGAGCCGTAATCAAGTGCGCTATTCAGTTGCGCCACGAGGCCTTTTTGCGGGTGCAAATATATGTTTTATTTTAAAATAAGAGAAATATTCGCTCACTTTTTTAAATAAAAAAAGTGAGCGTTGGGGACGCTCACTTAAGATTTTGAAACACCTTATTGGTTTAGTTAAGTTTTAATATAAAAATTCGAAAGCTGTACGATCGTTAGCATTGAATTCTCCATCCTCATTAGCTCCAAAACAAGCTAACATAATAGATGTAGAATCGAAACCTGTTGGAGTTCCTGGAATATGAACAGCACCATCAGATCCTGCACCTTCTCCAGATTGCCCACAACTTTGACGGCTAAACCAGTCTGTGTGTCGCATTCCTAAACTATGTCCAATCTCATGCGTCATTACATGCGTCATTACATGCTCATTGGTGTCTACACTATACTGCTCCATTCCATCATAAATCTGAACAAATTTGTATGGGTTCCCATTACTTGGAAATCCCGCTACCCCACCGCCTTGACCATTTCTTGTCTGGTAAACAACAATATCATAAGAGTTATAGTTTGTTCCATAAGTTAGGGTAAAAGACAATCCAATATTTAATGCATTATAATTATTTATAGCATACTGAAGTGCTGTTCTTTGCTTAGAACTCAAGGCTTGAGAACCACCTGTATACCCTATTACATTTATTGTTCTATTATTGCTTACTAAGTTATTAGTGCGATATTGTTTATCCTGAATATTACTAGGACTCATATTATTAAGTTGATTAGCGCTTAATGCTATATCTCCTTCTACAATATATGTTTTTTCGAAACTACCATCGGGAAGCATAATTTTCCCAACTTCCGCTCCTTTTGGATTAAAATGTAGGGCTGCAATTTTTTGCAGTACAGATTCTGGAATTTAAGAGCTCATGTCTAAAACTTCTTCACTAGATGAAGTGGTTAAATCTTCTTTTTCACAGGAAGTGAAAATCATCCCTGCTGCCGCAAGGAATAAAATCAATTTGTTAATTCTCATAAGTAGGTTTTAGTTGTTATAATTTTCAAGGTGTTTCGAAATCCTCAATTATTATCCCTTAAACTTATGAAAATTATCTTGCTTGTAGGAAAAATATTGCTTTATACGATGCCATTTTATGAGAAAATTAACTTTAATCAGTTATTTCTGCACTTAATCCTGCTTCTAGTAATTTCGAGCATCTTGGCTTTAGATCATTATAAGGGCCGGTTTTCACCGTACATTTACCTTTGTAATGTACCAAGAGTGAACATTGCTCTGCTTGTTCTGGAGTATGGTCGCAAGCATACATAAGGGTTTCTATAACATGATCGAAAGTGTTATACTCATCGTTGAACAACACAATCTCATGATTTTTGTTTTTTTTAGTTGCAGTTTCCTTTTGCTCTAATACTTCTTCTTTCGTGCTCATCTCCAAATGCTTATATATTTATATTCAGTTGTAAAGATACGAATTCCTACAAATTATTCTTTTATAAAACTTGCTGCAGTCCAATTATCTTCAACTAATTTAGTTTCAAATTTCAGTCCATTTTTATTACAAACTTTCTCTATCACTGGAACATCTTCAGTATAAAATCCACTTAAAAAAAGTTTGCCTCCACTAGACAAACATTTACTATAGGTAGGGATATCTTCCAAAAGTATATTTCTGTTGATATTCGCAATCACCACATCGTATTGTTTGCCTTCTAACAATTCTGCCGTTCCTTCATAAACGTTAATGTTCTTACAATTATTACGCTCTACATTTTCCAAAGTATTTAAATAACACCAGTTATCTATATCTATTGCATCCAAAGTTGAAGCTCCTTTCATTTCAGCAAGAATTGCCAAAACCCCAGTCCCACAGCCCATATCCAGCACCGATTTCCCTTCCCATTCATTATTCAAAAAATGCTGAAGCATCATATGCGTTGTCGCGTGATGCCCGGTCCCAAAAGACATTTTTGGTTCTATAATAATATCATATTCGGTATCCGGTTTAACATGAAAAGGTGCTCTTACAGAGCATTTGTCTGCCACTATAATTGGATTGAAGTTCTTCTCCCATTCGCTGTTCCAATTTACTTGCTCGATCTCTTTAGAAATAAAACTGATCTCAAACTCATCTGACTCCAAGATCTGAATGTCCTCCAATATTCCATCCTTATATTCTTCAGACTGAATATAAGCAGTGATTCCATCTTCGTTTTCAACAAAACTCTCAAAACCTGCATAACCCAATTCTGCGATCAATATCTCTGAACCTGGCTGTAAAGGGCTTATTTTGAATTGAAACTCTAAGTAATTAAACATTAACTAAATGAGTTTACAATGTTCAAAAAATCTATTGCTTTTAAACTGGCTCCACCAATAAGACCGCCATCTACATCTTCTTTCTCAAAGATTTCTGCTGCATTATTAGGTTTCACACTCCCACCATATAAAATAGAAACATCTTGAGCTATATCCTTCCCAAACTTATCTGTCACCAAACTTCTTACATATTTATGCATTTCCTGTGCTTGTTCTGGAGATGCAGTTTCCCCTGTTCCAATTGCCCAGACTGGCTCGTAAGCAAGAACAATATTCTTCCACGCATCTTTTTCTACATGAAATAAGCCATTTTCTAACTGCTCTTTTACAACCTCAAAATGCTTATCGGATTTTCTGTCTTTTAGTTCTTCTCCAAAACAAAAAATGATCTCCATATCATTTTCTAGTGCTGCATTTACTTTTTTAGCAAGCAATTCATCGGTTTCGTTAAAAAGAGCTCTACGCTCACTATGCCCTAAGATCACTGTATTCACACCAATACTCTTTAGCATCTTTGCTGAAACCTCCCCTGTGTAGGCCCCATTCTCTGCATAATGCATATTTTGAGCTGCTACATTTACCACAGTTCCTTTAAGTGACTGAAATGTATTATATAAATTCACAAAAGAAGGTGCCACATAAACCTTAGCCGTTGGCTCTTTCACCATCTGAAGCTTTAAATGTGAAATTAATTCTTGAGTTTCTGCCAGATCATTATTCATCTTCCAGTTTCCTGCAACTATATTTTTTCTCATAATTTTCTTTTTAATTTTTTATAATTCTATTTCTGAAGCGTCTGCCCAATGTTTTTTCTGAGTTACTGTAGCATTTTTCAATGTCAGAATCCCTGGGTTTGCTCTAACAATTGTTTTCAATACTGTTTCGTCACTCTGATAAAAATCAAAGTTCAAACTAAATTTAGAAATAATATCGTCTTTAAGATCATCTCCAGAGGCTGTTAAGCCAACTACGGTATATCCTTGTTTTAAAGCTTCTTCACTTAATTCCTTTATGGCGCTAAATCCATCTCTCTCAGTGCCTCTTAGATCATAAGCCACAATTAGCAATAATTTATCTTTATTCAAGATCTCCTGAGTTATATTTTCTCCATTCTTTAAGATAGAAAAATCAGGGATTCGCGGCTTAAATCCTTCAGAAACTAAAGACGTTTCTACACTTAAATACTCACCTTCAACATTAGGATAAGTTCCGGAATTTTTTATAATTACCTCTTCTCCATTCTGATTAAATTTCCACCTATATTCATAAACCGCTTTTTCAGCATTCTCCGGGGTTTCCATTTCTTCAAGCAAATTATTCCCCACCTTATAGGCTCTAAAATCTATAAGCGGCAAATGCATAAGCACATAATAAGCGAAAATAAAGCTGAGCATAAACGAAAGAAAAATGATCCATCTATGAGAAGCTACTGCCAATATTGGAATAATCAACTTCCTGTTAAAGAACAGAAGCAAAATAAGCCCCAGCAATACTGCATCCTTATAAAAAGATTGCCATGGTGTAAGCGGCAAAGCATCTCCAAAGCATCCGCAATCCTTAACTTTGTCGAAATATGCCGAATAGAATGTTAGAAATGTGAAGAACACGATCATTATCAAGAGACTCCAAAGCGTGAATTTTGGCAAGTATCCTATAATTAGCATGATCCCTAGCACCAATTCGAAAACAACTAGAAATATAGCGATTACTAAGGCGAATGGCACCAAGATCTCCATATCTAGAACTTGTGCACTAAAATATTCCTGAAGTTTAAATGAAAAACCAATTGGGTCATCCAGTTTTATAAATCCGGAGATCATAAATAAAATCCCCACAAAAATCCTGGCAACCCCAACTAATATCTTCATGTTATCTTTGTTTTTAAGCAGTGGCTTCTTCCATTAAAATCATGGCAAAAACCGCATAATTTATCATGTCTTGATAATTCGCATCTATACCTTCACTTACGAGTGTTTTGCCTTTATTATCCTCAATTTGTTTAACTCTAAGCAATTTCTGAATGATAAGATCTGTCAAAGAACTCACACGCATATCACGCCATACCTCTCCATAATCGTGATTTTTGTTTTCCATTAATTCCTTGGCCAGATCGATCTTTTCATCATAAAGTCTCATCGCCTCTTCTACCGAAAGATCTGGTTGGGTTGCAATTCCCATTTCTAACTGAATTAATGCCATTATAGAATAATTGATGATCCCAATAAATTCTGGTTTCTCATCTTCATCTACTTTTCTAACCTCATTTTCCTGAAGCCCTCTTATACGTTGTGCTTTTATGAATATTTGATCTGTTAAAGACGGAAGTCTTAAAATGCGCCATGCACAACCGTAATCTTTCATTTTATTTACAAATAACTCACGACAAGTATTAATTATCGCATCGTATTGTTTTGAGGTATCCTTCATAGAACTATTCTAATTTGCGTAAATTTCGGGCAAATAATTTAGATAGTCAAAGTTAATTTAGCATCCTCTTTTCAGAAGAAATAATATAAATTCGATCATGACCATTAATTGTAAAGGTAATTTAATAGACTTAACTACCCCAAAAGTTATGGGGATACTCAACACCACACCAGATTCTTTTTATTCTGAAAGTCGAAAAACATCTCTAAGCGCTTTACTTAAAACTGCTGAAAAAATGCTGGAACAAGGAGCAACATTTCTTGATATTGGAGGATACAGCACTAGACCTGGCGCCGAGGACATCTCTGAAACCGAAGAATTAGATCGTGTAGTTCCAGCTATTGAAGCAATTCTTAAAAATTTCCCGGAAAGTATTATCTCTATAGACACTTTTAGAAGTAAAATTGCTACGGAAGCCCTGGAAGCAGGTTCAGCGATAGTAAATGATATTTCTGCCGGAAATCTGGATGAAAAAATGATGCAGGTAGTAGCCGATTTTCAAGTGCCTTGTATTATGATGCATATGAGAGGCACACCGCAAACCATGAAAGATCTGAATGAATATACTGAGCTTACTCAAGAGATTCTATTTTACTTTTCAGAAAGGATAAAAGCTGCAAGAGCAATGGGGATAAATGATATAATCGTAGATCCTGGGTTTGGTTTTTCTAAAAATATTACACAGAATTTTGAATTACTTTCTAATCTCAGAAAACTTAAAAGCCTAGGGCTCCCAATTCTTGCAGGTCTCTCCAGAAAATCGACTATTTATAAAACCCTAAACTGCACGCCACAAGAAGCCCTTAATGGAACCACAGTTTTAAATACTATGGCAATTGCCAATGGAGCCAGTATTTTACGTGTGCATGACGTGAAGGAAGCTGTGGAATCGATTAAATTAATGAGTCAGCTTACATTCTAATTTTCTATTTTTACATAAAGCCTTAAAATTTGGATTTCTTAAACCTTCGTATTCTGGATATTGTAGATATTGTATTTGTTGCAATACTACTTTACTATTTATATAAACTTGTAAAAGGGACGGTTGCCGTAAACATCTTTATTGGTATCGTGATCGTATACCTTATGTGGAAGCTTACAGAATTGCTTCAAATGGAACTTTTGAGCAGTGTTCTGGGAGAATTTATTGGCGTAGGAATGTTTGCGTTAATTGTAGTTTTTCAGCAAGAGATACGGAAATTCTTATTGATGATTGGTTCTACCAATTTCACGCAGAGAAGGAAATTTTTTAGACAATTCAAGTTTGTAAAGGACGACACTCAAATAAAAACAAATCTCAACGCAATAGTAAAAGCCTGTGAAGCCATGGCAAGATCTTACACGGGGGCACTTATTGTAATACAAAAAAGCACAAAACTAGATTTTATTAAAATTTCTGGAGACGCCATGAATATTGATTTAAATCAGCCGATCATTGAGTCTGTATTTTTTAAAAATTCCCCACTTCATGATGGCGCAATGATTATTGAGGACAATAAGATAACGGCAACCAGAGTAATATTACCAGTTTCTAACGATAGATCTATCCCTCTTAGATTTGGACTTAGACATCGTGCCGCAGTTGGAATTACTGAAAAAACTGATGCTTTAGCATTGGTTGTAAGTGAGGAAAACGGACAGATCTCCTACCTGAAAGACGGTGAATTTGTGATCTTTGAAGACACAAACGAGTTGGTAAATAAATTGAGAGAGGATCTTACTTAATTATACGGAATAATGCATTTAAAATCTATAACTCACCCCAAACATAGTATACCTGGGAATTAACTTTGTGCTTGAATCAAATTCTGTAGTATCGGTTAATGAAAAAATATTGAAGTTTTCAGTATTGAAAAGATTATTAACCTTTACAAAAAAAGATAGTTTATTATCCATGAAATAGTACCTCCCATCCAGGGCAGTAAAATAATAGGATTTCTTGTTATCCGATAAATTTCCAAAGTAGTATCTCTCATTCTCAATGAAAACTTTGAAATTCTCACTAAAATCTAAATTTATATCCACGAAAGATTTGTTATTTAAATTATTTCCAGAGTATTCATTTAAATCAAAGGAGATTTGATTCCATTGAATTCCAGTAATAATATTTAGGAATCCAGGAAACACCGATCTTAATTCGAACCCATAGGTTAATTGGGATGAATTTATTAATCTATTTATACCGTTCAAAACATCCTCGTAACCGGTTTCCTCATAACTAATTTTAAGCTTAAGGTTAGAAGATAAAAAATTCAAATATCTGTCTGCATTAGCCCCAAAAGTTAATTTATCGCTGCCATTAAGTAAGATTTGTTCTACCTGATTTAACTGGGGAGATATCACGCTTGCATTACTTAAATAGTTATTATTATATTGATAGGTGAAGTTTAAGTTAGCTGTAAAAATATCTGTCCAGTTGCCATATCTGTAATCTACATATCCTTTATAATTGTCAAGTACATCATTTCTACCAAGATTCCTGTAAAAACTACGATAACTATTTTGAAGGTTATTCTCTAGATTATTTTCAGCCCTGGTGGTATTCTGGTTAAATTGAAGTCCTGTTAAAAGTTCGTGTTTTTTGTAAAGATTATACTTAAGATTTACTCCAGCTTGAATGTAAAAAAAGTAATTTAATTCTGAACCATTTCTTTTATTAGTCCTTAGCTTTTCATAATTCATATCAAAATTTGCAAATAATTTAAAAGACGCAAAGGTTTTCCGAAATCTGTTTTTAAGATAATAAAGAGTCGAGTGATAGTTTAAATGATTTACGAATTTCAAATCCTGACCTAAATCAGCTTCTTCACTAGAGAATTTAAGAAATGAATTAAAGTTATCGGTCCTACTACTGGAACCCAAATAGGACTCCCAATTAGAATCTTTCCCATTTCTTATATATCCCAATTGAACCCCTTTAAAAGTAACCTTATTTTTAATACTTGTGATGGAATTGTCGATAGAATCGACTGGAGCCTCAAAAGAAAAAAAGTCCCCATATAAATAAGGTGACACTTTATAGAACTGGGAACGGGAATCGTTTAAATATCTGGCAGAGGCAACAAAAGCTGAACTATCTTTTAATTTAAAGGTATAATGTAAGAAATGATTGTTCCTTTTTACTTTACCCGATAAATTCTCCTGGATAGCAGTATTATTTTGAGTTAGATTTGATAACCCTATATTCTTGAAATTGTAATGGGAGCCTATATACTCAAGTCTCTCCTTTTTATTGAAATTCCACTGTAAATTAGCCCGAAAAAAACCAAGCTTATCTTCATTCCGAGTTTTAAAATCTTCATAAATTTGAAAAGGATCATCAGTAAGGAAAGTGGTGGAATTATTACTTAAATAGTCTTTATCATCTGAAAATAAAATACCGGTAGTTTTTATTTTAATATTTTTACTTATATTAAAAATAGAATTTAAGTTATTAAACTTCGTATTGTTAAAATTTACCAGCCGTTCATTTAGAATAGGTCTTGTGGTATTAAGGTGAACGTAGGAACGGGTTCTTGCAGTATTACCTAAGGAATAACTTTCATCGTCATTAATAATTTTAAAAATATCATTGATATTGAGAACCAGGTCTTTTCCTACATTATTGTAGTTTAAAAACAAATAGTGTTTTGATTTATTTAAAAATGAAATCCCATTTGCACTTATATCATGATGTTTTTTTAAAGAATAACCCGCATCCATATTCCCAAATAAAACTGCTTTTCGTTCAGCTTTCAAAGTAAGATTTAGAGCAACATCTTCAGTATCACGTACGTTTTTTAACAAGGGATTTCTGCTATAATTTTGAAGCACCTCGACCTTGTCAATAAGATCGGCATTTAAATTTTTTGTTAGTACCGGGTATCCACCTTCAAGAAGGTCATCATCATCAATTTTTACATTGGTAACCAGCTTCCCCTGAAACCTAATTCTGCCGTTCTCGGCAATCTCAATACCTGGGATATTTTTCAATAATTCTTCTACAACAACATTCTGCCGATTTCTAAAAGCATCGGCTTTAAAAATTATGGTATCCCCTCTTATTTGAATAGCTCTCTCAACATTGATCACTACTTCTTTGATGGGTTCAACTTTTTCTCTTAATTCAAGATCAAGCTGGATACTTTTGTTTAATTCAAATTGAACTGTAGTATCTTTAAAAGTCATTGAGGATATGCGTACCTCGTAATTTTTTGCAGCGCCCAGACTATCTAACCGAAATACTCCTTTAATATTACTAAAAGTAAATTTAATGAGTTTTTTATTTTTATATAATAAAACATTGGCATTAGAAACCGTATTGTTCTTAGAATCACTTAAAGTTCCTGTAACTACATGCTGCCCAAATAAAAAATTGCCTGCTAATAAAAAAAAGCAGGCAATTAAAATCCCCCTGTTGTTTGGGATAATTACTGCTTTTCTTCCCATTCAAATTCTATTTCAAGTCCTTTTCGTTGTTTCATTTTACCGGAACCTTGACGTTTAAATTCTCTAGGTAATTTAGACACCATTAAATCAAATCCACCTTTAGAACTGTCATAGATATCAACATACTCTTCAAGAGGAATCGATTTTAAGGAACCCAAATATTGTTTTTGTTCAATGGTAAACTTTTTTAATTTTGCCACATCTTCATACTTAATTTTGCTAAGGGTCCATGAAAGTTTATTTTCAGTATCTTTTACTAGAACAGGAAGACCAGGGAAGTTATTAAATTTCCAAGGTCCAAAATTCACGGGAACAGATAAATCTACGTAGGCAATATAATCACGCCCTCTATAGCTTGTAACAAGTTTCACACAACTTCTACCGTTAATTGTTTCTTCTTCCCCAGTGGCTTTCCAGTTTTGAAGAATTAACTCCTCAGTTGTGGTTATAAGCTGATTTCCTAAAGAATATAGACCTATGTGAATATTTTTATTGAGATAAGTGATGTTGTGATTAGATCCGTCTCCCGCAGATCGCAAATTGATATTGGGTATTCCAGTCTCTTCATCTACATAAAATTTTTTACTTTCCTCTAAGAAAACAGATTTTGAAGTATAATAATGAACACCTTGCTCATATTTAAATACATAGCCTTCCTTAACTAAAGCTTTGCCTAATTGGTAATTCACCTCATATTCCAAAACAAATGAAGAATCATCTTTTTGACCATAGGTCATAAAAAAACTAAGAAAGGCTATATAAAATAATCTCATGATTTTTTTGTTTTTTATGGTGCTAATACTGGAGAACGTTTGAAATCAGCAGACATCATAAAATTTTCACTTAAAAGAGCATCCCTTCCTGCCGCACAATCACTGTCGGAAGTTCTTGAAGTGGAATAATAAGTCTCAGTAGAAGATTCTCCAGTATCACTATTCGTAGAAGTTATTGTTACATAGCATGTATCTATATCTTCAAGAGATTCGGACGAATTAAAGCTGCT
The DNA here is from genome assembly GCF_007997295.1 of Gillisia hiemivivida. Lineage (GTDB taxonomy): Bacteria > Bacteroidota > Bacteroidia > Flavobacteriales > Flavobacteriaceae > Gillisia > Gillisia hiemivivida. The sequence goes on along the minus strand of NZ_VORY01000003.1, from coordinate 280,944 downwards.
CATACTTGCAATAAGAAAAGCAGAAAAAAAATAATAAATAAAATTTTCTCATAATTAAATAGTTTGGTTTAAGCTGGCAATATATATATAATAGAATTGAAGCAATAATTGTCAAATCAATTTTTTTAGAAAAAATTTGAAGAATTTTAAATAGACTCTTCTTCAGCCATAAACTGAACTTCATATAAGTTCTTATAGAAGCCATTTTCAACCTTCAATAGTTGTTTGTGCGTACCCATTTCCACAATCTTACCGGCATCCATCACAATAATTCTATCTGCTTTTTTAATGGTTGCCAATCTATGAGCGATTACAATGGAAGTTCTGTTCGCAGTAATTTTATCTGTTGCATCTTGGATTAACTGTTCGCTATAAGAATCTACGGAAGATGTTGCTTCATCCAACACCAAAATACTTGGATTAGAAACGTAAGCTCTCAAAAACGAGATCAATTGGCGTTGCCCTGATGAAAGCATCACTCCCCGCTCTTTCACATTGTAATAATACCCATTTGGCAATGAATTTATAAAATCGTGAATCCCTATTTCCTTTGCAGCTGTTATCACATCTTCCTCGGTAACATTAGGGTTTTGAAGTGTAATATTATTCAAGATAGTATCGGCAAATAAGAAGACATTTTGCAAGACTACTGCAATTTCCGCTCGCAGAGTTTTAAGTGTTATGTCCGTAAAATCCATTCCGTCTACCAAAATCCTCCCGGAATCTATTTCGTAGAATCGATTCAACAGATTGATCACTGTAGATTTTCCTGCTCCCGTAGCTCCAACAATTGCGATGGTTTCCCCTGGCTCTGCTTTAAAAGAAACTCCTTTTAAAACTTTTTCCCCTTCATTGTAACTAAAATGAACATTTTCAAATTCGATCTCTCCTTTTAGATTAGAAATTTCTTTGCTTCCGGTATCCTGAATCACAGAATCTGTATCCAAAATCGCAAAGATCCTATTGGCAGCAACCATTCCCATTTGAAGGGTATTAAACTTATCGGCTATTTGACGTAAGGGTCTAAACAGCATTTGAGCCAATTCTATAAACATGATAATGATACCCAAACTCAGCGCATCATCCTCTACTACTCGCAAACCACCATACCAAACTATTAAACCGATGGTGATAGAAGTAGACATTTCTGCAATAGGAAAGAAAATGGAGTTATACCAAACGGTCTTTATCCATGCACTTTTATGCTTATTATTTATATCCTTAAATTTCTGATATTCTACATTCTCTCTGGTAAATATCTGAACGATCTTCATACCTGTTATTCGCTCTTGGACAAAAGTGTTCAGGTTTGCTACCTGATTTCGAACATCTTCGAAAGCTATTTTCATTTTCTTCTGAAAAACTCGCGTAGCATACAAAATAAAAGGTAATACTGTTAATACCAACAAGGTAAGTTGCCAGCTATTAAAGAACATAAATCCTAAAACCACCATCATCTTTAGCAAATCACTAGCAATCATAAAAAGTCCTTCACTAAAGATACTTGCAATGGTCTCAATATCACTTACCGCACGTGTAACCAATCTTCCTACAGCAGATTTATCGTAATACTTCATTTTAAACTGAAGCATGTGTTTAAATAGATTTACTCTTAGATCGCGAACTACTTCCTGCCCTAACCAGTTAGCAAAATAAATAAAGCAAAATTGAAAAATCACTTCCAAGAAAAGCACCACCAGCATCATACTGATGTAGAATACCAGATTATCATTATCCTTTGGTATAATAGAATCGTCTATGGTTACCTGAAGCAAATAAGGTCTTAATACCGCGAAAAAGGACAAAAGTATTGCAGCCAAGGCCACAAAATAAAATGTCCACTTATACGGATTCGTATATTTTATAAGTCTTTTAAAAAGACTAAAATCAAATGCGTTACCTGTAGCTGATGCCATTTATTTATTTAAAATAGATGTTGGATATTCAATTTTTGCTAAGAACAGTGCTTTTGCCGGAACAGATGTTCCCGCTTCCTGCCTGTCTCTGCTTTCTAATATTTCATGCAATCTGGAAACGGGGATTTTACTTAATCCAATTTCCAATAATGTCCCTACAATTGCTCTTACCATATTTCGCAAGAATCTATCTGCCGTGATCTTAAACACTAAAACGTCATTTTCCTTTACCCATTGTGCTGAAACGATCTTACAATTATAGGTATGCACGTCGGTTTTAGATTTCGAAAAACATTTAAAATCTGTATAATCTAATAAAGTAGTTGCTGCCAGATTCATTTTATCTACATCCAATTCATTTTTCACATAATGAGCGGTTTCAAATCTAAATGGATTCTTTTGCTGAACCACATAATACTCATAACTTCTGCCCGAAGCATTAAAACGCGCATGTGCTTCGTCGTTAACTTCAATAAGATTATACACCGCAATATCTTCTGGCAGTAAAGAATTCAGCTTATAAATAAACTTATCTACATGCTCGATCTCTTTACTATCAAAATGTGCAAAATATTCACTGCTATGAACCCCAGCATCTGTTCGTCCAGCCCCTACTAAAGGGATTTCCGCCTGTAATGCTGTAAAAAGAACTTTCTCCAGAGTTTCTTGTACAGAAATAGCGTTTGGCTGATATTGCCAACCATGATACGCTTTTCCATTATAAGCCAGTTTTATAAAATATCTCAATCTAAATTGATACTTTTACGTGATTGCCTGCAAAGATACGGCAAACTTCGCAACCCTCTAAAGGTTGATCAATTCAGTTTTCAGAAAAACAAAAAATTATAATTTAAGATTTGAAAAAGATTTTATTATTAAGTGATACCCACAGCCATATAGACGAGCGCATTCTTCATTATGTAAAAGAAGCAGATGAAGTATGGCATGCGGGAGATATTGGATATCCAAAAGTAACCGACCAGATAAAGGCTTTAAAACCTTTAAGAGCTGTCTTTGGAAATATAGACGATCATATAATACGGAAAGAATTCCCCTTAAATCAACGATTTTTATGTGAAGACTTAGATGTATGGATTACGCATATTGGTGGTTATCCCGGGAGATATTCCCCGGCTATCAAAGAAGAGATTAAAAATAATCCGCCAAAATTATTTATAAGCGGACATTCACATATTTTAAAGGTGATGAATGACAAATCACTTCAATTACTTCATATGAATCCGGGTGCTGCAGGAAAATATGGATTTCATAAAAAGCGAACTATGCTTCGGTTTAAAGTGGAAGCTGCTAATATTTTTGATCTGGAGGTTATAGAATTGGAAAGCTAATTATTTCTAATTTTAAATTTCTCTACTTTTTTACCAACTATTTTTTTACTAGCACCTACCACAGATATCTAGCTGAGGCAAGTTATAAATAATAATCTTGCGTAAGAAATTGACGAATTCTAATGAACTTGTTCCTATTATTGGTTCCCCACAAGCGGAAATCCAGCCGAACATTTTAGCATTTTCGGTTATAGCCAATTCACAAATCCAATGCTAAAAATCAATAGAGCTAAAATCTTCCAAAGCTTTAAATACGTATTTAAGTGTTTGCTTAAATAAGAAATAAATGTAATTTTGTGCTATGGAAAATAATTCGTGCATAAGACAACAAGCAGATATTAAACAAATAAATAGATGTAAAGACACTGTTTCGGAATTAAGTGAATCGTTTGATCATTTAGCAAATGGACTTTCATTAGTTGGAAACAGCGTAAGACTCAAAATACTTTACCTGATTTTTGAGGAAAAAAGACTTTGCGTTTGTGATTTAAGCGATATTCTTGGAATGAACATTTCTGCTATTTCTCAACACTTGAGAAAAATGAAAGATAGAAATCTATTAAAAACAGAAAGGGAAGCCCAAACGATTTTTTATTCATTAACGACTGAATATTCAACATTACTGAATCCGTTTTTTGAGATACTTGATGGAAACAAAATTTTAGCAACAACATGAAATGAGCCATATTGATTTTTGATGCTTACTCAGACACAAAATGGCGAATCACATTTGACCGATAAAAAACAATATAATTTTAACAAATGAAAAGTGAAAACAAATTAATCGGAACAGGTTTATTAACTGCAATTACAGCTTCTTTATGCTGTATTACACCTGTTTTGGCTCTAATTGCAGGAACAAGTGGGATTGCTTCAACATTCTCCTGGATTGAGCCATTTAGACCCTATTTAATCGGACTAACAATTTTGGTTCTTGGTTTTGCTTGGTATCAAAAACTAATCCCGATAGCTATCGGGACTCGAAAGGACATCGATTGTGAATGTGAAACGGACGAGAAACCAAAATTCATACAATCAAAAACCTTCTTAGGAGTTGTAACAGCATTTACAATCGTTATGTTGGCTTTTCCATACTATTCGGGAATTTTTTACTCGAATACACAAAAAGAAATAATCGTAGTTGACAAATTGGATATTAAAACGACTGAATTCAAAATCAGCGGAATGACTTGTGCGAGTTGCGAAGAACACGTCAACCACGAAGTAAATAAACTCAACGGAATTGTAAACTCAAAAGCATCCTACGAAAATGAAAATGCAATCATAGAATTTGACAGAACCAAAACCAATGAAATAGAAATTGAGAACGCTATAAATTCAACAGGCTATAATGTCACCAAACAAAAACCAATCAACTAGTATGAAAGAATATGATGTTTTTATAATTGGCTCTGGAATGGCAGGAATGACTATAGCCAATAAATGTGCCTCAAAAGGCTTACGCGTTGGAATCACAGATGAATTACCTTACGGTGGTACTTGTGCATTGAGAGGTTGTGACCCAAAAAAAGTAATTATTGGTGCTACTGAAGTTCGAGAATTTGCTAAAAGACTTAAAGGTGTCGGTATCGATACGATACCCAAAGTCAATTGGAAAGACATAATGGCCTTTAAACAATCCTTTGTGGATGAAATGCCACCAAAAATCGAAAAAGGGTATAAAAAAAATGGAATTGACACCTTTCATAGTTCAGCAAAATTTCTTTCACAAAACACATTACAGATAGGAAATGAGAAGATAAAAGCCAAAAAAATTGTTATCGCATCGGGTTCAAAGCCAAGAGTTTTAGAATTTGAAGGTGGTCATTTTGCCAAATCCAGTACTGATTTCTTGAATTTAGAAGTATTACCCAAATCTTTATTATTCATCGGTGGTGGATATATTGCGTTTGAATTCGCACATATTGCAGCTAGATGTGGAGCAGATGTAACTATTGTACATCGCGGAAATAATCCCTTGGAAAATTTTGAACAAGATATTGTAAAACACCTTGTTTCTGCAACAAAAGAATTAGGTGTAAAACTCATTCTTAATACAGAGGTAACTGCCATTGAAAAAGCGGATAACAAGTATCGAGTGAAAGGTGAAACTGCGGAGAAAACAGAATATTTTGAAGCCGAAGCTGTTTTTAATTCTGCCGGTAGACCACCTGCAATATTTGATTTTGATTTAGAAAAAGCGGACATAGCTTTTACAAAAAAAGGTGTTTCAGTGAACGAATACCTGCAAAACACATCAAACCCAATTATATATGCTGCGGGAGATGCAGCAGATTCAGAAGGTTTGCCGCTAACCCCAGTTGCAGTTTTAGAAGGTCATACAGTTGCGTCAAATATCATCAAAGGCAATCATAAAAAAATAAGTTATCCGCCAATGCCAAAGGTGGTTTTCACATTGCCTACTATGGCTTCTGTAGGTTATACAGAATCTAGAGCAAGAGAGTTGGATTACAATATTCGGGTAAATTATAAAGAGGTTGGCGCTTGGTTTAATGCCAGACGTTTGAACGTAGCCGAATACGCATACAAAACTATAATTGACGAAGAAACTCAAACAGTTTTGGGAGCGCATCTAATAGGACCGCATACAGAAGAAACAATAAATCTCTTTGCGATGGCCATAAAAACAAAAATGAAGGTTCATGATATTAGAACAATGATTTTCTCATATCCAACATTGGCTTCAGACATACCACATATGCTTTAAAAAAAAATTGAATGGAAACTATATTAAAATCAGAAATCACCTGTCCAAACTGCGGACATAAAAAAGTAGAAGATATGCCAACAAACGCTTGTCAATTCTTTTACGAGTGTGAGAATTGTAAAACGGTTCTGAAACCAAACAAAGGAGATTGTTGTGTTTATTGCTCTTATGGAACTATACCTTGTCCACCAATTCAAGAAAATAAGAATTGCTGTTAAAAATCCAACGCTAAAAGCCATACACATTTGAAATTACTCACGGCTTTAATATTTTTTTTTGTGTTCGTGATTACTTCATAGTTCACGCCAGCTACAACGACACCAAAAACTACAAAAAATATGTTTTTCCCAACGCTGTACCAAACCTAACAGAATAAAGCCAGTTGGGTAACATCGATTATCGCAAATTAAGAGCATTCCAGTGAATGATGAAATTTGAGAGATCATGAAAATAAACCACAAAGTCGACAAGAATGCTCTTTACTATAGGCCACTTGCGTTACTCAATACCTATATACCTAGATTGAAGCCACAAACTCAATAATGTTTTCGGGAATTTTTAAATATCTAATTTATGAAGGCTCTAATTTAGGGTTGATAATGAGAAAATATTTATTCACTTTCTTTAGGGAAAGGACTGCTGATAAAATTAAAATAGATCAAACCTCCATACCCTCCTAAATCCTCCCCTGCGGGGAGGACTAAAACAACCATAGTTTGATAAACATTTCTTAGATAGAAGTTATTTTTAAATTAATCAAAAACCTCGGGGAAGCCCACGAGATATGACTTGGGAAATACTTTTAAAACTTCGAGGCAAGCCTCGGGGAATTAAACCCTCAATGAGGGATTAAACCCACTTGTGGGTATAAAAAAACCCGAAGCTTTCACTTCGGGTTTTCTACGCACTAATAACACTAAGATAATAGGTTTTATCGTAACCGGTCTGCAGATTTTACGAGATCCTCATCCTTTTTTATGGCCTTATTGGCCAAAACTAAAAAAACGATAGAAAGAACAGGAACAAACATCCCAATACCCTTCTCCGAGATTTCCATCTCTCCAGGTACAGTTAGAGACCAATACACAAAAACTCCTAGCAAAAAAAAGTTTAATAATATATTGATTCGCCCCAATACAAATTGAAGCTTTCTGTTTTTAAATAAAAATATGCTAATAAAAGAAAGAACTGAAGAGGCTAAAAATAATCCTAAAGCAATTAAAACCTTTTCAACAAAAACAGGGTTCCCCGCTTCTGTATACCACAAAGAAACAAAAAATATTAAAACACCACTTATTAAAGTAGCAAGAAATAAATAAATAGTTTGAATGCGTTGTAACATGGTAAATCTTCTATTTAGACGGCAAAAATAAGTGTTTCTTTTTAGATACTGTATTCAAAAATTTAAAATAAAGTTGTATTATTGCAGTAAGAATATGTAACCAATTCAAAATAGGTTACTTAAGACTCCAAAAATTTTTTTCGATTCTTCCTCGAGAAGTTTACAATAAACAAACACAATCTTATTCATGTTTGAAATTTCAGATTTAAAAGCTAAGAAGCTTCCTGAGCTTCAGGATATAGCCAAATCATTAAATGTCCCTAAATATAAAACGGTTAAAAAGCTCGATTTGGTGTACCAGATTCTGGACTACCAAGCGGCAAACCCAAATAAAGTGAAAGAGGTATTGAAAGATGAAAGCCCAGCTAAACCGGAAAGCGCAGCTAGTCCGGAAAGCAAAAGTCCTGCAAAGCCCAGAATAGAAAGCAAGCCAGCTAGAAAGGTGAGTCCGAATCCGCGCAAGAAGGATACTGAAGAGAAACCTTCAGCTACTTCTGATAAGACTGATGAAGCTAAAACAGCTTCCAAAGAAACTTCTCAGGATCGAACTCCAGAAAGAAAGCCTAGACAGGAAAGATCAAGCGATGCTCCAAAGCGTCCTGTTCATAAAAATCAGCCCGTAAAAAAGGACGATAAACAAAATACTCCTAGAGATAACACTAGATCTCCTAGAGAACCTAGAAAAGACACCAGAGATAATAGAGGAAATAAATCTGATGGTAACAAAACTGACGGGAATAATTCCGGAAGTTCTAAGAACAACGGAAACAGAGATAGTAGAAACAGGTATCGTGAACCAGATTACGAATTTGATGCGATCATAGAAAGTGAAGGAGTTCTGGATATCATGCAGGATAACTATGGTTTCTTAAGATCATCAGATTACAATTACCTTTCTTCTCCAGATGATATTTATGTATCTCAATCTCAAATTAGATTATTCGGACTGAAAACTGGAGATACTGTTTTAGGTCAAATTAGACCTCCAAAAGAAGGAGAAAAATATTTTCCTCTTATAAAAATCAGCAAAATTAATGGGTTAGATCCACAAGTGGTTCGTGACCGTATTTCTTTTGAACACTTAACTCCTTTATTTCCAAAGGAAAAATTCAACATTGCAGACAGACAAAGTACTATCTCTACACGAATTATGGACTTGTTCTCTCCAATTGGAAAAGGACAACGTGGAATGATCGTTTCCCAGCCAAAAACTGGTAAAACAATGTTGCTTAAGGATATTGCAAATGCAATTGCAGCCAATCATCCAGAAGTATATCAAATAATTTTATTGATAGACGAGCGTCCGGAAGAAGTTACAGACATGCAACGTAATGTAAAAGGTGAGGTTGTTGCTTCTACTTTTGACAGGGAAGCGCATGAGCATGTAAGAGTTGCCAACATCGTTCTGGAAAAAGCAAAGAGAATGGTAGAATGTGGACATGATGTAGTGATCTTACTAGATTCTATCACACGTTTAGCCAGAGCATATAACACTGTTCAACCTGCCAGTGGTAAGGTATTAAGTGGTGGTGTAGATGCAAATGCTTTACACAAACCAAAACGTTTCTTTGGTGCTGCCAGAAATATCGAAAATGGGGGTTCTCTTTCTATTATAGCAACTGCTTTAACAGATACTGGTTCTAAAATGGATGAAGTTATTTTTGAAGAATTCAAAGGTACTGGAAACATGGAGCTACAATTAGACAGAAAAATTGCAAACAGAAGAATTTTCCCAGCTATAGATCTTACTTCTTCAAGTACACGTCGTGACGACTTACTTCTTGACGAAACTACCTTACAACGTATGTGGGTAATGAGAAAGTATCTTGCAGATATGAACCCTGTGGAAGCAATGGAATTTATTAATGAGCGTTTCAAGAAAACTAAGAATAACGAAGAGTTTTTGATCTCTATGAATGGATAAAAGAGTCATCCGAATCATTTAAATATTATAAAACCCCAACAATTTTAAAATTGGTGGGGTTTTTTGATGTTTTGCTTTAAGCTATTTAAGATCCTGAAATATCCCGACGCTTCGGGAAAGGAATGATTACATTGTCATCCCGACGGCGGGAGGGATCTCTTATCGAAGTTGTTCTGCTCAAATAAGATTTCTCGACTTTAGTTTATCCTGAGCAAAGCCGAAGGGCTCGAAACAACATTTTTCTGTTTCTTCAAACTGCGACCTGTGATAAAAAAATTATCTAGCGAAGGCCATTGACGTATTATGGTTGCTAGCAGATTTATCTTCTAGAAAACTTCTTTTTTGCAAGTGTAGTGCTTTCACGGCGTAAAATTTTCGAAGCCTTGGAGAAAATTTTACGTCGTGGAAGTACTGTTCAAATTATGCGGTAGCATAATTTGAAACACCTACAAAAAAGTGTCCTTTTTTTGGTTCGTTTTTTTGGACACGCAAAAAAATGAACAATCTTAAAAAATAAACAGATCATTACCGACTTCCCGAAAGCTTTCGGGAGGGAGTGTTTGCTAGATTCTTGGAATTACGTCAATGGCAACTGGTTTCAGGGTCTCGTATTTTGGGCAACTTAGTAAATACGTCAATGGTAATTTATTTCAAGGTCTTAATTTATTACGTTGATTTACGGTGTAATTATATTCTGAAACTCCCAAAGCATACGGGACAGAATAACGTACATTATACGTTTAGGATACTTTACAGCCAATCAATTTCGGTTTTCCAACTTAGAAACCACGATTATTTCTCTCGTCAACTTTCAGATTTTCAATAAAAGTAAGATCCTGAAATATCCAGATGTTTTGAGATAAGGTAACTAAATATAATTACTCCTTCAGCTCCATTTTTTCAGCAAAATAATCGCAGAAATCCTTCATAGTAGCTGTCATTTTTTCATCTTGGGTTGCTCTATTAAAAGTATCACTCATTGCTACAAGTGTCTGGTGAAAAAACTTCTTCATTTCATCTACCGGCATATCTTTGGTCCATAGGTCTATTCGCAAGGTTTCCTGCTGTTTCCCATCCCACATAGATAACATCATAGCTTTGGCTTCCTCTTTATAGATAGCTCCATCGTCTGCACTCCAATATAATTCCTCTGGAACCTTATTCTCATCTAATATAACTTCTATATTGATCTCAGATTTTTTAAATTCTGCCATTATTTCTTTGGTTTGTAATTTGCTTTATTAAAAATTGTTTCTGCATTCGTAGCAAGCATTTCCTGAACACTCACTTCATTTTTATCCATATATTGACGTATCATTTGCCATCCTATAAACTGTCCCAACCTTGCAGGAGACTCTGCGTCTAATTCAAGATAGAATTTAGAAAATGGCGCAGGATATAGGAATCTAGAATTTAAGTCGGTATCGGTATTAAATATTACTTCCCGCTCCACAAAATATCTCCATACTTCTTCTTCATTAGCTATAGCCCACTTTAATTCTACTTCATTATATCCAATTTTATCATGATCTGCAACCTTTGATAAAAGAAGATCTTTTAAATAAAGGATCTTTCCATAGTACACCATATGCGCGAGAAACGTTTTAGATTCTGGTTGAGGCACGTAAACCTCTGCGATCTCATTAGCAACATCCGGAAGAATCTGATCCTTTTCAAAATTCTTTTTTAAATATTCTTGCAATCCTATATAAAACGGATGCTCTTTCCCTAAATAGGTGTCTAAAGAAATAAATAAATAATCTGGAGTTAATAAGACTTTATTTCTATAGTCTACTTCAGAAGTTATAGTAATTACATGTGGAATTTCGAAGGAAGGAAAATAATATTTGGTATGCTGAAAAAGCTCATATATACCATCTTCTTCAGTAGAAAAATCAGGAAAAGCTTTTTCTACTTCTTCATTTAATTCCTTCTGAATGCTATCATTAGCCTTAGCGATCCACATACTGTCTGTAAACCTTTCAGGAAATAAATAGGGATATTCACTCTTTAATTGAGGTAAATTATCTCCTGTGACCTCCGCGAATTTCTTGTCGAAACGAGTTACTTTTAGATCTATAGCTATCTTCTCAATCTCCTTTTCTTCATTTGACCGCGAGTTACAAGCAACCAGAATTAGAACCAAAAAAAGCATACTTATTAATCTAACCATCTAATATAATTATGATGCCTTTAACGCAGGCTGTTTTTGATACTAATTTAAACTTGCTAAATTTGCTTGCAAAGGTATTACTTAGAATTCTAAACACCCAAAATTATGCAAACTGAAAAGGTAGTAAATCACATTGTAGATTGGTTAAAAGATTATGCAACTTCATCCAACATGAATGGTTTTATTGTAGGGATAAGTGGCGGGATAGACTCGGCTGTTACCTCAGCGCTTTGTGCAAAAACAGGATTGCGTACGTTGTGTGTAGAAATGCCAATACATCAAGCCATAACTCAGGTGAGCAGAGGACAAAATCATATATCTTATTTGAAAAGTCATTTTGCAAATGTTACCAATGTAGAAGTAGACCTAACACCTGTTTTCGAACAGTTTAAGGAAGTGGTGCCTTTTGAAGACGAAAATCCTAATTTACATATTTCCCTGGCCAATACCAGAGCAAGATTAAGAATGTCTACTTTATATTATTTTGCTGGCTTACATAAATATTTGGTAGCTGGAACAGGAAATAAGGTAGAAGATTTTGGTGTAGGATTTTACACCAAGTATGGAGATGGTGGAGTTGACTTAAGTCCGATTGCAGATTTAATGAAAAGCGAAGTTTACGAGATTGGAAGATATTTAAATATTCGTGAAGAGATTTTAAATGCACCACCTACTGATGGATTATTTGGTGACAGCAGAAGCGATGAAGACCAAATTGGAGCGAGTTACGACGAATTGGAATGGGCAATGGGAAGAGATCAACTGGGAATGAATGCAGAAGATTATTCTGACAGAGAACAGGAAGTTTTTAATATTTATAAAGGTCGAAATAAAGCAAATCAACATAAAATGCAACCGATTCCAGTTTGCGAAATACCCGTTAATCTTAGAAATTAGTGCTTTTATCGAATAATACACACTGCTTCAGCAATTGAATAAATAATCTGCTAATTTTAAATATTATACATAACTACTAAGACGCAAACCCTGCTGCTGTAATTTAGTGCTAATTAATATTTATGAGTACAATCTTAATTGCAGACCACCATCCGATCACACGCGAAGGAATTAAATCCTTACTTGCAGATCAAAATGAACTAAATGTTATTGGAAACGTTACCAACGGGAAGGATTTAATAAAATCTCTTAGAGCTCATTCTCCCGAAGTTCTGGTAATAGAAATAGATCTGCCAGAGATTAATGGAATTACGGCTCTCCGAACCATTAAAACCGAATTTCCGAGAATTAGGATACTAGTATTTAGTTGTCACCCTGAGGAAATGTATGCCTTAAGTGCAATAAAAGCTGGTGCATCTGGTTATTTATCTAAAACAGCTTCTACAGAGAGTTTGTTTAATGCTATCCAACAAGTTGCCCGAGGAGGAATTTATTTGAATAAAAACATTACCGATAAGATCAATTCTGGAGCTACCAACGGAAATGGGTTGATCGCAAAATTTAAAAAGTTATCTACCAGAGAAATGGAAGTGCTTAATTTACTTTCTAATGGAAAGCGTAATAAAGATATTGCTGAAGCATTAGACATCAATGAAAAAACGGTGAGCACCTATAAAACAAGGCTTTTAAAGAAACTCAAGGTAGATAACCTAGCAGATCTTATCAACCAATCTAGATTACTTCAACTTCGAATTACATAACTCGATTCAATTTATTGGAAAGGATTTTTTTCAAAGAAAGATAATCTACTATATCTTCTAAGGAACTGGAAGCACCATCTTCAGAAGGTTCAGCCTCTTTAATTTCTTTAGATAATTCATCAATCTTTCTGGTAATTAAAAAACGTCTTAGAGCAAGGATGGTCTCATTCACTAATCTGGCAATGCTGGCATCTTTTTGCTTTACCATGATATCCATACGTTCCCAGTCGTGTAAAATATATTGTTCCTCCTCCATCAAGATGGTAGTTACTTCTCCGGATAATTTAGAGTCTAGTTCATTCACAAAAGTCTCTAGAGTTAGCTTGCCTTCTTCGTTCAATTTATTGATCACCAAACTATACAATTCCTTAAAAAGTTCGTTGGTAAAGGCTACTTCATCTTCCTGAAGATCTAAGAATATCTTTTCAAAAACTTTAGCCTTCTGTAACTCTGGTTCCAAGACTAATTCTCCCTGAGCATTTTCTTTCCAAACAAGATCTTCAAACTCCTCCTCTACTGTACCATAAAGCAATAATAGGCTAATTATCTTTCTTTCCAGTTCGAATAACTCATCCACCTTAGTTTGCGGGGATGTAGATTCTTTTACTACTTCCAGAGTCTTAGTTTTCCCCTTATTTTGAGGAGCAGTTTTCCCCTCTTTAGCCATCATCTGCGTCAAGGTAGAAAACAAGACTTCTTCAGAAATATCCATTATTCTGGAACATTCCTGAATATACACTTCTTGCTGAATTTGATTTGGGATCTTAGCAATGCTCGATACCATATCATGAATTAAATTAGCGCGTTTTACCGGGTCATTCTTAGCATCCTGATATAACAGTGAGGCTTTGAATTCAATAAAATCTTTTGAATTTTCTTCAAGGTATTCCTCTAATTCTGATTGAGAATTCTTCTTCGCAAAGCTATCTGGATCTTCCCCTTCTGGAAAAACCACCACTTTCACATTCATCCCTTGCTCTAATATTAGATCGATTCCGCGAATAGCAGCTCGCATTCCTGCAGCATCTCCATCAAAAAGAACTGTAATATTCTTAGTGAGTCTATTTATAAGCCTTATTTGTTCTGAAGTTAAGGCAGTACCAGATGAAGAAACTGTATTTTTAATTCCGCTTTGATGAAATTGGATTACATCTGTATATCCTTCTACCAAATAACAGTTATCTTCTTTTGCGATGTATTGCTTTGCGTGATAAATGCCGTAAAGCACTTTACTCTTGTGGTAAATATCACTTTCTGGAGAATTTAAATATTTTGCTGCTTTTTTATCGTTAGTTAAAATTCGGCCTCCAAAACCTAGGACTCTTCCAGACATGGATTGAATCGGGAACATCACTCTTCCTTTAAATCTGTCAAATTGCTTTTCGCCTTTTACGATGGTTAGTCCGGTTTTTTCCAGATAATCCATTTTATAACCTTTGCGAATTGCTTCAGAAGTAAAAGCATCCCATTCATCTAAACAATATCCTAGACCAAATTCTTTGATGGTTTCATCTGTAAAACCCCGTTCCTTAAAATAACTAAGACCAATGGCTTTCCCTTGGTCGGTTTTAAGCATGGTGTTCTGAAAATAAGTACTTGCAAATTCAGAAACCAGATACATACTTTCACGTTCGTCTAAAAGTTGTTTCTGCTCGTCTGTCTGCTCGGTCTCCTCAATTTCTATATTATATTTCTTGGCGAGATACTTTATAGCTTCGGGGTAGGTGAAATGTTCGTGCTCCATTAAGAAGGCCACTACATTCCCCCCTTTTCCACTGGAGAAATCTTTCCAGATCTGCTTCACTGGAGACACCATAAAACTCGGAGAGCGCTCGTCTGTAAACGGACTCAACCCCTTGAAATTACTTCCAGACTTTTTTAGTTGGACGAAATCGCCTAAAACTTCCTCTACGCGGGCAGTTTCAAATACAAGGTCTATGGAGTTTTTTGAGATCAAAGGCTATTCAGAATATGTGATTTGTAAGATGACCCAAATGTAACAATAAATAAAAAAAGAGGATGGCTTTCCAACAATAGAAAACCATCCTCTTTCACAACTTAGCAGATTGTACTTAATCTATATCAAATCTTAGTCCAAACGAGATATTTCTCATCTCAATATTTGGGTCTTTAAACAGCGGATTAAGGTCATATTTCACATATAGAGCAGTACCACCCAGACTCACGTAACTACTTAAGCCATAAACAAAATCGTTCGTGTTATAGTCTCCTTTTAACTTATCTTTCTTTTTGTCTCCGTCTACGGTGTATTTCAGTTTTTGACGCTCTCCAATATTGAATCCGGCATAACCACCAACCCCAATTTTAAACTGACTTTTAGTGCTATATCTTATATAATCTGCTCCCTCAGTCTTTTTGGAAGGCCCAAATTCAAAGTGTACAGGGAATACTAAATTATCTGATCTAAACTTGGATTTATCCAGATCGTATTCAAATTCTTCCAACTGAGTTACATCTCCATTTTCAACAAAATAGCGATTATCTGTAGGTTTCAATCCATTGAACTGAAAAGAAACTCCATATTTTACACGCATCCAATTGGTGTTTTGAAAAACTCTGGTTTTCCAGGCCCACCCAATTTCAAAAAACCGACTTCCACCAATTTTAAAATCTGAATTATCTAGAGAATTCTCATCAGAGATGACATTGTTGAAACCTGCAGCAAGAACTAGATCACTTGTTGTTCGCCTATCAAAAGCACGTTTCTTTTCATCCCCATAATTCACGCTTACATTTACGATCTTCCCATTCCCAAGCAATTCGATCGAAGTACGATAAGCTGCACCATTTCTTTCATCCAAAGCTGTCTTATTTTCTAATATTGCGATTCGATTTTCAATATTTAGGGCATGCTTTTCAGCTGCCTCCTTCTTTAATTTATCGGCTTCCTCTTGCGTAATAGACTTATTATCAAGTCGCATTTGAATTCTTTCTAACTTATATTTAAGTTCTACCTTCTCTTCTTCAAGTATCTTTTCTCTTTGTTTTTCCAAGAATTCACTTTTAATCGAAATAGAATCTTTGGAACTGGAAGGAATGCTATCATTTTGTGCTTGCATCTCCTGCATGACAAAACTGAATAAAATAAGTGTGAGAGTTACGATAATTGTTTTCATGATGTTTTGGTTTTTAAATGTCCTCTGC
The DNA here is from genome assembly GCF_007997295.1 of Gillisia hiemivivida. Lineage (GTDB taxonomy): Bacteria > Bacteroidota > Bacteroidia > Flavobacteriales > Flavobacteriaceae > Gillisia > Gillisia hiemivivida. The sequence continues at coordinate 264,689 of NZ_VORY01000003.1, read as the reverse complement.
CTACCTCCTCTTTTGAAGAGGTGGCTTATTGGACTTGATTGATGAATGATTTAATTTGACTTTTTGAGTCTTTGTGATGATATAACGGCTAATTCTATCCTAGTTAATAATTCCTGTTTGCAACTGCGGTTCTCGCTTTTGAGTATCCTTCTTTTAGAATCTCAAAGATCTTGTCGCGAAAGGAATTGTCCATTTCAAATTCTACATCTTGTAAGAGTTCTTGTGGATTTACCTTTCCAACTGCAAAATCTGTTTTGTAACGCTCTCGACTAATTTTAGCTGCTGCTTCAGCAAGTAATTTATTTACCTCTGCATCTGTGACTGTTGCCCTATTTTCGACATTTGCGATAACATTAGTAAGAGCATCATTTAATTTTAGATCTAATATTTTATCTGTAGTAGTTTCGATAGAAATACCTAAGCTATTTTGATTTAGCAAACTCTTATTGTCTATGACTGCTATCGCTTCTCTATTGTTTTGATGCAATTGGTTTACTGGAGTAACAGTTGGGTTTGATCTAGGAGTTATTTGTTCCTTCTTTACTTCTGAAGTTGCAACTTGTTCTACCTCATCTTGAGTCTGAGTAAAAATTTCTTCTGAAGTTTCCACTGGATTTTCTTCAAGTTTAACTGCTTCTTTATGCACATCTACCATTTCTGGGGAATCTGAAGGAGAGGTATTATTGAAGACTAAACTTAAGATCAAGATCCCACCAATAATACTCGCAGCAATTCCCATCCACAATACAAAAGGTTTTTTCTTTTGTTGGGTCTCATCTAATTTAGCACTTAGTTTGTCCCAACTTCCCGCAGATGGAGCGATCTCCCGATCCCGCAACTGCCTTTTTATTTTATCTTCAAATCTCTCAGTTCCCATAACTTGAAGTGTTTATTATTTCTAGTTGTTCTTGTAACATTTTTTTCGCTTTGAACAATTGAGATTTTGAGGTCCCAACCGTTATTTTAAGTAATTCTGCAATTTCTGCGTGTTTATACCCTTCTACTGCATAGAGTACAAAAACCGCTTTATAACCTTCCGGCAATTCATCTATTAACCGCTGAATATGATCTACATCTATTTCAGCCTGTATAGTATCGAATCCTTCACTTTTTACAGATTCCATTTCTTCCTGAAACTCCAGTTCATTTTTCTTCCGAAGAAAAGAAATAGACTCTCGTATCATGATCCTTCTCACCCAACCTTCAAAACTACCTTCATGTTTAAAATCTTTTAAATGTGTGAAAACCTTAAAAAATCCTGTTAACATGACATCTTCCGCATGCTGAAGATCTTTAACATACATTCTGCAAACGCTTAACATTTTACCAGAATGTTTTTCATAGAGATGCTGTTGGGCATCGCGATGGTTTTTCGCAGCTCTCGCAATTAATTGCTTTTCGTTTTTAAAAAGAGGAATTACTTTCACTAAGCTTATTTCAGTTACTTGAGAGTATCCTCACAAGTCATTTGTTTTAACAACTAATTTTAAAATCGAGACGAACTCGAAGAATCAAACTCTCATTGAGAGTTAAACCCATCTATTTATATAGACGTAAGAAAATTACAAAAGGTTGCCTAGGTATTGATTTATTTTTGAAGAAAGTTTAAAATAATTTAAAACAACCCTTCGATAGGCTACCATTGACGAAGCCTATAAGATGAATCTAACTGGGTAAAACATCTCGACTCCGCTCGATGTGACATTAAAGTCCTTATTTGTAATCCTGGCGAAGGAAGGATCTCTTTCTTAATAAAATACCTAGTACTTAGTTGAGATTCTTCACTTCATTACATTGCGTTCAGAATGATAACTAAAAAAAAGTCAGGCTACCATTGACTAAGCCTATAAGATGAATTTAACTGGGTAAAACATCTCGACTCCGCTCGATGTGACAGTAAATTCCTTTTTGTCTTCCTGACGAAGGAAGGATCTCTTTTTCAATAAAACATCTGGTACTACTTTGAGATTCTTCACTTCATTTCATTGCGTTCAGAATGACAACTAAAAAAAATGTCAGGCTACCATTGAATAAGCCTATAAGATGAATTTAACTGGGTAAAACATCTCGACTCCGCTCGATGTGACATTAAAATCCTTATTTGTCATCCTGACGAAGGAAGGATCTCTTTCTTAATAAAATACCTAGTACTTAGTTGAGATTCTTCACTTCATTACATTGCGTTCAGAATGACAATTTTCACAATTGCAAATTGTTTATTGTTTATTGTTAATTGTTTATTGAAAAAATTATTTCTTACGTTCTATCACGTAATTCACCATTAAGATAAGTGAATCTTTATAAGTTGAAGGTGGATAATCGTTTAAGATGGAAAGTGCCTCTTTTTGATATTCTTTCATTTTGGTAACCGCATAATCTAATCCGCCGTTAGATTTTACCAGAGCGATGACCTCCTTAACACGTTTTTTATCCTTGTTATGATTCTTGATGGAATTGATGATCCATTTTTTCTCCTTTGAAGTAGAATTATTAAGCACATAGATCAATGGCAAAGTCATTTTCTGCTCCTTGATATCTATCCCTGTAGGTTTTCCTATCTGCTCTTCTCCATAATCGAAAAGATCATCTTTTATCTGAAAGGCCATCCCAATAAGCTCTCCAAATCTCCGCATTTTGGCAATTTCAGAAGATTCTGGCTTTACTGAAGCTGCACCCAAACCACAACAGGCTGCAATTAAGGTTGCAGTTTTTTGTCGAATAATATCATAATAAACAGCTTCGGTAATATCTAGATGCCTTGCTTTTTCAATTTGTAATAACTCGCCTTCACTCATCTCTTTCACTGCGATAGAGATGATCTTCAGTAAATCAAAGTCGTTATTATCTATAGAAAGTAATAAACCTTTAGAAAGCAAATAATCGCCAACCAAAACCGCAATCTTATTTTTCCAAAGTGCATTTATGCTGAAAAACCCTCTCCTCCTATTAGATTCGTCTACAACATCATCATGAACCAAAGTGGCAGTATGTATAAGTTCTATTACCGCAGCACCACGATATGTGCGCTCGTTCACTTGCCCTTCAGAAACCATTTTGGCAACCAGGAATACGAACATAGGGCGCATTTGCTTCCCTTTTCTATTAACTATATAATGAGTGATCTTATTTAAGAGTGCCACTTTAGAGGACATGGACTCGAAGAACTTCTTTTCAAAAAGCTCCATTTCTTTTTCAACCGGTAATTTTATTTGAGAGATTACCTTCATAAGGAATCAAATATAGCTAAAGATTATGGTTTAAATATTTCAGGCTATCCTTTATGAAGATTTGTTAGCTAACTGTCCACAAGCTGCATCTATATCTTTTCCTCTGGACCTTCTTACAGTAACTGTAATTCCATTTCGCTCCAACATAGACTCGTACATATTTGTTGCTTCTGACGAAGCCTGTTGAAAGACGCCATCGTCTATTGGATTGTATTCTATTAAATTCACCTTACAAGGCACATATTTACAGAACTGCACTAAAGCTTCAGCATCTTTACGTGTATCGTTGATCCCTTCCCAAACAATATACTCATAGGTGATCCTGCTTTTGGTTTTTTCATACCAGTACTCCAAAGCTTCTTGAAGATCTGCCAATGTAAATGTAGCATTAAAAGGCATTATCGTTGTTCTTATCTCATCTATAGCTGAGTGGAGCGAAACTGCGAGTTTCACTTTAGTTTCATCATCGGCTAATTTCTTGATCATTTTTGGAACACCTGAGGTAGAAATTGTGATCCGCTTAGAAGACATCCCTAAGCCCTCTTTGGAAGTAATCTTCTCTATAGCCTTCATTACATTATTGTAATTCATAAGCGGCTCGCCCATCCCCATAAAAACAATATTGGACAATGGCTTATCAAAATACAATCTGCTTTCGTTATCTATAGCCACTACCTGATCGTAAATTTCATCTGGATTTAGATTACGCATACGTTTTAAGGTAGCCGTTGCGCAAAATTTACAATCTAAACTACATCCAACTTGAGAAGACACACAGGCAGTAGTCCTTTTTTTAGTTGGAATAAGCACAGATTCCACTGTTAGATCATCATGTAATCTTACTGCATTTTTAATGGTCCCATCACTACTCCTTTGCATTTGGTCTACACGAATATGATTGATCACAAAGTTGTCCTCCATCATCTGTCTTGTAGCCTTGGAAATATTTGTCATATCCTCAAAACTATGAGCACTTTTATTCCAAAGCCACTCATAAACCTGAGAGCCTCGAAAGGACTTATCTCCTTGAGCAACAAAGAATTGCTGTAATTGTTCCTTAGTTAAAGCACGTATATCTTTCTTCTTATCTTTCACGCTGCAAAAGTATGAAGATTATTAGGATTTACAGTATTATCAAATCAAGAACCTCGGGACAAGCTCAAGAGATATGTCCAGACTGTTCGGGAGAAAAACACTTTTGAAAACTTGAGGCAAGCCTTGGAGGAATTAAGCCCTCAATGAGGGATTAAATTCCAACCTGTCTTAAAAAAAGAAAACCACGAATACTTCTCATTAAATGAGTGCATTCGTGGTTCTAAAATATTTGAAAGGTGAATGTTAGATAATCAACATTGCATCTCCATAAGTGTAGAACTTATATTTTTCCTTGATCGCTTCGTCATATGCTCTTTTCATGAAGTCGTGTCCTGCAAATGCAGAAACCATCATCATCAAAGTAGACTTAGGTGTATGGAAGTTTGTGATCATACAGTTAGCTATGCTAAAATCGTATGGAGGAAAAATAAATTTATTGGTCCAGCCACTAAATTCATTTAAAGTATGGTTAGAAGAAACCGCACTCTCCAACACTCGCATACTAGTTGTACCAACAGCACATATTCTTCGTTTTTCGCTAAGTGCCTTATTGATCGTTACAGTAGCTTTCTCTTCAATAAAAGCTTCTTCACTATCCATTTTATGCTTAGAAAGATCTTCTACTTCCACTGGGCTAAAAGTTCCCAAGCCTACGTGAAGTGTAACTTCAGCAAAATCTATCCCTTTAATCTCAAGACGTTTTAATAAATGCTTAGAAAAATGCAATCCTGCAGTTGGAGCAGCAACAGCACCTTCATTCTTAGCATAAATAGTTTGGTATCGCTCCGCATCTTCAGGCTGCACGTCTCTTTTAATATATTTAGGAAGTGGCGTTTCCCCTAGTTCCTGTAATTTTTTTCTGAATTCTTGGTAAGAACCATCATATAAGAAACGAAGCGTTCTACCTCTAGAAGTGGTATTATCTATAACTTCTGCAACAAGACTTTCATCATCACCAAAATACAACTTGTTACCAATTCTTATTTTTCTTGCCGGATCTACTAACACATCCCAAAGCTTAGTTTCTGGATTTAATTCTCTTAACAAGAATACTTCAATACGAGCTCCGGTTTTTTCTTTGTTTCCGAATAAACGCGCGGGAAATACTTTTGTGTTATTAAGAACCATAACATCTTTTGGTTCAAAATATTCCATTATATCCTTAAATAATTTATGCTCAATTGTTTGGTCTTTTCTGTTTAGAACCATCAAACGTGCCTCATCCCTGTTTTCTGCAGGATATTCAGCTAGAAGTTCTTCCGGAAGTTCAAAACCAAATTGTGAAAGTTTCATTCCCATATTTAAATTTTTTTAAGGATGCAAATATACAACCTCAACATAGGCGTTGTCAAGTAAATAGAAGTTTATTTAAGAAATGAATTAGCTGGAGACTTTCTCTATGGAAAATCCGATGGATTCTAAGTCTTCCCAAAACTCTGGATAAGATTTTGAAACAACTTCCGCATCCTTAATTCTAAGCGGAACTTTCAACGCCAAAGGAGCAAAAGCCATTGCCATTCTATGATCGTTATAAGTTTCTACTTCTATATTTTCTCTCAAAGTAGAGCATGGAGCTAGAGATAAACTGCTGTCAGTGATCTCTACACTAGCCCCAAATTTTTCCAGTTCGTTTTTCAAAGCCACTAATCGGTCAGTTTCTTTGATCTTTAAAGTATGGAGTCCTTTTAATTCGCAACCTATCCCTAAACCTAAACAAGTAACTGCAATGGTTTGAGCCAGATCCGGCATATTTCGAAGGTCCAAATGTAAATTCTTTGGTTTTTCAAAGTTGTTTTTTAAAAGCAGAATTTCATTATCTGCAAATGAAGTTTCAATTCCAAATTCATGATAAATTCGAATAATCTTCGAATCACCTTGTAAACTTTCCTTTTTATAGTTCTTTAAATTCAGTTGCCCTTGCTTCCCTAAAGCGGCAATCGAGAAATAATAAGAAGCAGAGCTCCAATCTGATTCTATCTCAAAAGTTCTTGACTCAAGTTTACTTTTAGACTGAATAGTTATCACCTGTCCTTCAAATTTTGCTTCAATATCAAAATAGTGAAGCAACTTCAGCGTCATGTTAATATATGGAGCAGAAGTGACTTGCCCTTCAAGATTTATAATCAATCCATTTGGAAGGGAAGCGCCTATCAACATCAAAGCAGAAATATACTGACTGCTGATATTTGCTTGAACATTTACCGATGATTTGAGAAGCTTTTTACCCGTGATCTTTAGAGGAGGAAAGCCTTCTTTTTCTAAATAATTGATATCTGCTCCAAGATCTTTTAGAGCATTCACTAAAAGTTCTATTGGGCGTTCTTGCATTCTTGAACTTCCGGTAAGAACTACTTCTAAGCCTTCTCTGGAAGCAAAATAGGCTGTAAGAAAACGCATTGCTGTACCGGCATGATGAATATCTACTAAACCACCACTCGTTTTTAAAGCTTTTTGTAAAACAGAAGTGTCATCACTATTAGATAAGTTGCTCAATGAAATTGAAGGAAATAAAGCCTTCAAGACCAAAGCTCGGTTAGATTCACTCTTGGAACCTGTAATTTGAATTTCTCCAAAGAGATTAGTATCTGGATGACTTAACTGTACATTCATAGAACTTGAGATGAAAATAGATTGATGAGAAAAAAATAAAAATTTAATCCTCTCTTTCTTCCTTTTTTTGTTTTATAGAAAATTGCCCGAAGGTGATAATGAAACCATAGATAAATCCTGTAAAAAGTGACCCCAATACAAATCGCATCCACCTTTCTTCAGACAAATTCAATCCAAAATAACCACTAAAATCAAAGCCTCCAAAAGTGAAAAGCATGGTAATAATATGATAGACCACAATAAATGATATTCCCATTCCGGCAACAGATTTCCAAAAACCTTTTGTTTGAATAGTTTTTTTAAAGTTCATTTATTTTAATTTATCATTATTATGATGTCTATCGTGGTCACGCTTCGTTTTGAGATCTAGTTTCTTATCGAAAGCTTCCTGTAGATTAATTCCTGTTTGATTTGCTAAACACAAAACTACAAACATCACATCTGCCAGTTCTTCTCCCAGATCTTTATTTTTATCGCTCTCCTTTTCGCTTTGCTCCCCATAACGCCGAGCTATAATACGAGCCACTTCTCCTACTTCCTCTGTAAGCTGGGCCATATTGGTGAGTTCATTGAAATAGCGAACCCCATGTTCTTGGATCCAAGTATCTACAGCTTTTTGTGAATTTTCAATATTCATTATTCCTTGCTTTTTGAATCTATTATAATGGTAACAGGACCATCATTTATGAGTGCAACTTTTATATCTGCACCAAAAATTCCGCACTCCACTTTTTTATCTAACTGATCTTCAATATCTAAGATAAATTTCTCGTATAGAGGAATAGCAATATCTGGCTTGGCAGCCTTTATATAACTTGGTCTGTTTCCTTTTTTTGTACTTGCATGCAAGGTAAACTGACTTATAACTAAAACCTCAGCATTTATATCTTGTAAAGAGCAATTCATGACTCCGGCTTCATCATTAAAAATTCGCATTTTCAAGATCTTATTAACCAGCCAGGAAATATCTTCTTTAGAATCATCATCCTCTATACCAACAAGTAATAAAACACCCTTGCCAATTTTACCGTTAACTTTTCCGTCAATGCTAACCGATGCTTCCGAAACTCTTTGTAAAACTATTCTCATTGTTCTTCAGGGAAATCATCCATCCTATATTGTTGCTCGTCTTCTCCTTCTATGATCTGCAAATAACTCTTATATCTGGACCATGCAATTTCTCCATCTTCCAAACCATCTTTAACTGCACAATGTGGTTCGTTTTTATGCAAACAATTATTGAATTTACATTCTTGTTTTACCGCAAAGAATTCTGGAAAATAGTTTCCTAATTCCTCTTTTTCCATCTCCACTACACCAAAACCCTTAATTCCAGGAGTATCTATTATTCTGGCATCAAAATTAAGATCGTACATTTCTGCAAAAGTGGTTGTATGTTGGCCTTGTTTATGCTGAGTACTTATTTTGGAAGTCTTTAGATCTAAACTTGGCTCAAGTGCATTGATAAGTGTAGATTTTCCAGTACCACTATGTCCAGAGAACATGCTGGTCTTCCCAATCATCATCTCCTTCACCTTATCTAAATTCTTACCGGTCTTTGCTGAAATCCCTAAACATTCATAACCCACTTCTCGATATAATGCTGCTAGGTATTTAATTTCCCCGAGCTCTTCTTCATCATACACATCTATCTTATTGAACAATAACACTGTTTTTATATGATAGGCTTCTGCAGTTACCAGAAATCTATCTATAAAAGTGGTGAATGTGGGAGGATTATTTAATGTAACCAACAAAAAAGCCACGTCAATATTAGAGGCAATTATATGGGTTTGCTTAGAGAGGTTTACAGATTTCCTGATAATATAATTATCCCGTTCTTCTATTGTATTTATAACTCCAAAAGTATCGTCTCCAGTTTCTTCCAATTCAAATTGCACCTTATCTCCTACCGCTACAGGATTGGTACTTTTAATTCCCTGCATGCGGAATTTTCCCTTTATCCTGCAGCGGTAAAAAACACCGCTTTCAGCCTTAACGTGGTACCAACTTCCAGTAGATTTATATACAATTCCTGTCATACTACAAAGGTGCAAAATCCCAAGCTTATTCGCTAATTACTTTTTTCTGATGATTTATAGATTCCTGATGAATAGCCTTGAACATTTTCAAAACGAATTCTTCACTTAAACCTTGCTGTTCTCCTTCTAAAATCATTTTACCCAGAATTTCGTTCCATCTCGAGGTTTGAAGAATTGCAACATTTTGAGTCTTTTTAATTTTACCTATGTCATCGGCAATTTTCATCCTTTTTGAAAGCACCTCTAATAACTGGTGATCTGCAATATCAATTTTTGCTCGTAAATTCTTCAAGCTGTTCACAAATTCTTTGCTTTCTGAAATTTCCTTTCTGATTTTAAGATCCTCCATAATTTGAATTAAAGTAGCAGGCGTGATTTGTTGTGCCGCATCACTCCATGCATTATCTGGATCATGATGAGTTTCAACCATCAATCCGTCATAATTCAAATCTAAGGCTGTTTGGCAAAGATCAAATATAATATCGCGTCTTCCTGCTATGTGAGAAGGATCCAAGATAAGCGGCAGATCAGGAAATCTATTCTGTAAATCTATAGGGATTTGCCATTCTGGATTGTTTCTATATTTGGTCTTTTCATAAGCAGAAAACCCTCTGTGTATCACTCCCAAATTCTTGACATCTGCAGTATAAAAACGCTCTACAGCACCTAACCATAAGGAAAGATCTGGATTTACAGGATTCTTGATTAAAACTGTTTTATCTGTTCCCTGCAATGCATCTGCAATGTCCTGAACTATAAATGGCGAAACTGTGGTTCTGGCTCCTATCCATAAAATATCTACATCGTGCTTTAAAGCTAGTTCCACATGGTTTGCATTTGCTACCTCGGTAGTTGTAAGCAAGCCTGTTTCTTCTTTTGCTGTTTGCATCCATTTTAAACCTAATGCTCCCACGCCTTCAAAATTCCCCGGGCGGGTTCTTGGTTTCCATAAGCCGGCACGCAATACACTAACATCACTATCTTTTAATTGTTTAGCGATCTTTACTAACTGTTCTTCGGTTTCAGCACTACAAGGTCCTGCTATTACCAAAGGGTGATCAAGATTAAATTTATCTAACCAGGTTCTAAGTTCTTTTTTGTTTTCCATTTTTGACTATTATTTATTAAAATCTTTTAAATTATTCCGTTTAATATCGATTTGATATGATTCGTTTTCTCCATTTCATTAAATATCCCTTCAAAATTGTTGCTCTCCAGTAAGTCTTTAAACATATTAAGATTCTGAATATATTCATTTAAAATCTCCACAACATTTTCCTTGTTTTGCTCAAAAATGGGAGTCCACATGGCCGGAGAACTTTTGGCTAGTCTAACGGTAGAAGCAAAACCACTGCCCGCAAGATCAAATATATTGCGTTCGTCCTTTTCTTTTTCCAATACTGTTTTGCCAAGCATAAAGGAACTTATATGCGATAAATGTGAAACATATGCAATATGCCTATCATGAGATTTTGGGTCCATATAACATATTCTCATTCCTAATTTTTGGAAAAGCTCTAGAGCTCTTTCCTGAAGTTTGAATGCGGTTTTCTCTACTTCACATATAATATTTGTTTTATTTCTGTAAAGATCTTTTATTGCTGCTTGTGGTCCGGAAAACTCTGTTCCCGAAATTGGATGCGCTGCCAAGAAATTCCGACGATTTGGATGAGTGCTTAAAGCCTCACACAGCCTCCCTTTAGTAGAACCGGTATCTATTACCAAGGTATGGTCTTCTACGATATCCAAAACCTGTTTAATAAGTGCAATACTTACATCTACCGGCACAGCTACGATTACCATGTCTGAAGTTCTTATATCGTTTAATTCTTCTACCTCATCAATGATTCCCAAGGATAATGCTTGTTCAAGATGATCTGAATTACTATCTATACCAACTAACTGCACATCAGAAAATGCATTTCTAATATCCACAGCGAACGATCCGCCTATGAGGCCAACACCTATAATATGTACTCTCATATTTTAATTCTATTAATTGCTTCCTTAATTTTCTCTACTGGTGTACAAAGTGAGAATCGTATATAACCTTCTCCTTGATCGCCAAATATGAAACCAGGAGTTGCAAATAGATCATAGGTATGTAATAAATGATCTACAAATAATTCCGATGTGGTATCTAAGGGCACCTTTGCCCATACAAACAATCCGGTTTGGTCTTTTTCAGGTATACAGTTTAATTTTGAAGCTAGTTCCAACACCAATTTCTTTCGTGTTCTATAAACAGCATTCAATTCCTTAAACCATTCATTTGGTAAACGCAAGGCTATGGCTGCTCCTGCTTGTAAAGGGAAGAACATTCCACTATCCATATTGGACTTCACTTTTAAAATGGAATTCAAATTATCCTCATTTCCGCAAACCATTCCAATTCGCCATCCCGCCATATTAAAACTTTTACTAAGCGAATTTAATTCCAGTACTACATCCTTAGCTCCTTCTGCTTCCAAAATACTGATAGGATGATCGTTAAGAATGAAGCTGTACGGATTGTCATTTATAATCAGGATATGATACTTCTTTGCAAATGCAACAAGATCTTGAAACACCTTTTTTGTTGCTGAAGCCCCGGTTGGCATATGCGGATAATTCACCCACATCAATTTCACTTTGCTAAGGTCGGTCTTCCCTAAACTTTCTAAATCGGGTAACCAATGGCCTTTTTCATCCAGATCATAAAACACCGGTTCTGCACCAACTAATTTGGTGACCGAAGAATAGGTAGGATATCCCGGATTTGGTATTAAAACCTGATCTCCTTCATTCAGAAAAGCCATAGAAATATGTAAGATACCTTCTTTACTCCCCATTAGAGGAAGAATTTCTTTTTCTACATCTAGATTAACCGTGTAGTGAGTACTATAAAATTCTTTTATTGCATTTCTAAAATCTGCCGTTCCCTTATATGGCTGGTATTGATGTGCTGCTGGATTTGCTAAGGCATTATTTAAACCTTTTATCACTTCTACAGGTGGAGGAAGATCCGGGCTTCCAATTCCCAAGTTAATAATGGGTTTCCCAGAGGCCTCCAATGCTCTTACTTCTCTCAATTTTGAAGAAAAATAGTATTCCTGCACCTCGTTCAATCGTTCTGCTTGGATCATTATAAATTATTTTTGTAAGTGCCTAAAATTTTCAAATGCTCTGTCATCACTTCAATGATTTTTATAGCTTTTTGGAATTCTGAATAATCCTCGAAGATAACATCCACGAAAAATGAATATTTCCATGGGGTTTCAATTATCGGCATAGACTGTATTTTAGTCATGTCCAAATTATAATCCCGTATAATATTTAAGACAGATACTAAACTTCCTCTTCGGCTTTCTAATTCAAATTTTAAGGAAGCCTTATCTATCTTTATTCCGTTTGGCTCTTTTTTTATATTGCTTACAATTAAGAATCTGGTAGCGTTACTTTTTTTAGTGTGAATGGCTTCAGCAAGAATTTCTAAACCAAATAGTTCAGCTGCTATTTTACTAGCCACGGCTCCAATTCCCTTGGATTGTTTTTCTGAAATTCTTCTAGCTACCTCAGCGGTATCAGTGTCCTCTATCAGTTTTATATGCGGATGTTTTTTAAAAAATTCTTTACACTGAAGTAAAGCCATAGGATGCGAATACACCTTTTTAATACTAGTGATATCTTGTCCTGGCAATGCCATTAAATTCATGTTAATAGGAATATAATGTTCACCTACTACCTTAAGGTCATGCTCATCTATAAGCGCATAATTCGGTAAAATGGACCCTACAATAGAATTCTCTATAGCCATCACGATTTCTTGAGAATCCCCGGCAACAAGGGAATGTACCAACTCATGAAACGACATACATTCTAACACCTTCACATTTGTCCCGAAATATTCCTGGGCAACCAAATGATGAAAAGAGCCTTGTACCCCTTGAATTCCTATTATTTTTTCCATTTTAAATTTTCCAAAAAAAAAGAGGTCCTGATTTAGATTAAATCAGGACCTCTTTATATAATTTATAATTTTAATTACATGACGCTCCCGATCTTATCTCCGTAATAGAAATAAAAATAATAGAATGCAGTCCAAGTAATAATATTCTTCATTGTTCTTTTAACTAATGCTAATGTAAAATTAAATTTTAATATGACTCCTATAATTTGAATAATTTAAAAAGTTATTTTGAATTCTCATTTTATTAAGCTCAATTTATAGTCTACAAATACATCTCGACTCCGCTCGATGTAACATCTAGGCTATTTAAAAATTTTCTCCTTTTATTGAAAATATTCAATAAGGAAAATATAAATACATCCTTTCAAATATTAAAGTGCAATTAATTATAGTTCAACAAACATAAATTAATACTTACTTTTGAAAAAAGCTTTGCTATGTCCATTTCTGTTAAAGAAATATCTAAATATTACGGAGAACAAAAAGCCTTAGATAAGGTTTCCTTCCAGATCGAAAAAGGTGAGATCGTAGGATTCCTAGGGCCCAACGGCGCAGGAAAATCTACACTTATGAAGATTCTAACGGGTTATCTGAGTGCTTCTGAAGGAATAGCGAGTGTAAATAACGTTTTGCTTTCTGAAGATCTAAAAGCTGTGCAACGCTCTATTGGTTATTTACCTGAACACAATCCTTTATATACCGAAATGTATGTACGGGAATATTTGGCCTTCAACGCCTCTATTTATAAAACTGATAAATCCAGAATTGAAGAAGTGATTGAAATGACTGGGCTTTTACCTGAAGCCAATAAGAAAATAGAACAACTTTCTAAGGGATATCGCCAACGAGTTGGGCTGGCTTCAGCACTTTTACATGATCCGGAAGTTCTTATTTTAGATGAACCTACTACAGGTCTGGACCCAAATCAGCTTACAGAGATAAGAAATTTAATTTTAAAAGTAGGGAAGCAAAAAACCATTTTTCTCTCTACACACATTATGCAGGAGGTAGAAGCCATTTGCGATCGGGTCATTATTATAGACAAGGGAGTGATTGTAGCCGACAAGAAAATGAAGGAGTTACGAGAGGAAAAGGAGCAGCTAATTCAAGTAGAATTCGATTATAGAATAGAGGAAGTTGCTTTAAATGCATTACCAAATCTAATATCTGCCAAGAATATTGGTGGATTCCATTACGAACTTAAATTCGATACAGATAAGGATATGCGCCCGGCAGTTTTCGATTTCGCTCATGATAACGGATTAAAAACCCTTCAGCTAAATAGAAAATCTAAAAATTTAGAAACTTTGTTTTCAGAATTAACTACTCAAAAATAAGTCGACCGGTATAATATTCGTCTACGTCAATAATCACAGGTCTGTTTTTAGCGATTACATCTCCACTGCTACGCAATTCTCCTTTTAGAGATTGCACGGGGAATAAGATCATCTTATTAGTTCCTCTATGAAAGATATCATAGTGCTGCACTATTAATTCCGGAGCATCCAATCTACTATCGCCAGCAGCAAAGAACACATTGAAATTCTCCACTTTTCCACTCAGGAAATAATTGGAAACATTATCGTTAGTGATCCTTAAATTTTCCACATCCAGATCTAAAATAAAATCCCCATCGGTATGTATCGATAAGTCATTCTCTTGATTTACGGAGCGTAGCCAAAGATTGTTCAGTTTGAGAGTTCCAATAGATTCTATAGCACTTCCGCTACTATTCTGAAGCCAAGTAAGATCTGGAATGGTAACATATACTTTAGTAAGCTCGTATTCCCGAACCAAGTTGCAAGAATTCTCATTCCGAATACTTAACCTATTATCTATAACTTCAACACTAACATCTTTTCTTAGATTCTCACCAGTTTCTATCACCACTTTTTGAACAGGACCTTGCTGAATAAAAAGTTTAACCTGTTCATACACGATTATTTCATTAAAGACGTCTACTGAAACTTCATCTTGTACGATCTCTCCGGCTTTTTTAAAACAGCCAGGAGCATCTTCAGCATTACAACTAAAGATTAAAATAACTGACAGTATTAACAATAACTTCTTCATAACCTATATCCTATTGAAAATTCTACCGCTTCTGCATTTGCCGCATGCGACCTTACTGTAGCAGATGCCCACCAGTGTTCATTGATTTTTCTACGCAAACCTAATCTGTTATACAGCCGCTCCACATAATTATCGTACGGATAATACGCATAATAACCCACTTGTGTAACTAGGGACATTTTATTGAAGGTTAACTGATGGCCTATAAAAACCCCTACCCTTTTAGCATCTTCATCTCCTTCGGTTATTCCCTGAGGAAAAGCCACCGATTGGAAATATATAAATTCCTCTAAAGCTTTAGAAAAGAACAGTTCTGCTCCTGCTTGTAAAGTACTTTTCTTATTGATCACCTTATCTGCAAAACCTGTTAAGGTTAGAAATGGATATTGTTTAGAGCCTATAACTCCGGTAGTATTTATTCCGCTCCTTACCACAAAATTGTAATGAATAGGTTCTGTATATCTTTTCTCCTTCGAATCTTTTTCTACATAATCGGGAATATTCTCATAATCTAAATGATAATTCAATCCAAAATTAAAGGTAAAGGTGTTAGTACTATTGTTAGGAGATTTAAAGTCCGCATTGGAATAGTGAATTATAGAAATACCTGCTTGAACTCCCAAACCCTTATAAATATTTTGCTTATGATAGTTACCCATTAAATAAGTAGAACTCAGTAATCGAGAACCGTAAGCATTATTAATATAGTTAGATTCTGAATTGTATGGTTTTGTAGCATAAGCAATCCCTTGTCCAATCCTGAACATTAAATTCCTCTTGAGAAAGTAAAAATTAAAATGGGCATATAAGCCATAATTCTCACCTAAATACTGATTTTTCATATCCTGATAGGTGAAGGAATAACCAAAATCTGGGTAATTATACCTGCGCTCCCAAGCTTCTAATCCATAGGTTTTCCTGTTGAAACTCAAAATCACTCCAGTGGGATGACCGGTAATTAAATGTGCTATATCAGGATTGTGTTCCATGATGGAGCCATAAAAATAATTGGCATCAAAGGCATAATACTTTTTTATCTCTTCTTGAGCATAGGAAACTGTAGAAAAAATTAAAAGCAGGGCGAGTAAACTTTTTTTCATAGGGGGCAAATCTAATCTATTAATTTAAAAAACCGAAGAAGCAATTTTGTGAATATTAGTGCTTTTCCCCATGGAATAATAATGCAACACTTCCACACCAGAGCTTATAAGTTCTTTACTTTGAGCAGTACACCACTCCACACCTACTTCCCGAACTTCCAAATCTGTCTTGCAATTATTAACTGAACTAATTAATTCTTCTGGTAGATTTAAATGAAATCTATGCGGGATATTGGTGAGTTGTTTTTTTGTAGCAATTGGTTTAAGTCCTGGAATTATTGGGACTGTAATTCCGCTTTTTCGGCATTTTTCCACAAATTCAAAGAATTTTGAATTATCATAGAACATTTGTGTAACCACATATTCCGCTCCGGCGGCAACTTTTGCTTTCAGCTTTTCTATGTCGTTATCTAAACTTGGTGCCTCCATGTGCTTTTCAGGGTATCCTGCTACACCTACGCAAAAATCTGTGGTATGGTTTTTCTCTAAGTGATTATCCAAGTATTGCCCACGATTTATTTCTGAGATCTGATTTACAAGATCTGAAGCGAAATTATTGCCCTTAGGTTCTGGTTTAAAATAGGTTTCGCTCTTAACTGCATCACCCCTTAATGCCATTACATTGTGGATCCCTAAAAAATCTAGATCTATAAGAAAGTTCTCGGTATCTTCTTTGGTAAATCCTCCACAAAGGATATGTGGCACTGCATCTATGCCGTATTTATTCTGAATTGCTGCACAAATACCCACCGTTCCAGGCCGCTTTCGAACTACTTTTTTCTCTAAAAATCCGTTAGCTTGTAAAATGTACACGTACTCTTCCCGATGATACGTAACATCTATAAATGGAGGTTTAAATTCCATTAACGGATCTATTCCGTCAAATATAGATTGAATATTCTGACCTTTTAATGGAGGTAATATTTCAAAAGAAAAAAGTGTTTTGCCTTTTGCGGCAGCTATATGTTCTGTTATTTTCATCTATTATTTATTGATCTGAAATTGAAGGATTCAACCATTTTTCTGCTTTTTCCACAGAAATAGCTTTTCGTTTTGCAAAATCTTGTACCTGATCTAATTTGATCTTTCCAAGGCCGAAGTATTTAGCCTCGGGATTTCCTAAGTAATAACCACTCACACTGGCTGCTGGCCACATGGCTAAACTATCTGTAAGTTTAACTCCGATATTTTCTTCTACTTTTAAGACTTCCCAAATGGTGATTTTTTCTAAATGATCTGGACAGGCTGGATATCCAGGAGCAGGACGAATTCCTTTATAACTTTCTTTTATTAAATCTTCATTAGTAAGCTCTTCGTTTGAAGCATAGCCCCAATCTTCAATCCTCACCTTTTTATGAAGATATTCTGCAAAGGCTTCAGCTAATCTATCCGATAAAGCCTTAATCATAATTGAATTATAATCGTCCAGGTCGGCTTCAAATTTTGTAGCCAACTCTTGTGTTCCAAACCCGGTACTTACACAAAAACAACCCATATAATCCTGAATTCCTGTCTCTTTCGGCGCAATAAAATCGGCTAAAGCAAAATTTGGTTTGCCTTCATATTTTTTGAGCTGCTGTCTTAATGTTCTAAAAACTGTTTGTTTTTCTTTATTTCCTTCAGAATAATGGATCTCGATATCATCTACTTCAACTGAATTCGCAGGGAATAAACCAAAGACAGCTTTTGCCTGCAATAGTTTATCTTTTAGGATCTTTTTTAAAAGTTGCTGCGCATCTTCAAACAAAATACTGGCTTGCTCACCAACAACCTCATCGCTTAAGATCGCCGGATATTTCCCGTGCAGATCCCAACTTCTGAAGAAAGGAGTCCAATCTATAAAGGGCACTAATTTTTCAAGATCTAGATCTTCCAAAACTTGAACTCCAAGTTTATTGGGTTTAATGATCTCAGTATTACCCCAATTTATCTTGAATTTATTTTCTCTAGCAAGTTCCAGCGGAAGAAAATCTTTCACTTTACTTCGCTTTAAAAAATTGGTTCTGAAGACCTCATAGTCCAATTTGATATCCTTAAAATATTGTTTCGAAGTTTCCTTCTTCAGAAGATCATTCACCACATTCACCGCACGAGAAGCATCATTTACGTGGATCACTGCATTGTTATAGTGAGGATCTATTTTAACCGCTGTATGCGCTTTGGATGTAGTTGCGCCTCCAATTAATAAGGGAACCGAAAAATCCTGTCGTTGCATCTCTTTTGCCAAAAACACCATTTCATCTAAAGACGGAGTAATAAGTCCGCTTAAGCCAATTGCATCTACATTTTCTACCTTTGCGATCTCAATGATCTTTTCTGGAGCTACCATGACGCCAAGATCTATAATTTCGTAATTATTACAACCCAACACCACACCAACAATATTCTTCCCGATATCGTGAACATCACCCTTTACTGTTGCCATCAAGATCTTACCTTTTGCACCTTTTCCTGTAGAGCCATCTTTTGCGGCTTCTATAAAAGGAAGTAAATAGGCCACAGCTTTTTTCATAACCCTCGCCGATTTCACAACTTGAGGCAAGAACATTTTACCGCTTCCAAAGAGATCTCCTACTACATTCATCCCTGTCATTAAATAAATTTCAATCACCTCAATTGGTCTGGCCGCAATTAATCTGGCAGATTCTACATCTTCGATAATAAAAGCATCAATCCCTCTAACCAAGGCATGGGTAATTCTCTCTTGTAAGGTTTTTTCTCTCCAAGAAAGATCTATTTTATTCTCCTTAATAGTACCGGTCACGGTTTCAGCAAAAATTAAAAGCCGGTCGGTGGCATCGTCTCTTCTATCCAGAATAACATCTTCTACATGTTCTAAAAGATCTTTTGGAATATTATCGTACACCTCCAGCATTGCCGGATTCACAATTCCAATATTCATCCCGGCTTTAATAGCATGATATAAGAATACCGAATGCATTGCTTCTCTCACCGGAATATTCCCTCTAAAAGAAAACGAAACATTACTCACTCCACCGCTTATACTACAATGTGGTAAATTAGATTTCACCCAACGTGTTGCCTCAATAAAATCTATCGCATTTCTTCGATGCTCATCCATCCCAGTTGCTACCGGAAATATATTAAGGTCGAAGATGATATCTTCTGGAGGAAAACCCACTTTTTGGGTAAGAATGTTATAGGAACGCTCTGCGATTTCAATTCTGCGATCATAAGAATCGGCTTGACCCAATTCATCAAAAGCCATAATAATTACGGCTGCACCATAACGCTTAACTTTTTTTGCATGTTTGATGAATTCCTCTTCGCCTTCCTTTAGGCTGATAGAATTTACCACACATTTTCCCTGTACCACCCGAAGTCCAGCTTCTATAATCTCCCATTTAGAGCTATCTATCATAATGGGAACTCTTGCAATATCAGGTTCTGCTACTATGAGATTAAGGAATTTTACCATGGCTTCTTTTCCATCTACCAAGCCATCATCCATATTTATATCTATGATTTGCGCTCCTTCATCTACTTGGTTTCTGGCAATACTTAATGCCTCTTCATAATTATCTTCCTTTATAAGTCGAAGGAATTTTTTGGAACCAGACATATTGGTACGCTCTCCTACATTCACGAAATTGCTTTCCGGTGTAATTATAAGCGGTTCTAAACCCGAAAGTTTTAATGCTCTAAATTTTGTCATTTTTATAAAATTTCTGGGTTCAAAATCTTTTTAAGTGATCTTGGTTTGTATTCTTTGGCAATGTCAGCAATGGCTTTGATATGTGCCGGAGTGGTTCCGCAACAACCGCCTAAGATATTCACCAAACCTTTCTCTAAATATTCACGGATTTGCTCTGCCATTATCTCCGGAGTTTCATCGTATTCTCCAAAGGTATTCGGTAATCCTGCGTTTGGATAAGCAGAGATCCCAAAATCGCTTTTTCGAGCCAATTCTTCTAAATGGGGAGTGAGTTGATTTGCACCAAGCGCACAGTTAAAACCTACACTCAACAAATTCATATGTGAAATTGAAATCAGAAAAGCTTCGGCAGTTTGCCCGGAAAGTGTTCTCCCGGAGGCATCTGTAATTGTCCCGCTTATCATTACAGGAATTTCAGAATTTAGCTCCTCTTTTAATTCATCTATAGCGAATAAAGCCGCTTTTGCATTAAGCGTATCAAAAACTGTTTCAATTAAAAGAACATCTACTCCACCATCAATCAAGGCACGTGCTTGAAGTTTATAGGCAACTAATAATTGTTCAAATGAGATAGCTCTATATCCAGGATCGTTAACATCTGGAGACATACTAGCAGTTTTATTAGTTGGCCCAATTGCACCGGCTACAAATCTAGGTTTTGATGGATCTTCCAAAGTGAGCTCTACAGCAACTTTTTTTGCGATCCTGGCCGATTCATAATTTAACTCATAGACCAATTCCTCCATGCCGTAATCTGCCATGGCAATGGTGGTTCCGGAAAAAGTATTGGTCTCTACGATATCTGCTCCCGCCAGAAAATACTTCCTGTGGATCTCCTCGATTGCATGAGGCTGAGTAAGCGATAAAAGATCATTATTCCCTTTTAGCGATCTTGGCCAATCGGCAAAACGCGATCCACGAAAGTCTTCTTCAGAGAATTTATATTCTTGAAGCATGGTGCCCATTGCACCATCGAGGATTAATATTTTTTTGGAAAGGGTCTCTTCTAATTTTGACATATTATAAAGTATATATGTATCAAAAAAGAGGAGTGAAAAGAATTCTTTTTGTTATCTATCCACGCCAGAGCGCGGTAGAATGTAGCACCTTCTCCAAAAGGAGGGTTGCCAAGGTCTCATAGGGTCTTATCCCTCCACCTTTCTTGATAACGTTTTTAAATAAAATTAAGAACTTAAGTTTTGTAAATATACGCTTAGTTTGCGCATTTCAAAGGACAACTTATTAATTAACCTCAGCTAATTTCTTCGCCATTTAATTTAATTCCATAGGTAATTGTTGCTGCCTTTTCTAACATTTTTGAAACTGAACAATATTTTTCCATGGATAACTGTACGGCTCTTTTAACCTTAGCTGCAGGTACATCTCCTCTCAAAATAAAGTCTAACTGAATTTTTTTGAAAACATTTGGAATAGCACCCTCTTCACGGAAACCTTCCACTTCTACCTGCAAATCTTCAAGCTCATGCTGTTGCTTCTTCAAGATCATTACAACATCTATACTACTACAACCCGCAATTCCTCTCAGAATTAGATCCATTGGGCTAGAGCCTTTTGGTTCTTCTTCAGATTTGTTATCTAAAAGCACAATATCTCCTCGTTCGTTTTTAGTTTCGAAAAGATAGTTGTTGTTCAGTCGTTTTAAATTGATCTTCATCTATTGTATTTTTCGGCTAATTTAGTTAAATCCGCGAGAATTCCTCTGGCGGCTACGCCAGTTCCTGCAGCAGCCCCTTGAATTACTATAGGAAATTGCCCATGAGATTCTGTGTAGATCTCAAAAGAAGCTTCCGCATTCTTTAGACTTCCAAAAGCTGTATTTGTTTTTTCCTTTACCAATTTCACTTCTAGGCTACCCGTGATCACATCCAGCTCTCCAATATGTCTTAACACCTCATCCGGCTTTAATTCATCCTTCAGGTCATCGAATTCTAAATTGAGATCGCTCAGGTTATCTTTAAAATGTGAAACTGAACTTCGTCCATTTAAATGCTTTGGCACTAAACTTTCGATGTTCACATCTGAAAGTTCTTTTTTCATGTGTAATTCCCTTGCCAAGACTAACAATTTTTCAGCTACATCATTTCCAGAAAGGTCTATTCTAGGATCTCTCTCTGTAAGTCCTTTTATTCCAGCTTCCGCCAACAAAGAATCGAACATTTTATTTTGTTGCGAAAATTGATTGAAAATATAACTTAGCGATCCAGAAAACACTCCTCTTACCTTGGTTACTTTTTCACCTGAAGCATGCAGCCTTTGCAGGGTTTGTATTATTGGTAATCCCGCACCCACGTTAGTTTCATATAAAAACTCCGTTTTATTTTTCTTGAGTTGTTTCCTTAAATTATTATAGAAAACATTGGATAACGTGTTAGCCGATTTATTAGACGCCACAATATCATATCCGTTCTTTATGAAAGTAGAATAATTTTGCACAAACTCTTTACTAGCTGTTGCATCTACAATGATCACGTTCTTATAAGCTTCTTTTTTTATGTATTTTAAAACAGTATCTACTGTATAAGGAACACCAAAATATTTAAAATCGGTTCTCCAAGCTGGACGCACACATTTCTCTTCATAAAATGCCGAAGAAGAGTTTACTATTACCGGTATATTAATTTCTAGTTTGCTTTTATTTTTAAGTTGTTCTCTAGCTTCCAAGATCTGATTGATCAAGGCGCTTCCAACATTACCGACTCCGAAGAGTATTATATGAATCTTTTTCATAATTCCATTTAATAGGTTTTGACTGTTTTCAAAAACTCAGCCAAGTGTGACTTTAATTTTAAAATTTTCTTTCTAAACTGAATACTTTAACTTAAGTTTTAGAAAGAAAAAATCCCTTTGGAAAAATTACCAGAGGGATCTTTAGAATTAAACTATAAACTAGTTTAAAATCTAAAATTTCTGATAATTGAAAGTGGTGCGATACATGCGCATATAAATATTGCAATGTTTACTAATACACATGATATTTGGTTTACTTATTTTCCTCTTAAGTTCCATTCTCTAATTTCAATTTATTGTAACAAAAAAGCCGCTGCGGTGGCAGCGGCTTTGGTAATTCTTATATCTTAAGTTTTACGCAAAAGCAGCTGCTGTAGGGGTTTCCCACATTAACTTATACATATTACGAATCACTTTATTCATTGTCTTGTTTGAAAGCACAAAGTTAAGGACAGAAGATGTTAAAAACCAAGTTAAATATGAAAAAATTTCCACCTTTAATTTATAATAACTCCATCAATATTTTGCTTCAGTTAAAGCTTGTTCCAGATCTTTTATTATATCATCCACATGTTCTAATCCTACAGAAATACGAATGAGTCCATCTGTAATTCCAGATTCCAGTCGATCTGATTTTAATAATTTACTGTGTGTGGTAGAAGCCGGATGAGTCAATATGCTTCTGGTATCTCCTAAATTTGCCGATATCGAGCATAATTTGATAGCATCTATAAATTTTCGTCCGGCATCGAGTCCTTTTTTAATCTCAAAAGCAATTACATTTCCCCCTAGTTTCATTTGCTTTTTGGCAATTTCATATTGGGGATGCGACTTTAAAAATGGGTATTTCACATTTGTTACGGAAGAATTATTTTCAAGGAACTCAGCAACCTTAAGCGCATTTTCGCAATGTTTTTCTAGACGCACTGGTAATGTTTCCAAACTTTTAGACAATATCCAAGCATTGAAAGGAGACATTGATGGGCCGGTATTCCTTGAGAACAAATATATTTCCCTAATTAGGTCTGCTCTTCCCACAGTAACCCCACCTAAGACTCTGCCTTGACCATCTATTAATTTTGTTGCAGAGTGAATTACAAGATCTGCCCCAAATACTATTGGATTTTGAAGATATGGGGTTGCAAAGCAATTATCTATGATCAAGATAAGGTTATGCTTTCTGGCAATCTCACATAGTTTTTCTAGATCTAGAATATCTACTCCAGGGTTTGTTGGCGATTCCGCAAATAAAATTTTAGTCTCAGGTTTTATAAGGTTTTCAATCTTGTCCAGTTCATCTATCTTGAAATAACTATGTGAAATATTCCATTTAGGAAAATATTGAGAAAACAAGCTGTGTGTAGATCCAAATAAGGATTTACAAGCAACAATATGGTCACCACTATTTAACAAAGCAGCCAAACTAGAAAACACCGCTGCCATTCCTGAAGCAAAAGCAAATCCAGCTTCTGCTTGTTCCATTATCACCATTTTATCTATAAACTCAGAGGTATTCGGATTGGAATATCTGCTATAAATATTTCGTTCTTTCTCTTCAGCAAAAGACGCGCGCATATCTTCTGAATCTTCGAAAACATAACTTGATGTTAAGTATAAAGGAACAGAATGTTCTAAATATTGGGTTCTAGCTGCTTGTGTCCTGATAGCCGTAGTTTCTATATGTTTATTTTCCATTTTCAGTGAATTATATACATTCAAGTTTTTCTGAGATCTTTAAAAGATCAGACAATACTCCTCTTGAAGTCACTGCTGCGCCTGCTCCAGCGCCTTGAATAACAATTGGCCTATTCCCATAAGACTTCGTATATATTTCAAAAGAAGCATCGGCTTCCTGTAAACTTCCAAAGGGAGAACTTCTTTTTTCTGTTACCAATTTCACTTCTAATTCTCCGCTGGCTACGTCTAACTCTCCAATATGCCTTAAAACCTCATCCGACTTTAATTTTGATCTCCGTTCTTCGAAATTTAAGTTTAGTTCTTGTTGATTCTCGATAAAATGAGAAATTGAACTCTTTCCATTGAGATGATTAGGAACCAGGCTTTCTATTCTAACTTCAGAAAGTTCTTTAAGGATATTTATTTCTCTGGCAAGGATCAACAATTTTCTCCCCACATCTTTCCCTGAAAGATCTATTCTGGGGTCTGGCTCTGTAAGTCCTCTAGTTCTAGCATCCTCCAAAACTTCAGAAAATGATTTGTTATTGTTAGAAAATGTATTAAAAATATAACTTAAGGACCCTGAGAAGATCCCTCTTATTTTAGTTATCTCTTCGCCCGCTAAATGTAGATCTTGCACTGTTTTAATTACCGGTAGTCCTGCTCCCACATTGGTTTCATAAAGGAATTGTTTATTGTGCTTTTTTAATTCAATTCTTAACTCCTTATAGAATTTATCAGACAACGTATTAGCTGTTTTATTGGCGGCAACTATATGAAATCCATTTCTTATGAGCTCCTTATAATTTTTAACGAAATCTTCACTTGCAGTAGCATCTACTGCGATTAAATTGGTGAGTTTCTCCTTTTTAACATGATTTAAAATATGAGACAATTTATAAGGATATCCATAGGTTTTAAAATCTGCCTCCCAAGAGTTGTTTATGGTATTATTATTATAAAAGGCAATTTTAGAATTTACCAAAACCGCGATATTAATTTCTAACTGAGAAGAATTTAAAATTTTGGATCGGGCTTCCAATATCTGATTTATTAAGGCACTCCCTACATTACCTACTCCGAAGAGTACTATGTTTATTTTTT
The DNA here is from genome assembly GCF_007997295.1 of Gillisia hiemivivida. Taxonomy (GTDB): domain Bacteria; phylum Bacteroidota; class Bacteroidia; order Flavobacteriales; family Flavobacteriaceae; genus Gillisia; species Gillisia hiemivivida. The sequence continues at coordinate 239,388 of NZ_VORY01000003.1, read as the reverse complement.
TCATTTTGTTTGTTACTAGTGTTGAATATTGGATTTAAAAATGATGCTACTTGAGAATTCTCAATTAGAAAAGCATCATGCCCATGTATAGATCTAATTTCATCAATACTTATATTTTCTTTGATAAGAGACAGATTTACATAAGTATCCCAATTCTCATTGGCTGTAAACAAGCCATCAGAATTAATTGTAATTATATGAATATCTCCAGTTATCTTTGATGCCGCACTTAAATGATCTCCACTACCCAAACTTATATCTGAAGTAGAAAGCAAATGATTCATTAGTTTGTAAGCTGCCAATTGATATCTATTTTCTAGTTTTTTACCATGGTGCTCCAACCAGCCTTCAATATTTCCGGTTCCATTTTTATGGTTTTGGGTTGAATTGAATTTCGAGATGAAAGATTCCGGACTTCTATAAATTGTCATTGCATGCATTCTGGCATCTGCAACCGGATTTACAGAATTATTTAAGATCTGGTCCTGCACCTTACACTGTGCCTTTACCCATTGTGAAGATTTATAATCTGCTGCTACTGGAATTATATGTTCAAAAAGATCTGGATCTAAAACTGCCTGTTCCCATAACAAAGCCCCACCTATAGAACCACCAATTCCTGCAAATATCTTGGAGATCCCTAATTGTTTTAAGGCTTCAGAATAAATCTTAGCTATATCCCTAAGCGTAAACTCTTTATAATTTAATATTAGCTGAGACTCCTCTCCATCAAAACCATTCCCGGGATTATTAAATGCCAGAACGGTATACTCTAGAAGATCGATGCTTTTATCAACCCCAATTACTTCTTTCCACCAACCATTTTTTCCTGTTACTGCTGAATTTCCAGTGAGTGCATGATTCACCAGAACTATTGGCGCAGTTCCTAGTTCCCTACCAAAAGTTTGATATGTCAACTGGAGCTCCTGAATGGTTCCTGCATTATTCTTAAATTCTGAAATGTATATCTTATGAAGCATTACTACCTATTTTTAAGTTTTATCAATAATGAATAACAATCGGAAATCACGCATTAGGATTTGTTCATCCCGATTGTCTTCATCAATCAACACATTATTTTAAAACCTTTTTGCCAATCTTGGAAAACGCTTGTTTTAAGTCAGATTTAAGATCTTCCAGATCCTCCAATCCTACAGAAAGTCTAATGAGATCTTTGGTAACTCCCGTAGCCTCCTGTTGTTCGTCACTTAGTTGCTGATGAGTTGTACTGGCGGGGTGAATTATTAAGGATTTAGTATCTCCAATATTAGCCAGCAGTGAGAAAATTGTTGTTTCATCTGCAATAACTTTTGCCGAATCAAAACCGCCTTCCACTCCAAAAGTCACAACCCCACTTTGCCCCTTTGGCAGATACTGCTGGGCAAGTTCATAATATTCACTATTTTCAAGTCCAGGATAATTCACCCATTTCACCTGGTCTTGCTCCTGTAGCCATTTTGCCAAAGCCAAAGCATTTTCGCTGTGTTTTTTAATCCTAATCTCTAAGGTTTCCAATCCCTGAATGATCTGGAAGGCATTGAAAGGACTTAATACCGCACCATGATCTCGCAATCCTTCTATTCTTACTTTTGCAATAAAAGCTGCTTCCTTTAAAGCATCGTGATAAACAAGACCATGGTATCCTGCGGAAGGTTCTGTAAATTCAGGAAATTTCCCATTGGCCCAATCAAATTTTCCGGCATCAATAATTACACCTCCAAGAGAAGTCCCGTTCCCGTTGATATATTTAGTAAGGGAATGAATTACAATATCTGCCCCGTGCTGGATTGGATTTAAAAGTGAAGGTGTTGCAACTGTATTATCTACTATTAAAGGAACTTTAAACTCTTTAGCATAGGTAGAAATAGCTTTGATATCCAGAACATCTAACTTGGGATTACCAAGAGATTCTATAAAAAACACTCTAGTATTCTCTTTGGCCGCTTTTTGAAAATTTTCTGGATCAGATGGGTCTACAAAAGTGGTAGTGATCCCAAATCTTGGTAAGGTTACATTTAGAAGATTGTAAGTTCCTCCATAAAGACTACTAGATGCTACTATATGGTCTCCAGATCTTAACAAAGTAAGTAAAGTAGTATTGATAGCTGCAGTTCCAGAGGCCGTTACCACCGCTCCAATTCCACCCTCTAACGTGGCTAAGCGTTGCTCGAGAATATCGTTGGTTGGATTGTTAATTCTGGTGTAAATAAATCCCGGCTCTGCCAACGAAAATAGGTTAGCCGCATGATCTGAATTTTTAAAAACATAGGAGGTGGTTTGATACAATGGAACAGCTCTGGTTCCTCCGTTGATAGTTACATCGTGACCTGCGTGCAGTGCGTTTGTTGCGAATTGTTGTGTGCTCATAATTTTTGTTTTAAAGGTTTATTTTGAATTATTCTAATGATCTTAATTTTGCTGAAATAAAAAAATCCCTCTGGCAAGTTTGCCAGAGGGATTTAGGAATTGAACTATATAAAACTAATTTACATCCTGAATTTTTGGCAATAGCGGCTTGTTGCGTACATCATACACATTTGCATCTTACAGCACATTATGGTAATTATTGAGAAAGTTGTTTTCATTTTAATTTGTTAGGGCTGAAATCTTTCAAGCCTTTTTAATTATTATTTGTTTTGAATTATATAAACAAAAAAAGCCGCTGCGGTTGGCAGCGGCTTTTGCAATTCTTATAAGTTAAGTTTTATGCAATAGTGAACGCTGCGGGTTGCCCCAACATCATCATACACATATTACACATTACTTGATTCATTTTGTTAAAATCTAGATACAAATTTAACGACAGAATTTTTTATAAACCAAATTTAATCTCAATTATTTTTTATAAAACTCACTTAAACCACTAAAAGTCAATGCTCAGAGCGTGATTTATTTTTTTGCGCTAAGGATTGAGCGTTTGTTTAAGCTCTCCCGAACTTTTTCTCGGGAAGCGAGTCGCGAAAGCCTGCCGTGAGCCCGCCTGAACTCTCGGGCAGGCCTTTTGGCGAAGCGGAGCGCTCAACAAATATCAAAAAAGAAGTTAAAGGATGACGGCATTCAATCTAATTTTATACATTTGCGCCTTACGATTACAGGGAATGATTTGACTGATTGCTACCCTTAAAAAATGCTAAAGCAGTGTAAACTCCGCTAGCAATTCCCGTCAAATATTTTCTTACTTACTAATTAAAAAGACAAGAATGGCGTATTTATTCACTTCAGAGAGTGTATCTGAAGGACACCCAGATAAAATAGCTGACCAAATCAGTGATACATTACTAGACAATTTTTTAGCTTTTGATGAGAATTCCAAGGTTGCCTGTGAAACACTCGTAACTACTGGACAAGTTGTTTTGGCTGGAGAAGTAAAAAGCAACACGTATATAGATGTACAAAATATTGCCCGAGAGGTAATTAACGATATAGGTTATACCAAAGGAGCTTACAAGTTTAGCGGGGATTCTTGCGGTGTAATTTCTTTGATCCATGAACAATCTCAGGACATTAACCAAGGGGTAGATCGTGGGGAAAAAGAGGAACAAGGTGCTGGTGACCAAGGTATGATGTTTGGTTACGCAACCAACGAGACTGAAAATTACATGCCTTTGGCATTAGATATTTCTCACAAGATCTTAATTGAATTGGCAAAGTTACGCCGAGAAGAAAAAGAAATCACCTATTTAAGACCCGATTCTAAAAGTCAGGTAACTATTGAATATAGTGACGAGAATGTGCCACAACGTATAGAAGCCATCGTGATCTCTACTCAACATGATGAGTTTGATGAAGATGATGATGCGATGTTGAGCAAGATCAAGAAGGACATGAAGGAAATTTTGATTCCGCGTGTAATAAAACTATTCCCTCAATATGTTCAGGAATTATTCAATGATAAAATTACGTACCATATTAATCCAACCGGAAAGTTTGTTATTGGAGGCCCACATGGGGATTCTGGGCTTACTGGAAGAAAGATCATCGTAGACACCTATGGTGGAAAAGGAGCTCACGGAGGTGGCGCCTTTTCTGGAAAAGATCCAAGTAAGGTAGATAGATCTGCCGCATACGCAGCAAGACATATCGCTAAAAATTTGGTTGCAGCGGGAGTTGCAGATGAAGTTTTAATTCAAGTTTCGTACGCCATTGGAGTTGTTAAACCAACTTCTATTTCTGTAGACACTTATGGCACTTCTAAAGTGAAACTTTCTAATGGAGAGATCGCAAAAAAAGTGGCCGAGATCTTTGATATGAGACCTGCAAGCATTGAGAATAGGTTGAAGCTAAGAAATCCTATCTATAGAGAGACTGCCGCTTATGGGCATATGGGGAAAGAACCTAGGACTATCACCAAAATTTTTGAAAGTCCATATTCTGGAAAGATCACGAGAGAAGTGGAGCTTTTCACTTGGGAAAAATTAGATTATGTAGATAAAGTAAAAGAGGCTTTTGAATTAAATTAATTCAAAATTTTTAACTTATATATCAGAAAAGATCACTAGAAATAGTGGTCTTTTTTGTTTTCTGAAAAATTCTTCGGAAATCTTTAACAAGGAACAGCCTATTAAAACCCTAATTTTAAGATTCAAAAAAAACCTTAACTATGTCGCTCTTCGGAAAAGTAAAAAATACGATCAATCTTTTAAAGTCGGTAGATTTAAATCAGCTGGCGAAAATTAGTGAAACCATAGATCTCCCTGAAGCAATGGATGCTTTAGGAAATCTTGATGAACGCCAATTGAAAGGCCTCATGAAAATGCTGAAAACCAAAAAGAAAAAAGGTCAACATAACCTCCCTCCTATCGATGGTGATTTTTATAATTTAGATCTAAAACTTTCTCCAGAGCAGCGCGAGCTTCAGCTAGAAGTTCGTAATTTCATGGAAGATGAAGTAAAACCACTGGTAAATGATCATTGGAACAGAGCAAAATTTCCGTTTGAGATCATAGAAAAATTCAAAAAACTAAATATAGCTGGTATTCCTTATGAAGGATATGGCTGTCCTAATTTGCCTTTCTTAATGGAAGGGGTCATCGCACAGGAAATGGCTCGAGTAGATGTTTCTATTTCTACGTTTTTCGGAGTTCATAGTGGACTCGCAATGGGATCTATCTATCTATGTGGAAGCGAAGAGCAAAAACAAGAATGGCTGCCACAAATGCAAAAATTAGAGAAGATTGGCGCATTTGGATTGACTGAACCGAATGTAGGATCCGGGGTTTCTCAAGGTATGGAAACAACCTGTAAATTTGACGGGGAGAATTGGATCTTGAACGGACAAAAGAAATGGATTGGAAATGCCACTTTTGCCGATGTAATTATTATCTGGGCACGAGATGAAGATTCTAATAAAGTAAAAGGGTTTATACTTAGAAAAGATAATCCAGGTTTTGTCGCTGAAAAGATGAAAGACAAGATGGCATTGAGAATTGTTCAAAATGCACTTATTACGTTGACAGATTGTAGCATCCCGGAAAGTGACCGCTTGCAAAATGCTAATTCCTTTAGGGATACCGCCAAAGTTTTGAAAATGACCCGTGCAGGAGTTGCTTGGCAAGCAGTTGGCTGTGCGCGTGGAGCTTATGAAAGTGCTTTGAAATACTCCAAGAAAAGGGAGCAATTTGGAAGGCCTATTGCTTCCTATCAGCTAATTCAAAATCATTTGGTAGAGATGCTTTCCAACTTAACGGCGATGCAAACTATGGTTTTTAGACTTTCTGAATTACAAGATCAAGAACTCCTTACAGATGAACATGCCTCTTTAGCTAAAGTATATTGCAGCATGCGCACGCGAGACGTAGTAAGCAGAGCTCGAGAAGTATTAGGTGGAAATGGAATTCTACTGGAACATGATGTTGCCCGATTTGTTGCCGATGCTGAAGCTATTTATAGCTATGAAGGGACCAAAGAAATAAATACACTTATAGTAGGACGTGCCATTACCGGTTATAGTGCCTTCGTGAATTAAAAAATTAAAAGATGTCAGTCTTATTGATATTTCCTGGAAGGGATCCTAAAGTTTGGGTAAATGCTATTAAGAAAGAACAGCCTAATGTTAAGTTGTATGTATATCCAGAAGAGCATAATCCACAGGAAATAACTTACGCAGTAACTTGGAAACATCCAAAAGGAATGTTTAACAAGTATTCTAATTTAGAGGTGATTGCTTCTATTGGTGCGGGTGTAGATCATATTATTTGCGATCCCGAGATTCCTAAAAACGCTCTTATTACTCGAATAATAGACGAGCAACTTACTAAGGATATGAGCACTTTCGTGCTAGCTTTAGTATTAGATAAGATCAGAAATATATCATTGCACCACAGTGAGAAAATTTGGGATCCACAAGCCTACCATACTGTAGACGAAGAAAATATTGGCATCATGGGTCTTGGAGTACTTGGAAAATCCGCAGCTTTAACCTTATCTAAAAACGGATTCAAGGTTTCCGGCTGGTCTAAAACTCAAAAGCAAATTGATGGCGTGAGCACCTATCACGGAGAAAGAGGTTTAAACGATTTCCTTAAAAATACTAGTATTCTTATCTGTTTGTTACCCTTAACTTCAGTAACGGAAAACATTCTAAATAAAGAATTATTTGAAAAATTACCTAAAGGCGCTTACCTTATAAATATTGCCCGAGGAGAGCACTTGGTAGAACATGATCTTTTAGAAATGCTTGATACCGGACAACTTTCTGGAGCAAGTTTAGATGTTTTTAGAACAGAGCCTTTGCCGGAGGAACATCCTTTTTGGAAGCATCCCAAAGTGCATATCTCTCCTCACATTGCCAGTGTTACAGATCCCAAGAAAGTAGCGCATCAACTAATGGAGAATTATATGCGGCTAAGGAACAACGAACCTTTAAGAAATGTAGTCGACTTGAAAAATGAATATTAAAAAATAAGTTATGAATACAGTATTTAAAAATATCATGGTTGCGGTAGATTTTAATGATGCCGTCGGGAAATTATTAGGTTATGCTGAAGCGCTAGCTTTGCAATTCGACGCTAAAATATGGGTGGTTCATGTAGCAGATCCCCATCCAGATTTTGTGGGTTATGAACCCGGACCTCAATACATAAGAGATTTTAGAGCAGATGAATTAAGAGAAGAACATAAAAAGCTACAGGCAATCACCAATATGTTTCTTGATAAAAAAATAGAATCTGCTGCCCTTCTAATTCAAGGTTCAACCGTAGAAACAGTTCTAAATGAAGCAAAAAAGCTACAGGCAGATCTCCTAATAGTAGGGAATCACAAACATAGTTTCCTGCACAACTTATTATCTGAAAGTGTTTCGCTGGAGCTCTTAAAAAATGGGAACATTCCACTACTGACTATTCCAATAAATGAAGATTAATTTTCCTCTTTTACTACACTTACTGTAACCAACAATTGTCCTATATGCCGTTGGGTATGTTCTGCAGCATGAAAGATCAAACCGATTACAGAAGAAGGTAATTGTTTTCTACCTACCCCCCGAAATTCGGTGAAACTAGCAACTGGGATGGTTTTCAACTTTTCGAGTATTTCCTCAATTTTTTTATCGAATTCAGCTATCAACATTTCTGAAGAAACATTGCTGTTAGGCACAGCTTCAATTTTCAAGTATTCTAATTGCTTTTCCGTTAGACTCAAACCTTCAGCATAGCTGAATAATCTATCTAAAACCCCAGTGAGATGTTGCAAATGAAATCCTACCGAAGCTCTTCCTGCAGGCTTTTCCCAGAGTAGAGATTCTTTAAAATCCAACATATATTTCTTCAGTTCAAGTTTAGACTGCAGCAATGAATGAACAATTGGTTGCAAAAGATCTGGAGTGCCTTCAACTTTACCTCTAAGCCAATATTCGGGAAGATCTTTATCTTTCATAGTTTAAAAATATTAAGATTATGTAAAAATAAAAGAAATGGTATCTTTAACTATCCTTATAAAAAATAAATATGATTCAAAAATTATTGCTCACACTAGCTTTAGTATTACTCTCTGCCACCACATTCTCACAGGAAAAAGACAAAAAAGATAAATGGGATGTTTCCAATCCTTATACCAAAGATTGGAAGATCAATGAGGTTCCCTTAAATACAGATGAAGGTACCTGGATGAATTTGGATGTGAGTCCAGATGGCAGCAAGATAGTATTCGATCTTTTAGGAGATATTTTTAGCATGCCAATTTCAGGCGGAAAAGCTGAGCTATTAAGATCGGGAATGCCTTATGAAGTGCAACCAAGATTTAGCCCAGATGGATCTAAGATCTTATTTACCAGTGATGCTGGAGGTGGAGACAATATTTGGATCATGGATGCTGAAGGAAAAAACGCAAAACAACTTACCACCGAAGAATTTCGACTCTTAAATAACGCAGTTTGGACGGCAGATGGAAATTCCATAATTGCCAGAAAACACTTTACCTCCGGACGTTCCTTAGGAGCAGGAGAAATGTGGCAATATCATATTGCAGGAACTGCAGGGCTTCAATTAACCGAAAGAAAGAACGATCAGCAGGATGTGAATGAACCTAGCACTTCCCCAGATGGTCGCTATTTGTATTATAGTGAAGATATGTATCCTGGAGGGAATTTTCAGTATAACAAAGATCCCAACAAACAGATCTATGTTATAAAACGTTATGATCTTGAAACAGGAGAAACTCTTACAATTACAGGAGGTTCCGGTGGAGCTGCACGACCTCAGATTTCCCGAGATGGTACAAAATTGGCTTTTATTAAAAGAGTGCGTACCAAGACTGTTTTGTATGTGCATGATCTAAAAACAGGTGAAGAACGACCTGTTTATGACAACCTAAGTAAAGACCAGCAAGAGGCTTGGGCTATTTTTGGAGTATATCCTGGATTTAGCTGGATGCCGAACAATAAAGAAGTGGTGATCTGGAGTGAAGGAAAAATAAAACGCATTAATGTGGAAACTTCTGAAGTAAAAGAAATCCCTTTCAATGCTGAAACAACTATAAAAATAGCTGAAGCTCATCATTCCAGTCCGAAGGTATTTTCTGAGAATTTCACCGCGAAAGCTATTAGAAATGCAGTGACTTCTCCAAGTGGAAAAACATTGGTTTTTCACGGATTAGGATTTCTTTGGAAAAAAGAACTTCCAAATGGAAAACCTCAACGCTTGACTAAGGATACAGATTTCGAATTTGATCCTTCTTTTTCTACAGATGGAAAGACTATTATCTACGTAACCTGGGACGATCAAAACAAAGGAAGTATTAAAAAAGTAAGCCTTTCGGGAGGAAACCCGGTAGCATTAACTTCAGAAAAAGGAATCTATAGAAACCCATCTTTCTCCAGAAATGGAGATAAAATAGTGTACACCAAGGAGTCTGGAAACACAGATCTAGGCGAAACATTTACCAAGGAGCCAGGAATATATTTGATGAATGGCGACGGGAAGAATTCAGAAAAAATAAATAAAGAAGGAGATTTTCCTGTTTTCAATAAAGATGATTCCAGAATTATCTTTCAAACTGGCGGATACCTTTTTGGCGATCTTACCAAGAGTTTAAAAAGTATAGACCTGAATGGTGAGGATGAACGTGTACATTTCAATTCGAAATACGCAAACAGATTGATCCCTAGTCCAGATAATAAATGGATCGTGTTTTCAAATTTACATAAAGCCTATGTGGCGCCTTTTGTAATGACAGGGAAGCCTATAGATCTGGACGGAAAATCCAAAGCCTTTCCGGTAACTCAGATCACAAAAGATGCAGGAATCAATTTGCATTGGTCTAATAATAGCGACAAAGTTCACTGGACCTTAGGAGACGAATATTTTACAAATGAAATAGACCAGAAATTTACATTTTTAGAAACTTCACCAGACTCTATTTCAGCAATAACAGAGATTGGCTTAAAAATAGGTTTACTAGCAAAGACAGATGTTCCAAAAGGGCAAATTGCCTTTACCAACGTGCGTATAATTACTATGGAAGGTGATAGTGTAATTGAAAATGGAACTATTGTAGTAAACGAAAATAAAATTGTCGCACTTGGAAATGCTAATGATATTGAAGTTCCTAAAAACGCAAAAACTTACGATCTAACAGGAAAGACCATCATGCCTGGAATTGTAGATGCACATGCTCATATTGGAGCCTTTAGATATGGAATTAGCCCAAAGAAACACTGGCCGCTTTATGCAAACCTTGCCTTTGGTGTTACCACTGCCCATGATCCATCTGCATTAAGTGAAACGGTATTTGGAATGGCAGAAATGATCAAGAACGGAGAAATGGTTGGACCGAGATTGTTTTCTACAGGGATCATAATCTATGGTGCCGATGGCGATTTTAAAGCAGACATCAACAGTTTGGAAGATGCAAGATCTGCACTTAGAAGAACTAAAGCCTTTGGTGCAAATTCTATAAAAAGTTATAATCAGCCAAGAAGAGAGCAACGTCAACAAGTGATGCAGGCTGCCAAAGAATTAGATCTAAATGTGGTTCCTGAAGGAGGAAGTACTTTTTTCCATAATATGAGTATGATCATAGATGGCCATACAGGGATTGAACATAATATTCCCGTAGCGCCGGTTTATAAAGATGTGCTCACACTTTGGGGAAATAGTAATACAGGCTATACCCCTACTCTTATTGTAAATTATGGTGGAATCAACGGAGAATTTTACTGGTATGAGAAATCGAATGTTTGGGAAAATGAAAAGTTATTGACCTTCACTCCACGTTTCATTGTAGATTCCAGATCTAGACGTAGAGAGATGCTTCCACAAGAAGAATATGACAATGGTCCCATTTTAGTTTCTGAAACTGCAAAAGTATTAAGCGATAAAGGTGTAAAGGTAAATCTTGGAGCACACGGGCAACTACAAGGCCTTGGAGCACACTGGGAACTGTGGTTACTACAAATGGGTGGAATGAGCAATATGGAAGCTTTGAGAACCGCAACAATTAACGGAGCAGAGTACCTTGGAATGGGTAATGAAATAGGATCTTTAAAAGTTGGAAAATTGGCCGATATGATAGTTCTGGATAAAAATCCATTGGAAGATATCCAAAATTCAAATACAGTTGAATTTACTATGGTTAACGGACGTTTATTTGATTCTGCTACCATGAATGAAGTTGGGAACAATCCGAAGGAAAGAAATGAATTTTACTGGGAGAATAATAATTACAATCAAGCATTTCCTTGGCACGAGAGCAGTCAAAGTTTTACTGCACCTGGTTGTACTTGCCAATCTACTCACAACTAAAATCTTTATTTTTATAAATGAGAAGAGTTAAACTATACAATCCATTTAAAACTCAGAGGATCGATGAGAAATTTATTCGGGAGCATCTGGCTTTGGAGCGGACGAAATTAGCGAATGAGCGAACATTGCTTTCCTACATTCGCTCTTCCTTGTATCTTTTTATTGGGGGACTAGCTATTTTACAGATCAAGGAATATGAACATGTACAATGGTTAGGATATCTTTCTCTATTTATATGTGTAATTTTTATATCTATTGGAATCTACCGATATATTCATTTGAACAGAAAACTTCGGAGACTTTTACAGCCAGATGTTGAAGATAAATCTTAAAAAGAAAAGTTTGAACCCGATCTTTAACTATTACTAGTCTCCAATTGATATTGCAATCTATTGTCCATTATTCACTTCATTTTCTCGCCATAGGTGCTATTGCTTATTGGTATGATAAGGAGCAATGGAAACGAAACTGGCTAATTCTGGTTCTCACTATGTTGGTAGATTTAGACCATGTTTTTGCCACACCTCTTTTTGATCCCAATCGGTGTGGAATTGGCTATCATCCGTTACATTCTGAAATTGCAATTTTGGGATATATTCTTGGTGTTTTGCTTATCAAGAATAAACTTTTTAAACTAATATTTATTGGATTATTATTTCATATGATTACAGACAGCATAGATTGTATCTGGATGTTTTCAGATTGTAACGATTGTTATTTACGATCTGAAATTTATAAGACGGTACAGTTTTTCAGAAAATAAAAAGACCCTAAAACTTTTGCGTTAGGGCCTTTTCGATTATGCCTTCTTGTTGAGGTAGGCTAATTCTTCTTCTTTTAGTAACCGAGATCTAATGATAAAGCGCTTTCCTAATGGGATTTCCAAAGAAAAACTTGCTCCCCGACCATTGGTTAGATCAACGGTAAGATGAGTATGCTTCCAATATTCAAATTGATCATGGCTCATATAAAATGGAATTCCAGCAACCTCACCTAACCAAATATCATTATCATCTATATAAAAATCTTCCTTGGGTAATAACATAGGAGAAGAGCCATCACAACATCCACCGCTTTGATGAAAAATCAGTTCACCATGTTGCTGCTTCAGTTGTTCTACTATTTCTTCAGCCTCCTCTGTAATTTCAACCCGATTAAATTCCATAGTATATTTATTTTCTAAAAGAAACCTAGTTTCTTCTTATCGTAAGAGATTAGCATGTTTTTAGTTTGTCTGTAATGATTTAGCATCATTAAGTGATTCTCACGACCAAAACCGGATTTTTTATATCCTCCAAATGGAGCATGTGCTGGATAATCATGGTAACAATTCACCCATACTCTTCCTGCCTTAATAGCACGAGGTATTTGATAAAGTTGATGCGCATCTCTTGTCCAGACTCCTGCTCCCAAACCATATAGAGTATCATTAGCTATTTCAATGGCTTCGGCTTCATCTTTAAAGGTACAAACTGCAAGTACAGGTCCGAAGATCTCTTCTTGAAAAACCCTCATTTTGTTATGTCCTTTTAAAATAGTTGGTTGTATATAGAATCCATTAGAAAGGTCTCCGTCTAATTTTTTAGCTCCTCCTCCTGTTAGAACCTCAGCACCTTCTTCTTTCCCTATTTCTATATAAGATAAGATCTTTTCATGCTGATCATTGGAAGCCTGAGCTCCCATCATGGTGTTCATATCAAATGGGTCTCCCATTTTTATAGCTTCAGTTCTGGCAATTACTTTTTCAATAAAGGCATCATAGATATCTTCCTGAATTAACAACCTGGATGGAGCGGTGCATACTTCTCCTTGATTAAAGGCAAACAATACAGCACCTTCAATACATTTATCCAGAAAATCATCATCATGATCCATGATGCTGCTAAAAAAGACATTCGGAGATTTTCCTCCCAATTCCATTGTAACCGGATTCAAATTCTTAGAAGCATATTGCATTATTAACTGTCCGGTAGTGGTTTCCCCAGTAAATGCTACTTTATCTACCTTGCCACTAGAAGCTAAGGGTTTCCCTGCTTCTGGTCCAAAACCATGGATCACATTAAAAACACCTGGAGGTAAAAGATCACCTATCCTTTCAGCAAGAAAAGTTGCAGAGGCAGGTGTTTGTTCAGCAGGTTTTAAAACCACACAGTTTCCTGAGGCCAAAGCAGGAGCCACTTTCCAGGCAAGCATTAGAAGTGGAAAATTCCAAGGAATTATCTGCGCAACAACACCCAGAGGTTCTCTGATAATTAAAGAAACTGTATTCTCATTAAGTTCTGTTGCAGATCCTTCTTCAGCTCTAATTACAGAAGCAAAATACCTGAAGTGATCTACTGCCAAAGGGACATCAGCATTTACGGTCTCGCGAATTGCCTTTCCGTTATCTGCAGTTTCCATCTGTGCAAATTCATTTAGATTTGCTTCAATAACATCGGCTATCTTCATCAAAATTGCGGATCTTTCTCCTACAGAAGTTTTTCCCCAAGCATCTTTAGCATTATTAGCCGCTTCAATTGCCTTTTTAACAACACTTTCTTTAGATCTTGGATATTTGGCCAATAACATATTATCTATTGGAGAATGATTATCAAAATACTCCCCGTCATCTGGAGCTTCAAATTTTCCATTTATAAAATTCCCGTATTTTTCTTTGAACTTTGGCTTTGAATAATTCATATAGTCTTTTATTATAATTTATTGATTATAAATTTCTATATTTAAACTAATAAATAATTGAACTTTTCTACTTTAGACTATTACATTTCTATCAATTTCTTAATTTTTGAATGTCTTGAATACAAATTTGTCAAAATATAAGAGTTCTAGAAAGCTAAATACTTTTATAGAAAATAGAACTATTTATAGTGCAAATCATGCAGAGCTCAATGTTTTTGAAACTCAACAAGCTGCTGAAAAGGTAGATCTTCAGTTCGGCTTTCCAATTATTGCCAGCATGCTTACCGGTAAAAAAGTAATGCATCTTAAGAATAAGGATGCATTTGAGTTTTTTCCGGGAGAATCTGTGGTTTTACCAGCCAATGAAAAAATGATCATAGATTTCCCGTTGGCAAGTATTGAAAAACCAACCCAGTGTTTGGCTTTAGGAATAGATCCTGATAAAATCAAAGAGACTGTTGCTTTATTTAATGAGAATAGCCGAATAGAATTTGAAAACGATGCTCATAATTTTGACGCTAAATCCATTCATCTGCACAACAACGAACAGGTTCAATTTGTGTTGGAAAGGATCTTTCAAACCTTTTTAAGCGGGAATAAAGCAAAAGATGTGTTGGTAGATCTTATGGTAAAGGAGCTAATTATTCGATTGCTTCAAACCAAAGCTAAATTGATGTTAGTAGATAATACCACCTTATTCGATAATAATAGAATGGCATTTATAGTGAAATATATGAGAGATCATCTCACTGAAAATATTTCAGTAGATAAACTGGCGGATAAAGCCTGCATGAGTACTTCAAATTTTTATAGAACCTTTAGAAATACTTTGGGTGAATCTCCAATAGATTATTTAAATGCAGAGCGCATTAAATTTGCAAAACGATTGATACAGAATACCAATTGGAAATTTGCAGATATTGCCTTTAAATCTGGCTTTAATAATATTAGCTATTTCAACAGACAGTTTAAAAGATTGGAGAAGATCACTCCAAATCAATATCGCAGTTTATTCAATTCCAGTTATAAGAATCAAGTGTTTTCTTAACTCCTTAATTTCCTGCTGCGGTAGTTGCTAAATTATCTAACGCAGTCGAAATTTGTTCCAATTCCTCTTGATTCCCCTCCAGATTATATCTTTGTTGTAGGTAAAAAGGATCATTATAGGAGATCTTCACCACAGCATTTTCATCTTCCCAAACCAATATCTTTTGAGGGAGATCGAGTCCTATAGTTTGTTTGTTTTGCATTAAGGGTGAGCCAAGATTAGGGTTTCCAAAAATAATGATCTTTGTTGGTCTTAATTCCAATCCTACATTAGCCGCATTTGCCTGATGGTCTAATTGAGCAACAATACTTAAATTTTCATTTGAAGCGATAGCATTTTCTAAGGCATTGTATGTAGATTCAAAACCTTGAACACTTTCAACAGTGATAATACCTTCTTTAGATTCTGCTGTTAGATCTGTAGCTCGTTTAATTTCTGAAGAAGTAGCAGCTTTCGTTAAGTTCTCCAAAGCAGTAGAAATTTGTGATAAGGTGGTAACTCCTTGAAGATCGTGTCTGGATTCTAAATAAGGAACGCTATTAAATAGCGCATATACTGTGTTTGCTGAGTTTTGGAAGAATAATACCTTTTGTGGCAGATCTAAACCAGCCAACTGATTTTTCTGCATCAATGGAGTTCCCAAAACTGGATTTCCAAAGAACACAATTTTCGTAGGATTAAGAACACGCCCTACAGATCTTGCATTTGCTGCATGATCCACTTCTGCAACTATTGTGATGGCTTCATTAGCATTAAGAGAATCTATAAAGACGGAATAAGTGTTAGCAAAATTATTTTTGCTTTCAGAATACTTTGTGCCGTTTATATTTATTTCTTCAGAAGAAAGAAGAACATCTCCTGGATCATCATTATTACAGGAGTTTAATATAAGCAGCAAGCTAAAAAAAGATATAGTTTTAGTCATGACTAATATAGAATTTCAATTAATATATGCCATTAACTATCTTAAATCTTCAACTTTATAATTCTTTAACCAATAATGTTAATTATGTTTGAATGAAGAAACAAAAATAATGCATGGCCAGAATAATTCTAATCAACTATTTTTAGCCTAAAACTTGTATCTTTATAGTCTTTGAATTAATTTCATCGTCCTCAAAAAATAACCAGTCATAAAGAGTTAAATATGCACGTAGCCATTGCGGGAAATATAGGGTCTGGTAAAACCACCCTCACAAAATTATTAGCAAAACATTATAAATGGGAACCACAATACGAAGATGTTCTTGAAAATCCTTATCTCGAGGATTTTTATAATAAAATGGAGCGTTGGTCCTTTAACCTTCAAATATATTTCCTTAATACTCGGTTTAGACAGATCCTACAAATAAGAGAAAGTGGTCAAAAGATTATTCAAGACAGGACCATTTATGAAGACGCTCATATTTTTGCACCTAACCTTCATGCAATGGGATTGATGCCAAACAGGGATTTTGAAAATTACCGATCACTTTTCGACCTAATGGAAGGTTTGGTGGAAGGCCCTAATCTTCTTATATATCTAAGAAGCAGCATCCCAAATTTGGTTGCGCAAATACATAAACGAGGTAGAGAGTATGAAAATTCTATCTCTATTGATTATCTTAGTAGACTGAATGAACGTTATGAAGCTTGGGTCCATACGTATGATAAAGGGAACTTGCTCATTATAGATGTAGATAATATAAATTTTGTAGATAATCCGGAGGATTTAGGAGATATAATTAGCAAAATTGATGCTCAATTGCACGGGTTATTTTAAATTTTGATGACAATGGAGTCTACCAAGCACAAAAGACCAAAACACAAGGGCTCTGCCAAACTTTTTAAAAATCCCATTTTAGAAAAGCTTACGCACACCCATATTGCTGCGCCTTTAATCATTTTCACTGTGATCTCTATCATTCTAATATATTTTGGGATCGTAGAAAAAGGCTTTGAAGTACCAACTATAATATTGCTTTTCTTATGCGGATTGTTCTTTTTTACGTTTATAGAATACTTAATGCATAGGTATCTCTATCATCTACCGGTCACCAATCCTAAAAGAGAAAAATTTGTATACACTATGCATGGTGTACATCACGATTTCCCGAAAGATAAAGACAGATTGGCTATGCCTCCAGTTTTAAGTTTGATCTTGGCAACTATTTTCTTTGTGATCTATAGAAGTGTTATGGGAGATTATGCATTTGGTTTCCTTGCAGGTTTTCTAATGGGATATACTGCATATTTAGGAGTACACTATTCTGTGCATGCATTTAAGGTTCCCAACAATTTTCTTAGGATCTTATGGCATCACCATAGCATTCATCACTATAGAGAGCCAGATAAGGCTTTTGGAGTTTCCTCTCCTCTGTGGGATATGATCTTTAAAACAATGCCTAGGAAGTCTCTTTTAGAACAACAAGCCACACACTAAGAGAATATCATATAAAAAAATCCCCCAATCAGCGGGATTTTCGTTTTACTAAATAAATCCGTTTTGACGGGCATGTTCTTCAGCATCATTAGAATTATCTACCATTAATATAGGCGTGGTGTCAAATTCGGTTACAATACTCCTTACCCGGCTCATCTGTCTTTTATGATTTACGCTTCTCAAATAAATAGTTAAGATCCTATCTGGAAATTGAGCTGCGATATCCGTATAAATAGAAGCATCATGTTCTCCACTATCACCAATTAAAATGAATTTTAATTCCGGGTAGGTTTTTAAAATATTGATGATCTCTTTTTGCTTATGAGGTTTTTCTGGTTTAATAGATCTATCGAAAGGAGTGCGAAAGTTTCGTAGTAAAATGGGTCCCTTTGGAAATTTATTAAAGTCCATGAAAAGCTTTAAATACTGGTACAAATTCCACGGACTATTACTAATGTAGAAAACCGGATTCTTATTTTCACGATTTCTTCCTAAGTGAAGTTTCTGATAAAAATCTGCTGCCCCTTTAAATGGAATCCTTTTATAAGCATTGGTAAGCAATGAATTTTTAAGGAGCCTCCATTTTAAAAAAGAAGTAACTCCTGTATGAATTATGGTATCATCTATATCGCTAATTATACCATATTCCGCATGAACGTCTGGAATTAACACTTCTCCTTGAAAATGTTTTCTTTCTTCTGAAGGGGTAGAATCTTCACTTTTCTTAAACAACAAATTCACAGTAACCCAACCTTCATCATTTGCTTTTGTGGAAAGGTCTTTTGCAAAGGTTTCTTCGAATAGAAAATAACCTTCTCTATCTGCTTTAGTTTTTAGATCTAGAAATTGGGGAATATTTAGTTCTACTTTAGCGTATGGAATTTCAAAACTATCAAACTGTTTATAGGTGGTTTTAAGAGTATTAAAAAAGGACTGATCCTGTACAATTTTAAGAGGAACATCATCCAAAGCTCTACCCAAAATATAGAGATGGTTTTTCGTTCCATAACTTCTATAAGGAGTAATTAATACATTTTCAATTTTATTACTACTAAATGATCTTTTTAGTCTTCTTAGCATTCTTTCAATTAAGTTCTAAATCCAATAAAAAGGTAATTTACCATTATAGAAATATTAGTAATGAGATTACCGCTAATTTTAGATAAACTTTAAGAGCTCATTACTGGTTCTCTCTGTGAATTCTATTTCTTTTCAATAATAAACAGTATTCCAAAACTTGTAAGTATAATGTCTGGATATAATTAGTAGACACTAATTAGGACTTAACAATTTATTCACTAAAATTAGATTTTAATTATCATGTATTTAACTAAAAATGAGTCACTTACTTTTTACATTAGTTTCATAACCATTAAAGTATATTATTATGAAAAATTTAGAAGAGTTATTTGAACATCAGTTAAAAGATCTTTACAGCGCAGAAGACCAATTAATAGATGCCTTACCAAAAATGATGAAAGCTGCTCATGATGCTCAGTTAAAAAAAGCATTTGAAGGTCATTTAGAAGAAACAAAAACTCATAAGCAACGTATTGAAGAGATTTGCAAGGAACTTTCTATTAAACCTACCGGTGAAAAATGCAAAGCTATGGAAGGTTTGGTTAAGGAAGCTCAATCTATGATTGACCAAAAAGCAGATCCAGAAGTGAAAGACGCCGGATTAATAGCAGAGGCACAACGAGTAGAACATTATGAGATATCTGGATATGGAACTGCAGTTCGGTTCGCAAAAGAACTTGGACATGACAGTATCGCAAAAAAACTTCAGAAAACTTTAGATGAAGAGTATAAAGCTGACCAGAAATTAGATGATCTGGCTGAAAAAAGATTGAATAAGAAAGCAAAAGCTTAGATCAATAAAATTTTGGTAATTTAAAAGCTCTCTAAAATAGTATATCATAGAGGGTTTTTTTATGTGGATTTTACATGTAGGAAAAATTCCAATATAAAATGGATTTATTCCAAAAAATGTTATATTTGATTATGGGTACAGATGTAACATTTGAAATAAAGCGATTTAAGGAAATTCGCGACGATCACAATTTTACGCAAAGTGAGTTTGCAGAATTGCTTGGTATTAAAAATTCTACAGCCGATATTGAACGTGGCCGCACCAAACTTTCAGGCAAAATAGTTGCCGAATTGTTAGGTCAATTTGGCGTGAATCCTCTTTGGTTATTTGGGGAGAGTGCTCAAAAATATCTGCAAATAAATAAAGGAGATGTTAGCCCAAAAGTTATCACTGTAAACAGCGGAGAGGAAGAAAATATAATTCTAGTAAACCAAAAGGCTGCAGCCGGTTACCCACATAACGTACAAGATGTAGAGTGGTACCAACAATTACCAGCTTTTGATATTCCTTTACCCGAATTTAGAAATGCTTCTTATAGAGGTTTTCAAGTAGAAGGAGATAGTATGATGCCTAATTTACGTCCAGGAGAATGGGTTTTAGGAAAAGGAATTCCGAGTATTACAGAAATTAGCAGCAACAAGATCTATGTGGTTGTATTATATGATTCGGTTCTTGTAAAAAAGATCAAAAAACTGGACGATCCTTTTAAAGTAGTACTTATCTCTATTAATGAAGAATATGCTCCTGTAGAAGTTAAAATAAATGATATCCAGGAATTGTGGCAAGTAAATAGCAAGCTTACATTTAGTATAGATGCCACCTCAGAAAGTGGCTTGCTTAGACAACTACAAGAATCTATGGAAGAATTAAAAAGTGAATTTAAAACTTTTAAGCATTAAAAAAATCCATCTTGGTTAGAGATGGATTTTTAAATATTTTAGTTGATTTATAATGCTAATCTACAGCATCTTCAACATCATCAGCAACTTTCTCAATACCAGATTTTTCTTCTCGGCAAGAGGTTAACACAATACTAGAAGTAAAGGTTAGCGCTAATAAAAAAACAATTTTTTTCATAATTTAAAGTTTAGTGGTTGTTTTAAAACACCAAATCATTTCTAATTACAGTGTTCGTGATTATTTGTCTTGCTTGCAATTTGCTGCTGTATTAGCGCAATATATTACATATCGTCTGTTCCTTCAACCTCAGCTTCAACTTCGTTAGCTGCATTTTCTATAGCATCACCTGTTTCATCGGCTGCATTTTCTAAGTCGTTTCCTACCTCATCCATCTCATCGTTCATGTCATCATCCATATCATCCATGTCGTCCATATCATCACTCATTTCCATATCGTCACTTTCTTTTTTTGTATCTCTACATGAAGTGAAAAATGCGGTAAGTGTAAAGGCCGTTGCTAATACTAAAATTGATTTTCTCATAAGTTTAATTTTGTAGTTATTGGTTTGTCTGGTAATTAGTAGTCAATTCTTTATAAATATAAATAAAAAAGGATAAGATCCTTAATCTTATTAAAATAAATTGAGAACTAGTTATCGTCACCTATTTCATCAATTCTTTTATCTACCTCTTTATTAACTTCTTTATCTACCTCTTGTGCCGTTCTCTCTAAAATCCCTTTACGCTCCTCTACAGGTTCAGCTTTTTCAGTTTCAACTCTAACTTCTTTTACAATAACCGTTTCCTTTTCGGCAGTATCCCTACAAGAAATAAGCGTTGTAGCACCTGTTAAAATTAAAGCTGTCAAATAAATAACTCGTTTCATATAATTTTAGTTTGTATTATAATTAATCGTCGAAATTACTACATAATTGAATGAAGCGTTTATATTTTTAGAATATTTTAGCAAAAAAGGTGATATAATTAGAAAAAGGAGCATAGTTTTATTCAATTTTAACAAAATTTTCTTGAAAGTAAGAACTTATCATTTCTGTAGCACCACCGTTTTCCTGAATATATTTCTTTGAAATACTACCCGTTTTGAGTCTAAATTCAGGATCGTCAATCAACTTATTGAGGATTGAGATCACTTCATGTTTAGAATTCACAGCATATAAGCCTTTAAGAGCTTCCAAATGAATGGCCTCTGGAAATTTATTAAAATTAGTCCCTGTAATAATCGGAATCCCAAATGTTGCGGGTTCTAAAATATTATGAAGCCCAGTGGTCCCAACTGCCCCACCCACATAAGCAATATCTGCATAACTATAGATCTTTGTTAATAGACCTACCGTATCTATAATTAACAGCTTAGAATCTGATAATTGTTTCCCCTCTCTTTCTGTAAAGAGAACAGACGGAATTGAAATACTTTTTTGAAAAGCCCTGATCCGGTCTTGGTCTATAGTATGAGGCGCAATTATAATTTTGACATCCCAGTTGTTTTGCATTATGAATTCCTTCAGAAGCGATTCGTCTTCTGGCCAAGTACTTCCGGCAACAATACATAATTTGTTATCTAAAAATTCTTCAATAAAATCTAATTTGTTATTTAGCTGAAGTTGATTTGCAACCCTATCAAATCTCGTATCGCCACTTACACTAACATTATTAAATCCTATAGAATTAAGCAATGACTTAGATTTTTCATTCTGAACAAAAAAATGATTGAAGGCTTCAAGAGGTTTTTTAAACCAGCTATTGGTCATTTTAAAAAAGAGTTGGTCTTCTCTAAATCCACCAGATACCAATACTGTTTGAATATCTCTTCTGTTAAGTTCATTTAAAATATTTGGCCAGAATTCATATTTCACAAAAATCGCAAGTTCAGGATGTAAAAGATCTAAAAATGAGTTTACATTCTTAGCTGTATCCAAGGGCAAATAAACCACAAGATCTGCAAGGGTCGAGTTTTTCTTGACCTCATAACCCGATGGAGAATAGAAACTCACTACAATTCTATGAGTAGGAAATAGCTCCTTAACCTTTTCCATTACCGGCACTCCTTGCTCATATTCTCCCAAAGAAGCCATATGAAACCAAATTACCCGCTCGTCTTTATTGATCTGAGATTTTAATAATGGAAAAGTATTCTTTCTTCCCTCAACAAATAATTTCATTTTAGGATTGAAAAATTTTGAAATTGGCAGCAGTTTTTCAGCCAACCAGATCAATATGTTATAAAGTGTTTGCAAGCTTTCTAATTTGAATGCTAAAATACCTCTTTCCTAAAAATTGCATTGGTGGTAGGGGCTATATTTTGTATTTTCGTGGCACTTCAAGAAAAATTAGATGAAAAAGATACAAATGGTTGACCTTCAAGGTCAATATGACTCCATAAAAGACCAAATTAATAACTCTCTTCAAGAAATAATGAACACTTCGGCATTTATAAATGGTCCTGAAGTCCAAAATTTTCAAAAGGAGCTGGAAGAATATTTAGGTGTGAAGCATGTTATTCCTTGTGCAAATGGAACAGATGCGCTTCAAATAGCCATGATGGGACTTGGATTAAAACCCGGAGATGAAGTGATCACTGCCGATTTTACTTTCGCAGCCACCGTAGAGGTTATTGCATTATTGCAATTAACGCCAGTCCTAGTAGATGTAGATCCGGAAACTTTTAACATTGATCCAGAAGCAATTAAAAAAGCAATTACTCCAAAAACAAAAGCTATTGTTCCGGTTCATCTTTTTGGCCAAACCGCAGATATGAATGCAATCATGGAGATCGCCAAAGCTCATGATCTATATGTGATCGAGGATAACGCCCAAGCTATTGGTGCAGATTTTCATTCTAAAGAAGCAAAGACATACAAAACAGGGACTATTGGACATGTTGGATCTACTTCTTTTTTTCCATCAAAGAACTTAGGTTGTTATGGGGATGGTGGAGCTATTTTCACCAATGATGATGATTTAGCTCATACTTTACGAGGAGTGGTGAATCATGGAATGTATGAGCGTTACCACCATGACGTAGTAGGAGTAAATTCTAGGTTGGATAGTTTTCAGGCAGCGGTGCTTCGTGCAAAATTACCAAAACTAGACATCTATAATGAAGCAAGAAAAGCAGCTGCTTTTAGATATAATATGGCATTAAAAGATCAAGAGCACATTAAAACCCCAGTTAGATCTGGAGATTGTGACACGCATGTTTTTCATCAATACACATTAAAGATCACAAACGGGAAAAGAGATGCTTTGGTAAAACACCTAAATGAAAATAATATTCCTTGTGGAGTGTATTACCCAATTCCTTTACACAACCAAAAAGCATATAAAGACGCTAGATATAACGAAGCAGATTTTCCGGTAACCAATCAATTAGTAAAAGAAGTGATCTCTTTACCTATGCATACGGAGTTAGATACGGACCAAATTGATCATATCACAAAAACTATTATTGAATTTGTAAATAATTAAGATGAGTCTATGAAAAAACTAATATATATACTTTGCGGAGTTGTATTCGCTTCAACTGTAAATGCTCAGGATATTTATATCCAAAGCGGAAAAATAGTAGACACTAAAAATGGTAAGATTCTTACTGAGAAAACTATCATTGTTTCTGGAGAAAGGATTAAAAGTGTGGAAGATGGTTATATTCAGCCAAAAAATGAAGGTGATAGTTTAATAGATCTTCGAGAAATGACGGTAATGCCCGGATTAACAGACATGCATGTTCATATGGAAGGAGAATCTAATCCCGGAGCTTATCTGGAACCTTTTACATTAAATGAGGCTGATCTTGCATTTAATTCTGTGAAATTCGCTAAAGTAACCCTCATGGCAGGCTTTACAACTGTAAGAGATCTTGGTGGAAGCGGCGTAAATATTGCTTTAAGAAATGCCATAAATAAAAAGAAAGTAGTTGGTCCCAGAATTTTTACTGCAGGTAAATCCTTAGCAACAACAGGAGGGCATGCAGATCCAACTAATGGTTTTAACCGAGAATTAATGGGAGATCCGGGACCAAAAGAAGGAGTGGTAAATGGACCAGAAGATGCTAAGAAAGCAGTGAGACAACGCTATAAAAACGGTGCAGATCTTATTAAGATCACAGCAACTGGAGGAGTCTTGAGTGTAGCAAAATCAAGCTCCAATCCTCAGTTTTCTATTGAAGAAATAAAAGCAATTACAGAAACCGCAAAAGATTACGGATTTCATGTAGCTGCACATGCTCATGGGGACGAGGGAATGCAACGCGCAGTTAAAGGTGGTGTAAAAACAATAGAACATGGCACTCTAATGAGTGAACAAACCATGGATCTCATGAAAGAATATGATGCCTATTTAGTTCCTACAATTACCGCAGGAAAAGAAGTTTCAGAAAAGGCGAAGATTGAAGGATATTATCCAGAGATCATCGTTCCAAAAGCTTTGGAAATAGGACCTAAAATTCAGAATACTTTCAGCAAAGCATATAAGAGAGGTGTTGGAATTGCTTTTGGTACAGATGCCGGAGTTTATCCACATGGTGAGAACGGTAAAGAATTCGGGTTCATGGTAGAAGCTGGAATGCCTGCAATGATAGCAATTCAAAGTGCAACAATTACTCCTGCACTTATCTTAAATATGGAAAATGAATCTGGACAATTAGCGCCGGGATTTTATGCTGATATTATTGCCGTGAAGGAAGATCCAACTAAAAACATTAAAACTTTAGAGGATGTTCAATTTGTAATGAAAGAAGGTGAAGTTTATAAAAACTAGGGAATTTAATTTCTAAATGTAAACTATTATCCAAGAGTTAGGTTTTTTAATCCTTTTTTGTAGAATATATGTTGAAATTACCGAGATTCAGGAGCGACGATTTTTCAATCGTTGTTCCGCGGTAATTTCAACATGGTTTTTGGCTTTTTTGCCAAAAAATTCCTTAAAAAAAGCGTCTTTTTCTTTGCTTCGTTTCTTTTGGACGAGCAAAAGAAATGAAAGGCAGATAAAAAAGACGATGGATTGAAGATTTTTAGACCAAAAACAAAGGACTTAGTTTCCTGAAATAAGGATATTAAGAGAATAAGCGCTTATTAATGTTGCTTCTTTACCACTTTTTCAAGTTTTATGAAAAACTTTAGGATGACAGGATATAATTATTTCGATTATTTTATACTTCCGCCGAACTAGTATTAGCAGATCTATCTATTTTCTTCACCAATCCTTGTAATACTTTACCAGGACCAACTTCAATAAATTCTGTTGCGCCGTCGGCGATCATGTTTTTAACAGAATGCGTCCATTTTACTGGTGCTGTTAATTGAAACACCAAATTCTTCTTGATCTCTTCTGGGTCTGTCACCGCGAACGTACTTACATTCTGATAAATTGGACAGCTGGGAATGCTAAAAGTTGTTGCCTCAATCGCCTCTGCCAGTTCTTTCCTAGCTGGCTCCATTAGAGGAGAGTGAAAAGCTCCTCCTACAGGTAGGATTAGTGCTCGCTTTGCGCCTCTTTCTTTCAATACCTCACATGCTTTTTCAACAGCAGCTAAATTTCCTGAAATCACTAATTGTCCTGGGCAATTGTAATTTGCAGCGACTACTGTTCCTTCAATTTCAGCACATATAGCTTCTACTAATTCATCTTCCATCCCTAAAACGGCAGCCATAGTAGATGGCTCTAATTCACAAGCCTCTTGCATCGCTAAAGCGCGTTTATATACTAATTTTAAAGCAGCTTCAAACTCTAATGTATTATTTGCCACTAAAGCAGATATTTCACCAAGCGAGTGTCCTGCAACCATATCTGGCTTAAATGAATCTCCCATCATCTTACTCATGATCACGGAATGCAAAAATATTGCGGGCTGTGTTACTTTTGTTTGCTTAAGATCTTCAGCAGATCCCTGAAACATGATATCAGTAATTCGAAAGCCTAAAATATCATTTGCTTTTTCAAATAATTCTTGTGCTTTTGGATACTTCTCATAAAGATCTAAACCCATTCCTGTAAATTGCGCTCCTTGTCCAGGAAATATATATGCTTTCATAATTTCATTTTAGTATGGCTAAAATAGAAATAAAAAAAAAGACCTCATAACTTATATGTTAGAGGTCTTTTTCTATTGATCCTTTAAATTTTTTAGCCTATAAATTCAACTTACCTTTTTCTCCTACATCTGCTTTATCCCCGGTAATGGTAGCCATTCCCTTTTTAAACAAGGCTATATATTTATTTTGTTTTGTATCCCAATAATACGCTTGACTTGGCGCAAATTTTATGGCAGTGATGTTCGGATCGTTTTTATCGTCGAACCATGCATCATCACTTTTACTGTAAAGATCATGGATAATATCTTTATCTGAATGAATGGTTGCCGAACCATAAATACTGATAAATTCCATATCGGAATTATTGCTATACAAAAGTTGTGTTTTTGAATCTTTCGAAATATTGGAGTTATGCTCGCTTTTCTTCCCACTCAAGAACCAAATGTTACCAGCTTCATCAACTTTTTTGGTAGACATAGGAATTGCGCTAATTGGCTTAGAATTCAAATCGGTTAGCATCATGCAAAAATCGATATCTTTCACCAATTTTCTCATTTTCTTTAATGCTTCCGTATTATTTAAGTTTTCTGTGCTCATCTTTTTTTATTTGCAAGATACCAAGCAAACGAAATCTAATGAATTAATAAACAGCCAATTCTTAAGCGAATTTTGTTAAAAATTGTGAAAATATTTAAGCAATCATAATTATTCCTGAAAAGACAAAGTACTTATCTAGTAAAATAAATCAATAGAAATTTATAAATAATTAACGGCGAACGTAAGTTAGGTAGGTAAAAGAATATTTGTGTCTTTCGTCTTTTTCATGAAACTCTTCCTTTTCAAGAACCCAGATCTTTTCATCGATCTTCGGGAAATAAGTATCTGCTTCAAAAGTGCCGTGAACCCTAGTAAGTTCCAACTTGTTGGCTTTTTCCATCGCCAACTTATATATTTCGCCACCTCCAATAACGAAGGGCTGAGGATCTCCCTTGCTAAAATCTATAGCACGCTCCAAGGAATGTACCGTAACAATTCCCTCTTTTTTGAAGTTATCTTTTCTAGTAATTACCACATGAGTTCTATCTGGTAATGGCTGCGGAAAAGTATCAAAAGTCTTTCGACCCATTATTATATGGTGCCCTGTAGTGAGTTTTTTAAATCGCTTAAAATCATCTGGCAGATGCCATACCAAACCACTATCTTTTCCAAGTTCATTATTCTCTCCTGCAGCTGCAATAATTGTTAGCATAGTATTAATAGTTTTTGTCTGTTGTCTTTGGTTCAATAATTCTAGGTTCTGTACTATCTGTAATTATAGGGTTTTCCGGCTCCTTAGACAATGGATAGTCACGATCTACTTTTTGTTGAAGCTCAGCAATCCGCTCTTTTTGTTTTGCAACTAGTTTCTCTAATTGCTTTTGCTCCCATTCTTTCCCCATAAAACTGCTAGTTACCCAAACATTTATAACATGAATAAAAAAGAAAAAAGACCAGGCTAAAATTGCCCAGACAAACCAATTATATCCTAAGGGCATAAAATCTTCCTGATAGCCAATCACCACATTTAAAACTATTAACAACACAGCACCTACCAAAAAGATCACGAAATGCTGAAACAATCTTTTTTTCTGAAGTGCTCTGGCTCGAGCATTTTCATATAACTGGCGTTGATCTGTATCTAGTTTAGAAGTGTTTTTCTTTTTAGAAAACATAATAAGAGGTACTTTAGTGTTTACCAAATTTACAGAAATTTTGGTCTATTGTTAAAATGCTTATGAAGAATTTAAGAAAAGCCTTTCCTGCCCTACGCCAATATGTATATTTAAATAATGCTTCCTGTGGATTATTATCTGAAAAGGTATTCGAATATCGCCAAGATCACGATCTGGATCTGCTTATTTCGGGGAGTGTTTTTAGAGATAAACAAGGAGAGATCTTAGAGAAGGTTCGTGAGACAGTAGGAGATTTTTTTAATTGTGCACCCAACAGAGTTGGCTTAATCCATAATTTCTCAAGCGGATTCAATACGCTTTTAGAGGGTATAGACAAATCAAGTAAGATCCTTTTATTAAAAGAAGACTATCCTTCTATAAATTGGGCGGTGAACTCCAGGGAGTTTGATGTTTGTTATGCGAAAATCGATGAGAATTTAGAAAAAAACATAGAGAATGCCCTTACAAAAAATCGACCAGATCTGTTTTGCTTTAGCATTGTTCAGTATGAAAATGGAATAAAATTAGAAACTGCTTTTTTGAAGGAAATGAAAGAAAAATTTCCTGACACACTTTTCGTGGCTGATGGAACTCAATTTATTGGAACTGAAAGATTCGATTTTGATGCATCCAAAATAGATGTTGTAATTGCAAGTGGTTATAAGTGGATGAATGCAGGTTATGGGAATGCAATTATGTTGTTTCAAGAAGATGTGCCGAAGAAAATAGACCCTAAAAGATTTGGATTCAATTCGTTACAAGGAAAATATAAAGCCCATAAAGGGAATTTTCTAGGGAAATTTGAACCAGGACATCAAGATACCTTAAATTTTGGCAGTGTAATGGCTGCTATAAAATTTATAAACTCCGTTGGAATAGATCTAATTGAAGAACGGATTAAGCTCTTATCTAAAAAGGCTAAAGAAGAGTTTGAAAAACTCGGTTTACTAGAGGAAGCTGTAGTAAAAAGAACTCAACATTCTTCTATATTTAATATTGGAGGAGATGATAAACTCCTTGAGTTCTTAAACAGTAAAAATATTATAAGTTCCCTAAAGACCCCGGGGGTTCGAGTAAGTTTCCATTATTTTAATACCGAAGAAGAAATTGACCTTTTGGTAACTGCGCTAAAGGAATATCATCAAAAGTAGTTATTCTGTCACCTTGATCTCTTTCCAGAAAGCCACATAATTTTCAATTGGTTTTGCAGCATGGCTGGCTTGGGGATAATACCAAGCTGAATCTTTATTGGTCTTCCCGTCAACTTCTACATTATAGTAAGACGCTTCCCCTTTCCAAGGGCATCTGGATGTAGTGTTGCTTGGTTTAAAATATTCAGACTTTATAGATTCTTGTGGGAAATAATGATTGTTTTCCACCACTTTTGTATCGTTACTTTCAGCGATTATCGTATCATTCCAAATAGCTTTCATATCAAATAATTTTAATTCTTATTATTATATCTGTTTTACGTCCAGAAACACAACAGTCCATCTCGTTACCCTGTCCGGAAACACCGGGAGTTTCAGGATCTCTTCCAGACTTTACTGGGATGCTGAAACAATTCCGATAGTTATATATAGGATCAACATAAGGTAAAACCTAAATATAGTTAGTTGCTTGTGATTACTGGCAAAAAAAACTGACAATCAGTTCTTATTTATTCTAATTCAAAAATTTATTTTTTTCTGAAAATATAATTCTTGTAAAAATGCTTTTCATCTGCAAAAGAATCAGTCACCTTAAGATCTGCCTGGCTAGCAAGCCACTCTACGATCATATTATCGTATTTTTGGGAGATCTCGGTATGTATACTTTCCCAAGCTTCAAAATTCACTGTAAGAGCTAGGTCATTAATAGTTACCGTTTGCTTTTCTTTACTTATTAAAAAGCTTTTCGCAGTACCGCTTTCAGGATTATAAGTTTCCCAGTGGAAAAAGGATTCAAGATCAAAATCTCCATTCAATTCGCTATTTATCCTTTCTAAAACATTCTTATTAAAAGCTTCAGTAACACCTGTTGGGTCATTATAGGCATCTAAAACAGTTTGAGGATTCTTCTTCTGATCGAAGCCCATAAAAAGCATGTCATCTGGGCTCATAGCCTCTTGTATCTGTTTCAGGAAATCTATTGCATCCTTATGAAGAAGGTTTCCAATATTAGACCCTAAGACCAGGATCACTTTTTTTCGAGAGTTATAATCAGATAAGCGCTCTAAGGTTTTAAAATAGGTTCCTTGTTGTGGCTTCACAGAAATAGAAGGCAATTCTTTTTTAAGAGATCCCTCTAATTCATCTAATGCATTCTGGCTAATATCTACAGGCAAATAATCGAAATCTATCTTCTTATCTGTGAGATATCTCAATAATAATTTTGTTTTCTTACCATCCCCTGCTCCAAGCTCAATTAAATCGAAACCATTAGCTCCCGTAAATGCATCAGCAATTTCCTGAGTGTTGTTTGCTAAAATATTATACTCACAATTAGTGAGATAATATTCAGGTAAATTCATAATATCCTGAAACAACTTATCCCCCTTCTTATCGTAAAAATATTTAGAAGATAAATGCTTAGGGTAACTGGTTAGACCAGAGTAAACATCTTCTTCAAAAGCAGAAGTAAAGCGCGTTTTTGTATTATTTTTCATGTACTAGAAGTCGAATTATTTAGCAAGTCTTACACCGGTAAATTGCCATCTTAAATGTGGGTGAAAAAAGTTTCTGTAGGTAGCGCGAGTATGATTTACAGAAGTGGCAACCGAACCTCCCCGAAGCACTTTTTGATTTACCATAAATTTCCCGTTGTATTCTCCTAATGCACCATCTGCTTTTTTATAATTAGGGTATGGATTGTAAGAGCTTTCTGTCCATTCCCATCTGCTTCCCCATTTGAACTTCTCTTGCGCAACTTCCCATTCAAATTCTGTAGGCAATCGCATTCCTTTCCATTGTGCAAAAGCGAAGGCTTCATAATAGGAAATATGGGCTAAAGGAGCTTCAAGATCTAAATCTTTTAATCCACTTAAGGTATATTGTTTCCAATTACCTTCTACATAATGCCAATAAGAAGGAGCTGTGATTTTTTCTGTATTTATCCAATCCCAAGCTTCCGCATGCCATAGCAACACATCTTTATAGCCTTTATCTTTTATGAATTCTAAATATTCCCCATTGGTAACCAATTTATTAGAGATCTCATATTGATTCAAATATACTTTATGCCTACCTATTTCATTGTCATAGAAGAAAGAATCTCCCTCATGACCTATTTCATAAACACCTTCTGGGATAGTTAAAAATTCTTGCTGAAATTCCTGCACAGAATTTTCTTTAAAATTATCCTTATAAGTAGGTAACAAAGGATTGTTTCCTAGAATGTACTTAATATCTGTTAGCAATAATTCTTGATGCTGCTTTTCGTGATGGCAACCTATTTCCATCACATTAAAAAGCTCTTCTGAAAAATTTGTAGAACTATTAAAAAGATCTGAAATAGCTTTGGTCACATAAGAACGGTATTCATAAATCCAAGCTACGGTTGGGCGAGATAAATTCCCCCTATCGGTTCTCACTACCTTCTCCCCTACACTTTCGTAATAACTATTAAAAACGAAAGCAGAATTTTCATCAAACAACTTATAGTCTTTCTGATATTTCTTCAGAACAAACTCTTCAAAGAACCAGGTAGTATGACCCAAATGCCATTTTGGAGGCGAGACATCTGCTATAGGCTGCACCACATAATCTTCAATTTCCAAGGGAGCACAAATAATTTCGGTTTGCGTTCTTGTTTCAGTAAAAAGTTGAAATAAATTTTCTTTTGAGATCATAGGTCAGATGGTAACATAAGGCTACCATCCAAAGTTACAATTTTTTAGGAATGGGTGAAATCAACGTGAGTTAAGGAGAAGTTAAAGTCAAATGAATCCTATTATATTGATAAGAGACAAATTTAAGCTCAAAGAGGTACTAAAAGTTAAACGGCATCTTATATTTGACTTCGATTTTTTTTCCGCCTCTATTCCCAGGTTTCATAACAGGAAATAATTTAGTGATACGCACAGCCTCTTGATTCACCAATTTCTCAGAGCCTTCAGCAGAAACTTTGCATACTTTTCCGTTTTCATCTATATAAAAAGTGATTACAGATTTTCCTCTAACGATCTTTCCGTTAGCATCCTTTGGATATTTAAAGTTAGATTTAACATGCTTGGCAAGTTGCTTATTAAAGCAATCCTCTGCAGAAAGTTCACTCTTCTCACAGCCAGGCCAAACCGGACCAATATCTTTCATAGTGATGGTGTTTCCTTTAACTGTAACTCCTTCTTGGGCTTGGGAAGCTGTGGTAAACAAAATTAATGCGGCAATAAAAAGTAAATTTTTCATAAGTAGGTATTTTTAAATCCGAGTAACAATCACCTAATTTTTTGGGCAGGCTTCCATAAATTAAACCCTCGATGAGAGTTAAACCGCAACTTTTCCTTTTATATGCGGATGCGGATCGTAATTTTCAAGGCTGAAATCTTCAAACTTGAAATCAAAAATATCTGTCACGTCTGGATTGATCTTAATTTGGGGTAAGGCTCTTAGATCTCTGCTTAACTGAAGTTCCAGCTGCTCAATATGATTATTATAAATATGAGCGTCACCAAAGGTATGAATAAAATCCCCGGCTTCGTAACCACATACCTGTGCTACCATCATTGTAAACAAAGCGTAGGAGGCAATATTAAAAGGAACTCCAAGAAAAATATCGGCACTGCGCTGATAAAGCTGACAAGATAATTTACCATCTGCTACATAGAATTGAAAAAACGCATGACATGGCGGTAAAGCTGCTTTCCCGTTAGCAACATTTTCTGAAAAAGATTTAGAAGTATCCGGCAAAACCGAAGAATTCCAAGCAGAAACTAACATTCTTCGGCTATTCGGATTGTTTTTTAATGTATATATTAATTCCTTGATCTGGTCTATATCTTCACTATTCCAGTTTCTCCATTGATGACCATATACTGGTCCAAGATCTCCATTTTCATCGGCCCAAGCATTCCATATCCGTACTCCGTTTTCTTGTAGATACCCAACATTGGTATCCCCCTTTAAGAACCAAAGCAATTCATAAATAATAGATTTTAAGTGGAGTTTCTTGGTTGTCACCATTGGAAATCCTTTACTTAGATCAAATCGCATTTGGTATCCAAACACGCTTTTTGTACCTGTTCCTGTTCTATCTCCTTTTTGAGTTCCGTTTTCTAAAACATGTTTTACCAAGTCGTGATATTGCTGCATAATCTACACTTTTTAAGATCCGCCTAAATTACTGAATTGATTAGATTTTCAAATTTAGATTCCCCCTAGAATTATGAATAGTTATTAACGCCACAATTAAAACTGGTTGTAAGTATCGAAAATAAAATTTCTAAACTTTTGTTAATTAAAAAAGCATAAAGTAAGACTTAGGGCTTTGCTTTAGGTACGGCCGTTTTTATATGATTTATAGTCCATTTTGAGAACCTTACTCCTTTCGTAAAAACATTTTTTTAGAAGATAGTAAGAGTAAATAACTAAAGATAGTCTCGTAATATTATAAGCTAATCCTCTTCAGGCTTCTTGGCATGATGATCCGCGTGATATGCTCCCCTTTCTCCCATCGGTTTTTGCTCGCCTACCGTTGTATCGAACATAGTTTGGTGCTCTATTTCTGAATTTATTTCTGCACCCATTAATACGATAAAAGCGGTAAGAAATAACCATAGCATGAGTATAATAACGGCAGCAAAACTGCCATAGAGATCATCGTAACTACCAAAGTTTTTAACATACCATGAAAACAGAAGGGAGCCTGCTAACCAGAATATAGTTCCTAAAATCGCGCCTGGGCTCACCCACTTAAATCGTGGATTGGAGCGGTTCGGTGCAATTTTGTAAACCATACTTAAACTTAGAATAAGAATAATACCAAGGACAATCCATCGGGACCACCCCAGAATACCCTCTATTTGCTTTGGCAATCCTACTTTTTCAATTAGAATTGGAAAGAAAATTATAAACAATAAACTAATCAATCCCAATACCACTGCTCCAAGAGTAAAGATTAGCGTAATAAGGTTCTTTTTGATAATATTCCTTTGATCCAGCTCATTATAGGCAATATTTACCCCTTCAAAAAGAGCGTTGGTTCCTCTGTTGGCACTCCATAAACTTATTGCTATACTAACGGTTAATCCCCAGCCAATTTCCTTTTTAGATTGCTCCAATACAGGTTGCAGAATATTGATAATCATTCCATAGGCCTGTTCAGGCAAGATTGTACTGAGTCTTGAAATTTGTTCCTGAATTTGTGAAGTTTCTAAAACCAGGCTATAAACCGAAATGGCTGCAACAATAGTTGGAAATAATGCCAAGAAAAAATAGAAACCTACACCGGCAGATACTATCTGAACATGATCTCTCTTTATCTCGGAAAAAACCCTTTTCCCAATATCTAGCCACCCGGCAAGCGGAATATGATGTGGCTTTTCAGCTTCATACCCCCTATTTTTTATTTTCTTTACCTTTTTTTCCATAGATATAAATATTTATACTGAATCGATAAATCCAATTATAAAATAACATGGTTTAAGATAGAAATAAATAAAGCTATAAAGAAAATGAAATTATAAATTTTTCTAAAACTTACTGTAATTTATGATTTTACCCAATAATCATCCCGGCAATAGTTG
The DNA here is from genome assembly GCF_007997295.1 of Gillisia hiemivivida. Classification (GTDB taxonomy): domain Bacteria; phylum Bacteroidota; class Bacteroidia; order Flavobacteriales; family Flavobacteriaceae; genus Gillisia; species Gillisia hiemivivida. The sequence goes on along the minus strand of NZ_VORY01000003.1, from coordinate 204,746 downwards.
CCGATAAAAGCGATGCAATGGTTCCACCTAATAAGGCTTTCATACCAAATTCTGAAAGCACCTTCCGCTGTCCTGGGGCTAAAGATCCAATTCCTCCAATTTGGATTCCAATGGAAGCAAAATTAGCAAATCCACAAAGCATATAAGTAGCCATGATCACCGATTTTTCATAGTTTAAACTCAAGGCATTCATTGGATTCTTAAGATCTGCCAACTGTATATAACCTACAAATTCACTCGCCGCAAGCTTAATTCCAAGCAATTGCCCCATAAGCATCATATCTTCCTTTGCAACTCCTATGAGCCACATTAATGGAGCGAAAATGGTTCCAAGTATAGATTCTAAAGAAAACTTATCATAAGGAGTGTAATCTGCCATTACCGAGTTCAGGGTCGTAATTCCCCCAATCCAACCTAGCAGGTAGTTTATCATAGCTATAAAAGCAATAAACACTAGTAGCATAGCAGCAACGTTTGCAGCAAGTTTAAGACCTTCTGTAGTTCCATTTGCGATTGCATCTAAAATATTAGATCCAATTTTTTCTGAAGAAACCTCCACATTTGTATTAATAGCTTCAACTTGAGGATATAATATCTTTGAAATCACAATAGCTCCTGGCGCTGCCATTACAGAAGCTGCCAGTAAATGTGTTGCGAATTGTAGTCTAAGTTCAGGATCATTTCCCCCGAGAAAACCTATATAAGCTGCCAGCACTCCACCTGCAACAGTAGCCATACCACCAATCATAACCAGCAACATTTCTGAACGGTTCATTCGTTCCAAATATGCTTTGATCATTAAAGGAGCTTCGGTTTGTCCTAAAAAGATGTTTCCGGCAACACTCAAACTTTCAGCTCCGGAAATCCCCATGATTCTGGTTAGCACCTTAGCCATTCCTTTTACTACAATTTGAATAATTCCTAAGTAAAACAATACTGAAGTTAATGCCGAAAAGAATATGATTGTTGGTAATACTTGGAATAAAAATATAAATCCAAAACTATCTATATCCATCATTCCACCTAATAAGAACTCACTTCCAGCTCTTGTAAAATCAAGGATCAATACAAAGATCCCACCAACAAATTCGAATATATTTTTTACCAATGTGATTTTTAAAACTCCAATTGCGAGTAACATCTGTGCTCCTAATCCAATAAGAACTGTCTTCCAGTTAATAGATCTTCTGCTGCTGCTAAATAAGAAAGCAATTAGCAATAGCGAAGCCATTCCTAAAAGACCTCTAGAAACACTTTTAAAAGAGATCCCGGCACTAGGAATCATTTGTTTATCTGTACTAACAGGGATAACCTCTTCTATTAACAAAGGGGTTTCACTAAATGTATAAGTGTTTGAGTTATCTGATAATTGAAGAGAGCCTTCAGTTAATTCTGCTATCCTAAATTTCTTTATTGAATCTCCAGCAGGCTGACTATAAAAGAATACCAAAAGATTATTTTGGTACAAATAATCTCCTTGCGCTATTGCTTCCTCTTCAGAATTTATAGTAAAACGACCATCTTTTAGGGTCATTATATCTTCAGATGCGAATCCAGAAAGAGTTTGAGTACTATCTTTTACAGACTGAAAAGTCCATGATTTTGAAATTGTTTGGGAATGGGCGGTAATAATTCCGAATAAAACAAAGAACAGGCAACACCAGTATTTCTTCATAAATAACTACTTATTTTCTTTTGGAGATCTCGTCTCTAATTCTGGCTGCCTTTTCATAATCTTCATTTTTAACTGCTTGAGTAAGTAGATCTTCAAGTTCAATCAAGGACATTTTTTTATAATCTGAGCCTTCAGGTTCAATATTTTCTGCAAGTATATCATCTATTTCTGCTTGTTCTTTTGCAGTAGATGGAGTTAAGGATCCAGATTCTCCTTTCAAGAATATTCCTGCTTTATCCAAGATGTTTTTATAAGTAAAAATTGGGGCATCAAATCTTAAGGCTAACGCAATAGCATCACTAGTACGGGCATCTATTACCTCTTCAATTTTATCTCTTTCACAAATTAAGCTAGAATAAAACACACCATCCACCAATTTGTGAATGATCACTTGTTTAATATTGATCGTATATCTGTCGCAAAAGTTCTTGAATAGATCGTGAGTAAGAGGTCGCGGAGGTTTAATTTCCTTTTCTAGCGCAATGGCTATAGACTGTGCCTCAAAGGCTCCAATAACGATAGGGAGTTTTCTATCCCCGCCCACTTCACTTAAAATAAGTGCGTAAGCGCCGTTTTGGGTTTGACTGTAAGATATTCCTTTTATATTAAGGCGTATTAGGCTCATATACCAATAATTGAAAAGGGCTTTCTAAATAAGGACAAAATACCAGATTTAGAAAGCCCTTTTAATGCTCGCAAGTTAAAAAAATTATGCGTTTTTAGCTTTAAATTCTTTTAGTTTTTCATTTAGCTTCGGTACAATTTCAAAGGCATCACCAACAACTCCATAATCTGCAGCCTTAAAAAATGGCGCTTCCGGATCATTATTGATAACAACTTTCACTTTAGAAGAGTTAATCCCTGCCAAATGTTGGATAGCACCAGAAATACCAATTGCTATATATAAGTTTGAAGCAACAGGCTTCCCTGTTTGCCCAACGTGCTCACTATGAGGCCTCCAACCCATATCACTCACCGGTTTAGAACATGCTGTTGCAGCACCTAATGTTTCAGCTAGATCTTCGATCATTCCCCAGTTCTCTGGACCTTTAAGCCCTCTACCACCAGAAACCACAATCTCTGCATCAGCAATAGTCACTTTATCTTTTGCTTTATCTACGTTGGTAACATTTACTGAAAAATCTTCTTCAGATAAATTTGGAGAAAAATCTTCAGCAGTTGCAGCTCCTTCAACTTCTTTTAAACCAAAGGCATTTTTAGAAACTCCTACTACCTTAATATCTGTACTTATTTTTGTGAAATTGAACGCTTTATTTGTAAAAGCTGTTCTTTTCACAACAAAAGGGCTAGCACTTTCTGGGATAGAAACTACATTAGACGCATATCCAGCATTTAAATGCACCGCTAAAAGAGGTGCTAAATATTTGCTGTCTGCACTCTGACTTACAACTACCACTTTAGAGTCTTCCTTGTCTGCTGCTTGCTTTAATGCATCGGCATAAGCTTCGGCATTAAAGTCTTTTAATTTTGAATTATTGATCTTCAAAACCTTGTCTACTCCGTAAGTTCCAAGTTCCGAAACATCTTCAGCATTAAATGTTACTCCTGTTACAGTAGTCCCAAGCATTTGAGCAACTTCTTTTGCATAGGAAGCCACTTCTAATGATGCTTTTTTAAACTTTCCTTCTTCTGATTCTATATAAGCTAAAACTGACATGTTTTTTATTTTTATTTGTTGTGGATATTAAATCTTTAACTCATTTCGGCTTTTCTGAAGCCTTCCATATGTAACTAAATCACTTTAGCTTCATTATGAAGTAATTCGATCAATTCATCTAAATTATCCGACTCTACCAATTTAACTGCACCCTTTGGAGCAGGTTTTTCGAACTTCTCAACCTCAGTTTGGGCTGTGACATCTACAGGCTCTACAACATTTAAAGGTTTCTTTCTAGCCATCATAATTCCTCTCATATTAGGAATTCTTAGATCACTTTCTTCAACCAAACCTTTTTGTCCTCCAATAACCAATGGTAATTTAGCGGTAACACTTTCTTTTCCACCGTCAATTTCTCTAACCGCTTTTGCTTCGGTTCCTTCAATTTCAAGCCCGATACAGGTGTTTACAAAGTTAGCTTTTAACAAAGCAGCTAACATCCCAGGAACCATCCCTCCGTTGTAATCTATAGACTCACGTCCTGCAATAATAAGATCATATTCACCTTCTTTTGCAACGTTCGCCAGTTGTTTAGCAACTTGAAAACCGTCTGTAGCAGGCGTGTTCACTCTAATTGCATTATCTGCACCAATTGCCAAGGCTTTACGTAAAGTCGGCTCAGTCTCAGCACCGCCAACATTTATTACATCTACAATTGCTCCTTGTTTTTCTTTGAACCACATTGCACGGGTAAGACCAAATTCGTCATTCGGATTAATTACAAACTGTACTCCATTGGTATCAAACTGAGTATTATTATCTGTAAAGTTAATCTTCGAAGTAGTGTCCGGTACGTGACTTATACACACTAATATTTTCATCTATATTTTCTTTTTAAATAATTTTTTTATCGTGATCACGAAGATAGGGAAATTTATACAGAATTTACTATGCGCGCATAACAAATATTTTAGCAGTTAGATGCGCTATAAACTTTTACGAATTACTATTTTTGTTTTTTCAAAGCGATACATTTAACAGTATAGATATATAGAATGAAAACAATTCAATTCAGAGAAGCGATTCAGCAGGCCATGAGCGAAGAAATGCGCTTAGATGATACTATTTACCTAATGGGTGAAGAAGTGGCAGAATATAATGGTGCTTATAAAGCGTCTAAAGGGATGTTGGATGAATTTGGACCAGACCGTGTGATAGACACACCGATCTCTGAACTTGGTTTCACCGGAATTGGAATTGGAAGTGCTATGAATGGAAATAGACCTATTATAGAGTTTATGACCTTCAACTTCGCGCTTGTAGGAATAGATCAAATTATTAACAACGCAGCTAAAATGCGCCAAATGAGTGGTGGGCAATTTAATATTCCTATCGTATTTAGAGGGCCAACGGGCTCTGCAGGGCAATTAGGAGCTACCCACTCTCAAGCTTTTGAAAGCTGGTTTGCAAACTGTCCAGGTTTGAAAGTAGTTGTACCTTCCAATCCTTACGATGCAAAAGGCTTATTAAAAGCGGCAATTCGCGACGACGATCCTGTGATCTTTATGGAAAGTGAGCAGATGTACGGAGATAAAGGAGAAGTGCCTGAAGAAGATTATATAGTTCCAATTGGAGTTGCAGATATTAAAAGAGAAGGAACAGATGTTACTATTGTATCTTTTGGAAAGATCATCAAGGAAGCCTACAAAGCAGCAGATGAATTAGAAAAAGATGGAATCTCTTGTGAGATCATTGACTTGCGTACCGTAAGACCTTTGGATTATGATGCAATATACAAGTCGGTTAAAAAAACAAATAGATTAGTGATCTTGGAAGAAGCATGGCCGTTTGGAAATGTTGCTACAGAAATTACGTATCAAGTTCAGGAAAATGCATTCGATTACTTGGATGCCCCTATTATAAAAATCAATACGGCAGATACTCCAGCGCCTTATTCTCCAGTCTTATTAAAAAACTGGATACCGAATAGTGACGATGTTGTTAAAGCTGTGAGAAAGGTGCTTTACAAGTAATCTTATAGACTTATCTTTGAAGCTTCATCTAAACGGTGAAGCTTTTTTTGTGCCCAACTATGAAACAATACCTTTTTTTTACCTGTATTTTATTCACTTTTTTTCAAGGATGGTCACAAACCAGAATTAGCGGAACTGTTGTAGATGAGACAGGCACTCCTATCCCTTTTGCGAATGTTATCTTTTTAAGTTCTTCTGAAGGAACTACCACTACCGAGAATGGTGATTTCTACATAAAATCTGATCAAGATCAACCTAATGTAGAATTCTCATATGTAGGATATGAGACTTTGCTAATGCCCCTTGAAAAAGGAGATAATTTGAATCTCAAGATCGTTCTGAAAGAAATAACCGAATCTTTGGGTGAAGTAATGATCTATCAAGGAAAAACTTCTAAAACCAATAATCCTGCTTTGGATATTCTTAGAAAGGTCTGGGAGAACAAAAGACAGAATGGTGTTAAGCAATTCGATCAATACGAATACAGGAAATATGAAAAACTGGAATTCGATCTTAATAAAATAGACAGCGCTTTAATTAATAGTCCCATTTTTAATGGAATGGAATTTATATTTAAAGATCTGGATACTAATAGAGTTACTGGAAAAACCTATTTACCTATTTTTCTTAATGAAGCTGTTTCTAAAATATATGGAGATAAAAAATCTGGTAAAATTAAAGAAGAACTTTTAGGAAATAAGAATTCTGGTTTTAGCAATAATCAGATTTTAATCTCTTCTGTAAAAGATATTTATTCTGAAATAGATATTTACGAGAATTACCTCAAATTTTTTGACAAGAGTTTTATAAGTCCACTTTCTACAACTGGAATAAACAATTACAATTATATTCTAACAGACAGCTCTTTTGTTGGCGACAAGTGGTGCTATAGAATAAGATATTATCCAAGGCGAAAAAATGAATTAACCTTTAAAGGAGACTTTTGGGTAAATGACACTACTTGGGCGGTGAAGAAGATCGATCTAGAAATGGCAGAAGACGCCAATGTAAACTGGGTAAAAGGGGTTTATATAGAACAAGAATTTGACGTTTTAAATGATTCTATTTTCTTAATTACTCGAGACTTTTTTCAGGTAGATTTCTCACTTAGAGACAAAGAGTCTGCACGAGGGATCTATGGAAAAAGAACGGTGCTTTACGATAATTATAATTTCAATAATAAAAAACCATTGAAATTTTACGATAACCGAGTTATAGATTTCAAGGAAGAAGTGTATAATAGAGATGATGAATTTTGGCAAAAGAATCGTCTAGAAGAATTAAATGGTGACGAAAGAGGTGTTTATAAAATGCTGGACACCCTGCAAACGGTTCCCGCTTTCAAGCGTTTATATAATTTAACTACTACCCTAACTACAGGATATATAGAATTAGATGGTTTCGATTACGGGCCTATATATGCCACATTAGGATTTAATGATGTAGAAGGCTGGAGAGTTAGAGGTGGCGGAAGAACCTATTTTGACCAGAATGACCCATGGAGAATTGAAGGATATGGAGCTTACGGTTTTAAGGATAAGAAATTCAAATACGGGATCGCAGCTAAAGTATTATTAGACAAAAAATTGAGGATAATTGCCACCGCCGGGAACAGGCGCGATATTGAGCAGTTGGGAACCAGTCTCACCAATACTACCGATGTGCTTGGTAGAAGTTTGGCTTCTTCCTCTTTGATAAATGTAGGAGATAATGATAAGTTAAGTTCCATTAATCTATCTGTAGCAAGCCTGGAAATTGAACCCATTAAAAATTTCACTTTTAGACTAGCTGGATCTTACAGGATCCTTAAGCCGGCATCACCAACTTTTAGTCTGGATTTTTACACAGATGATGCGCTTACACAAATAGATTCAGAAATAAATCAAACCGAAATTTCCACCATTTTCACTTATACCCCAGGAAGAGAAACCACTGGGTATGGGGTAGATAGAAATATTATTAATGGAGATGATTTTCCAACATTTTTCTTGAATTATAGTCTGGGAGTAAAAGATATTTTTGAAAGTGATTTTAATTATAAAAAGATACAATTCTTTTATAATCAGCCGTTATTAGTAGGAGGCTTCGGAAGATCTAATGTTAGTTTAGAAACAGGAAAAACCTTTGGAGAGGTTCCGTTGGGGCTATTGAGCGTAGTGCCTGGAAATCAAACCTATTTCGCTTTATACAACAGTTTTTCACTGTTGAATTTCTACGAATTTGTTACAGATACTTATATAGCAGCACATTTGGAACACAACTTTAATGGAAGATTGTTTTCAAGGATTCCGGGCCTTCGTGACCTTAATTTAAGGGAGATCGTTGGAATTCGTGGAGTTTACGGAGAAATTTCAGAAAAGAATAAAAACATAGATGCTTCTGGATTACCGCTTATTGCGCCAGATTCTGAACCTTATTGGGAATATAGTGTAGGTGTTGGGAATATTTTTAAGTTCCTGAGAATAGATGCTCATTTTAGAGGAAATTATTTCGATAATGAAGATGCAAGATCGTTTGGAGTAACCGCTTCATTTGGTTTTCATTTTTAATATGCTCTTTAAGAGTATAAATTACTATATTTGCCGCCTGAAAAATTTGAATAAAAAAGAAAGAAAATGTCAGAGACTTTTGATGTATTGATAGAGATCCCAAAAGGGAGTAGAAACAAATATGAGTATGATTTTGAATTGAAGAAAGTTCGGTACGACCGAATGATCTTTTCTTCTATGATGTACCCTGCAGATTACGGATTCATTCCTAACACATTAGCATTGGATAGTGATCCTTTAGATGTATTAGTATTGGTAGCAGAGCCTACTTTCCCTGGAATTGTAATGGAAGTAAAGCCAATTGGAGTTTTCCATATGGCAGATGAAAAAGGACCAGATGAAAAAATTATCTGTGTACCGGTTTCAGATCCTATCTGGAATAGATTGAATGATCTGGATGATGTGAATGGTCACTTATTAAAAGAGATCGAACATTTCTTTAAAGTATACAAAGATCTTGAGAAAAAGAAAGTAGATGTTGGTGGATGGGGAAATGCTGATGAAGCTAAAGAAATCATCAAACAATGTATCGAGAGATATAAGAATTATGAAGGAGACAAAGAGAGATTCGGAATATAATCGAATGATTTTCTCATAATATTGAACAAAATCAAGAAGCTCTCGGCAAGCCCAAAATTTATGTTCAGAGGGTTCGGGAGGAAAATAATTTTAAATTTTCGAGGCATCCCGATGTTTCGGGACAGGTAACTAAACCCTCAATGAGGGATTAAAAGCGATAACTCTAAAAAGTTATCGCTTTTTTTATTTATCATTGATTTAACTACATTAGCAGACATTAACTAATTTTTAACTTTCTCTATGGAATCAATGATTATCTATGCCCCAATTGTTCTGGCCATAATTGGTCTATTATACATGTGGATAAAAAGGTCTTGGGTCTTAAAACAAGACGCCGGCGACGGAAAAATGAAAGAAATTTCAGATCATATCTATGAAGGCGCACTAGCCTTTTTAAATGCCGAATATAAATTACTTGCCATTTTTGTAGTTATTGTGAGTGTTGCACTTGCAGTAGTTTCTTTTGTAGTACCAACTACGCACTGGTTAATTGTGATCGCTTTTATTTTCGGAGCATTTTTCTCTGCCTTGGCAGGAAATATGGGAATGAAAATAGCAACAAAGACAAACGTTAGAACTACACAAGCTGCCAAAACAAGTTTACCAAATGCATTAAAAGTTTCCTTTGGCGGTGGAACTGTAATGGGTCTTGGTGTTGCAGGTTTAGCTGTATTAGGCTTAACAAGTTTCTTTATCTTTTTCTTTTGGTACTTTATGGGAGGCGAATGGACAAATACATTGGACATGACCATTGTATTGGAAACGCTAGCTGGATTCTCTCTTGGAGCTGAATCTATAGCCTTATTTGCCCGTGTTGGTGGAGGAATTTATACCAAAGCTGCCGATGTTGGCGCCGATCTAGTGGGAAAAGTGGAAGCAGGTATTCCTGAAGATGATCCTAGAAACCCAGCCACTATTGCAGATAACGTGGGAGACAACGTTGGTGATGTTGCCGGAATGGGAGCCGATCTTTTTGGGTCTTATGTAGCAACCGTTTTAGCAGCCATGGTTCTTGGGAATTATGTTATTAAGGATATGGGTGGAAGCATCGACGATGTTTTTGGCGGAATTGGCCCGGTATTATTACCAATGGCGATTGCTGGTGCAGGAATTATCATTTCTATGATTGGTACCATGTTAGTGAAAATAAGCAGTAATGATGCTAAGGAAGACCAAGTTATGCGTGCCTTGAACATCGGGAACTGGGTGTCTATAGCCTTAGTAGCAATAACATGTTATGTATTGGTAAAATGGATGCTTCCGGCAACTATGCAAATGGAATTCTTTGGAGAAGGTATTAAAGAAATTTCTTCAATGCGTGTATTTGGAGCTACCATCATCGGACTTATTGTTGGAGGAGCAATTTCTTCTGTAACAGAATATTATACAGGATTAGGTAAAAAACCAATTCTCAAAATTGTACAACAATCCAGTACTGGTGCAGGAACCAATATTATTGCAGGTTTAGCAACAGGGATGATCTCTACTTTTCCTTCAGTTTTATTATTTGCAGCTGCTATCTGGTCTTCTTATGCTTTCGCAGGATTTTATGGAGTTGCATTAGCAGCATCAGCAATGATGGCTACAACCGCTATGCAATTAGCAATAGATGCTTTCGGACCGATATCTGATAATGCAGGTGGTATTGCCGAAATGAGTGAACAAGAACCAATAGTAAGAGAACGTACAGATATTTTAGATTCTGTTGGAAATACAACTGCCGCAACAGGAAAAGGTTTTGCAATTGCATCTGCAGCATTAACTTCTTTAGCTTTATTTGCAGCCTATGTAACTTTTACTGGGATTGAAGGGATCAATATTTTTAAAGCTCCTGTTTTAGCAATGTTATTTGTTGGAGGAATGGTTCCCGTAGTATTTTCTGCCTTAGCAATGAATGCCGTTGGAAAAGCAGCTATGGAAATGGTTCAGGAAGTACGTAGACAGTTTAGAGAGATTCCTGGAATTATGGAAGGAACTGGAAAACCACAATATGATAAATGTGTGGCGATCTCTACCGAAGCTTCTCTAAGAGAAATGATGTTACCTGGATTATTAACTATAGGTTTTCCTTTAGCGATCGCTTTTATCCCTATGATCTTCGGAATGAATAATTTGGCAATTGCTGAAATGTTAGGAGGTTATATGGCTGGAGTTACTGTGAGTGGTGTTCTTTGGGCTATTTTCCAGAACAATGCAGGTGGAGCTTGGGATAATGCTAAAAAATCTTTTGAAGCCGGAGTTTTAATTGATGGTGAGATGACCTATAAAGGATCTGATGCCCATAAAGCGGCTGTAACTGGTGACACTGTAGGAGATCCATTTAAAGATACTTCTGGTCCATCTATGAATATCTTGATAAAACTGACTTGTTTAATCGGTTTGGTAATAGCTCCAATATTAGGAGGACACACTCTTGATGATGTTAATTATTCAGCTGAAAATACTGAAATAATAAATGTTACTGATCTAGAAAATTCTGTAACTAAAGAAGTGGAAATTAGAATGACCACTGAAGGTGACGAAACTGTTGCAGAGGTTAGAATTACTACTATTGAAAATGGTAAGACTGATGTAAAAGTAAAAACCTACAGAGGAACTAAAGCTGAAGTTGAAGCAGAGTTGGAAAATATGTAATATTTATTCCTTTTTCATAAAAAACCCTCAAGGTATTCCTTGGGGGTTTTTCTTTTTATAATCTTCTAGATTCTCATTATTATATTTATACAGGGGAATTTATTCTTTCAAATTTCTGCTATTCCCTACTTACACTAGATCCTTCTAATCAAGATCCTCGGGGCAAGCCCACGAGGTATGTCCCGATGGTTCGGGAGGAAAATACTTTTAAAAATTCGAGGCAAGCCTCGGGGAATTAAACCCTCAATGAGGGATTAAAGATCAAAATCTTCTAATTTTAACATTGGAATTATTCCAATATATTGGAATAATTCCATAATTTTGTAATCATTCCCTACTAAGATGGAATGCATATAAAATGGCAAAAACCGTATTACATCTGGATCTGGACACCTTTTATGTTTCTGTAGAACGCCTAATAGATACGCGTTTACAGCATAGACCCTTATTAGTAGGAGGTACCAGCGACCGAGGAGTCGTAGCGGCCTGTAGTTATGAAACCAGGGCTTTTGGGGTGCATTCCGGAATGTCCATGAAACTCGCCAAACAATTATGTCCCGAGGCGACTGTTATAAGAGGAGACGCAAGTACTTACACCAAATATTCTAATGATGTAACCGATATAATAAAAAAAGATGTTCCGCTTTTTGAAAAATCAAGCATCGACGAATTCTATGCAGATCTCACCGGGATGGATCGGTTTTTTGGCTGTTATAAATATTCCTCAGAATTACGTAAAAAGATTATTCGGGAAACAGGATTACCTATTTCCTTCGGACTTTCAGCAAATAAAATAGTTTCTAAAGTAGCCACTAATGAAGCAAAACCCAACAATCAATTAAAAATAGATTCAGGATTTGAAAAGGAATTCTTAGCACCGCTTTCAGTAAAGAAAATACCTATGGTGGGTGATAAAACATACCAAACCCTTCGGAATCTCGGAGTTCGGCATGTAAAAACAATACAAGAAATGCCATTGGAAATGATCCAAAAAGTATTGGGAGCAAACGGCACAACCATCTGGCATAGAGCACAAGGAATAGACAACACGCCGGTTATCCCCTATTCTGAAAGAAAATCCATCTCCACCGAGCGCACTTTCGATCGGGATACTATAGATGTAGATAGATTATCCGCCATTTTAATAGCAATGACGGAAAATCTCGCATTTCAGTTACGCCGTGGTGATAAACTTACCTCCTGTATCTCGGTTAAAATAAGATATTCAGATTTTAATACCTATACCAAACAACTCAAGATCCCTTACACGAGTGCAGATCATATTTTAATTCCCAAGATTAAAGATCTATTCAAAAAACTCTATAACCGCCGCTTATTGGTGCGGCTTATTGGGATACGTTTTAGCCATTTAGCCGGTGGAAATTACCAGATCAACTTGTTCGATGATAACGAAGAGATTTTGAGTTTGTACAATGCTATGGACACTATTAGAATTAGGTATGGAGACCGAAGCGTATTAAGAGCGGCCTCTCTGGGAGCTAGGACCATTGGCCGGATGACCAATCCTTTTAATGGGGAACCACCGGTAGTGCTAGCGCACAGAAAGCAATAGAACCTTGCTTAAAAAGAGAAAGAAAAATTAAAAAGAGAAAGAAAAAATCAAGAACCTCGGGGCAAGCCCACGAGGTATGTCCCGATGGTTCGGGAGGAAAAATACTTTCAAAAATTCGAGGCAAGCCCGCCTGAATGTTTCGGGCAGGCCTCGGGGAATTAAACCCTCAATGAGGGATTAAGAATTAGAAGTTTAAAATACTGTAAACATAAGACCTGAAATTGTACTTAAATAACCACACATATTATAGCATACGCTTTGGAACATTTTCAGAAATAGAATTACTGGAACTGGCACAAAAAAATAATGTAAAAACTTTAGTGCTTACAGATATTAATAACACTTCTGCCAGCCTAAATTTTGTGAGAATTGCCAAAGAATATGATATCACCCCAATTCTGGGAATAGATTTCAGGAATGGAGTACAGCAACAATTTATAGGCATCGCAAAGAACAATGAGGGTTTTCAGGAATTAAATGATTTTCTTTCTAAACATCTTCAGCAAAAAATAGTCATCCCGGAAAAAGCACCTTTTTTCGAAAATGCTTTTATTATTTATCCTTTTGAAAAAATATTAGCTTCAGAAATAAGTCAATTTGCCGCCAATGAATTTATTGGGGTAAGTATTGCTGAATTGCGAAAATTGAAGTTTTCAAAATTAAAGGAACTCACCACCAAACTGGTAATATTACAACCTGTCACCTTCAGAAATAAACGAGATTTTAATGCGCATAGATTGTTGCGCGCCATTGATAATAATACACTTCTAAGCAAACTCTCTCCTGAAGAACAGGCTGGAAAAGAAGAGCAAATGAGTCCTCTTGAGAAGATAAAAGAGCATTTTGAAGAGTTCCCTTTTATTCTCAAAAACACCGAAGAGCTTCTGGCAGACTGTAAGATCCATTTCGATTTTTCTGAAAACAGAAAGCCTCAGAATCAGCAGGTTTTTGGGGAAAGCGCTTCTAATGATGAAAAATTCCTAAAAGAACTTTGCGAAAAAGGACTCCTTCTTCGCTATCCTGAAGCTAAAGAGGAAGTTCTTAAAAGAATGATCACAGAATTAAAGGTCATTAAGAAAATGAACTTTATCTCCTATTTTCTTATTAACTGGCGCATTTGCCAATATGCCCGGGAAAAAGGATATTTCTATGTAGGCAGAGGAAGCGGCGCCAATAGTATTGTGGCCTATCTACTGCAGATCACCGAGGTAGATCCTATAGAATTAGATCTTTATTTTGAACGATTTATAAATGAATTCAGGACCAGTCCGCCAGATTTCGATATAGATTTTTCATGGAACGATCGGGAAGATATCACTAGGTTTATTTTTGAAGAATTCAAGCATACGGCCCTGCTTGCCACTTATAACACCTTCCAATTTAGAGCCGTAATTAGAGAATTAGGGAAAGTCTTTGGACTTCCAAAAGAAGACATAGACAAGCTCTGTAAAGGAAGTCTTCCAAATAACAAACAAGATGACATTCATAAAATAGTCCTTAAATATGGCGATTTAATTCAGGGCATGCCTAATTACCGAAGTATCCATGCAGGAGGAATTCTAATTTCTAACAAACCACTTACAGCTTTTTCTGCTTTAGACCTTCCGCCAAAAGGATTTCCTTGTGTGCAGTTTGATATGGTGATCTCTGAAGATGTGGGACTTTATAAATTTGATATTCTCGCACAAAGAGGATTAGGGAAGATTCGGGATTCTTTATACATCATTGCTGAAAATCAGCCAGATGCAGCTGCATTCGACATTCATGATGTAGCAGTTTTTAAAGAAGATTCTAAAATAAATAATCTTATTAAAGAAGGTTCTTGTATTGGCTGCTTTTATGTGGAATCCCCTGCAATGCGTATGTTGCTTAGAAAATTACAAACCGACACCTATTTAGGTTTGGTGGCTGCCAGTTCCATTATTCGCCCTGGGGTGGCAAGGAGCGGAATGATGCGAGAATATATCTTACGCCACAGATACCCAGAAAGACGAGACAATGCCCATCCCGAACTTGCCAAAATAATGCCGGACACTTATGGCATTATGGTGTATCAAGAAGATGTAATTAAAGTAGCGCATTTTTTTGCCGGCCTCAGCCTTGCAGAGGCAGATGTTTTGCGCCGTGGAATGAGTGGGAAATATCGCTCCCGAGAAGAATTTCAGCGGGTAGAAGAAAAGTTCATCTCCAACTGTCGTGAGAAAAAGATCGCAGAAACGACCATTTCTGAAGTCTGGGATCAAATAAAAAGTTTTGCAGGATACGCCTTTGCAAAAGGGCATTCTGCCAGCTATGCCGTAGAAAGTTATCAGAGTTTGTTCTTAAAAGCCTATTTCCCATTAGAATATATGGTAGCAACTCTTAATAACGGAGGCGGTTTTTACTCTACAGAAATGTATGTGCATGAGGCCAAGATGAGTGGAGCTACTGTAGAGCCACCGTGTATCAATGAAGGGGATTACCATAATACCATAAAAGGAACGACCATTTATTTGGGTTTTGGAAATTTAAAAGAAGTCGAGCATCGCGCTGTACAACGTATTCTGGAAAACAGGAATTTTAAAGGAAAATTTAAATCCTTAGAAAATTTTATAGATCGTGTTCCCATTAGCATAGAGCAATTAAGCATACTAATTAGGATTAATGCATTTAGGTTTACAGGCATAGACAAATATCAACTCTTATGGGAAGCTCATTTTAAACTAAACAAGAAACCCAAGAAGCCACATCAGGTACCTCTTTTTACTCCGAAGCATAAAAAATTCACATTGCCAGAATTACATACTACTCTACAAGAAGAGTCTTTTGAGCAAATAGAACTCTTGGGATTTCCATTATGTAGTCATTTTGATTTGCTACAGGAGTCTCCTCAAACCGATTATGGACAAAAGGATCTGGCAGGGTTTCTAAATAAGGAAATTTTGATTTACGGATATCTGGTAACGGTGAAAAACACTAGAACGGCAAAGGGAAAACCAATGAATTTTGGAACTTTTATAGATCGAGAAGGTTACTTTTTTGATACCATTCTCTTCCCTCCTATCGCAGAAAAATACGCATTTAGAGGCAGTGGAGTTTATGCACTATTAGGAAAGGTCACCGAAGAATTCGACTTTTTTAGTATTGAAGTGAGCAAAATGAAGAAAGAGGCTTACATCACAGATCCGCGATTTTCCGAAGGAAATCTGGCTACCGGCCACCGAATTGAAAAAATGAAAAGTCTGGAAGAAAAAAAGAATTGAAGCTAAACGAAAACAATAATTATGTCTTTGGAAAGAATTCAGGAAAAATTAAATATTCTGGCAGATGCTGCGAAATATGATTTCTCCTGATTTAGTATCGGGAGCAAGCGTGCCAATAAAGGAGGATTAGGAAATAGTGATACCGTGGTATTTGAAACAGCTATAAAGAAGATAACAGTTGCGTTTCTTTCCTAAAGACCTTATTAACTAATTACTGCATTTTTGATTTAGCCTATTACGTGACATGAAAAAGAACCCTATCCAAAGATGGGGTTTTTTTTATGGAATTTAGTATTTTAGATGTTATGAATTACACGGATTTAACAACTTTAGGTATTGCTTTGGGGTTAGGTCTTTTGGTTGGATTACAGCGTCAAAAAACCGACCACCAAATGGCTGGAGTCAGGACGTTTACACTTATTTCTATTTTAGGAGTTATTGCTGGGTTTTTGACTCGGGAATATGACAATGCTTTTATTCTTCCTGTTTTGGGTCTTAGTATCGCAGCTATGTTGATGATGGCTAATTACATTAAAATAAAGAAATTTGACAAACCAGATGTAGGTCAAACAACTGAAGTTGCTGCTTTACTGATGTTTGCCATTGGCGCATATCTCGTGGTAGGAAGCCAATTGATTGGCGTTTTGGTAGGTGCATCAATGGCTGTTTTATTGTACTTAAAACATCATTTACATGAATTTATAGAACGATTGAGCCATAAGGATTTATCAGCCATCATGACTTTGGCAGGCATAAGTCTAATTATACTACCAATTCTTCCAAATGAAACCTATGGCCCGCTTGATGTGCTTAATCCACAAAATATTTGGTTAATGGTTACCCTTATAGTTGGTATAAGTGTTATTGGGTATTTCATCTATAAAGTTGTGGGCAAAAAAGCTGGAATTATATCCAACGGAATTTTAGGTGGCTTAATTAGCAGTACTGCAACCACAGTCAGCTATGCTCGTAAAACAAAAGAAGCACAAAATATAAGCAAATTAGCAGTCTTTGTTATAACAACAGCTTCTGCTATCTCTATGGTACGCGTATTAATAGAAATTGGAGTAGTTGTTCCTGAAAAACTTGGACAAATAATTCTTCCCATTGCAGCCGAAATAGTTATTGTTTCTATTCTATGTGTAATTATATTTTACCTGATAAACAAAAATAATTCAGATAATGAAATGCCTGAGCCAAGTAATCCTGCACAGTTTAAGAGCGCTCTTTTATTTGGACTATTATATGGTTTTATCCTATTGGCAGTGGCTTTTACCAAACAACAATTTGGTAATAATGCACTCTACATCGTCTCTATAATTAGTGGATTGACAGATGTGGATGCCATAACACTATCACTGTCACAAATGATGAAAGATGGGCGCTTACAAACAGAATTGGGATGGAAATTGATTCTCTTAGCTTCAATTTCAAATTTGGTTTTCAAAGGAATTATGGCTATAGTTTTGGGAGCTAAAGAGATTGTAAAATGGATTGTAGTGGTTTTCGGGGTTGCCATAGTTTCTGGATTGTTAATTATATGGCTTTGGCCACAATCTTGGCATTTTTGAGTGAATTAGAAGAAACTAATCCACCTATTTAATAAGGCATTTAGTTAATTTAAGTATAGAAACTTTTATACAAAAAAATTGGAAACCATATTATTCTAAGGATCAATAATATCGCTAAACAAGTTCATAGGAAGTGAATGGAATAGAGATTTTTGTAAGATTTCAGCTTACTAAACACAAGATCTATTTTGCTACGATCGAGCCAGATTTTAACGTTCTCCCCATAATTTTACAGCATTTTGAAAGTCGATATGCCGATCAAAAATGGATTATTTACAATATAAAGTGAAATTTCGACTTGTTTTTTAACTTACGAGATACTAGTTATATAAATTTTAATTTTAAATCTAAAGATCACCTAGATTCATCTAACACCAGTGTTTTCAGTACTTCCGGAATAGGCTTTAAAAAATTATGGTAAGAATATTTTGAAAGCACCAATATAAAATCCAGAAAGAATATGAAACTACACCTGCAACATGTACCCAAAAGATATTGGAAATATTTAACTGAAAAGAGTACTTGGCCAAATTAAAAATTAGTTTAAATTTGCTGCTCAACTAATTAAACATTTTACAATGAAAAAATTATCTTTATTATTATTAGCTGCTGTATTCTCTTTATCAATCTATTCTTGTAGAGAAACAACAGAAGAAAAAACAGAAGACGCTATGGAAGACGCAGCTGACGACATGGAAGATGCTGCAGACGATGTTGCTGATGACCTAGATGCTGCTGCTGAAAACGTTGAAACTGAAGTAGAAGAAGAAGTAAATGGAACTGATGATGTGAACGGAGACGACGACATGTAGTCTTTTTTGCATTCATATTCTTAAGCCATCTTAATTTAATTTGAGGTGGCTTTTTTAGTTAAACCCTTTAAATCTAAACAATGAAAAAATTATTTTTAATGCTGATGCTTGCTGCAATGGCAACATCGGTATATTCTTGTAGAGAAACTACTCAAGAAAAAACAGAAGATGCTTTAGAGTCTATAGGTGAAGATATAGAAACAAATGCTAAAGAAGCAGGAGAGAAAATTGAAGCCGGTGCCGAAAAAGTTGTCAAAGAAATAGATGAAGAAGTTCATAATACAGATGACGTAAATGGGGAGAATCAGTAATTCTATTTAAGAAGGAAAGTCTTATCCAATTTCCTATAATTAAAAAAATGCCCCCAATTAGTGTTCAACTTTTTGGGGGCACTTTACTTCCAAGAATTAGAAGAACATCAATTTTTTTGACGGAGAATAAAGAAACTCAGTAATGTTGTGCTGAAGTAACGCTGTAATGAATTTAAGGGTCGTAGAAGAACTATGCTCAAAACTCCGTCACTGCTTTAAAAGGTCACTCCGTAACTAAACCCCCCGTCACAAGTCCACTACGTTACTCCGTCACTAATATTAAGATACATGAAAATAAAATCTATTTTAAAAATCGACGGTAAGACCAGCATCTATTCTTGCAACAAGATCATTCCAGTGATATTTGGTTAAAGAATCATTATTATTGTTTTTTCTAGTACTAAGATCCCTTTTCAATCGCTCCATTTCACCACGCATTAATGCGATGATATCCGACTTCAATACCGCTTCATTATCTTCACCCTTTAATTGCTGAAGGTAAGCGGATGCAGCATCTACATAAGAACGTTGTAAATTTCTGCGATAGGCATCAGTTTTTCTTCCAGAATATAATTCACTGAAAATCCCTTTTCGCAGGTCATCCATTAATTCTACTGCCGTATAAGCTTCCTTTCCGTTCATCTGCTCATTACTCACCATTCTCTTCAACCTATCCTCATCAAGCAGATTGTTAAGAGCTCTGGTCTGTAAATTTTGTACACGTTCAATTGCTCCTGACGCTTCAATTCTGCTCAGAATTTCCTGGTTTAGTAACCAGTCGGGAGTTGTGAAAGCTTGATTATTTAAAAATGCCACGGCATTTTTTTGAAT
The DNA here is from genome assembly GCF_007997295.1 of Gillisia hiemivivida. Classification (GTDB taxonomy): domain Bacteria; phylum Bacteroidota; class Bacteroidia; order Flavobacteriales; family Flavobacteriaceae; genus Gillisia; species Gillisia hiemivivida. The sequence continues at coordinate 185,318 of NZ_VORY01000003.1, read as the reverse complement.
TTCCTTTGGAACATCTCTATAAACAGCTCCTTCCTGATCTGCAGTTTTCAGGGTTTCATTAACCCCACCTACATTGGCAACGACATGGTTTACATAACCTCTCCACAAGCTGGTTAATTCCCCGTAAACCTCATCAAGATCCTCGTAATCTACTCCGTCTTTGGAAGTCCATGCAATAAGATTTGGAACTACCTTTTTTAAATTTGCAAGTCCATATTCACTGGCCTTCACCTGATCAGATCCTAAACTTTCCCTTTGCGACTGGGGATCTACTCCACCATAACCGCTTCCAAATTCATACATCCTGTCCCCGGCTTTTTCAAGTATCCATTTATCAAGAATTGGCTTCTCTTCAATAGGACTGTCTGCTTCAGGTATATATCGATACCCCCAATTGATGGCATAAAGATCGTAAGGTCCCATCATCCGGATGTATCGAACACCTTTATCCTCTGGTTGTGCAACATAATTCACCCTCGCATAATCCATAATGGAAGGCGTTAATCCATACTTCTGAGTAAATTCAGCTGAACGTAGGGAATCTGTAGGGTAGGCTGAACTGGCCTTCATATTATGTGGTAATCCCAGGGCGTGACCTACTTCGTGAGCAATCACCATTCGCATCATTTCTCCGATTTCAGCTTCCGGAGTATTTAAAGTTCGGGCAGCAGGATTCTGTGCTCCTGCTTCTATCATAAACCTGTTTCGGTAAGAACGCAGATGGTTGTGATACCAAATTATGTCACTTTCTATTATTTCACCCGTACGTGGATCTGATACGGAAGGCCCAGTTGCATTCCTTGTAGTACTGGCAACATATCTTACCACAGAATATCTTATATCTTCAGGGCTAAATTCCGGATCTTCTTCTTTAGTAGGCGGGTCCTTGGCTATGATAGCATTCTTAAATCCTGCAGCTTCAAAAGCTACGTTCCAGTCTTCGATTCCCTTCTTGAAATAGGGTCTCCACTTTTCTGGTGTTGCAGGATCCAGGTAATAAACAATAGGTTTTACAGGTTCTACCAATTCTCCTCTCTTATAGGCTTCACTATCCTTCGGAACCAATTGCCACTTCCTTATAATCCTGTAATCATCAGCTTTAAGTTCGTCTGAATTGTAATCGTATTTCTTAATACTGAACCAGCCTACTCTTTCATCTGCTAATCTCGGCTGCATTTTTTCATCCGGAAGTAATATCATAGATTGATTCATCAGCAAAGAAATAGTTCCTGCCTGATCACTTTCCGGTGGCTCCTCTGCTTCATAGGTCATCACATGTTTTACCTCAATATTCTTCGGAAAAGATTGAACAGACTCAATATAAGAACGATTTTGGTCCAGCTTTTTGACTTTGTACCGCTTTTTAAGGGAACTTGAAATACCATTAATAGCTTCAATGTCATTCTCATATAAACTATTTACCTCAACAACTACAGCTGTGGAATCGGGATTGTAAGCCGAAATTTTTGTACTGTAAAGTATTGGGAAAAAGTTATTTGCAGCAACAGACTGGTATATAGGGGAATTTTCATCGCTTTCATTCTCAAAACTGATGATCTTTATATCTACATTCTCACCCCTTTTGGTCCATCTTACAACCTGTTCATTTGCCTTGGAACCAGCATTTACATAGCCACCACCAAAACCGGCCGGCACTTTTGCAATTCTGCTCACCAACAGCATATCCTTTTCAAGCAGGCTGAGTGGAATTTCATAATATAACTTATCTCCTACCCTGTGACTGGTGAACAAACCTTCATCACTTTTAGCTTCTGAAGTAATCACCTCCCGGTAGGGCTTTAGGTCGTCATTATCTTTTTTAGAATCTGTTGTTGAAGCTGATTTATTCCCTGTTTGTGTTCCTGTAATGGATCGCTGACTCTGGCATCCAAGAAAAACGATTGCCATTAAACCAAGTGCCGATATTTTTTTGATCATATTCAATTTTATTTGAGATCTCAATATAAGAAAACGCAAAGAAAAATGAAGCAGTGAAAATAAACATTCCACCAAAGTTTACTTCAGAAGCAATTTATAATATGATATTTTCAAAAAGTATAAAACTATGAAGAGCGTTTCATGATAAATATCAAAAGTTTTTTGCTTGATATAGCGCCTTCAGATTTAATCTGAAAATTAATTTCTATCTTAACCGTCATTATCAATACCAATTAAATAAAATATTAATGGCCCCTTACCTACCCTGCCCTAAAGGTCAAATGAGATATTTTGCCTGTCTGGTCTTTTTGCTCCTGTGCACTTTTCAGGTTAATGCTTTGGAACAGGACCCTTACCCTGCCCAACCCATTACTGAAGTTGTTTCCTTGCATGAATATGCACTTTATGCCAGCTCCGGAGACGAAATCTACACGCTTGAAGAAGTAAAGAACAATACCGCAACCCTTGATTTTAGGCCTCTGGAATCTGAAAATATGAATATTGGATTCACCCGGGACCACTATTGGGTGAAATTCAGGATCAAAAATACTACTTCTCAAAATCTCACTTATTATCTTGAGACCGGCCGACCTATAACAGACAGGGTGAACCTCTACAGCATTTCAGCTTCAGGAAACATTCAATCCCAACAAAGCGGGGATAAAATGGCCTTTTCAAATCGCAGTTTTGACCACCGGAAAACAATTTTTGAAATACATCTGCCTTCTGATGAAACCCTTGATATTTATATTCATTACGAGAATGACGGAGAAGTTTTAAATTTACCCCTACTCCTTCATAATGCTTCCAGTCTTCTAAAGATCACCTATATCGAGCAACTAGTGTTTGGCATTTTCTACGGTATCTTATTGATCGCTGCCATTATTTACCTGTTTTTCTTCTTTGCACTTGGAGAAAGGAGTTTTCTGTATTATAGTATTTATGTAATCACAGTGGGACTTTTGCAGTTCTCCCTAGACGGCTACTTTTTTCAATATCTTGGACCTGCAGGTGGCTGGTTCTCTAATCATTCTGTAATATTGTTTGCCATTTTATCAGCCGGTTTTCTGGGTAAATATTCTGAAGTGTATTTAAACATCCGGCAAAGCAACAGCAATATGGCTCGCATCTTTAAAGCGATCTATGTGATGCTTGGGCTTTTGCTGCTTGCGCTGCTATTTGTGCCCGGGTTTTTGGAATTTGCATATCCCTCGGCAAACCTATTGGGGCTTGGGGTACTAGTAGCCATAGTGGTTTCGGTGATTATCCTAGTATCAAAAAAAATAACCGTAGACAAATTTTTCCTAACGGGAATATTTTTTCTCACTCTGGGATTTGTGATCTTTATTCTGAATAATTTAAGTGTCTTACCCAATACCTTTCTCACCCAAAACAGTGCAAAACTGGGAACAGGACTGGAAATTATCTTCCTGTCGCTTTCCATGGCCAACAGGATTAAAAAACTTAAAACCGAAAAACAAGAACTTCAAAATCTTGCCTTGATACGCTTGAAGGAAATGGATGAACTTAAATCTTATTTCTTGTCTAATTTAAGCCACGAATTGCGCACTCCGCTAAATGCAATAATGGGACTTGCAGATGCTATGGCCAATGAGACTAATGAACAGAAAGTAAGAACCACTTCTAATGTGATCAAGGCTTCATCGGTACGTCTATTAAACCTAATAAACGATATTCTGGATTTTTCAAAAATAGAAAAAGGGGAACTGAAACTTGAGAATGAGGTTTTTGATCTTATGGAGATCATGGAACAATTACAAATAAGCTATAAGAACCAGGCCGAAGAAAAAGGTCTTTCTTTTGAATTTCATACTAATAACTTAGTAACCGAGGCAGTAGTAGGTGATACAAACCGGGTCGCCCAAATTGTAAACAACCTCCTAGACAATGCCCTGAAATTTACTCCGGAAGGCAGTATACGATTAGACCTTAAAACCCGCAAAGGAAACCTTAATACTATGGACCTATTACTGAAGGTTACCGATACCGGAATTGGAATACCTACAGAAAAAATGGAAACTATATTTGATTCGCTGACCCAAGAAAGCATCAATAATAAGCGAAAATATGGTGGTCTTGGCTTGGGACTCTTTATTATAAAGGTACTTGTAGATATGCACAAGGGCGAAATTCAAATACAAAGTAAGCAGGGAGTTGGAACCACCTGCATTCTCAAGCTCTCGTTCCCCCTGGCCAATAAACCTGCAGCCCTATCAAAATTGACTCCTATTCAAACTTATGATTTGAAAGGCAGCCATATCCTAGTAGTTGAGGACGACCCTATAAACCAAATGGTGCTGAAAATGATCCTTAAAAAATGGAACGGAACCCAGGTAAGTTTTGCCAATAATGGTGCTGAATGTCTTGAGAAATTGCAAGAACAGGCATTTGATCTTGTACTAATGGATTTGCAAATGCCGATAATGGATGGCTACGAAGCCTGCATCGAGATACGAAAGGGAGAGGCAGGGACCTATAATAAGAACATTCCTATAATAGCCGTAACAGCAGATGTTATGGAAAGTACCAAACAGCGGGTGAAAGACATAGGGATGAACGATTATCTCGCTAAACCGGTACACAAAGACAGGCTTTATTTAAAAATGGCAGTGTTGCTTGAAGGAGTGGAAAAAGTGATGGATTAGTTTATTGAAAAAAGAGCAGTCCCACCCCTGAATACCCTATCATATCAGAGGCATCCTGAGCTTTTCCGGAACGAAAAAATGGCCGAAGTATACTTACAGAGATGTTAGTCTGCTCTGAGAAACATTCAAGGATCAATCTTAAAAGTTGTGGCGAATTTACAAATGGTTTGACAATTTTTATTCTATAAATCAAAAAACCCTGATAATCAATAGATTAACAGGGTTTAGAGTACTCGGGACGGGACTTGAACCCGTACGAACTAATGTTCATTGGATTTTAAGTCCAACGTGTCTACCAATTCCACCACCCGAGCGTGGATGTTTTAATATTTTAAATCCTAATTTGGATTTGTTGCTCTTAAGACTATTTCCCGATAACCATCAGGATCTACCATCCGAGCATTGATTTTATGAGCGAACTTTCGCCTTTCAGAGCGAAAAACGGCCCCGAAGCATCGGGAGAACCCGCAAACTTCAAATGTTTCGCTTGTCAGAGCGAAAAACGGGATTCGAACCCGCGACCTCCACCTTGGCAAGGTGGCGCTCTACCAGCTGAGCTATTTTCGCAATTTGTCTGAACGTTTTTTCGGTTTCCCGAAGAGCAATAATTCCTTATTGCGGTTGCAAATTTAAAACAATTCTTATAATACCAAAGGATTTTCTACGATATTATCGACTTTAAACTTGGGCTTTTTGTTTCCCAGAAAGCATTCTCTTTATTTCATTTAATTTCATCAAGGCTTCAATTGGCGTAAGTGTATCAATATCAATATGCAAGAGCTCTTCTTTTAATTCTTGAAGCAAAGGATCGTCTAAATTGAAAAAACTCAATTGCATCTCTTGTTCTGCAGAATTTTTTAAAATTTCTCCGGAATCCTCCATTTTATGAGATTTTTCCAGCTTCTTCAGGATCTTATTAGCTCTGCTTATAACTTGCTGTGGCATTCCTGCCATCTTCGCCACATGTATCCCAAAACTGTGCGCACTCCCACCAGGAATCAATTTCCGAAGAAACAATACGGTATCCTTTAATTCCTTTACAGAAACATTATAATTCTTGATTCGACTAAAGGTATCTCCCATTTCATTTAATTCGTGATAATGGGTCGCAAAAAGTGTTTTTGCATGGGTAGGATGTTCATGAAGATACTCTGTAATAGCCCAAGCAATCGAAATTCCATCATAAGTACTTGTTCCCCTACCAATTTCGTCTAATAGCACCAAACTACGTTCAGATAGGTTATTAAGAATGCTCGCGGTCTCATTCATCTCTACCATAAAAGTAGATTCGCCCATAGAGATATTATCGCTCGCTCCTACTCTTGTAAAAATCTTATCTACCAAGCCAATTCTCGCACTTTCTGCCGGGACAAAACTTCCCATTTGAGCCAGTAATACTATAAGTGCTGTTTGTCTTAAAATAGCCGATTTACCACTCATGTTAGGGCCCGTGATCATAATTACCTGCTGAGTTTCTCTATCTAAGAAAACATCATTGGTAATATACTGTTCTCCATGTGGCAATTGCTTTTCTATAACTGGATGCCTCCCATTCTTGATCTCTAATTCAGTAGAATCATCTATTTCTGGTTTGTTATAATTCTCCAAGATCGCTTGTTGTGCAAAAGAAGATAGACAATCTAACTGACCAATTAATCGCGCATTTTGCTGCACAGGATTAATATAATCTCTCATCCAGTCTACAAGACCTGCAAATAATTCTTGCTCTAAATGCAAGATCTTTTCTTCTGCTCCTAAGATCTTGCCTTCATATTCCTTCAATTCTTCAGTTATGTAACGCTCGGCATTCACCAAAGTTTGTTTCCGGGTCCATTCTTCCGGCACTTTATCCTTATGGCTATTCCTTACTTCAATATAGTAGCCATATACATTATTGCTTCCTATTTTAAGGGAGGTGATTCCGGTAGCTTTACTCTCCCGCTCCAACATCTCATTAAGGTAATCTTTCCCTGAAAAAGCGATGTTTCTAAGATCATCCAGCTCTGGATGATAACCTTTAGCAATAGTATTCCCTTTTACAATATTCACCGGAGCTTCTTCATGTAACATCTCGTTGATCTTGGTTCTTAAAACCTCACAGCTTTGTAACTTATCACCAAGTACTTTTAAGGACTCTTCCTTAGCATTCATAGCCAGTTTTTTGATTGGCATGATAGCATCCAGAGAATTATTTAGATGAATTACTTCCCGAGGACAAATTTTCCCAGTAGCTACTTTGGAGATCAATCTTTCCAGATCACTAATTCGTTTTATTTGTTTCTGAAGCTGCGCTAACTCCTCTTTATTCTGAATAAAATAGCTCACCACATGATGCCTCGCTTTAATCTTTTCAGCATTTTTAAGCGGAAGCGCTAGCCATCGTTTCATCATTCTTCCTCCCATAGGAGAAATAGTCTTATCTATGATTTCCAGAAGGGTGACTGCATTTTGGGCGTTGGAATTGTACAATTCGAGATTTCGAATGGTAAATCGATCCATCCAAACATATTCCTCTTCAGCAATTCTATTTAAAGAAGCGATATGCTGTAATTTATGATGTTGGGTTTCGCTTAAATAATATAGGATAGCTCCTGAAGCAATAATTCCTTCTTCCAAATGATCTACTCCAAATCCTTTCAAAGATTTGGTTTTAAAATGCTCGTTCAAGGATTCATATCCATAATCCAATTTGAAAACCCAATCTTCCAGATAAAAACAGTGAAAACTATCACCAAAGGTTTTAGTAAATTCCTTTTTATAATTTTTCTGAATAAGGACTTCACTAGGTCCAAAATTTTGAAGAAGTTTATCTATATATTCCGCAGAACCTTGCGCTGTTAAGAACTCTCCAGTAGAGACATCTAGAAAAGAAATTCCCATTGTCTTCTTGCCGTAGTGAACAGCACATAAAAAATTATTGGCCTTGCTATTCAAAACCTCATCATTCATTGCTACTCCCGGGGTAACCAACTCTGTAACACCTCTTTTCACAATAGTTTTTGTGAGTTTAGGATCTTCTAACTGATCGCAAATAGCAACCCGCAAGCCAGCTTTAACCAATTTAGGCAAGTAGGTATTCAAGGCGTGGTGAGGAAATCCTGCCAAAGCAGTTTCTGTTTCACTCCCATTCCCTCTTTTAGTTAGAACTATATTCAGGATCCTGGCAGTGCTAATGGCATCTTCCCCAAAGGTCTCATAAAAATCCCCTATTCTAAATAACAATAGAGCATCAGGATATTTCACCTTGATGGAGTTATATTGTTTCATTAAAGGAGTGATTGATTTAGGTTTTTTAGCTGCCAAAAGAGTTCAATTTAATTCATGCTAAAATACTCAATCCTAAAGGCTATGAGAAATTTAAAAAGCTGCTTTTATTCAAAATTATCCACAATATCTTTTAATGAGAATGTTTCTAACCCAAAGATCAATCTTAAAAGAGATCAACATTACTATTAAAATAAAAATTATCCTCTAAGCTCTTAGTGTGCATTAGAGGATAATTATAAATTTATTTAGGTATTGATTGAAATAGAAACAAAGCTTATTATTAATTCTTTGTTTCTACTCTAATTTTCTTGTCGCTCTGCAACTTTCACTTCGCCGGATAATCCACTAAGTTCTGGTCTGAAATGCCATAATTCGGAGTAACTCCCTTGAGTTGCATTTTCCCAGTCCTTAAGAAAGGTGTCAAAACTACCTGCCCCATGAACTTCATTATATTTATCGACAAATTTCCTGTCTTCCCCCATCCATGCCGATTTCTCAAAAAATGAAATAAAGGAAATATCATTCCCGTCTTTGCTATTTGGCAATTCGTTGGTGTAAATTCCATAAGTGGCTCCCGGGAATTTATCTTTCATTACCTTTTCTATCTTTTCTAATAAAGCCATTGTCTTTGTCCCTTGAAAAGGCTTTATATCATAATAATCTACCAACAATTTGTTGAGAGTAAAATCTTTAGGAAAATTAGAAAGCCCTGCCTCAAACTTGAAATAGGTCTGATCTGTTTCTGGCAGCATGTATCGCAGAACATTGGAGTTCCAATCTTCATCATGTCCTTCTTTTTCCGGTCTGGTATCGAATGCGCTCCAAGGCAAAGGCCCCATTACCCATAGATACTTACCAGTGTTGGGTCCATTTCCTATCCAATATACTCTTGCGCCATATTGTCCTTCATTATGGTATTGTTTATTATGCGCTGCAAGTCCAGATTCGAATTCAGAAATCTTATCCAACTGCGGGGATAACAAAGCGTTTTCAAACACCATATATTCATTTCCGTTTTGGGATATTGCTAAAAAAGGAATTAGCAATATCAAGTAAAAAATCTTTTTCATAATTTAATATTAGATGGTTATTGTAGGTCTATTATAAAATCTGGAGTTAAAAAATATCAATAATTTATTTAGATGCTACATAAGAAAGGTCTGGTCTCATCCACCCTCGCATCGTTTCCGTTTTTAAAAGGATCTTATTAAGGTTGGCAAAAAGTTCTTGCCCCTTTGGCCCCATCGCTTTTCTGGCTTCTGCACTTTTACGTTCCATATCCATAGCATCTTTTGCAGCTACCGCAACCATAAAATAGGCGCCATCTGTCCCAAAGCCACTTCTATATAATCTATAGTGCATATTGAGATTCTTCTCTGAATAGAAGTTTTTGAAAGCTTTTGCTGCTTCTACAGCTTTATCAGTATCTGCTGGAGCAAAATAATATCGAGTGTTTTCTCGATAATTCTCACCTTCGATCATAGTTTGCATTCCATCTGGCATGTAACTAAGTTCTTTATCCAGTGCTAGTACAAAATCTGAATGCTTGTCATAACATTTATCAAAATCTTCAAAAACTTTGTCAAAATCTTCTGCTCCAACTTTCTCTCTAAGTGAAGCCATTGGGTTTTCATCGAGTTCAGCAAAATTTTCCATAGGAGAGATATAAAAATAATTGTTATCCTCTGTGGCAAGTGTCATCCAATCGTTAGCATAGTTATTATCTTTGCACATTTTCGCGAATTTGGCAGCAGTCTTTTCATATTCTGCTTGCATAGAAGGTTTCACAGGATCCATATGAATTAGATATCGCTGATACCTAGATTCCTCCTGAGATTGCATGTTAAACGCGAACATACAACCGAACAATAAAAGCCCTAAAATTTTAATGGTTCTCATAATCTCTGAATTTTAGTTGGTTACTTAATTATAATAAAATGCCGATTCAGAATATTGAAATACTAGAATCAGTACAATTATTCAAAACTAAAATGTGGGGATTGTTTCCGAATATTACGGAAAATAATTTTTTTGGGATATGCAAGGGGGATTGGAGTAAAAAACAAAATTCCTATTTATCACGAATAAGATGCTCTAAGATATTAAAAATGTGTTAAATACCTACTAATTATTAATAAATTTTAAATTTAAATAAAAGATATCTTAACTACTGTCTAGATAATATTAGAATTTACTATTGATAACCTGCCGCTTGAAGATTGAATAATTCAGTATATAATTTATTGTTCTCCATTAATTCTTCATGAGTTCCAATTTCCAGAACGGTGCCTTCCTTTAGCACCATGATACGGTCTGCGATTCGCACGGTGCTAAATCTGTGCGATATGATCACTGCGGTTTTCCCTTCGGTTAATTTTATAAATCTATCAAAGGCTTCGGTTTCTGCTCTTGCATCTAATGCTGAAGTTGGCTCGTCTAACACTAATACTTCTGCATCTTTCATATAAGCTCTTGCAATAGCGATCTTTTGCCATTGCCCTCCAGAAAGGTCTTTTCCATTCTTAAAGCGCTTTCCTAATTGCTGATCGTAACCTCCAGGCAATTCTGAAACTACCTGATTCGCAAGACTTTTATCTGCTGCATTGTCTATTCGGGGCTGATTCCCAATTTCCTCTATTTCACCCATCGCGATATTTTCTCGCAAGGTTAATTCGAATTTCACAAAATCTTGGAAGATCACCCCGAAATACTGCTGATATTGAAGCTGATTATATTTCTTTATTGGCACACCATCTAATAAGATCTCACCTTCGGTTGGCTCATAGAATTGAAGCAATAATTTTATAAGTGTGGTTTTCCCTGCTCCATTTTCTCCTACAAAAGCCAGCTTTTCACCTGCTTTCAATTCAAAATTCACATTACGGATTACCCAGCGCTCAGATTTAGGATATTTAAATCCAACATTATTAAACGTGAATCCTGTTTTTATACTTTCAGGTAAGGACAGTCCTTCTACTTCTTCAGATCTATCGAATTTAAGATCTAAAAATTCAAAATAATCCTGAAGATATAATGCACTTTCTGTGATTGCTGTAAATCTGGTAAAAAATCCTTGTAATTTATTTTGCAAACTTTTGAAAGAGCCTGAAAGAAAGGTAAGATCTCCTAAACTAAATACTCCAACCACGGTCCTAAAAACTATTAGCACATACGCGCCATAATATGCCCCAGTTCCTATTACATTAAAAAATGAACCCCAGGCTGCACGTTGCTTTGCAAGCTGCTTACTTTCCTTGTAATATTTATTGGAAAGGTTTTGAAATCTTGTTGCAAGATAATCTGAAAGTCCGAACAATTTCACCTCCTTAGCTGTCACATCACTTGCTCCTGCATATCTTAAATAATCCAATTCTCTGCGTTCCTGCGTCCACCTTCTGGCTAAAGAATAACTGGTTCCACTAAATTTTATTTCGTTTATAATAGTTGGGACTATAGAAACAACTAGTAGAATTATCAACCAAGGTTCAAAAACAACTACCCCCGCCATTAAAGATATAATCACAATTATATCTTGTCCTTGGGTTAAAATATTAGACATCAAGCCTACTCTTCCTGTTGTTTGTTGCCTCGCCCGTTCTAATTTATCGTAGAATTCTGAATCTTCTAACTGATCCAAATTTATTTCTGAAGTTTTTTTTATGATCTTTACTGAAGTATCTATAGAATATTGATCTCCTAACAGCGCATCTGTCAGCGCGATTGCTCTAGATAATAGATCTGAAAGTATTGCCAACCCAAGCTCAATTCCCACAAATAACCAAAGCCTGTCATAATCTTTAATATCAGCAGCTATTTGAAGCACTACCTCATCTACAATGATCTTTCCAATCAATAATATTAGTACAGGTAAACTCGCATTTAATATTCTACTAGCTACGTTGGCATAAAATAACAACGGATTAACCTTTCGTATTTCTTTAAAAAAACGTGGCACAAACTTTAAAGAGGCAAAGCTTTCTTTAAAGTTAATCTTTTCAGGTTTTAAGGATCTTTGAGTTCTAGGCAAGAGCTATATTTTGATAAGCAAGCAAGTTACTCAGGAAATATCATATTTGGAAGTAAAGTAGATTAAGTATTTCCTTTTAACATCTTAAAAAACACTTATAAATATTCCTATTTTTGCCATTATGGGAGAAAATAGAAAACTTAAGAATAGCGAATTAGAAAGAAAGACGGTAGCCGAATTTAAGGGAGCTGCTAAAACGCCCATTATTGTTATTCTGGACAATATTAGAAGTCTTAACAACATAGGTTCTGTATTTAGAACGGCAGATGCCTTTTTAATTAAAAAGGTCTATCTCTGTGGAATAACAGCTACTCCACCGCATAAAGACATTCAAAAAACAGCACTGGGAGCTACAGAAACGGTGGAATGGGAATATGTGGAAAATACTATCTCTCTTATAAAACAACTTCAAGACGAGCAGGTAGAGGTCTTAGCTATTGAACAAGCAGAAGGCGCTACCATGCTAAATGATTTTCAGCCAGAAAAGGGTAAAACCTATGCCGTGGTGTTTGGAAATGAAGTTAAGGGAGTGCAACAAAGCGTAGTAACTGCGAGTAATGGAATAATCGAAATCCCTCAATTAGGAAGTAAGCATTCTCTAAATATCTCTGTAAGTACGGGAGTTGTGTTATGGGATCTTTTTAGCAAGATCAGTCTATAAACGTTTAAGCCAAAGTAATAGTCTCTTCAATCTTCGCTAGAATTTGTAAATAATCTTTACGGTTATTCACAAAATCCAATTCAGAAATATCAATGATCTTCACCTTGATATTTGCCTGAGATTTTATGAAAGACAAATAACTTTTATTGATTTCAATTAAATAGTCTGGTTGGATATTCTGCTCGTAATCCCTACCTCTACTTTTAATGTTTTCAAGTAATCGATCGGTATTCTGATACAGATATATATACAGATCTGGCTTTACCAATTCCTTATAAATTATCCTGAAAAGCTTATCGTACAAGGCATATTCATCTTCTTGAAGGGTAATCTTAGCAAAGATCAGCGATTTGAAAACATCATAATCTGAAACCACAAAATCTGTAAAAAGATCATACTGAGCAAGATCGTCTGATAATTGCTGATACCTATCTGCAAGAAAAGACATCTCTAAAGGAAATGCATATCTATTTTGATCTTCATAGAATTTAGGCAGAAACGGGTTATCCTTAAAACGCTCCAAGATCAATTTGGCATTAAAATCTTGAGACATCATGGTAGATAAACTCGTTTTTCCAGCACCAATATTTCCCTCTACCGCAATATAGTTATAGTTGATAAAGCTGAATTTCTTACCTGGTTTTTTTAAAGTTTCCGGAAGTCTTTTAATTTCACTTTTATCTGAAGTGTTTTCCAAAAGCTGAGAAATTGATTGGTGTAAGCTTGGATGCTTTTCTTTTCCTGCAATATCTGCCAAAGGCATCAATACAAATTTTCTGTTTTGCATTTCCGGATGTGGCACCTGTAAATTCTCTGTAGAGACCACTTCCTCATCCATCAATAAAATATCAAGATCTAAGGTTCTGTTCTTATAAGCTCCGTTAGTATTTCTGGTCCTTCCTAACTTGGTTTCAATTTTCAGTAATTTTTGAAGCACTTTTCTTGGAGAAAACCTGCTATTAACCGCAACACACATATTCAAGAAAGCTGCTCCATCAAAACCCCAAGCAGGTGTTTCATAAATAGGAGAAAGCTTAAGTACATCCCCAATTTCTAGGTAAATCAAATCTACCGCTGTTTGTAATAGATACATACGGTCTCCCTCATTGCTGCCTAAGGCTATATAGAAAAGTTTTGGAGAGTTCAAAAGGTGTAATTAAAGGTTATGGAAGTACAAACTAATAGTATAGCAAATTAACTAAAACTAATTTACTTTCACCTAGTTTTATTAAGGAGAGGCACAAAAAATATCGGTTTAAAAGAGAATTAAAACATACATATATCTTAATTAAATAATCCTTAGTGAAATACAAACAGAAAAATTAATATTTAGGAAAATAGGTTGTTTTTTATTAATTTTATAGAAGTATCATATAAGGAGTTATTTTATAATTCATCCTTATCTTGGTTCCAGCCCAATATCAAAAATTACCCTTCTCTTATTTTAGCTCAAAAGTAAAGCCCCCAATAGTCAAATTTCAGTAACAATTTAAATTTTTAGATAATGGTACCATCTATCTTCTTTCTTATTTTATTTGCTCTGTTTTTCCTTAGCGGGATTCGTATTGTTTTTGAATACAAAAGAGCTTTAAAATTTAGATTTGGTAAATATATCAAGACCTTAAAACCAGGTTTTAAGTGGATAATTCCTTTGGTTGAAACAATTCAAGTAGTAGATATTCGGGTTATCACCATTAATATCCTTTCTCAGGAAGTAATGACGGAGGATAACGTTCCCTGTAGCATAGATGGGGTGGTTTTCTTTAGAATTAACGATCCGGAAAAAGCGGTCTTACAAGTAGAAGAATATAATTATGCGATCACACAATTATCTCAAGCTGCACTAAGAGATGTTTGTGGTAAAGTGGAACTAGACACCATTTTATCTAAACGCGAGGAAATGGGCAAGAATATCAAGACGATCGTAGAGGAGGAAACCCGGGAATGGGGAATTGAAATTATAGGAATGAAAATTAAAGACATCCAATTACCCGAAAACATGAAACGTATGATGGCAGGTCAAGCTGAAGCAGAGCGATCCAGAAGATCTCAAATAATTCTCGCCTTGGCAGAAGAGCAAGCAGCCGGGAAACTATTAGAAGCAGGAAAATTAATAGATCAATCTCCCTCTGCTATTAAATTAAGACTTTACCAAACCTTATCTAATATCGCGGCCGAGAAAAATTCTACGATCATATTTCCATTTCCGGAAGAGGCTTTAACTAAAAAACAGCCTTAGAATATAATTTTATCGATCAGTTTGGGGGTTTAAGGCTTCTAATCCCTTCATATACAACCACACTAACAGCATTTGCCAAATTCAAGCTTCTTATATGTTCACTGTAAATGGGGATCTTATAAACACTTTCTTGATTCTTTTCTATGATTTCTGAAGACAATCCAGCAGATTCTTTTCCAAAAACAAGAAATAGCTCATCAGAAAAATCGATATCCCAATATTCTTTTTCACCGTGACTAGAGAAGAACACCATCTTTTTATCTTTATTCAGCGTAAAAAACTCCTCTGCGCTTTCATAGATCTTTAAGGATATATGCTTCCAATAATCCAGTCCGGCTCGCTTCACTCTTTTATCATCTAGTTCAAAACCAAAAGGTTTCACCAAATGCAAAGTAGATCCCGAAGCCAAACTCAACCTACCAATATTCCCAGTATTCATTGGGATCTCCGGCTCCATAAGTACAATATTATAACCCATTCCTTATGTATATAACTAGTGATCTAAATAAATTTAATTCCGTTTCTTAGAACGCACAATATACTTTAGCTCCCACTAAAATCAGTCATTTCACACCAATAAAGTCTTTGCTAATTTTCACAACAATTTAAGTAAAATAAAATTACATACTATTAACTTTGCTAAGTGGTTTTAAATCTTAAAACACAATTTAATTGATAATATTTTAAGAAATTGGCGCAGTAATTGGATATAATTTTAGGAATATTTTGGCTTAATAGCCTTACGTCTAAATATTGAAAACAAAAAATATGAAAAAAGCATTTAAAATTATAGGTTTTTCGCTGCTGGTAATTATCATTCTCTTAATTACCGCTCCATTTATTTTTGAAGCCCAATTAAAAGACATGGTTAAAAAAACCATTAATAAGAATGTAGACGCCACAGTGGAATTCAGCGATTTAGATCTCACCCTTTTCCGAAGTTTTCCTCAAGCCACCTTAGTATTAAAAGATCTAAGTATTATAAATAAAGCTCCCTTTGCTGGAGATACGCTTGCTGTTACTGAAGAATTGCTTTTAGAGATGTCTATTAAAGAGCTTTTCAAAGGAGGTGATGAGCCTAAAAAGATAGATGAACTTATCCTGAACAATGCTTTCGTTAATATTAAAGTAGATTCGTTAGGGAACAACAATTACGATATTGCGATTATAGATTCTACAAATACCAATGCCGACACTACTTCCAATCCTTTTAAATTAGATCTTAAACATTACGAAATAAATAATTCCAAGCTTAAGTATGTAGATGATGGTAATAAAATGGCCTTGCTCTTAGAGAATTTAGACCATCAGGGAACCGGAGATTTTTCTTTAGCTCAATCTGAATTGAATACAGAAACCAATTCCCTTATTTCTCTAGATTATGATGGAACCAATTATTTAAATAAAAACAAACTAGCACTAGATGCTATAATCCAGATGGATCTGGATAAATTGAAATATACCTTTTTAGAAAATCAAGCTACCTTAAATCAGTTGCCTCTTACTTTTAATGGTTATGTTCAGGTTAATGAAAATAATAATGAAGTAGATATCTCTTTTAAAACTCCTTCATCGTCCTTCAAAAATTTCTTAGCAGTTATTCCCGAGACCTATGCTAAAAACATAGAAAATGTTGAAACAAATGGAGATTTCGTAGTTAGCGGAATTATTAAAGGAATTATAGATGATACTTATATTCCAAAAATGGATATTAAGATAAGCTCCAGCAACGCCTCCTTTAAATATCCAGATCTTCCAAAAAGTGTAGATAATATTGACATAGATGTTGCAATAATCAATGAAACCGGTCTTATAGATGATACCTTTCTAGATATTAACAAGATGAGTTTTAGAATAGATGAGGACACCTTCAGCGGAAGTGGAAATATTAAGAACCTAACTGGGAATATGTTGGTAGATATGGCTGTAAAAGGAACCATTAACTTGGCTAATCTTGAAAAAGCATATCCTTTAGAGTTGCAACAAGATCTCAACGGAATCCTGACCGCAGATCTAAAGACCTCCTTCGATATGAATTCTATTGAAAAAGAACAATATCAAAATGTAAATAGCAGCGGAGTGGCGAGCATCAAAAACTTCTCATATAAAACTCCTGAAATACCAAATGAGGTAAAAATTAGCAGTGCTAACTTCAAATTTAATCAGGGAAATGTACAGGTTCCGGAATTATTAATGACCACTGGAAAAACCGATATGAATGCTTCAGGATCTATTCAGAATCTAATGGGATATCTGTTTACAGATCAGCAATTAAAAGGAGATTTTAAAGTAAGATCCAACACCTTTTCTGTTAACGACTTTATGATCGCAGAAACTAAAGATGTTACTAAGACTGATGAAAATGGGGTGCCTGTAGAAAAACCTAAAGTTGCTACCACAGGAAAAGAAGCAATAAAAATACCCTCTTTTTTAGATGCTACCTTAGCATTTAATGCAAATACAGTATTATACGATAATTTAGAGCTGAAAAATGTGGTTGGGACCATGATCATTAAAGATGAAACTGCTACCCTTCAAAATGTAACATCCAATATCTTTGATGGTTCTATCGCCTTGAGCGGAAATGTTTCCACGAAAAATGCGGTCCCAACTTTCTCTATGGATATGGGATTAAATGCTTTGGACATTTCAAAATCTTTTGAAGGACTAGAATTACTTCAAAATCTCGCTCCTATCGCAAAAGCTTTACAAGGGAAAATTCAAACCCAATTAAATCTATCGGGAAATCTAAATGATGATTTCACACCACAACTTTCTAGTCTTGCAGGGCAGGCACTAGCGCAAATATTAACTGCAAAAGTGAATCCAGAACAAATGGCGTTACTTTCCCAGCTGGACGAAAAATTAGGCTTTATTGATTTTAACGATATTAATCTTGATAATTTGAAAGGGAGATTAACCTTTAACGATGGAAGTGTAGATGTTGAACCATTCGATTTTATTGTAAAAGGAATAAAAGTAACTGTAGCTGGAAATCATAGTTTCGATAATATTATGGATTACAAGCTCACGCTGGATGTGCCTGCAAAGATGCTAGGTAGCGAAATTGGAAATGCAATTTCTAAACTTAGCGCGCAAGACCTACAAAACACGACTGTTGCCATACCAATTGGTCTAAGAGGAAATTTCCAAAGTCCGCAGATAAATCTAAATATGCAACAAGCCATTAGCGGACTGACACAACAGATAATTGCACAACAAAAAAAGGAACTTACTAACAAAGGGATAGATGCTTTGGGTAATATTCTTACCGGTCAAAATAAGCAAACTCCAAAAACTACTGTAGATTCTACTGGAGCTGTTATTCAAACTACTCCAAAAGATACCCTAAGAACCCAACAACAGCAACAAGTTAAAGACGTAGCAAGAGATATTTTAGGCGGATTTCTGAAAAAGAAAACCACGCAAAAAGATACTACGAAAGTGAATTGAAATAATATAGTTTTCTTGCTTAGCTAAAGATTATAGATTCTGAACATGTTACCTTAGATAGAAATTTTTAAATAGTAAAGAACATGAAATTGTATCTTCGGATTATAAAAATTAGGACATGTTAACCAAGGCAACTTTAAAACAACAAATTGATAGTTTTCCAGAGCAATTTTCAATTGAGGAAATTGTGGAACGATTGATCTCAATCGAAAAAATTGATAATGGTAATAAACAATCTGAGAACGGAGAAATGATTTCAGAATCTAATCTAAATAAAGAAATTGACAAATGGTTCGAATAAATTGGACTATTCATGCAAAAAATGATCTTCAAGATGTTGCCAAATATATTTCTAAAGATTCCATAAAATAAGCAAAACTTCAAATTTCAAGAATCATTACTCGTACTAAAATTTTAAAATCTCAGGTTTATTCGGGAAAAGTTGTAGATGAAACGGACCCATAAGATATTCGAGAACTGATAGAAGGAAATTTCAGAATTATTTATAAAATAGTTGATCCAGAAAGAATAGATATCCTAACTATTCATCATTCTGCTCGGGATATATATAGAAAAGAGATTTGAATACTTTACTTAACATCATTTATCGCAATTAACGGGCTTAATCGAGAAAGTCCAATTTAGAATCCGAAGAAACAAAAGAGTTAATCCAACAAGTTCGTATCCCTACTCCAGCAACTTGCGTTAACCGTAACCGTTCATGATTACTATCAGTTTCAACTATAGAATAGATAGCTCAACCACAAAACCTTCATGACTGCGCACATTAAAAACAGTGCCGTCTTCAAATAATAAATATTGTCCCTTGATGCCTTTTAGCACTCCTTCATAAAAAGGTGCTTTGCTTAGGTTTAGGGTTTTTACCTTTTCTGGATATTGTAAAACCGGGAAATGAATTTCTGTTTCTTTATTATCTGCCAAGAAGTATTGCATTGCTTCCTCAGGAATAAACTGCTTCAATTTTTCCCGCTCTTCTGCAAGGTCTAGATCTTTAATGTCATTGGTAAGCATTTTTCGCCAGTTCGTTTTATCAGCAACATGAGCTTTTAGTGCAACTTCAGTTATCCCCGCTAAATATCTATTTGGCACTTCCACGATCTCAATAGCCTCATGCGCACCCTGGTCTATCCACCTTGTTGGAACTTGTGTTTTTCTAGTAACTCCCACTTTTACATTACTGGAATTTGCCAGATATACAATATGTGGCTTCAGCTGTACCTGCTTCTCATATTCCAGATCTCGGTCCTCTTCATCCAGATGAGCTTTACTCATCTCCGGGTTCATGATCCAATCTCCAGCTTGCGGAATGGAAGTATAACAATCATAACAAAATCCCTGAGCAAATACTTTTTTCTCCAAGCCACAATTCATGCATTGATACCTCAAAAAATTAATGCTGATTCGTTTATTGAGAATCTGATTAACATTCAGGAAATCAGACTCAAATACCATGTAATATTCTACTTCCTTTTGCAGCTCTGTTTTCATTTTTGTTAGTACCCCTTCGTATCTCATGCTATTTTATTTGTATTTATTTGTATGCTACTGGATAAGTTTTAATTTTAGCCGATATAACGTATATTACCAAGCGTTTTAAATCAGGTTTAAAGATAAAAGAATAATGCCAATTCCACTAGTAAACTCTATCGCCTCTTGGTTTTTAAAGAAGCGCATCCATCAAATGGAGTTGTTTATGAAGTATCCTAATGAAGTTCAGCAAGAACTTTTAAGGTCACTTATAAGCAAAGCCAGACATACTGAAATTGGGAAAAAACACAACTTTTCAGAAATATCCAACTACAAAACTTTTGCTGAGCGTGTGCCTATTCATTCTTATGAAGAATATGAACCAGCTATAGAACGCAGTAGAAGAGGCGAAAACAATATTTTTTGGCCGACACCTATTAAGTGGTTTGCAAAATCTAGTGGGACAACCAACGCAAAAAGCAAGTTTATTCCTGTTAGCGAAGATTCTTTAGAGAATTGTCATTATGCCGCTGGGAAAGATTTGTTGTGCATGTACCTAAACAATAATCCGCAATCTCAATTATTTACAGGAAAGAGCTTACGTTTAGGCGGAAGCAAGGAGATCTACAGAAATAATGGCACTTCTTATGGAGATCTTTCAGCAATACTTATTGAAAACATGCCTTTTTGGGCAGAGTTTAGCAGTACACCAAGTAGCGAAGTTTCCCTAATGAACGATTGGGAGATCAAAATGCAGGCGATTGTAAATGAAACTATCAAAGAAAAAGTGACCAGTCTGGCAGGAGTTCCCTCTTGGATGTTAGTATTGCTAAACAAGGTTTTAGACACTAGTGGAAAAGAAGACTTATTTCAAGTTTGGCAGAATTTGGAAGTGTATTTTCATGGAGGAGTGAATTTTCAGCCTTATGCAGATCAGTATAAAAAAATACTTCCTAGCGATTCTTTTAGATACTATGAGATCTATAATGCTTCTGAAGGCTTTTTCGCTTGCCAGGATCACAATAATTCCAACGAGCTATTATTAATGCTGGATTATGGGATCTTTTATGAATTCATTCCGATGGATGCCTATGGTACACCAGAACAAAAAATAATCCCACTAAGTGAGGTGAAAACAGATGTGAATTATGCGGTTGTTATTACTACAAACGCAGGTTTATGGCGATATAGAATTGGAGATACCGTGAGATTTACCTCTACCAGTCCTTACCGGATTAAGGTTTCTGGAAGAACTAAACATCATATAAATGTTTTTGGAGAAGAGTTAATTATTGAGAATACCGATAATGCTCTAAAAAAAGCATCCCAGATCACCGGCTGCCAAATTATTGATTATACAGCTGCTCCCATTTTTATGAAAGGAAAAGAAAAAGGAGCTCATGAATGGATCATCGAGTTTAAAACACCACCAGAAAATTTAGAAGTATTTATTACTGAACTAGATTTGGCTTTACAACAATTAAATAGTGATTATGAAGCCAAACGGCATAATAACATGACGCTGAATATGCCAACAGTACATCAGGCAAGAGAAAAATTGTTTTACGACTGGCTGAAGAAAAATGACAAACTGGGAGGACAACATAAGATCCCAAGACTTTCCAATGAACGTTGTTATGTCGAGGAATTACTGGAAATGTCCGGAAGATCATCTGCTAAAGGCACATTGGAGGTCTAATTGAAAAAACACTTTTTATGTGTTGTAAATAAGAAAAGCCTCAATAACTTAAATTATTGAGGCTTTTTATTATACTTAAATTCGTGATTACTTCTTATTGTACCCAAAACGTTTTAACTGTGCAGAACTATTTCGCCAGTTCTTATTTACTTTAACGTAAAGTTCTAAGTGTACTTGCTTCCCGAAGAATTTCTCAAGATCCTTTCGAGCTTCTACTCCTACTCTTTTTAGAGCTGCTCCTTTGTGCCCAATAATAATTCCCTTTTGGGTTTCGCGTTCCACCATTATAATGCTACGCATTCTAATGATCTCTTCATCTTCAAAAAACTCTTCAGTATCTATCTCTACAGAATAAGGGATCTCCTTTTTATAGTGCATTAGGATCTTCTCACGAATGATCTCATTTACGAAGAAACGTTCCGGCTTATCGGTTAAAGTATCTTTTGGGTAAAATGCCGGAGATTCCGGTAATAATTCTATCACGCGGTTAAAAACTTCTGCAACATTGAAACCTTGCAAGGCAGAAATAGGATAAATCTCTGCATTTGGAACCTTTGCTGTCCAATGAGCTACCTGCTCTTCTAATTGTCCTTGATTTGATATATCTATCTTATTAAGCAATAACAATACAGGAATCGTGGCATTGGTGATCTTTTTAAAGAAAGCTTCATCCTTTAATTCCTGCTCTCCGATTTCCACCATATAAATAAGGATATCTGCATCTTCAAAAGCAGACTTCACAAAATCCATCATAGATTGTTGAAGATCGTATGCGGGTTTAATAATTCCGGGAGTATCACTTAAGATCGCCTGAAAGTCTTCTCCATTAACAATTCCCAGAATACGGTGTCTGGTAGTTTGGGCTTTAGAGGTGATAATAGATAATCTTTCACCTACGAAAGCATTCATTAATGTGGATTTACCAACGTTTGGATTTCCAATGATATTTACAAAACCGGCTTTATGTGCCATAAGAAAGAATTTTTGCAAAGATATTTCATTTAATAAGCCATTCCTAACTTTTTAAGGCTTTCTAACTTTATGTGTTTTCGAATGGTTTAGAAATATTCCTGAGGTATAAAACTCTCTTGGCATTTATATGAAGGTTGAAAACTTTGGAATTAAATAGCTTTCCAAGTATGATTTAAATTAAAATCGATATTTTTGCCGGCTCTTAGGAATTTTACCGCTAAGCTTTTAATTTTGAAGCAATTAGTTAAAATCCTAAGAGAATAATTTTTAAATATTCAATTAGCACTATATCTTCATAGTTTTAGACACATTTAATGACAAAAATTTTTAATCTTTTCGATTTTTCGCAAAAAGTAAATTACAAGACCGAAGTATTGGCAGGTCTAACTGTCGCTATGACTATGATTCCGGAGTCTCTATCGTTCGCTATATTAGCTGGTTTCCCTCCATTAATGGGATTATATGCTTCTTTTATAGCTGGCTTGGTTACAGCAATATTTGGAGGAAGACCAGGAATGATTTCTGGAGGAGCTGGCGCAACGGTTATTGTATTGATCGCTTTAATGAATTCTGACGGCTTAGAATATGTTTTAGCCGCGGTTGCTTTAGCAGGAATATTTCAAATTTTAGTAGGGGTTTTCAAACTTGGAAAGTTTATAAGATTAGTACCTCATCCTGTTATGTTTGGATTTGTTAATGGATTGGCAATCATTATTTTTATGTCACAATTAGACCAGTTTAAAACGGTGTTTAATGGTGATATTGTTTGGCTAACTGGAAGTCCTTTGCTAATCATGGCAGGGCTAGTAGCCTTAACTATCGCAATTGTTGTGTTATTGCCTAAGATAACAAAAGCGGTTCCTTCTTCTTTAGTGGCTATTATAGTAGTATTCGTATTGGTTTATTTTATGGGTATAGATACAAAAACAGTAAAAGACATTGCGTCTGTTAGTGGTGGTTTTCCTCCTTTTCATATTCCTAATATTCCGATAAATTGGGAAACTTTAAAATTGATAGCTCCCTATTCGCTCATCATGGCCGCTGTAGGATTAACAGAAGGCTTACTTACACTAAATTTAGTAGATGAAATCACAGAAACTAAAGGAAACGGAAATAGAGAATGTATTGCTCAAGGGAGTTCTAATATTTTAAATGGCTTTTTCTTTGGAATGGGAGGCTGTCCTATGATCGCTCAAACTTTAGTTAACCTATCGGCTGGTTCTAGAGCCCGTTTGTCAGGAATTATTGCCGCACTAACCATTCTTGCTATTATTTTATTTGGCGCTCCAATAATTGAACAATTACCAATGGCAGCTTTAGTAGGTGTTATGATCATGGTTGCAATTGGAACTTTTGAATGGGCAAGTTTTAAAATTATTAATAGAGTCCCCAAAAAAGATGTTTTTCTAGTCCTAATAGTTGCAACAATCACTGTTCTATTACATAATTTGGCTTTGGCAGTTTTAGTGGGTGTAATCATTTCTGCATTGTTCTTTGCTTGGGAAAGCGCAAAAAGAATTAGAGCCAGAAAACATATTGATGCGGATGGAGTAAAACATTATGAAATATATGGTCCATTATTTTTTGCGTCTACAACTGCATTTATTGAAAAATTTGACGTGGGGAGCGATCCAGACGAAGTGATAATTGATTTTAAAGATTGTCGGGTTTCAGATATGTCGGCTATTGAAGCTTTAAACGTGGTGACACAGCGTTATCATAAATTAGGTAAAAAAGTACATCTAAGACATTTAAGTAATGATTGTATTGTATTATTAAAAAATGCTGAAGCAATTATTGATGTTAATATTATGGAAGACCCAAGTTATAAAGTCGTTGTAGATCAGGATTAATAACCTTATAAATACTGCAAAAAGTCTCTCGAAAATTAATTCGAGAGACTTTTTTGTACTCCATAGATGTTAAACCCTTCTTTAAATACACAGTTTAAGAGCTAGAATATTCTTAAATTTAAACTGTCAATTCTAAAATTATAATTATATGCCTGTTAGCGTAAAAGGTGATAAGGATCTCGAAATTATCCAATCTATAGAGAACAAATGTCTCCGAATAAATCTTAACGAAAATATCTATGGAACTTTTGCTGAAATAGGTGCAGGACAAGAAACTGTGCGTAATTTTTTTAGAGTTGGAGATGCCTCCTGCACTATTGCAAAAACAATTAGTGCTTATGACAAGGATTTTAGTGATGCCATTTATGGAATTGAAGATGACGGAAGATATGTTACCGAAAATAGGTTAAAAAGCATTCTTTCTTTTGAAACTGGCCTTATTGAGAATCGGATTTCTAGAGAAAAGCATCCAGACAAACTTTTCTTTAGCTACGCCAATACGGTAACTACCATAGATTTCGCCAAAAAATATAAAGGTCATGGTTGGATAGGTATTCGTTTTCAAAGTCAACCAGAGGAAGAATATAGTGAGATCATATTACATGTACAATTTCACGAGACCTTGGCTGTTCTTCAGCAAATAACAATTGGAACCATGGGTGTGAATTTAATACATGGGGCTTACTATCTTCATGACGATCCAAAAAATCTTCTGAACCATCTTTATGATCAGCTAGATAAAGACCAGATCGAGATAGATACCATTAATTTTACAGGTCCTGTTTTTGAGAAGGTAGATAATAGATTAATGAGCCTACAATTGGTTAAAAACGGAATGACAGATGCTGTGATGTTTGCACCAGATGGGCACAACGTGCTTCCCGCCAATGTTCTTTACAAACGCAACATTTTAACTCTTCGTGGTAGCTTTAGACCGGTAACCAAGGTGAATATGAGTATGTATGAAAAGTCTTTAAAACTTTTTCTGAATGAAAAAAAGGTAGACAAGGACCAAGTGATGGTAATCTTTGAAATGACACTTTCCAACCTACGCGCAGAAGGAGAAATAGACGAAAAAGATTTTATGGATAGAGCCAAATTACTCTGTTCACTTGGGCAAACAGTAATGATCTCTAATTTTCAAGAATACTATAAAGTTGTAGAATACTTTGCACAACATACCTCAGAACGCATGGGTCTAACCATGGGTGTAAATACTTTTATAGACATTTTTGACGAAAGATATTACAGACATCTTAGCGGGGGTATCTTAGAAGCTTTTGGAAAATTATTTTTTAAAGATCTAAAGATTTATTTGTATCCTCTTAAGGATCCTGAAACTGGAGAAATAACAACTAGTGAAAATTTGAAAGTACATCCTAGAATGAAAGAATTGTATAAATTCTTTAAAGATAATGGAAGAGTTGTGGATATTACAGATTATGAACCATCTATACTAGATATCAACTCCAGAGAAGTTTATCAAATGATCTTGGAAGGCAAATCTGGCTGGGAAAACATGTTGCCAGAAAGTACCACCAACCTCATTAAGGAGAAAAATTTATTTAAAGAATAACTCTTATTTAGAACGAGTATCCTTTTCCATATTAGTTACAGGCATAAACCCAAAATGTTTTTTAAAGGAAGAAAAGAAAATATCTTTATTCTGGAAACCGGCTTGCCTGGCAACTTCAGAAAGATCTGATTCTCCTTTATTAATTAGCGACTTTGCAAATACTAGTTTGGTTGTATTAATAAAATCTAATGGCGTAAGCCCATTAGATTTTTTCAGCTTTAAATAGAAAGAATTACTAGACATTCCAATAGCTTCGCTTAGATCTTCTACAGTGAAGCTACTATCCTGAATGTTTTGGATGATCAGTCTCTCCAATTTGATAATAAATTTATCATTTAAACCACCCTTAAGCAAATTACTATTTCTTTCACTTAACTTAGTGTTCACGAAGGGCCGGGAGTCTGAAGCATTTATCTGCTCTCCAACTCTTTCCAACAATAGTTCTAAATTTACCGGTTTCGAAATTAATTGAAGAGATTCAGATTGATCTTCTACAGATAATTGCATCTTATCTTCTTCTGTAATCATAACAAAAACAGGCACGTTTTTTAGATCTGTATTCTCCTTGAGCGCATTGTAAAGAGTAATTCCATCCATCCCCGGCATATCAAAGTCGGTTATTATAGCATTGGGTATAATTCTACTCGCAATCTCATAAGCCTCCAACCCATTTTTGGCATCGAAAACTTCGCCTAATTTCTTAAAAGATTGAACAAATACTTTTCTAAGTTCATCATTATCTTCCACTATTAAGATCCTGATGTCTTTTGAAGTGATCTCAATTCTTGCCCCTGTTTCTCGAGGAATACTTTCTATATTCTCAACATTTTTATCAAGCTCAATTGGCTTAACCGTTCTAGTTATTTTATATTCCGGTTCTTTTTTAAGAATTGGCTCCTCTACAAGTTCTTCTTTTATTTCTTTAGAACTAGGAGTTTCTGTAACCTCATCTTTAATATGATTTTTGAGGATCAATGTAAAAGTAGTTCCTTGGTTTTTACTGCTTTCAAAAACTATGGTGCCTCCCAATTTATCTATAAAATCTTTTACATATAACAAATTAATATGCTCAGAATTCTCTGCTACCGGTCCGCTTCGGGAACTTCTATAATACTCTTTGATCACTTTTTGATCCCCTCTTGGCAGCCCTAAACCATTATCCGCTACCTGTATCTTAAGATCCCCTTTATTGGTACCAATAAGATTTATGATAATTTTACCTTCATCAAAAGAATATTTTATAGCACTGGAAATAAGATTAAAGAAGATCTTATTCAAATTATCGGCATCGTAATAAAAGAATTCTTTATTCCACTGATTATTTATGATGATCTCCAAATGCTTTTGACGCAGAAGCGGATTAAAATCCTTGACCAATTCTTCAAAATAACTATTAAGTGTGATTTTAGAAATTACGGGAGTAGTATTCTCTTTCCTCATTTTAGAAGGATGAAAATTTAAAATATGTTCTAATAATTCCTTCAACCTATTTACAGTATTTTTTAGACGGTGTTTTGCTTTAGACTCTTCTTCAGCAATTGTTTCTAAAGAGGTCAATAAAATAGTAAGTGGTGTTCCAATCTCCTGATTCAAGTTGCTGTAGAATTTAGAACGTGCAGCCTTATTCTCTCGTTTTTTATGAATTCTGAAAAGATAAAACGGAATCACAATTAATGCAAGCAATAAAAGTCCGTAGATCAAGTATGCTCCAGTAGACATCCACCATGGAGCTGCAATACTCATAGAAACTTCTTTCACAGAGCTCCATTGTCCATTTGTCTTTTTCCCCTTTACTAAGAAAGTATAATTCCCCGGTGCCAGGTTCGCATAATTCGCTTCATTTTGAGTACTTGGCTCAGACCATTCTGAATCTAAACCCTCTAATTTCCATGAATATGCCAATTGAGAATAATCTCCAGGCGTCATTCCGTAGAATTTTATATGAAAAGAATTCTGATCTGTGTCTAACTTCAACTTCTTGCCGGAACTGAAATTGGCTAGAGACTTTGTTCCTTCCTCTTTAGACCTCACATCTAAAGAACCGAACAAGATATTAGGAACGGTTTCGGGTTTACTCTTCAATTTATTCGGATTAAAAACACTTACCCCTTTTAAGGTTCCAAAGGCCAGTTTATTATCTAATTGCGCAAAACTTCCCCTAGTAAAAACAGCACTTAACAGGCCATCATCTTTATCGAAAACGCGTATTGTTGGATTATCTTCAATTACAAAATTCACCAATCCTTTATTTGTTCCTGCCCAAATTTCATTTCTACCATAGATCAATAAGCCTTGAATCCTATTAGAGGGCAATCCCGCCTTTACATCTATAACCTTCACAGAACCAGTTTGAGGATCGTAAATCACAATTCCCGCACCTTCTGTTGCCAGTACTATTTCTCCGGCTAAGGTTTCGCTTATAGCGTTAATATTAAAATAAGGAAGGTTTTTGGTGTTAGGTTCCAATTTCTTTATTGGCTGAAATATATTTGATCCGGTATTTATATTGAACACGCCATTTTTCCCAGCTGCAAGGACATCTCCATTAACTAATTGAGCCATGGCACTTATACCTCGTAAAGTGAAACTTTTGATCTCGTTATTAGGACTAATGCGAGTTAGATTTCCGTCTTCTCCCCCAGCCCATAGGTTTTTATTGGTGTCTACCAACAAAGCGTTCACTTTTTGAAGTCCGGTTTTATTTGAGGCATCTGTGGAATATTGTGCTCTCAAAAATGTATTGATATTGATCTTATAAACTCCGTCATTAAAGGTAGCTACCCACATATGCATATCATCTGCCTGAAGATCTCTAATAATATCTGGAATTTTGCTCTGGTATTTAAATGAAAGGTTTTTTAAATGCTGCCAAGAATCAGAGCTTCTATTCCAAACACTTAAGCCCTCTCTAGTGCCAAACCAAACATTCCCATTCTTGTCTTCTTCAATTGCGGTTGTAAAATTATCGGCAAGACTACTATACTTCTTAGGATCATGCCGCAAGAATATAAAATTGTTCTGCTTAAGGTTTATGGAGTTTATCTTACCAGATTCTGTAGAAACCCAAAGAGTATTGTATTTATCTAAAAACAATCCATTTAAACCATTATCAGACAATGACAAGTTATTTCCTTCTTCGTGTAAATAATGAGAAGTCTGTTTTAAATTTTCATTTAAAATCAATAATCCATCTCCAACAGAAGCTATATAAACATTCCCAGCCTTATCCAGAGACATATCTGCAATGGGCGTTTTTTGGGTAGAATAAGGAAGGCTATAAACTTTTTCTGGATTGCTGAAATTCTTATCTATTTTAAATAATCCGTTTTCTTGTGTTCCAATTAAATAATATTCACCCGTAAATAATATGCTTCTTATATTAAAATCTTTATTACTTGATAGTGGAATTTTTTTATAATGACCGCTATTTTTACTTAAGCTGAATAATCCTTTTGAAGTTCCAAATACGATTCGCTTATCTACGGGAGCTAGTTTGTTAACAGATTGCATTGAAGGAAACGGTGAAATTAGCACCAATTGATTTTGGCTGAAGTTCCAGATTCCGCTATTGGAGCCTATCCATATTTTCCCCAATTCATCTTCAGCGATCTGCTGCACATTCGTTTTTGCATTTGCTCTTTCTGAAGGAACACTAACAAAAACATTTTTTTCCGGATCATAGCGATATAGCCCGTTTTCAGTGCCTGTCCAGATGCGATTTTGGGAATCTATAAAGAGGGTATTAATTTGCCCCACATTTTCGGGCATTCCTTTGAACTGGGAATAAAATTCTGAAAAGAAGGAATTATAGCGTTGCACGTGATTATCTGATGCAATCCAAAGATTACCAATACTATCCTGTTGGATTTCATTTATTTTCTCAAAACTTTCATTGATCTCTGTAAGTTTTTCAATTCCCTGTACCTCTTGCGCAAAACAATCACTTAATGCATTCCCCAATAAAATAAGTGTACCCGCAAGAAATATTTTCAATTTAAAATTCCCCAAATCTTAAATATTTAATGTTGTTAATTCCAACAATTTACTGATAAGGATAGAGATAATTGACTGCTAACAAGAGAATTAAAATTGATTTATCAAGAGGTTATTAACCGAAATATATTCAGTCTTTAGAATAAATGAAATAAAAAACCACCTCAAAAAAGGTAGCCTTTAAATATTTTGTAAGACTGAAATTAACTATTATCTTCTAAATCTGCGTCCGGAGCATTTTTCTTAACTGAAGCAATCCCGTTTTCCATGGCCGCAGATGTATTATAAGATTCACTAACACCTATAATTAGAGTATTGGTAGCTCGTAGTTTAAAACGATAATTCCCATCTACATCTTTTCTGTCGAAATTAGCATCATCCTGAGAATTTTTTCTAACAGACTCTATTCCATTTACACAAGAAGGTTTCTGCCTGTATGCCTCACTACTTAGAATTACCTGTCCGTTTGTTGCTTTTAAATTAAATCTAAAATGACCAGAAGCATCCTTTTTAATTTCAAATTTTCCCATGATTAAGTTTTAGTTAGACTATAAATTAAAACAAACACTCGGCACAATCAAGTTTTTATAAAAAGTATAACATTTTATACATTTCAAACTACCTCAATTATAATCATTTAGAAAGAATAAATAGATCCACATTTATTTTAAACAATAAACGAATTTGAATAAGGCACGCCATTCTTATTTTAGATAAAAGTAAAGTTTTATTTACTTTTTGTAATTAAAACTTTACTTAATTCAATTTTAATTATATATTTGTAAAACAAACTTTACATAATAAATATTATAATCATGAAAGAAAAGAAAGAACCTCGAGCTAAACTTGAAAGAAAAAATATCCTCAGTCTCGCATTTTGGACTGGAGCATGGGTAATAACTATGGCAATAAGCACCTTTGGATCATTGTACCTTTGGGAAAGCAATGCCTTACTTAGTGTATTGGCTATCTTATTGAACTTTGCAGTTGGAATAGGAATGATTTTAGCGAACATTCGTCATTTGAATAGTTTAGACGAATTACAACGCAAGATCCAATTAGAAGCCATGGGAATTGCCCTTGGACTAGCCGTTGTGGGAGGTCTTGCTTACTCTTCATTAGATCAGTCCAATATAATTGGCTACAATGCAGAGATCTCACATTTGGTAATATTAATTGGTATTAGCTATATGGCTGCAATATTAATTGGAAATTCTCGATACCGATGAAAAATAAGATTAAAGTACTTCGAGCAGAATATGAGTTAACCCAAGAACAACTTGCAGAAAAAGTAGATGTCTCCAGGCAAACAATTAATGCTATTGAAAAAGGAAAATTTGACCCCAGTTTACCCTTAGCCTTCAAAATTTCCAAGCTATTCAAAATGAGTATAGAAGATATTTTCCAGAATGAATAACGAAGACGAAAATTAATAATCTATTTAAATGTTTTAGACAAAACCATTAGATTAACCCGTTCGTTTTTAGTCGGACTTTTAATTAAGGGCTATTACTTTACTAATTGGAGGGTTTATCGGGTGAACAACTTGAATTATCTCAGTATTCTTCTAATACTTTCCATCACTCACTGAATTTTTTTATAATTTCCTAAGTGTAGAAGTAATAATTTTATTGAATATAAATCAAAATTAAATTTATCCCTAAAGATTTGATTAATAATTTATATTAGTTTTGCACTAAGACCATTGCAACAATATTAAAAGACAGACTACTATGAAATATAATCTTTCTGAAATGATGTGTTTAGATATCTATCTATCCTCTTTGACGGAGGAAGAATATGACAAAATTAGGCTTCAAATCAAACCCTCAAAAACTAAAGTTATGCCGTTATTGAGTTGGGATATCTTTAACCAGTATTATTTTCAGACAATCGAGAAACTGAAAATAAAAAAAGATATTAAAATGGTAAAATCTTTTGCAGAAAAATCAAAATGGAAAAACGAAATCGATACTATTTTTAAAAACCAAGATTTCGAAGCTTTAATAATCACAGATGTAGAACAGAAAATACTTTGGGTTAA
The DNA here is from genome assembly GCF_007997295.1 of Gillisia hiemivivida. Taxonomy (GTDB): domain Bacteria; phylum Bacteroidota; class Bacteroidia; order Flavobacteriales; family Flavobacteriaceae; genus Gillisia; species Gillisia hiemivivida. The sequence continues at coordinate 153,442 of NZ_VORY01000003.1, read as the reverse complement.
TGACGGTTTTACCCAAATGACAGGATATTCTAAAACATTTGCACTTAATAAAAAACCTTATTTTTTACAAGGCATCCATACTTCTACGAGCACAAAGAAGCGATTTAGAAATAGATTAAATGATTTAAAACCATTTACGGAAATCATAACCAATTACAGAAAAGACAATACACCTTACGAATGCGAGGTTAAAATCATTCCAATGTATAGCGAAAATGTAACTCACTTTTTAGCAATAGAAAAGCAAGTCGTATAAAAATAGCAGAACGAATACAAACGTAAACAACAAAAATTTTTAAAGCAGGGTTTCCGAATACACTAAATCTTATCTATTCGTAGAAACAGCAATGCAGTTGATGGCCGAGACAAGATTTAGCCATCATCAAATGCTTAATCGACGTAGCACTAAAATTGATTTCAATACCGATTTCTGCAGGAAAAATAGTTTAGTTAACACACTTTGGAAATACTAGCTCAAAAGTAGATTTAAAATTTTTTGTCGATGAAATTAATTCTGATTTTAGAGATAAAGCAGTTTCGGACGAATTTAGCATTTTTGCTATAGACGCCAACAAAACACCGATAAAAACACTTTGCCAAAAAATGCTTCTACACAAATAACAGGTTCCACCATAAAAGGTTAATTTAGGTTTATAAGAATCAAAAGAGTTAATCAGAAAAATCTGCGTCCCTACTACAGGTTACTTCCGTTAACCGATAGCAAATAAATGAGCCAAACTCTATGAAAATAGCTAAGAAAATATTTAAATATATTTTATACTTTTTGCTAATTCCTGTAACCTATATAATTATTTCCTTAATTCTATCTGTAATAACAATTGACAGAAAAGCGAATGATGAAAATTTCAGTAAATCAATATATTTAAGCACAAACGGAGTTCATTTAGATATTGTTATACCAAAGAAGGATATAGATAGTTTAGTATTGTCTGGAATAAAACGCAAGGAAACTGAAGATTATTTGTCATTCGGTTGGGGAGATGAGAATTTTTATTTGAACACACCAACTTGGGGTGACTTGACTTTTAGCACCGCATTCAAAGCGATGTTTTTGAAAAGCAGTACATTAATGCACGTCACTCGCTACCAACAGAAACGTACAGATTGGAGAGAAATAAAAGTAAATGAGTTTGAACTACAAAAACTGAATACTTACCTACTGAATACATTTCAATTAGATGAAAATGGAATGAAAATTTTACTCGAAAACAAAGGCTACTCTCCAACAGATGATTTTTATAAATCTAAGGGTAGTTTTTCTTGTTTTAATACCTGCAATAGTTGGGTAAATAAGGGATTTAAAGAAAGTGGATTAAAATCTAGTTTATGGACACCCTTCGATTTTGGACTTTTAAATAAATATCAATAAAAAGTTTGCGAAAAATATCCATTACAAATACAGTTTATTGCACTGAAAAGTAATGCTTCAGAGCACAACAAAGAAAACGATTAAGCCGAGAATCCCGATAGCCACGGGGATCCGTCCCTCCTTCACGCTACTTACTCTAATTAAGACAAATAAGCAACATTTTGGTTCGGCCTGCCTGGCAAATACATATTCACAAACACTTAGATTCGGAATAATGTCTAACAAAATTGCGCTACAAAGGCAGACCAGGTGCTACATATTTTTCTAATTATTTGTTCAAAAATATATTCATAATAGGTGTCTAGTTCGTTACTTCAACCATTTCTTTGCTATTGCTAAGTTTTAATGCCAGATTACTAAGAAGCACACCATATATTACTTTGGAACAAACATCAGCAACAGTATAGACTAACTGCCTTGCCATTACTCCATCCTCACTGTATAAGAAGCCATCAAGCCCTGTAAGATATGGCATAAGATAAGCTCCAGGATATAAGAACCAGGAGACTAAGAAGAGTACCCAGATATTTGATAAAATCTTTTGAGCATCAGCTGGAAGGCCTTCTTTGCCTTCATTTATTACCTTTTTCATGACCCAAAGGATATGGAAAAAGAATGCCGAAGAAATGGCTCCCCAAACAAAAAATGCGGTAAGGTTACTTACTTCATAAAATTGACCTATATAACCGGTAATAATCATCATCGCCCCAGAAAACCAAAATTGATTTCGTATAGAACTAAATTTAGATTTGGTTAGACTTACTACAAAAAGAATCTGGAAAAGCAACATCGGTACATCGATAAGCCAGTTGAGATAGCGGTATCCATTGTTGAATAAATCACCTTCCGGATTTAAAAAATACCTTCCTCTGGAAATATCAAAAGTAAAACTTGTGGTCCAATTTTCGGCTTGCGCATACAAAAGCAAAAATGCAGATACCATTACCACTGCAGATAATATATTGGACATTTGATATTTTTTATCTACATTTTTTATCGTCAAGATAAAATATAGTAGTCCAGCGAGCATCACAGCATAACCTAATGTTAGAATGTGCGATGTAAACTGATATGCAATTTCTGAGAATCCTTCTGTTGCACCAATAAAGTTTTCAAAATTGGCATTTCCTAATTCTTGTGTCATTTCAAAATAATTTAGTTTGACTTTATTTCTACTAAAATTAATAAATTTTTCAATACGTTTAACATTTTTAATAAATAATTAAACAAAATATACGGAATTGATATAAATTTATAACTGCCAATTATAAATCAAGAACCTCGGAGCAAGCCCACGAGGAATGTCCCGATGGTTCGGGAGAAAATACTTTTAAAAATTCGAGGCATCCCGAATCATCGGGACAAGGGAATTAAACCCTTAATGAGGGATTAAAAATTATTAGTGTGGAAGCTTGCTTTACAATTAGACAGTTTGACCAACAAACCATTGTTTTTGAAATGATTTTGAGTAGAAAAACACAATCCATATTTAAATACCTATCAGAAACCTATAGCCGAATTACTTCTGGCTTCCAATTAATATATAGATAAGAATATCCATGATATGTCATGCTTGATATAGAAATATTCGATAAAGAAAAACTGAACGACTATAAAAAAATCACCTCAAATTATCGATTTAGTTCAAACCTCTAAAATAATTCATGGATTTCTCAGCTTTGAACTGGAAGATTTTCGCACATCAAGTGCTGAAACAACCTTCCAAATTAATTTATCACAAATTAAATGTCCCATTGAACCAAGTAATCATTAATTTTAAAGCATGCAGTTACACCTATACCAAATCAACGCGTTCACAGATCAACTTTTTAGCGGAAATCCCGCTTGTGTGGTTCCATTATCAGAATGGCTTTCCGACGATTTGCTTCTGACGATAGCCAGAGAAAATGCGGTGGCTGAGACTGCATTCTTTGTAGACGAAGGATACAAAATTCACTTAAGATGGTTTACTCCCGAAATGGAGATGGATCTTTGCGGACATGCTACCCTGGCAGCCGCTCATGCCCTAAAGGAGATTAGAAAATATAGTAGTAGAAACATAATTTTTAAGACCCGAAGCGGAGACCTTAATGTTACTACTGAAGGCTCCAAATATATTTTGGACCTACCATCGAGAAATCCTGTTCCCACTTCCTTACCCGAACTTCTTCAAAAATCTTTGAACATTCTGCCAAAGGAAGTTTTGAAGGCACGGGATTTTGTGCTGGTATATGAAGACGAGCAGGCTATAAAGAACATAGAGATTGACCGTTCCTGGTTCGATCAACTAGAACTGGGAACCGGTGGAGTTATCGTTACCGCAAAAGGCTCTGATTGTGATTTCGTTTCTAGATTCTTTACACCTAAAGCTTCGGTTTTTGAAGATCCTGTCACCGGGTCTGCACATTGCTCCCTCACCCCCTATTGGAGTGAAAAACTTGAAAAACAGGAACTAATTGCCCGCCAGCTTTCTGAGCGTGGCGGCAGTCTTGAGTGCAGAAACAAAGGCGACAGAGTCGAAATTGCCGGCGATGCACGTACCTATTCCGTTGGAAAACTATGGACTGAATAACTTCTTCAAGATTTAGCATTTCTGCCTCCCCTTTAGAGTTATATATTACGATAAATTAATCTTCAGTTTTGATGAATTTTGGATTGATAAACAATTTACCGTCTTTTAATTTCTGCCAGTAAATTTTCATATCGGCATTTATTTCAGGAGCCATAATATACAATCCTATTATATTTGGAAATGACATAGCCAGAATCATCATATCTGCGAAACTTAAAACTGCTCCTAAACTTACCGATGCACCTAATACTACGAAACCTAAATACATAACTTTATAGACCAGTTCTACTTTTCTACTTCTTCCGAAAAGAAAGGTCCAAGAACGCATTCCATAATATGACCATGAAACCATGGTGGAAAAGGCAAATAAAAACACAGCGACTGCCAGCACAGAAGGGAACCAAGAAACTACACTTCCAAAGGCATCAGCGGTAAGTTCTACTCCGCCTATTCCGCTGTCAATTTCGTGCATGCCTGTAAATATCAAAACCAGCGCGGTCATGGTACAAATTAGCATAGTATCTATAAAGGGCTCAACCAAAGAAGTAAAGCCATCGGCAATAGGATGATTAGTTTTGGAGGCACTGTGAGCAATTGCTGCTGAACCTACTCCGGCCTCACTAGAAAATGCGGCGCGTTGCAAACCTATGATCAGCACTCCAATAAATCCACCTTTTAAAGCTTCCGCAGAAAAAGCACCATCGAAAATTGCTACAAAAGCGCCACCAAGATATTCGAAATGATACCCAATCACCACTAAACAACCTAACACATATAAAATTGCCATAACAGGAACTACTTTTTCTGTGACCTTGGCGATACTTTTAATTCCTCCAATAATCACGGCTCCTACCAACACGGCAAACCCAATTCCGAACCAAAATCCCTGACCTTGCAAAACGGGAATTTGCTCTGAAACTATTTTGAAAGCCTGATTTGACTGCAACATATTACCACCTCCAAATGAGGCACCAACCCCTAGAACTGCAAAGAGTATAGCTAAGAATTTTCCCAAACGCTTTAGGTTTCGCTTTTCTAGACCATAGCGTAAATAATTCATGGGTCCTCCAAATATGCGGCCTTCGTCATCTATAAAGCGATATTTTACTCCCAAAGTACATTCGGCAAACTTTAAAGACATTCCGAAAAACCCGGCGAGAAACATCCAAAAAGTCGCTCCTGCACCTCCCAGAGAAATTGCAACGGCTACACCCGCAATATTCCCCAATCCCACAGTAGCCGAAACTGCAGTGGCCATAGCTTGAAAATGTGTTATCGTGCCAGGAGCATCGGGATCATTATACTTTCCTCTTGCTAAATCTATAGAATGTCTAAATCCGCGAATGTTTATAAACTTTAGGCGAATGGTAAAGAAAATACTTCCCAAAATAAGCCAAATAACAATGAAAGGAATGTTATTGGTTTTTATATCTCCATTTGGATACAAAAGAGGTTGGGGATTTTGAAATTGAATTACCCCCAAGAGAGAGGCCTTGAAAGAACCAGTTTCAGGCATTCTGGAAATTACAGATCCTTCTTTGGAAACCTGTTCTAGCGTTCCGTCGGCCGGAGCATGAATGGATATTTCCATGTTATTATTGCTTTCCAGCAATGCAATTGTATCACCTTTTTTTACCTGGCTTCCTTCCTCAGCCAACCATTTTTTTACTTGATATTCCTCATCGGTAGATACTTCGATTCGTGGAAGGGGTATATTTTTATGAGAAACGTAAACTACTGGATCATATATTCCGAGGGTAGCAAAAGCATCCCAAAATAGAACGGCTCCTAGCACATCTACCGCTGGTTGTACTTTACTGTTGAAAATTTCGGTTATTGATTTTGCAGGGATGGTGAATTTCTTGGAAACTGTATTTCCGCTGGCATCACTTATAATTACAGAATGCTCCAATCCCTCGATCAAACCAACCGATTCTGAAGCAATTAAAGGAGTGTCTACATTACTCCATTTGTATTGATATGGAGCCTGACCTCCTTCTATCGATACTTTTACCACTCCATTATTAATTTCGGAGGAAGGATTGAGTATTTCTAAGTAAACTTCCATTTCACCGCTAGTTAGAACTTGAGCGGTAGAATTAGATATGGTAATGAGCAACAGTGCCAAAAGGGCAAAAAGTCTAGATTGTATCATTGAATAATTTAAGAATTCACGATTTATTTATAGATAATCACAATATTAGTAATAAGCAGAAGCCCTCCCAAGATAATCAATATATTTTTTTGAAATTGAGTAAGACCGAGAATTAATAAATGAAGTTTAACCAGCTTATCTTTTGATATCGCTTGAAAATTATAATAAATAAAAATTAAGCCATTTGAACGACAGGTTGTTTTGCTTAATTTCAATTGAAAGAAAAGTATAAGCCTTGACTTCTGTACTTTAAAACTCAAATTTATAAAATTCAATAAAAGAATCATTGTCGTCCGACAAAAGATATAAGATCGCTGCGCTGCTAGATTCAAGACTTTATTCCAACTAATTGAAAATTAAAATCTTAATCTGTATAAATTTTTAAAAAATGAAAAAATAATTCTGTGCTCCAATAGCAAGATCCTAACATTGAAAACAGTCTTAATCCCCGTTACTTCTAGCCTCACCGAAATCCTGTTTTTTTTCGGACAATATTATCATTAAAAGTAAAAGATTTGTAGAGGATGAGTTAAAAACTACTTTAGAGATCTAATGTCTAGGTAGCTATTTCCTGAACTAAATAAAAATCATTCCGATTTATCCATATTCCTTGCTAATTTTTGATAAGCTTACTAATACTCTGTTGTTATAATTGCTGATATTTTAGTATATTTTCTATAGTTTAGCCATAAAGGCTAAAAATTAAACAATGAAAGTTTACGAAAGTGACCTACTCACTATAGACTTTGAGAAAGAAACCGATAGTTTTGTGCAATTTTGGAAAAAATCTCCCGAAACTTATTGCTGTCTAAAAAAAGAATTTCTCGTTTTTACTGACTTCTATAAGGAATATAAACCCACGAATGCATTATGGGTACAGCAAAACTTCTGCCTACCCCTCAACGCAGATATATATAATTGGATAGAAGAGCATGTTAATATTCCCTGTGTGGAATATGGAAATAGAAAAGTCGCCTTTGTAGTAGGAAAAGACGTTTTGGTGCATTTAAGCATTATGAATTCTTTCAAGGAAGGAAAATCCATCATTTCCCCCTTGCACTTTGCCACGGAAAAGGAGGCCAGAACTTGGATAACTGAGACCAAACCAAATCCCATAACTAACAACAAGATTACTATACTTTTTGAAGGAGTAGATGAAGAAGGGAATTCTATCATAAAAATAAAAAGACCATCCAGTGATATTTCTAATACCATAAAATCTTTTGGTGCTCTTATTGAAGAAAACAGTTTTATTAAAACAAATATCTCCAAGTTCACTCAACTCACTAAACGGGAAAAAGAAATTCTGGTCATTTTTTCAAAAGGAATGAGACATCAGGAAGTTGCAGACGAATTATTTATTTCTGTTCAAACACTTCGCAAGCATTGGAAAAACATAAAAAACAAACTCGAAATAAAATCTTTGGTAGACGTAATAATGTACGTGAAGGCTTTTGACATGGAATAAGGCTGGTAAGATCAAATTGCTTTGCTAGATCTACAGCTAGAGTTTTTCCAGTTCTAGAAGTCCAGTGCCACTTACCGATACCGAAATCCAGAGTTCTTTTTCCCCAGCCGTGATGTTGGAAATTTCTACTTTATCTAATGAACCGATTAAGAAGACGCCGTCTTTTGCCTCTAGTTTATTTTCCAATTCTAGGTTAATAGCATCAACTTTTTCCACTATATGAGGCATTAAATCGAAATTCATTTTCTTTTTGAGCCTTTTATACATCCATTTATTCACAATAGTTTCCAGCAACCTATCGGTAAACCAATTATTGGTTTTTCCATCTACTTCATAATCTTTCAGGGAAATATGCTGAAGATCTTTATCAAATTCCAGAGCCGCATGAAAAAACATCTTAACCTCCCTGTTCTTGAAAAGATTTGTTAGTGTTTTTAAAGTTATATTCAACAGAAGATCAAATCCTTCCAAATAGCTTTTTTCTACAGAAATATCTATTACCTGAGCATATTTAGATTTCTCACCATCCTTGTTTTCCTTGGATAGTATCTCCCCAACCAGCTTTTCCCCTAGATATTTATCCAAGACCTGATAACCCACTATAACCGGAATAGTAATATTAATGTTTTTATCTATAACCTTATCATTATCATACATATACCTTTTTTTTATGATCCATATTCTTATTCTGCATTTCTATGCCTCTTGACTTATTCGTTCAAACAACCAAACACTAAAGGTGAGTGCTATCACAAGATATTTAGAGGATGTTAAATATCAAATTCTTTAAAAAAACCTAATATTCTTCCTTACTAGATGTTGGCTGCTGTGGTCAGATTTTTTATTTTGATTCTCTCCCCTCCAGAAGTATCACAGCGGTACCAAATAAACCTAAACTATCACCACTTAGCCAAGGATACGGATCATATCTGTAATAGCTGCTGATTAACAGAGCTAAATAATAATAGAAACTGAAGCTCCAAGAAAAACAAGAGTAGAAGTTTTTAAGCCTCACGGCATTTCCTTGAATTTACGTTATATACCCAAAACTATCAAACCAAATACAGCGACGAAACTTTTTATCAGAAATTTTGGGCTATCTATTTCCAGACTGAATCATTAGCTTTATAAAGCTAATAAAATCATTTGAGAACAAAATAATATGGATCTTATAAACTACTTAATAAATGAGATATAAGAAGTATACAGAAAATAAAAACCTTTCAGCGAACTGAAAGGTTTTAGTATTAATCCGGTAATATTAATTGGATACGACTTAAGTATTCCTACCCTACATCGAAATAACATAATTTATATCCATTACCGAATAAACGGAGGACTAAATTAAGTCGGAAAACAGGACTCTGAAATACCCAAAAAGGGGTATATTTCACATATTTTTAACTTTTTCACTATAAACATTTGATGTGTCGTTTTTATTCGATCCATTTAATTAATGCAGAGAAACTTAATAATCTCCTGACCAATAAACTAGTTTTGCCTAAAAGAAAATAATGCCATATATAATCATCTAATAACTGAGACAGCATTAGCCCCGACCGAAACAAATATTAAAAAGTTGAATATAATTAATGTGACTAATATTTCAGATCGATTAACAGAAATCTCAAGCGTGCATTAAATAGTGCTGCAATTCACTTAGGAATCAAAAAAAATATAAGTATCACATTGCTAGACAGTAAAACTAACAATAATTCATTTTTTTAGACTTGTCCGACCATACATAAATCCCAAAAGCTAACAAACTTACTAAAGAACCCCAGAGTAACCCAGTTTTCAAAGTTTCCGTACTCTTTCCAAGAATGGCTATAAATACAGTTAAGGGCAAAATGCCTATTAAAGTAGCTCCAATAAATTTCCAATAGCCCATTCTTAAAATTCCACCTACAAAACTTATGGCATCATTGGATAAAAAAGGATTCAACCTTGTAACAATTACAGCCCAAAATCCGTAAGTATCAATAAATTTCTCGATTTTATATTTATTTTTCTGCCCCATTAGTTTAACAACAAGCGTTTCTCCTAAATGAATACCAATAAAATATCCTACAGATGAGGCTGCTACTACAGATACTAAAATGAGAAGACTTCCCAAGAAGGGTCCATAAGCTAAAATACATACTACCATAAGAAGTAGCGTAGGGATCACTAGTAAAAACATCTGCCCAATCATCGCCAAAATCAGCACAATAGGACCTAACCATCCAAACCCAGACACCCATCCTTCAATTCGCTTCTTATCATTACTGGTTAATACTTTCCATGCTTCATCAAAAAATTGCTGAATACTTGGCACTAAAAAATAGCAAGCAACAAGGCCACCTATCAATCCAATAGAAAGGTAAAGAGGAAATCTGCTTTTTGAATCTTGCTGGTTCTCTGTTTCCCGCATTACTTCAAGTTTATCTGTATAATAGTTGCATCTCCATCACTAGCTTCATTAGAAATGTATAAGGTTCCTTCCGGACTAAAAGTTATTCCTTCTGGTTGTGGAAATTGGCTTTCCTCCAATTCATAAACTTTTTTAATAGATCCTTTAGAATTTAATTTTAAGAGTTTGGGATTTTTACCATCCAACACATAATAATCTCCAGTTTTGGGATGTATTGCAATATCTGATGGGCTAAAGGTTTTATACAATTTCTTATTTTGATAAGTTTTGAGTGCCCCATCGTCCATATTAATTTTTATAATTGGCACTCTATCTATTGTTTTCGAAGTTAATGGGATATGGTAAACACCCTTAAATTCATCAGCATTATCCCTGTCTTTAGGTGCTAAAATCAAGCTCTTATTCTTTATATCGAGAGCCAGTGTTTCCATATTATTTTTGGCAGTAAATCCGGTTTCAAAACTAGTTGTAGTTTTTTCTTTCTTACGAAAATTTAAAATCTCATAAATAGTTCCGTCGCTACGTAATACATAAGCATCATCTTTATGGACAGCTATTCCTTCATAATCGTCTGAACCTGCAAATTCTATTTTTTCAATGATTTCCTTTTTAGCTAAATCATAAATAAAAATTACACCATCTTCATCTTGCACACTCGCAATAGTTCCGTCTGGAAGCCATGTAATGCCGCTCACCTCGTCCAAAACAGCCGGTAATTCCCAAACTTTTGCGATGGAATACTCTGTAGATCTATTATTATTTGTTGATTTCTTCTGAAAAGAAAAACTAACAATTGCTACAATCACCAGAACGCAGAAAGTAATTCCTATTGTAAATTTTGTAGTTTTCATAGTGTCTTTTTTGATCTTTCAATTAATCTAGAGTACAAACCCTCAATGAGGGATTAAAATAGTCCAAGCTACTGTGTTATAAGAATTTGAGAAACATCTACAGAAGAATACCAATTTAGATGCAAATGCAATAAAGCAGATTGGGATACATTTTAGCCTTAAAACAACCAGTCGAAATGAAATATTAGTAGACTATTCGTCTGTTTGTGAAGATTTTTACTTCATAAATAAGGGAATTCTGCGCATCTTTAATATCAATTCTGAAGGTTTAGAAACTTCCCGCTTTTTTGCTTTCGAGAATATGTTTTGCACCGCATTGCCAAGTTTTATAGATCAAAAACCTGCTTGTGAATATTTACAGAGCATCGAAAAATCTACACTTTTAGTTTGTAAGCGCGAAGATTTTTATAAACTAATATCGCTCTATCCAGAATTAGATAGATTATACCGGGAAATTCTTGAACTTGGTTTTATTACCTCTCAAAAACGAATTTATGGTTTTCAGGGATTTAACGCTTTGGAAAAAGTACAATGGACCATAAAAAACCAACCAAGAATATTACAAAGAGTTTCTAATAAAATGGCAGCCTCCTATTTGGGTATTTCGCCATCAACATTAAGTAGAACCAAGGCGAAATTGTAATTAATGTTTCGTTGCAGAAACCACGCTGAATTCGTAATTTATATTTTCGAATACGATTATTTAATTTAAAAGTTAAAATTCATGATTGCAGCAATAACTTTATTTTTAGTGGTAGCACTTTCGGCCTTAATTACAAGAATTGCCACAATAGCATTAACCTATACAGGTCTATCTTCACAAAGCGCTAGATTTCAAGCTCGTTCTGCCTATACTGGAGCTGGTTTTACTACGGCGGAATCTGAAAAAATAATGAATCATCCCGTCCGTCGAAAAATAATATTTAATCTAATGCTGGTTGGAAATGCTGGGATAGTGACGGTAATGTCCTCCTTAATTTTAACTTTTATTCTACCAAATACATTATCTTCAAAATTATACGGTTTAGGTATCGTGATTGTTGGTATGGGTGCTATCTGGTGGGCTATAAAAAGTAAATGGGTAGATCGTGGTCTCTCTAAACTGATAGACAGAATGCTAAAAAAATATACGGATTTAGAAATACAAGATTATGCAGCAGTTCTTCACTTAAAGGATAATTATAAAATAAGCGAAAAGAAAATTGATGAGAATGATTGGCTCGCTAACAAAACCTTGATAGAACTCGATTTAAGACATGAGGGGATAACTATCTTAGGAATAGACAGGATAGATACAGATTACTTTGGCTCACCCTCAGGAGATTTTAAATTACTTCCTGAAGATATGATCACGGTATATGGTAAAGCAGAAGGTATAAGCAATGTTTATGCAAGAAAAAAGGATTATATCGCAGAAATGCAACATGAAAAATTTGTGAAAAAAGAAATTAAAAGACAGGAAGCACAGGATCCCAATAATCCTATGAATAATTGATAGGGTATTTTGACTATCTTGACATAGGTGAAGGTTTAGCTCATAAAAAACATTCAACTTTGCAATTCAGAAATAAAATTACTAATTCGAAATTTTCAAGCTATGAATAAAAAATTAACTCTTGCAATACGAATCTTTTTTGGAGTCTTTTTACTCTTCTTCGGTTTAGATCACTTCTTCAATTATATCCCCTTTCCGGAAATGGCTCCAGAAGCCAATGAATATTTTGGTAATTTACTTTCTACAGGCGCGATGCAGCTTGTTGGAGTTGTGGAGATCCTTGCAGGATTGGCATTTATTTTCAATAAGTTTGGAGGCCTAATGGCATTAATTTTAATGAGTGTTTCCATTAACGCCGTGCTATTTCACATTAGCCTGGATCCAGAAAAAATATGGGGTGCACTTGTACTATTAGCTTTGAACATTACAATGGTTTACTTCTATAGAAATCAATATCGTGAACTTTTAAGACCTTAAATATATATTTTAGCAAAGAATTACTACGTGCCCACAATGCTTTCTGATTTTGGATATATAACTTATCGGGGGAGGCAAAAGTGTTTTTATACGGGCGTTCGAGCGGGCTATCCGTTTCAATTCCTCGTCCGGCATTTCTCATGCCGGTCTGCGGGATTCCCACCACTATCTCTAAGTCGCAAATATTTTATAATTCAATAAAAAATCTCTTGAAACAGCTCTCCAACTCTGTCTTATACCTTATGAGCATTTCGGCTGGCTTGGTGGTGGCAAACCTGTATTATAATCAACCACTGCTACATCAAATCGCCCTTACTTTTGGTGTCACAGAATCTGCCGTGAGTAATGTCGCTCTTTCTACCCAATTAGGTTATGCTTTTGGCTTGCTCATAATCATACCTTTGGGGGATAAAATATCCAACAAAAAAATACTAAAGCTCGATTTTCTGCTAATGATCCTTTCCTTGGTAGCCGCGGCAATTTCAAATTCCTTGCTTTTGCTTATAATAAGTAGCTTTTTTATCGGTTTCACTTCTGCCATACCTCAACTCTTTGTCCCCATGGCAGCACAATTGTCTGATGACAAAGGGCGAGGGCGTGCTATTGGGATCGTCATGAGCGGGTTGCTTATTGGGATTCTAGGTAGCAGAGTAATTAGTGGATTGGTTGGCGAACAATTCGGCTGGAGGACGATGTATTATGTTGCTGCCATTATGATGGTTGCGCTCTTTATATTGCTGAAATTCAAGCTACCACAAATAAGTCCCACCTATAAAGGTAGTTATGCGAGTTTAATGAAATCTCTTTGGTTCTATTTTAAAACCGAAGCCTCTTTGAGACTTGCCGCACTTCGGGGAGCACTGGCTTTTGCCGGACTGAGTGCTTTTTGGACTACCCTGGTGTTTTTAATGGAAGACTCCTTCGGTTATGGCAGCGGAGTGACCGGCGCATTTGGCCTTTTCGGGATTGTTGGTGCCATGGCGGCAACCGTAGTTGGCAAAATGAACGACAAGGTGAGCAAAAATAAAATCATACTGTTTTCGGCAATTTTGCTCGTTTTGTCCTGGGGAATTTTTCTGTTTTCAGCAAATTCTATTGCAGGACTCATCATTGGGATTATTCTGGTAGATTTGGGTTTACAGGCCTTGCATATCACAAATCAGAATATCATATTTTCAAAAAACCCTGAAGCACGCAACCGTGTGAATACCATTTATATGGTAGGATTTTTTATTGGAGGTGCCTTGGGCACTAGCTTGGGGGCGATTGCTTGGGGAAATTTTGGATGGATTGGTGTAGCTGTTCTAGGAATAATTTTATCTCTAGCCATCCTAGTCGTACATTTAGGGTACAAACATAGGACAGTCTAAAGTTAAAGATAATGATTTGGAACATAATTTTGTATGCAGGATTCTCAGGAATAACCGTTTTTATTGGCGGCCTTTTGGCAAAAAGTTTCAATCACCGAGTAAAGGACAGTCCTGTAAAAGATGAAATCACACATACTATAATCGCTATAGGGGGAGGTATCATCCTTTCTGCCGTGGCACTGGTATTGATTCCACGAGGAATGGAAAAACTTGCCTTATGGGAACTTTTACTTTCCTTTGGTTTAGGGGCAATTCTCTTTTATTATATCGATAAAATATTGGCCAAAAAAGTTGGAAAAATGGCTACCTTACTAGCGATGTGCATGGATTTTATTCCTGAATCTATAGCCCTAGGAGCCGTTTTTGCTGAAGATTACTCTATTGCAGTTTTATTGGCAATTTTTATTGGATTGCAAAATTTACCAGAAGCTTTCAACTCGTATCGGGATATGGTAGTAAGTGGTTTTAGCGAGAAAAAAACCTTAATTGTTTTCTTTTTGCTTAGTTTCTCAGGTATCGTGGCAGCATTGGCTGGACATTTGTTCCTTAGCAGCTATCCTAAAACAACTGCACACCTTATGATGTTTGCCAGCGGGGGAATTTTGTATCTATTATTTCAGGATATCGCCCCACAAAGTAAATTAAAGAACAACTACGCCATCTCTTTAGGGGCAACCCTGGGTTTTGCTATGGGCATGATTGGTGAAAAATTGATTTGATCAATAAAATTGAGCGATCCCCTATCTAAAATATTATCATGAAAAGAAATGAAAACTTATCAGGAGAAGATCTAAAACACCTCAAACATTGCCTCGCGTTAGCTGAAGAAGCTCTTAATGCGGGTGACGAACCATTTGGTTCGATTCTGATAAACCAAAAGAATGAGGTAATAGCCACAGCCCGAAATCGGGTGAATGAAATTAATGTGCTGGCACATCCAGAGATTGAACTGGCAAATTGGGCGGCACAAAACCTTTCGGCAGAAGAAAGAAAAAACACCACGATATACACCAGTGGTGAGCACTGCCCTATGTGTGCCGCAGCACATGGCTGGGTGGGATTGGGAGAAATTGTTTATCTCAGTTCGGCTGAGCAGCTTGGGAAATGGTTAGAAGAAATAAACGCCAAACCAGTGCCTATTAATTTTATTCCCATTGAAAAAATTATAAAAAATTGTGTAATAAAAGGTCCTGCAAACGGAGAACTCCTTCAGAAAATAAAAAACTTACAATTAAAGTATCACAAGAATAATTTAGAATGAGATATAAGATATTAGTCTCGTGCTCAAAATAGAAAATCAAAAAGTAACTATGAAAGATCTTTTTTTGACTTACAAAACGGATATCATCTACGCGGTTATCGTGGTTACCGTGGTTGTAGTATTATATCTTTTAACGAGTCTTGTTCATAAATGGCTGGTAAATCAAGAACATAAAAAATTTCCCGGAGAAAAAACAACTCCTGTGAATTTGATAAAACGTGTGCTCAACGTCCTATGGTTAGTTCTTGGCCTTATCGCATTGAGTTTCCTCTTTGTGGAAGAAGAAAAATATGGTGCTAAAAAGGAGGATTTCAAACTGGTTCTATATTTAGGTTTTTTAGCAGTCTTTACTATTGTAGCCGCAACTTCCGCGAATATCTGGTTTAAAAAAAGTATCATTAAAAAGATTCAGAACAAATATGATCCAACAAGTTTCAAATTTTTAAGGTATGTAGCTGTATTTGCTATTTATTTTACTGGTATTTTATTTGGATTATTGGCATTTCCTTCACTTCGTGGAGTTGCTCAAACAGCCTTAGGTGGTGCCGGAGTTATTGCAATTGTAATAGGTGTTGCTTCTCAAGAAGCTTTGGCCAACCTTGTTGGTGGAGTATTTATAATTTCATTTAAACCTTTTAAAGTAGGAGATCTGGTAAAAGTAACTGACACAATGGTAGGAACTGTGACTGATATCACCTTACGTCATACCGTGATTCGGAACTTTGAAAATAAGATGATTGTGATCCCTAACTCTATTATTAATAAAGAAAAATTAATCAATTATGATCTTGGTGAACTTAAGTGTTGTGAGCGTATAGAGATTGGAATATCTTATGATAGTGACATAGTCCTGGCCAAAAAGATAATGCAGGAAGAATGTGAAAATCACCCTCTTATCTATGATAATAGATCTGCACTAGATAAAGAGAACGGTGAACCGATAGTCAAAACAGGGGTCATTTCGCTCAATGATTTTTCAATAACAATTCGCGCGTGGGCTTGGGGAGAAAAATTTAATGACTGCTTCGAACTCAAAATTGCAGTATTAGAAAGTATCAAGAAACGTTTTGATAAAGAAGGTATTGAAATCCCTTTTCCATATAGAACCATAGTAATGAAAAGAGATCAGCAATCCATTAATTAGAAATGTACTAGAAATGAGTAATACCGAAGAAGCTTTAAAAGAACGTATTAAAGAGCTCACCTGTCTTTATGAAATCTCGTCTATCATCGCAAATTCAGATGCTGAAGCAATGAAGGTAACTTTCCGTGCCATCGCAATGAGTTTAAAAAAAGGTTTCCAATTTCCAGAAAATACTGAGATAGCCATTGAAACATCTATTGAAACATATCAAACAGGAACTATAAATTATAAAAATTTTATTTCTTCGGACATTATCATTTTTAATAAAATACAAGGAAAAATCGTTGCCTCTCAGCATAAATCCGAATCTGTATTCCTTAATGAGGAACAACCTTTAATACACAATGTTGCAATTAAATTAGGGAATTTACTGGAACGTCTCGAAATTCAGCAAAATGAAACTTCTTTAAAGAGGCAGATGGAGCGAGCAGATAGATTGAGTATCTTAGGAGAAATCACTGCAGGGATTGCACACGAATTGAATACTCCACTTACCAACATTTTAGGTTTTGCAGAATTGTTGAAAGAGGAATTTAAAACTGATAATCCAATTTCTGAAGATCTCGATAAAATCATTCAAAATGCTATATTTTCGAGGGAAGTTGTAAAGAAATTGATGTTTTTTGCCTGCGAAATGCCTCAAAAAATGCAAGAAGTTAATATTGTACCGAGTATTAAAAATGCAATTGCACTCTTGGATGCTTCTTTTAAAAAAGCAGAAGTAAAATATATAGTTAAGATTGAAGATGATACACTTTTAATGCGAGCAGATAAAATTCAGCTTACGCAAATCATATTCAATTTAATTATAAATGCTATTTATTTTTCGCCAAAAAAGAGCTTAGTCACCATTGAAGCATTTCAATCAGAAAAAGATATTTTTTTGAAAATTTCAGATGAAGGAACAGGTCTTTCAGAAGAAGCGAAAGAGAAAGTTTTTCAACCCTTCTTTACTACAAAACCAACCGGTGATGGTTCTGGACTTGGCTTGAGTGTTGTACATGGAATTGTTGCAAGTCATAATGGTTCTATCATAGCAGAAAACAATAAAGACAAAGGCGTCACATTTACCGTAAAACTCCCAAAATAAGAACTAATGCAATTAAAAAAAGAGAATATATTAATTGTAGATGACGACATCAATATTTTAGAACTGCTGCAGCGTCATTTAAAATCTTGGGATTATCATACCTACAAGGCAATTTCTGTAAAAGAAGCGGTGCAAATATTACGGGAAACTAAGATCGATCTACTTATTACCGATTTAAAAATGCCCGAGATAGATGGATTTGAACTTATTAAATTTCTTTCAGAACACTATCCAAAACTTCCAACTTTGGTTGTAACAGGGTATCCTTCTGTGCAGGATTCACTTTCAGCTATCAAATCTGGAGTGGTAGAATATCTCACTAAGCCTTTTACTAAGGATGAATTAAGCACAGCAATAACCAAATCGTTTAGTAGTATAAAAAAAGATAAAGGTTCATTAACTAATGTAGTATCACAAAAAGCAGATAGTTATGGAGAAATTATTGGAAACTCCGAAAAAATTAACGCTGTCATCCAGATCATTGAGCGTGTAAAAGATAACAAAGCCACGATATTTATTAAGGGAGAAAGTGGCACTGGAAAGGAACTTGTAGCACGAGCTATTCACTACCACGGCAAATTTTCACGAGCTCCATTTATTGTAGTAAACTGCGGTGGTATTCCGGAAAACCTCTTGGAATCTGAATTGTTCGGTTACACAAAAGGTGCTTTTACTGGAGCCGATAAAGCACGAGATGGTTTTTTTCAAGCAGCCAATGGAGGAACTATTTTCTTGGATGAAATTGGTAATGCATCTTCTGCGGTACAATCTCGCTTATTACGTGTACTTCAAGAAAAAGAGGTGTTAAAAGTGGGAGCACAGAAACCAGATAAAATTGATGTGCGCATCATCTCAGCAACTAACGGGGATTTAAAGGAAATGATCAAGAAAGAAACTTTTAGAGAAGACCTTTTCTATAGGCTTACTGTAGTTGAAATAGAAGTCGCAGCATTACGCGAGCGTAAGGAAGACATTCCTTTGCTTGTCGAAAAATTCTTATTCAAATATGGAGTTGAATATAAAGATCGTTTTATAAAATTAAGCCAGGAAGCATCCGATGTTTTACAGCGATATGACTGGCCAGGAAACATACGAGAACTTGAAAACGTTATACAGCGTGCTGTAATTATGTGTGATAAAATTATTGAAATTGAACAATTACCGGAGGCACTCAAATTCAATATTGATTTTCCAAAAGAAAAATTACTTCCACTTAAAGAAATAGAGAAACGATATATTCAAAAAGTACTAAACGCTACAAACAATAATAAAACAAAAGCTGCCGCTATTTTAGGTATAGATCGTAAAACAATACGGGAGAAACTTTCAGATTAAATCTATTTCTGACTGATACATTTTGTCCCAACCGGGAAATATTGTATCAGTCAAACAGTTTCGTTATTACTTCTTTTAAACTCTCAATCCCTTGTAATACAAGGGATTTCCTCTTTATAGAACTTTTCTTGGCATCCACTGGCATATACATTGCCTTTTGGTATATAAATAATAGCAAACTATGAAGATAAATTCATTCAACATATGTCCCACATGCACGCATAGGGAAACCTGCGTACTAACCAATCAAAAAAGCCAAGTATGGTCGTGTAGCGAATATGATGAGGGAACGGTAGAACATTCTAATATAAAAAAAGAGCATCATCCAGAAATGGTTATGTCTTAACAATTTTAATTTCATGATATGATTATTAATGCACTAATCACATTTTTCACGACTGGAAGAATAAAACAACGAAAATTGCAAAAAGTTTCAATAAAACCAAACGCGAATGAAATTTCATTCAGAAATAAATATCATCAAAGAAGGATAAGCAACCGTCTTTTTAAATAATCTAATAATTAAAATATTCGCTTAGGCGATCTATACTTATGACAGCAATTACAGCAGAATTGAACAACAAGACAATAAAAGCACCTGTAAAAGGTATGCTGGACAATGTAATGATGCAGTTTCACAGTGCTGCAGATCAAATCGATTTACATCCAAATATCCGTAAGATACTTAGCATTACAAACAATGAAATTATTGTACACTTCCCAGTTAAAATGGACAACGGTGAGGTGGAAATTTTCACAGGATATAGAGTACAACACAATAATGCATTAGGTCCCTATAAAGGAGGTTTACGATACCATCCAACAGTTGATATTGATGCGGCTAAAGCACTTGCAATGTGGATGACCTGGAAAACTTCACTGGCAGGTTTACCTTATGGTGGTGGGAAAGGTGGTATCCAATTAGACCCATCAAAATATTCTCAGGGAGAACTGGAGCGCATTACACGTAGGTTCACCTTTGCACTGGCCGATAATATAGGGCCTGAACACGATATTCCGGCACCCGATGTAAATACCAATAGCCAGACAATGGCTTGGATTGCTGATACCTATATGAGCACTCGGCCACCGGCTGAACGTACTGCAAATCAGCATGTAGTGACAGGGAAACCAGAAGGGAGTGGCGGGCTCGAAGGGCGCGATCGCGCAACTGGGTATGGAGTCTTCTTGAATATCAAATTCTGGGCAGAAATTAATAATGAAACATTAGTTGATAAAAAGTTTATTGTTCAAGGATTCGGAAACGTAGGATATTGGGCTTCTTATTTTCTTGAAAAAGAAGGTGCAAAATTAGTCGCTGTGCAAGATGCCTTCGGAAGTATTCAAAATCAAAACGGAATTACAGTAGAGGATCTATTCAATTACAGTAAGATGAATAGTGGAAGTATAGTTGATTTTCCAGAAGCTACTGTTTTGAATATAAATGAATTTTTTGCAACTGAATGTGATATATGTATTCCAGCGGCATTAGGGAATCAAATTACGGATAAAAATGCGCTAGACATCAAAGCACGTCTGATTGCAGAAGGTGCCAATGGCCCAACAAATGTGGAGGGTGAGAAAATTCTTTTAGAACGAGGAATATCAATTATCCCAGACATCCTTTGTAACTCGGGCGGTGTAGTAGCCAGTTATTTTGAATGGTTACAGAATCGTAATGGTGAACTTTGGCAATTGGATGAAGTGATGGCCAAACTTGACAAAAAAATGCGGGAATCTTTTAATAAGGTTTATGAATATTCGGAAAAAGAGGGAATGGATCTACGTACTGCTGCCTACTGTATTGCTATTAAGCGTATTGAGAAAGCATATATACAAAGAGGAATTTTCCCTTAATGCTAACATTTTAAAGAGTGTACTATGAAGTATGGTAGTTTAATATTGGAAAAGAAGGAGTATGTGTATATAAAGCGCATACTCAACATCTCAGGGTATGCCGAGGATTTTGAAACTCAGAAATCATTACAAAGATTGATTGGAGAACTAAAAAACGCTCAAATAGTTAACGAAGCTGATATGCCAGAAGATGTGATTCGCTTCAACAGTAAAATAATGGTGTATTCTGAAAATGGTTGGGAGAAAGTAATTCAACTAGTAATACCACCAGACAAAGATGCCAAACAGAACAAAGTTTCCTTTCTCACACCAATGGGAGCAGCTCTATTTGGGTATTCGGAAGGAGATAGTATAGAATGGGATTTTCCTTCTGGCAAGCAAAAACTTAAAATTGTTACGGTAACTCAAGTGGAAAGCCAAAACAAAATTAATACTTATTAAAAATTTAAAAATGGAGGTCTTACAAACGGAAATATATCATCACGACACAGATGTTGATATGACGCATAAAATAAACACTATTGAGTTGGACAATTGGATTAACCATTTAAAATATATCAAAAAAGAATTGACAAATCTTATAGGTCTTTGGGAAAAAGACTTCAATAACAAAGCGGATGATCAAAGTGTACTTCAGAAATTTCAGAAGAAAGATACAGAAAATGAAACTTTGCTCAAAGCGCTTAACAAATATATGAGATCAAGAGGAAACATTGCAGAATGTGAAGACACCCAATGTGATATGGTCTTTATTACTGAACATGAAACCTATAGAAGAAGTTATTTATACCATTTAGATAAATATAGAAGGTTAAAGGATGATTTTTTTAGTAAGGTACAAGGGAAATTTACCTTGCTGAATATGAATTCTTAAAAATTGTTTACTTGAAAATAGAATTACCATATAAAATAAATGTTCACAGAAAACTATGTATCAAAAAAGATATCATTGAATTGAATCAATGGATTGATACTTTATCAGCCCTTAATATTGAACTAGAACAATTAAAGCTAATTGAAAAACAGCTATTAAAAAATAGCATGATTGAAACTAATCTTCTTGGATTGAGAAGAAAGAACACCTTGGTTATGGGGATGCTTTGTAAATATGAACAAGAACTGAATACAGAATTTGAGTACGGAGCAAAAGAATATGATGGCTTGCGGGCAAAAGAACATGAAAAAAAACGTGATGTCTTTACTGCATTAGGGCAAGAGTTCATTCAGCTCAAGCAAATGATCTATCATAATTTATTGAAATATCAGCGTAGATAAAACTAAAGAGATGAAAAAGATTTTAATTCCTATCGATTTTAAATTCAATAGTTATGATGCTATTGACTATGCTGTTGCCTTTTTCAAACTAGAGAAATGCCACTTCTACTTTCTCAATACTTACACCTACGATGCAGAAGGGCTTAATGCCATAGATCTCCTCCAAGCTGACGAAGAATGGTTTAACGAACCGAAACGAAATTCAGAGATTAGATTACAGCGTGTCCTTCGAAAATACACCCTCAACAACAGGAATGAATATCATCGGTTTAATGCTATTTCAGAATGCACCAATCTAGTAGAAGGCATCAAAAAGACCATTAAAGATTTAAAGATAGATTTATTAATATTTGCCGGAAAAGGACAAACCAACATTGGATCCAATTTATACAGTAGAAACACAAAACGGATAATTGATAAAATAAGGGATTGTCCAGTTATGATTATTCCAGCTTCTGCTCATATTAAGAATAATCCCAAATATATATTCGTATCAAATTTTGAGATAAACCTTCCAAACAAAGAGCTTGAGAATTGGTATGAAATAGTGAAAATTACAAAGGGAAGTGTAAAGATTATTAGCCTTTCAAGGAAAGATAAATTAACCCCTATTCAAAAAGCGAATCAAAATAAAGTTCGTTCTCGAATAGAAAAGCTTTTTGAAATTCCAGTATCCATAGAATATCTAGAAACTCCCCACGACCTTAGAAATTTTTCCCAATATAATTCTGATCATATTATTTCTTGGATGGAAAGAAAGCCAGATTTCTGGCGGAGATTTGGGCTAACACATTCTCGAATTACCAGCATGGGCCCATTACCAAGCAATCCATTAATTGCACTTCATAGATAATTATGAAAAAGATGAACAATCAAATATTTGGCATAATATCAATAATAATAGGTTTTATTATCATTTTTATTTTGTGTTGGTTAGTACCTGCGCCTATTTTTTATTAAATTCCATAAAAAAAGGATATGGAAATATTAGGAGAAGCCAAAGCTTTTGAAAATGCCAAGATGAGTAATATGTCCACTAGTGATCGGGTTACTGCATCTCGGGAGGTAAAACGACTTATTTTAGGCATCAATGAAATTTATAAAGAAACAAAAGACTCAAAATTAATGGACTTGATGAAACGGCTGACTGCCAAAAAGAAAAAGATTGAAGTCCGGTTAAAGGGACGACAATAGCCAATTTAATTCTTTATTGAGAGTTTAAAAGTAAAATCTAATTTCAATTCTCTTAAAGATTCTCATAGCTAAGTTTCCATTTGATAATTTTTGCAGGTTCGGTGTAGGGATGTTCTTGCTCCTTACCTATTCCCATAATGTGCATTACCTTCCATTCTTCCGCTTTCATTATATCAGAAACCATAGAACAAAGACAGCGCCACCACACCGCTTCTGAGCACGTAATTACTTTTCTTTTTTTAAATGCCATTTTTTTAAGGGTTTCCAGACCTTCTTTAAATTCCGAAGTTTCCATATAATCTGCATAGCCCATAAACCACGTATTGCGCCATATTGTATTCTTTGAATCGGGATTTGCTTTCCTTCTTCCACCTAATTCTTCTAAATGGTTGTATTGAATGTTATGATACGTTAATGATTTTTCCAAGTTTTCTTTATTGAGCTGCGGAAATTTTCGTGAACTAGGAAATCTTCGTATATCTACCAAATGCACTATGTTGTATGATTCCAACATGTCTATGAAATTGTCAAGGCTATGTGTGGAATGTCCAATGGTCCACAGTTTCTTGTTTTCTTTTTGTGTCATAAACTTGATTTTAAAATGGCTGCAGCACTTTTTTACTCACCTGGTTATGAATTTAACGGCCTTTTTTAATATTGATGGTTTTGCTTTTCATTAAGAATTTTTTGCGACATCTTCTACACGTTTGGCACTATCGGATTTGTTTAAGCTTAGCCGAACTATACTATCCGTTATTGCTGATAGATCATGAGGAACATTGCCATCTAGTGCAACTAAATC
This sequence comes from Gillisia hiemivivida, assembly GCF_007997295.1. GTDB lineage: Bacteria > Bacteroidota > Bacteroidia > Flavobacteriales > Flavobacteriaceae > Gillisia > Gillisia hiemivivida. Next base: position 129,293 of record NZ_VORY01000003.1, on the reverse strand, counting down.
TCCTTTATTTAGGGTATGAGCTTTTCCGTTGACCCCAAAATTAATACTGCCTTCAAAAATTTCAACCACGATAGGAAAAGGGGTTTTGTGCTCTTTCATTACTTGGTCTTTCTTAAAAGCAATCCGTATTTCCTTTCCGGTTTCCGTTTCTAGCAACACCTGGATGGCGGGTCGTTTTTCGTGATATTCTAGGTTGCTTGTTAATGATGCTGTTTTCATAAGATTTGGATTTTTATATAAATTTTATTTCCGAATTGTTCGCCATTATAGCCACTGCTTTAAAATCTTCTATTATTTTTAAGCTGTGATTATTCGCTGCCGGGATGATAAAAACGGATCCCTTTTTCAAGTTATGATTACTATTGCCCATTTTCAACAGAGCTTGTCCTTCCTGTACTACAATTACAGCTTCTTTAGTGCTATGGTGCTCGGGCATTTGCGTTCCCGCTAGCCCATTAATTTGTAATGTCTTGAACGAGTCACCAAATTTCAGAGGTGTCACTTCGGGTTTATTAATTAATTCCATGATGTTTTAATTAGTATTTTTGATTATAAATTTATTCTACCATCTCTTTATCTTGGTAGGAAAACGTTAGGGAATCTTTTTACAACTAAGCGCTTAAGTTTATATAAAAGTAATCAATTTAATAATTATGACAAAATTGTCCGAAATAGAATTTTAGCACTTCTTCAAAAATAACAAGAACTTTTTCAGAACTAATCCAATAATTAAATAGAACAGGCAGTTTTTGTAGCTAAAACAGCATCTCAACCTTAATAAGAAATCCTAATAAATTATAGGTTTGGCGTATAGAAGTCCTTCCAGATAGGTCTCCGGATTTTCAACAAGTTCTTCGTATATCTTAATTATTCTATCGTTTGCGTCTAATATTTTTTAAGTCTAAAAGTTTGATACCAAAAACAAAAAGGCAAACCACCTTAACGATTTCCATACCCACATAATAAAAATGGAGATAGGAAGATGCCAATTCTTGTCCTTGAATTATAAGTTCTGCCCGGGCATCCAAGGCTGGCAAAACCCAAATGCTTTGAAAAATTAATAGTAAGAGAGGAATGAAATAGAATAAATTTTTCAGTGAAAAAAATCTTGCTTTGGCAAAAATTAAATTTGCAAGCACTGCAAAAGCAAGTACCCATTCTACTTTGTTAAGGGCATCAAACACCAAACGACCAATACCTAAACCTAGAGATAGGGTTACGCCAGGTGCTCGGAATTTTAACCAAGCTTCCATAAAACTGATGGCACCTACAAAACCTAACCAAAGGAAGACGGATGCCAATGCCACAGGATATTTTACAATTGCAGTCATATCAAAGGTTTTGAACCGGAGTTTCTGTAATGATCTATTTTATGTTGGAACATTTCCGCCATTTTATTTGCGCGCCACCTGGCTTCATCTGCTTTTCTCCCTTCAAAATGTTCATTGACTGTTTCAAAAAATAATTCCAGCCAACGATCAAAATGCTGTTTGGTCAATGGTAATGTTGCATGCGGTGCAAAAGGACTTCCGTAATAAGTATGTTCTTCTAATAATACGGTTTGCCAAAAAGTATACATTTTTTCCAAATGTTCTGGCCAACGATCCTGAATTACCTTGTTGAAAATTGGAGCCAAAAGGGTATCTACGCGAACTTTTCCGTAGAAAGAATCTACAAGAGTTTTAATGTCATCTAAATTTATAATTTTGTTTTCCATACCTAAAAGAATGATTTATAAAGATCTGGGCTCCAGTACATAATCAAATAGAATAATCCAAACGCGAAAAACGAAATCAACAATGCCCAAACCCAAGCAGGAACCGCTTTTGGCGTTTCAGATCCTCGGATTACGAAAAAGTCTTTTGTTTCACTTCCATAGGCATTTATGGTAATTGGGACTTGGCTATCGACCGTTTCATTTTCCTTTAGGCCGACCACTGTAATTTCTGGTCCATTGCGCACTACAAATGGGATTTCTCGTATTCCCTCTATATTATTTGAGGATTTGGCTACAATTTTAAGGCTATGCTTACCTTCGGGTATTTTTGTTGTGTCCAAAACGATTTTAACCGGAGGTGCAAATGACGCAAAGGGTTTGAGATCATTATCCAAAAAAACTTTTATGATTCTATTGTCTTCCATAATTTAAAATCCTTCATTTTTAACAATGTTCTTTATGTGACCGGGATTATTTTCCTTAGGACTTATAAGATATTTAAGACTAAAGAAAAGCGTAGCTCCAACAATGATAACCGCACTCCAAATAATAATATAATCTAGCGTTCCCGATGGTCCGGCACCATGAGTAACATTTTGCAGTACTTCTGGTTGATTCTTTTTACAAACCTCACAAGCTATTACCACTTGTTGACCTAATAGAAATAAAAAGGTGAAAACAATTACTATCTTTTTCATGATTTATTGGTTTAGTTCAGTTGCAATAAATTCTCTTATTTTTTTTACATCCTCTTCGGTTACCTCAGGGGCATTGTTGCCCCAGCTGCTTCTTTCGTGAGTAGTTATGGCTGCAATTTCAGCATCAGAAAGTTGATCTCCAAAAGGTGGCATAACTCCATAATCGGTTCGAGCGTCATATCCTTGTATCACAATCCTAATTAGTTGTTCAGAGTTTTCATCATTAACAATGTCGCTCCCTACCAATGAAGGAAATGCACCTATGACTCCTTTCCCAGTTTCTTGATGACAAGCGGCACAAGCTTGTGAAAACAGTTTGGCACCATCTAACTTACCTGATTGATTGCCATCACTCATTCCCTCCGTCTGAATTTTTTCCAAAGCTGGAATAAAATCACCAAAGTTACCACTAGGTAATTCTGTTTGTTGAAGAGATTTTAAATAGTCCACTAATTGTAGCGCTTCTTCCGAAGCTATGATTTTTTTACCAGGTTTATTCAAAAACTCTTTAGGAACTGCCACTATCTTATCATCCTTTTGTAGTGATACACTATCCACTTCTTCAAACAACCATGGATAAGACGGCATCACAGATTCTGAAACGACAGCTCTTGGATTGTACAAATGGAGCAAATGCCAATCTTCACTCGGTTGCCGTTCACCAATACTGGTAAGGTCGGGTCCGGTACGTTCACTCCCTAATACTGACGGGGATTGCCTCCATAGATCCAAACGTTTTTTACTGTAAAAATAATCAGATGGGATAGAAGGCCTATCACCCCACACATTATCCATTGCAATGTTACGCACTTGTTGGGTGTGGCAGGCCATACAATTTTCCGTAACATAAACATGAAGTCCTTTTCTTTCGTTGTCTGTTAAAGGCTTTTCATTAGGTATCGGTTCGGTCTCTTGCATTTGAAAAGCCGGAAGTATGGCAACCACAATGCTCAAAGCGATAAATACAGCACCCGCAGTAAGTACCAAATTTTTATGATCTTTGTGAAAATTAAACATTTTATAAAATTTATTGAGCGGTTATTTCTTCTACATTTTTTGTTTGTGTTGAGGGTTTTACCCTTCTATAGTCTTTCACCATATAATAAAAATTATAAGCAAACACTAGATGGGAAGCCAACATAAGCGAACCGCCAATGGCACGCCAAACCCAATATGGTTTCATTAATATTACCGATTCTATAAATGGTTCTCCTTCTATCCAACTCAAGCCTTTATAAGTTCCTCCAGCCATGAGAGAAACCATGTAGGCAAAAAGACCTATAAAAGCTAGCCAAAAATGGGCTCCAACAAATACTTGTGAGGGTTCCTTGCCTGTTAGTTTTGGTAATATGGCATAAATGGAAGCCCATAGAAAAAATGCAATAATTCCGTACATGGTCATATGAGAGTGAGCAACATTAAAATCGGTAAAGTGCCAAACATAGTTTGTAAAACGAAAAGCCTGCAAACTTCCTTGTGTAGAACCCACAAAATAAAATATTGTTCCTACAAGAAAAAACGGTAGTACATAACTTTTAGTAATATGATTCCAACTCCCCTTCATGGTCATTAAAAAGTTGGTTGTACCGGCCACAACAGGTATAAACATCCCAGCACTAAATACAATTGCAACGGTTTGCAACCACCATGGTAAGGGACTAAATACAAAGTGGTGTGTCCCGATCATGGTATAAAAGAACATTTGTGTCCAAAATGCCAAAACACCCAAAGAATAGGAATAAATAGGTTTGTTCAACGCAGAAGGAAGGAAATAATAAACCAAACCCAAAGTAAATGTCATAAACCACATCCCTACCCCTTGATGCATATAATATCCCTGTATCACGGTTTCACCTAAGCCATTTTGGTAAAAAGGTAGATATCCAATGATAGCCAAGACAATGGTCCAAATCAAGGAAGCGAGTATAAACCAATTAGATATATATATTTCTGAAATTTTACGTGTGGCAACAGTTTTATAAAAATTAATAAACGTAATAACCAATCCGATTGCAAACAGTAACATTACCGGCCAAATATATTCCCTATACTCTCCCCCACCGTTATTGATACCTGCCATTAGGCATAAACTACCAAGTATTACAGTAGCATTAATAAGCCCCCAAGCGTACCACGCCCATTTATAGTTATAGATTTTGACATTGGAGGTACGAGCAATTACAAAATACCCAAGGCCTATCATTGCCAAAGATGACCATCCCCAAAATACCATATTGGTATGTACAGGGCGCAACCGCCCAAAACTAAGCCATGACTGAGAGTCCATTTCAGGCCAAAGAAATTTCATTCCCAAATACTGGCCAACCAAAGTGCCCAAAACCAACCACAAAGTAGCGGCCCCAATGTAGTAGATAACTATTTTCTTTAATTCTTCGGGCGTTTCTAAACTGAGGGATGTTTTCTTCTTTTCATCAAAAAAAGCATTATCTGGATCATTATCAATACGTTGTAATAATCCTTTTTCATCACTTACTTCATCATCACCAGCTAATTCATTCCCTGTTAGTTTGTATTTAAGGGCAGATTTCCGTCTTTCCAAGATGGCATCGATCTCCCCTTCTTCCATTGCCACGAGATCATCGTCAAATGCTATGCGGTTTTTATCTATTTGCTTACGCTTTATTGTATCTACATAACCATTCAATTTTACAAACAATATAACGATCGCTATAACTAGAACAATCGCAATTAATGTGAAAGTTCCTATAATTCCGGGACTGGAAAGCCAATTATCTGTTGTGATTTTCTCCTGAGCACTTAATACATTTGGGATAATTATTAATAACCAGAAGAACCTTATCATACATTTTTTCATAAATATGGTTTTATTACCTTTTTATCTTTTATTTGCTTAATTTTTTTACCGTTTTAAAAATGTCAAACCTACTTCCAACCCGGTTGCTAGTTCATATAAACTAGTTTTTGTAAGCATATTTTTAAGCTCGTCTCTAATATCAACAAATTTATCGTGTAGTGGGCAAGGTATTTTGGAATTACATTCATTAAATCCCAAGGCACAACCTTCGTAAACAGAGTTTCCGTCAATGGCAAAAACAATCTCACTTAACATAAGCGTATCAATCTTAACTTTAGGTATTTCAAATCCACCTGATGGTCCTTTGTTAGATTTTAGCACATCACTTTTGGCAAGTTGATGTAATATTTTTGCAGTAAAAGCTACAGGAGAATTAATTTCTTCTGCAATTTCCTTTAAGCTTACCCTCCTATTCTGCAAAGATTGCAGTGCAATATAGGTAGAAGCCTTTATTCCATATTCACAAGCTTTCGAAAACATTAAAATTTATTTAAAATGTGCACAAATATAAAACTTTTTTAAATTCGGACAAAAATATCAGAATCTATTAATATAGTTTAAACTAAATGTATCAAATAGTCCTAACATGCTATGGAAAAACAAGAAGAGAATTAGTTAAAAAAGAACACACTGTAATTAATACTCTAATTGAATTCTATATTTTTAATGAAGTTTTTTCTGAAAATTTGTGCTTCTCTAAACTTTCAGTCTTATTGAGAAAAATAAATTTGTTCTTAGACTAGCTTCACAGTTTGAAATTAAATAATTTGCTATCAATCATAAAGTGCTATTTTTGGACACTTCTAAATGTAAGTATTAAGTCTATAGAATGTGATGATATTTTTTTAATTATGTTATCTAAACTGTTTTAAATAAAAGACTTCTACTAAAATTGATGCCAAAAAAGTGAAACTGAAACGAAGGCGAAAATTAATAACATATCTAAATATTTTAGATCAACCAATTAGATTTAATCCGTTCGTATTAGTCGGACTTTTTTATTATGGGCTCTTCTAGGACTTCTCGGTGGGCTTATCGCTGGGGTATATTGGATTATTCTTGAGTATTTGACGCATAAAATTGCTGTTTTTGAGGGTTGGGAAGTTATACCCGTTATGTCTATTTGTGGGCTTTTAGCTGGGTTAATAATTCATTTTATTGGTGACCCAGGAGAAATTCATTTGATTGTTGATAACATTAAATTCAATAAAGGAAAACTTGACCCCAAGAATAATCCCTCTATGATCTTGTCATCCTTATTATGTGTTGCTTCCGGAGGCAGTCTTGGACCTGAAGCACCATTGGTACAGGTAACAGGTTCAACAGGTACCTGGCTTGGTAAAGTATTTAGACTAAAAGGAGAAGAATTGAGGTCTTTAAGTATTGCTGGGATGGCTTCTGGATTTACGGCTTTATTTGGTGCTCCTTTAGGAGGAAGTTTATTTTCATTAGAAATTTTGCATCATAAACATGCGCTAGAATATTACAAAGCAATCATTCCTGCCTTAGTTGCAAGTAGCTTTAGCTATGTCATTTTTGCTTTAATCGTACATCTTGGACTCGGTGCCACTTGGGCTCTTCCAACTTATGAATATTCTGGTGTTTTTGATTTTGGAATAGCAATTATTTTTGCGATTGCCGCTACCGCTATTGGATGGGGATTTATTTATTGTGTGAAGTTTTTCAAATTCCTATTTGAAAGACGCCCCATCCCAATATATATTAAAACTCTAATTGGTGGAATTTTACTTGGAATTATATCTTATTATCTCCCAATCACCAGATATTTTGGTCATCATGAAATAAATGAACTTTTATCAAATGAACTTAATATAAACCTTCTACTACTAATTTTATTTTTTAAAATAGTAGCAATCTCAATTACAGTAACTTCTGGATGGAGAGGTGGTTTTATTATTCCATTATTTTTTGTAGGTGCTAGTCTTGGGTTAATTATTCATCAAATATTTCCTCAGACAAATTTATCCTTGGCAGTAATCACTTGCATGGCTGCAATAAATGCCTGTGTTACGCGAACTCCCATGAGCACTACGATCTTGCTCGCAACTCTTACAGGGTTCACCTATTTCATACCCATATTATTCGCAAGCCTAACAGGATACTTTTTAGCACCAAAAATTCCTTTTATAAGTTCACAAATGGGAAAATCAAACTTTTGAACGTATTACAAATTAGAAGAGTGTTTGAAATTGATTTGATGTGTGCGAAAAATTTTAACAAATCAGAGCATTCCACGAGCTGCATTACAGATCAGATTTGACCTATATTTTTTTTCGATAGTGTAATCGGGGGGGGGGGCACTTAATGTACATATTTTCTTAATAGCCCCATATCTACCATAACTAACTTGCGCGTGGATCCTGTGCTGTTTTTATAGCGTACGGGAAGTTAAGCGTTAAATAAAAACAGCATAGGGCGCATTCTACATATCTCGATTGGGTTACAGTAAAAAATTACCATTTTACAGGGGTTACGGAGGCATTTACTGTAAATTTAGTAAAATTTGCGTCAAGCTTAATTGTCATGACAAAGCTTACTGTTTAGCTGCCATCCACTGGTTATAATCATCTTTAACTTCAGGATTTTCAGAAAAATATTGCTGATAACCATCATTCTCTGATTCCAAGATTATTCTATACATTTCAAACTTTTCTTTCTCTGCTGTTTTTGTTGTATATCCAAAATAACCCAACAGTACTAATACTATTATTCCCAGAGTCGCGAACAAAATCAACAGGTAATTCGGAATTAACCTGGCATGCTTTAGCTTCTTCTCTATCTCTTTGAGAACTTCATCTTTTAACCGGTTTTGTTCTTCCTGTTTCTCCAAGAAAATGTTCAGGTTCTTTTCGAGTGCTTCTGTTGTAATCGGAATACTTATTTTTAAGAGTTGTTTTGAAAGCAGTTCGAGTTCCAAAATTGCTACTTTAAAGTCGGCCATCTCATCGGCCATGAGTTCCATAATTTCGTCTAGCTTTTTCATTCCTTTAATTTTTTAAAATCCTATTCCAGTATCCAAGCTTCTCTTTATTACTTGTTTCACTAAGCTTTTAGCTATACTTGCTGCCATATTAGTGCTGACTTGAACTGTTTTATCCATCAATTTTAAACTGCTGGGTACTTCTTTCATTCTTGTGTATGCTGAGTTTCTAGTGATTTCTCCAATGAGTTTACCTCCAGTCATAGATCTGTGAACATCACTTCCTTTTAAGTTGATCCCTTTATATTCAAACCGGAAGCCCTTGCAACTGATTTGATTTGTTGATACTTGGAATTACTGTTACTTTGTGTTCCTTCATTTTATTAATATATTCATCTAGTGATTTCGGCCTGGATTCCAATACCCGGTCATGGATCTGTTTAATTGCCAATCGCTGGGGTTGTAGTTCCTGTAATTTTTCTTGTTGCACTTCTCTAACTCTTGTTAGACCTAATTCTTTTGCTACATTATCTGCAGCTAACTGACTACGTTTTCCAATAAAACTGTCATTGTAAGCCTTTCCATCAAAACCGATTCGGTTGGTATAGATATGCACGTGGGTATGTTCTTTATCTCGGTGAACAAACCCAATGGATTGGTTGTTTTGTAAATTCATCTCCTTTAAAAACTTTTTAGAAATTTCTTCCAAGTCTTTTACGCTTAAGTCTTTTCCATCTTCAATAGTGGGACTTAGAATAAAACTTAGTGTATTATTGATACATCGCTCATTTTGCGACTGGATGATTTTAAACTCTTCTGTGATTTCTTGGGGAGTATCCCCAGCCAAGTATTCCTTTAGGACAACTTCGGCATCCTTTTCCTGATTCCATCCATAATCTATAGAGGCTCCTGTTCTTGCTATGGAATGTCCCTTGCCAATCATTTACTGAAATTTTTAAGGTGATTTCTTATTTCTTCGGCTAACTGTTTTACTTCTTTGGCAAGTTTTGGATTGCCCTTTTTAAACATATTGCTGATTCGGCTGAAGTTGTTTTTGTATCGTACAAGTAGCTGATAACATTCTAACTGCTCTTGGGTAATCCTTTCTACTATATTTTTCTGAAAAGCCGTGGATCGCAAATATTCTGATAGGGAAATTCCTGCTTTGGCCGCTCTGTTTTTGAGTAGCTTCTTCTCGTAGATCGAGCAGCGTATCTGGATGTATTCCCTTTTCATTTTTTCTTTTCCCTTTTTAAAAAATACTTTGCAACCTCCGGGAGCAAAGCAAGATTGTCATGACAATGACACATCTTGCTTTGCTATCCCAAATGAAATCTCCCTTGTGGCTTTTACATTTCTAATTGTATTTCAGATTTCACTTTTTTTATCCTTTTGACTGATATCAACATTTCATTGAGATCTTTATAGCCTTTAAATAATTTGCTTTTATCTTTTACGTTTGCATAGTGACTTATTAAGTCTTTCGAATATTTCATTCCCGCTGAATCATTATCCAAATACAGATCAACTTCCTTATAATTTTCAAACAAATAGGAAACTTGTTCTAGAAAAGAAAGCGAGTTTAAAACAATCACATCTGAATTTGTAACTTCATCAGAATATAATTCAGCCATCGATAACAGGTCAAACATACCTTCTAAAATTATCAGATGATCTGAATTGTTGTTCAAATAGGTATATGCTTTTGGGGAAATAGATGTTTTAAAGAATTTATTCCGAAGTTCCCATCCGTTCAAATGGTTTTTAAGTCCCAAGGCAAAGTAGTTTCTTCCCTTAAAGCTGTACTCAATTTCGTTACAGTAAAATTGCGCTATTGGTAATCTAATCTTCCTGGAACTCATATATTGAATCAATGCCTGATGTTGTATTGGTTTCACTTCGATAACTTCAATTTTTGGCGCGTTTTCCTTTTTTAAAATTGGCTGCTGAAAAGAAAAAAGATTCTTTTCGTTGCTTAGAAGCTCCAGGGCTTGTTTAACCGAACACTTTTTCATTGCCACAATCAAATCCAGCCCGTTTCCGCCCTTTCCTGTTCCATGGTCATACCATCTGTTCAAAATCAAAGAAACCTTGAAAGAGGCCTGCGTTTCTGACCGAAGGGGACTCAGAAACCAGGCTTCTTTCTCCGTTGTCCTGTTTGGAAAGTGCCCAAATCTGGCCAGCGTTTTTACGATGGATAGATTTCGGGCTCTTTCGCAGGTTATTCTTCTTAAGTTCATTTCTCTTTGCTTTAATTATTTATTTACTTGATTTAAATTATTTATTAGAAAATCCTATTTATTTTTTTTTCAACAGCATTTTTTTTATCTAGAAATGTGCTTCTTTGATGGTGCACCTATTTTCATCTTTTTTTGTCATCATTTTTTTTTGATGACAGTTTGATGACAAAACGATGACAGCCTTAAGCCTTATTATTACTGGTCTAAAATGATTCTGTCATCGTTTCATCAAAAAAAGAGAGAATTTGTAAAGTGTTTACCAGAAAAATCAACTTCATTTTGATGAAACGATGACAACCTCTGAAACCCCTTCTGAAACCAAGGGTTTCCCTGTCATCGTTTTGTCATCAATTCATCATTTCTCTTTTTATTTCTATAATTCCGTCTTAATCTTGATCTTCAAAATTCTCTAAGAGGAAAATTTTATTTGTAGTGAAATAGCGTCCTTTAGCATCTGAAAGATTCGTACTGCCATCTGACCAAAGCGTGAACTTTTGGTAGCGGTTGGAGTTGGCTATATTTTCAAGTTTCCAGTCTTTCTTTAGAATTTTCCGTATCTGGGTCAAATCTGTTCTGATTCTTGTTTTGCTCAAAGCATTTAATATATCCATCGGGCAGAATTTAATTTCTTCGAGATCATGATCCTCCATTACCATAAGTAGAATACTGGCTAGTTCTTTCTCTACCCTGTTTCGGTTATTCTGAACCAGTTTAGTCAGGGCGGGGGTTTCAATTTGTTTGGGTGTGAACCACATGCGCGTTTGATGCGGACTATGTAGCGATCTATTCTGAAGTAAATATAAAAACGCGGGAATTTCCTTTTCCAATGCCTCTAAAAAACCAGTAATTTCCTTTTTAACCGTAGGAATTTTTAAAACCCAGAACCGGGTTTCGTGATGATCTATTTTTATAAAGTTTTCCTCGTTGTTACTGCAAAGTATAAATTTGCCAAAAAATTCTACTTCCCTTCTGTCTATTCCTTTCTTTTCGAGTTTATTATAATTGGTCGTGCTTAAATACTTGATCCGCTCGGTGAGCTCTTCTTTATTGAACAAGACTTCATCGATACAAATCAGTAACTTATTTGCCCAATCGGAATTGAACTGGCTGCTGAAACTTTCATTGGTGAGATAGGTCAGATTATTTTCAAAGATCTGTTTTAGCCATTTTAAAAATGTGCTTTTACCTGTGGATCGTTCCCGGGATACAAGACAAAGAATGGGAAGTATTTGGATTGGTTTTGTATATAAGAGTTGCAAGTAATCAAGGCCTAGTTCAAAGTGATCCCCGAAAATATGTTGTACAAAATCGAGAGATATTGGACAATCACTATTCAAGACTTTATGACTCAGCGGAGAGTACGTATTGTAGAAGTTATTATAGGTAGATTGGAAATTTAAATGATCTGGGATACAAGTAAAGCCATCAAATTTCGGAATACTTGCCAAAAATGTTTTTCCGTGATCCTGCCTAATAGTTTCAACATTCCAGGATACCAATATTTCATTTATCTGTCCAGCAATTGTTGGTGCTTCAACTATTTTATAATAACTGACCCCTACTCTTATGTATGTGCTTTCAATTTTCATCTGAATCTGGAATGTCATCAGCTTAAAACAGTTCTTTTAAATCAAATTTAAAAATTATGAGATAAAAAATGTACTGACAAATCATCGATTAAAGATAATTAAAATCAATATTAATTGAATAATATTGATTAAACATTTAGTTTGGTTGAGAATAGTGCAATTTGATATAAAAAAAGTTAATTCATAACGTTTGAGAATATTAGATGTTGCTAAATGATCGATTTTGAATTTTTGATAATTTTGAAAAAGAAGAAAAAACAGCAGAAAGTGAAATTTGTTTTAAGCTTGCCTAAGTGAAATTACTTTTCAAATCAGGAAATTAATTCACTTCTGAAGAAAAAGTTTTTTAAATGCTTGATAAAAAATTGGATGCAGCTAATTGAAAAATATGATCGAAGACTATGATTTTATTGATTTTTCATAAACGATGATATGAAAAGATATCATTTAGAATCAAAATAAATCGATTTATGATAATGGTAGAATGTTGTACCTATTAGAAACAAGAAAGGCTCCACATTTCTGTGAAGCCTTGTCTTTCCTAGTAGCGGGAACTGGACTCGAACCAGTGACCTTCGGGTTATGAGCCCGACGAGCTACCTACTGCTCTATCCCGCGATATATCGTGATTTCAAAATGTCAAATTTTTCGATTTTTCAGCTCTTCATATTCCTTCTATGCTGCGCTATCGGATGGCAAATATACAACGCTTTTCTACTTCTGCAAAGGTTTTTTAAAAAAATTATTCAGCAATCCAACTTATCGCTTTTAGCCTGTTCTCGATCGTAAAGCTCTTCACATCTGCTTCCATAAGCAAGTCTTTGATTTCCATCATATTCTGAAACCAATCGAGATTGGTTACGACGGCGATCTTATTAAATTTTGCCGAATTCTTGAATTTAAAAGTCACATCTTTAAAGAAAGCCGGCATAGAAACATGCAATCCATCCTCTATTTCAACGTATAAATTGATCTTTTCATCAAAATTTACTTGCTCCAAGATTAATTGATGTACCTGTTCCATGATCTCTGAGGTGAGATCTTCTTTTATTAAAATTCCAGCAACGTTATCTGCAAACTCAAAAGTTGAGATCATTTTAATTGATTTAAAAATTAATTAGTCAGAAATCCACTGTATGGCTTCGAGACGATCTTTTATTTCGAATGAACGAATTTCGGTATGAACCATAAAATCATTTATATTCATCACTCCCCTTAACCAGGAAAGATCCGTAACTATCGCTAATTTATCTATGTTATTAGAATTGTCATGTCTGAAACTCAATTCTTCCATAAGGCACTTAAAAGCGACATTTTTGTCCTGAGCGATTTCACAAAAAATATTGATTTTTCCGGATTCAGAAATTCTTTTTAAAATAATTTTATGAACCTCTTCAAGGTTTCCCTTTTCAATATCCCTATTTATTATAAGCCCTACAACATTATTTCCAAGTTCGAAAGTGGAGATCATAATAGAAAATGAATAAATATTACTAATAATTATAAATTTAACTATTTAATTGAATATTCATTAATATTTGGTAATTTTTAACTATTGCTCTATATCATTTGCTTCAAAGGCATGTAATTCATTATTTTCAAAAACAACTTGTATCTCAATAGGGTTGCAACATATTTCACAATCTTCCACATAAGTTTGCTGAGCTACAGAAGTATCTAATAACATGGTTATGCTCTCCCAGCAATACGGACATTGAAATTCGTGCTCTAGCATATAAAAATATTTTAATTAAAAGTTATAAAATCATTGTCGTCCGACAAAAGATATAAGATCGCTGCGCTGCTAGATTTAAGACGTAAGACCTAACTAATTGAAAACTAACATCTTAATATGTATAGATTTTTCAAAAAGGAAAAAATAATTCTGTGTTCCAATAGCAAGCTCCTAAACATTGAAAACAGTCTCAATCCGCATTACTTCTAGCCTCACCGAAATCCTGATTTTTTTTATCGGACAATATTATTATAAAATCAAGAAACTCGGGGTAAGCCCGCCCGAAATACGGACAGGTCCACGAGCTAAGGATTTAGAAAATAATTTTAAAATTTCGAGGCATCCCAGAAGCTATTTAGACGAGTAATTAAACCCAATGATGGATTAAAATTCTAAATTTAAAAGCTGCCCGGTTAATTGTAATACCTGAAGCTCAGCAAATTTAGCATCATATTTAGCTAAGTTCTTATTTGTTTTTGCATTGAGCAAATTAATTTGAGCCTGACGGAATTCTATAGAAGATATTTGCCCAAGTTTGAATTGCTCTTGAGATCTATTAAAATTATCTTCATTTGTTAATACGTTCTTCTCCTGGACTTCATAAATATATCGCTTGTTTTGGTAATTCCCCCAAGAGTTTGCTATATCCCGCTGCACCTCTAAAATTACCTGCTCTTTTAAATACTGCTGATTCTCTAGCCTAATTTCAGCGTTTTTAATATTGGTAATCGTTCTTCCTCCGTCAAAAAGACTCCAGCTTAAATTTAATCCTGCCGAGTATCCATCTGTAGTATTTGTTTGCACAAAAGACGTAGATGGAAGATTGCTATTGTTCCAACCATAAGAACCCGTAAGGCCCAGGCTAGGAAGATATCCTGACTTACTAACCTTGATGTCGTAATCTGATATTAACAGGTTACTCTCTGCTTGCAAAAGGCTAACGTTATTCAAATTCGCAGTCTTTATAAAATCTTCCAGCTCAAGTTCAGACAAAAAATTAATTGTAGTATCAATAGCTACATCTCTAAGTTCCGTTTCCGGTTCATTTAGTATCACAAGCAGGTCTCTTTTGGTGTTTTCCAGCTGCTGTTGTGTGTTTAATAATGCAATGCTATCATTATTTACATCTACTTCAGCATTCAATATTCCCAATCTTGAAGTTTGCCCGTAATCAAATTGGTATTGTGCTCTTGTAATTCGCTGTTTGGATATATCTAAGGTTTCATTTAAAACAGTCACATTCTCTGTTAATCTAGCCACTTCAAAATAAACACTGAGCAATTGTAAAATGGTATTCTCAATGGTTTCCCTTGCCTCCAGTTCGGTTAACTTGTATTGCTCTTTCAACTGCTTATAATTGTAAAGTCTTCCCAGACCGTCAAATAAGGTATAATTTAAATTAAGGGAAGCATTATAGCGTTTAGTCTCGGCACCATTTAAAATTCGAGGCTCCCCATCTTGAAATTGGGCTTCAATATTTTCATTACTATAATTAGCTCCTGCGTTTGCACTTAAACTAGGTAGATATCCGGAATTTAAAATACCCTGGTTATTATCGGCTATTTCAATTAAATTTTGAGATCGTTGAATCCCATAATTACTTTTCAAAGTTTTTGTGATCGCTTCATCTTTGGTAAGCACTGTGGTTTGCCCAAAACTTCTTCCGCAGAGAATGATCAAAAAGAATAATAGAGAATTATTAATGTGCTTCATGAACTTCTTTTTCTTTTTGTTCTTTAATAGCTCTTTCAACTTGTTCATTATCAACTTTTTTACCAGTAGCCAACCAAATACTACCCACTTTGATATTATTACTTATGGAAATAAATAAGGGTAGTAAAAGCAATGTAAGTACAGTTGCAATTCCAATTCCGTAAGCAATAGAAATTGCCATAGGTTTTAAGAACTGTGCTTGCCTGCTCTTTTCGAAAATTAAGGGAGCTAATCCTGCAATAGTAGTTATTGAAGTTAAAAATATGGCTCGAAATCTAGAACGTCCGGCTTCATAAAGCGCCTTTTCAAACTTCATTCCTTCTACCAAAAAGCTGTTGAATTTACCAATAAAGACCAAGCCATCGTTCACCATGATCCCGATGAGAGCTATAATACCCAAAGCCGAAAGCACGTTTATTGGAAAACCGTGTATCCAGTGTCCCCATGCTATTCCAATTATACTAAAAGGGATCATAAGCATCAATAATAAAGGCTGACTGTAACTTCTGAAAGTAAATGCAATAGTTGCATAAATAAGAAATAATACAATTGGTAGTACTTTATTTGCAGAACTACTTAGTTTACCAGCTTCCCGATTCTGTCCTTCATAAGAAACAGATAAAGATGGGTATTGTGCAAGAAGGTCTGGCATTATGTTATCCTGAATATCCTGCAAAATATCTGTAGCAGACCCGTTGGGATCTTCCATATCGGCACTTACACGAATCTCTCTTTTCCCATCTAAGTGACTTATAGATTCGGTTCCTCGAACAATTTCATAAGTCGCTATTTCCCTGAATGGAACACGATTTCCAGAAGGAGTAATCAATCTATAGTCATCTAACTGGGTGATAGACGATCTTGCTTCCAGATCGTAGCGAACCCAAACCTTAATTTCATCTTGCCCACGTTGGAAACGCTGTGCTTGAGCACCAAAGAATGCGTTTCTAATCTGCCTCATCACATTGTTAAGATCTAATCCCAATGCGTACGCGTTATCCTTCAGTTTAATATCTATTTCCTTTATACCTTTTGGATCGCTATCTGTAACATCCTTCAGCAAGGAGTTATTTTCTAAGATGATTTTAAGCTCTTCCTTAGCGGCTTCCAATTCAGAAATATTATTTCCAAGTAATGATACCGAAACCGGACTTCCACCAAAATTTCCTCCAGAACCAAACGTGAGACTTTCCACACCAAACACCGGCCCAACTTCCTCTCTAATTGAGTTGGTAATTTCTGGTGATCCAAAATCACGCTCTTCTCCTGGCAATAGATTTACTTGTAAAGAAGCCTTATTATTTCCAGGTCCAACTCTCTTTATTATATTTTCTACCACCTGTTTCTTACCAGTTTGCTTTTCAGAATAATCCTTATTTACTCTCCATGCAGCCGCTTCTACCATACTGATTATAGAATCTGTTTTAGCAGGATTAGTTCCCTCTGCCATTAAAAGATCTATAGAAACTTGATCACTGGCAATACTTGGAAATAGGGTAACCCTTATCCAACCACCACCAATGGCTCCTATTGTAAGAATAAGGAATACCAATAAAACAGAAAAACTTAATACCTGTTGGTGTAAAACAAATTTTAGAACAGGACTATAGATCCTATCTCTTAAATAAGTCATTATTTTATCACCAGTTCTATTGAATCCCCTTAGCTTATCAAAAACTTTGGCCATTCCCTTTTTCTCCTCGGTTCCGTTTTCTGGATCTCTTTTTAAAGCCTTGGAATGTGCAATATGAGCAGGCAAAATAATTAAAGCTTCCACCAAGGAAACCGCTAAGGTTAATATAACTACCGTTGAGACCTCTGCGAAATACTCTCCAATCCTGCTATCCAGAAATAAGAAAGTACCAAAGGCAAGGATAGTAGTTAAAATTGCTGAAATAATTGGAGGCACTACCTCCATTGTTCCATCTATAGCAGCTTTTACGGGAGATTTACCCATTTCGTAATGCTGGTAGATGTTTTCTGAAATAACTATTCCATCATCCACTAAAATCCCGATCACTATGATCATTCCAAATAGAGACAACACATTTATGGTAACTCCAAATTGTTGAGCAAAAATGAACATTCCTAAAAATGCCACCGGCAATCCAAAAGCTACCCAAAAAGCTAATCTGGTATTTAGAAAAAAGGACAAAAAGAAGAGCACTAATAAAATCCCTATAAAGCCATTTTCTAATAACAGCATGGTTCGCTGATCCAGAGTAATTGAGGAATCACTTACTACATCTAGCCTAACATTGGTATTCTTCTCATTAAAATCTTCAACATATTCACGAACATTCTCTGCAGTAGACACTAGATCTTCGCTGTTCGTATTGCTTATTTGGATATTTACTGAATTGTTTCCGTTAAAATAGGAAGCATTAGGTGTTTCAGAAAAACGATCCCTGATTTCTGCGATATCACCCAAACGAACTGTTTGTCCAGAAGGACTAGCTCTTACCACAAGATCGTTTAATGCATCTCCGTAATAAGAACGATTATTAGCTCGTATTAGATAATCCTCTGCATTGGTCTTTATAGTTCCTCCTGTAGTAAGTATGTTAGCATTGGCGACAGTTGCGGCCACTTCTTCAAAAGAAAGATTATAAGCCAAAAGATCATCCTGACTTACCGCAATTTCTATTTCTTCCTGAGGAAATCCTGAAATAGTAATTTGAGAAATTCCGTCTATCGCCCGAAGATCATTTTCTATTTGCTGACTAATCTCTTTCAAAGTTGCGAGAGGAATATTTTCTCCACTAACGGCAAAACTGATAGTTGACCTTACTTGTTCTTGTTTTGCAACTACCAAAGGCTCCATTCCAGTGGGGAAATTCGGCACTCTATCTACTGCATTTTTAACTTCGGCTAGAAGTGCATCAATGTTTTCCCCTTTTTCAATTTCTACAGTGATAGATCCACCACTTTCTCTGGCAGTAGAGGTTACTCGGTCTATCCCTACCAAGCCTTTTAAATTATCTTCTATCTTAAGGATAATTCCTTCTTCTATCTCTTCTGGAGAAGACCCTGGATAAGCAACATTTATAGTTATGATCCTAGAGTCTACCAAAGGAAAAAAGGAAGACTTCATATTAAATACCCCAATCAATCCAAAGATGACGAAAGCGAAGATCAAAACATTTACCGCAACCTCATACTTTATAAAATAACTAATTATCTTTCTCACAATTAGTTGGTTTTTACTAGACTAGAATTATCACTTATTTCCACTGGCATACCTACAAAGGCTCCAGGAACCGGAGCTGAGATTAGTTTCGCACCATTCTCCAAGCCTGTGATTACAACAGATTCAGATGAAAAATGTACGGCATCTATCTCTGTTAATTGCAGCGTATTGTTTTCTACAACATACACTTTATCTTGATCTACCAACAGATTTCTAGCTATGGATAGCGCATTTTCTACGTTTCTTGCTTCCAAATTAGCTTCCAGATACATTCCCTCTTTAACTTTAGCATCTTTGATCTTTATAAAGACCTGTACTGTTTGAGAGTTCGCATCTATCTTGCTGTTTACCCTGCTTACTTCGCCCTGAAACTGCTGAGTTCCTTCAAGATTTTTAAGAGCAACTTTCTCACCTACTTGCAAAAGATCACTAAAGGATTTTCTTACCGCAACTTCTAATTCATATTCTGAAGGATCTATGAATTCTCCTAGTTTTTGACCAGGTCTTACCAAAGATCCCTCTGTAACGATTGCTTCTGTAAGCACTCCATTATAGGGTGCTACAATTGTAAATTTATTAAGTCTGGATTCTTGATTCTTGATATTATAATACCCAGAAACGATCCCTCGTCCTGAAATAAAATAATTCTCTTGATCTGAAGAAGATTCTGGAAGTGGAGCTAAACTTTTATTAACATCAAAGTTATTTAAATAAGTTTCCCATTTTGGATAGACATCTGGATAATCTAGCCGAAGATCTGGCATTACTGCAGCGATCTTATTATACAACTCACTTTTGGAAGCCCGCACATTAGCCGCATATTCTGCAGCATCAATTCTTAAGAGCACTTGTCCTCGCGAGTATTCTTGACCAGGTCTAAAAGGTTTGGAACTACTTCTAAAGATGCCCTCTACTTCAGAAAAAAGGGAGGTTCTTTGTAAAGCAGTAACAGTACCATTTGCAGGAATCACAATAGGAACCGTCCCATTGCTAACCGTTTGCACATAAACAGTTTTAATTACTTTTTTAGCAGGAGGTCTCTCTTTAGTATTGCTTTCTATAATTGCTTTGGCAACAAAAATGGCAACTATAACAAGAACAACTCCTAGGATGGAAAGGATTATTTTACGCATTATTGACTTTTAATTACACCTTAGACTGGTAAAAGTATAAAGCGTTTAATTAACAATCCTTTTAATTATCATAAAAGTCGAAATCCTCTAATGCACCACTAATATTTTTAATTGTCAATCGAGTATTTCCCCTTCGCTCAATGCAGGCTAAAATCGAAATGTTTTTTTGACCCTTCGACTTTAGTTTGTCATGAGTGATAGCTAAAGTGCTACCATTGACGTAATTCCAAGAATCTGGAACACACTCCCTCTGGTCTGTAAAGATCTGTTTAATTTTTAAGATTGTTCATTTTTTTGCGTGTCCAAAAAAACGAACCAAAAAAAGGACACTTTTTTGTAGGTGTTTCCAATTATGCTACCGCATAATTAGAACCGTACTTCCACGGCTAAATTTTCTCCAAGGCTTCGAAAATTTTACGCCGTGGAACTACTACACTTGCAAAAAAGAATTTCTTAAGAAGATAAACCTACTAGGAACAATCATATGTCAAAACCTCCGATAGATAATTTTTTATTACGGGTCTCAGGCAGACAAAATAAATCAAGAACCTCGTGGGCCCGCCCGAACAGTACGGGCGGGCCCACGAGGTATGTCCCGATGGTTCGGGAGGAAAATACTTTTAAAAATTCGAGGCAAGCCCGCCTGAATGTTTCGGGCAGGCCTCGGGGAACCTGCCCAGCCGGTCAGGCGGGTTAAACCCTCAATGAGGGATTAAATCATTTAATTTCCTGAGCTAATAATATAAACACGGATGATCAATCATAAGAAGCTTAAGATATGAGCTCCAACTCCTCTTGTAACTGTTCCCAAGATTTCATTAATTGCTCTATTTCCTTTTTCTTCTTCTTATAATTTTCAAGAAAATGAGGCTTAGCGACAGCGGCTTTATAATTTGTAGCCATTTCCTCATCCTTCACCTTTAATTCCTTTTCCAGCTTACCTATTTTAGCTTCGGTATTGCTTAGTTTATTCTGAAGAGATTTAAACTTTTTCTGATCATTATAAGATTGCTTAGAATTGGAATTATTAGATACTTCTTTCTGAACTTTATCTCTTTTTTCGATAGCACGCATGTTTTCAACATTACGCTGATCCAGATAAAAATCTATATCTCCTAAATATTCTCTAATCTTTTTATCCTTGAACTCATAAACAGAATGTGTTAAATTTTGAAGGAAATCTCTATCGTGAGAAACAATTATAAGGGTTCCTTCAAAACTTTTTAACGCTTCTTTTAAAACATTTTTAGATTTGATATCTAAGTGGTTGGTTGGCTCATCCATAATAAGCACATTAAATGGCTGAAGCAATAATTTACATAGTGCCAATCTATTTCTTTCTCCACCAGATAGAACTTTAACCTTCTTACTTACCTCGTCTCCTCTAAACAGGAACGAGCCTAACATATCTCTTACTTTACTTCTAGTAGACTCTGTAGCGGCGTCTATCATCGTGTCCAGCACCGTCTTTTCACCATCCAACTCGTCTGCCTGATTCTGCGCGAAATACCCTAACTGTACGTTATGTCCAAGTTTCAGTTTACCGGTATGCCCAATCTCTCCAACTATTACTTTAGCCAGTGTGGTTTTACCTTGTCCGTTTTGTCCAACAAAAGCGATCTTACTGCCTCTTTCTATCAGAAGGTCTATATCCTCTAATATTTGCACCTCTCCGTATGCTTTCCCAACCTCTTCCGTCTCTATTACAATTTTCCCTGGCTGCAAAGAGATAGGAAAACGTAAATTCATTACGGCATTATCATCTTCATCTACCTCTATTCTATCTACCTTATCTAACTTCTTGATTAAGGATTGTGCCATAGATGCCTTGGAAGCTTTAGCACGGAATTTTTCAATCAATTTTTCGGTTTGTTCAATTTGTTTTGCCTGGTTTTTTTGAGAAGCTAATTGTTGCTCTCTCAATTCCTGACGTAAAACTAAATATTCCGAATATGGTTTTTTATAATCGTAGATCTTCCCTAGAGAGATCTCAATAGTTCTATTGGTAACATTATCTAAGAACATCTTATCGTGAGATACAATGATCACACACCCAGGATAATTGGTTAAGAAAGATTCCAACCAGATAATAGATTCTATATCCAAGTGGTTAGTTGGCTCATCCAGCAATAAAATGTCATTGCTCTGTAGCAAAAGCTTAGCCAATTCTATACGCATTCTCCAACCTCCAGAAAAAGTATCGGTAAGTTTGTCGAATTTATCACGCTCAAAACCAAGTCCAACAAGTACTTTTTCAGTTTCTCCCTGGTAATTATATCCACCAATAATTTCATATTGATGAGTAATCTCACTAAGATCTTGGATTATTTGAGTGTATTCGTCACTCTCGTAATCGGTTCTGGTAGCTAATTGCTCATTGATAAAGTCTATCTTCTTCTCCATCGCTTTGATCTCCACAAACGCCTGTTGCGCCTCTTCGATCACTGTACGACCTTGAATAAAATCTATATCCTGTTTTAAGAAACCTATTTTAAGTTCCTTGTCTTTAGCTATTTGCCCTGTATCTGCCTCTTGTTCCCCAGAAAGGATTTTAAGCATTGTAGACTTTCCCGCCCCGTTCTTACCAATAAGTCCTACGCGATCTCCGGCGCCAAGTCTAAAGGTAATTTCATCAAATAAACTCTCGCCTCCAAATGAAATAGATAAATTATGAATGTTAAGCATTATATTATTCTAAATTTTTTGCAAAGATGCCTATTTTTGCATTACTAAAAAAATAGAAATGCAATTCTTAAAGGGCTCAAAATCATATAGTATACTAACAGGGACTTGTCCGGTGTGTCATGAGGAAAGTATGTACATGGATTCCAACCCATATAGGCTGCAAAATATTTTAAAAATGCACGAAAGATGTTCCAATTGCGGAACAAAATATAAAATAGAACCTTCTTTTTTCTTTGGAGCTATGTATGTAAGCTATGCTTTAGGAGTTGCAGTATCTGTTGCCGCTTTTATAATCTCTTATGTTTTTCTTGGCGGCGGACTGATGACCACCTTTATTACTATTACAATAAGCTTGATTGTATTAATGCCAATAATTCTTAGATTATCCAGAAATATCTGGATAAATATGTTTCTAAGTTATGACGACGCTGCCTGATATAATTTAGCAAATCTATTTATATCTATTTCTTCGGAAAGTGCTACTGAATCTTCTATGTAGTTAATCAATTCTGAAGCTACTGTAGGCCCTATTAACACTCCTCGACTTCCAAAGCCATTGCAGCAATACATATTTCCATGTTTGGGATGTTTCCCTACGAGCGGCTTTCTATCCTTAGCTGCAGGTCGAATTCCGGCAACTTGATCTACAATCTCAAAATCACAATTTAAGAATCCGTTTAATTTTTCCAACAAGTAGTTTTTTCCTTCCAGAGTCGGTTCTTTTGTTTTATCCCAATTATTATAAGTTGCGCCAACCTTATAAAGATCTTCTCCAAGCGGAATAATAAATACCGAAGATTTTACTGCAACTTCCAGTTTTAAATCTTGAGCTTTAATAATTAAATATTCCCCTTTATTTCCATTTAAAGGCAAGTAATTGAAATATGGATTTGTTTTTAATCCGAAGCCATCACAAAAGATGATCATTTTAGCTCTCCTATTTTTATAAATGCAGTGATCCTCATTTACTTCAAATTGATCAAAATCGAAGGTTTCTTGCTGAAATGAATTTATCTCCGTTAAATAAGCCCGATATTTTTCAAGTAGGAGTTCTGTATTTACAACGCCGGTTTCTCTAACATGACCAAAATAAAATGATGAGGGAATATGTGGATTTATAGTTGAGACTAACTTTTCATCTAAAAATCTACTCAAATAAGGTTTATCCATTGCAGAAAACCAATTGTTCTGTTCTTCTATAGAATGAAATCTTCTATAAATTGGTAATGGATGGATTAGGCTTATCTCTAATTTTCTCTCTAACGATCTATAAAATGAAAGAGCGGTATCTAATTGTTCATTAGCATTCCAGGCCAATGTAAATCTTTTTAATATCACTGGATTGTATATGCCTCCGGCAACTGTAGAGGAAGATTGGGAGTTATCATCATATACCAGAATCTTTTTGTCCTTAGAAAGCAACTTTTCAGCAACGGCAATTCCGCTTAATCCGGAACCCACAATAATATAATCCAACATAGCGTATAATTGAAAAACGCCCCGGAAATTCCGGAGCGCTTAATCTATTTAAAATTTGAAACTTAGTAGTTCCACATATCTTGTTCGAAATTTCGAATTTGCTCCTTGATCCTTTGAGATTCCAATAGCTGCATAAATGCATTCTCTGCAATATACTCATCTACCTCACGATCTCCTTGCACGTTATCTTCTTTATAGATCACTGCACTGAATCTTCTTGCATTCAGTAAATGATCAAAAGTTATAGATTGTGCCGTGTTGCTTCCATTAAAAGCATTATTATCAAATAACACTTCTCGCGCATCCGGGAACCATACCCAAAATAACTCAACTAGGGCAGGAACTTCTTCATCAATAAAATTAACATCTGGAGCTACTGGAGCGATTCCTAATATTCTGTATTTCAATTCTGCCATACGTTTGTCAAAATACCACATTCCACGAATATGATATTCTGCAATGTCTGCAGAAGTAATATCTCTTCTATCAATAAATTGCTGATCTATTTCTTCTCCTGCATTGTACTGCTCAACCCCAAGGTCTGTAGTATCAATTTTAGAGATAGCAGCACTAATATCGCTTAAAGTTCTCTTTTCATTGAAGTAGGAATCTGCATAGATATTCTTGATTTTTCCAGATTTGATCCCCGTCATAAGAACATCATAAAGTGATCTTCTATTAGAACCAATGTTATTGGTATCTATAGGGTAATACATTGGGAAATTTACGCGTTCATCTAGATCTATGATCTCCCATGTGTTTTTAGACCATAAGACATCTCTGTCATCTACAAAACCATAAGGCAATGGCTTGCTTTCTTTCTTCACAGCTTTCTCCCCCTCAGATAACTGTCCAATCTGGTCTGGAGAAGTCGCATTTAACATATTTGCCTGTCCCATTACCGATCCGGTAATAAGCAATCCAAATACACCAATCAAAATCTGATTCCACTTCATTATAATGAATTTATTAATTTGTTAACTCCACAAATACCGGAGACACTTTCTTAAGTTTATATCCACTATTGGTAGCTAATGTAGCTTCAATATCGAATATTTGTACGGTCTCTCCTCTTCCTGCGCGTCTTAACGCCGCTTTAGCTGCAGCATCCAACCTAGCACCATTTACTCTAATAGTAGGTTGACCAGAAACACTAAAACTAAAACCTGTAACACGTAAACCTATCTCAAAATCGAAATCAGGCAATGTTGCACCAACTTCAGAGATCTCTAAACTGCTACGTTGCATTTTTACAGCACCATCTTCCCCACGAATAGTTCCAACCGGTCTAGGAATATCTTTTACTCTAAAACTTTTTTTGTCTGAAACAGTTTCTCCTCCAGGTAGTTTTCCACTTACGCTAATTGTAACTTCTCTTGCTTGAAGTGTTGTAACATCCATCATATAATTCCCCGCACCACTTGTCGATCTTAACCCTGGAGCATTTGCAGTAACACTAGCTACACCAGGAATAGAGATAGTCATTGGGTTTTGAACCCCACGATATACTACATTCATTTTATCTGCAGAAATTACTGCCGAATTGGGTTTTGGTATTACCGCATAAGAACTAGTAATTGGAATTTTAACTATAGAATCCCCTTCTTTAAATTGAATTTCTCCTCTAATCTCTTGCTCTCCAACATTACCAGCCGGAAAGTCTAAAACTACCTGCCCTGCTTGAGAGCTTTCAATTTTCTTACCATTAACAATAACATTGTCAAATTTAAGTGTCTTATCTACTCTTCCTAAAACTACTTTCCCTTTGAAGTTTTCACCACTAAAGAATGCTGTTTTAGAGGGAACAACAATAGCTTCATAGTTTGTTAATGAAACTTCACTTTGTAATTGTCCAGATAACATTGCAGAAAGAATTTCACTTTCAGTAGATTTAATATCTGCTTGAGTTTGGGTTAGCTGAGTTACCGAAGCTACTAAAGGAAAACCTTCATAACGGTATTTTAACCACTCTACATTTGCACCATCTACCTTAACAGATTCAGTTGAAAATTCTGCTTGGACATTCTGTACTATTTTTTCAAATCCTTTTTCGTCACCAATAATAGATACAACTCCATTTTTGTAACCACTCATTTTATCTAAAAATTCTTGTCCTTTCGGGCTAACTCTTCCGCTTTGAAAAAACAAACCATCCAATTTATTGGACTTATCCATTTCCTCATATTGTTGCTTATCATCAACATCTGATAATATCTCAGTTTTCAAGTTTTCTAAATACGAATTGAAATCTTCAGATAAAACATCAATTTTATCCGCTTTCTCTTTCAAAATGGTATATTTTTCAGGCTGCTCACTTACTTTTTCCTCTAAACCTGCCAAAAACGCATTATTCCGTTGTGCAGTTGTAGCATTAGATTCTGTTAATTTTTCATTCATTAGTCCAAAAGCGGTAAGTACCTCTTTAGACATATTTAAAGCCAACATTGCAATGAAAACCAAGTACATTAGGTTAATCATCTTCTGTCTTGGTGATTGTTTTCCAGACGCCATGTATAATTAGTTTAGTTTTTTATTAGATCTCTTCTAGTCGTTACAACTAAATAATTATGCTTTTACGTTCACATTCATTGCAGTAAGCATACCACCATAAACTCCATTTAATGATGAAAGGTTAGCAGCCATTGAACTCATCTGATCTTTTAATTTACTTGCGTTTTCAGCAACTTCTTCGTTTATCTCTGATTGTCTAGCTGAAGACTCTACTTGAACTTTATATAGGTTATTCAATGTTTCCATTTGGGCAGCAGCTACACTTAATTCTTCTGAATATTTTCTTTGAGAAACCATAGAATCTACTGTTGGAGCAATCCCTTTTGCAGCTCCTTCAAAATTACGGATACTTGTTCCAAGGCTTTCCATTAAATTAGCATCTATTTTAGCTTCCTTCAGCATTACATCTAACTTCTTAGATAGAGATGCTTCAGTTTCTTTATCTTCTTCAATTAAAGCATTATGTCTTGCAGCCGCAGAACCTCCATTTAATTCTGGGTATACTAACGCCCAGTCAAGATCATCATCTACGGGTTCAAAAGCAGAATAAGCAAATACCAATGCTTCTGTTACTAAACCAGCAATTAAAAATTCATTACCAAAAGGCCAGTGCATAATTTTAAATAAAGCTCCCAAAATTACTACAGATGCACCTAAACCGTACACCATATTTGTTATCTTCTTTACGTTTCTTGAATTTGCCATGATATTAAATGATTATTTCTTGTGGGTTATTATTAATTTGGGTTCTTGTTAATTATTTTAATTTCTTGGAGATTGGTTTAGAGTAACATCTGTTCCAAGATAATCTTGAACTGTTCTAAAACCAATATAACTTCTTGCTGTATCCGAGTATTCGTAATCTCTTGTACTTACCTGTAAGAAATAAGCAACATCCTTCCAGGAACCACCTCTCACTACCTTTCGCATATCATTTTCATCATTAACGGTAGGGTTCATAGAAGACATATATTCATAAGCCGCTGGATCGTATGAAGAGTTCACCCATTCTGAAACGTTTCCTGCCATGTTATATAAATTATAATCATTTGGCTCATACGATTTTGCCTCTACAGTATACAAAGCTTGATCTGCAGCATAATCTCCTCTTAGAGGTTTAAAGTTTGCCATGAAACAACCTCTGTCATTCTTAGCATACGGCCCACCCCAAGGGAAGGTTGCAGATTGTAAACCACCTCTAGCAGCATATTCCCATTCTGCTTCAGTAGGTAACCTATAAAAAGGAACATCGTGATCTCCCTTAGATTTTCTGAAAGCATTATGGTACAATGTTCTCCATTGAGTAAAAGCTTTAGCTTGTTTCCAGCTAACACCCACTACAGGATAATCATCAAAGGCAGTATGCCAATAATAATCATTATGCATTGGTTCATTATAAGAGTAATTGAAATCTTTAATCCAAACCGTGGTGTCTGGATAAACATTTATCTCTTCAGTAACTATAAAGTCACTTCTCTTTTGAGTTTTTGCTCTTGCCGCTTTCTGTATATCCATCCAACGGTACTTGAATTTCAACTTTTTAACGTCTATGGTTCTTTGACCGTTATAAGATTCTTCTAAAGGGATATACATAGAATCCATTACTCGAGCATAAGCTTCGTCTGGATAATCTCTAGTATCCCAGATGATATCGATATCTTTATTCAGTTTTCTTCCTTGATAATCTTCAGAAAATTGAGTGTAGTTATCATACATGTATTTCTCATAGACCGTCATGTCTGCCTCGTCAGAATCAAGGAATGCAAACTCTCCGATACCCTCTTGACCTGCGGTTGCCCCTTCAAAATCGGCTTCGATAGCAAGATTCATTCTAACAATAGAATCACGCACCCAATCAGTGAATTGTCTGTATTCAGAATTAGTGATCTCTGTTTCATCCATATAAAAAGAACGCACTGTAACCGTTTTAGTTGGCGCATTTTTCGCGTCAGCAATATCATCATCTGCCTTTCCCATAATAAATGCTCCGCCTGGTATTAGCGTCATTCCAAAGGGCTTCTCCGGATTCCACCTCTTACCTTCTGCACCTACAAGCTGCCCACGATCACCACTGTTACAGCTATAAAGCAATGTTATTACAGCAATAAGCGAAAATAATTTCTTCATAATATCTCTCTGGTTATGACATATTTGATTTAGGTAGTAAACCTATCCAAATAAATTTTAAAAAACAATACTTTTTGCAAAAATACAGTAATATATGAATATGCTTACAAAATTTTAAACTTCGTTCTTCCTTTTGGTCTTATACCATCTTTCCGGAATAACTTGGTTGCAAGCCTCTAAGTAATCCTCATGGTTGCAAGGTAATAACGTGTGCCTTTTCAATTTAGTATTAGAATTTGAAATAAAAGGTATTTCTATCCACCACCTTCCGGTTCTAGGGCTTTTAAAAAACACTAAAATTTCTTCTTCTATTGGCACTTGATATTTAATAAAATCTTTTTTAGCAGATAGGGTATTTTCATTAGACCTATAATTTACTCCTTCTATAAAATACCAGATCATCTGGGCTATTAACATGTTTCCAGTTTCAGAATAATTGGAAGTATATTCATAAATCCCAAAAGAAGAAACTTTATCGCTTATCCCAGCATAACGCGCTAGAGCACAAATTTCCTTTCCATCAAATCCGTTTGGAGAGTTGTTTGGTGAACTATTAATAGAAGAAGCATTTACAGCATTAAGATCTATGCCAACCAAGTTTGCATCTCTCATTACTGGCTCGACTATTCTTATATTATTTGAAACCTCTCCCAATCTAAAAGCATCAAAAAACAAACGTTCCATCAAACCTATTTCCTCCTGAGAGTTGTAATATGTTTGATAGCCAACATTAGAATAATTAAATAAGTTATAGGGTTTATTTACTACTATCTTTCCAATATAGGACTTGTTGCTTATTGACTTTTCTGCATCTCCAAGGTCAAATCTTGAATCTACATTAACAAGATTCACCATTTGTTCTACAAAATCGTACGCCCTGTATTGTGCATAAATTAGATCTTGACTTCCTCCTAGTATTACTGGAATAATATTTTTCTTAAGCAACTCTTTTACTAAAGACTGTAATGCAAAATAGGTGTCTTCTACTGTCTCCCCTTTTTCTATAGAACCAAGATCTGCAATATTTAAATGCCAGTTTCCTGGGAAAAGGCTATAAAAAGATCTTCTTATTTTATTGAAATTAAGAAACTCATCTTCATATCCCTCTACCAATCTATTTTCATTTACTGAAACTATTGCTATTTGTACATTTTCAAGATCAGGAATTCCTGAGGACTGGGTATGAACCAACAACTGGCTTCCCAAGTTATGTGCTTCTGCCGTAACAATTTCTTCAAACAATTGCTGGTCTAAAGGTCTTAAAAATTCAAAATCCATCAATTACTTCTTTTTTGGAGCTGGTTTCTTTTTAGCGGCAGTTTTCTTTGCTGGAGCCTTTTTCTTAGCAGCAGCTTTCTTTTTTGCAGGCTTTTTCTTAGTGTTCTTTTCTATTATTTCCTGCACCTCAACCAATGTTAATTTAGTTGCATCTACAGTTTTAGGTAGTTCGATCTTGGTTTTTCCCTTGATAATATTAGAGCGTCCCCATCGCGCTTTTTCAACTCGAATCCCTTCATCTTCCCAGTTATGAAGCACTTTATCTATCTCCTTTTGGATCTTATCCTTGATAAGCTCTTCAATATTCGCATCGGTTAAATTATCAAAATCGTATTTTTTATTAACGTTGATAAAGATATTATTCCACTTCAAAAAGGGGCCAAATCTTCCAACTCCTTTTTGCACAGGAAGCTCGTTGTAAAAATATATAGGAGCATCTGCTTTTTCTTTAGCTTCAATAAGCTCTAAAGCGCGTTCCATATCTACACTCATCGGATCTTCACCCTTATCTAAAGAAACGAATTTTCCAGAATATTTTACATAAGGTCCAAACCTTCCGTTATTCACCTCCACTGGTTCTCCTTCCCATACCCCGATTTCTTTGGGAAGTTTGAAAAGATCCATAGCCTCTTCATAGGTAATAGAACCCAAGGATTGATTTGGAGTTAATCCCGCAAATCTTGGTTTCTCTTCATCTTCTACAGATCCAATTTGCACCATCGGCCCAAATTTACCTAAACGCACACTCACAGGTTTTCCTGATTCAGGATCTTCTCCTAGAATTCGCTCCCCTACTTCTCTATCTGCGTTTGCTGCGACATCCAATACTTGAGGATGAAATTCAGAATAAAAGTCTCTCAACATTTTCGTCCATTCTTCATTTCCTTCTGCAATATCATCGAAACTCTGCTCTACTTTTGCTGTAAAATTATAATCTAATATATTAGAAAAGTGCATCACTAAAAAGTCGTTTACTACCTGACCAACTGCGGTAGGCACTAACTTCCCTTTATCACTTCCAATATTTTCAGTTAATTCCTGTTCACTGAATTTATCATTTTTCAATCTTAACTGCGCATATTTTCGCTCAATGCCATCTACAGTTCCTTTTTCTACATAATTACGATTCTGGATTGTAGAAATAGTTGGTGCATAGGTAGAAGGTCTTCCAATTCCCAATTCCTCTAATTTCTTTACCAAAGAAGCTTCGGTATATCTATAAGGAGGTCTCGTAAAACGCTCTGTAGCGGTAATATAATTGTTGTCTAATTTTTCATTTACTCTTAGTGCCGGAAGCATTCCTTCTTGCTCTTCATCTTCATCATCACTTCCTTCTAAATACACTTTTAAGAAACCTTCAAATTTCAACACTTCTCCATTTGCAGTGAAATTTTTATCGTGTTTATCTGCTTCAATCTTAACGTTAGTACGCTCCAATTGAGCATCACTCATTTGAGATGCGATGGCTCTTTTCCAGATCAATTCGTACAAACGCTCTTGATCGCGATCTGCATTAACCGTATGATTTTCAAAAAGTGTAGGTCTAATCGCTTCGTGAGCTTCTTGTGCTCCCTTAGATTTGCCTTTGAATTGTCTAGTTTTACTGAATTTCTCCCCGTAAGCCTTTAGAATTTCATCTTTTGCACCTTTTCGGGCATCATCAGATAAGTTCACACTATCTGTTCTCATATAAGTAATATGACCCGCTTCGTATAAACGTTGCGCCATAGTCATGGTTTTACTTACTGAAAAATATAACTTTCTGGATGCTTCTTGCTGAAGCGTTGAAGTTGTAAATGGAGGTGCTGGAGATTTCTTAGCTGGCTTAGTGGTTAGATCTGCTACCTTAAAATTAGCCTGCTGATTTTCTAAAAGAAACTTTTCAGCTTCTTCCTTAGTATCAAAATTACGAGGCAATTTCGCTTTTAAGGTCTTTCCTTCTTCCGTAGTAAATTCTGCATCTATTCTATAGGAAGCTTCCGCAGTAAAACCTTCGATCTCACGCTCTCTCTCTACAATAAGACGCACAGAGACAGATTGCACCCTTCCCGCAGAAAGCCCACCTTTTACTTTTCTCCATAATATAGGAGAAAGTTCGTATCCCACCAATCTATCTAATACTCTTCTTGCTTGCTGAGCATTTACGAGATCGTAATTAATATCACGAGGGTTTTCGATCGCTTTTAAGATAGCTGTTTTGGTGATCTCGTGAAATACTATTCTTTTAGTTCTATTTTTATCTAGTTTAAGCTCTTCTGCTAAATGCCATGCGATTGCTTCTCCCTCCCGGTCTTCATCACTCGCTAACCAAACCATTTCAGCATTTTTTGCCTGCTTCTTCAGTTTACTTACAACATCCTTCTTATCCTTAGATACTATATATTTAGGTTTAAAATCCCCTTCCGTATCCACTCCTAATTCTTTGGTAGGTAGATCTGCTATGTGACCAAAACTGGACATTACAGTAAAATCCTTCCCTAAAAATTTCTCGATGGTTTTGGCTTTGGCCGGAGACTCTACAATCACTAAATTCTTTGCCATGTTTGTCTATTTTCTAGCTGCAAAAGTAGAGCAATTTTTAAATATGCACTCAAAATCCTGAAAATTCCACTAAACAAGGGAAATTAATCTCTAGAATTTTTAGTGCTGTCACTTTGTCATAATCGCAGTAAAACCTATCTTTGCAAGCTAAATTACCTATAGGACACGATTGACATATGGAGAAGATCATAGATGAAAAATTACAGGGAAACACCTTAGTTATAGAGCCGAAAGCCGAAAACAAACGGAAGTTATTCATTGAAAGCTATGGCTGTGCAATGAATTTTAGCGATAGTGAAATTGTAGCATCCATACTTGAAAAAGAGGGCTTTAATACCACAAAAAATCTTGAAGATGCAGATCTGGTTTTAGTAAACACCTGTTCTATTAGAGATAAGGCTGAACAAACTGTTAGAAAGCGCTTACAAAAATACAATGCTGTTAAAAGAATAAACCCGAAAATGAAGGTTGGGGTTCTTGGCTGTATGGCAGAGCGTTTAAAAAGCAAATTTTTAGAAGAAGAAAAGATCGTGGATCTCGTAGTGGGACCAGATGCTTATAAAGATCTTCCCAATCTTATTAGTGAAGTTGAAGAGGGAAGAAATGCAGTGAATGTAATTCTTTCTAAAGATGAAACTTATGGAGATATCTCGCCAGTAAGATTGCAAAGCAATGGAGTTTCTGCATTGGTTTCTATTACCAGAGGATGCGATAATATGTGTACTTTCTGCGTGGTGCCTTTTACAAGAGGACGTGAGAGAAGTAGGGATCCGCAGAGTATTATAGAAGAAGTAAATGATCTGGCCAGTAAAGGTTTTAAAGAGATCACTCTTCTAGGCCAGAATGTAGATAGTTATTTGTGGTATGGCGGCGGACTTAAAAAAGATTTTAAGAATGCTTCTGAAATACAAAAAGCAACTGCAACCAATTTTGCAACACTATTAAAAATTGTTGCTGAAGCCCATCCTAAATTACGTATTCGTTTTTCTACTTCTAATCCTCAGGATATGACGATGGATGTTGTAGATATGATGGTAAAATATCCAAATATTTGCAAGCACATCCACTTACCATTGCAAAGCGGAAGTAATAAGGTGTTGGAAAGAATGAACAGGCTTCACACAAGAGAAGAATATTTTACACTTATAGATAACATAAGAAAAAGAATCCCAGATTGTGCCATTTCTCAGGATATGATCGCAGGATTTTGTGGTGAGACTGAAGAAGATCATCAAGACACCTTATCTTTAATGGAACATGTTAAATACGATTTTGGATATATGTACTCCTATTCTGAAAGACCTGGAACATTAGGTGCTAAGAAATTTGAAGATGATGTTCCTGAAGACACAAAACAAAGAAGACTTGCTGAAATTGTAAAACTTCAGCGAGGACATTCACTTCTTAGAACACAAGGTTATATTGGCAAAACAGTAGAAGTACTTATAGAAAGAGAGTCAAAAAAATCTGACAAGCAATGGAGTGGTAGAACTACCTATAATGCGGTTGCTGTTTTTGATAAAGACACCTATAAGATTGGAGATTTCGTAAATGTTGAAATTACCGACTGTACAAGTGGGACTTTAATTGGTAAACCTATTGGATACAGCATCCATAATTAGTAAACCACCAATAAAAAATTATATAAATTTAAAGTTGCAACCTGGCGCAAGCCAATAAGCAATAGGTAAGAAATATATGGAATCAGTTCAAGCAATAAAACAGCGATTTGAGATCATAGGGAACGATCAGGTACTAAATCGTGCAGTAGAAAAAGCTATCCAAGTAGCTCCTACAGATATTTCTGTTTTGGTTACAGGAGAAAGTGGTGTTGGTAAAGAAAGTATTCCTAAAATAATACATTCCTTATCTCATAGAAAACACGGGAAATATATTGCTGTAAACTGCGGCGCAATTCCAGAGGGAACTATAGACAGTGAATTATTTGGTCACGAAAAAGGGGCTTTTACAGGAGCAACACAAACCCGTAACGGTTATTTTGAAGTTGCAGATGGAGGAACTATATTTTTAGATGAAGTAGGAGAACTTCCATTAACCACTCAGGTAAGATTACTTAGAGTTTTAGAAAATGGCGAGTTTATAAAAGTTGGATCTTCAAAAGTTCAAAAGACAAATGTTAGAATTGTAGCCGCTACAAACCTTAATATGTTTGATGCTATTAAAAAAGAAAAGTTTAGAGAAGATCTTTATTATAGATTGAGCACCGTAGAAATCAATCTACCGCCTCTAAGGGATAGAAAAGACGACATCCATTTGTTATTTAGAAAATTCGCAGCAGATTTCGCTATCAAATATAAGATGCCTACCATTAGGTTAGAGGATGCTGCAGTAGAACTTATTCAGAAATACCAATGGGGTGGAAATATTCGCCAATTACGAAATGTTGCTGAACAAATTTCTGTTTTAGAACAGGAAAGAAATATTAACGGCCCTCTGATAAAAGGCTACCTTCCCAATATTGGAAGCAATTTACCAGCTGTTATTTCAGAAAAAAAGAAAGAAAGCGATTTTAGCAATGAGCGAGAGATCCTTTACAAAGTTCTTTTTGATATGAAAAGTGACTTGAACGACCTCAAGAAACTCACCATGAAATTGATGGAAAGTGGAAATCTTAAGGATGCAAAAGATGAACATGAAGGATTGATCCAGAAAATATATGGGGAGAATGATGATGATGAGCAAGATATAGAAGATCTAAACGAGGAAGAGCTTAACATTTTACAGATACCTCAAAATTCTTCTAAAGAAAAAGAAGATAAATACTACTTTGCTGAAGAAATAGAAGAGGAAGAAACCCTTTCTTTACAGGATAAAGAATTAGAACTTATTAAAAAATCTTTGGAAAGACACAGCGGAAAAAGAAAAAATGCTGCTGAAGAATTGGGCATAAGCGAGCGTACCTTATACAGGAAGATTAAGCAATATGATCTTTAACTCAAATTTGATATCACAGGAAGTTTAAAGATTTTAAATATTTATTTTCAATGAATAAAATTGGTTTTATTTTAAGTTGCATATTGCTATTTAGCTTTCAATCCTGTGGCATCTATTCTTTTACCGGGGCAGATACAGGCGCAGCTAGTACATTTCAGGTGAATTATTTTCAGAATAACGCAGATATAGTAGAACCTGGAATAGATAGAGCCTTCACAATACAGCTTCAAGATCTTATCCAGGGCCAAACCAATTTAACCCTAACAAATGATGGAGGAGATCTTATTTATGAAGGAGAAATCATAGATTATTATGTAGCACCAATAACAGCAACAGCACAAAATACCGCTGCACAAAACAGGCTCACAATTGCGGTGAACCTAAGATATTATAATACCTTGCAGCCAGAAAAAGATCTTGAAAGGCAGTTTTCCTTTTATTATGATTATGATGCAAATGCCCAACTAACAGGACCTACCCTAGATACCGCCTTAGAGGAGATCTTTTCCAGAATCACTCAAGATA
Source organism: Gillisia hiemivivida (assembly GCF_007997295.1). Classification (GTDB taxonomy): domain Bacteria; phylum Bacteroidota; class Bacteroidia; order Flavobacteriales; family Flavobacteriaceae; genus Gillisia; species Gillisia hiemivivida. Next base: position 93,400 of record NZ_VORY01000003.1, on the reverse strand, counting down.
TTTTTAACGCAACGCTTACAAATTGGTAATGAATTCTAAAGAATTAACTTCCTTATTTGCGAATTCTGCTCCTGTAAAAAATTCAGAGATAGCCGTATTGGAACCTATTCTAGAGAAATTTCCATTTTTTCAGGCTGCTAGAGCCACCTATCTTAAAGGATTACACTCCATGGATAGTCCACGTTATAATTCGGAATTAAAAAAGACAGCTGCACATACTTTAGATAGAAGTGTTTTGTTCGATTTTATAACCTCAACGAATTTCCTACAGGATAAGGTTGCCTTACAAATTAAGAATCAGGAAGAAAACTTAAGAAATATTACGGTTTTTGAACCTGAAGAAGTTTTTGGAACTAAAAGTCTTGCAATAAACGAAGCTATTAAAATGAAGCAAATAGAATCGGACCAAGTAATGGATCCGTTTTTATTTGAAGAATTAAAAGAGCAAGCCACTCCTGAGGTACAAAATGAAAATATTCCTCAAGAGTCTTTAATAAATATTGGCAAACCCTTAGAATTCAATTCTCAAGAATCGCATTCTTTTTCGGAATGGTTGAGTTTAACTAGAGCAACTCCTATAGAAAGAAATACTTCTAAACAAAAATCAGAGTCTCCATTAAAATCTAGAAAATCGCAGCTTATAGATAATTTTATCTCGAAAAGTCCCAAGATAAAACCTAACAAACCTGCGAGCAATCCCAATTTTGCACTGGATAGAACAGTTCCTCCAGAAGCTTTAATGACAGAAACTTTAGCGAGGGTTTATCTGGAACAAAAAAACTATAAAAAAGCAATTCAAGCTTTCAAGATTTTAAGTTTGAAAAATCCCGAAAAAAGTGGTTTCTTTGCAGACCAAATTAGGGCAATTAAGAAATTACAAGAAAATAATACCGGAAAAGAATGAGCACATTCACTATTTTTTTAGCATTGATAATCATTGTAGCATTTTTACTAGTAATAGTAATTATGGTACAAAATCCTAAAGGCGGCGGACTTTCATCTTCATTTGGAGGTGGCGGAGGCCAGCAAATTGGAGGAGTAAAGAAAACGGGAGACTTTTTAGATAAAAGTACTTGGACCCTTGCTACTTTAATGTTGGCTTTAATCCTATTATCTAACATCCCGGTGATGGAAAGCAACGGAATCTCTGAGTCTAGAGTGATAGATGGTGACGGCACTATTGAAAACACAGTTCCAGAAGCTACACAAACTCCAGTTCAAACAGAACAAGAGCCAGAGCAGGAATAAACACTCCTGACATCATAATATACAATGCCAGCTTGTCATAAGCTGGCATTTTTTGTTTCATAATGTCAGTATATATGGCGTGGCATAATTTTAGTCATTTAGGCTTTGTACAAATTAAATTAATTAACTAAAATACATTACATAATGGCTTTAAAAATCAAACCTCTTTCAGACAGAGTACTTATCGAGCCAGCTGCTGCCGAGACTAAAACAGCATCTGGTATTTATATTCCTGAAACCGCAAAGGAAAAACCACAAAAAGGTAAAGTAGTTGCAGTTGGAAAAGGGACTAAAAAACATGACATGACCGTTAAGGTTGGTGATGAAGTCCTTTATGGTAAATATACTGGTACAGAACTAAAATTGGAAGGGAAGGATTATCTTATCATGAGAGAAGATGATATTCTTGCAATTGTGTAAACCCTTACACATTTAAAATGCAGTCTGCGTTTTAAATTAAGAAACTAAAATTTATTAATTAAAAAATTTCGCTTTTATGCCTGGCATAAATCAGATGTGAAATTTTCAAAAAACTAAAAAGAATGGCAAAAGATATTAAATTTAATCTTGAAGCCCGCGATGGAATAAAACGCGGAGTAGATGCATTAGCAAATGCTGTAAAAGTTACTTTAGGACCTAAAGGTCGTAATGTAATTATTGGAAAATCTTTTGGAGCACCTATGGTTACTAAAGATGGAGTAAGTGTTGCTAAAGAAATAGAATTAGATAATGCTCTAGAGAACATGGGAGCTCAAATGGTTAAAGAAGTTGCTTCTAAAACCAATGATCTTGCTGGTGATGGTACAACTACCGCTACAGTTCTTGCACAAGCTATCGTAGCTGAAGGCCTTAAGAACGTTGCTGCAGGTGCAAACCCAATGGATCTAAAGAGAGGAATAGACAAAGCTGTTGAAGCGATCACAGAAGATCTTACTAAACAAGCGAAAGAAGTTGGAAACTCTTCTGAAAAAATAAAACAAGTTGCATCTATCTCTGCTAATAATGATGACCATATTGGTGAACTTATAGCACAAGCTTTTCAGAAAGTTGGAAAAGATGGTGTAATTACTGTTGAAGAGGCTAAAGGAACTGATACGCATGTAGATGTTGTTGAAGGTATGCAATTCGACAGAGGATATCTTTCTCCATATTTTGTTACAAACAGTGAGAAAATGACCGCAGATCTTGAAGATCCATATATATTATTATTTGACAAGAAGATCTCTTCTATGAAAGACCTACTTCCTATTTTGGAACCGGTTGCTCAATCTGGAAAACCATTATTGATCATCGCTGAAGATGTAGATGGAGAAGCACTTGCAACTTTAGTTGTAAACAAACTTCGTGGATCATTAAAAATCGCTGCAGTGAAAGCTCCAGGATTTGGAGATCGTAGAAAAGCAATGTTGGAAGACATCGCAATCCTAACTGGTGGTACTGTAATTTCTGAAGAAAGAGGATTCTCTTTAGAAAATGCTACTCTAGATATGTTAGGAACTGCTGAAAAAGTTGCTATAGATAAAGACAATACAACTTTAGTAAATGGAGCTGGAGATAACAACACTATTAAAGAGCGAGTTCAACAGATCAAAGCTCAAATAGAGTCAACTACTTCAGACTACGACAAAGAAAAACTTCAAGAGCGTTTAGCTAAATTAGCTGGTGGAGTTGCTGTACTTTATGTAGGTGCTGCTTCAGAAGTTGAAATGAAAGAGAAGAAAGACCGTGTAGACGATGCTTTAAATGCAACTCGTGCGGCTATTGAAGAAGGTATTGTTGCTGGTGGTGGTGTTGCCTTAGTTAGAGCCAAAAAAGTTCTTGAGAGCTTAAAAGGTGAAAATGCAGACCAAATGACCGGTATTCAAATCGTGAATAAAGCGATTGAATCTCCTTTGCGTACTATTGTTGAAAATGCTGGTGGTGAAGGCTCCGTAGTGATCAATAAAGTATTAGAAGGTAAAAAAGATTTTGGTTATGATGCCAAAACCGATACTTATGTAGATATGCTAAAAGCAGGTATAATCGATCCTAAGAAAGTAACAAGAATTGCATTAGAAAATGCAGCTTCTGTTGCCGGAATGATCTTAACTACAGAATGTGCTTTAGTAGACATAAAAGAAGATAGCGCTGGTGGCGGAATGCCAGGCGGCGGAATGGGTGGAGGTATGCCCGGAATGATGTAGGTGGCATTGCCACACTAAATTAAAAACCCTGCTTCTAACAAAGCGGGGTTTTTGTTTATAGCTCATAGTTTATGTTTTTAGAACGAAAATTTTAAACTTGCTACAACCTGAGATGGCCTTAGCTGATAACGGCTTTCCACATAAGAAAATTCATTTGTATAAGCATTTACAAATTCATCGGTATTTAAAATATTATTCCAGCCGATGTTCAGGTCAATCTTGGGCTTTTCAAATGTATATTGATAACTGAAATTCACAAAATAATTGTTCGCATTTTCTTCAGAAAGAGAGTTGCCGTAATATTCGCCTCCGCCACTGAAATATTGATTATCGGCCAGATAAAAGAATGCATCTACCGTATGCTTATTTGTTTTTATTTGCTGAATCCTCCCGGTGGGTAATGCAGGTTGCGCATTTTCAAAGGCGGTTTCATAAACTGAAAAAATTCCGTTGTAGGTCACCGTGAGCCAGCTTGAAATTTCCGCATCTAAACTTCCGGAAAGCCTGAAATTTTTATTTCCTACATCAACAAAATTTCCATTTAGCAATTGTTCCCGCTTTGTTACCGAATAATTTGCACTCAACTTCAATGTGGTATTAATTTTACTAAAATATTTGCTGCCGTTAAGATTGAAATTATTCGAGTTTGAAAAATTATCCTTTTCTATCGCCTGTAAAACATTTGCCCCGTTTTCACTAATTTGGTTGCTGTACAACAGGTTATTATTTGCAAGGGTATAAGAATAAGAGCCGCTAAAAAATAGCCGTTTCAACGGATTTCTATAAGAAAGTGTACCGTTGTATTTCTGATTGACTTGTTGCGCAATGGGAGCATTATAGCGTTGCAAATTTCTGTAATTTGTCAAAATAAAACCATAATACAATTGCTGAACCTCCCCAAAATCATAATTCAGACCTGCGGAAATACTGCTTTCCAAAAAGGCAGATAATTTCTTTTTCACATAAAAGTTTGGTTCAAATACCAAGCGCTCGATCTTTCGTTTTACTAAAATATTTTCATCATCCAATTTAAAAGACTTAAGAGATAGCGGTGTACTAAGTCTAAGATTCCAGGTTTCATCGTTACTTTTAAAACGAAAAGCATTTTTGAAATAAAGATTTGAAGTCACAAAGTCAAGCCTGTTTTTAAAATCAGTTTCGGAAATTTGGTTGTTTTCGTTTAGAAAAAGATCACTATCTATCTGTTGCTTTTCTATTGAAAATCCTATTTCTGGGGAAATTGTAAATTTTCCTAAACCTTTGGTAATGCCAGCCGAATTATTGGTAAAAAAATGTGAGGTTTTTAGAATCTGTTCAATTTCTGAATAAGGTTCACTCTTATTTAAAATTCCTTCAAATTGCCCCGGAGACACAAGTAGATTTTGATTAGCATGGGTATAACCTATGTTGGATCGGAAAGTAATAAGTTGTTTTCCCAAGGTTTTTAATACCCGTAACTTATTGCGAATTGCGGTAAAAGGATTGTTAAGATTTTGATGAATTGTAACATCAGATTGCTGTATCAACCCACGCTGGGAATCCCAAAAAGCGTTAAGCTCCAACTGGTTTTTCAAATAATTCTTCTCCGTGTTTTTTTCTAGGGTAAATTTGCTTTGCAGTGTATTAATAAATATATCATTATTCGTTTTCTCTATCAGGTTTATTGTATCGGTAGGTGTAAAAAAGCGAGTTTGCGTGCTCCCCTGCTGTGTTTGCGCGTCATTTAAATAAGAAAGATTCACTTTTAAATCTACATCTTCTTTTATCCTTTGCAGGAAATTGACCGACCCCAAATGCACATTATTGTCTAACCAACGTTCCTGTGCGAAGGGTGGTTCCGAAAGTTTTTGAATAGAGAGCCAATTAGTTTTGTCTATACTAAAATCATTGCCAGAAAGATCGAAAGAAAAGTCTCGGATTTCGCGTGAGACATCGCTCCCTGTATTATTGCTTTGATAAGTAACAATAGCTTGCCTCTTTTTCGTAAATATCATAGGGGTTATTTTTGCTTTCCAAAGCAAAGGCGCCAAACCTAATCCTACTTCAGCCGTCCCGCTAGTGGTTATCTCTTTCTTTAATTTTATATTCAAAGAAGCGCGTTCTGAAAATTCCAGACTGTCCAAAACTTTTATAGGCTGATGATTTTCCAGAATCTCCACTTTAGAAACATCATCTACAGCAAGGTTTTCATTAGCAAGGCTATATCTGCCTTCCAGCAAATCGAGTCCTTCGATATAATATTTCTGTATAGGTTTACCATTGTAATAAATTTGACCACCAGGTCTCATTTCAATTCCCGGCAGTTTCTTAATAATATCGGCAATTACACGGTCTTTCTGATCTTTAAATGCAGAAACTGAAAAACTAAGCGTATCGCCACGCTGTTCTATAATTTTAGCCTCTATAAGCACTTCTTTTAATTCTTCTGAAGATGGGGTAAGCTGTACCGAAAGTTGACTGGTTTTATTCTCAATGGTTTTGGCCCAAGTTTTATAGCCTATAAAGGATACTTTAATAAACAATGAATCTGAAGTTGAATTCAGCTTTATATCAAAATTCCCTTTTTCATTAGAAATCCCATAGGCCAAAATGGCCGAAGTGGAATCTGTACTAATAATTATAGTGGCTCCGCTTAGTTCCCGGTTATTTTCATCAAAAATTTTCCCCGTTATCACCGACTGAGTATATCCTTTAGTTCCTACGAATAATAGACACAGCAAAATATAGCAGGAATATTTATTCAAATTATTCAAATTCCAAAGGATTATTTTCTTTCTCTAACATCTTTGTGAAGGCTTCCACTAGTTTTCTTTTAACTTCCGGACTAGCCTTTACATTAGGATTGTTAGCATAACCCATCGGATCTCTCCGATAACGGTACCAGAGATCTTGTAACTCTTCTTGGGTAGTTTCAACGTATTGATTCAAGTTTAATTTGAACTGCATTTTTGGCGATAATTTCTTAAATCCAAAGAATTCAAAATTCCAATGTTTTTCAGTATCGTAAATTTCAAGGATAAGTCCAGGCAAACCGTTGAACTTATAAGGACCGTCTGAAATAGGAATTTCAGTAGCGAACCATGCTACATATTCCCTTCCTGCAAAAGAAGTTGTCGCTTTTTGAACCTTATATTCTTTGATAAACTTTGTTTCGTTCTCAACTTTCCAGTCGAACAAATTTTTATCCTGAACGTAATAAAAATGATCTTGCATTTTAGGAACTTTGAGGGTATAAAAAAGTTGCCTGGTTTCCTTTTCCTTTTCCTTTATAATTTCATAATGAAAATAGGTCAATGCAGCTCTGGAGGTATGCGCAGTATTGCCGTTATAAACAACTTGATTAGCGAGCGTTTTCGCCCTACTGGAATACATTGAATAGTCATCACCCAGAAAAAGCGTCATGTACTCCGATTTTTCTGAATCCACATCAGTAGAATCCAACTGATAGGTAAGTTTGTACATTACCTTGTAATTAAAATGATCTTTCAGTTTTTGTGAAAAACCATTATTAAAAACAAAACAAAGCAGTAGAATGGAACAGAAGGTTTTCATTTTTTTTTGGTTTATTCCAGTTCGATAGGATTGTTCTTTTTTTTGAGCTCTTCTCTATGCTCTTTCATCATTTTTTCTTTTTGTCCAGGTTGAAAGTCTAGAGTAATACCCTGGCGTCCTAAGGCAGCAAAGGGATTACTCATATACTCGTCATAAATATTAAGTAATTCGTCTCTTTTAGTAAGCAGATAATCGTTTGGAGTAAATTTAAAAGGAATAGGTTCACGCAATTTTTGAAATTCGGTAAGTACAAATGAGTAATGATTTTTCCGATCACTAATCTCTAGTATTAGACCTGGCAATCCATTGAATTTATAGGGCCCATCTAGAATAGGAATTTCAGAAGTGAACCACGCAGTATAGTCCCTACCAGCGAATTTTGTAGTTGCCTTTTGAGACTTAAAACCATTAATACTTTTGGTTTCTGGTTGGATTTTCCAATCGAAAATAGCCAGATCTTCAATAACTCTGTAATTATCCTTTACGATTTCCTGGGTATAGGAGAATTTATTTTCAGGGATTCCTTTATAAATATAATAATCAAAGTCTGTTTTAGGAATTTGGGATCGCAGCCTTGCAAAAGCGGCCATATTCTTGTTAGATTTATCTCTATGTTTCATTAACGAGTCACCAACGACAGTTCCCAAGCTAGAAAATCTGGAAATTTTGTCACCTAGGTAAAGAATCATTGATTCCGATTTTATGGAATTTACATCTGTAGAGTCTGGTTGATAGGTAAGTTCATAAGTAGCCTTATATTTAAAATCCTTTCCTATTTCAGTTTGTGAAAAACCGAGCAGGGGCGCAATAGTCATTATAAAAATTAGGTAAATTTTCTTCATTATATTTTAAATTTTTAGTTGCTATTACAGGTTATTCCAGTTCTATGGGGTTGTTTTCTTTGGCTAATTGAACCTTTCGTTTTTTTCGGTATTTATTTTTATCGTTTCCATTATTGAAACTAATAGTTATTTTTTTACCACTTTCACCAACGTAATTATTAATATATTTTATAGGATTTTCTTGATATTGCCGCTTTAATTTTAGAAAATCCTCTTTTGAAGATTCTCCGAAAAGTTTTGGCGGAAAAGCTTTCACAATAGGATCAAATGAAGTCGATAATCCTTTAAAGTGAAAAACATATTCATTTTCAACATCTGAAACTTCAAGGATCAAACCGGGAAGTCCAGAAAATTTATATGGTCCGTCCGGTATTGGGATTGCTGAAGTAAACCAAGCAATGAAATTCCTTCCTGCAAAAGAAGTTGTTGCCTTTTGTGATGGATAACCAGCTATTTGTTTTGTGTCGTCTTCTATTTTCCATTTTATTTCTGAAGCCTTTTCGATATAATACAGGCCATCTTGGAATATTTTTTCAGTATGATATATTTTATCAAGATCACGATTCTTGTAGATCTTAAAGTCAAAATCGGTTTTAGTTGCTGCGGTTTTATCTTTCCAATCCTGGCTACCTATTTGAGAAATATTCATGCTTTGAGAAAGAGAATCTTTCAACGCCTTTCGTTCGCTTAAGAACAAAGAACCTTTGCCACCCGTAAAAAGCCAGATTGTTTCAGATTTTTTGGAATTGACATCAGTTGAGTCAGGTTGATAGGTTAATTCATAAACCACACGATATTTTAAAATATCCTTTACAGATTGAGAATAAGAATTTAAGCTGAAGGTAATAACCAAAATAAAAAGGAATCGTTTCATAAGAAATTGAGGTTTGTGTCTTATACAGCTGTCAATTTGGGGATTTAATTTTATAAATCAAAGGAATAACTATAAAAATAGTTGTTTCAGATAAGACAGAAAGAACCTATCTTTTTTCTAAAATTCTTAAATTACCTAATTGCTATTAAATTTTAACAAACCGATGAAAGCTAAACTCAACAAGGCGACCATAATTAATCAAGAACCTTGAGGTGACACTGAGAAATATGTCCTGAAAGATCTAGACGGAAGATACTTTTGAAAAACCCAACATAAAACTCGAGATTAAACCCTCAATAAAGTATCAAAAAGCTGAAAAAAGCCCTTCCTTGAAATGTTCCCAGTCTGATAAAATTTGACTTACAACCAAAAAAACTACAACAAATACTAAGATCATTTTCCAGTTCCATTGTTTTTTGTTTGATTCTGCCATGACATTAGTTTTAAAATCGAAAACCTCGGGGCAAGCCTACGAGGTATGAATTGAAAAAATACTTTTAAAATTCGAGGCAAGCCTCGCGGAATTAAATCCTCAATGAGGGATTAAAGATATTAAAAAAGCCATCTGTAAAAAATACAGATGGCTTTTTATAAATTATAATCCTTGTTTAAGAAACTGCTTTAAGTTTGCTTATAGTAGATTTATTCAATTTATCTTCTGCATATTCTCTAGTAACCAATAGTTCTGTTTCTTCACCTTCCGGCATTTCGAACATCGCATCAGTTAAAATTGCTTCACATAAAGATCTTAAGCCTCGTGCTCCCAATTTATATTCAACTGCTTTTCCAACTATATAATTAAGCGCATCTTCAGTAATTTCAAAAGAAATATCATCTATTTCAAACAACTTTTGATATTGTTTGATAATGGCATTTTTAGGCTCTGTAAGAATTGCTCTTAATGTTTCCTCATCTAAAGGGTCCATGTAAGTAAGTGCTGGTAAACGCCCGATAATTTCAGGAATTAATCCATAATCTTTAAGATCCTTCGGAATAATATATTTCAAAAGATTGGTGCGCTCTATTTTATCGTCACTTTGAGAAGCACTAAAACCAACAGCTTGCATATTTAAACGCTTACTGATGTTTCTTTCGATACCATCAAAAGCTCCACCTGCAATAAAAAGGATATTTTCTGTATCTACCTCAATAAATTTCTGATCTGGATGCTTTCTTCCTCCTTTTGGCGGAACATTCACGGTAGTCCCTTCTAATAACTTCAATAAAGCCTGCTGAACACCTTCCCCAGAAACATCTCTGGTAATAGATGGGTTATCACTTTTACGAGCGATCTTATCTATCTCATCTATAAAAACAATTCCGCGTTGTGCTTTCTCTACATCATAGTCTGCTGCCTGAAGTAACTTCGTTAAAATACCTTCCACATCTTCACCAACATAACCTGCTTCTGTAAGCACTGTAGCGTCTACAATTGCCAATGGAACATTCAGCATTTTAGAGATGGTTTTTGCCATTAGGGTTTTTCCGGTTCCGGTCTCCCCTACCATAATGATATTACTCTTTTGGATCTCTATATCATCATCACTTTTAGGTTGTAATAATCTTTTATAGTGATTATAAACAGCCACTGACATCACTTTTTTAGTGGCTTCTTGCCCTATGATATATTCATCTAAAAAAGCTTTTATAATCTTCGGCTTGCTTAACATCAAATCTGATGACAACTCCTTTTCGCCTCCTTGTTTTGATTCTTCTAAAACTATCCCATGAGCCTGCTCGATACATTTATCACAAATGTGTGCATCTAAACCTGCGATCAGGAGATCAGTCTCTGGTTTTTTCCTTCCACAAAAGGAACATTCTAAATCATCTTTCGCCATTTCTTACAATTTCAATATTTAAATACTGCTTATAGAATATATGAAATATCTCAGCAGTATCCTAAATCATTCTATTTATCGCGGGTTAAAACCTCATCTATCATCCCGTAATCCTTCGCGCGATCTGCTTTCATCCAAAAGTCTCTATCGCTATCTTCTTCAATTTTCTCGTAAGTTTGCCCACTATGCTTGGCAATAATATCATACAATTCCTTTTTCAAGCTAACGATCTCACGTGCTGTGATTTCTATATCGCTCGCTTGACCTTGCGCACCACCTAAAGGTTGGTGGATCATCACTCTTGAGTGAGGCAATCCACTACGTTTTCCTTTTGCTCCTGCACATAATAACACGGCTCCCATTGAAGCCGCCATTCCTGTACATATAGTTGCCACGTCTGGCTTAATAAATTGCATAGTATCATAGATCCCTAATCCAGCATAAACACTTCCGCCTGGGGAGTTAATATATATCTGGATATCCTTAGAAGCATCTGTACTTTCTAAAAACAAAAGTTGCGCTTGGATAATATTAGCGATCTGGTCGTTGATACCAGTCCCTAAAAAGATGATCCTATCCATCATTAATCTTGAAAACACGTCCATTGCTACTGCATTCATTTGGCGTTCTTCAATAATATTTGGGGTCATCCCCGTTGGGTTCATACTAGTGATAATCTTATCGTAATAGTTCCCGTTGATGCCATGATCTTTAATGGCGTATTTTTCGAATTCTTTTCCGTAATCCATAGCTTATTATATTCTCTATTTAAGTAAATAAGGCGTTATAACCATTGGTTTAACGCCTTAAAGATATGTATAAAAATTTAAGAAAGTCTACTTGTAGATCTCTTTAACAAAGTCTTCGTAAGTAACCTCTTTTTCTTTTAAACTGATATTTTCTTTATAGAATCCTAAGAGTTTTTCGTTCATCAATTGTTCAGATAAACGTTTGATCTCATCTTGATTTGAAAGAACACGCGCAGCGATATCATCCAATTCCTTTTCTGCAGGATCTGTTTGGCCAAATTGAGCCATCTGTTCCTTGATCCTAGCAGTAGTGAATTCTTTAAGATCTTCAAATTTAACTTCCAATTTGTTCTCGCTGATCAACTTCCCTTCGATCAATTGAAATCTTAAACCTTGCTCGCTCTTTATAAATTCTTCTTTAGCTTCTTCTTCTGTTAATGGCTTCTCTCCTACTGTGCGAATCCATTTCTGAAGAAATTCTTTTGGAAGATCAAACTTATTATTCTCTATTAAAGCTTCAGTAACATCATTCAATAATTGCTGATCTCCTTGTTGCTGAAATTGTTTTGCAGCATCTTCTTTAATCTTTTCCTTAAGATCTTCTACATTTTTCACTTCTGAATTTGGGAAAAGCTTATCAAATAATTCCTGATTCAACTCAGCAGATTCCTGATGATTGATTTCGGTTACTGTTAGAGTAACCTCTACATCTAAATCATGAATCCTTTCATGCTCTACATTTAAAACTTTTTCTAATTGATGATCATCCTCAAAAAGACCTTTAGTTTTTAATGTAATTAAATCCCCTTTTTTTGCTCCAACAAATTTATTGATATTCTTTTTCCCTTTTAATTGGTCTAAAGAAATAGTGCCTAAATTATCTATATTTTCTTCTTCATTTACAATGGTACCAACTACAACATCCCCTTCTTCAGCTACCTCTTTAGAGATCAATTTCCCATATTGTTTTTGGATATTGGTGATCTGATTTTGAATCATCTCTTCTCCCGCAACAATTTTGTAAAGGGTAATAGGTTTTTTAGTCTTTAAATTCAACTCGAATTGAGGAGTTAGCCCTAATTCAAATTCAAAACTGTAATTATCCTGATCCCAATTAAAGTTCTCTTTCTCTTTTGGCAAAGGATTACCAAGAACATCTAACTTTTCTTCGGTTAAATACTTGTTTAAAGCTTCTTGTAATAATTTATTTACCTCATCTACCAATACAGCCTGACCATATTGCTTCTTCACCATCCCCATTGGAACATGACCTTTTCGAAATCCAGGTATATTTGCGTTCTTTTTGTAATCTTTTAAGATCTTGTCTACCTTTTCAATGTAGTCGTCTTTCGCGATATCTACTTTTACTATCGCATTCAATTCATCAATATTCTCTCTAGTAATATTCATTGTAACGTATTAAAAATTGGTGTGCAAAAGTACACATTTTTGGATTGTTCACAAAGTTTCAAACTGCTGAATTTCAGCATCCTCTAATCTGATCCCAGTACAGAATATAATATAGTTTGCAAAAGAGATAACAGCAAGCTAAATATAAGGGCAATTAAAAACCCATCTACTCCAAACCCGCTCACAAATGCATCTGCTAGTAAGATTATAACTGCATTAATAACCAACAAAAATAAGCCCAAAGTGACAATAGTAACTGGTAATGTTAGCAACACCAGAATAGGCTTAACTATCAAATTGAGAATAGCCAAAACAATTGCAACAATAATTGCAGTTACATATCCTGCAACTGTTACACCAGGTAAAAATTTTGCTAGTAAAACTACCGCAACTGCGGTCAATAGAATGCGTATTAGAAATTTCATCTCTTTGCTTTTTTTGTTTGATTATCTAACAAAAATGCAAAAAAAACATCGGAATAAATCCAGCGCTTTGGTTTTTATGATTTAATTAATACGCTCTAAGTATACAGTTTGAAATCTTAGTGAATTATCCCTACCTTGTTTTTACTAATTTAGGGGTCGAGACTCAACCTGCCTCATGCACAAACTCGTTATAGCAAATAAAAATGGAGTACGATTATATTATTGTTGGAAGTGGTTTTGGAGGTTCTGTGAGTGCCCTAAGGCTGTCAGAAAAAGGATACAAGGTTTTAGTAGTTGAAAAAGGAAAATGGTACAAGGCTAAAGATTTCCCTAAAAGTAACTGGAACTTCAAAAAATGGCTGTGGATGCCATATTTACGGTTTTTTGGAATTATGAAACTTTCCATTTTTAAACACATTGCAATAATTTCCGGAACTGGTGTTGGTGGTGGATCTTTGGTTTATGCAAACACCTTACCTACACCTAAAACTGCTTTTTTTAATTCTGGAAGTTGGAAGGAGCTAAATGATTGGGAAAATGAACTGAAACCCTATTATAAGGAAGCATTAAGAATGTTGGGAGCTGCACAAAACCCAAAATTATTCGATGGAGATCTGGGTCTCAAAAAGGTGGCAGAAGATTTAAACATCAAGAAAAATTTTGACACCACCCGTGTCGCTGTTTTTTTCGGAAAACCAGATCAAACAGTAAAAGATCCTTATTTTAATGGGGAGGGACCAGATCGCTCTGGCTGTAATTTTTGCGGAGCCTGTATGACAGGTTGTAGATATAATGCAAAAAACACACTCGATAAGAACTATCTCTACCTCGCTCAAAAAAACGGTGCAGAAATTCTTGCCGAAAATGAAGTAGTTGATGTACAACCCATCGGCACAGCTGACGGGTCTCAGGGGTATGAAGTTTCCTTGAAAAGAAGTACCAGGATTTTTGGCAAGCACCAAAAGATCAAAGCCAAAGGTGTTATATTCTCAGGCGGTGTTCTGGGTACAGTAAAATTACTATTGAAGCTTAAGTTGAAATCACTACCCAATCTCTCAGATAAGCTTGGAGAAGACATTCGTAGTAATAATGAGACATTGATAAGTGTTTCTGGACTCGACAAAGATAAAAACTATTCAAAAGGTATAGCAATAGGTAGCATCCTTGACACAGATGAAAACAGCCATCTTGAAATTTGCAGATATGGTGAAGGTTCTGATGCTTGGAAATTGGCTCATTTACCTTACGTAACTGGTTCTAATGTTTTTTCCCGTCTTTTTAAAACGCTAGTTAAACTCCTGAAAAATCCTGTTGACTATTTCAAAATATACTTTGTGAACGGCTGGGCAAAGAACACGGTCGTATTGCTTTTTATGCAAACCCTGGACAGTACCTTAAAATTTAAACGAAACGCTCTGGGACAAATGACTTCAACAGTAAGTACAGGGAAGGCTCCTACGCCTTTTATCCCAGAATCTATAAATCTGGTAAAAGCCTATCGCAAAGCTATTAATGGAGTAAGCACCTCTTTTGCTTTAGAAACCTTAGCGGGAATACCTTCTACAGCACATATCCTAGGCGGTGCAGTTATGGGAAAGGATCACAACACAGGTGTAATTGACAAGGACAATAAGGTTTTTGGGTACAAGAATATGTTTGTGATAGATGGTGCGATGATTTCTGCAAATCCAGGTGTAAATCCATCCTTGTCAATAACAGCGATTGCCGAACGTGCAATGGATCAGATACCTGCTAAAATTGAACTTGGTAAGAGTGACACGCTTAAGAAAATGAACACTGGAAGTTCCATGATGAATAGCTCTGAAGCTTCAAATGATATAAGCAGATGAAGTATTTCTTCAAAGGATTAAAGATAATTTCAATCTTTGCTTTACTATTTATAGCGGTTATCATTATTTTCTTCGGGCATCGAGATATACCATTGAACGAATTGAAAGCAAAGTATACTAATAAGGCTTCTTCCTTCATTTCTATGAATGGGATGGATGTTCATTATCGTGACGAGGGAGACAAAGCCGACTCACTCCCACTTGTCCTAATCCATGGCACAGCGTCTAGCTTACATACATTCGATGCTTGGGCAGATAGTTTAAAGAAAACAAACCGTGTAATAAGAATGGATCTTCCTGGATACGGCTTAACTGGCCCATTCCTAAACGGTGATTATACCATTGAAAATTATACCGCTTTCTTAAAGGACTTTCTAGCTGCTTTGGGTATTAAGAAATGTGTATTGGCTGGTAATTCCTTAGGCGGACAGATAGCATGGAACTTTAGCTTGGAGCAACCAGACATGGTCGAAAAATTGATCTTAATAGATGCCGCAGGATATCGTCTAAGTTCAAGGAGTGTTCCAATAGCTTTTAAATTGGCTCAGGTTCCTGTTTTTAGAAAACTACTCACCTTTATAACTCCACGATTTTTAGTGAGATCTAGTGTTGAAAATGTTTATTTTGATAAATCTAAAGTAACAGATTCATTAGTCGATAGATTTTTTGAACTCGCTCTCAGAGAAGGAAATCGTCAAGCCTTTGTAGATAGGTTCAAGGTGTCTAAGGACACCAGTGTATTTACAAACATAAAAGAAATTCAACAGCCAACGCTTATACTTTGGGGAGCAGAAGATTTATTGATTCCGGTGGAAAATGCCTATAAATTTCAGGAAGATCTACAAAATGACACATTAGTTATCTTGGAAAAAACCGGTCATACTCCAATGGAGGAAAGTCCACTAAAAAGCCTAGAACCAGTTATTGATTTTTTGAAAAACTAACGATAAATTGTTTTAGCAAACCTCAACTTAATAAACCATTTGAAAACGCTCTTCTGGTTATAAATCCTCATTTGCAAAGTATATAACATCGATTATTTCTATTAGTTGGGTAATTTTATGAATAGATTTTTTAGAGACAAAGAAACAAACCACCTTACTTAAAAGATCTTGTTCCTATTCTTTACAACTTTCAAAAATCAACACCACTATTAATAATATTCACAACACCAGGTTAGTATCCTAGATGTCTAAGAAACGCTAAAACCACTTCTATAATTATTGAAATCACATAACCTGTTAATGCATCTTCAAGTCAAACTTTTAAAATAAAACTATCGCTACCGTAGTTAAGCGAATGCTTGATAGAAACTTGAACTTTTTATTTTTCTTGTTTACTATTTCAAAAAAACACAAAAAAAACGCCGGAAATTAATCCGGCGCTTTCTTTTTTTATGATTTATTCAATACCACCTCATCCTTATAAGAATTGAATGATATTAAGAAATACTATTATTGAACTTCATTACTTATAGTAACAGTCTTATAAGCTCCAATGTTTACTTTTGGAACAGTAGAATTATAAGTTGTATTAATTGCATCTAAAATATTATTAGCTAAATATGCATAACCTCTTGGAGTTGGGTGTACTCCATCTAAAGAGAAAACTCCCCCTGTTACAAAGGCTGTAGTTAAAACACCAGCATCAAAAGGCACACCTTGAGTAGCAACTTGATTAAAAATTGCTTGTGCATCTACAAAGGCCAATCCGTTAGCCTGAGCTAATGCTTTTATAGTTGCATTATAGCTAGCTTGTGCAGTAGAAATCGCAGTTAATTCGTCTTTGTCTAAAGCATCTTTATCGTCTATTCCGCTAACAGCATCTAAAACCAATTGAGCTTGTTCAGGGGTTGGCTGACCCCCTGCTTGGAGTATACCCAAAACTTGAAGAACTTCAGGAGCTAAAACAACTGAACCATATCCTTGAGCTAAAGCTCCTTGGTCTATAGTAAGAACTAACAACTCATCTGCAGTCATTTGTCTAAATCCTAATGGATTTGTCTGAGAAACCGGCACATCTATTAAAAATCTATTTGGACCTGCACTAAATGTAAGTGCGTATTGTGCAGCTAATCCCTGTGCTACTGCTGGATCTAAACCTTGTTGAATTGCTCCTTGCGCAAAAATACCTGCAACCGCCTGAAAAAATCCGGTTAAGTTTGCTGCTGTTGCTGCATCTAGAGCCAAAGCATTATTTGGAACAGTAGTAAAAAATGGAATAGAAGTCACATTTGGTATATTTACTAAAACACCATCTGCACCTGTTCCCACCATTGTACTTACAATTGTAGAATATGCTGAAGCAAAAACTTGTGGATCTGTAATATCACCAGGTTCATAGGTAGATGGATCTAAATTCCCTGTTTGGTCTTCACCAACTCCACCTGAAGTAGCAAAACTTAAAATATCGTTACTCCCAATAAAAACTGAGAAAAAAGTTGGATTCTGCGCAGCGGCATCGGCTAAAACTGTTGAGCTAGGGCTAGATGCAAATCTTACAAAATATGGATTAGCAGATCCAACAGGCACTCCAGAAATATCTCCATAATTAGGAGTTATTAAATGAAAACTTTTTGCTCCCGGAACTCCCATGTTATTAAACGGCCCAGATAATACATTAGTAATGTCTGTAGTTGGTTGCATTCCTGTATACACTCTTGGAGCTGGGCTTCCATCAGGTCCAAAAGCAAGCACTCTTCTATTTGAAGTTATTTGTGTCCCGGCCAATAACAATCCACCAGCATTGTCATTTACTAAAGGCTGCGTAAATAATTGGGTTTCTTGCACTTTTGCAAACTGTTGCGCCATGATATTAGGATAGGAATCTTCCTGTCCTGTAATATATAGTGCTCCATCTGCATAACCTGCAGTAAGCGAATTTCCTAAAGCAACATAATTTGAGAAATCTGTCTCTCCATTAGAATAAAATCCAGCTTCATCTACTGGGGTATCAAATTCCGGCTCGCAAGAAATAACTCCTAATGCCAGAAATGGTAAATATTTTATATAATTTTTCATTTTAATATCTGGTTTAATCTATTATAATTTATAAGTTATTCCTAGTCCTGGTACAAACGCACTAGACTTGTAAGTTCCAGAAAATGGAACTGCCTGACCGTTTTCAAAGTAGAAATCATAAGAAGCGTCCACTTCCTTAAATCGGATATACAAGAAAGAAGCATCTATTGCTAAACGCTCATTTACATTTATAGAAAAACCACCAGTAAAGTTGTTAGAATCGTTACGCGGAGTTTCTGGAGCAAAGTATCCTTCTTGAACAGGAGATTCATCAAAGTAGTATCCAGCTCTTAAAGTAAACATATCGTTAGCTTCGTATTGAAGTCCAAATCTATAAGTTGAAGCGTCTTCATACATTCTAGCATTTTGCGAATCCGGAATAGATGGATTGGCAAAATCAATGTCTAAAGATTCATATACACTCCAAAATGTTTGGTTATAATCAAAAGCGAACAACCATTTATCACAGAATTCGTAAGAAAAACCTACAGCAAGTTCTGCTGGTAAAGGTAATGCAGCATTAAATTCTGTATCTGCGAAAGGAGCTGCAGGAGAATTCGGAATATTTTCGAAATCAGCATCTCCGCCTTCAGCTTCCAAAATAATTTCAGATCGATAATTGAAACCTATTCTCATATTATCCGTTGGAGAGAACATTGCACTTGCAGACCATCCCCAGTTGGTAACACCAGAAGCATCTACTGTAACTTCAGATCTATTTCCATCAATATCACTTAGTGTTCTGTTCAAATTTCTATTGAAATTTACACTTCCTGTAACATAAATAGGTCCACCCCCAACACTAAAATATTCATTAAGCTTTAATGATACTATTGGCTGAATATATATGGCAGCAAGATCTATATTATTAACAAGATGAGAACCTGCCCAATCGTCTTCCCATTCCACACCACTTCCATAAGGTGTATATACACTTAAACCAGCAGTCAACCAATCGGTAACTTTATAGGAAGCGTATAAATAGAAAGGAGTTCCTACAGAACTATTTACTCTAGCAGCATCCCCAGTTTGTTCATTTTGATAAGCTATATCTGCAAACACTCCAAAACCACCAGCAGAAACGTTTAAGCGATTTTCTAAATATACTAGACCTGCAGGATTGAAAAATCCGAGTTCTGCATTGTTCACTACCGCAACTCCGGTGTGTCCCATTGCCAAAGCTCGCTGCCCTTGCAAGCTTACCCGATACCCTCCGGCATAGGTTACAGCGGTAGCCAACATGAAAACCGCAAGAAATAATAGTTTTTTCATAATTAAATTTGAGTTAATTTTTTATTTTTTGGATGCTCCAAGATTAGTATAAATTATAAATTACGCAAGCAATTGATGCAATTTATTATGCATACATAATAATTCCATTAAAGTTTAAATGAAATCTGTTACATTCTTAAAAAATTCAGTGATCTTCTCAGCATGCACCCAATGTCCTGCTCCTTCTATTGTTTGGATTGTTGCATTTGGGAAATGCTTTTTTATTAAGGGTTTATCCTCTTCAGAAATATAACCAGACTTTCCTCCACGAATAAATAAGCTTGGTTTAGAAAATATAATACTATCTGAGAGCGCCATACCTATATCTTCTCCAGATTTACTCAACACATCCAGGTTTAATCGAAGAGATAATTTCTCTTTAGTTTTCCAGTATAAATTCTTCAGAAGAAAAAGTCGAGTTCCTTTATCTGGAACAAATTTGGCTAAGAAATCTTCAGCATCTCCCCTAGAAGTGATTACTTCATTGTCTAAAGCTTCTAAGCCCTGCAATATTTCATGATGATGTGGAGCGTAATATTTTGGAGAAATATCAACAATTATAAGTTTTTGTAGCAGCTCCGGAAAATCTCCTGCAACTTGCATCGCTACTTTTCCGCCCATGGAATGCCCCAATAAGATAATATTCTTTAAATTGTTCTCTTCGCAATATCCTTTAATGTCTCGAGACATTAGCTCATAATTCATTTCTGTAGTATGAGGGCTTCTTCCATGATTTCGCTGATCTATTAAATGAACCTGAAACCCATTCTCTGCAAACTTACTTCCAAGTGTTTTCCAATTATCACCCATTCCTAAAAATCCATGAAGGAACAAAAAAGGTGTACCTTCGCCTATAACGGTTGCATTTAGTTTAATCATCCTTTTAATAAATTTAAATATCTTTTAATAGTAGTTTCCAAACCAAAATATAAAGATTCGGTTATTAAGGCATGCCCAATAGAAACTTCTAGCAAACCAGGAACATGTTGTTTAAAATATTGAATGTTTTGCAAGGAAAGATCATGGCCTGCGTTTAAACCAAGATCCATTTCAATAGCCTTTTTGGCACAATCTGTATATATTTTTACCGCATCTTTATTCCCTTTGCTAAATTCTTCTGCATAGGCTTCGGTATACAATTCTATTCTATCTGCGCCAGTATTTGCAGCATGTTCTACCATACTTAAGTTTGGATCTACAAAAATGGAGGTTCTAATATCATTTCTTTTAAATTCTGAAATAACTTCTTTCAAAAAATCTTTATGTTTAACCGTATCCCAACCTGAATTGGAAGTAATAGCATCTACCGCATCTGGCACTAAAGTTACCTGCGCAGGCTTTGCTCTTAAAACCAGATCAATAAATTTTGCTATTGGGTTTCCTTCTATATTGAATTCTGTTTTCACTACAGGTTTAAGATCCAAAACATCTTGATATCTAATATGTCGCTCGTCTGGCCTGGGATGAACGGTGATTCCTTGGGCTCCAAAAGACTCTATATCCTTTGTGAATTGAACTAAATCTGGAACATTACCACCTCTGGCATTTCTTAGTGTGGCAATTTTATTGATATTTACACTTAAATGGGTCATTATATTTGGCTTTGAATTAACAAAAATACAAAGATGCAGATGCCTTATTGAATATAATTTTAATTAATTTGCATTAAAATGAGGAGGAATTATGAGTATTGAAAGTTATATAGTAAATGACATGGAGATCTGCCAAATCACTGAAAAGATTGGGGATCTAAAGAAAAAATTCAATGAACTCACCTATTCTCACATGCCTGTAGGAAAAGATGGTGTTTATTTGGGAAGTATATCTGAAAATGATGTGCGATGTTTTGATGCTGAAAAGACTCTGGCTGATTATCAATACGCTCTGCAAGGATTTTTCGCCCGAGTATCAGATAATTGGTTGGATACTTTAGAAACCTTCGCTCAGAATCAGGCTAATATACTCCCGGTTTTAGGTTCAGAAAATCAATACTTAGGCTATTTAGAACTGAGTGACATATTGCATCAGTTCAACGAAACTCCATTTCTAAACGAACCTGGTGGAATTGTTGTTTTGGAGAAAGGAAGTTTAGATTATTCATTTAGTGAAATAGGACAGATCATAGAATCTCAAAATGCCCGGATTTCAGGAATGTTTGTTTCTTCGCAAGAAAATGACCTTACCCAAATCACGGTTAAAGTAAACGCATCTGGTTTAAATGAAATATTACAGACCCTCAGAAGGTATGGATATACTATAATTTCTGAACATCAGGAAGACCTTTATAGCAAAAATTTAATAGAGCGCTCCAGATATTTGGACAAATACCTTAATATATAACAATGAAAGTAGGGATTTATGGTCAGTTTTACCACCAAGATTCTGGCATTTATATAGAAGAACTTTTTGATATTCTGGATCATGAAAATATTGAGGTAAGTATTGAGAAAAACTTTCTGGATCTTATTCATGAACATAAAATATTAAAAAAGAATTATAAACATTTTAGCACCTTTAGGGAGTTAGATGCCAGCTACGATCTATTCTTCAGTATTGGCGGAGATGGAACTATTCTAAAATCCATCAATTATATTCAGGATCTTAATATCCCTATACTGGGTATTAATACAGGAAGGCTCGGTTTTCTTGCTACCATTCAGAAGGAAGAAATAAAGAGAAGCATTTCATCTATACTTCACAAAAAATATGAGATCTCAGAAAGAACTGTTCTTTGTATAGAAACAAATCCCTCAAGCGATGAGATTGGCGAGACAAATTATGCATTGAATGAGATAGCGGTAAGTAGAAAAAATACTACCTCTATGATCACTGTGGAAACCTGGTTAAACGATAAATATTTAACTTCTTATTGGGCAGATGGACTAATTGTTTCTACTCCTACTGGCTCTACCGGTTATTCCCTAAGCTGTGGCGGTCCGGTAATTGTACCAGATACTAAGGCTTTAGTAATAACACCAATTGCACCACATAATTTGAATGCAAGACCTCTAGTAATAAAAGATGACACCAAAATAAAACTTAAAGTATCTGGAAGGGAAGATTTTTTTCTAGTTTCTATGGATTCCCGAATTGCAACCCTAAGCAATGCAACAGTGATAAGCATTAAAATTGCTCCCTTTACAATTAGCATGGTAGAAATAGAAAAGGGCAGTTTTCTAGAAACCCTTAGAAAAAAACTTTTGTGGGGCGAAGACAAACGTAACTAAACAATAAAAGCTTCCATTATTTGTTTATAAGCATATACAAAAACGCCCAAAATATTGCAGGGTAAACAATATTACTATATTTGCAAACTTTTAAAAACCTATGAGGCACCTGTTATTACTACTTATTTTGTTTGCTTTCTCTAACTCTTCTGTTGCTCAAACATTCGAAGTAGGCCCATTTATTGGAGGTGCTAATTATATTGGAGATGTAGGTAAATCATCTTTTATAAATCCCAGTACTCTTGTTGGTGGAGGGATAGTGAAATGGAACAGGAGCGATCGCCATAGTTTTAGATTTAGCTTATTATATGCCGAAATTCAAGCAGATGATGCAAAATCTAATGAAGTAAGAAGACAGCAAAGAGGTTATAGTTTCACAAACCATATTGCAGAGGCTTCTTTAGGACTGGAGTTTAATTTTTATTCTTTTGATCTTCATGATGCCGTACCACAAAGCACCCCCTATCTCTATACAGGGATCTCTTATTTTAACACTAACCATCACTATTTGAGTGCAGATCATCCAAATTCAGGCATGTTAGAGCCTCAGGGAGACAATTGGAGTTTCGCTATTCCAGTTATATTTGGATATAAACAAACAATAACCCCTATGATTATCGGAGCCTTGGAAATTGGGGTTAGATACTCCTTTACAGATAATATTGATGGGAGTAATCCCCAAGAATTATTAGGAAGAAGAGATCCTCCTAGAGAATTTGGAAATACAAATACTAAAGACTGGTATGTATTTTCGGGTGTAAGCTTTACCTTTACATTCGGAAAAAAACCATGTTACTGTAATATATAGGATGTTCAAAGAAAAAATTAACCCAAAGAGCTTACCCAAACATATCTCCATTATTATGGACGGGAACGGTAGATGGGCTAAGCAAAAAGGATTTTTACGCGCGTTTGGACATGAAGAAGGCACTAAAGCAGTTCGTGACGTTGTAGAAGGTTCTGCCGAAATAGGTATTGAAAACCTCACCTTGTATGCTTTTTCTACTGAAAACTGGAATCGTCCAAAATTGGAAGTAGATACGCTCATGCGGTTACTAGTAACCTCCCTTAAGAAAGAAATAAAAACACTCCTCAAAAATGACATTAAGCTAAATGCAATAGGAAATCTTCATACGTTACCTAAAAAGGCACAAAAAGAACTTAATGAAGTTATAGAGAAGACCAAAAATAATAAGAGAATGATCCTGACTTTGGCTCTAAGCTATGGTTCTAGGGAAGAATTGATTCATGCAGTTAAGGATATTAGCCAAAAAGTAAAAAATGAGGAATTATCTTTAGATGCTATTGATGAATCAATTATAAATCAGCATCTTTACACCCAAAATTTACCGGACGTAGATTTACTTATCCGAACCAGTGGCGAGCAACGGATAAGTAACTTTTTATTATGGCAAATAGCATACGCAGAATTATATTTTAGCACGATTTTATGGCCGGATTTTCGTAGAGAAAATTTATATGAGGCCATTTATAATTATCAAACGAGAGAACGAAGATTTGGAAAAACCAGTGAGCAGATTAGTTAACACAAACATGTCAAAAAAGTTTTTAAGCCTTTTGGCATTTTGTTTTTTGTATACCCTAACATTTCAGGCACAAGATTTACCGCTAGGTGGAGGAAGTAAATATACAATAGGAAAGATTGAAGTAACAGGAACAGTTAGTTATAACGAACAAACTGTGATAGCCTATACAGGCCTTAAACCTGGTGATGAAATCTTTATTCCAGGAGATAAAATAAGTAAGGTTCTAAAGAAATTATGGGATCTTGGTCTTTTTAGTGATATTAATTTTTACGTTACCAATATAGAAGGAAATGTTGCAGATCTTGAACTTGAAATTCAGGAAGTTCCGGAATTGGCGGAAGTGAGAATTCAAGGAATCAAAAAGAAATCTACTCAAGAGGAACTTATTAAAGAGAACTCGTTAACACCGGGATCTAAAGTTACAGAAAACCTCACAACCACTACTAAAAACTATATAGAGAACAAATATAAAAAAGATGGATACTTTAATACTAAAGTAGTCATTAACACAACTCAAATTGTTGACACCACAGGCACCAATAAGGTAAATATGGTGGTTAATGTAGATCGTGGAGAGAAAGTTAAAGTAGGAAATATAGAATTCATTGGTAACGAAGAATTGACTGATTCTAAACTTAAAGGCGCCATGAGTAACACTAAAGAGAAGAACTTCTTTAGGGTTTGGAAAAGATCTAAATTCAATTCCGATGATTTCGAAGCAGATAAAGTTGGAATAGTAAACAAGTATAAGGAGAAAGGATTTAGAGATGCAAGAATAGTATCTGATTCTTTAATTATTGAAGATCCTAAAACGGTTGCGTTACAAATTCAGGTAGAAGAAGGAAACAAGCATTATATTGGAAACATAGATTTCATTGGAAATGTGGTTTATTCTGACGATTTACTTACCAGAGCTCTAGGAATAAGCAAAGGTGATGTCTACAATGGGGTGCTATTGGAAAAACGTATCTCAGATGAGTCCAAGCCAGATTCTCAGGATATAGCCAACCTATACAAGAACAATGGATACCTATTTGCTCAAATAAATACGGTTG
This sequence comes from Gillisia hiemivivida, assembly GCF_007997295.1. Lineage (GTDB taxonomy): Bacteria > Bacteroidota > Bacteroidia > Flavobacteriales > Flavobacteriaceae > Gillisia > Gillisia hiemivivida. The sequence continues at coordinate 68,305 of NZ_VORY01000003.1, read as the reverse complement.
AAACAAAGGTTTACAATGACACAATAGATTTTGAAATTAGAATTGTAGAAGGCAAGGAAGCTTATTTTAACAAGATTAGTGTAGTAGGTAATACAAAAACTAAAGATCATGTAATTTACCGTGAGCTACGGACTAAACCAGGTCAAAAATACAGTCAAGAAAATGTAGTAAGAACTATTAGAGAGATAGGTCAACTTGGATTTTTTGATGCAGAAAATGTGCAACCAAATTTCCAAAACGTAGACCCTAACAGTGGGACTCTGGATATGGAATATGCTGTTGTAGAAGCTGGAGCAAGCCAAATAGAACTGCAAGGTGGATATGGTGGTGGTGGTTTCATAGGAACTTTAGGTTTATCTTTTAATAACTTCTCTCTTGCAGGAATTTTTGACAAAGAAGCTTATAGACCAATTCCAATGGGAGATGGTCAAAAATTATCTTTAAGAGCACAAGCAAGTATTTACTATCAAACTTATAGTCTATCTTTTGTAGAACCATGGTTAGGCGGTAAAAAACCTCAAAGTTTATCTACTTCCTTTTCTTATACCAGACAATTCCTTTTTGATCCCCGAACTAGAAGAGCAGACAGATCTAGAAGTTTTGATATTCTAGGAGTAAATGTTGGTCTAGCGAAGAGATTACAATGGCCAGATGATTACTTTACCTTATCTCAATCTTTAGGTTTCCAGAGATATGATTTAAATAATTACAACACTGGATTATTCACCTTTGGAGATGGTTTTTCTAACAATCTTACTTACACAATTGGATTAAGCAGAAATAGTAAAGGGCTAAACCCAATATTCCCAACAGTAGGTTCAGAATTTAATTTTATAGCAAAATTTACACCTCCCTATTCCCTTTGGAATGGAATAGATTATAATGATCTTGAAAACCAGAGAGCCTTTCAATTGGAAGATGAAAACGGAAATCTTTTAAATTCAGACGGATTAAGATTAAGACCAGGAGATGAAGCTGTGGGAGATCAAGGTAAAATAGATCAGGAAAAATTCAAATGGTTAGAATTTTACAAAATAAAATTCGATGCTGCATGGTACACCACTTTATTTAACATTGGACCAAAAGGACCATTAGTTTTAAAGACTGGAATGGAATATGGTTTCTTGGGAGCCTACAACAATGAGCGTGGAATTCCTCCTTTTGAGCGTTTCTATTTAGGTGGGGATGGCCTAGGTGCTTTTAGTTTAGACGGAAGAGAAAGCATTGCTTTAAGAGGATATCCAAATCAATCTTTAGTGCCTTTAGATAGAACAAGTTTTAGTCAGGCCACTAATGAAGACGGGGCGGTTATTTATAACAAATATTCATTGGAATTAAGATATCCAATAACACTTAAACCTGCTGCATCTATTTACGGATTAATGTTTATAGAAGGAGGAGCGTCTTATGACAATTTTAGAGATTTTAATCCGTTTCAATTAAACAGATCTGCCGGTGCTGGATTGAGGGTTTTTATGCCTCAATTTGGATTGTTAGGAATAGACTTTGGTTATGGTTTTGATCCTATCCCTGGAGGGACATCACCAAATGGTTGGGAAACTCACTTTATAATCGGACAGCAATTCTAGGTTTGGCACGATTATTTCTAATAGCAATACTATGAAACGTCAAGTTTTTATTCTACTAGTTTTTTTAGCAGGATTTCAGCCATTAATTCAGGCTCAGAAACCTAACAGGATCGCTTATATAGATATGGAATTTATCTTGGCAAATGTTCCTGAATATAAAGAAGCTTCGGCTCAACTAGAAGAACGAGTTCAGCAGTGGAAAATGGAGTTGGATAGAGATCTGAAAAAAGTGGAAGCAATGCAAATTGCTCTGGAACAAGAAAGACCATTATTAACAAAGGAACTTGTTGAAGAAAGAGAAGCTACAATAGCTTTTGAAGAATCTAAAATTGCAGAATATCAACAAAAACGTTTTGGTTCCAATGGAGATTTTTTACTTCAGAAGAAACAATTAATAAAGCCAATCCAGGATCAAGTTTTTAATGCGATTCAGGAAATTGGAACTCAAAGAAATTACGATTATATTTTTGACAGGACGTCTAATGTTGGTATGGTTTTTTCAGCAGAAAAACATAATATTAGCGATCAGGTTTTAAGAATTATTACAAGAGCATCTAAAAGAGAACAGTTGAGTTCTAGAGATGAGATTGCGGAAATGGAAGTTGAAGAGAATCGTACGGTTGAAGAAGATGAAGAGATTGCAGAAAAACAACAAGCCGTTAAAGCTGTGCAAGATGAAAGAGAAGCACTTTTAGAAGCAAGAAAGCAAGAAAGAGATTCTATTAGAGCAGTAAAGCAAAGAGAATTTGACGAGCGCAGAGCAAAGATATTAGCAGATAGACAACGTAAAAAAGATTCGATAGATACAGTTAGAAAGCAAAAGATCGAGGAAAAAGAAAATAAAGATAACGATTAATAAATAACGCAAACCCTTAACAATTAATAATTAATACATTTAAAATGAAACAATTTAGAACCCTTTTTATAGCAGTAGCTTTAATGATTGGAGCAACAGCTTTTACAAATGCACAATCCAAAGTTGCTCACGTAGCATCTCAAGAATTAGTTGAAACTATGCCTTCTTATAAAGAAGCTATGGGACAATTAGAAAAATTACAAAAAACCTACGATGCTGAGATCAGAGATATGATGACTGAAGCTCAAAAAACAATGCAACGTTACGAATCTGAAGCTGCAACTAAGACAGAAGAGGAGAATCAAAAAAGAGCTCAAGAATTACAAGGAACTCAAAGAAGAATTCAAGAACACGGACAAAAAGCACAACAAGATCTTCAGAAAAAAGAACTTGATCTTTTAAAGCCTGTGTATGAAAAAGCTAGAGTTGCAATCCAAAAAGTTGCAAGAGCAAAAGGATACGATTACGTTTTAGACTCTTCTAACGGAGCCGGAGTAATCATGGCAGATGGTTTTAATTTAATGCCAGACGTGAAGAAAGAATTAGGAATGTAATATTTTCTTAATATTATTTCTAAAAACTGCGCTTCCTTGAAGCGCAGTTTTTATTTTTGTACTAATGAGTAATTCTAACCCCATTGGATTTTTTGATTCTGGCGTAGGCGGCACTTCAATTTGGAAAGAAGTGATCCAGCTATTGCCAAACGAAAATAGTATCTATCTCTCAGATAGTATAAACGCTCCATATGGTGAAAAACCTATAGAAGAAATTATAGCTTTAAGTAAAAAGAATACTGAAAAGCTCATATCTATGGGTTCCAAAATTATTGTTGTAGCGTGCAACACGGCTACCACCAATGCCATCCAAATTTTAAGAGACACTTATCCACTTCCAATTATTGGGATAGAACCGGCAATTAAGCCTGCAGCTTTAGGATCTCAAACAAAATCTATTGGAATCCTAGCTACAAAAGGAACGCTTTCCAGCAAGCTATTTTCTAAAACCTCTGAACTGTATTCAAAAAACATAACTATCATTGAGGTGGTAGGAAATGGATTGGTAAGTCTTATTGAGCAAGGTAAACAGGATTCTGAGGAAATTAAAGGGTTATTATCCAATCTTCTGAAACCAATGTTAGCTGCAAAAATAGATTACCTGGTTTTAGGATGCAGCCATTACCCTTATTTAGTTCCTGTTTTAAAAGAGCTTTTGCCTAACGACGTAACTATAATAGATTCTGGAGAGGCTGTCGCCAGACAAACCAAAAAACTGCTTTTGGAAAACAACTTAATGAATAACATAAACATCTCTCCAAAACATTTACTTTTCACCAATGCAAAACCCGAGATTCTGGCAAATCTGGTGCATGCTAAAAAAAATAATCTGGATGTTTCTTACCTGAATTTCTAATTGATAGCTGGGCATTTACAATCGTATCTCCCGCGATCTTCTCCAAAATTATATCCTAAGGTAATTTGATGAAATCCACTGTTGCTTAAAACAAGGGAATTTATTTGATGTGAATAAGTATAAGCAAAAAGGAATCTCTTATAGTCCAATCCAACAAATGGAGTAACATATTGCAGTTGTTGATTTTCAATTTTTGAGCCATCTGTAGTATACTCGGCCCCTTCAAAACTTCTTCTATAGGAAACACCTCCCCATATATCGCCAAACTCCAACGTTCTATAAGCCTTTAAATTAGCATCAATAGCTTTTTCTGAAGTTTGCTCTCTAAGTTGAAATAAGATAGAAGGCTCAAAACTCCAGTCACTATTAGCTCTAGTAAAAATATAACCTGTAGAAAACAAATATTTACGCTGGTTGTTAGGCACTGCATCTGAGTAAAACAATTCTCTACTTACCGGAAGTATATTTTTGGCTGTTGCATGTGCGAAAAAATCTAAATAATAATAAGACATCCCTACATCCATATTTGCATAAATATCTGAAGGATTTCCACCACCAATTATGGGATCAAAGTCTGTGAATCCAGATTGATCCAGGCTATGTTGTATAACGCCTAGGCTTATCCCAAAAGAAAACTGATTAAGATCGAGTTCACTCCTAGATAGCAATAAATGGTAAGCTAAGGTAGCATAAGCACCTTGTTTAGAATAGTTTCCGTTCTTATCGTTAAAAACAATACCTCCTATTCCTATTTTATCCCCTACTCTCCCATTCACACTCAATGTTTGTAAACTTGGCGCATCTTTCACGTCAAACCACTGCTGTCTGGCAGTAAGTCTAATTTTATTAAAGTTTGCAGCACCCGCCATAGCTGGATGAAGCAAGTATAAGTTGTCTGTTAGATAATCTGAATAGGTTGGAATTACCTCTTGTGCATCAGAGGTAGTAGCTATAAATAAAGACAAGAAAAAACTAAAGCAAAGATATAATTTCATTAAAACAAATCATTTTTAAAGCACTAATAGCTTTATGATTTCAAAATACTAGCATATAGGTTAAGACTATGCGCTCAACCAGAATAACAATTGTAAATATATAGATTACCGCACTTTGTTTTAGTAATTTTGCAACAAAATATTGAAGATGAACACATATACTATTAATATAGAGCCAACGTCTAATTCTGCGATCGTTAAATTTGAAACAAATCAGTTTTTAACAAGACATGAAAGTTTTGAATTTGGAAATATTGAAGAAGCTCAAAAATCGCCACTGGCACAGCAACTTTTTCATTTACCATTTGTAAAAACTGTTTTTATAGCTCAGAATTTTATAGCAATAGAAAAATACAATATCGTAGAATGGGCAGATGTTCAAGAAGCGGTTTCAGAGCAATTATTGGAGTATTTAAATAATGATGGAATCATATTAAAGGCTGAAGAGGACACCACTACGCCATCTAAAAAAGTGCCTGTAACTGTTTATGCTGAAACAACTCCTAATCCATCAGTAATGAGGTTTGTAGCGAACAAAAAATTAGTGATCGCTCCTACCGAGTTTAAAAATATAGATGCTACCGCCAATGCACCCATTGCACGTGAGTTATTTAATTTCCCTTTCGTAAAAGAAGTATTTATAGATGAAAATTATATTTCCATCAATAAGTACGATATCGCGAACTGGGATGAGATCGCAATGGAGTTACGTGAATTTATAACTAAGTACATTCAGGATGGAAAGGATATCGTTCTAAAAGAAACTCTTAAAACTGCAACTGAAGCAGAGAATGGTACAGAGCAAGCAAAGCCTTCTGTTTCAAATGAAAATCTAGATCCTGTTTCTAAACAAGTAATAGACATTTTAGAAGAATATATTAAACCAGCCGTTGCAAGTGATGGCGGAAATATAATGTTCGATTCTTATAATGAAGAAACCAAAACCGTAAAAGTAATCTTACAAGGTGCATGCAGTGGCTGCCCATCATCTACTGCCACCCTAAAGAATGGAATTGAAACCATGATGCGAGATATGCTTAAAGGCAAGGTAGAATATGTTGAAGCTGTAAACGGATAATATTTGTATCCAAAAGCAAGGGTCTTTCATTTAACAAAGCTTTATAAACTTGGCTTTCAATATTTTGTAACTTAGGTACTAATTATTAGTAACCAATTTAAAAAGAAATATTATGCCTGTAATTAAAGTGATTGAAATAATGGCAACCTCTAGTAGTGGTTGGGAAGATGCCGCAAAAAATGCAGTTGTACACGCAGCAAAAACTGTTAAAAACATTAAATCTGTTTATATAAAAGATCAGAGCGCACGCGTACAAGGTGAAAATTTAACCGAATATCGTGTCAACGTGAAAATCTCTTTTGAAGTGAGCTAAAGTTTGCTTCAGAAAAATAGTAGAGCTAATAACAAGTTATTTTAATTGTCTTTAAGACTGAAATACTTGCTATTAGCTTTATTTATTTCAAACAATTCTTTTATTTCATTATATTATTCTTTATGAAATCAGAAAAGCACACCAACTCCCTTATACAAGAAAGCAGTCCTTATCTTTTACAACACGCCCACAACCCTGTAAACTGGTATCCCTGGGGGTCTAATATCCTGGAGAAGGCCGTAGCAGACAATAAACTTATTATTATTAGTGTGGGTTATGCAGCTTGCCACTGGTGCCATGTAATGGAGCATGAGAGTTTTGAAGATGAAGACGTAGCAGAGATCATGAACTCCCATTATTATAATATAAAAGTAGACAGAGAAGAACGCCCAGACCTAGATATGGTATACATGAGTGCTGTACAAATAATGACAGGAAGCGGTGGTTGGCCAATGAATATTGTGGCTTTACCAGATGGGCGGCCAGTTTGGGGTGGTACTTATTTTAAGAAAGATACTTGGAAAAGCTCGCTATTACAAATTGCTAAACTTTATAAAGAGAATCCCGAAAAACTGCATGAATATGCCGATAAATTAAGTGAAGGGCTTAAAAGCATGCAACTAATACCAGAATCCTCTGCTTCAGAAAACGACATATCTCTTGATATTATTATAGAGAAATTAGAAAAAAACTTCGATTGGAAATATGGAGGAACTAAACAGGTTCCCAAGTTTGTAATCCCAGCTAACTTTGAGTTTTTACTTAAATATGCTCAACTATATAAGAAGGAAAATGTTGAAGAATTTGTAAAACTGAGTCTCACTAAAATTTCCTTTGGTGGAATTTACGACCATATAGAAGGAGGTTTTTCAAGATATTCTGTAGACGAAAAATGGCATATTCCGCATTTTGAGAAAATGTTGTACGATAATGCTCAAATGGTGAGTTTGTACAGTAAAGCTTATGCATTAACCAATATAGATTGGTATAGAGAAGTGGTGGAGCAAAGCTTGGAATTCATCAAGAACAATCTTACAACCAAAGAAGGCTCTTTTTACTCTTCGTTAGATGCAGACAGCATTAATAAAAAAGGGCAACTTAAAGAGGGAGCCTTTTATACCTGGGAAATAGATGAATTGAAAGAACTTTTAAATGAAGAGTTTCCCATTTTTAAAGAATACTATAATATTAATTCTTACGGAAAATGGGAAAACAATGAGTATGTTTTAATAAGAACCCAAGAAGATACTACTTTCTTAGAAGAACATAAATTAAATTCGGCTGAATTTAGAAAGATGAAAGACAATTGGTCTACCTCTCTTTCTTCAAAAAGAAATACTCGAGAAAAACCAAGATTAGACGATAAGCAATTAACCTCCTGGAACGCTTTAATGCTCTCCGGTTATGTGGATGCTTATAAGATTACCCATAATGAAGATTATTTAGCTATCGCGCTTAAAAACGCTTACTTTATCAAGAAGCACCTATATAAGACAGAAGGAAATCTTCAGCGCTCATTTAAGAATGGAGAAAGCTCTATTAATGGTTATTTGGAAGATTATGCGTTTTTAATTGAAGCTTGTATAAAACTATATGAAGTTACCTTCGATTTTAATTGGCTTACTTTCTCAAAAGACCTTATAGATTGTTGTATTCAAAATTTCCATGATCCAAAATCAGGCTTATTTTATTTTACATCTAAACAAGACCAACCACTTATTACCCGAAACTATGAACTTTCAGATAATGTGATCCCGGCTTCAAATTCTGTAATGGCTCAAAACCTATTCAAACTTTCTAAATATTTCGGGCAGAAAGATTTTCTGACTATTTCAGAAAAAATGCTAACTGCGGTGACACCTCAGCTTAAAGATTATCCACAAGGTTATTCCAATTGGCTTTCTTTAAAACTTAATTTCAGTCATAATTTTTATGACGTTGTAATTATGGGACCTAATGCAAAAGACTTATTAGCGAAACTCCACAAAGCGTATCTTCCAAATATTCTAATTGCAGGTTCAACTGTGGAGAGCAATAGTTCTCCGCTGTTCCAAAATCGATTTAAAGAAGGAGAAGATCTTATTTACGTTTGTACCAACGGAACCTGCCAGCTTCCTGTAAAAACAATAACTTCAGTATTAGAGTTAATAAAATAGATTTAACAATACTTAAACAGCAAAAATTATCAATCCCGCAATAAAAACCTTTTTTTTGCAAAAAAAATAAATTACATGGAATACTTAGACAATTGGGAAGCTTACGCTACAGAATATACCGATAAATTTATCGACTTTCTACCGAGTCTACTTTATGCCATATTCTTATTAGTCTTTGGATTATGGCTCATTAACATATTGGTGAAATATATACGCAAGTATTTTGATAAGAAAGATTACGACCCTACCCTAGAAAACTTTGCGGTTAGTATTACTAACTGGACATTAAAAATAATTTTATTTGTACTTGTAATCACCAAATTAGGAGTAGAAACCACTTCTTTAGTCGCAATTATTGGTGCCGCTGGTTTGGCGATAGGTTTAGCCTTGCAAGGATCGCTTTCTAACTTTGCTGGTGGAGTACTTATAATTGTACTCAAACCTTTTAAAGTTGGAGATTTTATTGAGGCTCAAGGTGTTTCAGGAACAGTAAAGGAAACTTCTTTATTCTATACAAAATTAACCACTTTTGGAAACCAATTGGCTATAATTCCCAACGGTCAACTTACTAACGATAATATTATAAATTACTCTGTTGAAGGAAAGAGAAAAGACTCCATTACTATTGGTATCTCTTACGATAGTGATATAAAGCAGGCTAAAGATATTCTGGTAAATCTTATGGCTGGACATGAGAAGATCTTTGAAGACCCAGCGCCACAAGTGGTTGTTGCCGAACTCGCAGATAGCGCTGTAAATCTATCATTACGTTTCTGGGCTTATAATGAAGATTTCTGGGATTGTCATTGGTACACCATTGAAGAGGCAAAAATAAGACTAGAAGCTGCAGGAGTTGGAATTCCGTTCCCCCAAAGAGATGTTCATTTCTATAATCATTCTGAAAACACTGAGGAAGAGAATAAAAAAGATAACAAGGAAGGTGATAAAGTAGAGAATAAGGAGGAGGAAAATAAAGAAGAAAATAAAGAAGAAAATAATAAGGAAGAGAACAATGAAAATAACTAGAAGTTAACCCATCATAAAATCTTTCAAATAGTAAGGTTCAAAATAAGCGACATCTTCAAAGTCGCTTTTTTTGTGCTTTATAGTTGCTAATGAAACCATCTGAGAGGACGAGGGCAATTTATCTTCAATATATCGCGCATTTGGATGTTCACAGATCTTTTTGAACTTCTCTACACCACTACCAATAAAATAAACTACTTGTTCATCTAGATATTCCTTATAAGATTCTGCATCTAGTATTTTAGCTGATGTATCTTCAATCTGATTTTTATCCTTATCAAATACGGCAGTATAAACTTCCATACGGCGAGCATCCATCATAGGAATAATAGTCCCCTTATTTTCAACTTGATTAGCCAAAGAGGTAAGGGTTGCTACAGAAATTAGTGGAAGGTCTAATGAAAAACACAATCCCTTAGCAGCAGAAACACCAATCCGTAAACCGGTATAAGATCCTGGACCTTTGCTTACTGCAATAGCATCCAGATCTGAGAGCTCCAGATCATTTTCAGCTAAGATTTCTTTTATAAAATTATGTAGCCTTTCCGCGTGGGAGTAGCTGGAATCATAATCTTCTTTTAATGCGAGCAACTTTCCGTTCACACCAATAGCAACAGAGCAATTGGTGGAAGCGGTTTCTATACAAAGTATGGTAGACACTTTTGTTTTATTTATTCTGTAGGTTTTTCCTCTTTTAGCAAAATTACATCATCTCCAGATTTTAAAGATTTTGTAACTGTGTTGTAAGGCCCGGTTATTACTATTTCTCCTGGTTTTAAACCTGAAACAATTTCGATATTTCTATCGTCTTGGATCCCAGTCTTAACAACTCGCAATTTAGCCTTCTCCCCGTCCTTTACAAAGACAGTTTCAAATTTTTGATCCTTATTCACTATAGCTTCATCTTTCTTTCCTGAAGATTTCGTGGTAGTAGTATCATTTTTAATAACAATGGCACTAATTGGCACTCCAATAACATTGCTTTTTCTTCTGGTAATAATATCTACTGTAGCAGTCATTCCCGGTCTAAAAGGTGAATAATTTTCCTTTTTCCCTTCTAAAAGATCCTGGTAAGAAGATTCTAATATTCTAACCTTTACTTTAAAGTTTGTAACCTGATCTGCAGTTAAACCTTGGATTGCAGAATTAGAAATTTCTGTTACCACTCCCTTAAATTCTCTTTTTAAGTAAGCATCTACTTCAACCTTAGTGCTATCTCCAACAGAAACCTTTACAATATCGTTCTCATTTACATCTACCTCTACTTCCATTTTGGAAAGATTGGCAACACGCATAATTTCGGTACCTGCCATTTGTTGAGTTCCAACAACTCGTTCCCCTAATTCTACATCCAACTTAGAGATAGTTCCACGCATTGGTGCATATATAGTTGTTCTCGCTAAGTTATCTGTAGCTTCAGTAACTGTAGCTGCAGCACTTTGCATGCTATAATAACTTGCGGTTTTCATAGCCTGAGAACGTTCGTAAGCTGCTACAATTTGATCCCACTCTGCTTTGGAAATTACTCCTTTATCAAATAAGGTCTTATTTCTATCGTAATTGGATTTAGCTTCTTTTAAACTAGCTTCAGATTGCGCATAATTCGCTTTTACATTCTGAAGTCCCGCTCTAGATCGTTGCAAGTTAGACTGATAAATATCTGGGTTAACTCGAGCTAATAGATCTCCTTTTTCTACCATTTGTCCTTCAACAATTGGAAGATCAATAATTTCTCCAGATACTTCAGAAGAAAGCTTTACTTCGATCTCAGGCTGAATTTTTCCAGTAGCTGAAACAGTTTCAATTATTTCCAAAGGTTCGATCTTGGTGATCTCCACTTCTTTAAAGTTTCCTGAAGCACCAAACCAACCGGCTTTTTTACCTACTACAAGGACAACTATTAATAAAACTGCTATTACACCAATAATAATAAGTGTTTTTTTCTTCATGATTTAAAATTTAAGATCGGTTACCGGGATTCCAAAATATAACTCGATCACCTTTAATTTAAATATATAATCGTACTTAGTTCTTAACAATTCTGTTTGTGAATTTTCTAATCTCACCTTAGACTGACTAAAATCGAAAGCATTGGTCAATCCAACATCAAAACGTTCTGTTGCATAAAGATAAGCCTGCTCTTGTGCAGACAATGCCACTAGTGCAGCTTCGTATGCTTCTAAAGCTCCCTGTGCATCTACATAGGCCTGATACACATCTGCTTCCAGATCCAGCTCTACCTGTTCCAAGCGATACTCTGCTCTTTCTACATTGATCAAGTTTCGCTTTACCTGATTTCTAGTTGCAAAACCATTTAAAATTGGGATATTTATTTGAAGTCCATAAGAAGTTCCATCGTTCTCATATAATTGTCGCGTAAAATCCCTGTCAAAGTTATCATTATCTGCGTAACGTGTATTGTAGTTATAAAAGGCAGACAAAGTTGGATAATATGCTCCTCTTGCTATTTGTACATCTTTTTCAGCTAACAGTTTTTGCTCTTCAGCAATCCTGATTTCGTAACGCTCTTCTTTCGCTTTTTCTATAAGCTGATAAGGCGAATTTGCTAATATTTCATTTCCTAAAACTTCATAATCTTTTTCAACTATATCAAAATTCTCATAATCCTTGATAAGCAGTAATTGGGCAAGGCTAATTAATGAAATTTGAATATTGTTCTTAGCTACGATGATTCGTTGAAGTTCGTTAGCAGCGGTCGCTTGAATCTCTAAAAGATCTCCTTTTGGCAAAACACCTGCCTCTACCAGATCTTGAGTCCTGTTTAGCTGATTTTGTGTGATTGTATTTTGAGATTTTAGAATCTCTAAATTTTGTTTATTGAATAAAACCTGTAAATAGGAGTTAGCAACAAATAATGCAATATCATCCTTCATTTGCTCTAAAGAATACTGGCTTGCAAGTCTAGAGATCTTTGCGCGTTCTAGTTGTCTTAAATTCCGCAAACCATCAAATAAAGTTAATCCAGAAGTTAAACCCGCAGAAAATGATGTAAAACGGGTATTTTCAAATTGATTGTTTGTAGGATTTATACTCAAACCTCCATTGCTGGATAAGGAACCACGTCCATTCAAAGTAGGAATAAAATTTCCAATAGCATCTAAACGTTCGATTTCGGCAGACTCAACATCTAAAGCCGACTGCTTAATAGATATATTGTTTTCTAAAGCATATACTACGCATTCTTGCAAGGTCCACTTTTTAGTTTGCGCAGTTACCCCTGCGGAAATTAAAAATAGGCATGCCAGTAAAATTGATTTTTTCATAATTAAGATTGTGAAGGATTGGTCTAAGTAATTAGGAAGTTGTTACACAAAAATTGAAACTAGTTATTGTTCATGGCCTGAATCGGTTTGATCTGATTCCAAACCTTGATCTTATCGCCTTCTGAAATTCCGCTTAAAACCTGAACATAGATTCCATCACTCACTCCCAGTTCGATATCTTTCTTTGTAAATTCCTGATCGCCGGTCATTACTTCTACATATGGATTTTGGGTCTTTGGATCAAATTGCACTAAGGCCTCTTTGATAGCCAAGGCATCAACTACTTTTGCAAGAATAATAGAGGCATTTGCACTAAGACCAGCTCTAATAAATGTAGTATCAGCCTTATTTAAAGTTCCCTTTATATTAAATTGAATTGCTCCGTTCTCACTGATTCCTTTTGGTGCGATATAATCTAAAATTGCATCAAATTTTTTGTTCTCTATAGCTCCCACAGTGATTTCCAACGGAAGGTTTTCCTTGATCTTACCAACTTCACTCTCATCTACTTTTCCTTCAAAGATCATATTATTCACATCTGCCAACGTAGCCAAAGTGGTTCCATCATTAAAGTTATTGCTCTCAATAACCTGATTTCCTTCTTTTACTGGAACATCTAACACCATTCCATCTATCGTAGATCGTATAAGGGTGTTTGCTGAACTTCCAAGCCCACTAGTGGTTCCTGTTTTGATAATTTCATAATTCTGTTGGGCAGATTTATAATTCTGAAGCGACCTTTGATAAGCAACTTGTGCGTTATCCCAATCATTTGCAGAGATCACCCCTTTATCGAAAAGTGATTTTTGACGATCGTATAGTTTTTTTTCAGTATCTAAATTGATCTTAGCAGTTGCAACTGCATCCTTTCCACTTTGCAAAGAAGACACATTAGGAATCACCCTGATTTTTGCGATAAGATCACCAGATTTTATAGCATCTCCGGCTTCAATATAGATCTCGTCTATGATTCCAGAGATATTTGGTTTTATTAGCACCTCTTCCCTTGGAACGATGCTTCCCGTGGCTACAGTTTTCTTTACAATATCTTGCTTGCTTGGAGTCTCGGTTTCATAAACTATCGGATCTTCCTGATTTTTTTGAAATAAATAATACAAAGCACCAACGAATGAGATCGCGATAACTATTAGAATTATTACTGTAACTACTTTTTTCATTTTAAAATGGTATTAATCAATTTGTTGTTATTCTGTTCTTAAGGCATCTACGGGCTGGATCTTAATAGCATTTTGGGCTGGAATTAATCCTGCCAAAAGTCCAGATATTATTAAAATACTCAGTGCAATAATTACTACACCAAGATCTACACTTGGATTTGCAAACATCATTTCTGAAGTATCTACGCCATCCAACTGCATATTCACCAGCGCAATTACCCCAGTTGCCAAAGCTATTCCAGACATCCCGGAAATAATGGTTAGAAAGATAGATTCCATTAGAATTTGACCTCTAATATCCCAAGGCGTTGCACCTAAAGCCCTACGTACCCCAATTTCATTTGTGCGTTCTTTTACAACGATAAGCATGATATTCGAAATCCCTATAATTCCAGATAATAAGACCAGGATCCCTACAAAATATGCCACAGCTTTTAAGGCTATGAACAAGCCATTGATCTTGCTGAATTCCTGAAAAAGATCAAAATTCCCAATAGCCCTGTCATCTTCTGGGTGAATAGTATGCCTGGATTTTATAACATCGAAGATTTGGGTTTTTAGATCGGTAATTGAGGAGCCGTCTTCAGCAGTTATAGACATCCAGCCTACGGTATCGCCCATATTAAATGCTTGAGAAAAAGCGGTGAATGGGACATAGATCTGTTTTTGGTTCTCTTCTGGGTTTCCATTGTTTCCCTTCTTTTTGTAGGTACCAATCACCATAAAATTCACGCCGTTTATCTTTATATAGGATCCAATAACTTCTTCCCCGGGATCATACATGTCATTAATCACTCCAGCCCCAAGAATTGCTACTTTTCTATTTTGTTCGATATCGGAATAGTTCACAAACCTTCCAGATGTAATATCCATAGGTTCTTGCTTAATAACTTCCGGATAATCGCCATAGACATTAAAGGCTCCACTTTTAAGTCCACGCACTACATTGTTTGCTCCACCAAAACCACCTAATTGATTTCTGGGAGAAACATATTTTAGATTAGGTACGTTTTGCTTTATTGCAGCTACATCACTAATTTTAAAATTATATCGCCTTCCTTTTGGTAAGCCCTTATAAGGTTTGGCAGGCGTTTGCGCCCACATAAACATGGAATTGGTTGCGATACCCCCAAAGCCTTGCTTAACGCCATTCTCCAATCCTTTTCCTGCAGCAAGCAGAATAACTAATATGAAGATGCCCCATAATACCCCAAATGAAGTTAGAATTGTTCTAAACCAGTTAGAAGTTAATGATTCTATTATTTCGCTCCACTTATCTTTACTAAACATATTATTCGTCTCTTAAAGCGATTATTGGTTTAATTCTGGCGGCTCTCCAAGCGGGGAAAAATCCTGCAATAGCTCCCGCCAACACCAAAATAAATACGGTGGTTAATGCAACATTAAAATCTACAGATGGATTTGCAATATATTCGGTTTCTATAAGGGGCCCCACAAACTCCAGAAGGGCTAAACTGAAAATGAGTCCAATAAAACCTGAAATAGTTGTAACAAAAATAGATTCATGAAGGATCATCCCTATAATACTAAGCGGTTGTGCACCCAAGGCTTTTCTAATCCCAATTTCTTTGGTACGCTCTTTAACTATGATTAGCATAATATTACTTACCCCTACGATTCCCGCTATAATAGTACAGATCCCAACTCCCCAGAAAAACATCTCGATCATCTTATTAAGGTCATAGAATCTTTTAGTATTCTCTAAGCTGTTATTTATAGTGATTGCACGATTATCATCTGGCGCAACAGAGTGTTTTTCTTTTAAATAAGCACCCAATTCTTCAGAAAATTTTTCTGACTCTGCTAATGCTTGTTCAAAATTATCTCTTTGTGGAAGAGTAAAAGCAAGCCTTCTTAAATCATTCCCTCCATTAAATACCATTTGTGCAGTGGAGATAGGTAGAAACACAACTGACTCATCCCGTTCTCCTCCTGGATCTGAGAACACTCCAATAACTTTAAAATTAATATCGGAGATCTGCACATATTTACCAATTACATCTTCCCCATTCTTAAACAAATCGTTCTTCACTTTATTCCCGAGAACCACCACTTTTTCCACATTATCAATATCCCTATAATTTAAAAATCGCCCTTGGGTCATTTTAGCGTTTTCCAGAAATTGGAGATCTGGCCAAACCCCTTCTACCCTATAATTTCCAGACTCTTTCTTATAATTTATAAGTCCACTCCAGATTCTAAAAACAGAAGATTTATATTCTAGCTGATCATTGTATTTATTTACGGTTTGTGTATAATCATCATTCTTTAAGGTAATTTGTCTCCCCGGATTCAATCCTTTATACTCTTTGGAAGTTACATTGGTCCAAACAGATAACATATTAGAGGCGTCTTGTTCGAATTCCTTCGCGATTCCATTTTGCATTCCTTGCCCAATTCCCAAAAGAATTACCAATATAAAGATTCCCGATGCTACAGAAAGCCCGGTTAAAAACGTACGCAATTTGTTCTTGCTTATCGTTTCAAAAATCTCTTGCCATCTTTCCAGATCAAACATTGCTTAACGCTCTTACTTGGTTCACTTTAGAATCGTCTATAATTACCCCATCTTTTAAGTTTACAATTCTTTTCGTCATTTCTGCAATATCATGCTCATGAGTAACAATTAGAATTGTTCTTCCTTCCTCGTTTATTCCCTGAATTAAATCCATTACTTCGTAAGAAGTCTTGGTGTCTAAGGCTCCGGTAGGCTCATCTGCCAATAAGACTTTTGGATTAGAGGCCAATGCTCTGGCAATTGCCACACGCTGTTTTTGTCCCCCAGAAAGTTCGTTTGGTAAGTGTCCCGCCCAATCTGCCAGACCAACTTTTTCCAGATAGCTCATGGCAATTTCTACGCGCTCCTTATGCTTTATTCCTTGATAATACAATGGTAAACCCACGTTATCTAAGGCGTTTTTGTAAGATATAAGATTGAAAGATTGAAATATAAAGCCAAGAAATTTATTGCGGTATTGCGCTGCGATCTTCTCATTCAAATTCTTAATAGGAAGTCCATCCAAAGTATAAGAACCCTCATCGGCTTCATCTAGCATTCCCAGAATATTAAGAAGTGTAGATTTACCAGAACCAGAAGAACCCATGATAGAAACTAATTCGCCTTCAGCAACGCTAAAATTTATTCCTTTGAGGACATGGAGAGAATTGGTCCCCATCTTATAAGATTTGTGCAAATTTTTAATTTCGATCATACTTCTAAAATTAGAAATACCCGACCAAGATTATAGGTGCTTAATTCAGGTATAAGCATAAGACCTAAACAAGAAGAATTTGTTACAGTCCTATATGTTATGAAACTGTTAAAATTTAACTGGATA
Source organism: Gillisia hiemivivida (assembly GCF_007997295.1). Taxonomy (GTDB): domain Bacteria; phylum Bacteroidota; class Bacteroidia; order Flavobacteriales; family Flavobacteriaceae; genus Gillisia; species Gillisia hiemivivida. Next base: position 51,061 of record NZ_VORY01000003.1, on the reverse strand, counting down.
TTAAGAAGTTACTCGGTAGTCTTTTTATTCCGAAGCGTTCTATAGATAAAAAAACCTATACCTCCAATGAGGATATATGGGAAGATCATTAAATAAACGATTCCATCATTTATCCCTTTAGCAGCAGCTTCAGAGCCTTCACTTTCTAATACTGCTCTACACATTGCACACTGTGCTTCAGCCAACGATGGCATTAAAGCAAATAAAAATAACACAATGATCAATTTAATTTTCATTTTGATTCTTTCAAAATTAATGCAATAAATATCAATTATAAATTTAATTAAAATTAATAATATGGCCACATAAAAACATACACTAAAACTCCGGTTACTGAAACATATAACCAAATTGGAAATGTCCAACGTGCAATTTTAGCATGCTTGGTATATTGAACACTAAGCCCTCTATACATAGTAAATAACACTAAAGGAACTATTATTGCCGAAAGTATAATATGTGTTATCAGAATAAAGAAATAGATATAACGTAACACACCTTCTCCCCCATATGGTACAGGCTCGTTACTGATCTTTGAGATCACATAGCTTACAAGGAATACCGAGGATAGTACAAATGCCATGATCATTACATTTCTATGCCATTTGTATTCTTTAATGCTCATAAAAAAATAACCAATGGTTAGCAATAATGCAGTGCTACCATTTAAAACAGCATGAAAAAATGGAAAGGTTCCAGATTGTGTTCCAAAAATATTATAACGTTCTGGTAAATACATTAAAATGATAACTACGATAGGAATGAGGATTGAAAGCGCAATGATTATTGGAATCGCAATTTTATCGGTCTTTGTATTTCCCATTATAATAGTTTTCTAAGATCTTCTATTAATATGTCTATTTGTGGTTCTTCTTCTCCTTCCAAAACAGATACTCCGCGCTCTATAGAACCTTTGTAATAGATAATAGGGTTTCCATAATTATCTAAACGAGAACGTACGTAACCTTCTCTATCTATCAAAGCAAATAAGCCGGAATGAGCAAAGCCTCCAGGTACAGTTTCATCTGTATTTGCGAAAATCCCAAAACCTTTATTTGCCAATGTGTAAATGTCCTCTTTATCTCCAGTTAGAAAATTCCAGTTAGGATTATCTATTTCATAATTTTCAGCATACTCTTTAAGCACTTCTGGAGTATCATGGACTGGATCTATAGAAATAGAAACTATTCCAAAATCCTCATTTTTACCCAATTCTTTTTCTACTTCTACTAAATTCTTATTCATGATAGGGCAAATAGAAGGGCAGGTTGTAAAGAAGAATTCTACAACATACACTTTTCCCAAATAATCTTTATTGGAGATGGTATCTCCATTTTGATTTACAAATTGAAAATCGGGGACTTTTTTATTTTCTCCATATAATTCTATATAGGAAAGTTCGTCTGACTTAGGGAGCTCTCTCCCAATGTTCAATCGATCATTTTTTACAACCTCATCATTAGTGATCCTATCTATTATTTTCGGAATAAAAATAATCCCGAAAACTAATATTACTAAGGATATACCTATATAAGATTTGCTATTCATTACTTCGTATTTAATTTGGAGTTGTATTTTTTTAAGGCTAATCTGTATTCTGCTAAGATCACTTTAATATCATCATTCATCTTATTTCCAAGTTCTGATACAGATCTAGAATCATATCCATAAAGCAACCCCTCATTATCATCATCATCTCGTCCTCTCAAATTAGAATCCTTATCTATTATGAACACGTAGGGTGTTTGCAGATTAGAATCTAGTTCTAAATTAGTTTTAAAACTTTTAAAAACGTCTTTGATCTCCTCCGGCTCGGCATAAACGAAACTCCAATAAGAGGAATTGGTAATATTATTAAATTCAGACACGAACTGCTGCGCTTGTGGCTTAGCTTCTTTTGGAAGAATGATCACAAATTGAAAATCATCGAATTCGTAAAATTTTTCCAGGATCTTCTTATCTAGATTAAAAGTGTTCCCTTTTAATGCCGCTAGATCATTTCCAAAGAAAGCCACTATGCTAATCTTGTTTTGAAAACTTACTATAGAATCTCGATTATTCTCTAAATCTCTTATGTCTTCTACCTTCTCTGTAAGCACAGGAAGTTTAGCGAAATTATTTATTCCAGAAGAAAAGAATAAATAGGCAAGTATAGGTAGTAAGAATAAAACGCCAAGTACTAAAAATTTCTTCATAAATCCGTGTTGTTACGGGTTACAAAAATAAAAAGACGGTTTTAAATAACCGTCTTTTCTTATGCTTTTAACTTATAATGAGATATTAAAAATCCCATGCCACATGATTGCTCTCAAAAACATCGTAGATATAATCTCCTTCAGTCAATAAAATGAACATCAAGTAACTTATTAAAAAGATCGCGGACCAAACAACTGCACGACGTAGTCCCTTTGATTCTCCTTCTAGGTGCATAAATGCCCAAGCAATATAATATGCCTTGTAAATAGTAAGAATTATAAAGATCCAGTTGAGAAGACTCATCGCAAGAAATTTCGTGTCAACTAAAAATTCAGGTTTAACAATCCCAAGGAACACCTCTACTATTGTAACAACAGAAAGTAAGGCAAAAACGAACCAAATTCCTTTGGTATTGGATTCGTGGTGATGTGTAGTACTATGTGCCATTTTTATTTATTTCAGAATTAAACTAGGTAGAAGAATGTAAATACAAATACCCAAACTAAATCTACAAAGTGCCAGTATAAACCAACCTTTTCAACCATTTCATAATTTCCTCTGCGCTCGTAAGTTCCCAAGATCACGTTGAAAAAGATTATGATGTTTATTATAACTCCAGATAAAACGTGGAATCCGTGAAACCCTGTTATAAAAAAGAAGAAATCTGCAAATAAAGGCGGACCATATTCATTCTCAGTAAGATTGGCTCCTTCAACCACGCCGACAGCTTCAGCATTTAATTTACTAAGCGATTCTTCTCTAGAAAGAATAGTTTTTTGGCCATTCTCATCGACCATTTGAGTTCTAACAAGAATATTTTCATTGGCTTCAAAACCAGCTTTCACTTCTTCAATAGTGTATTCAGATATGCTTTCATTTTCAGAAAACCAGATCCCATTATTTCGTTGATTAGCTACTCTGGTAACAGGCAACTCAGCTACAAAACCTTCAATTGCAACGCGTTCTCCTTCTAAATCAACAAACTGAAGAACATTTCCTCCCCTTGTAGTTACTGCACCATATTCCCCTTGTATAAAATTCTTCCATTCCCATGCCTGTGAACCTACGAAGATCGCTCCACCAATAATGGTTAAGAACATATACAAAGTTACTTTTCCTTTATTCATATGATGACCAGCATCTACTGCCAATACCATAGTTACAGAGGAGAATATAAGAATGAACGTCATAAATGCCACGTAGTACATAGGAGCATCTACTCCATGTAAAAACGGAAAGTGATTAAACACTTCATCGGCAATTGGCCAAGAATCTATGTATTTAAATCTTGAAAAACCGTAAGCAGCTAAGAATCCTGAAAATGTTAGTGCATCAGAGACGATGAAGAACCACATCATCAATTTACCGTAACTAGCCTTTAATGGCTCATTTCCACCGCCCCAAGTTTTACCTTCGGTGCCTGTTCTAATAACAGTAGCTTCCATATGAAGAATTTGATTTTATATGATGGGCAAAAATACGCAAATTTATTATCTAAAGAAATATAAAAATACAAACAGGTAAACCCAGAGCGCATCCAGAAAGTGCCAAAAGGTGGCACCTAGCTCAATTCCAAGCATTTGCCCCTTTTTGTATCGTTGTTTAAAATGGTTATAAATTACAACCAAAAGCACTATCAGTCCGGCTGTAAGGTGAGCAAGATGTAATAACACTACCACATAAATAAACGAAGTGGTAATTGTACTCTCACTTCCTGTAAAATAATACCCAGATGCTATAATTTCTGAAAAACTTCTGAATTGCAGATCAACAAAAACAATCCCTAGAGCCAATGTAGTTAATAACAGTACCGTAGCTTGCGAACGACTTCCCTTTAAAATAGCACTTTTTGCAAGCATAAAGGTGATACTACTCACTATAATAACTAAAGTACTCCAGTACAAGGTATCTGGTAATTCAAAATCTGAGATCCAGTCTGGCCTGCTCTTACTAACCACATAGGCACTGGTGATACCCGCAAACATCATTACCATACTGGCAATACCAAACCATAACATCATTTTTTTGGCTCTGCCAATTTTATGGTCATGGGTCTCTTGTGTTATATCCATTGTCTTAAAAATTTATCCAGTACATAAACGATCTGCAAAAGTGTGATATAGGAAACACTTGCAAACATTAATTTTTTAGCTGAAACCGCATCACGATTCTTATATAATTTGAAGGCATAATATAACATCCCTAAACCTAGCACTAATATAATAGCCCCTGCATAAGGTGTTAAGAACAGTCTTCCTGTAACCCCAAAAACAGGGATTAAGGAAACCAAAATAGTCCAAACTGTATATAATATCACTTGAATAGCTGTGCCCTTATCTCTTTTTCCTGTTGGGAGCATAAAGAATCCGCCTTTTTTATAATCATCGAACAACCACCAGCCAATAGCCCAAAAATGAGGAAATTGCCAGAAGAACTGGATCATAAAAAGTGTTCCCGGCTCTATACTAAATTCATTGGTTGCTGCTACCCATCCTAACATAAAAGGAATAGCTCCTGGAAATGCTCCAACAAATACAGATAATGGTGTTCTGGTTTTAAGTGGTGTATAAACACTCACATATAAAAATATACTAATTGCCCCAAACATAGCTGTTTTCGGGTTGATGATATAAAGAACTATCAGGCCAATGATAGTTAGAGTACTTGCAATTACAAAAGCCGTATTCACAGACATTCTTCCCGCAGGTATAGGTCTGTTTTTAGTACGATCCATCAATACATCAAGATCCTTCTCTATAATTTGATTGTAGGCATTAGATGCGCCTACCATACAATAGCCTCCAATAGCCAATAACAATACGGTAACAAAATTAACCGCTTCTGCCCCTAGAAAATATCCAGCAACAGATGAAAAAACCACACTTATGGCCAATCGCATTTTAGTGATCTCCTTAAAATCTGAAAGTACTGATACAGAAGGGGTATGTACGCTTATATTACTCAAAAAAAGCAATTTTATATTTGGTGCAAAGATACTTCTTAATTGTGTTTTAACAAGAATGTGAAAAAGTTAATTTCAAGAACTTCATCTACTTGAAAAAAAAAGGCCAAATCGATTTATCAGTATTTGAGATAAGAACAATAAAGCTTACTTGTTATTTATGATAAACTCTTATAACTAATGAGCTAAACTAACAGAATAACTTCATTTATTGCAACAGCTAGATCAACTGTTAATATTCGTAATACCAGTTAAATATATCTGTTCTAAGTCCCACATTGAACCAAACCGTATTCTCTTTAAAGATAAGATCGGTGTTTACCTGAGGATTGAAATTTCTATAAATAAGGCTTCCAAACACTTTAAGATTGGTCACCGGATTTATAATATATCCTGCTTCCACTTCAGAAAACAAAGTAGTGGTAGTATTTCCCTGCCCAATTTTCACCCCATCCTCAAAGGCTCTGTCGCGCTCACTCCGATAAATGTTACCTCCATAATACCTATCGTCACTTCCATCATCAAAATCGAAACCGCGTTTCCCATAGATCACTTTTGCACTTCCAAAAATTCGGTCTTTCCTATATCTTGCAATTCCTATGATCTCTCTAAAATTAGCGCCCCATAAATGAGCTAAAGATTGATTGTTATGACCATAATTTAATACAATAGAATTGTGAGAATAAGTGTAAGGCCTAACTTGATTATATTCTGCCTGTAAATAAAGATCCGGCACATTAAAGGCATCAAAATATTTAACTCCTAACTGGTAGCCTAATTTATTTTTCCAGCTTTGGTTTCCTCCAAAGACCTTTTCAGTAGAAAATTCATCTATGATCCATTGCCCATAAAGATTGATCTGATCACTCAATTTATATTTCCCAGTGATTCCAATAATAGCATTCCCACCTCTGGCGCCTGTGGAGAACTCGATCGATCTATAAAAAATGACCGGATTTAGATAATTAACATCGAAACCACGGCCATTATCATTTTGCCAAATAACCGACTCAAATAAACCAAGATTAAATCTTTTAGTTAGATTCAAACTCAAGTAGTGATTGGCCATGTATTTGGTTCTATAAGAACCTTCCTCCACCACTTCTCCCCTCACGTCACGAAGAGACATAAAGGTATTGGTATATTTAAGCTTCCAGAAACTGGTGTTGAATTTCAAATACGGATAAGGACTGGCAATATCACTCATCAACAAAGAGCGATAGCCATCTCCAATAAAGTTCTTTCCGTGCCCGAATTGTACATCGAAGAAATCTGAAACTTTATAAGACAAATATCCTTCAGCAACAGGAAAATCATAACCATCATCTAAAAACTCTTTAGCAATACCTCTGCCGGGAACAACCGCAGGGTTACCTCCAAAAGGACCAATACTTTCAGCATACCGGTTAAAATAATCGGCAAAACGGGCCTGACTTTCAAAAACCACGGTATAGAAATTGAAATTCTCCCCCAATCCTCCTTGAAAAATGGCACCACGAGTATTGTTATAGGTAAATGCAACATCACTCTGGAAATTCTTCCCAATCTGAAGGTCTAAAACTACATCTCCAGTAAACCAGTAATTTTCCCCCTGAAAATTGACTAAATGCTCATCCCATATCTTTCTTCCAAGCCAAGAATCACGAGTCTTGCCTTGCTCAAATTCAGCATCAAAATCGTAATACTTAGAAACTTCATTATACAAATAAGGCTTGGTAGCAGTATGACTATTGTTTCCAACTCTATTCATTTCTGCATCAAATCTATTGTAGCGCTCATGAGAAAGTGGCACAAATAAATTGCTAGAATTTCTTTGGCTGACAAATGGTTCGGAGACTATACTATCATATTCTGTAAGTGTGTTTTTCTTCTGAACAGATCTGCTCTCGTTTGCAGTTCCAGCTTCAGTCGAAGGCGATAACATTTCAGTATATCCAATGGGAATCTTAAGAGGAAATCGAAATTGAGCGTATGCAGGCTTTCCATTATAAGTTGCAGGTGAAATAGTAGGTAACTCTTCAAAAACCCGTTGAATCTCTTCTTTTAGTTCTGAATAGATCGCGTCTATATAAAGCACTTTGAACTTTCCTTCTTTGGTAACTTCAAAAAGAACTATGGCTTCCCCTTTATAATTTTCTTCGGAAACCTTTGAGGGCAACTGAAAGTTCGCGGTCACCATTTTCATTAAGGTATTCTTAAAACAAGCTTCCTCACCACTAAAATCTATTTCTGAACATTCAGAAAAAGAGGGATAGGTTTCGAATTCAGAAAATCCATCTTGCGAAAATGCATTATAGGAAATAAAACAGAGAAGTAGGAATCCAATGTATTTCATAAAAGGAGCAGAGATATTATAGTGTGATACAGCCGAAAGATACCAAAATTTTTATTCTTCCATCTAAAACCACTCTAAACAAAAAATTCCCAAACTGCAAAGCAATTTGGGAATTGTATATAATTTTAAAGTGTCTTAATCCTGAACTTGGAACACAATAGGTAAAGAGTACATTACACCTACTGGCTTACCTCTTTGTCTACCCGGTTGCATTTTAGGAAGAGCGTTTATAACTCTTGCTGCCTCTTGCTCCAATCTTGGGTGTGGTGCACGAGAACGTACATCTGTAATGTTACCGTTCTTGTCTATTTTAAACTGAACAATTACTCGGTTAACTCCACTTAATCCTAATTGACTACCTAAGTCTGTATTAAATTTTCTTTGTACAAATTCCTGTACCTTCTCACTCATACATTTCTTACGTTGGTCATTGTTAGCTAAATTTTCACAACCTGGGAAAATTGGCACATTTTCAATAACAGCAAATGGTACATCTGCAATTACTTCTTCTACAGGAGCTTCAACAACTTCCTTAACCTCAACGATCTCGTCTTGATTAGTTTCTGTAGATTCAATTATATCTTCCTCTACTTCTGCTTCATCTTCAACAACTTCAATTATTTCTGGAGCTGGTGGTGGTGGTGGTGGTGGTGGTGGTGTGTTCAGAATTTCCGTGATTGGAATTTCTTCATCATCTAGATCACCAAGGTCTAATTGACCTATGTCTAAATTATCTTTATCGTAAGTTTTCCATTCTATAGCTTGCCATGCAATAAATAAGACTAAAATAAGTCCAAACTGAAGAAAGAAAACACTTTTCTTTGATAAATCGGCTTTAGGATTTTTCTTGGGTTTCATAATTCGATACTAATTAATAAGGGTTGCTAAAGTAAAAATTTTTTTCATAAAAATGAATTAATCTTATGTTTTAAGCGTTTAAAGAATTTTAAAAATCCTAGACACATGCCCAACGCCAATAAAACTCCGATACTATTTGCCAGCATATCAGCCCAATCCGGGTCTCGATAATCTGTAAGAGCTCCTTGTAAAACCTCAATTAACATACCAAAGAGTATAATTAAGATCGAAATGTTAAAAAAACCCTTAATCTTAAGGCTTTCTTCCTGGATTTTAAACAAATAGTAAAAAAACCACACAAAAGCCAAAACAAAATATGCACCTAAATGCATCATTTTATCTGTAGGATTAAAATCTCCAATAGAGATCTTACCCAATTGAATTAAGGACAAAGAGGTGATTAATAAGGTATAAAATACCGCAATTATTAATAATATTCTAGCCCCCAATAAAATCTTTATAATCTTCTGGGCTCATTAAACCCGCAATCTCGTCTTCATCAGATATTTTTATCTTGACCATCCATCCATCTCCGTAAGGATCTGTATTTACTTTTTCTGGAGCATCTTCAAGACTTTCATTAAATTCAATAATCTCACCGGCAAGAGGCAAAAATAGATCTGATACAGTTTTTACGGCTTCAACAGTCCCAAAAACTTCTTCTCGCTCCATAGTCTCTCCAACGGTTTCCACTTCAACATAGACTATGTCACCAAGTTCTCCTTGCGCGAAATCTGTAACGCCAATTGTGGCAACATTCCCATCGATTTTCACCCATTCGTGATCTTTGGTGTACTTTAATTCATGTGGTATATTCATCATTTTGTTTTTTTCTAAGTGCACAAAGTTAATTTATTCTTAGGTCTGTTCAAATAGCTACCTATTAATTTCCGAAATTATATCTCAAAGTGAACCCAGAACGAATAGTTGTTTGCGGGAAGGCTGTAGAGATAGCATATTCAGAGAAGGTATGATCATAATAAAACAAGGCCGTTAAATTTTTTGATATCGCATAATCTGCTACAAAATTAATTGCCCAGAGGTCTTGTCCTGCGATCACTTGGTTATTACCAAGATCCAGATACCTAATGATATTTATATTTTTTCTGTAAGCAACATCGGCTTTAAAATTAAGATCGCTACTCAGAACGCGCTGTTTGCCACCAAAATTAGTTGCAATCTTAAGATCTTTAATTCTATATCCTAAGCCTAATATATACTCATTCCCTTTTACTTCTGTTAGCAAGTTATTATCAAAACTCAAAGACATAGTTCTGTCTTTCTTAATTTCAGCCAATATTCTAATCGCTTCTGTGGTTTCCAGATCTACTCTAACCAACGGGCTAAAAAGCTCTGTTAGATTTATATTTGCAAATAAAAGTTCATTTTTAAAGTTATTAGCCTGATTAAATTCAAAAGGATCGCTAGGGTTGTAATCTAAATTAGATTGAAACTGATTAATCGTATATCCTGCACGATATCCATGACTTAGAGAGAACCTTCTAAAATTCTTTTTAAACCAATCCAATCGCATTAAACCGGTGTATTTAAGATCCCAGTTAGGCAATGGCACATTTCTAAAAGCGCCCAATTTTACTGAAGAAGCACTTTGCCCTGTATACGCAGCTAGAAATGCTGGCAATAAAACAGCCTGATTAGTTTTTCCATAACCTACTGGGAAACCATCTGCATCTACATCATTAAGATCCCTGCCATTTTCTGATGCCAATCGTTGCGCAACTTCCAATCTATTCTCTCTAAAACTGTCGAATGTTTCAGAAAATTGCTGATCGTTTTTCTGAAAAGCACTCTTTATAAGAACTGTTGAAATGTTGAAATTTCCGAAAGTATAAGGGCTCAAAGATTGATATTCCAGACTTGTTGGATTAATTTTATAACTTTCATTATATGTTTCTGAATATATTCTACTAGCATTTAGATCTATTATAAGATCTGGGATCAAACTCAAAGATGCCTGCATATCCAATTGCTTATTTTGAACCGAAGTATACTGCTGATTGAATTCCTGATATAATGTCAACCAGCCGTTTCTTGCAGCGATACCTCTAACATCATTTTGGCTTCCCAAAGTAAAACCTGTTGTAGGTCTAAGCGTTCCCAAAAAACCTATACTAGGGGTATAACCAGGTAAAAAGATACCTCTATTTTCTCGGTAGGTTACTTGCACTCGCTTTAGAGCAGTTACAAGACCTAAAACGGTGTTGTAAGTCTTATCAGATCTAGGCTTTGTGGCATTCTCCTCTTCCTTAGTCTCATTTGGTGATTTTGGTACAGCTGCGCTACGAGCTTTAATGGAGTTTGCTTTAGATACTCTTGGCACAAGATTTAGATATTTGTATAAACCTTGCATATCCATATTCGCATTAATCTGGTGAATGCTTGAATTTTGAACTGAATTCCCTAAATCTGGAATACCTTCTAACTGATCGAAGATCTGAGACCCGCGTTGCCATTGAAAGTCTCCCGTATAGGAATAAGTAGTTTTAATGAATTCTAAGATCGGGATCTTAGCGAATGGTAATTCATAATTCACTTGTAGCGATTGAAAATGCTGATTAGGAGTTCCTGTTTCAAAAAATCCGTCCCATATACCAATGCTGTTATCCACAAAATTATCTTCAGTGAAATAATTTCTCACCAATCTGTTGTTGGTTGCACTAAAACTAAACTGAAGGGATTTTGTTAAATTATAATTTATCCGGTATTGCCAGTCGAACATAAAATTCCGTTGATACAATGTTGGTATCCCTATATCATTTTCATTTAAAGATAACTCTCTAAATTTTTGCTCGTTATATTGTCTAAAAATATTTGACCCTAAAGATATATTGGTAGGCAATAGATTCACATTAAAATCTTTTACCAAAGAATAATAATCGCTACTATCTAAAGCTTTTATGTTTTTGAATGGCTCCAGAGTTAGCGGCAAAAATCCGTAATCGTAGGTTGCTCCTACCCTTACATTTTGACTCAACGCATCTTCAATTTCAAAATCGCGATGGTCAACTTGATTGTAAGAAGTAGAAAAAGCGAAATTTTCTATATCATAAGGCATAGGTTTTTTATCTCCTACTCGTTCCTTTCTTAAACCAATAACATTTATACTCTGTCTTTTGGTATAAGATTCAGATTGTTCTCTCACTAGATCCCGCTCGTCCGGATCTGTAGTATCATCTAGCCTTGTTTGAAGTTCCAGATCTAAGAACTCCTGATCGAATTTAGGCGTAATTAACTCTTCTCCTCTACTATAATTAAAAGGAATTTGAACTCCCCATTTTTGTGGTAATAATTGCCCCGCGTTTATATTGGTAACTACATCATATTGCTGAAGATCTTCCCTACTTCTCTGATTTGGTCCTTCTTCCAAAGCTCCAAATCCAATAGTGCTTTTTCTTCCTGTTGCAGATACCGTTGCAAAATCTGCAATGTTGGTGTCCATATTTACAATAGCTGCCCAACCCCCTTCATTATCCAGATCAGATAATCTCAATTCATTGAACCATACTTCTCCGCAAATATCTGAGGCAGTATTTTCAGGGCTTCCATTTTTTACCCCAAGCATTAATAATCTTACATTTCCAAAACTCGGGTTTCCTTTTATCCCTATTCTAAGTTGCCCAACTTCATATGGGTCATTAGAATTTACAAGATTTACTTCTTCATTAAAATAATTCAACTCTGTGGGAATCAAAGAAGGATCACCCAAAACTTTAGTTTTCACCTGTTGTAGTAAATCTAACCTCAACAAAAGCCTGTTCGCTTCAGGCCAAATTTCTTCAGCAGAAGTAGCACCAGGCAAAGTAGCAGTTAGCGGCACTTCAATTTGATAATAGTTATCTGTAAAATCGGTTCCTATTCTTACAAAAGCAATTAATTGCCCATCTTTTAGAGCGATCTCGTTTACAAATGATTCGGCATGCAAGAACATTTCCAAATTCTTATACTGGCGCATATCCACTTGGAAATTCTTATAAACTGCCCGAGCAGCTTGTGGCTCTAAATCGCAAGTTCTAATAGAAAGCGACTGCTCATTCTGACGTATATTTGTGTTATTATTGAATAATTCCTCGCGGTTCACCCCTGGAGGCAATACATAAGGAATTGGTTCACGATTTTCATTCTCTTCTATATTCACAGCAGAAACCTCAAACAAAGTTCCTTCTTCTATAGGTTCATTTGGCTCATCTGGATTCAAACTTTGATTGTATCTTCTATAATCTCCACGAACCAGATCCATTGTTCCAAATCTCAAAACAGTTTCCTGTTCAAAGTCTGTTAAGAAAAGTCGCATAAACCGAATCGATCTAAAATCTGCAATACCACCTTTAGTATCTGTAGGTTCAAAAATTGGCACTTTAAACTGTATCCATCTAACTGGAATATCCTGACCATTCGGAAGCGGGGCATCCAATTCCCTCACATCGGTAATATATGGATTATTAGAAGCATTCATTCCAGGGAAGATCTTCACATCATACTGAAAATAACTATTAATAGTATTCATAGTATTATCACTGTTGAGATCCTCAGTGGTTGGCAAGGTGGTATTACCTCTATTGGTGTCAGTTATATCTGTTGGAGAATTTCCCTGTGTTCCATTATAATTTCTATATCGATCTACAATATTTCCGGTCCTATTTAGAAAATATTCGTAGTTATCTGCTGCAGGATCTGGAAGGTTTCCAAAGGCTGAAAATTTTATGGCTTCTTCCGCATCTCCTAATCCATCAAATCCTGCATCTTGATTAATTCTTGCCTGACCTTGCGTATCAAAGGCATATATTAGAGATTGATCTGCCGGTACTTTGGCAAATTCAGTGATAACGGTGTTTTCGGGTCCACCGTCCGGTGGAAGCCCATTTTCATATTGTTTTCTTCCGTCTTTAAGTACATCTTCAGATACATTTCCTAAGTTGAAACTAATAGTCCCTCCAGGGTTTCCCGCATTTTCAGAATAAATAAAGGGATCCATCATCCAGAATTCAATAAATTCCACATTGGTCTGCTCAAAATTGGTAGAGGTAATTGCTCTGGAAATACCTGCAAAATTTTCCTTAGGATTGTTCAAAGAATTTCCACCCGCAGCTGCCGGATTAAAGTTATAAGGGCCACGAGTAGTTGGTGAAAAAGCAAGATCCATTGTATAGATTACCTGTGGCTGTCCCTGGATCACATCTGTATTAGGGAATATTTCATTTAGAAAAACCCTTCTAGTTGCAAAATTAGAGAGATCAGCATCCGTGATCCCATTTGGTCTTCTACTGCTATAAAAAATAGGGTCTATTGTATACCAAGACAAATTTGCCCTTTTATATCCTACAGCTAAGTCTCCGTTGCTTAGTTCTCCTCCAAAATCTAAAGGCACACTGGAGAGTTCCCAGCTTAAAGGGTTATTTATTGAGATAGAAGTTTGAGATGCTTCAAAATCGTCTATATAAGTGGTAGCTTTTTGGTCAAAGTCATTTACTTGTGGCGCTCCTGGCTGTAAATAGGCAAATTCTCCACGAATAGAAAAATTAGAAGCAACATCGGTATCAATATTCGGCAACTTATTTATCAGTCTGGTTAAAAATGGCACTTCTGTGCTATAAGCAGCATTTAAGCCATAAATGGAGTTGTTAACCGGCTCATAACTATAATTGGCCTTTTGAGTAAGCGGGCGTTCTTTTAAATTCAAAAATGTCCCTCCAACTAATAATTTTTCGTTGAACTGGTGTTCAATATTAATCCCCGTAAACCTTTTAGATTGCTGCCCAAATAAGGCGTTGTTTTCTGTAGATACCTGAATTGGAATATCTGAAGCTAATAAAGATTCATCTATAATTTGTACTCTCCCTAACTGATAATTCACCACATAATCTACCCCTTCCTGTAAAACTCTTCCTCCCGCAGTAACGGTTACCGAACCTTGAGGTAAATTAAAACCCACTGGAATCCCATCCACTTGAGAGGATTTGTACCTCCCTTTTAACTGAAATTTATTTTTATCGGCGTCTTCTTGCTCTGCCTGAATCTTCGTGGTACGATATAAAGACCTAAACACATACTCTCGCTGATTATCATTATAAGTTTCGGGCAAATTATAATCTTCACCTCCAGCATTAGGGTTAGTGTCCAACTTATCAAATAAATACTCTCCAAATGGTTCTACTGTTGTAAAAATAACCAAGCCATTTTGTGGATTAATAGTAATTCCAGGCACATAATCGAAAAAGCCATCGCCTCCATTTACAGGATCGTTATTGTCATTTAGTTTATCGAGATTGAATACACGAAGCAAGGTAGTTTCTGCAACATCTTCAGGCAATGGAACTCCAGATCCCGGAGCTGGAGATAAATAATTTTGTGGCTGTGGATCTGTATATAAAATATTTAATCTGAAGTCAGCTCGTTCTAATTGAAAAGCACCTAAAGCATAGATATTTTTCATCATTAGATCCCAAACTGGTTCGTTCACATTGGTAAGTGTGCTTTTTAGCATCTTTACCACTAAGTTCTGATTAATCCTAACTTCATTATCACCAAACTGCGTATTAGCATCTACCCCATCATTGGCGAATTCACCCACTTGATACACTTGCCCGTTTACCGTATATTGAAAAGCAACTCCTAAAACCTCATCATTACTTAATCTTTGATTAAGGCTTATATAACCAAGTCTCTGATCGAAAGTGAATTCATTTGGCTTTAATTGCCTGGCGTTCTCGAGTTTTGCGTAATCTTCACCTTCAGAAACCACAACTCCACCAAAACCGCTCTGGATTGTAGAAATGTCTCGTATTGCAGGAGTTAAAATAGATTCTCCAGAACCCGTTATTCCAAAGGGGTTAAAATCGTTATTAGGGTTATTTGGAAATGCTCCCGCAGGTCTATTAAAGAAGCCAGCTGGAGGGTTGTTCAAACCTATATTACCAGGAACATTCACCTCTCCAAGATCTTGAATAGCAACTATATTTCGGGTATCATTTAAACTCTGAATATTATTAGTACGGTTTGTTACCCAAACCTGAATTCTCTGAATTTGAATATTACTATTGATAAATGGATAATTCTGAAGTGCCTGATTATAATTATCCCGGAAGTAATGAGCTAAGAAAAAGTGTCTGTCTTGATCGTAATCTATAGCGAATTTCTCAAATTCTTCAACAGTTGCTCCACCCTCCACATTTACAGTTCTCCGCTCAGATTTTTGTTCAGAAAAAACTCCCGTAACACGCGTTTTCCCAAATTGCAATTCTGTTTTAAATCCGAATAAACTTTGTGCTCCCTGAATAAGAGCACTATTTAAAGGCATATTTACATTCCCAACTTCAATTTTCTGAACAATATCATCTTCATTGGGTGTATATTCCAACTTTAATTGGTTCTGAAAATCGAAGGTAGATTCGGTATCGTAATTTGCGAGCACTCTTAATTTTGTTCCAACATTTCCTAACAAACTAAGTTGGATCCTTTGGTCAAAATCGAATGTGAGGTTACTTCTATTTCTTGGGGAAAAAGATGGATTATCCTGTTTTGTATAAAGTAGCCCAAGATCCATAGCAACACTTCCTTGAGGTACCACTTCTATTTCTTTGCCACCAAAAACACTTTCAAAAAAACCTGAATTCACATAATAACTTGGGAGAAGATCTTGCTGAGCTTCAGGATCTCCTTCTCTATTTTCAGAAATGGCGTTATTTTTTTCCTTGAAATAATTACGAATCTCTTCCTGAATAACCAACTCTTGATATTCCTCTGGTGTAAGAATTAAAGGAATAGACAAATTATAAGTCCCAAGTTTTTCAGTATAAATATATCTATTAAGAATAGGGTCATACTCATATCCTGCTACAATACTTGCAGGATTGGGCAAAGACAAGGTGCCGGTTGCATAACCAGTGCGGGTAGAATCTTGAGCCACAAGAGTATCTTGCGCATACAAACTTGGAGAAGAGGCAAATAACCAGAAAATCCCAAGCAGAGATGTTAATTGCAGTTTCGAGTAATTATTCCTCAAGATTAGTTAGTATGAAATTATAAATTCTTTAATGCTAATTTTATTATTGTTTCTACGGTAGGGTCTTCTGTAGCGTCTTTCATAATGCGGTCTACCACTTTTTCGGCAGATTTTCTCACAAAACCTAAAGTCTCTAATGCAGATAACGCTTCTTCTTTATTTGTATTGCTCTGAGAGATGAAAACCTCCCCTTCTCCAAAGACCTTTAAAACCTTATCCTTTAGATCTAAAATTACGCGTTGGGAAGTTTTTGCGCCAATCCCTTTAATGCTCTGGATAGTGGCAACATCACCAGAAGCAATGGCATCCATTATTTGCTTTGGATCTAAAGAAGACAACATAGTACGTGCAATGCTAGCGCCAATACCAGAAACAGAGACTAGCAATCTGAACAATTCTCGCTCAGATTTCTCCATAAATCCGAATAATGTATGTGAGTCTTCTTTTACTTGTAAATGGGTATAAAGGCTTATCGCTTCTGAAGCGTTTTTAAGCAAGGCAAATGTGTGTAAAGAAATGTGCAAAAAATATCCTACTCCATTGCAATCTATTACAACATAAGTAGGATTTTTTTCTATTAACTGTCCTTTAAGGTGATGGATCATGTATTTAAAAAAAAATGTTAATTTTCAAATGTACTAAAATAATACAGAGCTCCAAGTCGATACAAGACCCGAAAACACAGCTATTTTATTGTTTTTGGTTTTTTTCCTTTTTCCTGCGCATCTACAACAGCTACCGCTGCCATATTTACTATTTCCTCCACACTAGCACCTAACTGTAAAATATGTACCGGCTTTCTCATTCCCATCATAATAGGACCAATAGAGTCGGCGTTGTTCATTTCTTTCAGAAGTTTATAAGTGCCATTTGCCGATTCTAAATTAGGGTATATCAAGGTATTCACCTTTTTACCAACTAATTTTGAAAAAGGGAACTTACTTTGAAGCATTTCTTTATTCAAGGCAAAATCTGTTTGGATCTCCCCATCTACAATAAGTTCTGGGTTGGATCTATGCAAAATAGCAACTGCCTCTTTCACTTTTCTAGCACGTTCATTTTTAGAAGACCCAAAATTAGCATAAGAGATCATGGCTATCACCGGCTCCATTCCAAACATTCTAACGGTTTTGGAAGTCATCATTGCTATCTTAGCAAGATCTTTAGCAGAAGGATCTATGTTTATAGAAGTGTCACTTATAAAGAGTGGTCCTCTGGAAGTATTCATTAAGTTGGTTGCCGCTATTCTATCTACCCCTTTGGCCATTCCTATTAATTCTAACATTGGTTTTACCACTGTAGGATACGCTCTTGAATATCCAGAAAGCAAGGCATCTGCATCTCCTTCATTCACCATCATTGCAGCAAAGTAATTACGCTCACGCAATAAATTTTGAGCATCGTATTTTGTAACCCCACTTCGGTACCTGGATTTCCAGTAAACATCTGCATAACGTTCTCGGCGCTCTTTTTCTTCATCAGATTTTGGATCGATGATAGTTACAAGATCTTCATCAAAATCTATTTCATTCATCAATTCAATAATCACATCTTTTCTACCCAAAAGAATTGGAATAGCAATTCCCTCTTCCTGAGTGATCTGTGCAGCTTTAAGAACATCTAACTGATCTGCTTCTGCAAAAACCACCTTTTTAGGATCCATTTTTGCACGATTCATCAATAAACGGGAGATCTTATTATCATTCCCCATTCTGTTCAGTAATTCCTCCTCATATCGCACCCAATCCAGAATCGGACTTTTAGCTACGCCACTTTCCATAGCTGCCTTCGCAACTGCCGGCGGAACTCGGGCTATTAATCTAGGATCAAAAGGTTTTGGAATTATGTATTCTGGACCAAAATTCAATTTTGTCTCTCCATATGCAATATTCACTTGCTCTGGCACAGGCTCTTTTGCTAATTCTGCCAAAGCTTTAACTGCAGCCATTTTCATAGCCTCGTTAATTTTGGTAGCTCGTACATCCAAGGCGCCTCTAAAAATAAAAGGGAAACCAAGCACATTATTCACCTGATTAGGATGATCGCTTCTTCCTGTTGCCATAATAAGATCTTTACGCGCAGAAACAGCAAGATCATATTCAATTTCCGGGTCTGGATTGGCCATTGCGAAAACTATTGGGCGTTTGGCCATGCTTTTCAGCATTTGAACATCTACTATATTAGCAATAGAAAGACCTACGAATACATCTGCATCTTTCATTGCTTCTTTGAGAGTGTCTATTTTTCTTTTTGTAGCAAATTCAAGTTTTTCAACAGATAAGTTAGCTCTATCTGCTCGAATTACTCCCTTGCTATCAAGCATTACGATGTTTTCAGCCTTCGCACCAAAGGATTTATACAATTTTGTGCAAGACACTGCTGCGGCACCTGCTCCGCTAATTACTATTTTAACCTTTTCAATTTTCTTTTTTGCGATCCCCAACGCGTTTAATAAGGCAGCAGCAGAGATAATAGCTGTTCCGTGCTGATCATCGTGCATTACAGGAATATCAAGCTCCTCTTTTAATCTGCGTTCTATTTCAAAAGCTTCGGGAGCCTTAATATCTTCTAAATTAATTCCTCCAAAAGTGGGAGCAATATTTTTTACGGTCTGAATAAATGCTTCTACATCTTTGGTATCTACTTCAATATCGAACACATCTATATCTGCAAAGATCTTGAAAAGCAATCCCTTACCTTCCATCACTGGTTTTGATGCTAATGGACCTATGTCTCCAAGACCAAGAACTGCAGTACCATTAGAAATTACCGCAACCAAGTTTCCCTTCGCTGTATATTTATAGGCGTTCTCCTTATCCTTTTCTATTTCTAAACATGGAATAGCAACTCCCGGGGAATATGCCAAAGATAGATCTCTTTGGGTTGCATATTTCTTGGTTGGCACAACCTCTATCTTTCCAGGTTTCGGTTTTGCGTGATAAACTAGTGCTTCTCTCCTTTTGCTGTCCTTACTCATATTCAAAATTATTGGCTGAGTAACAAAGGTAATAAGCTTTAGTTTTTTCAGGTATATAAATATCAAATACTTTAAACTTGATATTTATCTAGAAACTAGATCAAAATACTCTTACATCTCTAATTTCTCTAGCTCTTGCATATCATTGATAATTTCCTCAATCCTGGTTATTAATTTGCCATAGAATAAATGAGTACTTAGTTTGTAACTGAGCACCCCTAACCCCGATAATAATACAGCAGTTACTCCTATTATGAGAATTTGGAAATAAATATCTAATCCCATAAAACCAGACATCACAGGTGTTCCCTGAAAATACATCCAGTAAGCTGGGATTATAAAGACTGTTGGGCCTATCGCTAATAATTTGGTATAAAACTTCTGAATCGCTTTTAACTGAGCATCATAATTTATTAGATACTGATAGGTGTTCGAGTTTGGATTAAATGCATCCACTCTCTTTAACATCTTTTTATTCAGAAAAAATAATGAAAGAATTAAAGCTCCTACATAAATTCCTAGCAGCAACTTATCTAAATAAGTAAATAGTCCAAATAAAAATATGGCCATCGGAATAAGACTAATGTTATCCCATTTCGAAGTAGACTTGATTTTATCAATTATCAAATTGGATTTACTAGTATAGAGATCCTTAACTAAAGGTAGTTTGAAACTTTTATTAGATTCAAAACCTTCTTTCCATATATTTTCAATAGATTTTTCCATCAAGTAATGTTTTTAGTTTTTTCTTAATTCGAGTGATTTTAACTCCGATATTATTCGGCGACAACCCCATGATTTCGCCTATTTCTTGGTACGAATTCTCTTCTAAGTAAAGAAGTATGATGGCCCGGTCCAGCTCGGAAAGCTGCTTTATAGCCAAATAAAGAAGTTTGAGCGATTCGTCATTGAAAGGATTCGAGTCCTGTAAACCCCCATCAAGATCTGGTAATTCAACACTTTTCTTATTTACTTTTTTATCCTTCTTAAGTAAAGAGAGTGAAACATTTAAAGAAATTCTGTAGACCCAAGTAGACCATTTGGAATCACCCTTGAAATTCTCCCGACTCTTCCATAACTGAAGACAAACTTCTTGATAATAATCCTGAAAATCTTCT
The DNA here is from genome assembly GCF_007997295.1 of Gillisia hiemivivida. Lineage (GTDB taxonomy): Bacteria > Bacteroidota > Bacteroidia > Flavobacteriales > Flavobacteriaceae > Gillisia > Gillisia hiemivivida. Next base: position 30,595 of record NZ_VORY01000003.1, on the reverse strand, counting down.
TCGCTGTCTGTATATGCACGGCAGATCTTAATGATAATTCCGGCATAAGGCAAAATGAACTGTGTATAGAAATCTTTACTCAAAGCTTCTTTTAATTCATTAGTTACGGAAAGATGACTTTATTACAGTTTTAGAGAATAAAATCTAAAATTTACTTTTTCAAAAACTCAATATTCCTTTTTAAACCATCAAATTTTGTTCGTTTTACGGCCGATTTTTTGAAAATTTCATTGAAAGTCTCTTTGGTAAGTTCTTCCCAATCCTTCTTGTCATACTCTAAAATTTGTGGATTAGGATCGAATAAGGGTTCGTTATGGGATTTTGAGAATTTATTCCAGGGGCATACGTCTTGACAAACATCACAGCCAAACATCCAATCGTCGAATTGATCTTTATAGGAATTTGGCAACTCATTCTTAAGTTCAATGGTGAAATAAGAAATACATTTGCTACCATCTACTTTGTAAGGCTCTACAATTGCCTGAGTTGGGCACGCGTCTATACAGGCGGTACAACTTCCGCAATGATCAGTGACTGGTGTATCATACTCCAATTCCAGATCTACAATAAGTTCTGCTATAAAGTAGAAAGATCCGACCTGTTTAGTCAATAAATTGGAATTCTTACCAATCCAGCCCAGGCCACTTTTCGCTGCCCAGGCTTTATCTAAAACCGGTGCAGAATCTACAAAGGCTCTACCCTCTACTTCTCCTATTTCCTGTTGAATAAATTGAAGCAATTGCTTAAGTTTCTCTTTAATCACAAAATGATAATCTGTGCCATAGGCATATTTGCTGATCTTGTAAGAATCTTTATTTTGAAATTCGGAAGGATAATAATTAAGCAGCAATGAGATCACACTTTTTGATCCGGAAACCAATTTTGTTGGATCCAGCCTCTTATCGAAATGGTTCTCCATATAGCTCATTTCACCATGCATATTCTGCTTCAGCCATTTTTCTAAACGCGGAGCTTCTGTCTCTAAGAATTCAGCTTTGGAGATTCCACAAGACATAAAGCCGAGGCGTTTGGCTTCGGCTTTAATAATTTCAGAATATTTTGATCTTAATTCCACTAAAACAAAGCTATTCTTAATAGTACAAATATCCTGTTTTAGAACAAAGAACTTTCAATTTTATTCACATGGTTCAATATTCTGATTAATATGAAATAAATTTTTAGGATCATATTTACCCTTAATTTTTGTCAGTCGTTCATAGTTATCCTTATAGGCAGCTTTCACTCTCTCCTGACCCTCATCCATCATCATATTCACATAAGATCCACCCATGGCGTAAGGTTTGAGAGCGTCAAAATAGTTTTTGCACCAGTTGGTCACTTTATCAACTTTGTCAGGGTCTGGGTCTACCCCTGCAAAAACTTGTATCCAACGAGCATCTCTATTTGCCCAAGCCGTTTCATTGTTTCCAAAATTATGCACGGCTCCATCTATAGGATATAAATGTGTAGTTGAATGCATCGTAGGCACTTTTGAGCCATAATTCAAATTAACTTGAATGGCCCCATCTGACAATTCTTTCATATAATGTGCTCGCCAATACCATTGATAACCTGGAGGATATAAGCCGTCAAACATTCCATTTAAATCCTTCATGGGAATCTCCCCAACAAAATCGAGAATGGGAGGGCCAAATTCTCGTATCGATTTAAAAATTTCTTCTGCCTTTTCTCTTGGTCCAGTATAGTTCCAAACCACACCGCAAACATTTTTATTCCATAGGTTTTCGGGAAAAGGTTCTGCGGCAGGAACAATTAAAAAGGCAAAGAATCCATAAAGATCATTGGAAGCGTTTTTAGTGATTTTATCATAAAATTTTAATGCAGCTTCCGCCTTTTCTATTGGCCAAAACATTGGACCCGCATACACATCTTTAATCTCAATGAGCTTAAATTTAAATGAGACGACAACTCCAAAATTTCCGCCACCACCTCTGAGCGCCCAAAAAAGATCTGGGTTCTTTAGCTTATTGGCGATTACTATTTTACCATTGGCAAGTACCACTTTACACTCAAGTAAATTATCTATGGTCAATCCACCCTTTCTAGTTAGATAGCCGGTGCCGCCTCCCAAAGTAATCCCTCCTATACCTGTTGACCCAATTATACCACTTGGCAATGCAAGGCCGTATGGATAGGTAGCTGCGTCTATATCGCTCAAGAGATTGCCAGGTTCGATAACTGCAGTTTTAGTAGCTGCATCTATCTCTAACTTTTTCATTTCAGACAGATCAATCACCAACCCATCATTGACCAAACATAGACCTGCACCGTGATGGCCACCACTTTTTATAGCGATTTCTAGATTATTTTCCCGTCCAAAATTCACTGCGTGTATAACATCATTCGTATCCTTACATTTTAATATAATTCCCGGATGTTTATCGATCATGCCGTTATAGATCTGCCGGGCATCATCATACTCCTTATCCTCTGGCGTGATAAGCCTACCTTTAATTTGGCTTTTTAGCTCTTCAATTTTTGCCTCCATAATAACTGATTTATTAATTAAACTTGAAATTCGATTTCAGTGCTGTATTGAGGAGACTCCTGGATTAATAACAGTACAAGTACAAACTTGATCGTTTTGATTGTGTATTTTATAAAAAGTAACACTTCAAAAAAAACTGATTACCGGAAAAATTTACTATTAATTATAGCAGGTAATGAGGTAGGATTATAAATCCATTAGATAATTAGAAACATAATCTACTGCATAGAGAAAGTAATCATATACCTAAGCTAACAATTATGTTCATGAAAAGAAATAGGGGAAAACGAGTGTTTTTTCAAATGAAAAATACAAGATAAAGAGGGAATTTTACTTAAACCCTCTTTTTAAAATTCAAAATAGCATTTTTCGGCTTTAATGTGATCAAGGGAAGAATTTCAATAGGGGTCGTTTTTTCTTCGATCTCATATTTCCCAACCATTTCTGCAACTGCAAGAATCATTTCGAACATTGCAAAGTTATTCCCAATACATTTTCTTGGTCCTGCGCCAAAAGGGGCATAAAACGGAGTGTGTAAATAAGGATCCGAATCTGAAAATCTTTCAGGACTAAATTTTTCAGGGTCTTCCCAATGCGATTTGTGTTTATGAATCTCATAAAACGAAAACAATAAATTAGATCCTTTTGGGATCTGCACGCCCTCAAATTCATCATCTTCCAAATTTATTCTATCAATAAAATAAGCCGGAGGATATAAACGCATAGTTTCCTCAACCACTTTTTTAGTATAATTACAAGCTTGAATAAACTCCATTAAAGAATGAGTCTCTTTTTTCGCCTGTTGAACTTCATTAAATATCAATTGTTGTGATTCTGGATTTCGAGCTAAAAGTTGAGCTGCAAACGTGAGCGCATTGGAAGTTGTCTCATGGCCGGCAGTAAAAAGAATCAATATTTCGTCTATTAGTTGCTCTTCGTCCATTTCGTTTCCATCCTCATAACGTGCATCCAATAACATATCCAATAGATCTTCCTCTCGTTTCCCGCTTTCTTTTCTTTCCTGTACAAGTTTTTTGAGGATCACTCTGGCCTCGTCTGTTAGATCTGTATGTTTTTTAATTTCCCCTCCATATTTAAACCATAAGCTTAAAAAGGGCTGCCGGAGTTCTCTTACCAACATTTTTTGAGCAGCTTCTGTGATATATTGCAAGCGTTCTATATCTTTTAATCCCACTGCACTACTAAACAATGATTTCACTACCGTTTGAAAAGCCAGATCGTTGAAGACTGGAAATATATCTATTTCTTTATCCGTTTCAATTTTATCGAGCTCAGTAAGGATAGCATTATGAATGCTATCTAACAATAAGGTGAGCTGCTTTTTATGAAAAGCAGGCTGAATCAACTTTCGTTGCTTTTTCCAGTGGTCTCCTTCAGCAGTAAGCAAGCCACGACCTACATATTTTACAAGATCTTTGGTTTGGATAGGAGATTTCGTATAGTTCTTCTGATTTTTCTGAAGGACATATTCCGCTAAATAGGCATCCCTTGAAAAGATCACAGATTTTCCAGGACCAATAATTAACCTGAAAGTGTCTCCTACTTTTTCAAAATTATTATGATGAAAAGGCAACGGATTCTTCAGAATATTTGAGGCATGCTTCAAAAATTCTAAAAATGAAACTTTTGGAATATTCTTTTTAGCCATATTATTTTTTTTAATAGAGAAGGGAAAAATAAACCTTAAAAGAGTCCCCCCTGGGTATTCCCTTTAATTCTTCCCAAATGTTTGTAGGCGGCTTCAGTTACTTCTCGACCTCTTGGAGTTCTAAAGATAAAACCTTGTTGTATTAAAAAAGGCTCATACACCTCTTCAATAGTTTCAGCATTTTCACTTACCGCGGTAGCCAATGTAGAAATACCTACAGGCCCACCTTTAAATTTATCTATGATCGTGGTCAAGATCTTATTATCCATTTCATCTAAACCATGAGCATCTACATTAAGCGCCTTCAGGCTATATTTAGCGATCTCCATGTCTATTTTACCATTCCCTTTTATCTGAGCAAAATCACGAACTCTACGCAATAGTGCATTTGCAATACGAGGTGTTCCTCTGCTTCGTCCTGCTATTTCTATAGCAGCGTCTATTGATAATGGTACCTTCAAAATATCTGCACTTCGCTGAAGGATGGTAGAAAGTAATTCTGTGGTATAATATTGAAGTCGACTAGAAATTCCAAACCTCGCTCTCATTGGAGAAGTAAGTAATCCAGATCTAGTGGTAGCGCCAATAAGTGTAAAAGGATTCAAGTTGATCTGGACCGTACGTGCATTTGGCCCGGTCTCTATCATGATGTCGATTTTATAATCTTCCATTGCAGAATACAGATATTCCTCTACAATTGGACTTAACCTATGGATCTCATCTATAAACAAAACATCCCGCTCATCCAGATTAGTAAGTAAACCTGCAAGATCTCCGGGTTTATCTATAACCGGGCCCGAGGTGACTTTTATTCCGACCTGCAACTCATTAGCTAATATATGTGCCAAAGTGGTCTTACCTAATCCCGGAGGACCATGAAATAAGGTGTGATCTAATGCTTCCCCACGCTGGTTGGCAGCTTCAACAAATATCTTAAGATTCTCCAGCACTTGATCTTGACCTGCAAAATCATCAAAACTAAGGGGCCTTAAAGCTCTGTCTATTTCTAATTCTTCAGAAGAAAAATTCTCACCGGTAGGATCAAGATGCTCGTTCATATTATGAAATCAGGTTCTAAAATTCAATCGAAAATAATTGATTCAAACAAAGATAAAAGAAAAAAGCCTCTTCATTCCGGATGTCCCGGAAGAAAAGGCTTTTTTTAATATTTTAAGGTCTTGCTTAATGATTCATTTCTTCTTCTCCTTTTTGAAGTGGTATGTTTTGTGGAACAAAATCTTGTCCTGTAATTACATACTCTCCATCTTCATTAGTCTTACTGTAATCGTAAGGCCAACGGTATACTATAGGAAGGTCACCGTACCAGTTTCCGTGGATATGTTCTACCGGAGCAGTCCACTCTAAAGTAGTTGCTTCCCAAGGGTTCATTGTAGCTTTCTTTCCGAAGAAAATAGAGCTAAAGAAGTTGTATAAGAATACTAATTGTACTGCAGATGTAATTATCGCAAATACAGTAATCACAACATTTACATCTTGAAGATCATCAAAATATGGGAACGCCGTGTTAGTATAATATCTTCTTGGTAAACCTGCCATCCCGATAAAGTGCATTGGGAAGAATACTCCGTAAGATCCAATTGCAGTTACCCAGAAGTGAACAAAACCGAGGTTCTTATTCATCATTCTACCAAACATCTTAGGGAACCAGTGGTAAACACCAGCTAACAATCCGTAAAGTGCAGAGATTCCCATTACCAAGTGGAAATGCGCAATTACAAAATAGGTATCGTGAACGTTTATATCTAATGTACTATCTCCTAATATAATTCCTGTTAAACCACCAGTAATAAAGGTAGACACAAAACCAATTGAGAATAACATTGCAGGATTAAATTGTATGTTCCCTTTCCACAATGTAGTAATCCAGTTAAAGGCTTTTACTGCAGATGGAATAGCAATCAATAAAGTTGTAAAGGTAAACACAGAACCTAGGAATGGATTCATCCCTGAGACAAACATGTGGTGACCCCAAACAATTGTTGATAAAAATGCAATTGCCAAGATAGAAGCAATCATCGCCCTGTATCCAAAAATTGGTTTACGAGAGTTTGTTGCCAAAATTTCTGAAACCAGACCCATAGCAGGTAAGATCACAATATATACTTCCGGGTGTCCTAAGAACCAGAATAAGTGTTCAAATAATACCGGAGAACCTCCTTGATGACTTAATACTTCTCCTTGAATAAAGATATCACTTAAGAAGAAGGATGTACCAAAGCTTCTGTCCATGATAAGTAATAAAGCTGCAGAAAGCAATACCGGGAAAGAAACCACCCCAATAATAGCAGTTACAAAAAATGCCCATATTGTTAAGGGTAACCTTGTCATAGACATTCCTACCGTTCTAAGATTGATTACAGTTACTATATAGTTCAAAGATCCCATTAGAGAAGAGGCAATAAAAATTGCCATAGAAGACAACCAAAGTGTCATTCCCATTCCAGATCCACCAATTGCCTGTGGTAAGGCACTTAAAGGAGGATATATAGTCCATCCCGCAGATGCTGGCCCAGCTTCAACAAATAAAGAACTTAACATAACCAAACTGGATATAAAGAATAACCAGTAAGAGACCATGTTCAAAAATCCTGATGCCATATCCCTTGCTCCAATTTGCAATGGAATTAAGAGGTTACTAAAAGTACCACTTAGTCCAGCTGTAAGTACAAAGAATACCATAATGGTACCGTGAATAGTAACTAAAGCTAAATAAATCTCAGGTGTCATAACACCCCCTGGAGCCCATTTCCCTAAAAGAGCTTCGAAGATCCAGAATGATTGCTCTGGCCATGCCAGTTGCATTCTAAAAAGAATCGACATACCAATTCCTATAATCCCCATTAAGAGACCTGTAATAAGATATTGCTTAGCAATCATCTTATGATCTGTACTAAATATATATTTAGTTATAAATGTTTGCTCATGATGACCATGGTCATCATGAGTGTGAGCTTCCGTTGCGTTTACTACTGCTGACATATCTCTAAATCTTAGTTTTTTTTATAATGTTATTCAAGCTCAGTTTCTGTGTTTCCCTCTTCATCCAAATCCTCTTCCAAAGCGTCATCTTCATTTGTACTGACATCAACGGAAGACACATCTGCTACTGCTGCCATTGTAGCGCCAAAAGTTTGTTGTTCTTTGATCCAAGCCTTATAATCTTCTTCGCTTTCAACAACAATCTTCATTTGCATATTATAGTGACCTTGACCACAAATCTTATTACATAACAAGTAATATTCAAACTCATAAGAATCTAAAGGCACTTCACCAGCTGCCATTAATTCTTTAGATTTATCTTTTCTAATATCGTTAATCCTTCCAACTTTTTCTACCATGTATTCACTTTCTCTCATTTCTTCAGAAGTGATGGTTGGAGTGAAACCAAACTGAGTGATCATACCAGGTACCACATTCATTTGTGCTCTAAAGTGAGGGAAGAATGCAGAGTGTAATACATCTTGAGATCTGAATTTGAACAATACCGGTCTTCCAACTGGTAAGTGCAATTCATTGATAATAACATCATCGTTTCCGTAAGGGTCACTTTCGTCTACTCCAAGTTGATTTACGCCTTGAATAAAACGAACATTCGCTTTCCCTAAAGTATTATCTTCTCCAGAGTATCTGGCTCTCCAGTCAAACTGGTATGCATAGATCTCTATAACTAGAGGATCATCTTCGTCGTTGATATTCATAATATCAGACCAAGTAAATAATCCGTAGATAATTAGTCCTGCTAAAACAATTACCGGGATAATGGTCCAGATAAATTCAAGTTTGTCATTATCTGCAAAAAACAAGGCTTTTTTACCTTTTTCGCCACGATATTTAAACGCAAACCAGTGCAACAATCCCTGAGTTAACACTAATACAAACATGATTAGGGCAAGAGTGATGAACATTAAAGTATCTACTTCACTACCATGTTCTGAGGCTGCTTCAGGCAAATAGAACTTACTATAATGCCAGAAACAATAAATAGAAATAACATATATGAAGACCAAGAACATGAGCATTAGATACCCATTTACCTTATTGTCTTTTTGACTAGCAACTTGTGAAGAATCTGTATTAGGGCCACGAGATAAATCAAATATCTTGGACATTTGCCATACAGTTACGGAAAAAAGTGCTATTACAATGATTATTAAAAATACAGTCATTTTTTTATTTCTTCTTTAAACAATCTTTTATTAATAATGAAAATGCTTACTCTCCTTAATAAACGGATTGCGTTTTGGCAGCAACGGAGCTTTTGTAAGCCCACTAAACACAATAAACACAAACAATCCTGTAAACATCAATAAAGCACTAATTTCAGGTATTCCTATAAACCATGACTCGCCAACAGCGGATGGCATTATCATTACAAAAATATCTAAATAATGGCCACAAAGAATAATAATTCCAGCCATAATTACGAACAAATTAAGTCGTTTGTAATCACTATTCATAAGTAACAATACTGGGAAAACAAAGTTCATAACTACCATTCCGAAGAATGGTAAGGTATAGTCCTCTATTCTTGTTATAAAATAAGTCACCTCTTCCGGGATATTTGAATACCAAATCAACATAAATTGAGAGAACCAAAGATACGTCCAGAAGATACTGAAACCAAACATGAATTTCGCTAAATCATGAATATGAGAATCATTAACATATTCTAAATAACCTCTAGATTTTAGATAGATAGTAACTAAAGCAATCATAGTAACTGCAGAAACAATCATACTTGAAAATACATACCATCCAAATAAAGTACTAAACCAGTGCGGATCTATACTCATGATCCAATCCCAAGACATCATAGATTCTGAAATTAGGAAGAACACTAAGAATCCTGCAGCTAGTTTGAAGTTTGTTTTGTGTAATCTATCATCTGTAGCTTCATCCAACCTCAAAGAATTCCTTCTCATTAGATATCTAAAGATGTTCCATCCTGCGATGTAGATAGCGGCTCTTATCAATAAAAATGGTACATTTAAGTATGCTGTTTTATTCTGAATAAGTTCATCGTGAGCTACAACTTCTGGATCCATCCAGATAAATAGGTGATTTAAATGCATGCCAGATAAGGCCAGAAGGATAAACATAATGATACTTCCTGGTAACAAATATGCAGTAATTCCATCCATTACTCTAAAAAGTACTGGAGACCATCCCGCCTGTGCAGCTTGCTGAATTGCATAAAATGCTAGGGTTCCAAGAGCTATCATAAAGAAGAAGAATGCAGCAACATACACAGCAGCCCAAGGCTTGTTTTGTAATTGATGCAATAAATGTTCGTAATGCTCATTATCGTGAGCTGCATCCTCAGCATGAGCTCCTGCGCCTTCATTCTCTTCAGCAATAAGGTGGTCACCTTCTACATGTTCAGGATTAGCTAGATGAATATCGTTTTCTAAAACTGCATCCTCTTCGGAATCTTGGTGAGAATCATCAGCCAACATTTCCTTTACATCTTCTATAGTATCTGGGGCAGCCATAAAAGCATAAACAAGGCCAATAGCTCCTACAATCATAAAAATGATTGCAGTTAATTTTAATCTACTTGATAGCGTGTACATATTAATATATCTAAGTGCAGTTATTTTTAGTTTGTACCTTCTTGGTCTAATTCCGTATTAACATCATCTCCTAAAATAGTAGGATCAGCGCTTACTGGTGGAATAAGATTTCTCTTTAGGTTAGCAGTAGTATCACTTTCAAATTCTCTTTCAGGTTCCTCTAAAAGTTCACCTTTCAATTTCATTACGTAGTGATCTATTTGCCAACGCTCTTCGATAGATGTTTGAGATGCGTAAGAACCCATAGAGTTTAACCCGTAATACATTACATGGTAGACACTACCTTCAGTAATTGCTCTTCCGGCATCAGCGTAACTTGGTACTCCTAATATTTTCTCACGCTCTACTAGAATTCCTTTTCCGTTTCCTTGATCTCCGTGACAAACTGCACAATAAATAGTATACAATTGTTGTCCTGCAGCAAGATTCTCTTCAGAATAAGGTATTGGATTGGTTAATTGCGCTTTTGCTTTCTCATAGCCTTCATTAGAGTATTCATAACCGTAAGGATACCAACCACGCGGGATAGTACCCTCTACCGGCAATTTAGCTTCCTGCCCATTGGCGAAAATATCGTACTCCCCATAAGCTTCATAAGAAACTGGCACATACATATCGGGGAAATATTGATAGTTTGGCTTATCCTTATTAAAACAAGAGGTAGTGGTAACTACCACTAAGAATAAAACTATTGATTTATGAAATAAACTTTTCATTCTTCTAATTAATTTTCAATTAATTTAATTTCAAGAGCTCCAGTGTTATATAAAAACTTAGAAAGTTCTTCTACATTATGGTTGGATACATCAATTTCCATTAAGAAATGATCGTCTGTAGTTCTTACATCTGGATTTTCAGCAGTTTTAAAAGGCCATAATTTACTTCTCATATAAAAAGTAATTACCATAAGGTGAGCCGCAAAAAATACTGTTAATTCAAATATAATTGGCACAAAAGCTGGCGAATTCTGTATAAAAGAAAAACTCGGCTTTCCACCAATATCCTGTGGCCAGTCTTCTATCATCATATAATTCATCATAATAATTGCCACAGCAAATCCTATTAGTCCGTAGATAAAGGAAGCTATTGCCAAACGAGTTGACTCTAATCCCATTGCTTTGTCCAGACCGTGAACAGGAAATGGAGTATAAATCTCTGCGATGTTGTAACGGGCGTCACGAACTTGTTTTACTGCTTGTAGCAATAAATCATCATCGGTATAAATAGCGTGTATTACTTTTGATGCCATCTTAATTAGTTATTATTAAGTTTAATTGCCTGAGCAATCCAATCTTCTCTCATTGTTTCCGAAGGGAAATTCTCGATAAGCTCATTCAACAATTCAAAATCAATTGATTCCAATCTACTTACCTGAGCAAAAGTGTAAATTCCTACCTGGTGTAAACGTTGTTGTAATAATGGTCCAACAGCTTTTAATTTAGTAAGATCGCTTGCAGTTTCAGTTGCAGGATCGTAAATCCCAATTCTAGAAAGCATCTGATCTAATTGATCTTTTTGAACTTCTGAAGTTGTTAGTGCATCTGCATTAACAGTTTCTTCATGCTGATTGTTATCTGAATCATCATTTACTTTATTGTGTAAGCCATGAGCTTCATTTGCCCTAGGTTCTGCCATGAATGCCGGGTTACGGTGATCTACATCATCTCCATGCTCTGCACGAAGTTTCTTATATTTTGCTCCAGATGCTTTCAAGATCGTTTTTACCTCTGCCTGTGCAATCACTGGGAAAGAACGTGCATATAATAAGAACAACACAAAGAAGAATCCAATTGTACCAATAAAGATCCCGATGTCTACAAATGTAGGTGAGAACATTGTCCAAGAAGATGGTAAATAATCACGGTGCAATGAAGTTACAATAATTACAAAACGTTCAAACCACATCCCAATGTTTACAACAATAGAGATGAAGAAAGAGAACATAATACTTCTTCTTAATTTAGGGAACCACATAAATTGTGGAGAGAAAACGTTACACGTCATCATCGCCCAGTAAGCCCACCAATAAGGTCCGGTTGCTCTGTTTAGGAATGCATACTGCTCGTATTCTACTCCAGAATACCAAGCAACAAACAGTTCAGTAATATATGCACAACCAACGATAGAACCTGTAATCATAATTACAATGTTCATTAATTCGATATGCTGTATTGTAATATAATCTTCTAGATTAGACACTTTTCTCATAATGATCAAAAGTGTGTTTACCATTGCAAATCCAGAGAATACCGCCCCAGCAACAAAGTATGGAGGAAAGATAGTGGTATGCCATCCCGGAATTACCGAAGTAGCAAAATCAAAGGATACAATCGTGTGTACAGAAAGTACTAAAGGAGTAGCTAAACCTGCAAGTACCAAGGAAACTTCCTCGAAACGTTGCCAATCTTTAGCACGTCCACTCCATCCAAAAGATAGTATTCCGTAGATACGTTTATTAAAAGGAGTGATTGCTCTATCTCTAATCATTGCAAAATCTGGAAGTAAACCTGTCCACCAGAAAACTAGCGATACAGATAAATAAGTAGAAATTGCAAATACATCCCAAAGCAAAGGAGAGTTAAAGTTTACCCATAGAGAACCAAATTGGTTTGGTATAGGTAAAACCCAGTATGCTAACCATGGACGCCCCATGTGAATAATTGGGAACAACCCCGCCTGCATAACAGAGAAAATGGTCATAGCTTCCGCAGAACGGTTAATTGCCATTCTCCATTTTTGACGGAATAATAATAATACTGCAGAAATAAGGGTTCCTGCATGCCCAATTCCTACCCACCAAACAAAGTTGGTAATATCCCAAGCCCAACCCACGGTCTTGTTCAATCCCCAAGTTCCAATTCCAGTAGAAATGGTATAAATTATACAACCTACTCCCCAAAGAAAAGCGATAAGTGAGATAGAAAAAACTATCCACCAGTGTTTATTCGCCCGGCCTTCAACTGGTGCAGCCACATCTACGGTTACATCGTGATAGGTCTTATCCCCGATAACTAAAGGCTTTCTAATAGGTGCTTCGTAATGAGACATATCCTTTTATAATTGATTCTTTACTAATATTAATTTTTAAGCTTCTGAAGTATTTCTAACCTTAGTTTGATACATCACATTTGGCTTAGTTCCCACAGATTCCAATAAGTGATACATTCTCTTATCTTCAACCTTGTTTACGATCTTCGCGGACTCATCATTCACATCTCCAAAGACCATAGCGCCTTTATCACATGCTGCAGAACAAGCTGTATGGAATTCACCATCTTCTATTACTCTTCCGTCACGTTTAGCATCAAGGATCGTTTTTTGTGTTTTTTGAATACACATAGAACATTTTTCCATAACCCCTCTAGAACGCACAGTAACATCTGGATTCAATACCATTCTACCAAGGTCATTATTCATATGGTAATCAAACTCATCGTTCTTAGTATAATCAAACCAGTTAAAACGACGCACTTTATAAGGACAGTTGTTAGCACAATATCTTGTACCTACACATCTGTTATATATCATTTGATTTTGACCCTGACGACCGTGTACAGTTGCAGCAACCGGGCATACAGTTTCACATGGTGCATGGTTACAATGTTGGCACATCACCGGTTGAAAAACCACTTGCGGGTTATCTGCTGGAGATTCCATTTCGGCTAACTGAGATAATGATTCTCCTAAACCAGAAATATCATCTTTCTTTTCAATATCTCCAGTAAAGCTATCTTCAGAGGAATAATATCTATCTATACGCAACCAGTGCATATCTCTAGATTTTCTTATCTCTTGTTTCCCAACTACAGGAACATTGTTTTCTGAATGACATGCAATTACACAAGCACCACAACCAGTACAAGCATTTAAATCTATAGAAAGATTAAAATGATGCCCTATTGTCCTGTCAAAACTCTCCCAAATATCTACTTCTGGAGAAGTAACATCGGTTTCAATATGATTTAAGGAAACCTGCGGAGTCTTGTTATATGCATTTTTTTCTTTAGTATTGAAGATCTCCAAGGTAGTCTCCTTGATGATATCTCCTCTCCCCATAAGGGTGTTTTGTAACTGAACACATGCAAATTCATGAACTCCAGCAACTTTTTCAATATTTATATATTGTAGAGAACTAAAGTCTTTATATAATGGGTAGGCGTTAACACCTACTTGCATTTCTTCTTGAATTCCTTCTTTTTTACCATAACCTAAAGCAAGACCAACAGATCCTTTTGCTTGTCCAGGCTGAATAAGAACAGGAACCATTTTTACTTCTACACCATCCATAGTAATGTTAACATAGCTACCATCTAAGGCGCCATTGGCAACATTCTCATTGATAACACCCAGTTCATCTGCATCTTCTCTGGACATTGTTAAGTAATTATCCCAAGATGCTCTGGTAAGAGGATCTGGCATTTCCTGCAGCCATGGGTTATTAGCTTGTTGTCCATCTCCCAAAGAGACTTTAGTATAAAGGCTTAATTGATAACCTTTAGCTTCTGAAGCTGCACTTAGGTTACGAGCAGCACTACTTGTATTGATTGTACCACCTACAAACTCTGAATCTGCAGTTGCACCTGAAGCAGGAGCAGTTCCTTCGAAAACACCATCATGCAAGGCAGTATTCCAGGCATCTGTTCCCAATGAGCTCCAAGTTTCCTTGATATACTCGTAATAAGATTTATCAGATCCGTTCCATTTCAATAAACAATCTTGGAACTGTCTAGTATCAAACAATGGTCTGATAGTAGGTTGCATCAAACTGAAATTATTCTTTGTGAATTGAACATCTCCCCAGCTCTCTAGGTAATGAGGCGTAGCCGCGACGAACTTACACAATTTAGCAGTTTCATCTTCCTTCATAGAGAAAGCAACAGAAACTTCAATATCTTTTAATCCTTTTACAAATTCTTTAGAATTTGGTAAGCTATATACTGGATTCACCCCTGCAATTAAAATTGCTCCGATACTTCCACTCTGCATATCTTCTACCAACTTAGCTACAGCAGTAGCATTCCCTTGACGGGTCATTTTAGGATTAGCAGTATCCATCACCTGGCTACCTATAGCCTCGTTGATCTCTAATACCAGAGCCTGAGCATCTGCCTCTGGAAGTCCAGAAACAACAACCCCTTTACTACCTGCTTTTCTTAATTGCGAAGCTGCTTTTACAACTGCATCGTCTATTTTACCAGGAAGATCACTACTTGAAGAACCTCCAGCAATATATCCGTATAATGCTGCTAAAACCGCTCGTTGTTGTGCTGGAGTAACAGGAATACGCTTATCTGCATTTGCTCCAGATAAAGACATATTAGACTCAAACTGAATATGACGGGACATTTTTCCGTTTTCAGGAATTCTTGTCTTGGCATAACCAGCATCATAACCACCACCTTGCCAGTCTCCTAAGAAATCTGCACCAACAGAAACGATGGTTCCAGCTTTAGAAAAATCGTAGTTGGGTAATGCTCTGGTTCCGTATTTAGATTGGAAGGCAGTTAATACCCCATCCTCAGAAACCGTATCATATACAACGTGACGTGCATTCCCGAATTTACCAGAAAACTCATTTATCAAATTTGAAGTAGAAGGACTAGCAAAAGTTTGAGTTAAAAGAACAACTTCTCCAGTCACCCCTTTCAACGCATCTCCAACTTGCTGGTCAAAATCTTCCCAAGACACATTCTGGCCATTAGCCATTGGTCTTTTTACTCTTTGATTGTCATATAATGAAAGTACCGAAGCATTCACTCTCGCGTTTGCACCAGACATTCCAGCAGACAAGGTATTGTTATCAATTTTAACTGGACGTCCTTCGCGAGTTTTCACCAATACGCTAGAAAAGTCAAAACCATCTGCAATTGTAGTTGCGTAATAGTTTGCTATTCCAGGTACAATTCTTTCTGGTTGCACTAAATAAGGAATGGATTTAATAACCGGACCTTCACATGCTGCCAGAGAAGCAGCTGCCGTACTAAAACCAACATATTTAAGGAAATCACGACGAGTTGTAGAAGAACTACTTAAAGAATCTTTATCACCTAAAAATTCATCGGTAGGGATTTCTTCTGCAAACTCTTTTTGTTGGATCGTCTCAACAATAGAGCTATTTTCATTTAGCTCTTCAACACTTTTCCAGTATTTTTTGTTTGATGACATATATATCTAGATATTACTTCTTAATTAATTACCCGATTGCTCAGGACTGACTTTTTATTAATAGTGGCATTTACCACATTCCAAACCACCTAACTGAGCAGCAGTCAATTCCTCTACTCCGTATTTTTTAGACAACTCTTCATGGATCTTTTCGTAATATTCATTACCAGCCATTTTCACGTTGGTTTCACGGTGACAGTTAATACACCATCCCATAGTTAACGGAGCATCTTGATAAACAATTTCCATTTCCTGAATTGGACCGTGACATTTCTGACATTCTATTCCCGCCACAGTAACATGCTGTGAGTGATTGAAATAAGCGAAATCTGGTAAGTTGTGAATTCTAATCCATTTAACTGGCTTAGTTTCTCCGGTATAGGCCTGATTTGCTGGATCCCATCCCGTTGCCTCGTATAATTTTTTGATCTCCTTATCGTAGAATTCTTTTGAATATTCTTCAGTAGCTGTAGATTCTGCAACTTCACCAATAGATTTATGACAATTCATACAAACATTTAAAGATGGAATTCCTGAATGTTTTGATGTTCTTGCTGAAGAATGACAATATTTACATTCTATCTGGTTGTCTCCTGCATGGATTCTATGCGAGTAATGAATTGGTTGGATTGGCTGATAACCTTGATCTATACCCACTTGCATAAAAAACCCATAAACCATATACCCACTAGCAAGCAATACGACTATTGCGGTAACTAATACTAAGAATTGATTTTCTACAAAAGACTTATACAAGGGCTTTCTTTTTTCCTTAACCGGAAGCACCACACCACTTACTGTAGCAAAATTTCTAAGTGTCTTGTTCACTAAAAACAACACAAGCAGAAGCATTACTAGAACAAATGCCAATATCATTAGAATTACATTATTCGAAACTCCACCACCCGAAGCACCGCCATCTGTAGCACCACCACCTGCAAGCGCAGGAGGAGCAGTTGGCTTTGGCTGCTCTACGTATGCAAGAATATCTCCAATCTCTGCCTCTGTTAATAGAGGGAAAGCCGGCATTGCCGTTTTGTTGTATTCTTCATAAATAGCAACTGCCTGTGCATCTCCGGACGCAATCATTTCAGCTGAATTATAGATCCATGATTCTATCCAACTTCTAGAACGCCTGTCGGAAACTCCATTCAGAGCAGGCCCGATAGACTTAGAATAAGGCTTGTGACATGCAGCACATAATGAATTGAATAATGCTTTACCATTTGCCACATCTCCAGAACCGGGTTCTGCAGCAACAGCCTCTGTAGCCTGCTCATCTCCAGCCGAAGCCTGATCTTCTTGAGCAAAGTTAAAATTGGTAAATGAAAGCAGAAACACTACTGATAAAAGTAGTAATCTGGATGTTGAATGGCGGAATTTCACCTTTTTCATATTGTAAGTTGAATTAACGTCTTATGTTTGGCACGATATTTTATAACTATCACTAATAAATAATTACTAAAAAAAATACAGTTATCGCACCCCTAAATTCAGGCACAAAAGTAACACTTAAAGTCGATTTTAGAAATGTTGCATATATGTTAACACGTAATTTATATTAGTTCTAAATAATAAAATCACTCCCCAATCAGTTATTTAATTTTACTTTTACATCAAACCAATTTATAATGAGAATATTAAAAATAAAAGATTGTTTTTTTATAGGCCTTTTCCTCTTAGGAATCCAACAAATTGGAGTTGCACAAATAGGGAAAGTAAACATTCAACAGGACGCAAAAATCCCTAATTTACTAGAAATGAAGTCAGAAATGACCAAAGACGGAAAATTTGGCGATCGTTATAAAATCCAGCTTTACTATGGTGACAACAATTCAGCTAGTGAGGTGATCAAGGAATTCAGATCTCTTCATTCTGAATGGCCTTCACAAATAATTTACGAAACTCCTAACTATAAAGTTTGGATAGGAAACTTTAGAAATCGTTTAGAAGCAGATCGTGCTCTTATGAAGGTAAAAGGAGATTTCCCTTCCGCATTTATTCCTAAACCACAACGAGATTAATAGTTCCCATCCAACCCATCATCCCATCCCCCGCTCTTCCCAAAGGGAAGGGAGCTAACATTCTAATTATATAACTCTCAAATTAGGAGTATTCGTTGTGATGAGATTCTTAGATAGGATGACATAGTAGACAGTCACATAAAAGAGATTCTTCAATACACTGCTCTTCGTTCATAATGACACCTCGCTTTTCAAAGTCCTTCCCTTCGGGGAGGGTTTAGGAGGGGATGAGAAAATAATTCAACTCATCCCAACCCCCAGCCCTTCCCAAAGGAAAGGGAGCTAATATTCTAATTATCATAACTTCCCAAATTATGAGTATTCGTTGTGATGAGATTCTTAGATAGGACGACATTTCCGTATTTTGTCATTCCGACGAAAAGAGGAATCTAGTTATTGTTAGTAGGCTATAATTTAACCTATCGTTTTTTCAAAGTCCTTCCCTCTGGGGAGGATTTAGGAGGGGATGAGAAAATAATTCATCCCATCCCCCAGCCCTTCCCAAAGGGAAGGGACCTAATATTCTAATTATATAACTCTCAAATTAGGAGTATTAGGGGTAACGAGATTCTTAGATAGGATGACATTTCCGTATTTTGTCATTCCGACGAAAGGAGGAATCTCTTTATTGTTAGAGAGCTATAATTTATCCTATCGTTGTTTTAAAGTCCTTCACTCTGGGGAGGATTTAGGAGGGGATGAGAAAATAATTCATCCCATCCCCCAGCCCTTCCCGATGGGAAGGGAGCTAATATTCTAATTATCATAACTTCCCAAATTATGAGTATTCGTTGTGATGAGATTCTTAGATAGGATGACATAGTAGACAGTCACATAAAGGAGATTCTTCAATACACTGCTCTTCGTTCATAATGACACCTTGCGTTGTTTTAAAGTCCTTCCCTTCGGGGAGGATTTAGGAGGGGATGCAAAAAAAAAGGCTGTCTGGATAAAATCCGAACAGCCTTTTTTATATTAATAAGAAATTACTTTTACTTCTTCATTTTCTTCTTCACAGCAATCTCTCTATATCCTTCAATTATATCGCCTTCTTGAATATCATTGTAGTTTTTGATCTGCATACCACAATCATATCCTTTGGCAACTTCTTTTACATCGTCTTTAAATCTACGTAGCGCAATTAGATCACCTGTGTGAACCACAACTCCATCACGAATCAATCTAATACCTTCGTTTCTGTAGATCTTACCAGCTGTCACCATACAACCTGCAATGGTTCCAATTTTAGATATTTTGAATAACTCTCTTACCTCTGCAGTACCTGTGATCTCTTCTTTCATCTCTGGAGATAACATTCCCTCCATCGCATCTCGAAGATCGTTGATCGCATCGTAGATAATAGAATATGTTCTGATATCGATTTCTTCCTTATCTGCAATTTGTCTTGCATTTCCTGCAGGACGAACATTAAATCCGATTATAACCGCATCTGAAGCCGAAGCTAACAACACATCACTTTCTGTAATTGGACCAACTCCTTTATGTATAATATTCACCTGAATCTCTTCAGTAGTTAATTTCTGGAAACTGTCTGTTAATGCTTCTACTGAACCATCCACATCACCTTTCAAGATAATATTGATCTCTTTAAATTCACCTAAAGCAATACGTCTTCCAATTTCATCCAACGTAATGTGACGTTGAGTACGAACAGATTGCTCTCTTTGCAGCTGAGTACGTTTTGCAGCGATATCTTTAGCTTCACGCTCATCCATCATCACTCTAAACTTATCACCTGCCTGTGGCGCTCCATCCAATCCTAAGATAGAAACCGGAGTAGAAGGTGTGGCTACCGCTACATCCTTACCACGTTCATCCTGCATTGCCTTGATCTTACCACTGTGGCGACCAGCCAATACATAATCTCCTAATTTTAAAGATCCATCTTGTACCAGAATTGTAGAAACATATCCTCTTCCTTTATCCAAGAATGCTTCTACCACAGTACCTTTTGCTGGTTTGTCTGGATTAGCAGTTAATTCTAAGATCTCTGCTTCCAACAATACTTTTTCAAGTAACTCTTTAACACCATCTCCTGTTTTAGCAGAAATATCGTGAGATTGAATTTTTCCTCCCCAATCTTCTACCAGAAGATTCATTTGAGCTAATTGCTCTTTTATCTTTTCTGGATTCGCCGCTGGCAAATCAGATTTATTGATTGCAAAAACAATAGGAACTCCAGCTGCCTGAGCGTGAGAGATCGCTTCTTTTGTTTGAGGCATCACATCATCATCTGCTGCAATTACGATAATTGCAATATCTGTAACCTGTGCACCCCTAGCACGCATCGCGGTAAAGGCCTCGTGACCTGGAGTATCTAAAAATGCCATTTTTTGACCTCCACTTAATTCTACCCCGTAAGCACCAATATGTTGTGTAATTCCACCGCTTTCGCCCGCAATTACATTTTCTTCACGTATATAATCCAATAAAGATGTCTTACCGTGATCTACGTGACCCATCACCGTAACGATTGGTGCTCTAGGTTTAAGATCTTCCGGCTTATCTTTTTCTTCTTCTGCTGCTTCTTCAATATCTGCGGAAACAAACTCAACTTCATAATCAAATTCACTAGCAACAATAGATAAGGTCTCAGCATCTAAACGCTGATTCATTGTTACCATCATTCCAAGAGACATACATGCAGAGATAATTTTTGTAACCGGCACATCCATCATCGTAGCAACTTCACTTACAGTAACAAACTCTGTTACTTTAAGGATTTTGCTATCTAACTCTTGTTGTGCAGCATCATCTTCTGTACGTTGACGGTGTTGATCACGCTTACCTCTTCTATATTTAGCTCCTTTTCCTTTGCTAGATTTCCCTTGAAGTTTTTCTAAGGTTTCCCTTACTTGCTTTTGTACTTCTTCTTCACTAGGTTCTTCCTTGACCATTGCAGGTCTTGCAGGTCTTTTTCCTCCAGGTCCTCCTCCAGGTCCTCCTCCAGCACGAGACTTGCTAAATGTTCCAGCAGGTGCTGCCGTAGTAGTTCCTGGCTTTACATCTTTGCTTATTCTACGACGACGCTTCTTATTCTTGTCGTCTGTAGCTTTTTTATCGTCCTTCTTTTTAACTGGTTTCTTGAACTTAGAAAGATCAATTTTTTGTCCAGTAAAATTGGGACCGTTTAATTTCGTGTAGTTTGTTTTATGAGTTTCAGATTCAGGATCTTTCTCAGCTTCTCCTTCCGCACCATCTTTCGAAGGCCCAGCTTCACCACCAATCTTTCCTGAGGCAACTTTTTCCTCAGTCTTTTCAGTCTCAACTTTTGGAGCTTCCTCCTTCGGTGTTTCGGCTTTTGGTGTTTCAGCTTTTGGCGCTTCCACAACCTCTTTAGCCACTTCTTTTTCAGAAGGTTTAGCTTCAGCCTTAGGTGTTTCCACAACAGGCTTTTCAGCCTCAACAGCTTTAGGCTTCTCCGTCTCCTCTTTCACAGGAGCTTCTTTAGCTTTTTCAGCCTTTGGAGCTTCAACTTCAGGAGTTTTAGCTTCAGTCTTTTCAACTTCTGGCTTTTTCTCTTCAGCTTTCTTCTCTCCACCAGGTTTTTTATCCAAGTCGATTTTACCAACTTGTTTAGGCCCTTCTAATTTAGCTCTAGCACTTACAACCTCTTGCTTCTTAACTTCATCCTTCCGTTTGTCGTCAAGCTCCTTCTCACGAGCTAAACGCAATTCCTCCTTCTCCTTGCGCTTTTCTTCCCCAACTTCTTTGGACTGCACCTTTTTACTCTTATCTGTTTCAAATTGATCAGCTAAGACTTGGTAGATACCCTCAGAAATTTTGGTGGTAGGACGTGCCTCTATCTCGTGTCCTTTGGAATTTAAAAATTCCACAGCACGATCTAGCGAAATATTGAATTCACGTAGTACCTTGTTTAATCGCATTGTTTTTGCTTCAGCCATAAATTGCCTCTAATTTAACCTCTTATTTTATTATTATCAATTTAAAAAAAATTGATATTTATTCAAATTCCTTTCTTAAAACCTGGATCACTTGTAGTACAGTCTCTTCTTCAAGATCTGTTCTTCTAACAAGATCGTTCACATCTTGTTCCAAAATACTCTTAGCAGTATCTAAACCAATTTTCGCAAACTCTGCGATCACCCAGTCTTCGATCTCATCAGAGAATTCTGTAAGCTCAACATCTTCTTCTCCACCATCTCTAAACACATCAATCTCATAGCCAGTAAGCTGACCTGCAAGCCTGATATTGTGACCTCCACGACCAATCGCTTTAGAAACTTCTTCTGGTTTAAGGATAACTTCTGCACGTTTTGTCTCTTCATCTAATTTGATAGAAACAATTTTAGCAGGACTTAAAGCCCTTGTTATAAATAGCTGGTCATTACTTGTGTAATTAATAACATCTATGTTCTCGTTGCCCAATTCACGCACAATACTGTGAATTCTTGAACCTTTCATCCCCACACATGCTCCAACAGGATCTATTCTATCATCGTAGGAATCTACAGCAACCTTCGCTTTTTCCCCTGGAATACGCACCACTTTTTTAACTGTGATCAATCCATCAAATACTTCAGGTATTTCCTGTTCGAATAATTTCTCTAGGAAAACCGGAGCAGTACGCGACATTATAATTTGTGGCTTACTACCTTTTAATTCTACACTTTCTATAATTCCACGAACGTTTTCTCCTTTTCTGAAAAAATCTGAAGGGATCTGACGGTCTTTTGGAAGTATAATCTCGTTTCCTTCATCATCCAACAATATAATTGCTCTATGACGAATATGGTGAACTTCTGCAGTATAAATCTCTCCTTCAAGCTCTTTAAACTGCTTATAAATATTTGTATTATCATGCTCATGGATCTTAGCGATCAAATTTTGACGCAATGCCAAAATAGATCTTCTTCCCAGATCCATCAATTTCACTTCTTCAGAAACATCTTCGCCAACTTCAAAATCAGGCTCTATTTTTCTTGCTTGCGCTAGAGATATTTCCTGATTTGGATCTTCTACTTCTCCATCTGCCACCACAATACGGTTTCTCCAAATCTCTAAATCCCCTTTATCAGGATTTACAATGATATCAAAGTTATCATCTTCACCATATTTCTTCTTTAAAGCACTTCTGAAAACATCTTCCAAAATTGCCATTAAAGTTACTCGATCTATCAGCTTATCGTCTTTAAATTCCGAAAAAGACTCTATTAAAGCGATATTTTCCATATCAAATTATTATTAAAATGTTATCACAACTTTAGCTTCCAATATATCTTGAAACGCTATAGTAGCTTCTTTATCTACGGTCACTTTTCCTTTACCTACCGGCTTAGGCTCTCTTGCCTGCCACTCTATGCTTATTCCATCTTCTGAAACCTGCTGTAATTTCCCTTCAAATTTATTAGAATTTGTTTGGACAGCTAATGTTCTTCCGATATTTTTTTTATACTGTCTAGAGAATTTCAAAGGTTCAGTAGCACCCGCAGAAGCCACTTCCAATGAAAATTCTATTTCATCTTCATCTAACTCTCCTTCAACTTTTCTGCTCACCGCAACACAATCACTTACTGTAACCCCATTATCCCCATCAATTATCACTGAAATATGATTTTGATCGTTGATATTTAAGGCTATTAAAAATAAGGAATTATTTTCGTGAAAGGCTTCTTCCAATAAATTTTCTACTCTCTCTTGCAACATAATGCTTATAAAAAGAGGGGACTTTTCGTCCCCTCGCTGTATTTATTTTCGTTTCAACGCTGCAAATATAATAAAAATTATTGAAGAATTAAAACAGCTTTGTAAATGAAATTTTATTCGTAGTTTTAATAATACAATCATTTTTAAAGCTTTACCATGAAAAGAATCCTCGTTCCTACTGACTTTTCCGCTAAAGCGGAAAACGCGTTAAAAGTTGCTGCTGAATTAGCGAACCGTTTTAATGGTGAAATATTTCTTTTACACATGTTGGAATTACCGCTACAATTAGTAAATCCTGTAAGTGGCACCGGGAATCAAAACCTACCTGAGGCACTGTTTTTCATGAAGTTAGCTAAAAAGAAATTTGGAAAATTAATAGACTCCCCTTTTTTGGAAGGAATTAAAGTTCATGATATTGTAGAATTTCATCAGGCTTTTGATGGCATCATGGAAGTGAGCAAAGAACATAATTGTGATTTTATTGTTATGGGCTCCAATGGAGCAAGCGGACTTAAAGAAGTATTTATTGGATCTAATACCGAAAAAGTAGTTCGAAATTCCACTATCCCGGTGTTGGTAATTAAAAACGAACACGATAAATTTGATATTAATAACTTTGTTTTTGCTACAGACTGCGATCTGGAACATAAACACACCTTTAATAAAGCCATCCAGTTTGCAAAAAAGATCAATGCGCACTTACACCTTGTCTATATAAATACTGCTAATAATTTTAAAACTTCGATTGAGTCTACGGAATGTTTAAACGATTTCGTGAAAGGAGAAGATCTAGATGAGCTCTCTCTAATTGTATATAATGACGTTACTGTAGAAAAAGGCGTACTTAATTTCGCGAAAAGCATCAATGCAGGATTGATTGGGATTAGCACTCATGGCAGAAAGGGATTAGCACATTTCTTTAATGGAAGCATCAGTGAAGATCTGGTAAATCATGCAAATAGACCAGTGGTTACTTTTAAGATCTAAAGAAAACTTTTTAGTGCTCCATTACGAATACATAACCAAAGAAAATTCCAAAAAGATTTTGTTTTATCTCTGGTGGCAGAAATATTTTTTTGATCTATTTTCTTATTAGCAACGTTTTTCTTTAAAATCAAATTAGCCAATCCAGAGAGGATCTTATTTTTGCTGTAACCATCTTTCTTAAGTATCTCGACTTTAAAATCATGATATTGCAAACGAGTATCTCCTAATGCATTATCATCATTCCCGTAGAAATTAAAAAACATGGAAGATATCTTCCCTTCCACCTCTATATTTAAGGCTGGTTTTAAAAATGAATTCATAGCACCCGCAGATATTCCTACCAAGTTCCCTGAAAAATTGAATTTATCTTCAAGATCACTAATATCGAATTCCATATTAAAATTTAAATTAGACTCCCCCATGAACTTAGCTTTCGCCTTTATAGTGGTAGGTTGGAAATTTTCTGCCTCCATATTTAAATTAGAGACATTTGCGATAGTCACATCCATTTCAGAAAACATCACTTTTCCCGGTGGTTTTCCTGCTACAGATTTTTCCTCATAAATGAGACTCGAATTGGAAATTTGAATAGTATCGAACTTCAGCTTAGTTTCCAACTCTCTTAATTTCTGACTGTATAGAGGTTTTATAGAATTATCATCTGGCAGGAGTTTGTTTCTATAAACAAGAAAGTCAGCCTTCTCAAAAAACGTTGTAGCACTTTCTAACTGAAGCTTATCTCCATTAAAGCCCCACGAGAAACCTTTCATCTTAATTCTGGGAACGTTCAGCTCAAATCTATCTTTTTCTACTTTTTGTCTTTGATCAAATTCCGTCTTGCTGAATTTCGGGATAATTCTTAGATCAGAAATATTGAGAGTACCTTTTTTTAGTTGTAGATTTTTAACTTGAAGATCATGCTCCGGATCTAAAGAATAAAATAAGGAATCGCTGTTTATTGAAACCTCTCTAAAACTAAATGGTATTTTATTTTTGAGGCTTGCTTCAGTAATATGAAGATCATAGATGTCCATGTTCTTTAAAGAAATATATAACTGTTCCTTTATGGTGTCGTTTTCTGATATTTTGAGATGGCCCTCTTGAATTACCAAATGCCGGATCTTAATATCTTCTTTAAAACCTTTTTTAGAATTTTCTTTATCTGGGTCTTTAAGAGTATCAGATTGAGTTATATGAATTTCCGGTTTTTTAAATACAATTCTATCAAAGACAATTTTATTATTGGAGAAGTATTCTTTATAATCCAGGTCTATTACACTTAGCTCTTCAGAGCTTATTGTCGCACTACCAAGCTTTAATTTAGGACTAGAGACCACAGAACTACCACTAATAATATCTACACTAATGTCCTTATATTCTACATTAGAATTAAGTAACTCTTGTTCTATCCCGGCTTTAATTTTTTGTTTAACTATTTTATTAGCAAAGTATACTACCCCTAACAAAACAGCTAAACCAATAAAAGTATAAAGTAAAATCTTATATTTTTTCTCCACTATAAATGTTCTTATAGAGCCAATTTACAAACCCGTGGAGTTTTCTTTATTTCCATTGGGCATATTTTAACTTATTCCTTTAAGCCACTGAAAGCCTATAAGTTAAATTTAAGTCAAATTGTAATTATTCCATTTAAAGAACGACTTAAGGTATTATATTTGAAGAATTAATTTTAGAACTTATAAACCCTATTACTTCTCTTAAAAATGATATTTAAACTAGCAATAAAAATTGTGTTTTTGGCCATCGAATTATTTCTTGGCTTTTACAGTTTGCTCATGACAGATAGCTTAGGAATGAAATTTTTATTTTTCGCTTTTACAGCTTTTATTGTGGCATTTATTATTGCAAAATTCACAAATAAAATTTTACCTTCAGTATCAGAATCTTTTCCAGATGACGACTTTATTTCTGAAGAACATATTGAAAAACAAAAAGCACCATTAAATTAAATTATAGTCGAAGTTGTTGTTAAGATTGAAAGTGATTAGGACTATAATTTGGAGAATCCGATGAAATTAATTTCATCGGATTTTTTTTACAAGTACATATGAAGATTATTTGCATATCTGATACTCACAATAAACATGAAGAGTTAATACTTCCTGAAGGGGATTGTATAATTCATGCAGGAGACATCACAGAAGCAGGCACAAAAAAAGAAACCACAAATTTCCTGGAATGGTTTTCTTCAACCCCCTATAAGCATAAGATACTAGTTGCCGGGAATCATGAT
This sequence comes from Gillisia hiemivivida, assembly GCF_007997295.1. Classification (GTDB taxonomy): domain Bacteria; phylum Bacteroidota; class Bacteroidia; order Flavobacteriales; family Flavobacteriaceae; genus Gillisia; species Gillisia hiemivivida. The sequence continues at coordinate 3,705 of NZ_VORY01000003.1, read as the reverse complement.
TTTTACTTAGAAAAGAAATTTCATAAACTAGATCAAATAATTCCAGACAATATTCATTATTTACAGGATTCGGGTGTTAGGATAGAAAAAATTAACTTTTGGGGTTCGCCTTATATTCCAGACGATAGCAATTGGGCATTCAGCAAAAATAGAGGAAAGCAAATTTCTAAACATTGGGAAAAGATCCCTGTAGAAACAAACATTCTAATTACACATATCCCGCCCTTTGGCATTTTAGATGAATTAGATAACAAAATGATGATAGGCTGCAAGAATTTAAAAGAAAGAATAAATAGCTTAAAAGTCTCTCATCACATATTCGGGCATGTACATAATGAGTATGGTAAAGTTAAAACTTCCAAAACTTTATTTATTAATTCATCCTCTATAGACGAATCTTATAGGCATATAAACCCACCGATAACAGTGATTTATCGATAGCAATCAAATATGTTCGTTTAAGTACTTTAAAAGTTAATTTATTGCTAACCCTCTAGATGTTAGGTTTTTATTAACATTGTGAACTGTAACTTTGGCGTTCAACCCAATGCAATTATTAACATTAATGAACTTGAATATGCCAAAATTTACACCAGACGTAATCCTTGAAGATGTTAAAAATCTAATCTCATATAGTATCACCAACCAAGAAGTAGATAACTCTAAATTTAAAAGCCTTCACAAAGCAATTATCAAAAGGTATTTTGATGCAAAGAAAGTTAAGATTAACTACCAAGAACAAACTGTAGATCTTCAATTACCTGTATCAAAGGACAAATATACTCCTATTACCTTTGAATGTTTAGATCTTGGGAGTTTTATTCAATCTTGTATAAAAACAGATGAAAATAGCTTGTATTTCTATCAGAATCTACTTACACATTATAATATTGTAAGTGCTGCGTAGGAATTAAATTAATTATACACTATTAAAAAAGCCCTAACTGAGAAGTCGGGGCTTTTTGTTAATAGTATAAGTATGCATATCCGCTTTGCGTCCTAATGGATATTCTAAACTTAGAAACGCAAAAATTTTTGTTTCCCCCGACCCTAAAAGAAAGCAAAATTTTAGAATTATTCAAAATTTTGAGAATATGACCACTCTTTAGGGCTGGGGCAAAGACATATTCGGCTATGGGATATTAAAATTAACTTTTAGTACTGTTTGCGGATATACGTAGTATAAGTTTACTAATATTTTGTTTCGGGCTTCATTTGGAATCCCTGAAACAAAAAATATAAGTGATTTTGATCAAGTACTATTTTCAAAAATTTCATCTCCTATTTCCTATAGTTTGTTCTACCTTCAAACCAGCCTCTTTCAAAGTTTTGAAACCGATTCGGTTAAAACACTACACCCGACTTCATCAGAAACCAGAGCAGGGCGACACCCAGAATGCTTCCGCTAATAAGCAGGATCCAAAAATTGCTGATTAGACCGGACTTTTCTTCTAAATTTTCATCAACACTGGCACTTTTATTTATTTTAGCTCTTTTATTGTAGTACAAAAAACTGTCCTGTTTTATCACTTCCCGACCTTCTTCAGAAATGGTATAAAGATCCTCCTGCATCTTTATAAAACCTGCCTGTAAAAGATCCCTTAAAACCTCTTCTTTCCAGGCTTCATATCGCCTGTTTTTCGGGATGCCTTTTTCATCTCGGATCTCATAAAGAACATTATCCATTTTATAGTAAGAAGAAAGAATTGAAGATTTATAGGCTAATGCTGGCATATGCTTGAATGTTAGGGTTCTTACATTTTTCAATAAAAAATAAATTAACAAAATTTTGTGATTAAAAACAAGTTTTAAAGTGTTAAAATTATCCTTCTATTGAAATTTGTCTCTAAGGAAACAAGTTGACAAAAGCTAATCGGAAGTCTATAAAAGAATTTTAGGATTGAATCAGAATTCGTAATTTTGATAAAAAGGTCGTCGAAATGGATTTACAGTCAAGAAAAATAGAATTCATCCAAGAATTTTTAAAGCTACAAAGTGAGGAAGCTATTTCCCGGCTTGAAAAGTTACTTAAAAAAGAGAAAAAAAATGTTGTTGAAGAAGAATTCAAACCAATGACAAAAAAAGAATTAAATAAACGAATTGACCAATCTGAATCTGACTTTGAGAAAAATCGATTTAAAAAAACTTCAGAATTATTATCTAACTACCAATAATGAATTTAGAAATAATTTGGTCAGATTTTGCAGAGAAACAGCTCGACAATATCTTTAAATATTATAAAAAAAATGCTAGTAATAGAGTTGCAAAATAAATGGTTCAAAGTTTAATTAATGAACCTAATAGATTAGAAAAAGATCCATTTATAGGACAAAAGGAAGAACTCCTCAAGGAAAGAAAAACTACATATAGATATTTGCTTTTCAAACATTACAAAATCATCTATTCAGTGGATGAAGAAAATGGATTTATCAAAATTGCAGATGTTTTCGCTACGCGACAAAAACCGACTGAAATAGAAAGATTCGAGTAACAGCAAGTTTCCAAAATCTGCCAGCATTAAAAATCAGTGAACACTGATATTTTAGACTTCTTGTAAAAATCAACCAAGCCAATAATTACGTTGCTTATCTAGAGGGGTCGAGAAATCACTCTTAAACTTGCCACGAATTAACGAATGCTAGCCTATCTTTAAGTATAGTGAAATCTCGATTGTTAATGTAACTCGCTGCTCCATTGAGATCTCTCCTTCCGATCACTATAGTGATAAGATGACAATTAAATTCGTTTGTCATCCTATGTTTGTAAATAGGATTTATTGAGTTGTTAAACTTTTATAATTTTATGGTTTAACAATAAAAGGAGAAAGAGCAAGGCAATTACTTGCCATTCAGGGCAGCGCGAAGAATCTCAAGGAAGCACTGAATACTATATAATGAAGATCCTTCCTGCGTCAGGATGACAAGATAGACACCTTATACTATTTAATTTTAAATTTTGCCTCGAATTCACGAATGTTTTTCTATAGAAATGTGGTAACCTAGTCTAGAACTGGAGACCTGAAATTTCACTTTAACATCCCCCCAACTATTCCTCACTCTTAAAATTTGTAATTTTACTTACACAAAAAAAATAACTCATGAAAAGCAATTTCAGTGAAATAATAAAAGGAGAAACACCAGTGCTGGTAGATTTTTATGCCGACTGGTGTGGTCCCTGCAAAGCATTGGCTCCAATATTAAAAGATGCGAAGTCTTCCCTTGGGGATAAAGTGAAGATCGTGAAGATAGATGTAGACAAAAATCAGGAACTTTCTTCCCAATATCAGGTAAGAGGTGTACCCACATTAATTCTATTTAAAGACGGAAAACAACTTTGGCGGCAGTCTGGAGTAGTCCCAAAAGATGAAATTGTGAGGATAATAGAAGAGCATTCTTAAATTAAAAGTGAAGAGTCAAGAGTGAAGAGTCAAGAGTCAAGAGTCTTTTCAGAAAACAACCTTTTCTATTACTTATTCAAGCTCCTAAAAATTTCAAATTATTTTTCACCAAATACATAAAACAAAAAACCCGAACTAAAAACTTCGGGTTTTCTATTGAAGTTGGCCTACTAGGGCTCCCGGATCAATCTCAAAAGTTGTGTGTGAATTGAAAATGTAGTTCGATATTTGCCAAAAAAAGAGGTTTGGATAACTACCTAGATTTAATTAAGCTTGTATTGCCACAATTCTTAGTGGATCATTTTGAT